>CAZSTS010000007.1:0-110631 GCA_964609965.1 uncultured Nitrospirales bacterium
ATATCACTGGCCACTTTCCACCGTCATGAGTGGCCACTTTGGTCCGCGATATGCAGTCTGGAAGTCAGGAGGAAGATTTTGTCGTAATTCGCTAATTTCCTCATTAGTAAAAAGAAGCCTAATTGTTGGAATTGAAGATACAAGATGTCTTAAAAGAAGAGGGTCCCCAGCTTTTTCTGCCCAAGCAAAAGAGGCTCTAAGAGCAGCGCTTGCTTTTTCTTGATGTGATACCCACATTTTATCAGCAAGCTCCCTTACTCTTGGATCAAGGTCTGTCTGAGCTCGAAGTTCAGATAGGGCTTTTAGGATCAATCTTTGCTCTGTTCTGATCGACGAAAGTTCAGAAAATTCAAAAGAACAAATTCCTTCATCTTGGGCCACAAAAACGTCAATTTCATCAATGTTGTCATAAAACCAAAGCCCAATTTCGTGCCAAGTTCCTGAATCAAATAAATCTGGGTGTGCTGCCATGGTAGTCATGGTTTCTTGCCATCCTTCCTCAACAAAATCCCAGTCAAATTGGCCCGAAGCCTCAGTTTGAAAATATGTGGCTAAACGAGCTTGTCCCTCAGCAGCGATTCTGTTTTGGTTAGTTAAGAGGTTCATAAAGTGTTCAGGACTGAGTGTCTTCTGGATAGTAGATATGAGCTTTTTAAAGATCTTTGTTGTTATATTTTGAGTGATGAGAGCTTGTCCGGTATCTTCAAAACCTTTATCATAAAGAATAAGCCCTTGAATAACCCTTAAATCTTTAGTTCCTTTTGTTGAGTTTGCGCTTACTATTCGATTGAGTTCGCCAATTTCTTTGGCTAGCTCAGGGGGGAGCATGCGAGTGTAAGAAATCATGGCAGCCATTTCTTCCCGAGATAAATCTGGGGGAGGGTCAGTAAGGATGCTGTCAACAACACGGGAATAGGAAGCAAATAAGCTCTGACGGTCTTCATGGGTTTCGACAGGAGGGACTTCATGGGGTTGAAGGTCTTTGTTTCCCTTTGTCTGTCTAGATATTTGCGGAAGATCTGTCTTTCCCCATGTTTCTAATGAGGCAAAAATAGAATCAAGAGCGCTAGTTATTTTTAAAAGAACCCATACATTAATAGAAGTTGGAGCTGTTCCTTCTATCCAGGAAGAAGCTACGTCCATACGTCGAGCGACATTATTCAGAGAATAAGAATCAGGATGAACTTCCAGGGAATGGGATTCAACATAGCGATTAATATAATTTTGTAAAAATTGAAAAAAGTCAGTCGGAGAGAGTTTTCCGTCCTGAATCTTCAGAAGAGTTTCTGCTTCATCAAAGGTGAGTGTTGTGCGACCTTCGGTTTTAACAACAAGGGCAAGAAGCGTTGCATTAACTCCTTCTCTGTCTTCATAGTGAGGGAGGTACTGTGGAAATGTGTTGTAGATCCCTTTCCAGCTAGCAGTTTTCCATGCATTGTCGAGATTCCGGTCCATGGCACTTTGAAAGACAGGGGTAACTCCTTTTTCTCTTTCTAATTCGTGACTGATTGTGCCAATGCCAAAGCTTAAGGCTTCATTAAGACGCATATGTTCGAGGATAGAATTACGGAGGCCTGCAAACCTGTGTTCAGGATTAACTTCAGGAAAGACAAAAGGGTGTTCAAAGCCCGCTGCTTTTAATACAGGCTCTACTATACTTAGGGGGAGCGTATGAAGTATCTCATGAAAAAAAGTAGAAACTGAAGCGCCTCTTTCTAAGACAATTTTATTTCCATACATTTCTGTTGTGCGATCAACTCGCTGTTGAAAAGAACTCTCTGCATAGGAAAGATTTTTAAGCTTGGGGTCAATTCTAATTTTAAGATGACCTGATTGATGTCTTTGACGAACAGTGTCTGTAATTTGTTTGAAGGCTGGATGAAGATGATCAATATAAGAGAGGGCAAACCTAAGGTCATGAGCAGAGTTGATTCCATTTCTGCGTATATAATGTAGGTGAGAGGGAATCGCAGTCTCTGGTGAAATCACGGCGCGGACTTTGTGTCCTCTGGCATATTGTGCACAAAGAGAAGTGCTGCGTTGATGGCAAGGACGGGGGGGGAGGCTGTGTCTTCTTTGAGGGCCCGCAGAGGGCAATTGCTCCACAGGCTTTAAGTGAGGAGGCCCTAATCTTGTTGTCCCTGTAACTATTAGACTGAGATCGTGTAGTTGTGAAGAAGCTAAAGAGTAAACGCCTGATGAAAGCGTTTTGCCTGTCATGTAGTCCATTACGCCTAATGAAGGAGAGATGTAATCATTGTTTTGCATCCATGATGTTAAGGAAAGCTGTTGAAATGATGTAATAGTTGAAGAATAATTATGCATGTTAACCCCAAATAAATTAATGCGGATGTTTGTTTTATCTAAATAAGTTTATCGGGGGATATGAGGCTGTGTTGTGAGGCTTGAGCAAAAAACGCCCACAAATGTGGGGGGGGATATTCAGGCGGGGATGTATTTAGGAAGAGGGTGTTGTTTTACAATTTGAAAAAATATTTTGGAGCAACAAAAAAAATGGACACAGTCGTGTCCAGGGGATTTTATTAATAATAAGCTACCCCCCTCTTAAAAAATATAATGAACAACATGAAGTGGCGTGTGTGTTGGAAGAAAACGATAATCGATAGACGATAGATTTTTTGTTTTACATTGTACGTTGTACGCTAGACACTAGACTTTAGACGTGTTTGAGGCTTTTTTTCGACAAAATAGCTATCAGCACTCTCTTCTGTAATTGGCCGTACTTTTGGCCACATATCTTCGATGTGATAGGCGTCTCTCACTTCTGAATGAAATACATGACAAACCACGTGTCCAAAATCAATGAGCACCCAAAGGCCTGTTTCATAACCTTCGACACCTAGGGGAGTAGTTGAACATTGTTTAAAACACATGTCTAAGACATGGTCTGCAATGGCCTTGACCTGGCGATCACTTGTGCCCGAGACTACGATAATGTGATCAGCATAGCTTTCGATTTCAGAAAGATCTAGTAAGAGAGGGGTTTCTCCTTTTCTGTCTTCACAGGATTCAAAAATGGTTTTGTGTAAATTGTTTGTTGTCATATTTATTGTTTCGGGCGGGCACAAGACCCGCCCCTACATTTGTAGGGGTAACCCTTGTGGTTACCCGGGGTTTTATTTTCGTATCATATAATCAGAATCTACAACGTATTTCGAGGTCGTTAATTCTTTCAAGCCCATGGGACCGTATGCATGGAGCTTTGTTGTCGAAATCCCAATTTCAGCCCCTAAACCCAATTGTCCACCATCATTAAACCTTGTCGATGTGTTCACTGTCACACACGAAGAGTTTATTGATTTTACAAAAAGAGCCACATTTTTTTTATTTTCTGTAATAATGCCATCTGTGTGGTCAGAAGAATATTTGATGACACACCCAATGGCTTCGTGAACATCTTTCACAACTTTAATAGCCAAAATGAGATCCAAGTATTCTTCGCTGTAATCTATTTCTTTTGCCTTTTTTATTTTCTTAACAATCTTTTGCGCCTTATCATCTCCTCTGATTTCTACACCTTTGCTCCCAAGTATATCACAAAGTTCTGGCAAGATCTTTTTAGCTATTTTCCGGTGCACATATAATGTTTCGAGCGCATTGCACACACCAGGGCGTTGGATCTTGGCATTTTCAATAATTCGAATGGCTTTTCCGGTATCAGCTGATTCATCTACAAAAAGACTACACGTCCCTTTATCGTGCTTGATAACAGGGATTCTTGTGTGATCACCAATGAACTTCATCAAACTCTCTCCACCTCGGGGAATAACCACATCAATAAGCTTATCAAGCTGAAGAAGTGAGATCATGGCTTTGCGCTCAGTGTAGGGTACAAGCGAAACAGTGTTTGAATTGATTCCGTGTTTTTTGAGAACAGATGAAAATATCTTAACTAAGAGAGCGTTAGAATAAAAGGCCTCTGAGCCTCCACGGAGAATTACGGCATTTCCGGATTTAAAACAGAGACTAGCTGCATCGATGGTGACATTGGGTCTGGATTCATAGATAATACAGACAACTCCTAGAGGGATGCGCGTTTTTTTGATATTTAAACCTAGACGCTTTCGCGTTTCAATTATATCACCGACAGGATCAGGTAATTTGACAATGTCGAGCACCGCTTCTTTCATCTCTTTTATGCGTTTTTCATTCAAAACAAGACGATCAATCATCGCAGCGCTCAAGCCTTTTGCTTTAGCAGTCCTAACATCTTTCTTATTGGCATTGATAATGGCTGTTTTTTCTTTGATGAGCTCTTTCGCTACGTCTTTAAGAATCTTGTTCTTTACGTTAGTGCTCAAGGCACAAATCTCCTGAGAGGCTTGTTTTGATTTTTCTGCTAGTTGTATGATTTTCGATTTATACATTATTTAAAGCGTAGGAGCGTAGGCTCGTTGGTTCAGTTAACCACCATATCATCTCTATGAATTACTTCGTCTCCATAACGGTATCCTAAGATTTTGTCGATTTCTGAAGACCGCTTTCCTTTAATTTTATTAATCTCAGAGCTAGAATAACTGGCAAGACCTTTTCCAAGGACTTTTCCATGTCTTGTTTTGATGTTAACACAATCACCTATCTTGAACCTTCCTTTTATCGAATGAATTCCTGAAGCAAGCAGGGATTTCTTCCCTCGAGTAAGCGCCTTGCTAGCTCCGTTATCGACAATGAGACTGCCATTTGGCTTAGAAACATGGTCAATCCAGTGTTTGCGAGCATTAAGTGCTTTTTGGCTGGGGATAAAAAGGGTGCCTTGTATTTTATTTCCAATAATTTCTTTAAGAATGTTTTTTCTAAAACCACTGGTTATGATAGCTGGAATGCCAAAAGAATTAGCGATTTTTGCAGCTTTAAGTTTTGTAGCCATCCCGCCAACTGTTTTATGATCTTTTGATACAAAAACCAGTGATTCGATTGTAGAATTTATGCGGTTCACGGTTTTGACAAGTTTTGCATTTTTATCAAGAAGCCCTTCAACATGTGATAACATGATAAGGAGGTCTGCATCGATTAAATGAGCGACATGAGCAGAGAGTTGATCGTTATCACCTATCTTAATTTCATCAACTGTCACTGTATCGTTCTCATTTATAATAGGAATAACGTTTTTTGCCATGAGTTCGCTGAGCGCGTGCTTGGCATTGATAAAACGAGCACGATTTTCCAGCCCATCCTGCGTGAGAAGAATTTGCGCTACATTTAGTTTATAGCGATTCAAATGTTTTGTATAGTGACTCATGAGAACAGGTTGGCCAATGGCAGCACAGGCTTGTTTTTGAGGGATTGTCTTAGGTTTTTCTTTTTTTCCAAGGAGTGTCATGGCTGCGGCAATGGCTCCAGAAGAAACAATGACTGGTTTAATGTTTTTTGAGACTAGAAAATTAATTTGGGCAGCTAGTTCATTAAAATAACTTTTGCGGATTCCTTTGTCATCAGTAAGAACATTGGAGCCTACTTTAATAACAACGCGAGTGAGTTTTTTTGTATTTAATACAGGTTTCATTTGTTTTTAAGGGCTAAAATTAATTGGTCGAGAGCTTTTTCTATATTCTGACCTGTAACAGCGGACAGGGTGAGAAGTGGCGTCTTTACTCTTGCCTGCTTGAATTGTGCTATCGTGTCTTGGACGGTTTTTTCATCTACAAGATCGGTTTTTGTAAGTACAACGATTTTGTGTTGAGGTGCTTTTTTAAAATAGGATGAAATTTCGTTTTCAATCAATTGATAGCGATCAAAAGGCTCTGTGGTTTCTTCAGGAGAAAGACTCACCATATGCATGAGAACTTTTGTGCGTTCTGCATGTTTTAAAAACTTATCACCCATGCCGCGGCCTTGATGAGCTCCCTTAATAAGACCTGGAAGATCAGTGATGACAAAGGGCTCAGCTTCTTTATGCTTTACCACGCCTAATTGAGGTTTCAATGTAGTGAATGGATAGTCAGCCACTTTGGGTCGAGCATCTGAAACAACAGATAAAAAGGTAGATTTTCCTGCGTTTGGTTCACCTATTAGCCCTACATCAGCTAAAAGTTTTAGTTCGAGATGAATTTCCTTTTTTTCTCCTTCTTCACCTTCTTGAGAAAATCTAGGGGCTTGTCTTGTGCTGGTTGCAAAGAAAGTATTGCCTTTGCCCCCACGACCGCCATTTGCTAATATCGCAGTTTGGCCATCAGTCGTAAAATCAGCGAGCACGTTTTTTGATTGTTGTTCGGTAATAATCGTTCCCACTGGCACAGGTATAATAAGATCAGCAGCAGCGCGACCATTTTTACATGCACCTAAACCAGGTTTTCCTGCGTGTGCTTTGAAATGTCTTTTGTATCTAAAATCAAGCAAGGTAGACATGTTATGAGTGGCTTTAAAGGTAATGTCTCCCCCTTTGCCACCGTCGCCCCCATCAGGACCACCTCGTGGGATATACTTTTCTCGTCTAAAAGAAACTCTACCAGCTCCTCCGTGACCTGCTTCGATAGATATTTTGGCTTCGTCGATGAATTTCATGATATTACAGAGAAATTGTTAATATAATTATGCTTCGCATAATACAAAAAAACCCTCCAGAGGAGGGTTTAGTAAGATGCGTTAATCATAAATCTGTTTAAATTACTTATGCTGTTGCTTGAGGGAGAACATTTACTTTCTTTTTTGTTTTAGAATAGGCTGAGAAAGAAACGTTGCCATCAATTAATGAAAAAATCGTATAATCTTTGCCAAGGCCCACATTTTGTCCTGGGTGAAATTTTGTGCCAACTTGGCGAACGATAATTTCTCCTGCTTTTACAAATTGTCCTGAAAATCTTTTGATTCCTAATCGTTGTCCTGGTGAATTTCGGCCATTACTGGTTGATCCGCCTGCTTTTTTATGTGCCATAGTGAGTCCTTTTTTTGTTGCTAGTAGCTAGTGCTAGCTTTTCTTAATATCTGTAATTTCTAATTCTGTTAAAAGTTGACGATGGCCTTGGGTTTTAAGGTAGCCTTTTCGTCTTTTGTATTTTGTAACAATAACTTTTTTGCCTTTTGACTGGTCGAGTACTTTGGCGACAACTTTGGCACCTTTAACAATAGGTGTGCCAAAAGTTGATTTGTCATCTAAAAGAGCGAGAGCATCAAAAGAAAGTTCTTTTCCTTGTTCAACATTAGCAAGGCTCACTTTTAATTTTTGACCTTTTGAAACCTGGTATTGTTTGCCATCTACTTTAATAACTGCTTCCATATAAAACCTCGATGCTAAGAAAAATCGTAATTAACGTTCCGTTTTCATGATTGAAAAGGGAGGAATTCTGTTTGTTTACAACAGAATCAACGGGTTGCGTAACTATGCTAAATCAAGTTCATATGTCAAATGGTTATCAAAACTTAGATTATTTTGATAATGAAAATTCAAACAGGGGCATAATGTCACAGTTATTATACCTGCTTTAAAGGTTTTCAAAAGAGCTCTACAAAGGCAGGAACTGGCAACCAGCTGTAATTATTAAATAAAAAGGATGGTCTGAATTCTTTGGCCAAAGAACATTTACAAGAAAGAGGTTTTTTTAAAAAATGAGTTTTTTTTAGCAACCTTTCTATTGCTAATTACGATAAATGATTAACCAGTAAAGCATATGAAAAGATGTGTTTATCCAATAAGTTAGAAAGGGTCATAAAATGAAAAAATATTATAGTTACCTAGCAGTTTTCATCTCTTGTTTATTCATTCTTGCTTGTGGTTCTGAGCAGGAATTGATTCAAGACCTTACAGAAAGCACAGATGCTTCATCGATTACTTTGAGACAGATTGATGAAGAGGGTTCAGCTCGAGTTGAGATTCCCATAGCCGTTTTTGGGGAAACAGAAGAGGATTTAACAGGTGCTTTTGTTGATATTACATATAATGGGGAGATTTTGGTCGATGATTTGAATCCACAGGACTACTATGTTGAATTAGTTGATCTTATTTCATTTGAGCTTTCCCCAGTATCGGCTGGCAGCTCTATTTCCTTTGATGTTGTGACGGCTTTAGGGGGAGAGGTTTCTTATGAAGGTGTTTTTTCTTCTGAAGAAAATACCACAGCGCCACTCATTGTTTCAGAAGAGTTAGAAACTGAAGAAAATGAACAAGATAGCTCATCTGTGGAGCCCATTGTTATTATATAAATGAGAGGTCAAGGGTCAAAGGTCAAAGGTCAAAGGTCAAAGGTCAAAGAATTCTTCTGTAGACATTCCAATCATTATTTGAGATAGATTTCAGCACATTTAGGGCAGATGATTTAAATTTTTGTTATTGAACATTTTGTAAATGGGGTAAGCAAGGCTTATGAAAGTAAGTAACGAAATTGATTATGGCCTAAGAGCAATGACTGTAATTGCTTCTTTTCCAGATAGGATGCTTTCATCCAAAGAAATTTCAAAAAAATTTGGTATCCCTTATAATTTTCTAACTCTCATTTTGGCAAGGCTTGTCAAAGCAGGCTTGATTACTTCTGTCCAGGGACCAAAAGGTGGTTATAAGCTCAATTGTGATATGGCAAAGGTAAGTTTTTATGATATTATTTGCGCACTAGATACTAAGTTAGAAATTACAACGTGCGCTTCTGAAACAGGGTGTAACTTTGAAGAAATTTGCGGCATTTCACCTGTCTGGAAAAATCTTAATAATAATATGGAATCTTTTCTAAAAGAAGTCACTTTAGCAGACATTGCTATGGATAAAGAAGCCTTTCAAAAAATCAAAGAAATTTGTGAAAAAGAATCTCTAGATGGAATTTGCTAGAACTTCACGCTGGCCTTGCCCATTTGGCGAAGAAACAATTCCTTCACCTTCCATTTGATCAACAATTCTCGCAGCTCTATTATAACCAATCCTAAATTGTCTTTGAATGCTCGAAATACTCACACGCTTACTTGAACAAACAGTTTGTACAGCTTGGTCGTAATATTCATCAAAATCTTCTGCCGAAAGTGAGTCAGGACCCGTTTCTGGTTGAATAAGAATCTCTTCATGATAACAGGGCTTGGCCTGTTTTTTCAAAAAATCAACAATGCGTGCTATTTCTTCCTCTGAAATGTAAGCTCCATGAAGCCTAACCATCTTTGAGCTACCAGGAGGCATAAAGAGCATGTCCCCCATGCCTAAAAGATGTTCAGCACCATTGCCATCTAATATTGTCCTGGCATCATGCTTCGATGTGACTCTAAAGGCAATACGGGATGGAAAGTTTGCCTTGATAAGCCCTGTGATAACATCAACAGAAGGTCTTTGTGTAGCTAGTATGACGTGAATTCCTGCTGCGCGTGCTTTTTGTGCTAGACGACAAACAGAGTATTCAACTTCTTTTGAACAGGCCATCATGAGATCGGCAAATTCATCGATGACGATAACAATATATGGCAGTCTGCCAGTGTGTTCGATGGGATCCTCATCAAATCCAGGCTGGGTTGGTTTTTTTGTTTTGTGTTCACCAGCATCAATTTTTTTATTGTATCCTGAAAGATTTCGAGCACCAAGATCAGAAAGCAGTCTGTAGCGATTATCCATTTCGCGCACAGCCCATTTCAAGGCTAGGTTTGCTTTTTGAGGGCTGGTGACAACAGGGAGAAGCAGGTGAGGGATTCCTTCATAAATTTGTAACTCGATCATTTTAGGATCAATAAGAATCATCCGGACTTCATCGGGTCTGGCTTTGTAAAGAATTGAGGTAATCATTGTATTGATAGAAACAGATTTTCCAGAACCAGTAGAGCCAGCAACAAGGAGATGAGGCATTTTTTGAAGATTAGTTACAAAAGGAATGCCTTCGATGTTTTTGCCAAGAGCTATTTGGAGTCTGTTATCACTTTTTTGAAATCTCTCATCAACAAGCACATCTTTGAGCCAAACGGTTTCGCGTGAGTGGTTTGGAATTTCAATACCAATAGCTGCTTTATTAGGTAAGGGAGCAACGATTCTGACTGACCGGCCTCCCATAGCCATAGAAAGGTCATCTGTAAGACTGTTAATACGAGACAGTTTTACACCTGGTGCTGGTTGAAATTCAAACATGGTAATAATAGGACCAGGGTGAATTTCTGTAACATGTCCATCAATAGCAAAATCCTTTAGCTTGCTTTCTAAAATTCGAGCACTCATTTTTAGACTGTCTTCGTCGATTTCTACGTTATTGGCTGTATCGTAGTCTAAAAAAGCAAGGGGAGGGAGTTGATACCCTTCTGAAATGTTTTGTAACTCCATTTGATTAACTGATGATTTTAATTTTTGATCTTTACGTTCTAAAATTCGGGGTTCTGTAACCTTGTCATCGCTTAAAAATTCGGTAATTTTCTTTTCTGATTTTACTGTGGTTTCAGAAATAATTGGTTTTTTAGCTTTTTCTATTTTTATGGCTTTGATTTCAGCTTCTTTTCTTTTTTTGGCGGCCAAAATCTGTTTGGCTTCTTTTCTTGCTACAAAATATCTTACTAAAAACTTGTGGAAACGTACAATGTGAACAATCATCTGGTTGCTGAGTGTTCCCAGGCTTTTGCTCAATATGACAGATGAAGAATTTAGGGCTTCAATAACAGACAATTTTGTAGCTAGAATAAAAGTAAGCGCTGCACCAAAACAAACCAAGAGATAAACACCCCAAGTTCCAAGGTATTGCTTGCCAATCCCTGCTAATAACTTGCCAATGGTTCCTCCTGCATTGATGCTATGCTCGCCATAAGAAAATTCGACAAAAATAAGCTGAAATAAAATAGCTATGAACGAAATACAAACCAAAAACACGATAAAATCTAGAAGCCTGGGTTTTGTTCTTTGATTAGTAAACACTAATAAGGAATTTATGATAAAGTAGAGACCCAAGAAGTAAACTCCACCACCAAATAAGAAGAACAAAGCACCTGCTATATGTGATCCAGCAACGCCACCTAGGTTGTTTATGTTATGGTAAGTGCCGGATGAAAAAAATGAGGGATCAAGTGGATTATAACTAAAGATACACAGGTAATAAAAGGCCCCAACCAAAAGGAGGAGAAGGGCTAAGATTTCTTTTTTTACCGAAAAAAAGTTGTTTTCATTGTTTTTTTGTCGTTTCTTTTTTGCTCTCATAAATTAATCCGCTCGCCGTCTTATAAAAGCAGGGATGTCATAAACATCATCGTCCTGTGTGTTGACGGTGCTCATTTCTCTTAGTGTTTTCTTAAACTCAGATTGTTCACGATTAAATTTTGTTGGTTTTCTTGTCCATTCACCATCAATATTTACTTCATGAATTATCTGTTGAGAATTATTTTGGGTGTTTGAAGAGGGGTTTCCTGTAGGGCGTTTAGATCGAGGCTGTTTAGTTTCTGAAATGGATTCACCCCAAGCTGAGATGTCTTTTTTCCCCTGAAAAATGCTCCCAGATTCCTCTTGGTTCCCAAAAAGTTGGGTTTTACACTCCGCTTCTTGATGTGTTAACGCATTACTGTTTTCAGAAGTGATTTCCTGTAAATTTTGATCCGCAGGATACGCCCTTTGGGTGTTGTTGGAGCCTTCATTAAGAGAAAGAGAAATTTCTTTTGAGGGAGTGTTAGGTTCTGGTTCAGCAGTATTTAGGCTCTCAGACCAAGTGCTGATGTCTTTATTTGATAGAGCTGTCATCATGTCGTTGCGGGCTGATTCTGAAGAGTTATTCCCTTGTTCAAAACCAGAAAACACATCTTCTAATGTGGCATTTTCTTTCTTCTCTTCTGCTAAACTTGGTTTTTCTTGTGGTGTGTAAGTTTTTTTGACTTTTTTATTTAACCAACTTCCTGCCTGATCAAGTGATTTGGAAGAGGTTTCTTTGTCTAGTGCTTTGAGGTGTTCGCTATCAAAACCAGTGGCTATAACTGTAACTGAGATTTCATCAGACATATTATCATCAATCACTGATCCAAAAATAATATTGGCGTTTTCATGTGCTTCTTGCTGAATAAGTTTACAGGCTTCGTTGACTTCAAACAAAGTCATGTTTGAAGAGCCAGTGATGTTTAGAAGCAATCCAGTGGCTCCAGAGATAGAAATATTTTCGAGCAAAGGTGATGTGATGGCCAGACGAGCTGCTTCGAGAGCTCTGTTTTCGCCGCTCGCTACACCTGTTCCCATAAGAGCAACACCAGCGGCTCTCATGATTGTGTTTACATCTGCAAAATCAAGATTGATGAGTCCTGGCGTTGTGATAAGATCTGAAATTCCTCTTACGGCCTGTAAGAGGACATGATCAGCCATTTTAAAACTATCAACAATCGGTGTGTTTTTATCTACGAGATTTAAAAGATTGTCATTTGGAATACAAATCAGAGTGTCTACTTCGTCCTGAAGTGCTTTGATGCCTTCTTCGGCTTGGCGCATGCGCTTCTTTCCTTCAAAAGAAAATGGCTTGGTCACAATACCGACTGTGAGAAGGCCTAGTTTTTTGGCTGTTTTTGCAATAACTGGGGCAGCCCCTGTTCCTGTTCCTCCGCCCATCCCAGCAGTAATAAAAATCATGTCAGTGCCTTTGAGGGATTCTTGAAGCATGCTAACATCTTCTATGGCAGCATCTCGACCAATATTAGGATTGGCTCCCGCACCTAATCCCTTGGTGAGCTGGCCACCAATTTGTATCTTTGTAGGAGCTTCATTTTGCTTAAGAGCCTGAATGTCGGTATTGATCACTGTAAAGTCAATGCCTTCAAGCCGTGCACGCATCATAGTTTTGATAGCGTTACCACCGCCACCGCCAACACCAACAACTTTAATTCTAGCCGTGACACTTAAGTCTTCTTCAAATTCAAACATGAAAAACCTCCAAAAAACTTATTCCCATTAAAAAACATCTTCAAGCCAAGTTCGCATTTTCTCTTTTACCTTAAAATAGACGCCATTGCCCTTAGGACGCATGGTTTGTCTCTTTTGGTAGCCATAAAGCACGAGACCAACGCCTGTTGTGTAAATAGGGCTACTCACAACATCGACCAAACCCCCAATGCCTCGAGGAGTAGCTTTCACTACTGGAAAATCAAAAATTTGTTCTGCCAGTTCCGCTGTGCCATCCATGTTAGCAACGCCACCTGTGAGAACAACACCAGAAGCAATACTGTCTTCATAACCCGAATGCATGATTTCCTGTCTTACCAATTCAAAAATCTCTTCAACTCTTGGTTCGATAATTTCTGCTAAAATTTGTCGTGAAAGAACACGAGATTTCCGTCCACCAACAGAGGGAACATCAATCGTGTCTGTTTTATTGATTAAGCCTGAGAGAGAACACCCATATTTTTGTTTAATCTTTTCTGCTTCGAGAGCTGGTGTTCGCAATCCAATAGCAATGTCATTTGTAATGTGATTTCCGCCTAGAGGGATTGATGCTGTATGCACAACACTGCCATTAACATAGATGAGAATATCTGTTGTGCCACCGCCCATATCAAGAACAATAACTCCGAGTTCTTTTTCGTCTTCTGATAATGAAGCGTAAGAACTTGAAAGAGGGCTTAAAACAACATCGTTAACATTAATGCCACAGCGAGTAGCGCATTTGATAATATTTTGTATGCAAGAAACAGAAGCTGTTACAATATGAACGTTTGATTCAAACTTTGATCCAGCCATGCCTAGAGGCTCTTTAATCCCGTCTTGGTCATCTACGATAAATTCTTGAGGGATAACGTGAATGATTTCTCGATCCATAGTCATCACAACAGCTGATGCACCATCTATTACTCTTTCTATGTCGCGATCAGTTATTAGTTTATTTTTTACAGAAACAATGCTGTGGCTATTAATCCCTTTAATATGGCTTCCTGATATAGCAGCATAAACAGAAAGAATATCACAACCAGCCATGAGTTCGGCTTCTTCAATAGCCTTTTTTATTGATTCAATGGTTGCTTCTATGTTGACAATAACGCCCTTTCTTAGGCCCCGAGAAGGGTGCGAGCCAATTCCTATAATGTCTACTCCATCATGTGTGACTTCGCCAACGACAGCACAGACTTTTGTCGTGCCAATGTCTAGCCCTACAATTAGATTTTCTTTTTTTGCCATAATTTATTCCTTTTCACCCCAAAGATTGGGTTTGCTTACCCGTCCTTTGTGGTGTTGATGTATTAACTTTTTCAGTTTGATGCCCCGTAGCTTGCTGCGGGGTCATTCATATAAACAACATTAATAACACACCTAGCAATCTTAAGGAAGTAGTGCTGTTTTAATGCTAAGTGGTTTCCTTGCAACTACTCTCCCTGGCTTGTCCAAGTCTAGCCGCACAAAAAAAGTGCGTTCATAATGTTTTGACAATTTGAATTTTTCCAGACTTTGTTGTTTTTTTACAAAGTCATTACGGCCATAATAAATTTCTGTGTTTCTGTTTTTTGTAAAAATAGTAAAACCAAGAATAGGATCAAAGTGAATTTCGGAAACGGGATCTGCTTTATAAAACTCCTGGTCTTGTAAAAAAATGAGCATGGCTACAGTAAAATCAAAATATGTTTTAGCTAGATTTGGGTATTGTTTAATAAAAGTACTTTCAAGCCCTGTGATAACAGGCAGATCGCGTGGATCGCCTTTTTCTAGCTTTTTAAAGATGTTCCCGCCTTTGTCTGTTAGGTACATTTTTTTTGTAAGCAATATAGCCAGCGGTTCTCTTTCTGTAATGTGTATTTGAATTGTATCAGGAAATTTTCTTCTAACCCTGACTGTTTTAATCCAATTGAAGCGTAAGATTCTTTTTTGAATATTACCAAGATTCACAGTGAAGAGTTTGTCTCCGTTTTCAATTTCAGAAAGAGTAAGAATGTTCTCGCGTGAAAGATGGGTAATGTCTCCTAGGATCTCGACATTTTTTATACAAAGAGCATCAGAGGCTTTTAAATATAATGCGAGAGACAGAATAGACAAACCAATAAACACAGCTAAAGCTATTTGTGCTGTTTTACGTAGGAAATAAAATTTTCCTCTGTAGAGCTGAGGCCTTTGTTGCCATTTTCTGTTCTGATTTTTTTTAAGTGAAAACACTACTCTAAATCCTCCCCAACTATCTTGATTTCTGTTTCGAGAACAATGCTACTCGATTGTTTTACTTTATCCTTAATCAAATTAATAAGAGCGATCACATCAGAAGCCTTTGCATTTCCTTCGTTTACAATAAAGTTTGCGTGTTTAAGAGAAATGCGGGCTCCGCCAATACGAATGTTCTTTAACCCTGCCTCATCAATGAGCTGTCCTGCTGAAACAACCATGTCACTCTTGTGGACGGGCTGAGGGTTTTTAAAAACAGAGCCGAGACTTGGAAATTCTAAAGGTTGTTTGTTTGTCCGGCTCTCTTGGTATCGTTGCATAAGGGCGTCTGCTTCTTCTGGAGAGGTGAAGTCCTGAAACCTAAATAGGACACTGAGAATAATATTAGATTTAGAAAGCTTTAAGGCTCGGTACTCAAAATCTAAGTGTTCTCGTGAAAGAGTTTTTTCTTCACCTTCTTTTGTGAAAATAGTGATATTTCTCACAACATCTTTGATTTCTTTTGCTGGCGTGCCGGCATTCATTTTTACAATGCCTCCGATGCTTCCTGGTATGCCCGCTAAGGGTATAATGTCGGAAAGCCCGAGATCTTTTGTTGCATTAACGAGCTTTGAAAACTGCAATCCCGAGTCAGCTAAAATATCAATATGGTTATCTGTTTTTTCTATTATCGAATGCTCGTTGAACTCTTTATAAACCGAAATCACAAAACCCCGTATGCCACCATCACGTACAAGTGTGTTGGCGCCAGACCCATGAAAGTAATAAGGGATGCCGTTTTCTTGAGCTAATTTAACAGCGGTGAGAAGGTCTTCTTTTGAGCTTGGCTTAAGAAAAACATCAGCTTTGCCACCTACCTTGATATAAGAATGCTTAGCCATGGGCTCATCAAACAATATCTCGCCATTAAATTTTATTTTTAGAGTGTCTTTAATTTCTTGTGTAATAAAGTCTCTTTTTTTCTTTTGCCACCGCTTAAGAATTTCTTGTTGAAACGAGTTAAGACGTGTGGGCTTAGTGTCTTGAGGTTGTATTTTTTTGTTTTCTTCGTTTGTTGTCATGGTGTTCTCATCCTCCTTCGTCAGCCTAGGCTGACTACGGCGGACGGGCTGTCTTAATTTGTTTTTCTTATTAGGCCAAGAATCCTAGGTTCAGTGTCCTTCGGATTCATGCCGGTTATATAAATTTCTTAGCTAGCTCTCTAGCTATTTGTCTTGCCTTTTTTGTAACATCTCCCGCACCTAAGCTTAAAAAAACATCACCAGGTTGTATTTGCGAAAGCACTTTGTTGAGTGCATGCTTAGTGTTAGGAAGATATTCGGCATGGGTTTTATTTCTTTTTCTAATTGTGTCAGCTAGTTTTTTACCGCTGACACCCCTTATTGGCGATTCGCTTGCTGCATAGATCTCTGTGACAAAGAGATGGTCTGCTTTGTCAAAACTGTTTACAAAATCTTTAAATAGATCTCTTGTTCTCGTATAACGGTGAGGTTGAAACAAGACGACCAATCTTCCAGGAAAAGCTCGTTTAACAGTTTTTACAGTTGCTGCAATTTCTGAGGGATGATGTCCATAATCATCAATGGCTGTGATTTTATTGTTTCGGAACAAGACTTCCATTCGTCTTCCAACGCCCTTGAAATCGATCAAACCCTTTTTTATTTTCTTTATGTTAATGCCTATTTCATCGCCTACAGCAATGGCAGCTAATGAGTTAAGTATGTTGTGCTTACCTGGAATGCTTAGCTTAATGCTGTCGACATAAGTGTCTTTTTTATAAAGATCATAACAACAAATGGCCCCTTCGTACGTAATGTCTCTAGCATTGTAATCGTGTTTTGGAGAAAATCCGTAGAGAACGTAGCGTTTCTCAAGTTTTTTGCTTAAAGCCATCACTTCTTTATCTTCGCCACAAAGAATAGCGAGACCATAGAAGGGGAGTTGATGACAAAATTGTAAAAAGGCCTCTCTGTATTTTGCAAAACACCCGTAATGATCCATGTGCTCATGGTCCATATTAGTCACCACAGCGATTGTAGGCATGAGCTTTAAAAATGAACCGTCAGATTCATCTGCTTCGGCTATCATGAAATCACCTTTGCCTAGTTTTGCAGTTGATCTTAAACTCTTTACTTTTCCACCGATGATGACTGTTGGGTCATATTTTCCAGCATTAAGTACAGCGGCGAGCAAAGAGGTTGTTGTTGTTTTTCCATGGGTGCCAGCAACAGCCACGCTGTATTTAGCAAGACGCATGATTTCGGCGAGCATTTCAGCTCTTTGAATAACGAGAATTCCCTGTTTTGTGGCTTCTGTTACTTCGGGATTTGTTGCTTTGATTGCCGAAGAAACAACTACGACGTCGACATCAGAAATATTTTTGGCATGATGTCCAATGTGGATCTTGGCTCCGAGTCTTTTGAGTCTTTTTGTAATGCCACTGCGTTTAATATCAGAACCACTTACCGGGTAGCCTAAGTTGAGCAAAATTTCTGCAATACCACTCATCCCGATTCCACCGATACCAACAAAGTATGTGTGAAGTTTGTTATACATTAATCATTTTCTCCAATCCTTTAACTATATCCTTGGCTGCATTTGGTGTAGCGAATTTTTTTACATTTTCTATTTTTTCTTTTAGTTCTTGTGGATTTTCATTCAATCTCTTCAAAAGCACGGCTAATTCGTCTCCAGTCATTTTGTCTTGATCAAAACACCAGGCTGCATTTTTTTGAACAAAGAGTTCTGCATTCTTTCTTTGATGATCATCTGATGCAAAGGGGTAAGGTATCAAAATAGCCGGTCTCCCTGTTTGCGCCAGCTCTGCAAGTGAGTTGGCTCCAGCGCGGCAAATCACAATATTGGCGCGGGCATAACAGCTTTCCATGTCATCAAAAAAGTTATTTACAGTGGCTTTGATTTGGTGTTGCTCATAAAAGTTTTTAATCTTCTCAATATCATGATGGCTAGCCTGGTGTGTGATATCTAAATCAGTCCAGAATTCAGGCATTAATTTTAGAGCCTCAATGATCTTTTGGTTCATGCCAACGGCTCCTTGAGAACCTCCAAAAATAAGAATGTTAAACCAGTTCTCTGTTTTTCTATATTCGTACTCTCTCATTTGGCTTCGTGTAGGGTTTCCTGTAAAAACGACTTTGTTTTTTGAAAAAAAATTATTGCCGTCATCAAAGCCTGTAAAAATCTTTGTTACAAATTTTCCTAACCAACGATTAGTCATACCAGTATAAACATCCAAAACAACAATAGCTGTTGGAACTCGTAAAATCCACGCGGCAAGACAGGTAGGGCCTGCAACATAGCCTCCTGTTCCCAGGACAATAGCGGGTTTTTCTTTTTTGATAATTTTCATTGCAGCAAAGATAGCTAAAGGTAACCTAATCAGTGTCAGAAATTTATTAATAATACTTTTGCCCTTTATGGCTTTGATCTTGATAAACTGAATTTTGAAACCACTTTTTGGAACCATGGTGGCTTCTTTTCCAGTAGAGACTCCAACAAAAGCAACTTTGCCTCCAAGGCTTTGCCAGACTTCAGCTACAGCAATACCAGGGCTTACGCCACCACCTGTGCCGCCACCAGTGATTAATAATTTTCTATTTTGTAGATCTATAGTCATTATTTCCATAGGTCCTTAGGCCCAAAGGCCCCTAGGTCCAATAAAATTACATCTCTTCCCCAGTCTGGGTGGATATATTCAGCAAAATACCTATAGCAAAGAGTGAAATCACAAGAGAAGAACCTCCGTAGCTAATAAAAGGTAAAGCCAATCCTTTTGTGGGAAGAAGTCCCATCACAACACCAAAATTAATAAAAGCTTGTATGCCAATAAGGCTTGTAAGCCCAATGGCCAAAAACATACCAAAAGAATCCAAGGTCTTATTAGCAATGCGGATACCTCTATACACAAAAAAGAGGAACAAAGAAGCAACGGCAATAACACCAACCAAACCAAATTCTTCGCCTAATACTGAAAAAATAAAATCAGTGTGAGCTTCTGGCAAATAAAAGAGTTTTTGTTTGCTTTCACCAAGTCCGACACCAGAAAAACCTCCGGATTTAAACGCAACAAAAGATTGAATAATTTGGAAGCCATAATCCATTTGATATTTCCAGGGATCTAAAAAGGCTAAGATACGTCGCTTTCTAAAAGAAACTGAAAAAATAAGAAAATAAAGCACAGGACTTGCTGCCAGAAGTGTTCCAAGCAGATACAGTGTTCTTGTCCCTGAAACAAAGAGCATGATAAATACGACAATTCCTAAAACAAAAGCTGAGCCTAAATCCTTTTGTGCAAGAATGACTAGAAGAAAAAGGCTGGAAATAGCGATGATGGGCAGAAATCCTTTTACAAAACTTCGTATTTTATCTTTCTTTTTGGCTATCATGTAGGCCACAAACATGACGACAACCACTTTAGTCATTTCGGAAGGCTGTACTGTCAGGCTTCCAATTTTTATCCAGCGGCTAGCCCCTCCAGCAGAATAACCAAAAGGAGGAATAAGGCACATCAGCATAGTAATGAAATTAAAGCCTAATAAAGGGTATATCCACTTTTCGTATAGTTTGTAAGGGATATTTCGGGCTACAAAAAGACCGACAATGCCAATGAATAAATACACAAGTTCTTTTCTAAGAAAATAGTAAGTGTCTCCATATCTTTCTTGAGCCAAGATAGCGCTTGATGAAAAGATCATGAGAATTCCTATGAGAACAAGCATGAGAACAGTAAAGAACATATAAATGTCAAAAGGTTGTTGGACTCTCACTGAGGGTTCACGTGAATTTGAAGAAAGCAAAAATTTATCTTTGTGGGATTTTCTGGTCTTTTTGTTAAATATCATAGTTTGTTAACACAATCGGTAAAGTCTTTGCCTCGTTCTTCGTAATTTTTGTACTGGTCAAAGCTGGAACAAGCTGGCGATAAGAGAACTGTATCTCCTTTTTTTGCAATTGATTTTGCATACTCAACAGCTTTTGCCATGTTGTCTTTTAAATCAATGACTGCATTGTCTCTAAGGGTTTCTTGCATTCTTTCTTTGGCTTCTCCTATGAGAATTAAGTTTTTTACTTTGTTTTCTACAATGCCTTTTAGAGGGCGAAAATCACAGTCTTTGTCTTTGCCTCCAGCAATAAGAATAATATTTTTTTCCTGAAATCCAGCTAAGGCCATCACAACAGAACCAACATTTGTTGCTTTTGAATCATTATAGTAATCAACACCATTTTCCGAATGAACTTTTTGCATGCGGTGAGGTAGTCCTACAAAAGTTTTTAAAGTGTTTTGATAGCTTTTGTATGCCTCGTTTGTGTTGTTGATGATGAGGGCAGCCGTGAGGCTGGCCAACATATTTTCCCAATTATGCATGCCTTTTAATGAACAGTCATTGAGATCAAATATGAATTCTTTACCATCCAGTGTAATGACGAGTTTATTATCATCAATAAAAGCACCATTTTGGAGTTTGTTAACAAGACTAAATGGAATATTCTTGGTTTTAGCTTGTTGGCTTATTTGACGACAGTATTGATCATCATCGCTATAAATGAAAACATCATCAGAATGTGAATTATTAATGATGTTTTTCTTAGCAAGTGCATAATCAATAATGCTGTCATAGCGATCAAAGTGGTCTTCGGTAACATTCAAACAAATCGAAATCGAATGTCTTACTGATCCGATAAGTTCAAGTTGATAGCTGCTTTCCTCAATCACATAAAAAGGTACAGGGGTCTCGTTGACAGCATTGATGAGTGGCGAACCAATATTGCCACAAAGCCTATTTTGAATGCCTGCATCTTCAAGCAAGGCATTTATCAACATGGCGGTTGTCGATTTCCCATTCGTCCCCGTCACGGCAATAAAATCACCTTTTAAATAAAAAGATGCCAATTCCAACTCCCCAATCATTGGAATATTGTTTTCATAGGCTCGGGCAATAACCGAGTGTTTCAACGAAACCCCTGGGCTGGGGAAAACAGCTTTTACAGTTTTGGAGTCTAAGGCTTTATTTATTTCATCAAGTTGTAACTGCTTAATAAAACCAGGCCCCATTTTGTCTGTAACTTCATTTTCATCGTAGATGTAATAAGAAAAATCTTTGCTTTCTAAAAAGTTGGCAACAGCTTTTCCTGTCATACCAAAACCAACTATTAGAAAACGGTCTTTAGAGGATGCGGATGTTATGAGTGTTTTATTTTCCATCTAATCCTTCGACTCTCCTTCGACTCGCTATGCTCGCTCAGGATCGCTCAGGATGAAACAAAGTATTTTTTTGTTTCACCTTAATTTCAATGTTACCAAAGCGAACAAAGAACATATAACAGCGATGATCCAAAATCGTACAATAACTTTTGATTCTTTCCATCCTTTTAATTCAAAGTGATGGTGAATGGGTGCCATTTGAAAAACTCTTTTTCCCACCAGTTTGAATGAAACAACTTGGATGATTACCGAAACAGTTTCTAATACAAAAATGCCACCTATGAGAAAGAGAAGGAATTCATTTTTTGTAATAATGGCCATCATGCCTAGAAGCCCACCAATTCCTAGAGCTCCAACATCTCCCATAAATATTTCGGCTGGGTGTGAGTTGTGCCACAAAAAACCAATGAGAGAGCCAATCACAGCGCCGCAAATAATGCTTAATTCACCTGCTCCTGCTACAGAGGGAACCTGCAGGTAATTCGAAATGATCACGTTACCAGCAGCGTAGGCAAGAACACCATAACTAAAAAACGAGACAGCAGCAGGGACAGTCACGAGACCATCAAGGCCATCTGTTAGGTTCACAGCATTGGCTGTTCCTACAACAACAAGGATTGTAAAAAACAAGTAGTAAACACCAATGTCAGGTTTAAACCCTTTGAAAAAAGGAAAATTTAAATAAGTATCAAGATAACCGTTTCCATAAAGATAAAGTCCAGCGCCGAGACATATAGCTACTTCAATAATGATCTTATATTTACCTCGAAAACCTAGAGGATTGTTTTTGATGATTTTTTTGTAGTCATCAATAAATCCTACTGTAGAAAACCCTAACATGACAGCCAGGCTACAGAGAACAAATGGGTTTGTGAGATCACACCAAAGCAAAGAAGAAATTGTAAAACAGGCGACTACGAGAATGCCTCCCATGGTTGGTGTATTGCTTTTTTTCAAATGAGTAATAGGGCCATCATCACGTATGACTTGTCGGAATTGCTTTTTTTTCAAAAAGGCGATCCATTTGTTGCCAAAGAAGAAATAAATAATCATTGCCGTAAGAAGAGCTCCAAAGGTTCTGACAGTGATATATTTAAAGACATTAAATAGAATAAAGTCGTCACTTAATGGGTACAATAAATGGTATAGCATGATATTTGTTCCTTAGTGCCTTAGGGCCTTAGGGCCTTGGTAAAGATAGCTAGGTTCCAAGGTTCTAAAGTTCCAGGGCTCAATTATTCTCTAAAATATTTCGTAGCTCCTCCAGAGCTTTCTCCATGGTCATTGTCCTTGAGCCTTTAAAGAGAATGATAGTTTGTTGAGAAGGATTCTTTGTTTTTTTAGCAATCGTTTTGGCCATTTCTTCATGATTCGTAAAATGACGCTTATTAATTTCATTTTCTTTATAGCCATAGCCTTTTAGAATGTGTTGGCTATTTTCTCCATATGCATAAACTTCGTCTATGTGAGCTTGGTGCGCTTTTTTTCCAACTTCTGTATGGAGGCTGATAGCTTCTTTTCCAAGCTCTCCCATGCCGCCCAAAGCAGCTATTTTATAAGCTTGAGGGTATTCTTCTGATAAGGCGTTAAACACGGCTTCCATGGAATCTGGATTAGCATTATAAGTGTCATCAATAAGAGTGATATTTCCCAAATCAATTTTTTCACCTCGGTTCATTTTTAGTGAAAACGACTCAATGCCTTTGATAATGGTTTTGGTTTCTAGGCCAAGTTGATGGGCTATAGTGAAGACAGCCAACGCATTTTGTACATGATGCTTGCCAATACTATTTAAGGTTACTGGAAAAGTTTGCTCATCAAAACAAAGAGTGAAATTCGTCTGTTGCCCCGCATTTTTGATATTATCAGCCCAAACATCGCTTTTTGAATCAAAACCAAAAGTAAAAGCACGGGCCTTTGTTGTTAGTGCTGATATATAGGGACAATCATTAAAGAATACAGCTGTAGCATTTTTATCTAGCTCTTCAAATAATTCTCCCTTGGCTTTTGCTACATTTTCTATTTTGCCGCCAACCCCTTCTAAGTGAGCTCGCCCAACGTTTGTGATAAGACCTATGGTTGGGTTTGTTATCTTTGTGAGGGTGCGAATCTCGTCAAAGTGATTCATGCCCATTTCAACAACAAACCAATCAGCATCATTTGTGAACGAAAAAATCGTGATAGGGACACCAATGTGGTTGTTGAGGTTTCCTTGTGTGGAAATTACTTTGCCCACAAGACTGAGCACATGTGTTAATATTTCTTTAGTCGTTGTTTTGCCATTTGATCCAGTGATGGCAATGACAGGTTTTTGAAATTTTGCGCGGTAATACGAAGCTAAATCTCCCATGGCTTTTATCACATCATCAACATAAATGAGGTTAGGCTTGTTTAGGGTTTTATCTTGAACAAATGAAGCGCTAGCCCCTTTTTCAAACGCTTTTTCAAGGAAGCTGTGGCCATCATGCGTTTCGCCTTTGATGGCAAGATAGATTTCACCTGGTTTGATGTTTCGTGTGTCACGACAAATGCCAACAACTATCTCATCATCGCTTTGTGTGAGTGTATGATCTTGAAAGAGGGTTTTTATTTCGCCAAAAGTAAGTAACATATTTTTATACAAGTTGTTCTAATATTTCTTTATCATCAAAGTGTATTTTCTTTGTGCCAATAATTTGATAATCTTCGTGTCCTTTTCCTGCTACCAAAATAACATCATGAGGCTCTGCTAGTTCAGCTGCTTTTTTAAGGGCTTTTTGCCTATCTGCTTGGATCAGGTAGCCTGTTTTATTATCAAATGCCTTCTTGTGTTTTACGACTCCTGGGGTAATCTCAGAAATAATCTTATCGGGATCTTCTGTTCGAGGGTTGTCGCTAGTGATAACAACTATGTCTGCAAGCTTTGCGGCAGCTTCTCCCATAAGAGGTCTTTTCCCTTGGTCACGATCTCCACCACATCCAAGTACTGCTATGAGACGTCCTGTGTTTTTTTCTGCTGCCATAATATTTTTTAAGGCTGTAAGAACATTTTTGAGCGCGTCAGGTGTGTGTGCATAATCTACAAAGAAATTTGATTTTTTTACTCGGTCTAGTCTTCCTGGTACATGAATTGTTCTTATTTTTTCGATCATTTCAGAAATATCACTTCCGCTATGTTCTCCTACTAAAAGGGATGCCATGATATTCTTAAGATTGAATTCTCCTAATAAACTTGTGACTAAATTGTATGTATTGCCGTTATAAGAGATTTCAGCGGAGGTTTCTTTGAGAGAGTATTTGGCATTTACCAAAAAAATGTCGCTCTCATTATTTTTAAAAGAATATGTTTTGATTTTATAACCAAGGTTGCTGATTTCATTTTTTAAACGCGCTCCATAAGGATCATCAATATCAATAATAGCGAGTTTATTTTGTTTAGGGCTCTCTTTAAGCTCTTGGGTAAAAAGAGTTTTTTTAGCCTGAAAATAATCTTCCATGTCAGTGTGATAGTCTAGGTGATCTTGAGTGAGATTAGTAAAAACAGCTGCATTAAAGGAGCACCCGGTTGTTCTTTTTTGTGTCAGACCATGAGAAGAAACTTCCATGGCTACATGAGACACGTTTTCGTCAGCCATGTTTCGCAATAATTCTTGAATAGTAATAGCGTCTGGAGTCGTATTGGGCGCTGGCAGTGTTTTGTCGTTAAAACGAAAATTGACAGTTCCAATGATGCCGCTGGCCTGTTCTGACCAAATTTGTTCAAGAATGTATGTGAGGGTTGTTTTACCATTGGTGCCAGTAATGCCACACAGGTAAAAACCTTCTGAAGGAAAAAGAAAAAAGCGGGAAGCTGCCTTTGCTAAGGCAATTCTGGCATCTTGAACTCTGATTGACGGTATGTCGAGTGTTGGGCATTGTTCGGCTTCGTGGGTGATAGCAACAGCCCCCCCTTTTGCGGCTGCCGCTATGAACTGGCTGCCATCGACAACATTACCAGGCAGAGCAAAGAACAGACTTCCCTGGGAAACTCTTCGTGAATCACAACAAATGTTTGTCACTTCGATGTCTGGGAGATCGGAAATATTTGGGATATCTTGAAGTAATTCTTTTAGCTTCATAAATACTTACGAACATATAACGGGCGACCATCCTCCTGCGCTGAAGCTTCGGAGGACAGGCGGGGATCCACCCCTACTTAGCTCTTTTCGTTAAAAACAAGATTCCATTTCTTGTTTGAATTTAAATGACCTCCCGAAGAAGGTGCTTGTTTAATTACAAAACCATTTCCTAAAATATTTAGACTAACGTCTATGGACTGTGTCAGCTGTAAAACTTGTCTGAGACTGAGTCCTTTTAAATTTGGAACTTTTTTTGATGCAATGGCTCTTTTTGCTGCCATGAGTGTTTTTTCAGAGTCCGAAGGTTGTTTATCTTTAGCTAATTCTTTGGGCGCGTCATTTTTTTTACTGAATTTAGCTAAGTGTTCTTTGTTTTCATTTCTTGGTGGTGTCATTCCTAGATATTTTATGGATCTCTCAGTAATTTCTTTGAAAACAGGCCCGGCAACGCTGCCGCCATAATAGCCATTTTTTCTGGGAGTGTCGTACACAACATACACAAGAAGCTTTGGCTTTTCTAACGGTGAAAAACCTATAAACGAACTCACATATTGATGTTCAGTGTATTTTTTTAATTTATTGTCATATTTTTGTGCTGTGCCTGTTTTTCCCGCTGCAAGATAACCAGGAACGTGTGCTTGTGGTGCTGTTCCTCCCTCTTGAGTCACCATGTGAAGCATAGATTTTAAAGTTTCGGAATTTCTTGAGTTCAAAACCGTTTTTATATTTGTCTGAGTATTTTCTAAAACTGATTTGAAATCTGATTTAACAATTTTTTTAACTAAGTGAGGTTCTATTAAATCGCCACCATTGGCTATGGCACTATAGGCAGAGACCATTTGAAGGCCGTTTACTGAGATGCCTTGTCCAAAGGCAATATTGCTTAAGTCAATATCTTGCCATTGCTTATAGGGTCTAATGGACCCCGGTGATTCTCCTCCTAAGCTGATAGCTGTTTTTTCACCAAAACCCATTTTGAGGATGTAGTCATAGAAACGACGGTTACCCAGCTTTTGAGCAATTTTTGTTGTGCCAATATTGGAGGAGACTTTGATTATTTCACTAACTGTGAGCCAGCCATAAGGATCATGATCACTCACGATATTTTTGCCTACCTTGTAGCTCCCGTCTTCACAAAAGAATTTATCGCTTGGTTTGACGGTTTTATGGGTGAGAACTGCAGCCATGAGAACAGATTTAAAGGTTGAGCCAGGTTCAAAGACATCTAATATGGCATGATTTTTCCAATAGTATTGAGCGTATTTCCAATAAGTATTTGGATTAAACTTGGGGTAGTTTGCCATGGCATAAATTTCGCCAGTGTTTACATCGGCTACAATTGCAAAACCAGTTTTTACACCATGTTTAACCGCTGTTTTGGTCAAAGCAGTTTCTGCAAAACTTTGAATATTTTTATCAATAGAGAGATAAATGTGATGAATATCTTGGTCTTGAGCAGAGGTGGAGAATAATTTTCCGCGTGCATCCCGTTTTACTTTCTTTGTTTTTTCTGAAGATCTCAAATATTTGTCATAACTTAATTCTAGTCCCCCTAGAGCGCGGGCATCATAACCAACAGCCCCTAACAATTGACCAGCGAGCTCTTTATTAGGATAAAAACGCCTGTACTCATTTACAATTTGAATGCCTTTAAGTTTTGCTTTTTCAATGGCCTTGCCTTTTTCTAATGGAATCCTTCTTTGGATCCACTCAAATTTTTTCTTTGATGCTAATTTTTTGTTAATTTTGTTTGAGGAAACAGAGGTGTGTTTTTGTAAAATTTTCGTAGTTTGTTCCTTATTTCCAATCAAATGAGGGTGTACCCCAATACTGGAGACTAGAATGTCTAAAGCAAGGGTCTCGCCATTGCGATCATAAATTGTGCCTCGTTGAGGACTTAAAGTGAGATTTTTATTGTACTGAGCCTTAGCAAGGTTATTAATCTTTGAATTGCCTAAGATCTGTAATTGATAGGACCGGAAAATAATTATTCCATAAAAAAATAAGAAAAATAATCCTACAACAAGAATTTTTATACGTTGGGTCTTATATGTTTTGATATTATCGGCCATTATTTTTCTATTCAGTCCAAGAAATTTCTATAATGTTTTCTTGGCTGGGTGTAATCATTTTAAGCCTTTCCCTGGCAAAACCATCGATTTTTTGTGGCGCTTTCATCATCAGGAGTTCCATCTCTAAGTTTCGGTGTTCATTTTTTATTAATTGTTGTTCATGTGTCATTTCGTTGATTTCGTAACCAACTTGAACAATCTGTATTCGCGACCAAATATAAAAAAGAGCTAAAATAACTATGAAACTACCAAGGATAATCAACTTCATGACTATTCTTGTTTTGAGAAAATCGAGCTTTGTGATCGCGTTTTGCTTTTTTACTGTCTTTGGGCCTGGGTGATAATGCGTTACCATTAATTATCTCCCTCTATTTTAATTAGTGTTCTCAGCCGCGCACTTCGAGCTCTCGGGTTACTTTTTATCTCATCTGCATCTGGTTTGTGTGCCTTTTTATACAGCAGATTATAATCTTCAGTTTTTGATAATTCTTTAAAAGTTTTTTTAACCAACCTGTCTTCCCCAGAATGAAAAGAAATTATACATAAGAGGCCATTTGGGTTTAGCTTTGTTGGTGCTGTTTGCAGGAGCTGCTTGAGTTCATCGATTTCGGAATTAACGGCTATTCTTAAGGCCTGAAAGACTTTGGTAGCAGGGTGAATCTTTTTTTTGTAATAATAGCGGCCTAAGACTCTGGAACAAAGGTCTCGCAATTCGTTTGTTGTGGTGTAGTGAGTGCCTTTTTTTCGATCCATCACAATGGCAGCGGCAATTTTACGAGAGAAGCGCTCACCTCCATAATAATAAAAGGTATCAGCAAGCTCGGTCTCATCCCATGTTTCGAGAAGATTAGCAGCAGAGGTTTCGAGTCCTTTATCAATCCGCATATCTAAGGGGGCGTCTTCGAGTAGAAAACCTATACCGAGATTCTGATCGCTAAGTTGCATGCTAGAGATACCAAGGTCTGCCAAAATACCGTCGAAAGGAAAAACCAAATTGTCAAAGATCTTAGAAAACCGTGAATGGATAACCTCTACACGTTTATCATCTGCGAAACGCGCCTTAAGTTTTTCCACGGATTCTATGTGATAATCACAAATCCAAAGCCGTCCTTTATCACTCAAACGAGTGAGGATTTCGGCAGAATGACCACCTAACCCACCAGTGCAATCAAGATAGTGCCCGTCTTTATTGTGGCAAAGAATATCGGTAGTTGTGCTAAGTAAGACTGATTCATGGTCATTCATGTCAAAAACAACCCAAAATTTGGGTTTGCTATTACGCCTTTTGAGGCATTAACATTTTTCTATCACCAATTTTGAGGCCCCATAATTACCTGTAGGGCTCCTTGTTTATTGGTACGTGATTTCTTTAGTTTCCACGTTTCCCAAAAAACTTAATATGGCTTCTGAAATGCTGGCGTAATCTTCGAGATATTGATCAGCCCCAGTAAATTTGATGAGTTCTTTTGTGTCAGAGTTAAGGTTAGCTAATTTGATGTCTCCATCGTGCTCTCTAAAGCTAAAGACGTTATCGACAATTCTTTTGATAACGACGTAATGAATGTGGTCGACCGAAGTCATGTCCATGAGGATCTTGTTGTTTTTTGATTTTTTTAGAGAGGTGAGAGTCTTTTCTATAAGATCCATTTCCATAAAGGAAACTTCACCAAAAAAATGGAGCACAGATATGTCATGTACTTTTGTGATTTCCATTGACTCTCCTTAGCTAGTTTAACTCCTTACAACTTTGAATATCGCGGTTGTAAGATGTGGCCCAACAATTAATTTTCACTGCTAACATGATGACAATCGGTGATGAGGTAAGCAGCTAAGGGGGTTTTGATCACAGCCCAAGATCAGCCAATTTTTCATCCATCTGACTAATGTTTTGCTGAGATTCTTCAAAAACACGTGTCCATCGATCACTGGCCCAAATTTCGATCCGTTTTGTCATACCAACGAATACGAGTTCTTTGTTGATACCTGCGTATTCTCTTAATGTGGGTGGAACGATGATCCTGCCTTGTTTATCGATAGGACACTCAGTGGCAGCCGAAATAAAAACTCTCTGTAATGCTTTAACTTCTGGTTTGAATTGGGGCAGGGCAGCAACTCTATCCTCGATTTCTTGCCACTCTGAATAGGGGTAACCCCAAAGACAACCATCAAAGTTAGTGATAATGAGGCGCTCATCATAGCATGTGGATAAAATTTCACGGAATTTTGACGGTATGGAGACTCTTCCTTTATCGTCGATAGTATGTATGTAGCGTCCTCTAAACATAGAATAAAATAAACCTTTTTCAAATATTAAGTTTTTATACCACTTTATACCACTTCTTGGAATTTTACCCCAATAAATTCCCTTTGGTCAAGTTAATATTAGAAAGAAAAAAAATAATTTAACTATTTGAATTTATGAAGGCTTTTCAGTGTTTCAGGCTGTCAAAAAAAGACATGAACAAGTTGTGAAAAGACGTATAAAATACATTATATATTAATAGGTTATCATGCATAATTTACAAAACAGCAATAAAGCATAACAACATGCTAATAAATAAGACAAAAATAAGATTTTTGCACCGCTAGGCCATTTTCATCATGAACACTGCTATTTATTTTGTTCAATACTCAGATATTTTCAGCTAATTCTTAGACAAAATGGAATTTTTTACTCAGTTAATGTTTACGGTATTTTTTCTTATTTGATGACGAAAAAAAGAGAAGAAAAAAAAGAAATTTTTTGAGAACAATCTTTTTTTAAACAATTACAAATAAATTATGTAAAATTTCACTGATCAAAATCAAAAAAATCAGTTTTACATCCATAGTTTTCTGCGGTACTTCATGCGCACTTATTTTTAAAATATCTGTTCCAATTATTAAAAGGAGACTTAAATGACAGAACAAAAAATTATGAATCGTTGGCTCGTTGTATTAGGAGCTATTCTCATTCAACTTTGCCTTGGTGCTATTTATGCATGGTCAGTTTTTACACCTGGTCTTAAAACAGCAGGATGGACCGCAGCACAAACACAGGCAGTATTTTCCGCAGGGCTTGCTTTTTTTGCTATCATCATGGTTTTTGCTGGACGCTTGTTACCAAAAGTTGGTCCACGTAAACTCACGATTGCTGGTGGTGTTGTTTTAGGTCTTGGTTATGCGTTGGCAGGTTTGTTAGGCACGACTGATTTTTGGACAATCTTTTTTCTCGTTGGCGTCATCGGGGGAAGTGGCATTGGTTTAGCTTACGTTGTTCCTATTGCTGTTGGCACTCGTTGGTTCCCAGATAAAAAAGGTTTGATCATGGGACTTGCTGTAGCTGGTTTTGGTTTTGGTGCCATGGGCTGGGTTAAGTTTGCCGGTGCTTGGGGTCATCTCATTGCTAACTATGGTTTGAGCACTACCTTTCTTATTTATGGTATCGCGTTTTTTGTTTTGGTTTGCATTGGTGGCATTTGGATGGTTTTTCCTCCCGAAGGTTGGAAGCCTCAAGGTTGGACACCTGCTGCAGCCGCTCCTGGCGTTGCGACTGGCGCTGTTGATTATACCAGCAAAGAGATGCTCAAAACCGTACAGTTCTACATGATCTTTCTTTGTTTTGTCGCGGGTGGTGGTGCAGGGCTTATGAGCATTGGTCTCATGAAGCTTTATCCCATGCAGGCCTTACAGGCTAATGGCATTTCTGAGGCAGTGGCAAGTGGTATTGCTGGAACAGCTATGGCTGTTTTCTTTTCACTAGCTAATGGTATTGGCCGCATTGTTTGGGGTGCTATGAGTGACAAGTTAGGTCGCAAGCTTTCCATCACAATCATGTTAGGCACACAAGGTGCTGCGGTTCTCGCTTTTCCATACATGGCTGGCGCGCAATGGCCTTTGTGGATTTTTGCTACAATCATTGGTTTTAACTTTGGTGGTAACTTTGCTCTGTTCCCATCAATCACTGCTGATACTTTTGGAAACAAGTTTGTAGGACAAAATTATCCTTGGATCTTTTTGGCTTACGGTGTTGGTGGTATTTTTGGTCCTATGATGGGCGGCAAGCTTGGTGATCTTGGCAACTTCCCACTAGCCTTCACTATCTGCGGTGTGTGCTGTCTCGTGGCAGCTGTGATTGCTGGTTGTATTAGGCCACCGAAGAAGTAATGAGAGATGAGTTATGAGAATAAGCCGCTATGAGAAATCGTAGCGGCTTTTTTTTGTCTAAAATTACATCTTTACATCAGTAAATATCTAGTGTAGTATTAGAATATGACTGATCTAAATAGAAACATAGAAGCTAAGATCAACAAATTATTGCAGTATTTTCCAGTGGTTATAGTAACAGGGGTGAGACAGTGTGGCAAAACCACTTTAGCAAAAAAAGTTCGGCCAAATTGGTATTATGTTGATTTAGAAAGAGCGAGTGATTTTGATAGGGTGACACGGGATTTTGATTTCTTTTTTAAACAACACTCAGAAAACATCATCATTGATGAAGCTCAATGTTCTCCCGATTTATTTCGAGAGCTTAGATCAGTCATTGATAATGATAGAAAAACCCCTAACCGATTTTTACTAACAGGTTCCAGTTCACTAGAACTTATTAAAAATGTTTCAGAAAGTCTGGCTGGTCGTGTGGGCATTGTTGAATTAGGGACATTCAAAATGAATGAGACTTATCAAACAGCACTGCCAGCTTTTTATAATATATTTCAAAAAAAAATATCTAAAAAAACTATTGATCAACTTACAGTACTTAAGTCTCTTTTTTCTGATAGACAAGTAATGACAAGTTTTTTAAAAGGCGGCTACCCAGAACCTTTTTTATCAAAGAAAAGAGGCTTCTACCAGGTGTGGATGGATAATTATTTTGAAACTTATATTAAAAGAGATGTGAGATCACTTTTTCCGCGTCTTGATATCACAAAATACCAAAGATTTGTTTCAATGCTTTCTTCGTTGTCGGGAACTATTATTAATAAGTCTGAAATAGGCCGTTCGCTTGATACTACTGAAGTCACTATAAGAGATTATCTTGATATTGCTCATGGAAGTTTTATTTGGCGAATTGTTCCAAGCTATGAAAAATCTGTAAGCAAGTCAGTGGTGAAAATGCCAAAAGGCTGTTTTAGAGATGTTGGGTTATCACATTATCTTCAGAAAATAAAAACAAAGGATGATCTAGATCGCTATCCTTTTGTGGGTGCAAGCTTTGAAAGTTTTGTGACAGAAGAACTTATCAAGGGTTTACAGGCGGCATTAATGACACAGTTTCAATGCCATTATTACAGAACAAAGAATGGGGTGGAAGTTGATATTGTTTTGACAGGTGACTTTGGTGTTTTGCCTGTTGAAATTAAATATGGTTCAACTGTTCGGCTAAAACAGGTTCAGTCACTTATAAAATTTGTAAAGGAAAATAGCTTACCACTAGGGATTGTTATTAACAACTCGGATCAGGTTGAAATGATTAGCGATAAAATTATTCAGATACCAGCGACGATGATTTGACATGAGAAATCGTAGCGGCTTTTTTTGTTTTTTATATTTTATTTCCTTCTCTGATAGATGTGGCCCCTGCTTTTTTCATTCTTTCAGCTGTTGCGCTTTTAACTCTTTCTTTTAATCTTTTTGGTATTCTTCCCTTGTGGTTAGGGTCGATTGCATCAATGCTACCAAATCCACAAATGTAAATTTCCCCCTTAAATCCTCCTGCTCTAAAAAAATTAATTAGTATTATTCCATGTGAGTTGTCAGGTGCGTGGCTAGAGTCAATAATGACCATATCAAATCTATCAAAATCAAACTTCATTATGCCACTAGAGATAAATGCAGGGAATGAATCCAAATACGCAGCAAGTTCGCCGTTTCTATTGTGTATTTCACGATCCCACTCATCTAATATAAAGTTATCAGAAGAAGCTAAAATTATATTCTTGCCTTCTAAATCTAAAGGTTTTTGAGAATCTTGTTCTCCAGATGGAGTTCTTGGTGGTTTTTTACCAGTAACTTTTACTTCGGTAGTGTCGCCAGCCCTCAAGACTTGTTTTGGTTTGCTGCTTGTTGCACAAAGCAGCGACAAGGGGGCTCTAGATGATGCGAGCTTGGCTGATTTTCTGGCTGGATTTTTTTTTGCTAATTGTTCTGGGTTAATGGCTGTTGAAAAACCAAGGGCTTGAATATCAGTTGCTCCCATTTCTAGAGCTGCAGCTGTTGCATTTAACATAGATACCCATGTTTGTGGTGGTGTACTTATCAATGATATTTTCATTTCTGTCTCCTTTCACCTCTCATATCGCACAATTCTATTGTAAAGTTGTTCTATATATGTTTAACTAATAGTTAAGAGATGCTAAACTATTATCCAGATCTCAATCGCCTGAGAGTTTTTTACTTTGTCTATATTACTTCAAGCATTACAAAGGCTTCTAAAGAATTGTATGTGACTAAATCAGCAGTGAGTCAGGCGATTAAGCAATTGGAGTACGAAACAAATCAAAAACTTTTCATTCGAAAAGGAAGGGTTGTTGTCCCGACAAATGAGGCAAAATCCTTATTTGAGATTGTAGAGCCTTTTCTTGAATCAGTTGAGTCGAGATATTCCTCCATTGCTGAAAGCGTGGAACCCAGGGGTCTCATTCGTTTGAGCGCACCTCCTCTTTTTGGCTCTCAATATATCTTGCCTTGTGTTGAGGTCTTTAAAAGAAAATACCCGAAAATAAGGTTTCAATTAAATCTCACAGCCTCAATTGCTCCTTTGCATCAATTAGAAGAAGATAAGATAGATTTTTGTATAGTTGATAGTTTTGACATCATGTTTGGTCAGCGACGATATTTGTCTCACAGTGAGTTAAGGGTAGATCCTGAATACATTGTTTGCTCTAAAGAATTCTATCAAGAATGTTTTAATCACAAGCCTACATATTCTCAAATAATCGAAAGCAATTTTATTTCATATCACCCAGATGGGGCAGAGATTTGCGCGTGGTTAGAAAATAATTATGGCAAAGCACCAAAACGAATCAAGCCTGCCATGGTCGTCGACACACCACAGCTGATGCTTTATGGAATTAAAAAACATATGGGTATGGGATTGGTTCCTGTCTCTATGATAAAAAAAGAACTTCAAAAAGGAGTTCTCAAGATTGTAGGTGGAAAAAAAGCTGTTTATCTTAATAAGATATCTCTTGTAAGACTAGCTGAAAAAAAAGAATCTAAAGCTCAAAGCTTGTTTGTTGCCTATTTAAAGGAAAGAATAAAAAAGGTAGATTAAAATCTTTTTATCCCCATTATTACGCTGGGTAGCGGATGTTTCTTTTTTGTTCACTATTTTCAGACGGAAAAAAATAATTACAAAATAAATTTGTAGCGCCATTTTTGAAGGCCAGCTTTGCTGGCGGACAAAAATAACGTTCACCATTTACGATAATATTATTTTTTAATCGTCTTCAAATAGCGAACGGGTTTAATTTTGCCTTACGGCAAATTAGGTTTTCTGTTATTCGTTGTACGCTGTACACTGTACGTTGTACGCATAGGGTGAGAAGAGGGCCTAAGTTTGGGCACACTTGTGCCCGAAAAAAATAAATACACGTAACAAATTGGATTCAATTTCGATAAAGCCGTTGTAAGAAGAATGTTTTTAAAATGAGAGGTTAATTATGTCACTTATAGCATTAATTCCTGCTTTGTTTGGTTTAGGTTGTGATGGAAAAGACGATAAGCCAATTGAAGTTGGTGATCGTGTGACGTGTAAAAATGTATCTGGAGGTCCTGAGGATGCTTCTGCACCAACTCTAACCGGTGTTGTTGATCTAGTTATTGATTATGGAGAGAGTAAATCGAATGATTTAAACGTTCTTATTGATGGTGGGCATGGTTATTCAACAATCTACCAGGCTCATGAATGTGAAAAAATTAGCACAGAACCTAATCCAAGTTACAGAAAAACGCATACCCATGTTGTTGATGAAACGCCTGTGCCAATAGAGGGCCCAGCGTATAAGGGGCAGTTCTAATGTTAGAAGCTCGTCTCAAAGGGATTTTCTTTTGCCCCTTTCTTCTCAGACGGAAAAGAATGGTTTCTTTTTATCCCAATTATTACCCTCCAGAGGCGGGCAAGCGCTGACCGCTTCATCCAGTCTTAAAATATCCCAAACATACCAGAGACTAAAGTTTCAGGCTTTATCCTGTTGTCCCGTTGGGACTTCTGAGATTTGTCCTTTAGGACAATATGATAAAGCCTGGGATTTTAATCCCAGGGAATGTGATGGGCAGCAGATTCAATACACCAAAAAGATATAAGTCTTGAGAATGAGAGCCAGGATAAGAAGGCTCAGTGAAAAGCTGTTGATAAAGCGCCAGCCCGTGTTTGCGGCTTTTAAGATTTTGAGTTCCTCTACATAAACCACTTCACATGCCCCTTTTCCTTTATCAAATCTCGTAGTACTGCTTGTTCTCTCACCCCCTCTATCCGCAATAGAATATTTTACCAAATACCCTGTAAGATGAACTTGGTCTCCTGTGCGAACCTTGTTTAGTTTTTCTGCGACTTCTTCTGTTGCGGGTAAGAGATGATTGTTGGAGAGTTCGTTGTGGTTAAAATACAAAATATCTTTGTTGCAAAAACGGTACCGACACGTCCACATATCTGATTTGTAACTTACTTTCTGATAATAATCCTGAAGAAGATTTGTTCCCCAGATCACGCAAATATCTTTTATGTTATAGGGGTCACTGTCATAATAAATGTTAAACCACTTTCTCTTAAGATCAAGTGAAGTGACAATGAGGCCATGAAAATCGTATTCAAATAAAGGTTCGATCGTATATTCTTTATCATCATAGGTTTGAGAGAAGGGGGCTTTTTCTGTTGGTGTTTGTATGGGTGCCTCATAGAGGTCTTTTACTATTTCTTTGGGACCAGGAAGTGTGTCGGTTTTGAAATAACTTAAGGCAAAAAAAGCAAGAGAAAGAAGAATAATTACATTCAAGACTTGATTGATCTTTTTGATGAAGGGTTTTTTCATATTTTCTTCAAAGCGCCAGCAAACACATGCACTGTTCTTTCAATGTCATCCATTGTATGAGCCAGAGATATAAAGCCCGCTTCAAAAGGACTTGGGGCTATGTTGATGTTGTTTTCTAAGAAGAAATGAAAGAGCTTGATGAATTTTTTCTTGTCAGCAGCTCTCGCACCATCAGCATCAGTCACTTTATGATCAGCAAAATAAAAAGAAAACATTGAGCCAACGCGGTTAAGACAAAGTGGAGTTTTGGCTTTCTTGGCAGCATCTATAAGACCTTTTTCCAAAAGCTTTCCTTTTTGTTCTAGGTCTTGATAAACGCCTTTCTGATTTAAGAGTTCGAGTGTCTTTAGCCCAACAGCCATGGCCAAAGGGTTCCCTGAAAGCGTTCCAGCCTGATAAACAGGACCTAAAGGTGCCACTGTTTCCATGATTTCTTTTTTGCCACCATAAGCGCCCACAGGAAGGCCTCCGCCAATAATTTTGCCTAAGCAAGTCATGTCAGGTTTAATATCGTAAACTGATTGAGCACCACCAAAGGCCACACGAAAACCTGTCATCACCTCATCAAAAATAAGAACGACTTTATGTTTTGTGCAGAGTTTTCGAAGTCCTCTCAAAAAACTAGGTTGTGGAGGAATGCAGCCCATGTTTCCAATAATAGGCTCAACAATCACACACGCCACATCATCTACATGTGTTTCGATAATTTCTTTCACAGATTCCAAATCATTAAACTTGGCAATGAGTGTGTGCTCTGTAAAAGATTCGGGAACACCTTGGCTATCAGGGACGCCACAGGTAATGGCGCCAGATCCAGCTTTCACAAGAAGATAATCCGCATGGCCATGATAACAACCGTCAAATTTTATGACCTTTGAGCGTCCTGTATAGCCTCTAGCCACACGAATGGCAGACATAGTGGCTTCGGTCCCAGAGCTTACAAAGCGAACAAGGTCGATTGAGGGCAGGGCTTGTTTAACAAGTTTAGCGAGTTCAATTTCTTTGGGTGTGGGAGCACCAAAACTCAAACCATTTTTCATAGTTTGATTGAGAACATTCAAAATCTCGGATGGGGCGTGACCTAAAATAGCTGGCCCCCAAGTTCCCACGTAATCTAAATAAGAGTTTCCATCCGCATCATAGACATGTGCGCCTTTTGCTCTTACAATAAAAGGAGGTGTGCTATTCACAGATTTATAAGCGCGCACAGGGCTGTTGACGCCACCAGGTATGTGTTTGCTGGCCTCGTCAAAAAGTTTTTTTGAAGTTTCGTGTGACATAAAAATGATCCTTGGTGACTATCTTAAAAGGTCAATCATGAAATAAACAATGCAGATGAAAGTTAAGATAGTAAGTATAATTAGAAGAGGTGGTGTTTTCTTTTTTTCTGTCATAAAAAGTTATGTAAATTATGATTCTAAACTATTGTCTAACAAAAGGTTACCAGAATCCGTTTGTTCGGTTAATAAGTTGTCGTTAGCTGTTTGGTTATCGGTAGTTTCTATCACTTCGAACAATTGGTTGTCGTAGCCCATGCTCTCTGGCAGGTCTTTTCTGCCTTTAACGCCAAGCGCTTCCATACGCCGGGCCTGAACAAGAACGCGACTTGATAGTCTGGTTTTGCCTTTATCGTATTCTTCTTTTGCTCTTTCGAGGTTTTTACCTATGTTCTCAAATGCTTCGACAAAATCAACAAGTCGTTTATGAAGCTCTTGACCTGATTGTGAAATTTCTCTCGCATTGCGAGCCAACTTGTCCTCATTCCAACCATAACGAATAACTTTGAGTAGGCCAACAAATGTGGGCGGTGTGGCAATAAGAATTTTTTTCTGCAAAGCGTATTCAATGACATCGCTTTCTTTCTCAAGCGCTGCGTATAGAAAGGATTCGTTTGGAATAAACATCACAGTAAAATCAGCGGAATTTGAAAACTGTTCTTGATAAGCTTTTTTAGACAACTGCTGAATGTGTTCTTTGACGTGTCTGCCATGTCTGGCTAGTTCGGCACTGCGCTCTGTATCGGTAGAGGCCTCAAGGCTTGCAAAAAAACCATCTGTTGGGGTTTTAGAATCAATGATAACCACTCTTCCCCCAGGCATTTTCACTGTGCAGTCAGGTCTGAGTTGCCCACCATCACTGCTTTCTTTAGAATCTTGTAGAGTAAAATCGCAATGCTCTGACATGCCGGCAAGTTCCACACAGTTTTTAAGCTGGATTTCACCCCAACGACCACGAATATGTGGCTTTTTTAAGGCATCTTTGAGAGCCCTTGTTTCTTGAGAAAGACTTGAGCCAGTTTCTAAAACTTTTTTAAGTTCTGTTTCGATTGATTGATAAGATTTTTGTCTTTCGAGTTCGATTTCGTGCAAAAGCGCCTGGTAGCGTTCTAAATGTTTATTCAAAGGATTGATTTTTTCTTCAAGGCTTTGCTGTTTTTGGGTCATGTCACTTTTAATGCCTTCGGATTGGGCTTTGAAAAACTGTTTTGCCAGATCAAGAAAGTGCTGGTTGTTGCCTTCTAAGGCTGAAGCAGCCAGGCCTTTAAAGGTTTCTTGGAATTTATTTTTGGCATCTTCAAGGACTTTTCTCTCGGCTTCTAAAATCTCTTGTGCGGCTCGCATATCGGCTTGGGCCTTGGTTTTTGCCTCGTGGTTTTCTTTGGCTATTTGTTCTGATTGACCCAGTTTATTTGTGAGACCTTCGATTTGTTTTTGTAAGTGAGGAAGATATTCTTTAGCCGCCACTTCGCTTTTTTGGGCTTCGAAAACAGCGCGGTTGTTTTCATCGATCTGTTTTTGAATGCGTTCTAATTCATCTTTGTTTTTAAAATACGATTCTTCAATGTTAGCTCTTGATTGTTGTGAAAGAGCGTAATTTTGGCCAGCTATTCGGGCAGCACGAGATTTTTTTGTCCATAAATAACCGAAAACCGCTGAAAGGATAAAGAAAAACCCAGCTAAGATATAACCTGTAAATAAATGAATTGTTTGTAGTTCCATGCCTTGTATTGCTAGCTGTTTATAGGTTTTGGCGCAAGAGGGTTTTTGCTTTCGTGTCGATTACTTGACGGGGTGGGGTGTGGGAGGATACAAGTTTCAGGTCACAGGTGACAAGTTACAGGAGCTAATATGAATATTACTAAAGATAACACGTTACTATTAATTGTCGACGTTCAAGAAAAACTCTGCCCGACCATGGATAAGAAATGGTTGGATGACACAGTTTCTCATATAGGGCTTCTCACCCTCTACGCCAAAAAAGAGGGGCTCCCTGTTATCATGACAGAGCAGTATTCCAAGGGTTTAGGGTCAACGATTCCCAGTGTCATAAAACATCTCGATGGAATTACTTATGACTACTTTGATAAAACAAGTTTTGGTTGTGCGGGAGATTCCAAATTCATGGAGACTTTGACAAAGAAATACGCAGGTAAAAAAATCATCGTTATGGGGATGGAAACACATGTTTGTATTTATCTCACAGCATTAGGATTAAAAGAAGCTGGCTTTGATGTTTTTGTGCCACAAGATGCTGTGATTGCTCATGGAAAAAAGTATCATAAAAATGGTTTAAAACTCATTGAAAAAACAGGCGCCATTATCACAAATTCAGAGTCTTTAGTTTTCCAACTCATGGGGCAATCAGGGGGCGAGACGTTTAAGGCGGTGTCAGGGTATTTGAAGGGGAAGGGGTAGGGTCACAGGTTTCAGGATACTAGATACCGGATGCTGGATGCCAGATCAGGCAATCAAATAAAGTCCTATAATTTCAAATATATAAAAAAACATTTGAGATAATCATATCCAGCCATTAACGAGCTCGCAAATCTTTGGATTCTTGATTTCTATCATGTCCTAATCAGATTTAGTCTAATAAACCGGGTCAACTTTGAAACGAACACTATAATAAGGAGAGAATACAATGAAAAAATACATACGGAATCTGATCATCATTCTTTTTGCTTTATGCTTTGTTTTATCTTCAACAGCTAAAGCCGAAGAAGGATTTTCAATATCCACAAAAGTTCCCATGAAACTCTATGGATTTATCGCTGCTCAAGCCATGTGGGGTGATTCGCAAGTGGGAAGTTTTGGAAATAACTTTAATATGACAGCACCCAATAGAGTTATTGATGAAACAACTGTTGCGGCCAATGATGGTTTTATTGGTTTTACCATGCAAAACACTCGCATTGGTCTTTATCTTGAACCCAATGATTTTGGTGGAAAAAGTTTTACAATAGATGCCAGATTAGAACTCGATTTTTGGAACACAGCTGCTGTTTCTTACTCTGTACAAAACCCGCGCATCAGACGTGCCTATACAAGCATTGGCACTGACACATGGCGTGTGCTCTTTGGTCAAGAGTGGGATTTGTTTGCGCCTCTTAATCCTTTGTCTCTCAATACGGGGAATGCTCTTTGGAACCAAGGTAACATAGGATTTAGAAGACCACAGGTTCAAGGGGTATACAAACATAGCTATGACAAAAGTGGTGTTGAAGTTGGTGTCAGTGTGAACAGCCCCAACAACAGCATGCTTTTTAATGATCTTGGTAACACAACAGGTGTTCCTATGTTCCAAGGGCGTTTTGGTTACTGGCGCAATTGGACAAACGGCAAATTTAAGGCCTATGTTTCTGGTCTTTATACCCGCCACAACAATGCTGTTGCTGGTACAGCTGACGTGAATAACTGGGGAACAGCTTTAAGTTTGGACATGCCTTTTCATGAATACCTTCGTATTTTAGGAGAAGGTTTTTTTGGTTATAGCATAAACCCTGTTCTTTCAATTTCAGCCGCTACAACAAAACAAAGAACCTTTGGTGGTTGGATTGGTTTGAACAGCCTCTGGTGTGATTGGTTTGAAACTAATCTTGGCTATGGTGGCGAATTTTTGAAAAATGCCGATGTTGCGGCAGGTAACCTTAAAACCAATATGGTTGGTTATGCCAATGTTAAGTTTAAACCCATAAAACATTTTATTATTGGTTTAGAATACAATTACATGCGTTCAAACTATCAAGGCAATGGCAATAGCACTGCCCACGGTGTTTTGAGTAATGTGATGTATGTATTTTAATTAATGTGCCGAGGCGCCGAGGTACCGAGGTCCCGATTCTTGTTTCTTTCGGCACTTCGGCACTTCGGTGCTTCGGTACTTTGTTACGATGTTTCCTTCCATTCTTCCAACCATTGATCAGCTCATGATGGTGGCTCTCATCTTCATGATCAGCCAAATCATCTACACAAGTATTGGCTTTGGTTCTGGAATGTTCGCGATTTCTTTTTTGAGCCTCCTCTATGGGCAGCTAGATGTCTTTGTGCCGCTTTTTATTCTCATCAATATTCCAACCGAGATTTATATCTGTGTGAAATATAGAAAGCAGATCTCTTTTAAGAAAAACTTTCTCTATATATTAATGACCGTCCCTTTTATTATAGGAGGGGCATATCTTCTCACAGTCATTACTGATGTATGGCCTCTCATTGTCTTAGGGGCTATCATTTGTGTGCTTTCCCTCTATTTTCTCTTTTTTGAAGAAAAAACCAAATGGCAGTTTAAGAGTCTTTTATGGCAGATCCCATTTGGAACACTGAGTGGGCTCACAGGCAGCCTTTATGGCATCGGAGGGCCCCCTCTTGTCATTTATCTCAAAGGCCTTAAGTTAACTAAATCAGAATTTAGAACCATGAGCATCTCAGTCTTTTTTGCTATGACTCTTGTGAGGATTCCCTCATTCTTTGGGGTTGGGCTTTTTACTAAAGACATTTTTCATGCTTGGCTTCTTATCATGCCTTTTTGTCTCTTAGGCATCTTTTTAGGAACAAGTCTTCACCATAAAATATCAGAAAAGCGATTCAAAAAAGTAACAAGTCTTGTTTTATTTTTGGCAGGCGTGTTGTTGTTGCTAAAGAATATCTAAATTCCACCACCACTTTCAAACTTTGTCTCCTGCGCGGCGGCCTGTGTAACACGGCTAAAGGGAGAAATGCTTTGTGTGAGCCAGACGTTTCCACCAATCACAGAATCATGTCCAATAGTAACACGTCCTAAAATTGTGGACTCAGAATAGATGATCACATTGTCTTCGACAATAGGGTGGCGTGCAACACCTTTGACAGGGTTGCCATCTTTATCGAGTGGAAAACTTTTGGCACCTAAGGTCACACCTTGATACAGGCGCACATTTTTTCCAATAATGCTCGTCTCGCCAATCACCACGCCTGTGCCATGGTCGATGAAAAAATTCTCACCAATTTTAGCACCAGGGTTGATGTCGATTCCCGTCTCACTATGGGCTTGCTCAGTCATGATGCGAGGGATGAGGGGCACTTTGAGTAGATAGAGTTCGTGAGCGCAACGGTAATTGATAAGAGCACGGATACAAGGGTAACAAAACACAGCTTCGTCCTTGTACATGGCAGCAGGATCTCCTGTGTAAGCTGCTTTGACATCGCTCTCGAGAAGGTTTTTGACTTGAGGGAGTTTTAAAAGAAAAGCCGTAGTGATTTTTTCGGCCTGTTTTTCGCAGATAGATGATTCTTTGATTTCCTTTAAACGACATTCATAACAGAGTCCTCTGAGGACTTGCTCTTTGATAATGGGTTTTAGGCGTTCGAGCTTGCCGCTCATATCCACAACTTGACGTTCTTTAGAAAAATCAGTGTTTCCAAAATGAAAAGGAAAAAAAACTGAACGCAAAACATCTACTATGTTTGCTACAGTTTCACTGGAAGGCAACGGGTGGATATGAGGGCAGGCGGATTTTTGTGCTAAAGAATCAGATGAAAACTGACACAGGTCTTTTGCCACATCGCTCAGGTTTTTTTGTTTGGTCTTTGCCATAACTAATCCTCAAATAACCACGTGCTCAAATAACGCTCACCAGAATCAGGGAGAACAATAACAATCGTTTTGTCTTTATTCTCCGCTCGTTTTGCAACTTCCAGCCCAGCACAAAGAGCTGCGCCCGAAGAAATGCCAACAAGTATACCTTCTTTTTTAGCGATCTCTCTGGCCATTTTGCCAGAATCTTCATTACTTACTTTGATGATTTCATCAATCAAATCTGTACGACATACATCTGGAATAAATCCAGCACCAATGCCTTGGATTTTATGTGGCCCTGGTTTGCCACCTGAAAGAACAGGTGAATCTTTAGGTTCTACAGCAATGGCTTTAAAGTTTGGATTTTTCTTTTTAATCACTTCAGCCACACCAGTGATTGTTCCCCCAGTGCCAACGCCAGAAATGAGTATATCAATTTTGCCACCTGTGTCTTCTAAAAGTTCAACCGCCGTTGTGTTGCGATGAACTTCTGGATTGGCTGGATTCTTGAATTGTTGAAGTATGAGATAGTTAGGGTCAGAGGCAGTGAGTTCTTCTGCTTTACGAATGGCTCCAGGCATGCCTTCGGCTCCTGGTGTGAGGACAAGTTTGGCACCAAAGGCTTTTAAAAGCTTTCTGCGTTCAATGCTCATGGTGTCGGGCATGGTCAGCAAGAGTTTGTATCCTTTGGCTGCGGCGACAAAGGCCAGACCAATACCTGTGTTGCCACTTGTGGGCTCGATGAGAACTGTGTCCTTTTTTATTTTGCCAGATTTTTCAGCAGCGAGAATCATGTTTAAACTAATACGATCTTTGACGCTAGAACAGGGATTAAAAGATTCACATTTAACAAGAACAGTAGCAGCACAATCTTGTGCCATATTATTTAAGCGCACAAGAGGGGTTTTTCCGATAAGATCAGTAATGTTTTCTTTAATATTTGTCATAAAGGCTCCATAAAAGTGATGGGTTATATGTTCTTCACCAAGCTCTAAAATGCCTGTTAATTTTAGAAAAGGCAAGGGCGTCTAGTGTCTAGAGTCTGGCGTTTAGCGTTTGATTAATAATTAATCGAAGCTGTAGTTCGGGGCTTCTTTAGTGATAATCACATCATGGACGTGAGATTCTTTAAGCCCTGCAGCTGTGATTTGGACGAAGCGGGCTTTTTGTTGGAGGTCTTTTATCGTTTTAGCTCCTACATAACCCATGCCTGATTTGAGCCCACCAACGAGTTGATAAAGGCTATCAGCCAAAGGTCCTCGATAAGGGACCCGGCCTTCAATGCCTTCGGGGACTAGCTTTTTAGCTTCTTGGACATCACCTTGAAAGTAACGGTCCTTAGATCCGGCGCGCATAGCACCTATGGATCCCATGCCGCGATAAACTTTGTATGATCGTCCTTGATAAAGAATTGTTTCACCAGGAGACTCATCAGTGCCTGCAAATAAAGAACCAATCATCACTGTGCTGGCACCTAAGGCGATGGCTTTCACAATGTCGCCTGAAAATTTAACTCCCCCATCTGCAATCACTGGAATGCCTGCTTTTTTGGCAACTTCACAACAAGAACCTAGTGCGTAAACTTGTGGGACACCCACACCAGATACCACTCTTGTTGTGCAGATCGATCCTGGTCCAATTCCTACTTTGAGGGCATCAGCGCCAGCTCTGATAAGGTCTCTGGCAGCATCTGCTGTAGCGATGTTGCCTGCTACAATTTGAATTGTCTTAACTTTTTGTTTTAGTTTTTTAACAATATCAATAATCATTTGAGAATGACCATGGGCAGAATCTACAACAATCACATCTGCTCCTGCTTCGTGTAAAGCCAAAGCTCTTTCTAAACCTTCCTTACCCACTGATGTGGCTGCGCCAACAACAAGTCTTGATCTTTTATCCTGAGCAGCATTGGGAAACTCTTCTTTCTTTTCAATGTCGCGGACTGAAATCATCCCCTTCAAATTATTTCTAGTATCAACAACAAGAAGTTTTTCGATTCTGTGTTTATGTAAAAGTTTTTTAGCCTGTGGGATAGTAACGTTTTCTTTGACTGTGACAAGACCCTCTTTTGTCATGACTTCGCGTACTTTGAGTTTTTTATTTGTGATGAATCTAAGGTCGCGATTTGTGAGAATTCCAACAAGCTTTCCATTTTCCGTTACAGGGAAACCAGAAATTTGGTGGCTCTTTTTTATGGCAAAGGCCTTGGCAAGATTATCGTTAGGATCAAGACAAATAGGATCTACAATAATACCTGTTTCTGATCTTTTGACTTTTGCAACTTCAATGGCTTGGTCTTCGATAGAAAGATTCTTATGGATGATTCCAATGCCGCCGTTTTGAGCAATGGCAATAGCTGTTGGGGCCTCGGTAACCGTGTCCATGGCAGCAGAAACCAAAGGAATATTCAGCAGAATTTTTTTGGTAAAAACAGTTTTTGTGATTGTTTCTGTGGGCAGGACTTTTGAATACCCAGGTTGTAAGAGGATGTCATCGAACGTTAAAGCTTTGGGGAACATGCTGTTGGCCATAAAAACTCCTAAATAACAGGTTGTTCCCACGGCTTAGTAGAGGAAGTAGGGGAAAAGGGCAAGGATATTTGGGGGATAAAGGGGCCTCGGGGTCGCAGGGTCGCGGGATCACAGGGATTAGAGAGGGGTGAGAAAAAATATTGACTTTGGTCTTCAGTCTTTGGTCTTTGGTCTTCTATGCCAGAAAAACAGCTCATCAAAATCGCTCATAGTCCAGATTCTGACGATGCGTTTATGTTTTATGCCTTAAAACATCAAAAAATCTCTTCGGATAAGTATGATTTTGAAATCGTTCGAAAAGATATCGAAGAGCTCAATCGATTAGCCTTGGATGAGGTTTATGACATCACAGCGATTTCGATTCACGCCTATGCTCATCTTGCTCACAAGTATGTTCTCACCTCAAGCGGGGCTTCTATGGCTGAAAAAGACTATGGCCCCATGGTTGTGGCAAAAAAAGATTTCGATTCAAAGACATTGTTGAAGGGCAAGGTCATTGCTGTGCCAGGCGAATGGACAACAGCGTTTCTAGTTCTAAAATTATATGAACCCCATATTCGACATCTTGCCATGCCTTTTGATCAGATTATGGATGCAGTTTTACAAGGCAAGGTTGATGCAGGGCTTCTCATTCATGAAGGACAGCTTCAGTTTGAAGACCAGGGATTAAAAAAGATTCTTTCTCTAGGTGATGTTTGGAGGCAATACGGTAAAGGGTTGCCACTTCCATTAGGTGGGAATGCTGTGAAGAAATCTTTAGGCAAAGAGGTAACGGAAAATTTATCGTGCTTACAAAAACAAAGCATAGAATACGCTTTTGAACATAAAGAAGAGGCGCGTGATTATGCCATGCAGTTCAAGCGTGATCTTTTGGCTTCGGAGGCAGACAAATATCTTTCATGGTACGCGAATGAGAGGACTCTTAATATGGGAGATGAGGGGAAAAAAGCTATCAGTTTGCTTTTTGATTTGGCACATGAAAAGGGGTTGTTAGAAAAGAAGGTAGAGATAGAAATTGTATGAACGTATTTCGTTTTTTTCTGGGTCCTGCTCCGGTATGCTATTTTTTGATACTCCTTAGCTCGCAGGCTCGCTCGGTGGCCTTCGGCCATTCGTATCAAAATAATAGCACACCGTATCACCCAGAAAAATTAACAAGTACAAGGTGAAGTATATTTCTTTTCTGGTTTTAGATTGAGAGGGATTATGACAGATAAACGAATAGTATTAGATCTTGAAACAAAGAAAAGCTTTGATGAGGTTGGGGGTAGGAACGCGATAGATAAGCTTGGTGTCTCTGTTGTGGGCGTTTACGAGTATGCCACAGGCTCCTATTCAACCTATCTCGAAAAGGATTTTGGACAACTCCAAAACATTCTTATCGATGCTTCTCTCATTGTAGGTTTCAACCATGTTTATTTTGATCTCCCTGTTATCCAGCCCTATCTTTCTGTTGATGTCAAAAAGCTTCCCTGTTTTGATATTATGTTAGATCTCCAAGAACGATTAGGGCATCGAGTGGGGCTTGATGCTGTTGCCCAGGCAACGCTCGAAATCGGAAAGATTGCATCAGGTTTAGATGCGATTCGTTATTATAGAGAAGGTCAATGGGATAAACTGAAAGAATACTGTTTAAGCGATGTGGAGATTACAAAAAAAGTTTTTGAATATGGAATTAAAAATTCAAAGATTTTCTTTAAGTCTCGTTTTGGTCAAAGCGTAAAAGAAGTTAAGGTTAAGTGGAACCAATACAATAAGCGCCAAGCTGTTAAAACCCTCGAACAAGCCCCTGTTGAACAGGCTCAGTATAAGTTGTTTTAAGGGTGTCTAGTTGCTGGTAGCTAGTAGCTAGTAGCTGGTGATCTTTTTCCTAAGTTCCCGTAATTACGTGGGTAGAAATCTTGCCTTAAAAAAATTGTCTGACACTTATTTGGCGCTGCTTTAAGGGCCATGACAATAAGATATTGTATTTATTAAAAATCTATAGAAAAATACATTAATCATAGATAATATCTATGGGTTAAGGCGGAATTATCTATTTCTCAAAGAGGCCTTTCTTGTGTCATACTGAGCTCATATATAAAAGGAAAATAACTTACAGGAGGATAAAGCATGTATCGAACGGCTAGACACATTGAGAAAAATGACGGACAACATAATTATTTTGGTGAAGAAGAATATATTAACGATAAAGATGGTACTGTCATAACAGAGATTGATGATCATGACAGAACGTCTGGCGAGGAGGATAACGAGGAATAAATAAGATTTATTAAGCAAACAAACAATAACGGCCATTAAAAAAGCCCTTCTAAAATAAGAAGGGCTTTTTTTTTGACACAAGGCTCTGTCCGCCTTGTGATTTCATATTACTAACGCGCCTATTATGGCTCGTAAAGCTCGCCAGGGTTTTTTTATTAGTTAACTTATAATAAAATAAATTCCAACAACAGTAATATTCCACACAATGTGCATGAGAAGAGGGGTGTAGAGAGATTTTGTTTTGTATCTGGCCATGCCCAAAACAAGCCCACCTAAGAAGATAACGCAGAGATCAGCAAAACCGTATTGGAAATGAACAGCAGCCCATAATGCCGAGGTGAGAAGAATCGTGCCAACCACACCTAATCTTGTCTTCAGAAAACCTTTAAATAACACCCCACGATAAATTATCTCTTCATTTAATGGGGCTACAAAGATAACAGAAAACAAGAGAAGAAAGGGGTATTCAGCTGTACTCCAAACTTGATGTAACCAATCTAGCGCGTGTCTTAGGCCAAGAGAAAGCATGCCCATGCTTAACAAGACAACAAAGACAAAGATGAAAATGAGCCAGAAGAGAACTGTTTTTATCCTTACTTTGTTTAATGCTAAATATTGTTTAAGAGAAAGGCCTCGTTTTAGTTTGATAAAAAGAATTGAAAAAAAAGCAATGAGTGGCAGTTGGATAATAGTAGCTAATGATAGAAAAAAACCATTTGAAACAAATTCTTTTAACTCAATATTCGCAAAGATTTCGGGCTTGGCAAAATAAAGAATAGTTACCAGTGCAGATTGAGGGATGTGAACGGCTAGGACAAGCAATATCCAAAAAATGAGGGTGGCAAAGAATCCCCAAGGTTGGTTTTTTGGGTCTAAGGGCCTTGGGGCCTTAGTGTCTTGGGGGGATGATTGATTAATAATTTCGGTAGACATTCAATAAAATCTTTTCTTGTAGACCAAAAAAACCGCCTGCTCCTGCAGCAGGGCCGTTAACTATGATTGTAAAGGCGAGCATTCTTTTTGATTTTGTTTCGATATAACCAGAAAGAGATGCCACATCATTTAATGTGCCTGTTTTGGCTTTTACATTGCCATTGAGTTCTGTGGAGCGGAGTCTTCTTTCTAATGTGCCATCTGTTCCCCCGATAGATAAAGAAGCCATAAAGTCTGAGCGTATTTTATTGTTTTTATGGGCATCTAATAAAACCTTGGTTAAAGTGTATGGCGAGAGGCGGTTGCGGCGAGAGAGACCCGAACCGTTATAAATAGCATATTCACTTGCCTCGATTCCAAGGCCACTTAGGTAGGTTTTAAGAAGTTTTACACCATTTTCTGTTGAGCCTGGTACTTGAATTTTGTGAGCAGCTAACGTTTTGAGAACCATTTCTGCGGTAAAATTATTACTGTATTTATTGAGATCTCTTAAAATAAGAGACAGGGCTTTGGATTTATCTTTAACAAGAATGAGTTTTCCTTTGGCATTCCCCGCACGGGTTTTGCCATTAAATTCCACTCCTAATTGCTTTAGCACCCAAGCAAGAGTTGTTCCTGCGTATTGTACTGGATCAGAGACATTTGCGTACTTTATTTTTTCTTTAGAAACGCCACCTGCTGCGCGAACATATTCTATATTATTACTGTGAGATCTAGAAATAGAAAGGCTGTTCCCAGATCTTTTGACTGTAGATTTGAGGCTAAAATAGTCTGTGGGTGGGTCAACATGAACTTCTAGTCGTCCCCCAAAATTCTTGGCCACAATCGCAAAGCTATTAAAATTTAATGCAAAAGCAGAAAGTTTAGCATTATAGGCACGAGAGCTTGAATCGTCTTTTCCCGAAAAATCAAAACCGTCAAAATAGGAGTTATCAATAATAATATTTCCTTCAATTCTATTTATGCCTCGTACTTTAATGTCTTTAGCCATACGCCAGAGTCTTTCTTCGACAATAGAGGGGTCTCCAAACCCTTTGATATAAAGATTGTAGGCGGTTTTGTTTGAGATTTTATCTGTAGTAATGGGGGTGACATATTTATATGAGCCACCAAGCTTGCTTAAAGCTACAACCGAAGTAACGACCTTCATAGTAGAAGCAGGGTTAAGGGCTTTGTGGGCATTATGAGAAAATATTTCCTTGCCTGTTTTGATGTCGTGTAGACTAACGCCTATTGTTGTTTTAGAAGCCCTGTGGGCATTGACAATAGAAGTGAGGCGAGAAGTCTCTGCCAAAACATTCGATGAAAATGTAATAATGAATAAAAGAACTATAAGTGTTTTTTTCATTGCTTAATAATCTTTCTTTTTGGTTTTTTTGGAAGAATAAACAAAGTATCATTTAAGGCTTTGTTAAAAGCAATTTTTTTGAAAATGAAATGTGTGATATTATTAGAGGCGTTAACAATGACAGCTTCATTTAGGGTGAGTTTTGCTTTGTCTATTCCCAGCGTTATTTTTAAAATAGGAGACCCACTATTTTTTGGTGTAAGAATCATTTTTGTCAGCCTGTTGTTTTTTATTTTTAGCTTATTTTTGGACCCTTTTGACTTTAAAGTGACATCGAAAAGCTCTGTAAGGTCTTTTAGGCCGCTTAAAAAACTTAAGGCTTCTTTGCTGATTATTTTTTTTGGCTTGTTAAACTGTTTTGCTGTGAGTTCGTCTTCTTTATATATCCAGAGTTTTTTGCCATTTGAAGCATAAATTTTACTTGGTTTGGTCTTGTACTCAATTCTTATTTTATCTGGGCGTTTTACTGAGATCTGCCCTTTTTTCTTAATTTTATCTTTAAGGATTTCGACATAAGTGACTTGATCAAAATCTGCCTGCCACGAGGCTAGGTTTTTGTATTTATTTTCTAAAGATTTAGCGAGGTTTGTGTTTGCTTTGAGTGGGGTTGTAGGGACTAGGAAAATGATAATAAGGAAAATAAATAATATAACTTTTTCATTTTTCATTGATGTATTTTTCATTTTTCAATTTAGAGTTCCGTCTCCACAGGTTTTTTCAATTCGTTTTTTACCTTTTTTAAAGTCATGAGGAATGTGTCGTTTTCATCAGGGGTGCCTACAGTGACACGTAAGCAGTCTTTGAGTGTTGTTCCGTTGTCGATATTGCGTACGAGAACGTTTTCTTCCATAAGTTTTTGCGCTATTGCTGAAGCGTTTTCTATTTTAAGCAAAAGAAAATTTGCTTCTGATGGAAAAACTCTTACCCCCTCTATGGTTTGCAGTTTTGAAAAAAGACGACCCCTTTCTTTGACAATATTTTGGGTGTATTCTGTGACATACGTAGGATTCTTTAGGATTTCTTCAACAGTGATGCAGGTGATTCGGGACATTCGATAAGGGATAAGGAACTTTTCAATATTATGAGCAATTTCATAATGGGTGATTGCATAACCAAATCGGACGCCAGCCAATGCCATGGCTTTAGAAAGACTTCGCAAAATAATGAGATTATCAAATTCGGACATCCACTCCATAACAGTTTCTGCAGTAAAATAAAAATAAGCTTCGTCAATAACAACGGGGCAATTAGCTGTTTGAATAATGCGATAGAGGCTTTTTTTATCAAAAAGAGTGCCTGTAGGGGAATTGGGGTTGGCAATCATCACAAGTCCTGGTCTCTCTTTTTTTATTGTAGAAATTGTTTTTTCGGTAAGCAGTTCAAAGTCTTCGCTTAAGGGCACTTTAATGACCTTGTTTCCATGAAGGTTGGCTTGTAATTCATAAACCGAAAAACTGGGGTCGAGAAGAATAATTTTGCTGGTTGGGCTGATAATATTAACTAAAGCTTGAATGATGGTGTTTGATCCATTTGAAAGAACAACCTGATTCGGAAGGACGCCATGTTCTCTGGCAAGTGTTTCTTTAATTTGTTTGTAATCATCGTCAACAGGGTAACGGTTCCAATCTGTTTTGATGAGTCTTTCGGTTATTTGAACTTTAAGTTCTAATGGCACGTCCCAAGGAGATTCGTTTTGATTGAGTTTTACCCCAGGTTGATATTCTACGTGGTAGAGATCGTTAGAAAGGATTTCGTTTCGAAAATATTTTTTCATTTTATTAATTATACTTTTTTCATGGCGCCAGTGCTTTCTTCGGCAATAGCTTTCTTAAAGCCGGCAATAGTTTGCGCGTAATCTTTTGTTTTGAAAACAGCTGAGCCGGCCACAAAAACATCGGTTCCTAGGTTTGAGAGTTCACTAATGTTATCAGCTTTTACGCCTCCATCAATTTCGATAAAGACGTTGGGAAATTGCTTGTCTATTAAATTTCTGAGTGTCGCTATTTTGTCTTTGCAATAAGGGATAAATTCTTGCCCACCAAATCCTGGATTCACTGTCATAATGAGAACAAAATCAACAAGGTTCAAGAGAGGATAAATATTGCTAATGTGAGTGGCAGGGTTGAGAGCAATTCCTGCTTTGGCACCACGTTCACGGATGACATTGAGAGTTCTGTCTAGATGATACCCATTTTCTACGTGTATAGAAACCCAGTCCGCGCCAGCGTCCATGAATTGGTTTACATATTGGTCTGCGTTTTCGATCATGAGATGAACATCAATCGGAAGCTTGGTGGCCTTTCTCACGGCGCTGACAATAAGGGGGCCAATTGTAATATTTGGGACAAAGTGACCGTCCATGACATCAACATGAATGACGTCAGCTCCAGCAGCCTCAACGGCTTGTACTTCTTCGGCCAAACGTCCAAAATCTGCTGATAAAATTGAAGGGGCTATTAGTTTATTGGTCATCATTATTTGGTCTCAGGTCTCAGGTCTCAGGTCTCAGAATTCTTGTGTTTTTTTGCGACCTGCGACTTGCAACTTGTGACTTATTTTTAGGTTCCTAATATTGTTTCATTAGCCTTTAACCTAAGCCCATTGGCAAGATCAAATGCTGACATTGCTTTTTTGCCTTGAAGCTGGACCTCATTAACAAGAAGATCACAGTCTTTTGTAGAAACAGTCCAGCCATCCTTTCCTATATGAATGAGTGTTCCAGGAGTAGCTTTGGATGGGCTGGAGAGAACTTTACTCTTATATATTTTAAGAACCTGATTGCTAAGTTTTGTTGTGGCTACAGGCCATGGGAGTAGGGCGCGTGTTTTGTTAAAGATTGTGTTTGCAGGCTGATTCCAGTCAATTTCCGAGTCTTCGCGTGAGATTTTTGGAGCATAGGTAGCTTGGTCGTGATTTTGCTCAATGGGTTCTGGTTTTTTTGATAGGATCATTTCTAAGACTTCGATCAAAGCTTTGCCACCAGATTTTGCAAGTTTGTCAGTGAGTGTGATGGCATTGTCTTCGTCGGTAATAGGGAGTTCTCGAGTAAGAAAAACTGGCCCAGCATCCATTTCTTTTACCATTCGCATGATAGATATGCCTGTTGTTTTATCACCTGATAAGAGAGAATAATTAATTGGGGCTGCGCCTCTGTATTTTGGCAAGAGTGAAGCATGAACATTAAGGCTTTCATTTTTCGGTGCTTGTAGAATGCTTTCGGGCAAAATTTTCCCATAAGCAGCGACAAGGATAAAATCAGGGTTAAGTTCAGTGATTTGTTCTAAAACAGAGGCATGTTTTATTTTTTCGGGCTGAAATAGAGGGATATTCTTTTCTTTGGCAAAAAGGGCCACAGGAGGAGATGTGAGTTTTTGGCCTCTGCCTGCTGGTCTATCAGGTTGAGCAAAAACCCCTACGATATTTATTTTTTCACTATAAAGTGTTTCGAGAATAGTCTTAGCAAAATCAGGTGTGCCCATGAAGATGATTCTCATATTTTTCAGGCTTTGACTCATGAAGGGGGTGTATCTTGATTGGAAATATTTGTAAATCAGATATAATCAAAGTGCGTCCGACCAGCCTAAGGCTAAGAGGACGAGTAAGCGCGATAGAACATGAAAATATAAAGCGAATACGTGGAGCTTTTAACAAAAAAAAACCCGACGAATATGTAAAATGTCGGGGTTTTTTTAAAGAGAGAGATAAAAAAATTAACTAATGCTTTGTGCTTGGCTGTCATCAACAGCGTCTTCTGCTGCATAGTTTTCAGCATCACTGTAAATTATGGCACTTCCATCATCTCTAAATAAGAGAACAGCGTATTCAGTTGTTGGTAATAAGAATGTGCCATGAAAGGTCTTCATATTTGGCGTGCAGAGATCAGCAGGGTAGTGGCCGCCACCACAGCTTAATGAATTTGATGTGTTTAGGTTTTGATGCAGCGTCGCATCAGCATCATTATTAGAATGAGTTACTGCCTCTGAACCGCATAGTCTATCTCGCCATGATGTCATTATCGACCTCCCCCACAGTTACTATAAGCAATTCGCGTGCCAAAATTGAATAAAAACAAGTTATTGAACACCTTGTTATTATTAAAGGTATTTTAGTGGTCTTTTTAGGGGGCTTGAACTAGGCAAAAAAGGACGTTGAATTACGAGTGATTTGTCAAGAAAGTGACTATTTTTGGTTGTTTTTAAGGCATGTGTTAACAATTGCAAACTCTTATTTAATAAGGGTTTGCGCTAATTTTGGCCTGGTTTTCCAGGCTCATTTCAGTCATGCATATACTAATCGATGGGTATAATTTTATTAGGCAAGTCAGTGAGTTATCTCAGCATGAAATGCAGTCATTAGAGGCTGGTAGGGATGCTTTGATAAACCTATTAGCTCAGTATAAAAAAATTAAGCGACATAAAATCACAGTGATTTTTGACGGTGTTCTCAATTTGAGTGAGTTTTCTCCAGCCTATCAAGAAAAGGGAATTCATATTCGTTTTTCGCCAGAAAACAAATCAGCTGATGACGTGATCTGTGAAATGGTAAAAAAAGAGAGAGACAGGGCCATTGTTGTGAGTTCAGATAATTCTATTTTAAATTTTGCGACGGAAAATGGCAGCGCCATCATCCTGTCACCAGACTTTTACGAAAAAGTTCAAATGACACGATTACTAGGAACCTTAGATGACCGAGAAACATTTTCCAAAAAAGAAGGTTTTGTTCATAAGCGTTGGCAGACCAAAAAGAAAGGGCCTGCTAAAAGATTGCCAAAGAGAGAACGAAAAAATCAGGTAAAGAAGGGGAAATTGTGAATTGTTGTAGGGGCGGGTTTAAAACCCGCCCCTACTTTTTCATAAAGACATCTAATTAAACCGGCGCACAAAAATCACAGGACAAATCAGAAGAGCTAAGAGAATAAATCCCATCAAGAAATTAGGTCCTAGAGAATGTATTTGCAAAGAACATCCTGAAGAAGCGCTTGTCGCTGTTTCTGTTGCGTCGCCTTCTGAAGAACAGTTTTCATCTATGGATCCATCACAATTATTATCAATGGAATCATCACAGACTTCTTCGGCTGCAGTGTTCACCTCGGCATCGGTATCATCGCAGTCAGTTGCATCAGCAACATAACCAGTGGGTTGTTCGCAGATCACTTGGCTGACAGTTGAATCTCCATACGTATCACTGTCCGCATCTATGTACCATGTAGCGTCTTCTTCATCTGTGGTTCCATCACAATCGTCATCAACATCGTTATCACAGACCTCTTGTTCACCTGGATTCACATCTGCATCAGTGTCATCACAATCAGTCGCGTCAGTGACATAACCTGTGGGTTGTGCACAATCTGTAGCTGTTTCTGTTGAGTCTCCATACCCATCACTATCAGCATCTTCATAATAAGTGCTTGTTGTTAAACCTTCATCAGTGCTTCCATCACAGTCATCGTCTACATCATTACAGGTTTCTGTGGCACCTGGATTCACATCTACATCAGTGTCATCACAGTCAGTGCTATTGGCAACATAACCTGTAGGTTGTTCGCAAGCGACTTGTGTTGTCCCAGCTGTGCCATACGTGTCTTCATCCACATCAGCGTAGTAGGTTGTGCCATCAGTAAGGTCAGCATCATCTTCATCAATATCACCATCACAATCATTGTCCACATCATCACAGATTTCATCAGCATCTGGATTGATGTCAGGATCAGTGTCGTCGCAATCAGTGGGGAGGTGGACTCCATCGCCATCAGCGTCAATGGCATAGGCTGTATTGGTGATAAAAACGGCAACAAGGATGAGAAGAATAAAAAAGAATATTTTGATAAAGTTTTTGTAAGTTTTCATATTAAGACTCCTGATTATTAATAAAAGTTATTATAATTTGTGTCGTGCTTAGTGGTTGTTTTCTAAAATAGAAACAGAGCCTTCATCGTTTGTGTCGTAATAGGGGGCTCCAACAACGACCTCATCCAGGCCATCACCATCAGAATCAAATAAGGTAGTGCTATTTCCTAAGCCGTCTTCTGCATTTATTCCAAAAACTCTGATCGCGCCTGTTTGGTCGGTAGAAAAAGTATTGTCGGACAAAGAGGGTATTTGAGAACCGTAGAGCATGACTAAAAGTCCTGCATTGCTTGCAGAGCCATTGTCCATGTTTGTTATCCCAAAGAAAAGGTCACCAAAGGCATCATCATCAAGGTTGCCTGTAACTATGCCTGTTCCCATGTAGTCATCCGCTGTTGATCCAAAGAATGATTCATTAGCATCTGTTACGTTAAGCGTTCCTCCAGCTGAGATTGTTCCTGATTGAAAAAGAAAAACAGCGCCTTGGTTGTCAGAAGAATAACTAGAATTACCGAGAACAAGTTCTGGAAGAGCATCGCTATCTGTATCAGGCAACCAGGCAACTTCATTGGCCAGATAATCTCCGGCTGAATTTCCACTGATTGTAACAAAAACCGTACTAGAAAGATCATAAGATCCTGCAGCAAGGGTTCCTGAATGAGAAACCACTGAAACTTGACCTGTGGCAGAATCAACACCATCTGAAGATACAGCTAAGTCATCATACCCATCAGCATCTATATCACCATCCAAAGCCAGGGCGACTCCTGTTTCGTCAAAGGCATCTGTTCCCGAAAAAATATAATCTGCATCTGTGGCTGAAAGGCTGCCTGAGGGTAGGGGGCCTAAGAAAACCGATGCTGTTCCAAGGTAGCTGTTAGCAAAAGGAGCACCTATAGCAACATCATTGATGCCATCACCATCAAAGTCGCCGTTTCCTGCTAGGGAGTAACCAAAGTATGCAGATGTCGATGTTCCGGTGATGAGTGTTGCTGCATCTGCAAGGCTTGAATCACCTGAAGTTATGCTTGCCCCACTTACTACATACACTTTACCAGTGCTGCTTGTTTGTGCATAGGAACTCGCGCCAAAATCGCCTGTTCCATCGCTGTCAATATCACCAAGCTCTGCTGTTACTGTTCCTGCTAAATCACCGCTGTCTTCGCCAAGATAGGCTGCAAAGGCATTTGATGCCACAGAACCAGAATAATCACTTCCACCTGAGTATAGGTAAACAGCACCAGAGTCGGTGTTCGTGGCATCTGTGTAAGGTGCTCCGAGAAGAAGCTCAGCAAAACCGTCTCCATCGAGATCACCTGGAGATGAAAAGGGATGTACACCTAATCCTAGGCGTTGGTCGGTTTCGTCTCCTTCAATAAAACTTCTACTCACTTCATCAGCAAGATACGAGCCTTCGTGGTCAATGCCGCAGTCATTATGTATACCATCAATGTTAATTAAGTCAGGAGCTCCTGGAAATGTATCTGCGTCCGTGTCATCGCAGTCAGTGGCGTCGGACGGGTCGGACACGTAAGACGTGTAGGACGAAGTACAGGCTGTTTCAAATTCGGTAGCGTTACCAAAACCATCTCCGTCTGCGTCTTCATACCAAGTGGGAGCATCAGTCGCACTTTCATCAATGCTGCTATCACAATCATTATCTGTGCCATCGCAAACTTCTGTGCCACCAGGGAAAGATGTGGCGTCAGCGTCGTCGCAGTCGGACGAGTCGGACACATAAGATGAGTCAGACGCGGAGCAGGCAACTTCATAAACAGCGGAATCACCATATCCATCGCTATCAGCGTCAGCGTACCATGTAGGAGCATCAGTTGCTTCTTCGTCTACTGTGCTATCGCAATCATTGTCTGCGCCATCGCAAACTTCTGTGCCACCAGGGAAAGATGAGGCGTCTGTGTCATCACAGTCAGTTGCATCGGATACGTAGGACGAGTCGGACGCGGAGCAGGCAACTTCATAAGTAGCAGAATCACCATATCCATCGCTATCAGCGTCCGCGTACCAAGTTGTGGCATCAGTTGCTTCTTCATCCACTGTGCTGTCGCAATCATTATCTGCGCCATCACAAACTTCTGTGCCACCAGGGAAAGATGTCGCATCAGCATCATCGCAGTCAGACGAGTTGGACACGTAGGACGGGTTGGCTGTACAAGATATGTCGGTTACTGCAGGATCACCGTGTCCATCACCATCACCATCATAATACCAAGTCAAAGCATCAACAGCATCATCTTCATCCACTGTGCTGTCGCAATCATTGTCTATGCCATCACAGTATTCTAAGGCATCAGGATTTACAGAAGGATCTGTATCATCACATTCTTCACAGGCAGCAAACCCGTCTCCATCAATATCACTGTACCCTGTTGATCCATCACAGTTATAATCGTTAGGATCAGTACAATCGTTTTCTGGAGCACCAGGATAAAATCTTGTGCTTTCATCGTTGCAGTCAGATGAGTCGGAAACGTAGGACGAGTCGGATGGGGTACAAGCTATTTCATAAACAGCAACATTACCAAAACCGTCTCCATCTGCATCAGCGTACCATGGTGTGGCATCAACAGCATCTTCATCGATGGATTCATCACAGTCATTGTCAAAACCATCGCAAACCTCATCAGCAGCAGGGTAGGTTGAAGCATCAGTATCATCGCAGTCGGAGGCGTCATCCACAAAAGATGTGCTTGGTTCGCATGCTATTTCTTCAATTTCAGGATCACCATACCCATCCCCATCTCCATCATAGTACCAGGCTTCTGCATCAACGGCATCTTCTCCATCAACTGTGCCATCGCAATCATTGTCTGCGCCATCACAAACCTCTTCTGCACCAGGGTGGATAGCAGCATCGCTGTCATCACAATCATCACCATTGTCTACGTATCGAGAATCTCCTAAACATACGCTCACAAGCCTTTCAGCGTCACCAGCTCCATCTGCATCAGCGTCGAAATAAAGGTCTTCCCTAAGTCCTTCATCAATTTCACCATTACAGTTATTGTCTAGGCTGTCACAAATTTCACTTTGGTTTGGGTTGATATTTGGATTGGAATCATCACAATCAAAGCCTTCGCCTGTACCAGCAACAAAGCCATCGCCATCGCTATCTCTGTATTCAGAAACGCAACTTATTAGGAACATTATTGGTGCTAAATATCCGCTCATAATACTTTAAAATTCAAAGTGCCTTACGACCCCAATATCTAAAACACTTCTTTCTGTTTCGGTTGTTGTTGAAGGAGCATTATTAAAATCCGATAATTCTCCAGTGATCTGTCTTTCGCTATTTTGTTTATAGGAAATCATCATTCCCCATTTTCCATAATCAATTAGCATTTGAGCTCCCCACCACGGGCTTGTGGGAAAGTTTAAATTTTTCATGATAACTTCTTCACTGCCGGATCTCATGGCAGAAGACGCTGGGGCTATGATTTGTTGTAAGCCAAGAATAGGTCCCAAAGAAACGGCAGTGTCTTCTTTGTTCATGCATAAATGGGCAAAAAGGCCTTCATCAAAACTAAAGGCAAAGGCAGATGTACCTTGTCTTTTTTGCCTAAAACCTCCGACAGAAAAGTTGCCACCCAGTCGGGCTGACAAAGTTTTGTAAAGGGGAATGTCAAAATAAGGTCCCACTAAAGCTGTAAAAGAAGGTCCTTCAAGAATATTCCCATTGCTGAGTTGTGATTGAACATATCCTGCTTGAACACCGAAGTAAGACGTTAGGTTTCTTTCTTGGTTTGTGGCAGATTCTGTTTGCTCAAGTTCTTCTGCTTGGACAGAAGGTTCAGGTGTGGTTTCAATTAGATCGATAATTTCATAAATCTGCTCATCATAGCCAGTAGGGCCCATGGCATTGACTTGAAAATCTTGTGATGGTTTTTTCTTGGCTCTGAAGCCTGTTGCAGCGAGTGAATATGAATCGTGAATTGGTTCAGCCGTGCCTGGCACAGTTCTGACTAAATCAGGCAAAAGACCTTTAAAGCTTCCCGTTTCTTCTAGCTGCTTATTAGCATACGCAATGGCATCTCTTTCAAATGGAGCAAAAGGCATAAAGGAGGGTGTGAGAGTGTAAGAACTATTTTCTGGAACAGCGATGACAACTAAACCAAAATTTGAGGAGATATCGTTAAGAGCTTCTATAGCCTGAGTTTCTTGGCTTTTTGTTGGATTGCTTGCGAGCATGAGGCGCAATCTTTCATATTGAGCTGTGATATTACCTATGACGCGGGCTGCTTGAGAACCTAGGTGATGCGCTTCGGCGGAAACTGTCGCTTCTTCACCAAGCCCAAGAATGACTTGATAAGCGGCTTCAACTCCATTCCAAGCATTTCTCTTAGAAAGTCTTCTCATTTCTTCTAATTGTTGTATGTATTTTCCTTCATTAACAGAAGGCTCAGCGACTTCTTCTAGAGTTGGTTGGATCTTAAACCCATCATTGATGTTTCCATCGATACGAAAAGCTAAAAAGGGATGATTTGGACTTCCTGTAAGGTTGAGTTGAAAGGGTCCAAAGGGCTCTCCACTTGTTCCGATAAGCCTAATTTCACGACCCTCTACCACAATGATTTCGGATACGTCTTCAAAGACAGAATCAGCTATAGCAAAAGGAAAGCCTGTTGCTTCGGCTTGGCTGTATTCAGGAACTTCTTCTTCTGCAGCTGGTAAAAAAAGATTTGCTTGGTAAAAATTTAAATTTTCATTGGTACAAAGGTCTTCACCCAATTCAGGGGGATTGGGAAGCCAAGCAGAACAGAGTTCGTGTTTTGGTCCTGAGCTCTCTTCATCAACGGTGATGGTAATGAATGAATATTGTTCAGAACAAGAGATAACTTTTAGTTTAATATATTCACGTCCATTTTGTCTGGGAGAAGGTGGAAAACTTGTTTCTATTGGCTCAAAAGTCTGCCTTTCCATTTCAACAGGAGGGTATTCTGTGCAAAACTGAGAATGATTTATTGCATGGGCGGCCGCATCTGTCATTACCCTAAACCTGTTCCTCTCTCTTCACGTCACATGCGTGCCCAACGCATAAACTTATCTAATAGTCTTCTTATCGTTCGCTGCAATATATTAGTTGTGATTTTTTTAAAAAAATGGACACATTTGTGTCCAGTGTTGGTCAAAGGTTGAAAGTCAAAGGTCAAAAATGTGATGAGGGATGAGTGATGAGAAAGCGAAGATATGAGGTTGCGAGGTTGCGAAGGACGACGAGTCACGAAGTACGAGGAACGCTAGACGCTAGAGGCTCAAATACCATCTAATAACTTGTTTCAAATTCTGGCAAATGCGTTGATGGCGCTTTTGAAGAGAGGGGAGTTTGAGAATGAGGTTTGGTGATTTGACGAGGTTGGCAACAAGCTTTCCTGCTTTGAGATCGCCTTTTTTATCATAAGGGGTTCCAAGATTTTCGATATCGTCTTCCAGACTATCGAAAATAGCGCGAACAGAAAGGTAGTCTATGCCTTGTTCACGACAGATCTTAGCCATCACAAAAGATTCCATGTCAACAGCTTGAGCGTGATACTTTTTTGAGGCTTCAGCCTTCTCATCTTTGTTTATCAAAGCTGTTTGCACGCTGAGAAGTCTCCCAAAATGAAAGCAAAGATCAGATTTTTTGAGGAAATTTGTCAATTCACTAGATAAGTTTGAATTGATAGAGATTTCTTCATCCTCATATATATAATGATGAGCTACAAAAAGGTCTTCTGCCATAATTCCTGTACGCAAACCTCCTGAAGAGCCAAAATGGAGAATAGATTTAGGTGTGTAATCATTTAATACTTGATTCAAGGATGATGCCGCCTTTTCTAGTCCAGATCCTGTTTGGATCAGAGCGGTGGAAGGAATTTCTTTGATATGAAAGAGCTGAGCATGCTTCTTGTCGCATTCAAAATTTAAATCCTGCTTAAGAAAAGACCATTCAGGTTTTAGGGCTGCGATAAGGAGTTTGTTTAGGTGTTGTTTTTGCATAAAATAAATTTCAGACTACAAGTCTCAGGTTACAGGTTACAGGTCAAAGGTCAAAAGTCAAAGGTTGGAAAAGAAAAGGCTAAGAAAACGAACAAAAATTATAAAACAATAACAAAGGCTTACATGTCTAATCCATCTGCGTCCCTTGATGTTTTTTTCGATTATTCTTAGCAACTTTTCCTTTGAAAAGGCGATAATCAAGCTATGGGCGAGTTTTACGAGCCCAAATAAGCGCGATAGTATATATAAAACACAAGGCGAAAAAATGGAGCCTTATGTCTTTGTTATCATAATCGTTGATTTTCAATAAACAATCATCTTAAGTTAATTTTTTAATGGGGTAATAACCAACATGCACAAAGAATCATCATCTCAGGCTAAATATGTCCTCACTGTTTGTCTCACACTTGTATTTTGTGTGATTTCGTTTTGTTTTTGGCTGCCAGAACACATTGGTAAAAAGGCCGAAGTTGTTTTTAATCCCCTCATGCATAAAATCAAAGTTGCTGAGAAGGCAGATGATACAGCTGTTACCGAAGATCTTATCCAATATATTAATAGCGATCAGTTTGCAGACAATTCCGAAACAGACGCGTTAAACGAGGAAGATCTCGCGAGCCATTTCGAAATTATACACGATGACTTTATATCCTCTGCCGACAAAATATTGAAAAGTAGATTTAGGCTCCCTGATCTTAAAACAGACCCATCAAGAGATGCTAGTTTTGTTGTTTCCGAAGGGCTCAAAGATGTCGTTAATTTTTGGACTCACATTTTTGGTGTCTATAACAAAGACCATATGGTTTTTTATAATGGAGATTATGTAGGGATTGTTTATTCAGTTCTTGATTTTAGTGATTTAGCTGACGGTGTGAAAGGGGCTAGCTCAGTAAAAAGAAAAATGGTTAAGCAAGAGCGCAGAAGGCTTGTTAAAATTCTCAAAAAATTAGCTAAACGATTTAAGGAGGCTAAAAAACGTAGTACAGATCAAAAAGTCACCATTTCATTATCTAAATTAAATAAAGAAGAAAAGAGAATCGCCAAACTTCTCATGAAAGAATCTGATCATATTCGATTGACCGAAAAAGGACTTATTAAAGGGTTCTCTTATCGTAAAGGATTTTCTCATCGTATCAAAGAAGCAATTAAAGTCTCAGGAAAATACATGGATGAGATGAAAAGAATTTTTCGTGAGCGCGGCCTTCCCGATGAATTAACAGTTATTCCTTTTATTGAATCAGCTTTTAATCTTAGTGCTTATTCTCATGCTGGTGCAGCAGGTGTTTGGCAGTTTATTGCACCAACAGGCAAGCGGTACTTAAAAATCGATAAGTACGCAGATGAACGTTATGATCCTATTTTAGCAACATATGCTTCTGCCACACATCTTACAAATGAGTTTGAGTTATTAGGAACGTGGCCTCTGACTATTAACGCTTACAATGCAGGCCCCGGGCGCTTACAAAAGGCGGTCAAAAAATTAAAAACAACAGATATTGCCACGATAATAAAAAAATACAGCGGTGGTGGGTATGGTTTTGATTCACGTAACTATTACCCAGAGTTTTTGGCAATCTTAGATGTTTATGAAAACCAAGAATATTATTTTAATGACATTGAACTCTTAGAGCCAGAAGAATATGTGTATTTAGCTTTGCCGAGCCCCATGAATGTAAAAGAGCTTTCTCGGTTAGCAGGCATTGATATTCAAGATCTAGCAGAAATGAACTTGGCTTTAAAACCAGCTGTGCTTCAAGGTTCCACAGAGCTTCCAAAAGGGTATCTTTTAAAGCTAGAACCAAAATCAAAAGAAAATGTTTTGCTTGCTATGCAAGAACTCTTTGATGAGGTTCGTTATGCTTCTCATCATGTTGTTTCACATGGAGACACGCTTAGAAGAGTGGCGCGTCGCTATGAAGTTTCTGTAAAAAAGCTTGCTGTGTATAATCAGATGTTGCCTGGAGAAAAGCTTAAACCAGGTTCAATTGTTCGCCTCCCTAGTCGAGGGAATGATGTAGAGCTTACTCTAAAAAAAGGTGGCTCAGAACTCATTCTTCCTGACAAACTACAGACTCCTGTGTTTTAGTTCGTAGATAGTGGATCGTAGGTTGTGGATCGATTATGAGATTCATCTTGCGTCTAATGTCTGGTGTAATTAACATCCAGCATCCAGTAATAATTATTTATATTCCTTCCCTTTTCTGATAAAATAATGGCATTGTATGATGTCCACAAATCAAACATTTAAGAACGCAGCTGTTTTGCTCCCAGCCTTTATGAAGGATGGTGAAATATATCTGATTTTTACAAAAAGAAGCGAGCTTGTTCAGCACCATAAAAATCAAATTTGTTTTCCAGGTGGCATGGCTGAAACTTTAGATAAAGATTTGTGGCAAACTGCTTTGCGTGAAACGTTTGAAGAAATTGGTGTTCATCCCCGTCAGGTTTTTTACATCTGTGAATTGCCAAAAATACAAACACCTACTTTTTTCGAAATCACACCTTATCTTGGTTTGATCCATTCAGATTTTGAACTCAAACCCAACCCTGATGAAATTGATCATGTCTTTGTTGCTCCGCTTAGTCATTTCTTGGAGCCCAACAATGTTCGCTTTGAGGAATTTGAACTTCACAGTCAAAAAATACAGGTCCCGTTTTATCGCTATCAGGATTATGAGATTTGGGGAGCTACAGGGAGGATTCTTCATAGCCTGCTTGAGAGGCTGTGACAGGTTACAGGTCGCAAGTTGCAAGTGGTGGCTAATAATTTGTAACCTGAGACCTGAGACCTGAGACCTGAGACCTGAGACTTTTGAATGACTTATCCTTAATTGAAAAAAAACAGATCTCATGTTACCTCATTTCCCATGCAAAAAAAGAAGGCGTCTGCCATAAATATTGTTTGGCTTGTTTTGATTGTTAGTGCCACAGTTGTTGCTGCTTATACAGGTAAAATGGAAGCAGTGACAAAGGCGAGTTTTGAGGCGGCAAAAAGTGCTGTTACATTAGCTATCGGCCTTATTGGTGCCATGGCCTTGTGGCTAGGAATTATGAAGGTTTTAGAGGTGGCAGGGATGATGCGCCTTATTGCACGTGGTATGAGGCCTTTGATGCGACGCCTGTTTCCAGATGTTCCCACTGAGCACCCAGCAATGTCTGCCATGCTTATGAATATGGCTGCCAATGCCATGGGTCTTTGCAATGCAGCTACTCCTATGGGTATTAAGGCCATGCAAGAGCTGGATAAGCTTAATCCCAAGAAGGGAACGGCTACAAATGCTATGTGTCTTTTCTTGGCGATCAATACATCCAATGTTGCCATTTTACCCTTAGGTGTGATGACTATTCGAGCTGCTGCAGGAGCCACAAGTCCAGGGGCTATTTTAGTGCCTACATTTTTGGCAACATTGTGTTCAACTATTGTTGCTATCATTGTTGCAAAATTATTGGTTCGTAGAGCTGCGGCCCGTGAACAAGTAAAAGAAAAACCTTCAACAAAAGATATTTCTTTGGAAGGAATAGAAGCACAAAAGGATGATGACATTGTTCCTCCTAGCAATACAGGAAAAATCATTATGCTAGGATTTATTGGTGCTTTTGTTTTGGCAATTCTTTTGCGTTTGTATCAAGGTAATGTACCAGTTTTTTTTAGTTCACAGTTTTTTGCATCTCTTTCTAATTGGATGGTTCCATTTCTGATGTGTTTATTTCTCTTGTTTGGCTATTTTAGAGGTGTAAAAGTTTATGAAGTCCTAACTGATGGAGCCAAAGATGGTTTTAATGTGGCTATTAAGATAATCCCTTTCTTGGTTGCCATCTTTGTGGGCATTGGTATGTTTCGAGCCAGTGGCGCTTTAGATATTATCATTTCCTTTCTTGATCCTGTTACATCTTATTTTGGCATGCCAGCAGAAGCCCTTTCTGTTGGGTTGATGAGACCACTTTCTGGAAGCGGGTCATTTGGTATCATGGCCGAAATCGTGAATCGAGATCCAAACAGTTTTCTTTCATACCTTGTTTCTACAATGCAAGGTTCCACAGAGACAACGTTTTATGTTCTCGCTGTTTATTTTGGCTCTGTGGGCATTAAGCGAACACGTCATGCTTTGCCAGCAGCTCTTTGTGCGGATGCTGCTGGGGTTATAGCCGCTCTGACTATTTGTCGGATTATGTTTTAGGTTGTAGTTCGTGGTGCGTGGATAGTGAGTCGTGGGTTGAGAATTGTGGGGCGTTGACTTGATGTAAGGGAATATGCCATTTGGCATCCATGTCAAAAAATCATGAGCTTATCAGTGAAGTCCTTCAACAAATCAAAGATGAATACAGCTCTGAAATTATCAATGAACTAAAGGCTTCAGGATATTCTCAAAGCATTGGCCGTATTACTATTCATCTCGCCCCTGCTTTTGGATTTTGTTATGGTGTGAACCGAGCCATTAAACTAGCCTATGAGACAAGCAATAAGTTTCCTGATAAGAACATCTATTTAACAACCGAAATCATTCATAATCCTTCAGTAAACAAAAAATTGAGTAAAATGGGTATTCGTTTTCTTTCGGGGCAATATAAAAATGCAGATATTAGTGAGGTCACAAAAGATGATATCGTTCTCGTCCCTGCTTTTGGTGCCACGGTAAATGACCTTACAAAACTTGAGGCGACAGGTTGCCAATTAGTGAATACGATTTGTGGCTCTGTTGTGAATGTATGGAAACGGGTTGAAAACTACGCTCAAGATGGATTCACATCTGTGATTCACGGCAAATATTATCACGAAGAAACATTAGCCACAAGTTCTCAGGTTTTGCGTTATCCCAAAGGGCAATATCTCATTATTCTTAACCATCAAGAAGCAGAATATATTTGTAATTATATAATCAATGGTGGTTGTCGCGATGCTTTTTTTAATAAATTTAAGAATGCTCATTCTCCTGGTTTTGATCCTGATATACATCTAGAAAAAATAGGCCTTGCCAATCAAACAACCATGCTGTCTTCCGAATCTTTTAAAATTGGGGAGTTGTTTCGTAAAGCGTTGATTCAGAAATATGGAAAAAATGAAGGTAAAGAAAATTTTTATGCTTTTGAGACGATTTGTTCTGCTACTCAAGAACGTCAAGATGCGATATTAAGTCTCAAGGCAAAAAAAACTGATTTGATTATCGTGATTGGGGGATACAATAGCTCAAATACTGGGCATTTACATAAAATTGCTATGACTTTGGCGCCTAGTTATCACATTGATCAGGCGGATTGTATTGTAGATGAGAGCCAAATACGTCATAAACCTTTAGGAAAATCAGAAGAAATAATCGAAAAAAATTGGCTGCCCGATGGTAAAATAGCTATTGGAGTGACTGCTGGAGCCTCCACACCTGATAAGGTTATGGGGAAGGTAGTCAAAAGATTGAAGGCTTTTGCGGATAAATAGAAGGAGATTTCGGGGTTTACAAACAGAGCCACATCGAGCTAGAAGGATTCAGCAACAAAGATGCGCTATTGTGTGATAGTAAAAAGCAATAGTAAATAGGAATAGTTTTATAAGGAGATTGAAATGCCAAAATTAACATTATGTGATCTTGATTTAGATGTTCCCAATAATTGGACAGACCAGGGAATGGTTACCTTAACCCTGCCTTCTACAGATAAGAAGGTGAGACCTAATATTATTGTGACAAAAGAACGTCTTGCACAACCCATTGACTTGAATGCCTATTTTGAAAAAATCAAACAATCTGTTCAGGCTCGTGGAATTAAGTCTTTTGAGATTGTTGATGAATTTGAATTAGATATAGGTGGTGTTCCTGCTATGGAAATGGTTTGTCGTTGGGATTTATCAGCTATGAAAGAAATGAGTCCTGGCCAAAACTTAGAGCATATTAAAGACGGACAAATGGTACAACAAATCCAAGTTTCTCTTATAAAGGATGATTGTGCTGTCAATTTCACGGCTAGTTTTCCTGCTGAACAATTTTCAATTTATCAAAGACCCTTTGATAAATTTGTACAGAGTGTGAAGTTTATTGCGTGATTCGTGGATAGTGGGTTGTGAATCGTAAATTGTGATTTGTAGGGGCAGCCCCTTGTGGCTGCCCTTTTTTGTATGTAAAGACGTTTTTAGAGGAGCCTTTTCATGGTCAATGTGTATTATGATAAAGATGCTAATCTGAGTATAATAAAAAATAAAAAGATCGTTGTTTTTGGTTATGGAAATCAAGGGCATGCTCATGCTCTCAATTTGCGCGATAGTGGCTGTGATGTGGCGGTGTCTCTTTGTAAAGGATCGTCTAGTATTACAAAAGCCAAGGAAGTTGGTTTTAAGGTTTTTGAAGACAATGCAGAGGCAGCCAAAACAGCGGACCTTGCTGTGATTTTGATTCCCGATGAAAAACAAAAAGAACTCTACGAAAAGGATCTCAAAGACAACCTACCTCAAGGAACCACTCTTGTGTTTGGGCATGGTTTTAGTGTTCATTTCAAATGTATTCAACTGCGCTCAGACATGAATGTTGTGCTTGTGGCACCCAAAGGCCCTGGTTATTCACTACGCAAACAATATGATGAAGGAAAAGGTCTCGCTTGTTTGATGGCTGTTGAGCAAGATAACTCTGGAAAAGCAAAAGATGTCGCTTTAGCTTATGCTAGTGCTATTGGTTGTGGTCGGGCAGGGGTGATCGAAACAACATTCAAAAACGAAACGGAGACAGATCTTTTTGGGGAACAGGCTGTTCTTTGCGGAGGAGTTATAGATCTCATCCGTTCGGCCTTCGAAGTTTTGGTTAAGGCAGGCTACCCTCCTGAGCTGGCTTATTATGAATGTCTCCATGAAGTGAAATTTATTGTGGATCTTGTTCATGAAAAAGGTATTGCAGGTATGCGCTCTTCAATTTCAAATACCGCAGAATATGGCGGTTTTATAGCTGGTCCAAAGCTCATTGATAATAATGTTAAATCAAAGATGAAGGAACTTCTTCAAAATATCCAATCTGGTGCCTTTGCCAAGGAATGGATGGCTGAACATGAATCTAGCAATGAAAAACTAGGTCGCCTGCGCCAAGAGGGTGAAAATCATTTCATTGAAAAGATCGGTAAAAAACTCCGTAATCCATGACGTCTTCTTTTCTGAGGACTATTTTCTAATATATCTTCTCATTTTGAGGGGGAAAGGCCCCGGTTTTATCCATGCAAATTCAGCAGTTTTTTTGTGTCCAGACAACCGCTTGAAATCATTTAATAAAAAAAGCACCCTTAAGTGGAAAAACTTACTCATTTTGGCAGCGAAATTGCATAATAGGACTGTGTTTAGGGCATACATAATTAACAGGAGAATGAGAAAGGTTGTTGGCACATGAAATCTTATAAACATATTAGTTATTTTATTATTCTTAGTTTTGTTTGTGTATTATTTTTCGTTCAATGCAGCCATGACAAATTTGCTGACTATGATGCTGGGACTGAAGATATAGTTGTGGATACTATTGCTGAGATATCTGCCGAAGGTATTACTTCTGATGATCTTGCTCCTGATGTTAATGAGAGTGTTGTTCCAGAAGAATCTGCAGCTGTTGCAACTAACGAATCTGCTGTAGCTGGTGAATTGCCTGTAACAGGTGGAAGCGGGACAGAAGCAGGCGAGGAAAGTGGAGATTTAGCTGAAGAGATTGATATTGATACTGGCGAAATTACTGTGGCCGAAACAGAAGAAGAAGAAGAGGAAGGTTTAAAGGCTGATTCAAGTCTTGTTGAAGACTCTCTGTCTTCGCGAGGTCATGCCGGGCTTGTTGAAAATACCGAGAGTGTGGATCCCTCATTAGAGGCTGAAGAGGATAGAGATTTTACCGAAAATACACAGGTCTATGAAGAGGACCAGACTTTTAGTGGTGTACTACAGAAGAGGATAAGTGGGCGGTTGTTGTGGCTATAGAGCATAATAGGCATACGAAAACTTATTCCACTGAGAGAGAATATTACGAATACCCCTATGCTATACAGCATTTTGATGACATGTTTGAAAAAGAAGAGATTAGAAAATGTGTTCCTATAGAAGATTTTAGTCGTTTCTTTGATGATGATGATAAGCAATACAGGGCTGTTCCTTTAGAGCTTGTTATCAAACATTGTCCTGGATCAGTACTTGATGATGATGATGAGTGAGGAACGAGGATAAGAAAAAACGAAAACACGAAGGACGAGAAGGTTTTGGATACTGGATAACTAGATGCTGGATGCGATAATCGATAATCGATAGACGATAATCCCTTCGACTATGCTCAGGGCAAACGATAGACGATAGAATACGTTGTACGCTAGACGCTAGACGCTAGACGCAACAACGGCACATTCAGTCTTTTCTTTTTATTTTCTCCCTTCAATAAATTTTGACGACGTCTGGGTGGCAAGCCTTTGTCTCCTTGGTTACGGATGTTTGCTGTCATGGTGCTGGCTAGGTGAATGGTATGTCGGCCAAATTGATTGTTAATAGTGTCGATGGCCTGATCTACTCCTTGCATTTTAACGACTCTCACAGGGTCTTCGAAAATATTAAACTGAACTTCGCGGTTACTTTTTAGTTTGCTCAAAACAACACCTGTAGAGCGGTATAAGGTGTTTGGCTGATATATTTGTTCAAAAGACTGTCTTACAAGGTCGATTAAATCTAATACAGAAGAAGAGTGGCGTGACAAGGTGATCTCAAAGGCTTTGGTTGAAAACTGTTGAGATTTGAGCATGATCACAAGTCGTTTAGTGGCGAGGTTAAATCGCCTGGCCTTGGCCATGGCTCGTTCGAGATTTCTTAAAAGTTGCGCATAGAGGTAATCGGCATTTGTGTTTGGAGGAGAAAAGGTTTTAACCTTGCTGATAGAAGCGTAGCTTGTTTTTTCTTTTGCCGTGACTTTGTAAACTGATGTTCCTGAAAGTTCATGCCAGAGTTCATCGCCGATTTTTCCAAAACATTTTTTAGCAAAAGAAAGAGGGCGATTTATGAAATCATGAACTGTGTGTATGCCATATTTTTTTAAAAGTGCTACAGAGTTGTGTCCAAAACCCCATACTTTGTCAATGCGATTGGCTTTTGTAAACTTTGTGAGTTCGCGATGAGGGACGGCTACAAGCCCAGAGGGTTTGAGAAACTTTGAGGCAAGTTTGGCGAGACTTTTTGTAGAAGAAAGCCCCACAGAAACAGTGATGCCAAGCTCACTCTCGATAGTCTCTTTTATGTTTTTGGCAATTTGGGCATAGGAGCAGCGGTTGAGTCTTCTTAATCCTGTGATGTCGACAAAGGCTTCGTCGATGGAGTATTCTTCGACCTGTGGGCTGAAACGGCGAAGGATATCGAACATTCTTTTAGAAAACAGGCCATAGGTTTCGTAGTCGCTAGGTACAAAAAGAAGGTTTGGACAAAGGCGTTTTGCCTCAGAGCCTAACATGCCACGCTTAACACCACAGGCCTTTGCCTCGTAGCTCATAGCAATGACAAGACCGCGCTCTGCTCCTGTGACAATGGGTTTGCCTTTGAGTTTTGGATGAACCGCTTGCTCGACGCTAGCAAAGAAAGCATCAGCGTCGATATGAAGAATGGCTTGTTGGTAAGGAGTAACGCACATACCCAATAGTAAACGATCGTTCACTTAAGTCAAGGGGAAAGTTCTAAGGGGTAGGAAGGATTGAGGAATTATTTTTTTAAAGCAAAAAGTCAAAAAGTGTCAGACACTTTTTGGAAAAAAATACCCGTTTTAAACTTCATTTCAAATTCTTAATGAACAGCCGGTCGCACCTACAGCTGCATCACCTTCAACGTCACCTTCGCCTTCGCCTTCACCTTCGCCTTCGCCTTCACCTTCACCTTCTCCTTCTCCTTCTCCTTCTCCACCTTCGGGAGAAGTTGTTGTGTCGACTGGAGGTGTTATTGTTTCAATGATACAGCTGCTATCACAACCATCATCATTGGTTGTGTTGCCATCATCACAGGTTTCGCCTGTGTCAACAACGCTATCGCCACAAGAGGCGCTCACACATGTTGTGCGGCAGGCATCAGCTGTGGTGTTGCTATTTGCTCCACCATCATCACAGGCTTCGACCGAAGTTTGAACAAATCCATCACCGCAAGAACCAAACTCAAAGGATCCCATATCGCATGGTCCATAATGGCGGGCTTCTCCTCGTTGATCAGTTGTAAGCAGAATTGAGTCAGCGTCTTGGCAGCCAGCGGGATTGCCAGTATCAATTATTGGGCTTCCTGATTGAGGGGCATGTGTTTCTGTGAGCCCTCCATTATTGCTTAAAGTCTTCAATAAAGGATCGCTTCCCGTAATGTTTCCAGTGGTATCGCCGCTAATTGTACAACCGGTTGTGTCTTGAATGAGATTGTATCCTTGCGAGTTGAGGGTTCCGCTATTTACATAACAATCAGGAGCTGTTCCTGAATTATCAATGTTTCCAGAAATAATGGTGTTTTTAAAATTAACAGTATTACTTGAAACATAGATGCCGCCACTCTTTCCTGAGCCATTACTATCATTATCTGCTGTATTGTCTATGATGGTTACATTGTTGAGATTGATGTTTGGATTTGAGGCAAACAGGGCTCCTCCATTCGTATTTGCTGTGTTCTCTGAAAAAGTTGAATTAATCACAGTTAAAGGGTCTATCGATGAAATTGCGCCCCCAGCTCCACCTGCTAAATTACCCGAGAATGTTGAGTTAGTAATAACTGTCGTGCCTTCGTTTCTGATGCCTCCTCCCCCGTCGCTAGTTGTATTGTTTGAGAAAGTTGAATTACTGATAGTTGCGACACCATTGTAAACGGCAAGGCCACCGCCATCATCGTTGGGTGCATTGTTATTACTAATCGTAGAATTGGAGATGTTCAGAATCGAGTAGGAGGCAATTCCCGCTCCTCCGTTACTATTAACTGTGTTTCCTGTGATAACACATTGATCAATATTTAAGGTATCTCCTAGATCAACACTTATGCCACCGCCTTCATCTCGAAGGCCGCCAGTTAAAGTCAGGCCCGAAACAGTAAAGGTTTGATCATCGCCTGGGCTATTAAAAGTAAGAACCCCTCCTGTTGTGTTGGCATCTATTGTTAACAGATCTGATCCTGGACCGGTGATTGTTAAGGCTTCTGTAATTACAGGGAGAGGCGAAGCTAATTCGATTGTGCCAGTAACGCCGTCAAACTCAATAGTGTCTGCGCCTCCTATGGCATTTACATTACCAATCACTCCCCTTAAAGAGCCAGGTCCTGAATCATCGTTATTTATAACAGAAAAGGTTACTGCGTAAATCGTTTGGGTTGATAGCATTATGCCTATGAATAAGATTAAGGCTAAAAAAACTTACGAATCATAATATCTCCTGATAAATGTGGCTCGGAAAATTAATTAAATTTCATGCGAACTGAGACCACACGCTCTAATATATATCTCAGCGAGAAACACATCCATATAGACATTTCTGTGTCCCTAAGGACACGAAAGAAGAGAAGAAAAAGGTAAAGGCAAGTTTTCGACGAAAAAGGTACCGCTGCTTTTTGCCTGTTTAGGTGTCTATTTGCCGATCATCATTAATATTTTGTAGTGTTGACATGGCCAGAAAATCTCAATAAATGCATTTACCTTATATAGTTGGGGCATCGGCAAGCGGTAAGCCACGGGGTTTTGATTCCCGCATTCCTAGGTTCAAATCCTAGTGCCCCAGAAAAAAATGGCTGCACATCAAGTGTGGCCATTTTTTCTTCTATCAACCCATGCGATTTTCCATTTTCGACCATAAGTAGCCATTTTTCGATAATCGCATTCGAAAATTGTAAATAGAAGGTTCGTTCCGAACAAACCCCCTCAAGCCCCTTCCTATAGGCCTCTAGAGCCAAATTTTAAATAAAAACACAGTTTCATTTGAAATTTAATCTTGTTAATACTAGGAGCGTTCATAGCTAGCCCTGAGCGATCCGCCTAGGCGGAGAGTCGAAGGGTTCGGAGAGAATCTTGGCGTAAGTACAATCCATAAGAAGGGAGCCCCCAATGAGTCGTTTTAAAGATATCCTTTTATTCGCAGGTTCTTCGCATCCCAAACTCGCCGAAGCCATTTCGAAAACATTAGATATCCCGCTAGGTCAGACAGTGCTGAAGAGATTCTCAGATGGAGAGGTTTGGGTAGAAATCAACGAAAACGTGAGACAACGCGATGCCTACATTATTCAGCCCACTTGCGAGCCAGCTAACGAAAACCTCATGGAACTCCTTATCATGATTGATGCACTCAAAAGGGCATCTGTCGATACCATTACAGCGGTGATCCCTTATTATGGTTATGCCAGACAAGATCGCAAAGCCCAGCCGCGTGTTCCCATCACAGCAAAACTAGTGGCAGACCTTATCACAGCAGCAGGTGCAGATCGCATCGTATCCATTGATTTACACGCAGGGCAAATCCAGGGCTTCTTTAATATTCCTTTTGATCATCTCTACGCTATGCCTGTGTTTTTAGAATATTTTAAAAACAACCCCATTGAAAACCCCGTCGTTGTTTCACCTGATGTGGGTGGTGCAGAAAGAGCAAGAAGCTATGCCAAGAGATTAGGTTGTAATATTGCTTTGATCGATAAACGACGCTCAGCCCCCAATGTTTCAGAGGTCATGCATGTGGTTGGTGAGGTTGAAGGTTGTAACTGTCTTTTAGTGGATGATATTATTGATACAGCAGGGACTCTCACTTCGGCAGCAAAAACTTTAAAAGCAAATGGCGCTGTATCAGTCAGCGCTTGTTGCACACACCCTGTTTTATCTGGTCCGGCTATTGAAAGAATCAAAGATTCCGAACTAGAAAGGCTCTTAGTTACCGACACAATTCCTCTTCCTGCAGACAAGAAAATAAAGAAGATTGTCCAACTCAGTGTTTCAGGCATTCTAGGAAAAGGTATTTTGAGGATTGCCAAAGGGCAAAGCGTTTCATCTCTGTTTGTTTAATAATTCTAACAGGTTGGGCCTATGGGCCTAAGGGCCTAAGGGCCTTGGGGTTGCAATTCTTTATCACTTCATATAAACGACCACCTCTTTTATCCTACGGCCCTAGGACATTAAGGTCCCATGGCCCCAAAAAAACGATTCAGCAAGTACATTTGATGTGATGAGAGTCACACAAATCATGGGCTGGAAGTTAATCTTATGACAGTCGAACTCAACGCAGAAATCAGATCACAATTAGGCAAAGGTTATTCAAAAAAAATCAGAAAACAAGAAGCCATTCCTGCTGTGCTCTATGGAAAAAAACTCGAAACTCAATCTTTACAAGTTAAAACAAGAGATATCGAAAACATTTTAAAATCACCTCAAGGGATGAATACTCTTATTAATCTCAATGTAAAAGGTGATAAATCTTACACAGTTTTGATTAAAGACTTACAAGGAAACGTGATTTCAAGAGCTCTCTATCACATTGACCTTTGGGCTGTTAGCGCAGACCAAGAAGTGCTTGTTAACGTTGATGTGCGTTTAGAAGGGCGTGCACCAGGTCAAGTACAAGGTGGTATTTTGGAACACGTGTCTCATCAAATTCAACTCTTTTGTCAGGCTAATGCGATTCCAAAAGAAATCGCGGTTGATGTAACTTCATTAGAAATCGGAATGAATATCCATCTTTCTGAGGTGACTCTTCCCGCAGGCGTTCGAGCCAAAGAAGGTTACGACCCAACACTCGTTGCTGTTGTGGAAGAAAAGAAGGTTGAAGAACCTACTCCAGAAGTTCTTGCCGAAGGTGAAGAAGGCGCTGTTGCTGAAGGTGAAGAAGGTGCTGCTGCTGCCGAAGGCGCAGAAGGTGCTGCTAAAGCTGAAGGCGCTGAAGGCGAAAAGAAAGAAGCTGGTAAAGAAGGCGAAAAGAAAGACGATTCTAAAAAAGAAGAGAAAAAGAAATAATTTTTGGGTCTTGGGGTCTCTGGACCTCGGGTTCTCATGTTTTTGTAGGGGCGCTCCTTGTGGGCGCCCTTTTTTTGTACAATTTGATTTCCTTACGTACTCTTAGTAGACGGTTTTCATTATGAAACTCATTGTTGGCCTTGGAAACATAGGTAAAAAATACGAAAACACACGACATAATTTTGGTTTCTTAGTTCTTGACCGATTAGCACATCAAAGAAAATTCAAATTCAAAGATTCCACAAAGTTTCAAGGAGCCTGGGCTTCTGAGTCTGACCCTGCCCATAAAAAAATCTTTTATCTCAAACCTAGCACCTATATGAATTTGAGTGGATCGGCTGTGCAGGCCTTGGCCTATTTTTATAAAATCGAAGCTAAAGATGTTTTTGTTGTTTACGATGATTTAGATTTGGCTTTGGGTTCAGTGCGCCTAGCTCGTGGTGGTGGTGCTGGTGGGCATAAAGGCATACAGTCCATCATGAATGCTTTAGGTATCAGAGAAATTCCCCGATTAAAATTGGGCATAGGAAAACCTAAACACGAAGGTCAAGAAACAGCAGACCATGTTCTCCAGAGTTTCAATAGCGAAGAAATGAGAGAAGTGAGCAAGCTCATTGATCATGCCATTCAAGCGATTGAAGCTTATCTTAAAGATGATCTTGATGTGGCCATGAATCGATTTAATTTAACGGTCAAAAGTCCAAAAAACTCTTCAGATGAATCTTAAAATATTTAAGGCAAATAGTTTTTTATTTATGGCAGCTCTGCTTTGGGGCTCTACGTTTGTTTTTCAGCGAATGGGCATGGATCACATGCCTCCTTTTAGTTTTACAGCGATTCGTTTTAGTCTTGGGGCATTGGTTCTTTTTCCTATCGCATTATTAAAATACAAAAAATCTTCTGAGAATTTATCTTCCCCGAAAAATTCAAAAAAACTTTTAGGTATTTTCCTTGCTGGGGCTGTCATGTTTATTGGCATCAATTTTCAGCAATTTGGTTTGGTATACACAACAGCAGGGAATGCAGGATTGATTACAGGCCTCTATGTTGTGATTGTGCCTTTTTTAGGTTTGTTCTTAGGGATTCGCTCAAACATAGGTAGCTGTATTGGTGCTATTCTAGGAGGTGTTGGTCTCTATTTCCTTAGTGTTAAAGCTGGCTTTCGCCTCATGCCAGGTGATGCGTGGGTTGTTTTTTCTACCTTTGCTTGGGCTGCGCATGTCTTGGTTTTGGCGTGGCTGTCACCTAAAATGAATTCCTATGTCATTGCTTGTGGTCAAGCAGCAGTGTGTGCTGTGTTAAGTTGGGCGCTTGCTTTGTTTACAGAAGAAATAACTTGGATAGGAATCACACAGGCTTGGATTCCGATTTTTTGGGGATCTGTCTTGTCTGTGGCCATTGGTTTTACATGCCAGGTTATTGGACAAAAAGATTCTCCTCCAGCGCATTCTGCAATCATCCTTTCACTCGAAGCGGTTATCGCAGCTATTTGTGGCTGGCTTATCTTGAACGAAATCATGTCGTCTCGAGCTATCTTTGGGGCATCTCTTATGGTGATAGGAATGTTGATTTCACAGTTGTGGACGATAATGGGGAAGCGTGCCGACGCGCCGATGTGCCGACGCGCCAAAGGGAATTAGAATTTCTACAATCCATCTCTAGGTATGATTTCATTTCCATAGTTTTCAGCAAGATCTTTCAATCGTGGAAGAATGATGTCTCGAATATGGTTTTCTTTGTCTGTTTCAGGTCGAAAGCCCTGGCAATAACATGTAGTGCTTAGTAAAACTTTTTGGAGGTACTCACCTAGGCTAAGATCTGTTTCATGATAAAAAGGAATTTTGTTCCAGGGGTAGGGGCGGATTTTACCTATGGCTCTTAACATATTAAACACTCCTCCAGTAAGGTGGCTATTGATTTTTTTGTATAGAGTGTTTTGTGAGTAAAGCTTTTCAAGCATGTCTTGTTTTTCTTTTGGTGTGGGTGTTCCATATAATTCTGTATGAGCGACTTCATACATCGAAGGTCTAAAAAACAGGGCCTTGTAAAAACAGTCATCACTAGAATCCTGGAACATGCCGTCATAAAGATATTTAAAATCTTCACCCCACGGATTTTCTTGAGGAATGTGCGTTGTGCAAATATTGGATTTGGCTTGGGCTTTGCCATATAGAATAATCGCTGCTTTGGCGTGAAAGAGCTCGGCTTCATATTCTTCTTTTTTTCTTTTATCAGGCTCAAAAGAACTGTCTTGGTAGGCATGATAAAGCTCATGTAAGATAGCAATTTCAGCTGGAATGAGCTTGTTGCAGGCGACTGGGTTTTCATCAAATAAATCTAAAGGCATGTTTAGTTCATTGCTTTGGGACTTATAAGCCGCTCTTGCCGTGATAGAATCTAGCTCTGATAGCTCTGTGAATTTAATATTTCCACTTTCTAAATGATGGAGCATTTCATCAGCCCATCTTATGAGTGTTTCTAGTTCTGCAGTATCATAACCTTGAGAAGTCTTTTGCAAAAGAGCTTCTTTGTAATTCTTAACAATGACCCAACTGACGCTGAACATTGTGACTTTCTCTTTTGTTCCGCTGGGCGGGAATGAAAGATCAATCCCTTGGTTTTCTAAAAAACGAATAATTGATTGATTCATTTCTTCTGTGAGACTGGATATGTTGGGTATGTGCGAAGCAAATCGCGCAATGATTTTTGGCATTTCATTTCGTTCAAAGATCTCTAAAGAACCATAGTTGCCAACTTCTTTTATAGCCATGTCCTCAACTATTTGTCTTTTTAAAGTGCTTATACGTTGAGAGTGTTTTTGAAAGGCCGGGACACGATGACCTACATCGCTGAGTTCTAATGTGCCATCCCCATCTTTGTTGGCAATCATAACAGTGTCTTTAATTTCTCTTAAAGCAGTTTTTGTTTCTCTGATGGTTTTGTTAAGTTCAGGATCGGGTTTGTCTAGAGACTGCTTTTCTTCCTCAAGACGATGGATTTTAGCCTCAAGATATTCAATACAAGAATTGTCCTCAAAGGAACCTATGTAAATTTCAGGATTTATGCCCATGTGTATGCCCTGATAACGACACAAAGCTCCAAATCTTCGCTTTGTGTTTAAAAAGTTTCTATCGCGCTTATTTGGACTCTCCGCTTAGGCGGATCGTCCACGCTTTATTATCGGTGGGCTGGGGGTAAAAGTTGTTATAAAATAAGTGACTGATATCAATTAGATGCTAGATACCCGTCTTCGCTCTTCGAGCTACGGCGTGGCAATGCAGGACAATTGTTATCAAAATGATAGAACCGGCAATATTTGCCTACTCTTTATGCCTGTTGTAATATGTGAGATACCAGAAACCGTTTCTTAACCCACTTAACCCCCTGAAAAATAGCGGTAAAATAAAACCTTTCTTTAGCAAGGGTTTGGTATGTTTCTTGCTAAAAAGTATGGCATGAAACATCAAAAAATATATAAATTATTAGGGGTTACCTTTATTATCTTTCTAGCCTTAACTATGGTGCAATGTAGTGGCGATGATGGAGGTACAGATGATACGTCAATTTTAGACGAATCAACAGATACTGGCATTTCAACTGATCCTATTGGTGAAATTGATTCAGGTAGCACGACAGGCTTAGACGATCCAACAGCTACAGAGACTTCGGTTGAACCTTCTGCTGATGCAAGTACAGAAGTAACAGCAGATGCAACATCAGAAGATACAACAGATGAAGAATCTGAAGATACTACTGATGAAGAATCTGAAGATACTACGGATGAAGCCGCCGCTGCCGCAGCTGATACTGATGGTGATGGAGTTCCAGATGATGAAGATGCTTTCCCAACGGATCCTGCTGAATCAGTAGACACAGATGGAGATGGCGAAGGTGATGCTGCAGACACAGATGATGATGGTGATGGTATTCCAGATACAGAAGATGCCTTTCCAATGGATTCTGATGAATCAGTAGACACAGATGGAGATGGAATTGGTGATGCTGCAGACACAGATGATGATGGTGATGGAGTCCCAGATAATAATGATGCCTTTCCAACGGACCCTACTGAATCGTCAGACTTAGATGGAGATGGAATTGGTGATTCTGCTGACTCAGATGTTGATGGTGATGGCTTTGATCCTTCGGTAGATTGCGATGACAGCAATGCAGCTGTGAATCCTGATGCCACAGAGCTTTGTGATAGTATTGACAATGATTGTGATGGGACTGTTGACGAAGACGACGCTGCAGATGCAACAACCTGGTATGTTGATCAAGATAGTGATGGCTATGGAAAAACTGCGAGCGCCACAACAGCTTGTTCGCAACCAACAGGGTGGGTAGCCCTAAGTGGTGATTGCAAAGATAAAAAAGATTGGATTTATCCTGGTGCCACAGAAGCCTGTAATGGTGATGATGATGATTGTGATGGTGACACGGATGAAGGTCTTGAAGAAAGCCTATTTTACACTGATGCTGATGGTGACGGGTATGGTGCTGTGGACAGTGCTGAGACCTCATCTTGTCTCTACCAAATAACAGGTATGGCCACCAATAATACAGATTGTGATGACACGGATTCTGCCATTAATCCAGCAGCTGAAGAAGTTTGTTTTCTAGTAGAAGATGCAGAAGGAGATTGGGTAGATATTGATAATAATTGTGATGGTGAACTCGCGACTTTTTATGAATATCATAATGATGCTGATGGGGATGGTTTTGGTGGTGATGGGATAGCTATTGTTTCCTGTTCGTTGAGTGAAGATTTAGTAGAGGATAATACAGATTGTGATGATACCCTGGCTACAGTTTATCCAGGAGCTCCCGAAACATGTAATGCTATAGATGATAATTGTGATGGCACTGTAGAAAGCGGAATGCTTTATTCAGGAGACTTGACCATTGATTCTAGTAATGAAGTTTCAGCTATACCCATGTTAACGAGTTATTGTGGTGTTGATGGTGATCTCACCGTTACAGGCACTGGTTATGTTAATATGAGTTTTTTCTTAAACATTCTTAATGTTGAAGGAACTTTTAAAATATCTTCAAACAACTCTCTCACAAGTTTAACTGGTTTAGAGCAGCTTGTGAGTGTTGAAAAATTACAAATCACACAAAATGATGTCTTAGTTGATTTGAGTGCATTAGACGGACTGAGAAACATGGAGATATTAGCTATAAATAATAATGACGATTTGACAGAGATCTCGTCTTTTAATTTTATAGAATCAATGCAGTTTTTCGAACTACAAAACCTAGAAAGCCTTACATCGATCACAGGGTTTTCTGCCTTAACAACGGTTGATGAAGATATGGATTTTAAAGGCCTGAATGTTTTGGAAGATATTAGTGGGTTTAATTCAGTAGAATCTGTTGGAGATGATTTGCAAATTCGAGATAATGAGCTTCTATCAAATATAAGTGGTTTTCAATCAGCGACGAACATTAATGCCTTAGAGGCTACAGATAATCCCTTGTTGCTTGATTGCTATCCTGAGATAGTTGCAGAAAGAGGCGGGACGCAAACAGGCAATATCACTATCAGTGGTGGTATAGAAGCTCAGATGGGTGAATGTTTAACAGAGGATGTGGAGTGATAAGAAAACGATAATCGATAGGCGATAACCGATAGAATTTTAAGAGTCTTGGGTTATTTAATAATTAGATTTAAAATTCTATTCTTCACAAAAATCACTTTGCGGAGCTCGGCTTCGCTTTCAAGTTGCCGTTTCACAAATCCAATTTCTTTTCCCAAAGCTAGCACAGCCTCTTCTTCAGTGTTTTCATCCACAGCAACAGTGCCTCTGGTTTTGCCATTAACCTGAACAGCAACCGTGATCTTTTCGGCCTTGGCCAAGGCTTCGTCAAAAGTAGGCCAGGATTCAATAGACACAAGTCCCTTTTCACCAATGCGTTCCCAAAGCTCCTCAGCAATGTGCGGAGCAAAAGGGGCCAGACATTGAATAAAAGATTTAATCGCAGCGCGAGGCCTTGCTTTTTGTTTGGTCAACTCATTTACAAAGATCATGAGCTGACTAATAGCTGTGTTAAAGCCAAGGTTTTCAATGTCGCTAGTGACTTTTTTAATGGTTTGATGTGTGAGACGAAGTATATCATCACTTGGTTTTGAATCATCAACCAAAGTCTTTCCCTTGTCATCAACGAGAAGGCGCCAGGCCTTTGTGAGAAACTTATATACGCCAACCAGGCCCTGCTGAGACCAAGGTTTGTCGCGGTCAAGCGGGCCCATGAACATTTCATAAATTCGTAAACTATCAGCGCTGTAGTCTTTGATCACATCATTGGGATTCACAACATTGAGTTTTGATTTTCCCATTTTTTCAATTTGCGCAGTCACAGGCGCACCAGTTTCTTTCACAACCCAGTTGCCCTTTGATTTTTCCTCAACAGTGTCTGGTGAATGGTATTTTCCATTTTCATCTTTATAAGAATACGCAACAATCATGCCCTGATTATAAAGTTTTTGAAAAGGTTCTTTGGTGCTCACAACACCACAATCAAAAAGAACCTTGTGCCAAAAACGAGCATACAAGAGATGAAGCACAGCGTGCTCAACCCCGCCTATGTAAAGGTCAACAGGCCCCCAATATTTTTCTGCTTCAAGTCCTACAGGGAGTTTAGTGTTATGGGGGTCCATAAATCTAAGATAATACCAACAAGAACCAGCCCATTGAGGCATGGTGTTTGTTTCGCGCGTGAAAGTTTTTCCATCTTTTGTGACTGTCGTCCATTCTTCACTTCGTGCCAAAGGAGGGCGGCCATCATCAGTGGGTTTAAATTCTTCGAGAAAAGGCAGTGTTATTGGTAGATCGTTTGGATCGTCTGTAACAATTTTTCCTTCGCTATCGTGTAAAATAGGAAAGGGCTCTCCCCAATAACGTTGACGCGAAAATAACCAGTCTCTCAGTTTATATTGATGCTGTTTTTTGCCCAGCTTATTTCCTTCTAACCACTTTGTAATATTCTTAATACAATTTTCTGCTGTTTGTCCTGAGTAATCGCCAGAGTTCATCATCTTGCCTTCGCCAGACCAGGCTTCGTTATCTATATCAAAACCTTCTGGGGCAGAAATAACTTGAATGATAGGGATGTTAAATTTTTTAGCAAAGGCATGATCACGTTCATCGTGTGCAGGCACAGCCATGATAGCGCCTGTGCCGTAGGTCATAAGCACGTAATCAGCGATCCATATGGGAATTTTTTCGCCATTCACGGGATTGATAGCATAGGCTCCGGTGAAAACGCCTGTTTTTTCTTTTTCAGCCGCAATTTGACGATCACGTTCTGAACGGTTTTTTGACCATTCCACATATTTTTCAACTTCTGCCTTTTTGTTTTTTGCCGTGATTTGAGCGACTAAGGGGTGTTCTGGAGCAAATACACAATACGTGGCGCCAAATAAAGTATCTGGCCTTGTTGTGAAGACCGTGAAAGTTAACCCTTCGACTCGTTTCACTCGCTCAGGGTCAAATTCCAAATTCATTGTATGAATTTGGAATTTGACATCAGCACCTTCAGAATACCCAATCCACTTTCGTTGCATTTCCATCACACCATGTGTCCAATCAAGTCCTTCTAAGTCGTTAAGCAGTCTATCAGCATAGGCTGTGATTTTGAGCATCCACTGTTTCATAAGACGGCGCTCAACAGGATCACCTGTTTCAACATATTTTCCGTCTTGGACTTCTTCGTTGGCGAGCACTGTTCCCAAAGCAGGGCACCAGTTCACAGGGACTTCGGAAATATAAGCGAGCCCTTTTTCATAAAGTTTTAAAAAGATCCATTGTGTCCATTTATAATATTTGGGGTCAGTAGTTGAGATCTCACGGGTCCAATCATAGGAAAGTCCCAATGATTGAAGTTGATTCTTAAATATAGCAACATTTTCTTTTGTGATTTCTTCAGGATGTCGGCCATCGCGGACAGCGGCTCTTTCAGCAGGCAGACCAAAGGCATCCCAGCCCATGGGGTGAAGCACATTAAAACCCTGACAGCGTTTGTACCGAGAAATAATATCCGACGCAGTGTAGCCTTCGACATGACCTACATGAAGACCTGCGCCACTAGGGTAGGGGAACATATCTAAGACATAATACTTAGGTTTTTTTGAGTCATTTTTGGCTTCAAAAACTTTGTTTTCAGCCCATTTTCCCTGCCATTTTGGTTCGTATTCTTTGAAAGGTAGCATATGCGTTTAGCGTCTTGCGTTTAAAAACTGCACGTATTCAGCAAAACGTTGTGAGTTAATGTTTTAAGAGGTGGGTTTAACAGTGAATTTGTTGCAAATCAATAGGTTATCAAGATATGAAGCCTCATGCCAAAAATAACTCTTATTCACCCAGACATCCCTCAAAATACAGGCAACATTGGTCGTCTCTGTGTTGGACTTGATTGGGAGCTGCATCTTGTTCATCCCTTGGGGTTTCAATTGAGCGATAAACTGGTCAAAAAATCAGGTCTGGATTATTGGGAACACCTTAAGCTTGTTGAACACAATAGCCTTACAGATTTTTTACAAAAACACAGGGATGAACGACTCTTTTTTTACACAACTAAGACCCAAAAAAAATACACAGACGTTGAATATCAAAAAGATGATTTTCTGGTTTTTGGAGCTGAATCTCGTGGACTTCCCGAAGAGGTTCTCAAAGAGAATTGGGACAGGGCACTTACAATTCCTATGCCAGGCCCTGTGCGTTCACTCAATGTTTCTAATTCTGTCGCGGCAGTGGCGTATGAGGTGTTTAGGCAGATGGGGGATGGGTCATAGGGTCGCGGGGTCGCGGGGTCGCAGGTTACAAGCTACAAGCCACAAGCCACAAGCTACAAGCTACAAGCTACTAGCTACTAATTTTATTGACCAATTATGGCAAACATGTTCGTTATAATTAACAAAACATTATGAATCCCGTTAGACCTTGTAGAGAGGATGCTTTTCGACGTGAGAAGTACTTAAAAAGTGGTATGGATAAAAGGTATTTGAGAAATCGTCTCCACCCCGTTAGAGGCTTTGCATCTGAGGGTGTGGAGGTCTTGCCTCTAACGGGGTAAATGGAGGTCTAACGGGATGAAAAAAATAATTTCAATATTTATCACAGTGGTTTTTTGTTCAGTCATATTTCTAGATGCCCAGGCAGCAGTAGACAAAAGATATAATAAAAACAAAGAATCTTCTGTAAAAACAAAAAAAAGCAAGGTGGTGCGTTCTGAGGCAGGGCTAAACATCAAAGACTGGGGCATTGCTGTTGATGCTGCTTTTGATCCTAGGCTCGATGATATTGTTCCAGGCTATCATATTATCAACATTGTTCTGACAAATAAACGTGGAGAACCTATCCAACTCAGTACAAAGAGGGATAAATGGTACATAGTTGACAGTCTGGGCAAAAAACACCTGGCCTATAATCATGTAAAGCAATTTGATAAAAAACTTTGGCCACAGTTTCCTAAAAAAATGCAAGACATGTTAGAGTATCCTCATATGGTTAGCCCTGGCAAGGCCTCTAACATCGATATTTTTCTTCCAAAATCAGTTGACCTCTTTCATTTTAGAGAAGTGATTTGGAAGTCAGCGCACTTTAAAAAAGAATTCAATCTTTTTACAAATTACGAAAAAAGTCTTTCCCTTCCCAAAAAAGAAATTGAACTACAAAAAAAGAAGCCCATTGATGAAAGCGCTTTAGAAAATGAATCACAAGATTCAAAGTTTTCACAAAACCCAGACACAGAAGCGGTTGCAAAGACCTCTGATACCTCTCAGCCTCCACAAGAATTAGAGGTGAATGAGACCAATAAAACGACATCAACTAAAGAAGCCTCTGTAGAAGGGTTTATTAGGGTAAAGTGATAGGCGTACAGCGTACGACGTACAACGTACAACGTACAACGTACAATGATCATAGATTCTTATTAACAAAATCCCAGTTCACAAGATTCCAAAAAGATTCAATGTATTTAGGTCGGGCATTTCGATAATCCACGTAATACGCGTGTTCCCAGACATCACATGTCATGAGAGGTGTTTTGCCATCAGTCAAAGGGTTGCCGGCATTTGAAGTAGAAACAATCTCAAGTTTGCCATCGGCATTCTTAACAAGCCAAGCCCAACCACTGCCAAAGGTATTGACTGCTGTTGTTGAAAAAGCTTCTTTAAAGGCGTCAAAGTTTTCCCACGTGCTGTTGATCATATCAGCCACTTTACCTGTAGCAGGGCCGCCAGCATTAGGGGCAAGACAATTCCAATAAAATGTGTGGTTCCAAATTTGGGCTGCATTATTATAAATGCCAGTTTTCTTGTCTGCTGGTAATGTGTTTGGATTAGTGATTAATTCTTCTAGCGTTTTTGATTCGAGATCAGTGCCTTCGACAAGACCATTGAGTTTGGTTACGTATGTGGCATGGTGTTTGCTATAGTGGTATTCTAAAGTTTCGTTTGAGATGTGAGGGGTGAGAGCGTCTTTAGAAAAAGGAAGTTCTGGTAATTTATGTGTCATGGTTTCTCCTTTAAAACATAAATGAAAGAATATTCATTAACATTGAATTGATTTATAGGATGAACTGAATCTGAGGGTCAAGTGGAGTTGGCGTAGGTTATCTTGTTTGCCTTTCTGGAGCTTCCATACCAGGTTTGGTGCTGGCTTCACTGCTAGAGCTGGCAGCACCTGTCGCATCTTCTCTGCTTGGAGTTGATGATGTAGAATCCTCTGCAGCTTCTTCGGGTTCACTTTCTTCATCACTGCATTCTACGGCTTTTGTGCTTCCTGAATAGGCACAGGTTGTGACATTGCCTGTGCCACCATTTTCGCCAGTGACCGTGGCGTCTTGTTTTGTATACACAGTTGTTGTGTCAGGAAATACAAAGACAGTGGCAAGAACAGTGAGATCTATGTGTGGGGATGAGTCATTTATATTAAAGTTGGCTGTTGTAGCTATGGTTGCTTTTGTGTAACTGTCATAGAATTCAGGTTCTGAGATATAAAAACTTAATTGATTAACTTTTCTTGCAATATCTGTGTTTTCGATAATAAAACCTCGCACTCCGCCTACGAGTTCATCATCTGAATCAAAAGAACCACCTCCTCCAATTATGTTTCCACTTCTCGCGCTACTTGAAATGCTACCTGCCGCTGTTATTTCCATCTCTTCTTTTATTGCAGCGTAACCTACATCATTAGCTTTAAATCCAACAATCGTGTATGGGATCTCGCAGGAGAATGAAGGGCTTGAAGAACCTTCAATTATTGTTGAGATTGTAAGCTCTAATTCGTTATCTGCTGGAGCAGCTATAATGCCTGCCCCTGTACTAAAGGAGGCTTCAACAGAGAGTTTTTTTAATTTTGTATAATCGTCTTCATAATTGGCTTTAAAACCACGCAGAATTACAGCGTAATAATCAAAGTCTTGTATGTTACTGTATTCAATATTGGATAAATATAGCGTTGTAGTTGAGTTGCCAGTACATGAACGTAGGCCATGATAAAAGCTCATACTTTCGGAAGGTGTTTCCAAAAAACTATAACGAAAGGCATATTCATAATTACGACTATCTTCTGTATTAACACCTCTGTTTGTTTCAAACGTGAGTTCTCTGTGGCTGTTGCTTATAGATGTGCTTTCAAGATCCTTAGCAGAAAAAGAGATGTTTTTGAATTTATCATAATTGTCATTGTTTAGTGTGAACTTAAATCCTCTAAAGAGGGTTGTGACATCAGTGTTTGAGGAGTATCTAACAGTATCTCCTCCAGTGCTGGCGTCTTCTTCTTCAGCCAGTCTATCAGCTGGATTTGTAATGCCTTGAGCTGCTTGTTGTACAGGCATGGTGGCTGCAGCTTGATGTTGGCTTTCAGATGTTTCCTCTTCAGCAGATTCTTCTTCAGCAACTTCCTCTTCTGTTTCTTCTACAGCTTCTTCCTCTGTTTCAGCAGTATCTTCGCCTTCACCTTCGCCTTCACCTTCACCTTCGCCTCCGCTTGCGGGAGGTGTGGTTGAGCCAGTGCTCAAGATATCGGCAACATCATCAGCTGTGATCTCTGCGGGGGCTGCTTCATCATCAATAACAGATTCTCCGCCACTACAGCCTGATAAGACTATTGAGCCGACAAAAATAATCATAAAAAAGACTAATGTTTTATAAATGAAATTCATCATGGTTTACTCCTTTAAGAAAATGCCCCTCCAGCAAAATCGTATGATATGAGATCTAACAAAGCAAAGTTAGTGCCAAACTCAAAGGCAAAAAAAATAAGTGGGCACAACAAAAAGCTTTATAAAAACAAAATGATAGGCGGTCTTTTTTCGATATGTTGCCTTCTTTGACACCTTGTTTTCTCTCATCGTTTTGAGAAAAAGAGGGCTAATTATCAATATGAGAACAGACTGGGTCTAGATTCAATGATCATAAATTTTCTTAGTTAAAGATAAGTATTCTAATGGGGATATATTTACGTAAAGGGGAGTTTATACATGATTTCAAACAGCCTTCTAACTATTTGAAATAATAGACAAATAAAGCAAAGTGTTTTTTTTGATACTTTGGCCCTTTATTTGCATTTTCTATTAAATGAACGTTGTCACGGCTGTTTGGGGGAATGGTCATGAGAGAAAGGGCGTTCAATTTTGAGGGGTTGGGTATGAAAGGGTTATTAAGTATTGTCTTTATTTTTTCTTTTCTCGTTTCAACAAATGTATTTGCCAATCAATATGCGAGTGCCAAAGTAGTTGGTGACAATATTGGGGCCAGAGGGACAAGCACGGCATTAGATTCTCATGGCAACCAAGGGATTTGTTATCATGATGGAGATACAAATTCCCTGAATTATGCGTATCACAATGGTCAAGCTTGGGTAACAGAAATCGCAAACGATGGTAATTCTGTTGGCCATTTTTGTGCCATTCTTTTTGATGATGATGTCCCTCATATTGTTCATTATGATCTCACAGACCAAGATCTAAAACATTCTCGTAAAGTTGGTAATGCTTGGAATACTGTGATTATTGATGCTCAGGTTTCAATTGATACTGATTTCGGTCTTCGCATTGAAAACTATCACCGTCTCAGCATAGCCATAAACAACGAAGATGTTTTGGGAACGGCTTATTATGATGCCACAGATGATGATCTTATTTATGCTGAATGGGATGGTGTTGATTGGGCGCTGGAAGAGGTAGAGAGCGAAGGCGATGTTGGTAAATACGCCAGCCTTGCCTATGATGCCGATGGCAATCCTGGTATTGCTTATCAAAAAGACGTTGCTGGTGCAGGTTCTCATCTCATGTATGTTTATCACAATGGCGATCAGTGGTTAGACGCTGAAACAGTTGATGATAATGAGTCAGCAGGGAATTATATTTCTCTTGGATTTGATTCAAACAGTATTCCCCATGTGGCTTATCAATATATAGATGCGGGTAATTTTAATTATTTAAAATATACAAATAGACTTAATGACGCTTGGAACGCTTCTGCTACTTTGGATTCAGGACCTAGGACAGGACGGTTTTGCCAAATGACCATAAGCCCCATGAACACCGCCCACATAATTTATAGAGACTATTTTAGAAGCGCTCTTTTTCCAGATGTAAATTATGTGAAGCTTATTAATTTGTATTTCATTGATAAAATCATTCCTGCACGAGTTCATTCACGAGAAGACAGAGTTAATTTTTCATCTCTAAACTTAAGAGACTATGAGGGCCTATCTGTGGCTTCTGATGAAAATGATAATCTTGTTTTTGTCTTTGCAAAAGAAAACCTAAACGATTTTAATAATTCTTTGTATGCTGGTGAACTCACTTCTTGGAGAGCTCAAATCAGACTTCTCACTCCAAATAATAATAACAACCAAGCTCAGGATGATGAGTTCACACTTCGTTGGACATCGTTTAAGCTCGAGCAAAATGCTGAGATTAGATTTTTCTATTGGGATGCTGGTTTTAATTCAATTCAAATTGGTGACACAGTGGAGGCGAGTGATGGAAACTCATATATTCTTGAGACTTCTGACCTTGACCCTGGTGAATACACAATTACTATGAGATCAAGCACGAATGGCTTTCAAACATTCAATAGCTCTCGTGCTCGAACAGCCCTCACTGTCCCAGAACGTCCTGTGCAAGAAAATCAGGACAATCAAGTTGCAGATAATGCCCAAGATCCCGTTGTCCCAGTTAAAAATCGTCCTCCTTCAAGGCCAAGGCCTGTTAATTTAGATGGTGATGCAGAGGAAGAAGAAGCTGATTCTGGAGAGGACGCAGATTCAGATGAAGACAAAGTTGTATTTCGCATCAATAACTCAGAAGATGAAGATGGGGACAAAATCACGTACACGATTCAGATCTGTGCTGATGAGAATTGTGATGAAGCCTTGTACGTGATTGAAGATGTTAAAGAAGGTGAAGATGGTCAAACGTTGGTAGAAGTGCTTGTAAAAGACCTCGAAAAAGGTGGTTATTACTGGAGGGTGAAGGCTGTTGATGAGAATGATGAAAGCAGTGAGTGGTCTACGCCCATTAAGTTTTCCGTCGGAGAATCTGATGATGCGACTTCGACTGAAGGAACAGGTGATACAGAAACATCAAATGCTGCAACTGCTTCTTCTGGGTGTTCATTGGTTAGCTTTGTTGGAGATGGAGGTAGGGTAAGTTTGGGTAATGTTTTTTTTATGGGGATTTTCTTGTTGCCAATACTACTCGTGATTATTGTTCGTAAAAAAACTACCCTTCTTCTGGTTCGATAATGGTAGCGCTCACAACGAGCTCGTTTTTATCAAGTCCAATCAAGCGCACACCTTGTGTGTTGCGGCCAATAATGGAGATGTTTTTGACCTCTTGCCTGATGATCTTGCCACCGTTTGTGATAAGCATGAGGTGGTCATCTTCTGAGACTTGTTCGGCTGTGAGAACCTTGCCATTTTTCTCTGTGACTTTGAGTGTAAAAATACCACTGCCACCACGGCTTTGTTTGCGGTATTCTTCTAACGATGTTCTCTTGCCATAGCCTTTTTCGGAAATAGTAAGAATAGTTTTGCCTGGTTCCACAACATCCATTCCTACCACGATGTTATCAGCCTTAAGATTAATGCCTCGCACACCAGCAGCTGAACGTCCCATGGAGCGGATTTGACTTTCGTCAAAACGAATAGCCTGTCCTTTTGCCGAAGACATGATGATGTCTTGATCTTTTTTTGCAAGACGTACGCTAATGAGCTCGTCGTTCTTGAGGGTGATGGCAATAATACCCCCTGCACGTGGATTAGAATAGGCAGAAAGAGCTGTTTTTTTGACCGTGCCTCCCTTTGTGGCAAAGATGACTGATTCATCAGTTGTAAAAGATTCGATAGGCAAAATGGCGGCTAGTTTTTCATTAGGGCCAAGTTGAATGAGATTTGATATGGATTTACCTTTAGCTGTGCGGCTTACTTCTGGAACCTCGTACACCTTGAGCCAGTGGACGCGTCCTCGGTTTGTAAAAATAAGCATTCTATCGTGTGTGCTGGCTGTAAAGATCTTTTCGACAAAATCCTCTTCGCGAGTTGTCATGCCTTGTTTGCCTTTTCCTCCACGACGTTGTGCACGGTAAGCTGACACAGGGTGACGTTTGATGTACCCTAAATGCGATATGGTAACGACCATTTCTTCTTTTTGGATAAGGTCTTCGACGTTAATGTTATCGAGCTCAGTATCGACAATTTGTGTGCGTCGTTTGTCGCCAAATTTGTCGCGGATTTCAATGAGCTCGTCTTTGATGATTTGCATGACCAGTTCTTTGCTAGCGAGAATCTTTTTGAGTTCTGCAATTTGAGCCAGAATTTCGTTATAATCTTTGATGATCTTGTCGCGCTCTAGGCCAGTGAGTCGTTGCAAGCGCATATCGAGAATGGCTTGGGCTTGAATGTCGGAGAGTTCGTATTTTTTTCTTAAAGAAACTTTTGCTTCGCCAGGATTAGCGCTCTTTTTAATAATGGCAATGACATCATCGATGTTTTCAACAGCTATTTTTAAGCCTTCTAAAATATGGGCCTTTTTTTCTGCCTCAGCTAGCTCAAAGGCAGTGCGTCGGATAACAACCTTGCGGCGATGCCTAATGAATTCTTCTAGGAGACCTTTGAGGTTGATGACTTGTGGGCGCCCATCGGCAATAGAGAGTAAGATAATACCAAAGGAAGATTGGAGTGACGTGTGTTTATAAAGTTGGTTGAGAATAACATTGGCGTTGGCATTCTTTTTGAGTTCAACAACCATGCGCATGCCTTGTCTGTCGGATTCGTCGCGTAAATCTGCGATGCCGTCGATTCTTCCGTTATTGGCAAGGTCTGCTATTGTCTCTAAAATTCTAGCTTTGTTTGCTTGATAGGGAATTTCTGTGACAATGATGGCTTCTCTGTCTTTGGCCTTGCCACAGGGTTCGATATCGACATTAGCACGCATGATGACTTTGCCACGGCCAGTGCGGTAGGCTGACCTGATACCTGTACGGCCATAGATGAAGCCTGCTGTAGGAAAATCGGGGCCTGGCACAATCTGCATAAGTTCTTCAAAATCGACATCGGGTTTTTCAATGACTCTCACTAAGGCGTTGATGACTTCGGTCAAGTTATGCGGTGGAATTTTTGTAGCCATACCAACAGCAATGCCTTCTGAACCATTTATAAGGAGGTTAGGAACTCTTGTAGGCAAAACACAAGGCTCTTTTGTTGAGTCGTCGTAGTTGGGGATAAAATCGACAGTGTCTTTGTCGATGTCTGCCATGAGGGCTTCGGCCAATTTGGTGAGACGGCACTCTGTGTAACGATAAGCAGCGGCAGAATCGCCATCGATAGAACCAAAGTTTCCTTGGCCATCAATAAGTGGGTAGCGCATGTTCCACGGTTGCGCCATACGAACAAGAGAATCATAAACAGCACTATCACCATGGGGGTGGTATTTTTTTAAGACTTCACCAACAACTCCAGCACATTTTGAATAACGTTTGCTAGAAAGGATGCCTTCTTTGAACATGGCATAAAGAATACGGCGATGAACGGGCTTAAGACCGTCTTTAATATCGGGTAAGGCGCGACCAATGATAACACTCATTGAATAGTCGAGATAGGCTTCGCGCATTTCGTCTTCGAGATTTACGCCAACAATAGCTTTAGAAATTTCTGCGGTGTTTGTTTGTTCTTCCATGTTTTAGTTCGTAGTTTATGGTTCGTAGTTTGTCCTTCGACTCGCTGTGTTCGCTCAGGGTCTTCGATAGGGAAGGGGATTGCCCCGTCCGTAAACAACGTATTTATATAGAAATATTAGGGCGTTATGTCAACAGAGATTAGAGGGTTTTGGAACGATATTTTAACAAGAATATCATATTCTTATATTCAGTTTGAGTTGGTCTTCTCTTTCGGTTATTGGGTGCGTGCATGACATTGAAAACCGATCAAAAATCAGCACCGCAGTACGCACATATTGCCATCGATGTTCCTCTCAGAACTCTTTTCACTTATCGAATTCCAAAGGATTTCAAAGATACAATTCAACGAGGCAAACGTGTGATTGTCCCTTTTGGGCGCAAAGAGGTGATAGGGATTTGTTTAAAGATTGATGGAAATTTATCAGGAATAAAAGAAACTGATTTAAAAGAAGTCCTTTCTGTGCTTGATGACTCCCCGCTTATTGATGAGGATTATATAGCCTGGCTTGAGTTTGCCTCAGATTATTATTGCACACCCATGGGTCAGGTTTTTTCTCAGGCAATTCCTCCTTATTACTTTGATATCAAAAAAACAGAGTCAAAAAAGAAAATTCGCTTTAAAGAAATTTCTCATGACCTTCATTTGCATTCACGACTTGTCACGCTTACAGAAGAACAAGAAAAAGTTTATGATGAAATAATCAAACATTCTCATGAATATTTTCCAGCTCTCATTCACGGAATTACTGGTTCTGGCAAGACAGAAATCTACATCAGACTTATTCGAAAAGTCTTAGAACAAAATCAGTCAGCCTTGTTTTTAGTTCCTGAGATAGGTCTGACGCCTCAAATGATGGCCCGACTCAATGAGCACTTCAAAGGAAGTCTTTTGGTGTATCACAGTGGGCTTACAAAAAATCAAAGGCTCAATCAGTGGCAAAGTTGTTTGGAAACAACACCCAAAGTGTTGGTGGGTACTCGGTCAGCGCTCTTTGCTCCTTTTAACAATCTAGGCCTTATTGTTGTGGATGAAGAACATGACCATTCGTACAAGCAAGAAGATCGCTTTAGATACCACGCACGTGATCTAGCTATTAGCCGAGCTAGACAAAGAAACATTCCTGTTGTTCTGGGATCTGCTACACCTAGCCTTGAAAGTTTTTTTCAAACTAAAAGAGGAAAATACCATTTATTTGAACTCAAAAAAAGAATTGCAGGAGCGGCCTTACCTGAAATTCGCGTAGTCAATTTTGGTCGCGAAAAAGAACAAACCGAAACACCTCTTCTTGTTTCACAAAGCATACACGATGCGATAGGTCATTTTACAAAAAAGGGAAAACAAATGATGCTCTTTGTTGGGCAGCGGGGTTTTTCTCAAAATGCCTACTGTGTTTCTTGTCAGCAAATTCAAATTTGTCCTAATTGTAGCGTAGGACTTAAGTTTCACAAACAGCAAGGTAATCTCAAATGTCATTATTGTGATTACAGCATTCCTTTTAATGGGGAATGTCTCAGTTGTCAGAAAAAAGCGCTTACTCTTTTAGGTTTTGGGACACAATCTGTTGAAGAAGAGATTTCTTCCATGCATCCAAAACTCGTTGTGACTAGGTTAGACAGTGATTCAGTGACTAATCTAAGTAAACTGCGCCAGGTATTTAATGATTTTGCACAGGGCAAAATTAATCTCATTATTGGCACCCAAATGATATCCAAAGGGCATGATTTTGAGAACATAGGATTTGTTGGCGTGTTAGGCATTGATGCGCATTTAGGCCTACCTGATTTTAGGGCAGGTGAAAAAGCGTTTCAGAACCTAGTGCAAGTAGCAGGGAGGGCAGGCAGAGTAGATAAGAAAGGGCATGTGATAGTTCAAAGCCTGATGCCAGATCATGCAAGTATTCAAATGGGTATTAAGCAAGATTTTCAAAAGTTTGCAGACCATGAACTCGAAATAAGAAAAGCTTTGCATTACCCTCCTTATTCGCGCTTGGTTCAGTTCAGGTTTTTGTCCACTGTAGAAAATCGCTTAAAAGATTTTATGGGCACTTGGTCGGTTTTCTTAGATCAAGTCAGGTCTCAAATGAGTGTTGACGACATTCAAATTCTTGGCCCCACAGAGATGCCTATTGCAAAAGTGAGAGGCAAACATCGCCATCATGTTGTTTTAAAGATTAAACGAGGCCTAAAGATTTCAGACATCGTCAACTACTTGGTCAATGATCTCAATCAGCGCAAACTCACAGGGATTCAGTATCAAGTTGATGTTGATGCGGTAGGGCTGGTTTAGAATAAGGGCACTTGTTTATTATTCACGGGCTCCATTTGTTACCCAGGGTAACAAAAAACTTTCAGTTTTTCTTAACCCTGGGCTAGATTATTAATCCCCGTTGGGGATGTTTTCTATACCCTGAAGGGGTTAAATAACATAGCCTGGGGTTTAGGAAGCCGTAGGCTGACTTACCCTAGGTATTATAATAGCATTCTTGCAATGAAGAGTTTGTTTTATTAAAAGTAATTAAACTATGGCTAAACTAACAGTTCTCAAATACCCAACTCCGAGTCTCAAGAAACCTTCAGTTCCTGTTGAGAAGGTGACTAAAGAAATACAGGCACTTGTTAAAGATATGTTTGAGACGATGCATGTCTCTAGTGGTATTGGTTTAGCAGCACCACAGGTGGGAAAAAATATTAATCTTTTTGTCATGGACGCACAAAAACCAGACCCCATTGATCCCGAAAAATATATTTCCAACCCTCTTTGTCTCATCAATCCCAAAATTGTCCACAAGGATGGGTTGGTTGTTTTCGAAGAAGGGTGTCTTTCTTGTCCAGGTCTTTTGGTGGATGTAAAGCGCGCAAAAGATATCACAGTTGAATTTTTGGATGCTAAGGGCAAGCCTCAAACACTTGAGCTCACTGATCTCGAAGCTATTTGTGTTCAGCACGAAATGGATCACCTCCAGGGCATTCTACTCATTGATCATATTTCACGTCTTAAAAGAGAGCTGTATCGAAAGCAGCGATTAAAAGAAAAGAAGGAAGAAATGCAAGAGAGTGAAGGGAAGTTGATATAATATAATTGGGCCTATGGACCTATGGGCCTTGGGGCCTTAGGGGGAAAGATCAAAAAATTTCACTGCATTTTCAGTTGTCACTTTAGCCACTTCTTCAAAATCCAAACCCTTCACTTGAGCCACACACTCAGCCACATATTTTACATAAGCGGGTTGGTTTGTTTTACCGCGATAAGGAACCGGGGCCAAAAAAGGTGAATCTGTTTCTACCATGATGCGATCTAGGGGCGTTGTTTTAACAATTTCGCGCAAATCATCTGCTTTTGGAAATGTGATAATGCCAGTAAACGAAATCATAAAACCAAGGTCTAGATATTTTTTGGCAAGACCTTTGTTTCCAGAAAAACAATGCACAACACCTTTAAGATTGTCTTGCCCGCTCTTTTTTATCATCTGGACGCATTCATCGCCACAGTCTCGATCATGAATCACAAGGGGTTTTTTTGCTGATCCTGCAAGAGCAATAAAACAATTAAACACGGCTTGTTGGATGTCTTTGGGTGAATGCATGTAATGATAATCAAGTCCTGTTTCGCCAACAGCGACAACTTTTTTTTCACCTACTATAAGCCGAGATAATTTTAAGTAATCTTCTTCTGTCATTTTTGCTGCTTCGTGAGGGTGCATGCCGAGTGTACAGAAAACTTGAGGGTACTTTTTAGTTAGGTTTAAGGTAAGGGTGTTATCTTTAAAGCCATAGCCTGAACCAATAGCAATGATTCTTTCAACGCCATTTTCTTTAGCGTTTGCGATTTGTTCGCTGATTTCTGATTCAGACAGGCCAGAAAGATGGCAGTGGGTATCGATGAGCATTCGCGTTCCTCGTTCCTTGTTCCTTGTTCCTTGTTCCTCGGGGCACGAAGCACGAGGTACGAGGGACGGTTATAACTTCAACCTCATGGCAATCTCTTCTGCAGAAAGTTGAAAACGGGCAGAGAGATCTTTAAGGTCTCTGCTAATGGCATATTGGTGGCCAAGTTGCAGGTTTTGTATTCGTTCACCATAAGCAAGAAGTGATTCGCCTTTTTTAGGAAACAATTTATCTTTTAGAAAAAGGTCGTATCGTTTTGAACAGTCAATGGTCAGTACTTTGCTGTATTCTGCATCAAATCTGAATTCATTCTTTAAAGGGGGGTTGTGTGTCCAGACAGGATCTGTTCCCATTGAATCAGCAGCAAGGTTAATGACTTCGCTTGGAACGTTGTCTGTTTTTTTTGTCGAAGCTTGTTTGTTGTCGAGAACAGTTGAATTCATTTCGATGAGATACTCACTCATTTTATTCATTTTATCGGCTACCTTTAGAAGCGAGTCGGTCTTTATTTTTAGCTGTGGGTATTTTAAAAGCAGGTCTTTGATTTCTTCAGCCTGCATTCGAGGAAAATCACAGTCTACAAAGAAATTAACTAATTTGAGAGCAGCGCAAACTGCTGATACTGATTCTGTAGGTTGTTTGTGATGGTCGATAAGTACTTGGATCACTTCTTTAGGAAGATCCCAATTTGCGGCAATCATGGCACTAATAATAGAGTGAAATTCCCAATTGAGTTTATGGAGTAAGGTGTTTTTTTCATGCCTGTTTTGCTCATTGGGTTTTAATTCTCCCAGAAATTGATCGCTTTCTATGTAAGGAAGAAGTGTTGTGTAAAAAGCATATGTTCCAAGGCCTTGAGTGAGCGCCGCCATGTAGAGATGGTTATAATCAACTTCATCAGGAAGAAATTTGCGTAATTCACGTACCATCAAAACACCGAGACTTGAAAACTCGATGAACTGTTGCAGGGCGGGCAGGTCTTGATATTGGACATGAATTCCGTCCAGAGCTGTAGCATAGTAAAGAAGATCAGAAAACTGCTGCATGGAAAGTTTGTTAAGACACTCTTCGATACTGTCGTATGGTTTTTTTGCAAAATACAATTTATTTGCAGTGACAAATATAAAAGGGCCCAAAAAAGGATCACGAGCAATATAACTTGCGAGGTTTTCGTTTTCGACAACAAAGTTTTGAATGTCTTTTAAGGCGCGAGTGCTTTTGTATTGTTTGTCCAACAGTGTATCCAATACAAGATAGAGTTCTAGAGGTAGTAAAGGGAGGGTTCTGATAAGACAGGATTCTTTTTTAATGTCTTTTAGAATGTTTTTGATCGTTGGAGAAATGTTTTTCTTATCAGAATGGTGTTCCACCCAGTTTTTTTTAAATTCTTGTTCTGCAATATCCCAATAATAGAGATATTTTTTAGCGCCTTTTGAAATTGTTCTGCCAGCAAAAGTCTGTATGTCTTTATCGGTATATTTGACAAGATTGCTTATGTTAACATTGAGAAGCTCTGCTATTTTGGCGAGTGTGTTTTGATCAGGGAGTGTTTCGCCGGCTTCAAATTGACGGTATTCTTTAAAAGAAATGCCCAGATTCTGAGCCATTTCTTTGCTACGAATTTTCTGTCTTTCTCTTAATGTCCATAATCGAATACCAAACTTGAGGTATTTGAGATTTGATTTGATAGAAGCTCTATCGATCTGCGGTTCTTTTTTTAGTGAAGGTATTGTGTGGGTCATTACGTTCCTCGTGCTTCGTGCTTCGTGCTTCGTGCTTCGTGCTTCGTGCTTCGTGCTTCGTGCTTCGAAGTCTATCGTGTTTTCACATACCAATATCAGTCACTTATGTCACATCATTACTGGTCCAAAAAATCAAAAATCATAGGGTGATGTGGTGAGGTCTTCGAGTCGTTCTTTGACATCCTCACTCATTTTCTTGTCGTTGCTTTTTGATAAAAGAAAGCTTTCATAATCGAGTTTGGCTCGTGACATTTTGCTTAAGAGAGTTTGAAAAGTCAGCCCTCGGTAATAATAAACTTTAGCTAAATTGGGGTATTTGTTGTCCAAAGATTTATTGAAAAAATCCAAGGCGAGATTTCCTTTTCCCATTTCAAACGCTGTGAGGCCCAAATAAAAATCTATGGCACCGTTATGAGGCAGTCTTTCAGCTCCTTGAATGAGGATTTCATTTGCTTGAGAATATTTTTCTTGATCAAGATACGCTCTGGCAATTCCAATATAAGGCCAAACAGAATCAGGGTTTGAATTGAGAACAACACCGTAATTGTGGATGGCGTGTGTGTATTTTTTGGCGAGTCTAAAAAGAGCAGCCTGGTTTATATAAAGAACAGGTTCATCGGGAAGCTCTTTAATGGCTTTTTGATAGAGAACAATGGCATCGGTAGATTTATTGTCTGTAAGGAGTTTGTCAGCTTCTTTTACGTATGATTCAACAGAGCGGGTGGCACAGGAGGAAAGCAGCCCCGCAAGCATGAGCATGAGTATGAGTTTTATAGGAAAGGCTTTATTTAAATAGCTGTTTAACATAGTATGGTTTTATGTGTAGATTGATGAGTGATTTTAAATCAAGCATAAAAAAAATCAAACCCAAGTGTGAATATTTTGGTGAATGTGGGGGGTGTGATTTGCAAGATCTGTCCTATCAAGATCAGCTTGAATACAAAAAAAAGTGGCTGAAAGATCTGTTTCAAAAGCAACAGATTTTGAAAGGCTGTGCTCTTCGGGAGATTGTCCCGTGCGAAAGCCCTTATTATTATCGGAACCGGATTACTCTTCATCAAAAAGGAAAAGCGTTTGGTTATTTTCGATCCCGATCGCATGAAATTGTCTCTATTAACGAATGTGTTATTGCGAGCAAAGAAGTAAATCTAAAATTATCTCAATTATCTTCTGACAAACTAGAAGGAAAAGAAAAGTTTGAAATTAGAGAAGATGAAACCTCTGGTTTTGTCCAGGTGAATAAGTTCCAAAATCAAAATCTCATCAATCTTGTCTTAAATTACGCTCAGGGAAAAAAGTGGAAAAATACTTTGGATCTTTATTCTGGCTCAGGGAATTTCTCTTTTCCTCTAAGCAATATTGCCAAAAAAATATTGGCTATTGATAATGACGAAGAGGCAGTCAAAGAGGCTGAAAATATACGACAAGAGCTTGGAAACAAGAAAATAAAATTCGTGTGTGATGCTGTTTTGACTCAGGTTTCTGATTTTGCAAATGAGTTCAAAGAATTTGATCTTGTTGTCTGTGACCCTCCTCGTGAAGGGTTAGGCAAGGCCGCAAACTATGTGACTCGTCTGAAGCCACAACGAATTGTCTATGTGTCTTGTCATCCCCCGAGTTTTATTAGAGACGCAAATGTGCTCATAGACAAGGGTTACGAGCTTCAAGAAGTCACGCCTATCGACATGTTTCCGCAGACAAGGCATTTGGAGATAGTGGGGATGTTTAGTGTTCCTCGAGCCTAGTGCTTCGTTCCTCGTGCAGCGTACAATGTGTCCGACATCTGACATCCAGCATCCAGTAGCTAGTAGCTAGTTCTTTTTAATTGATTCAAAAGTCGCACAACGCTAAGTTGTTCCAATGTCCCCATCAATTCGTAAACCTGTTGTAGCAGGCATGTTTTATCCTGCTAATCCTCAAACACTTAAATCAGATATTCAAAACTATCTTAAAAAAGCCAAGGTATGTGATTTTGTACCCAAGGCATTGATTGCGCCACACGCGGGCTATCTTTATTCAGGTGAGGTGGCGGCTTCGGCTTATGTTTTGCTAGACAAAATTAAAGATAAAATTAAGCGTGTTGTTTTATTAGGACCTTCTCATCGAGTGGGGTTTCATGGTGTGGCCACAACAAGCGCAGATTTTTATCAAACGCCGCTAGGCGTTGTCTCTATTGATAAAGAAGCCAATGCAAGTTTAGAAGGAATGTCTCAAGTGAGCTGCTTTGATCGCGCGCATTCTCAAGAACATAGCCTTGAGGTGCATGTTCCTTTTCTACAAGAAACGCTTGGGGAATTCTCATTAGTGCCACTTGTTGTAGGTGATGCTAGTCCAGAAGATGTGGGTGAGGTTATTCTAAAGCTTTGGGGGGGTGACGAAACACTTGTCGTTATTAGCACAGACTTAAGTCATTTTGAAAATTACGAAACAGCCCAAAAACTCGATGCAAAAACATGTAAAGCAATCGAAGAATTTAAACCAGAGGACCTTGATTTTCATGATGCCTGTGGCAGGGTGCCTGTGAGTGGTATGATGTGTGCGGCAATCAAAAAAGAATTAAAAATCACTACACTCGATTTGCGAAACTCAGGCGATACAGCAGGAGACAAAGATCGTGTTGTAGGTTATGGAGCGTGGGCGCTTTATTAGTGCTTTGTTCCTCGTGCTTCGTGCTTCGAAGGAACGAGGCACTAGGAACGAAGAACGAAGAACGAGGAGCGAATATGTATTCTTCAAAACAAAAAGAAACATTATTAGATGTGGCAAAAAAATCTATTGCCCATGGATTAAAAGAAAACAGGCCTCTTAAAATCAGTGCAAAAGATTTCGAAAAAGAGCTCAAAGAAAAACGAGCGACTTTTATCACGCTTCATATTGGAGACGCGTTAAGGGGATGTATTGGCATGCTTGAGGCCATGAGGCCTCTTATCGAAGATGTGGCAGAAAACGCGTATGCAGCGGCTTTCCGCGATCCACGCTTTCGTCCTTTGTCCAACGAAGAGCTCGATCAACTTAAAATATCCATTTCGATTCTCAGTCCTTCAGAACCAATAAAATTTTCTTCCGAAGAGGACCTCATCAGTCAAATCAGGCCTGGTGTTGATGGACTTATTTTAGAAGAAGGCATGAACCGTGGTACATTTCTTCCATCTGTTTGGGAGTCAGTCAAAACAGCTAAAGAATTTTTACAACATCTGAAAATGAAGGCAGGCTTGTCACCTGATTATTGGTCGGAAACTATTAAGATGAGAAGATACACTACTGAGTATGTTGAGTAATCAATCCATTTCTTCCCACAAAACTTTTAACATAGAAATATTGTGATCGATGGTGCCGTTTTCGTAAACACCTCGAAGAGTGGCAAAACCAGCAGCACCAGCCTCTTTAATGAGCATAAGATTACCAGTGTTAATGCCTCCAATAGCATAAACAGGGAGGCTAACACGTTTGCAGGTTTTTTTGAGTTCTTCTAGTCCAAGAACTGGAAGAGAAGGGTCTTCTCTGGGTGGTTCAAAAATAGAACCAAGAAGAATATAATCAGCGCCCAGGTCTTCGGCCTTAAGTGCGTCATCTAATGAATGGGCAGAGTAACCCACAATGCGGTCAGGCCCGAGTTCTTTTCTGGCTTTATCAACGCTCATGGATTTTGCTGTTAGGTGAATTCCCGCTGCGCCAGAAAGAGGGACTTGATCGACATGGTGATGGATGATGTATTCAAAGTCCATCTCATGTTTGAGAAGAGAGATAGCATAGATGTATTCTGAATAATCTGCTTTGACCATGCTTTTGCTGCGCACAATAAAAGGCTCAGCTTCGGCATCAAGGAAGGCTTCGATGATTTCGACCGTAGAAAGCTCTCCAGCGTAGTTTTCGTCAAGAATGGGAAAGAGACCTTGCGGCAGAACGTGTTGAGTCATGAAAGGGGCTTAATATAAATTCCAATTTCCTGCAAGAATGGAAAATGATAACAGAGGTTTAGAAAAAGACAGGGGGTGAGCTCCAGGTGATTTTTCCGTAGATAGGCGCTGGGGCGCTGTGTTAAAGCCTTTCTAAAGGTGATGGTGAAAATGATCTATTAATTCAACTGACTAAAAAGTTTCGTAGCGACTTGATAATTCTAGTAAAGCGCTTGTATTTATACAATGTTTCAAGGGTATTGACAAAGAAACAAGAAAAAGAGCATACCAAGCAATATTCAAGGTCTATAGATGGAATAAGCATCATTTGTTTTTGGAGAATTACCACAATAAGACAGAACCTCTTGAAATCACGTGATATTATACTTAGTTCCTTTCTTGCCTGAAATTAAAAAAAGATTAATTGAAGCAAAATAATACGAAACTTTTAAGAACAGGCACCGATGAAAGCTTTGAATGAAAATGTGAATTAATACTTGTTTATCATTATATTTATTTTCGATAATCAGTGATTAATGAGCAGACTTAATTTTTCTCGTGAAGGAAAGTTATGCAGCTAGCACAGACACCTACAGGATTTCGTCCTATCATGGAACCTCAATGTGTTCTCCAGTCGATTACACGTGTCTATGGTTCTTTAGGTAATGTTCCAGAAGCATCACGTCAGGTGGTTGCGGATTTAGTTTTGTTAGCATCTGAGCCAGAAAGGGGTGTGGATCCTAGGTTTGGTATTAATCCAATACATCAAAAACCTTTTCATCGTATGCGCGTAAAAGTGCGTGATGAATTACAGATTCCCTTATTACATCAAAATATAACATATAGAGATCATTTAGTGCGATGGTGGCCTGCTCTTGCTAAATTACCATTTTTTTCTAGTAATGGAAAAGCGGATCCAGTGACGAAAGACGCTGTTGCGACAATGCCTATTGATGAACTTGATAGGCTCATGGCTAAAATGCGTGAACCTTTTCGTGGTATGCCAGATATTGCTGTTGAATTTGTTTTGTGGAGGGCTGAGGTTGATCGAGAACAAAGTGGAGAAGGTCAGTTTGATATTGGGATTTATCAAAACCTATTTGCTGTTCTCGAACAAGACCCTTTGCGTTTTCATTCCGCACTTGGCGCAGCTTTTTTAACGCGATGTCTTGAAGATAGTACAGTTGCGCGTCGAACTGAGTATTTAACAGATATTATTTACCGCACAACAAATGAGGAGCGAACTGACCACGATATTCGTGGTGTACCAATTCTCAGGGATCTTTTAAGAGACCATCCAGATTGGTTTACAGCTGAACACATGCCAGGCCTTTTTAGGGTAATGGCACAGTTTTCGTTTTTTGCTAGCGATTTATTGTATTTGAGCGAGTTTCCAGAGGCCGGCCGCGCAGGTTTTCCAGAACTCTTGCGTGCTGGTTTTGAGAGTGGGTTTGATGAGAATGGTCGTATCCATGCTGGCATGCGTCCTGTGCTAGAAAGAGCTTGGTCTTTGCTTGGTACGGAGGAAAGACATACCTATCGTGAGGAATGGCTTATTCCAATTTATACACCAGAACAAACAGTGCCTTGGCGCGAATATGCCATGGCACGTTTTACTTCAACCAGTGCCCATTGTGCTTTATTTACAGGGCTGTCACCCGAAGCTCCATTGATAGCCAGGATAAGATGGGGACGGGAATCGACACCTTACCTTGTTGATTTATATTTGCATTTAAGGACAAGTGATGTTCCTGCTACGGCTGAGCGAGCTCGTAAACTCAGGGATTATTTAACTCAGAGACGTATGCATCATTTTAACCTGAGGCTTGGATTATTTATTGATGCGACACCAGAGGAAGAACCACGATTAGATCCTTTTATTGTCGCTCTAAGGGATAAAAGCGCAAAAGGAACTGCACCAAGACACACTTAATGAGATTTTACTGAATAGATCAGATCAAGGAAGTCCAAGGGGGAAAGATCAACTAACCATTCGTATTTATTAACAAATTCAACAAAAAATGTTTAAAAATAATAAATATTGCTAAATACAAGTGTTTTGTTAGAGGTTATTTTCATTAAAGAAATTAAGGGGTTATATAGTGTTTTATTTGTAATTTCTTTTAAAAAACACGAAACATTATAGGGAAATAGCCGATACAAACAATAGGGGACATAGATATAAAAACATTACTATACTTAGACAACACAACAGATTGTTTAACATTGTAATACAACGGTTAACAGGGTTTTTATAAAATGATATTAGCGGGTCAAAAACTTGGTATGACATCTGTAGGTGCTCCTTTTCTAGGAGACAGCGTTCTATTTACAGGCTCATTATCAGGAACAACCTCTCAAACATACACGACAATTGATTCTCTTTTTGCTTTTAGTGATTCTGGAACATTCGAGGTTGTGCCTACGTTCATGACCCCTGGTTCTTTTTCTTATGCACAGGTGCCTTTTGGGCCAGTAGACTATGATGCCTACCTGTCATCTCAGGGGTATTCTTCTGCATGGTCAGGCACTCTTGATTCTTCGATAGCTGTTTCGCATTCTCCCATTGCAACAAATTGGAATGATGTTTCTTATGTAGGGCCTGATACATATGTTGTGAATCCCTACACAGGTGAATTTCAAATAGGTTCTCTAGCTGAGTCAAGTGCTCAAAGCCTTGTAGCGCCACCTGTACAAGGAGAGTTTGTTTCTGAATCATCGCATTTTTATGGTACAAAGCCTACACATTTGCGCGTGTCTTCACCAGAACCAGAGGCTGTTGTAGCGGCAGGTGTTTCTGCTCAAGAAGCAGTTGAGGTAGATCCTTTTGTTGGTTTTGTTGATGTAACAGAATACTTAGAACCTCTGAGTCCTTTGGAGGAACTAGAATTACAGCTTAAAGAAATAGAGCAGGCACTCTCTGATTTAGAGACTGCTGCTGTTGCAGGGGCGGATGGTGGAGGGGCGATTGGAACAGAGGGGGCTCCTGGCAGTAAATTGAGTAGTGGAGGTGTTCCTCCGAATGGTTCGGGACCAATAAGTGAAAAAGAGATAAGAAAACTTTCAGAAAAGATTTTTGATTTCAATAATGGTTTGAATCAGCTCTTTAGAGCACCAGGAGATCTCTTAAAATGTTTTGCTTTGAGTTTGAATAATTCTATTGCCCCTGCTTTCAAGGACAGTTGGTTTTATCAAGAGGGCAACCCTTTTTGGTGGTTTACAAACAGTGTAAAGACAATGCTTGGTTGTAAGGGGGCTCCAAATTCTGAGGTTCACAATGCTTCAGCAGCTTATGCCCAGTGGAATTCTGCGATTAAAGGAGCTGGTTATCTCATAGGGGTTTTTGCAGATATTGTTCAATTGCGTGAACTAATTAAAGAAAAATTTGAAGAAAGTGAAGTAAGAAGCAAGGCCTTTGAGATTGCCAAGACTTTGGGGAGTCTGGGTCAGCGATTTGGTTTTCTACTCGAAAAAGGGACTTTTTTCATGATCAAGCGAAAGTTAGCAGAAGCTTTATTTAGCTCTGCTGTTTTTTGGCGCATGCTTGGTCGCTATTCAAGTATTGCTGCCATGTTTGGCAGTGTAATTTTTAGTATTGCCATGCTCATTGATGGAGGGCGACAAAAAAGAAAAGCAGAGAGATTGGGCTTAGAACACAAAGAAGATACAGCGCAATTTAATCTGGCTATTAAGTTAATAATAGAGGCCATACCACGTATCATGACCCAGGTACATGTTCTGTGGAGTTACACGCAGCTCAAGGCCTATCAGGCAGGAGAATTGACAAGAGAGCAGCTGCATCCTTTTGTACAAGATTCCTTGGATAAAATGGAGATAACAAATCCATCTATGATTACTGAAGAATCTCTTTATCTCTGGTTAAAGGGAGGCTTTTACTATCCGACATCGTGGGCTATAACAGGTGTTGCCATTGCTGGTGCCATAGGGGTTTTTTCTCCCATAAAAAACTTTAGGGCATTGGGAACGCATTCATGGGATGCTTGGCGCTACAAGCGACAGGATGTAGCCGTTCCTAAGCTAGTAAAAGAAAATCTTCTTGCAGCAGGGCTTGGTTCAGCAGCCTCTATCCCAACGTTACTCGGAGGTGTGTTTGCAGCTTATCCTGCTACTGATCAACACGCCTTTTTCTTTTTAGCAATAGGTGGTATTCTTATCTCTAGTCAATTCATGTATAACCATAAGGAATGGGTAAAAAAACAAGGCCGTAAAGTAAGGGATAGTAGGTTTGGTCGATTTGTAGGGGGAGCTCTTGCGATGTTTGGTCGAAATAAAGATCAACAAGATCCTGATCAAGGTATGCAAGATGGGGCAGAGCTTTTAGTGAGAAAGGATGATGACTCAGATGGAGATGGATCAGGCTAAACTAAAGAGTATTTTCAAATATTTGTTTTTGATTGAAGAAGGCGATAATTTATGACAGCGATTTTAACCAGTGGTGTTGTAGGAGGTGCAGGAACTTCTGACTTAGTGCTTGGATCTCTTGCTTCGGTTGTGCAAGAAGGTCTGAGGTTTGGTCTTGGTGGACAACCAGGTCTGACTCTTGCTATACCAGATCAAGCCCTATGGACTGGTCCTGCAGCAGAAAGGCACCTCACAGCACGTCCATCACATCAGACCGATGTCAGGGAAACAAGTCAGGCAGGTATTAGAACAGCTGGTCAACAAGATGTAAGCAGCGGCCCAGGTCATCCCACAGCAATCAGAGGGAGTGGTGCTGCAGGTGGTGGTGGTGATGGTGGACCACCTAAAAAGGTAACGCCTATGACAAGAACAAGAGCACTTAGTTATTCTCCACGTGATCAAATCAGGCTCATTGAAGAGCTTGCAGTCGAAAGGGCAACAGGAAAACCTAATCAAAAAGCCGAGGCTGTGCAATGGTTTGAGATTGTGAGAGCTGGTGTAGAAACTCAAGATGCAGAATTTTTGGGTTTGGCTATTGTCCAAGCTATAAGAGGGAAAGTTCAAAAAGGATCAACTCTCACCAAGGCCTGGCCAAGGCATGCTGTTTGGGAGGGCTCTGGTGGTGCTGCTTTAAAGGGTGATTATGAAGGTGATGGTGAAACCTTAAAAAAGGTTGCAGAGTATTACGAACATTCTGGAGACAATCAGTACCCATCAAAGATGGCTATTGATGTGGCAGGAACAGAGGTTCAGGTTGGGTTGCCTATCATTGGTGATCTTTTTCCTGAGTCTGTTTATGGCAATAAATATCTCGCTCTTCATGGCAGCAAGTTAGCCTTTATGCTCAAAATACTCACGGCAGGTGATTGGTCGGCTAATCTTCAGAGAACCTGCGTGTTGCTTGATCAGGTTAATAGACTCCCTCAAGCGGCAGCTTGGAGAGAAGCGCTAGGGTTATCCGACTTGGCACATATTACTGATACGAGTCAAAGGCATTATCTTGATGTTTATCTTAGATTAACGCAATTGATTAAACTCATGATTGATGCGGGATTAGAAGCAGAAGCAGATCCTCTAGTAAGGGAACTTATGGGCATGGGAAACAAATGCCTTTCTGTTCAGCTTCATCCTTCTAGAAAAGCAGCTGCTTTAGATCCAAGATTAGGCTCTAAGACAGAAGGCTGGGTTGTGATTAGTGCTCCTGAAGGTTCTGGCTTTGTTTTGGGACTTAAAGAGGGGGTGGATTTTGCAGATGTTGAAAGAGCACTCAGAACAGGTGAAAGTCTTTTGCCTTTTCTCCATTTTGTACCAGTCAAAGAAGGCGAGGCCTTACAGATTAAAGATGACCTGCATGCTATTGTAGGTGTTACTGTTTGGGAACCGCAATCTCCTGATGACAAAACACTTATTACAACAGCTAGAGCATATGATTGGGGAAAAATTCCAGAAAGAGAAATACATGCTGAGAGAGTTTTAGAATTATTAAAACCCAAAGAGGATGCTGGGCAACTTCTTAGAGGGGAAGAAGGCGTTGATCAATTACGTAGACAACCTGTTGTCATCTATAAAGGAGGCGGTGGTCAAGCTCGAGTCATGGGCCTTGTTAATGATAAGGTTATTTTTAATAAGATTGAATTTGAAAATGAAAAGGATGTGTTTGAGGTTGATACAGAAGAAACCGGAATTCAAGGGTTCACAGTCGCTAAAGGCAGCGTCACCGTTTATAATCAAGGTGACGAAGTCATTGGTGTGGTGGAACAAGGATATTCTTTTATGGTTTTTGGTGATCAGACGGCACGAGTTGAGGCAAATGAATCAGGCACTGTAGTTAAGCAGATTTATGCTACGACAGATAAGAGTTTAGTGTAAATATATTTAGATTGAATTTTGGTTGAGAACAAAAAAAAGGGCACATGATGTGCCCTTTTTTTTATGTCTATTAAGATATCAAATTAATCATGAATAGCGTCTAGAGCGGCTGATCGTTGTGTCAGTGTAAAGAGAAAGAGAACCGTTCCAATAATAGCGCAGGTGATGAAGAAGATGAAGCCGCCATCCCATCCCCATTTATCAACAAAGATACCTGTGCAAATCGCACAAACAGTGCTTCCTAGATAGCCAAAGGTTCCCGTGAGTCCCGTGGCTGTTGCCGCAGCTTTCTTTGAGGCAAAGTCAGCAGCAGCAACGGCTACTAACATTTGTGGTCCATAAATGAGAAAGCCGATTGCTGTGAGAGCAAAGGCGTCGAGCCAGTGATGACCAGGTGGAATTTTCCAAAAATAAAACAAGAAGCCGATAATGAGTAACATAAAAATAAAGTTTACAGGTCCACGGCGACCTTTAAATATTTTATCTGAAATCCAACCAGCAGCAAAGGCACCTAAAATTCCTGCAAGCTCAAATCCAGCCACTTTAAAGCCGGCTTTGGCTAGACCGCTTCCTTTGGCTTCGACTAAGAAAGTAGGGGCCCAATCAAGTACGCCAATGCGGACGATGTAAACAAAGAAGTTGGCAATACAAAGGATCCAGATAAGTCTATTATTGAGAACATGTTTGAAAAGAATTTCTTTTGTGGAAAGCGCTGCTAACTCATCTTGTTTATCAGAGGCTTTGTCATAACCCTTCCATTTTTCGATCCGAGGGAGTCCCATGGATCTTGGCGTATCTCGCAACTTGTAAAGAAGGAATATGGCTACAAGTACTGCAATGATAGAGGGATAATAAAAAGCAGATCTCCAACCAAAGTTTGTGATAAGAAAACCTGAAAGAACTAAAATTATAGCTCCACCGATTTGATGTGATGAATTCCAAATCCCCCACCAGGTCCCGAGTTCCTTTGGACAATACCAGTGAGTGAGGATACGCGCACAGGGTGGCCATCCCATAGATTGAAACCAGGCATTAAAGAGCCAAAAAATACCAAAAAAGATCAAAGCTGAGCTCATCCCAAAGCAAACGTTCATCGCAGCGGCACCAAGAAGACCTAGTGCCATAAAGAATCTGGGATTAGCCCTATCAGCTAGCATACCATTAAAAAATTTGCCGAGACCATAGATAATCGAAAACAAAGCTAGAATGAGACCTAGGTCTGTTTTTGTGTACCCTAGCTCAGATAAAAAAGAAGGCATTGCCATGGAAAAGTTTTTTCGAACAAGATAAAATGCTGCGTAACCAATGATTGTTGTATACATCATTTGAATTCGCATTTTATTGTAGAGCTTGTTGACCTGTTTTTTGTCTTCGATGGGGGTAATGTGAGGTGCTGCTTTGAAAAGGGAAAATAACCGCTTCATAATACTCTCCTTAATAAAGTTTGCCTTATAGAATTTTTGAATAGCTAAGTATGATTTTTCAGCTATGGCTTATTTTAGGAGAGCGTAAAATATTTTGTGTAAACTGAACCATGTTGTTAAACGACCACATT
>CAZSTS010000008.1:0-105880 GCA_964609965.1 uncultured Nitrospirales bacterium
CTAGGGACTCTCATCCCTCATTTTGGCCAATTACACAAAATTATTTACACTCCCGAATTTAATGGCATTGAATTTGTAGATTTCTCCATCTCCAATAGCGATATTGTTATTATCAATCACCTCACCACTATTAACTCCTCCCTGTGGTTCGCCTGTAGGAGGATTGATGAAGCCATCGTAATAAACATCTGTATTCATAATTATCTTCATGGCTTTTTGGGAAAGTAGGCTATTGGTCCAAGAGATCGTCATTTTTTCGATAATGAATTTTGATAGACAGGTTTTTTTAAATAAAATGTTTTTGATTTCGCCTGTGTTGTCTTCAAAATTAAAAACATGTGAGTCAAAAAACTGAACACAATCTTTTGCAAAGTCTGTTTTGACGGTATACTTTGATCTAGCTTTTGAGACTTGTCCCTTTACATCGAGTAAGCCTGCAACAGGATTGGCAATAACCTCCATTTTTCCATTTCCAATTGGTTTATTGCCATAAGTACTTGGATTTTGACCTTCGCTTATCTGGGTTGTAGCGAATTCAATGGCTGCTAATGAAATTTTTTGAGCCTGAGTTTTTTGCATGTGATTTGCAGCACCTGAAAGACTGCCTGAATGAACTTGAACTAAAGATAGTGAAGAGTAGGTTAATACGAGCATGGTAATGATGGTCAAGATCATTACTGAACCGCTTTGATTGTCTTTGACTAACTGTTTTAGAGATTGAAAAAATGTTTTAATGTTATGCATTTATACTAGCTAGTTTAAAGTTAATTCTTGGTCTTCATTAATCGAGGAAAAAACAGGTGTCAAGCTATGGCACAAACGCAAAAAGTACAAGCTCTTGATATTAGTGTGTTAATTCGAGTACACGCATGATATTAATAGCAAATTATCAAGAAGCTCCATTCAGAACCTGTTTTATTACCCAAGAATGCCGTCCAAATTCAGTAAAAATTGAAGATGCATATTACATGCCAATCATTATGAATAATTACCTTAGTTATATTAGGTTATTACTAGAATATTAGCTATCACTTTTTCCCGTTTTTCCTCTTCATTATCACTATAGAAATTTGCATTGATAAATATATGTCGCAATTACGATAATAGCTGTTTTGGTGCTGTTAACTCTTTGCATAATGTGAAGGAGGTGTTTTGTCCTTATCTTGGAAATGAAGGTATAGCAAAAGGACATTGGTGGTTAATAGAAAACCATACAAGAAGATCAGGATAATATTCATAATGAGGCTGACCAAGTTCATCGTAAATAAGATATTAATGACAAGAAAAGTATAAAGTGTGGGTGTGAAAACCTTTTCGAAATGAAGTTCAATACCACGGCCTTTGTATTTTTTGCCATACCAAGGGATGAACGCAAATAAAGTAATGAAGATCGCAAAAATGGAGACAGTAATAAATGTTATTCGAAAGAAGGGTGAAAGTATTTCGTCTAATATACAGAAGTTGTATAACCACAAAGAAAAAGTGATGAGGGTGATGATTTTAGGGAAGAGTGTTTTTGCAGAATGAACGAATTTATTTTTCATATGTAAAATCTCTTAAGGCTTTTTTAATGTTTCCATTTTCTTTGAAAACATTGATGAGGAAACGACTTACAGCAATGCTTCCATTTGCTAACAAAGCTTGAATATAACTCGAAAAGGGGCTTTCGTGGTTGATCTGAATATTGCCCAAAGGCAAAAGACTTCTTTTAATCGTATTAGTTTTTTCTTTCAACTCTTGTGTTCCAGAAAAAAGTTCGTTTTGAAATGGGGTTCTTGGTTTGGGGACAAAAGGGTTGATGCTAAGTAGAATTTTTGTGAGTTTTCCTTGTTTCTTTGCCTGGGCAAGAAGGGTGTTGTTGGCATTCTTAATGAGGTCAATTGTCTTTTCAATGTCATGAGACGTTTCACCTGGCAGCCCAATCATTAGGTAAATTTTGATTCGTGGAGTTCCCATTTCAGCAAGGGTGTTAATAGTTTCCAGAATTTTCTTATTTGTTATTTTCTTGTTTAACTGGTGTCGCAGCTGGTCTGAACCTGCTTCAGGGGCAATGGCTATTGTTTTATGACCGCTTAATTTGAGTTGTTCGATAACGGGAATTGTAATGTCATCAACTCTTAGTGAAGATGGTGAAAAGGTGCCTTGGTGTTGATGAATGAATTCACAGAGCTCGATAAAGCCAGGGTAGCGCAAAAGATTAGTTCCAATGAGGCCAATCTTATTTCTGTGTTTGAGTCCTTCTAAAATCTGTTCTTTTATAAGGGAAGGATTACGTTCTCTAAACGGTGTTGCCACAAAGCATTCTGCACAGAACTTGCATCCATATTGGCAGCCTCTTTGAAGTTCTATGAGGGACGATTGACCAAACTCTGTGTATGGAGTGTGAATAACCGTTTGTGTGGGGTATTGGTTAATATCTTTTGTGATAGCTCGTTTGTATTGTTTAAGATGTTCAGGCGAACAGCGGTTGTTGAGTGTTCCTGGATAGGGGCGTGCTATGCAAATCTTGTTTTGGTTCGAAGGCGTGCATTGTTCTTGTATGTTCGCGCCAACGTAGCAGCCTGTGATGTTTTCAAGCTGATTGAGCTTTTCGGATCGAGAGATATTTGAACGCAAGAGCTCTGTTATTTGAGGGATGGCTTCTTCTCCTTCACCAATAAAAACAACATCGCAAAAAGGACGAATGGGCTCAGGATTAATTGTGACCGCTGTTCCACCAGCAATAACGATTGGGTCGTTTTCTTTTCTTTCTTTTGCCAAAAGAGGGATTCCAGCTTGACTGAGAATAGGCAGAATATTCAGATAATCAATTTCAAACGAAATAGAAAAAGCCAAACAGTCTGAGTCACTGACTAGGCGATTTGTTTCAAAGGTTCGTAGATTATTTTTTTGAGTAGGTAAGAAAACTCTTTCGCAGACGCAGTTACTATCAGAATTAAAAAGAGAGTATAGGCTTTGAAATCCCAAATTACTCATGCCCACAAAATAAGAATTAGGATAGATGAGGGCTATTGAGGGATTGCCAGCGCCTTTTTTAATAATCGTACCAGTTTCTTTTGCTATAATATCTTTGGTTGTTAAATTATTTTGAGAGGGTCGACCCATTAAGTGGTGTGTTTAGAGGATTAATAAAACGGCTTCTGGTTCTGCCTTTGTTAACCTAAGTCGACAAAGGCAAAACCAGAGTTTAGAATAACAGACGGTAAGCCGGATTTTGTTCACCCAGCACTGTTAAGTGTTGGGCTCCATGTTCATTTATCTAGGATAACTGTTGCCAGTTATCTCGTGCAGTTTACCCATTCTGCTCTTTTGCTTGCTGGATATCATTAAGATAGCAGCGATTCAAAAGCATGACCGGGACAATCATGATTCCTGTGTTACCACAGGAAAGGACAGAACCTATTTAACCTTGCAACCCATAGAGTTTACCCTTTTCACTACAGCCTCACAAAGCACAAGGCTCTGTAAGCGCACTTGGTTTCTGTGGCACTAGTCCTCAGTCTTCTAAACAAGGCTGGACGGGTGTTACCCGCTATGGTTCCCTTTAGTGTCCGGACTTTCCTCCCCGCACCGAAGTGCGCAGCGAACATGTGTCTGTTTTAGCTAGGGGCGATTATACGACATGAGGAGCTTAAGTTGCAAGGGGGAGATTGTCATCGATGGCTTGATTGGCTAATTTATCGGCGATTTTGTTATTTTCACGCTTCACATGCTCAAATTTTACTTGAGTAAAAAAGAGTAGTAATTTTTTGATAGTTTTAAATAAGGGAATAATATTAGGGTGTTTCACTCGATATTCGCCCTTGAGCTGCTTTACCATGAGCTCCGAGTCTGCTCTTAAGATAATGTTTTTTGCACCGAGTTTAGTAAGGTTTTCTAAGGCAAGTATGAGGGCGTGGTATTCAGCTTGGTTATTGGTCATTTCACCCAAAAACTTTGTATACTCATATTCTTCTCCCTCCGGAGATGAAATGGCAGCACCACAGCCAGCAATTCCAGGGTTTCCGCGACTGGCACCATCAGTATACACTAACCAAGCTTGAGCCGTGTTTTTATTCATAACAAATTGTATTCATTAAGAAATTTTAAATGATTTGAGGAGTATGTTTTCTTCATGTGGTGTTAATTTAGAGATAACTTTATGAATATTATCAGTCATCTCCTTTTGCTTAACAGAGTCTTTGCTTATTGTTATTTGATTATGTGACGCTGATTTAAGATTGTTGGCTACTTCATGCAAGATGCTTGAAACCTCTGCCTTGGAAAATGAAGGCAGCCCTTTCAGAGATGAAAAAGATTCATTATCTGCTAAAAAAATTAATAATTCCGCTATAGTGTCGGGTGAATATTTTTTAAATTCCATAATCATTACCTCTTATTATGCTTCGGTATTACTATTTTTATGATGAATGTCAACTCTGAAGCAAAATAAACAACCAAATAAAAACAAACACTTAAGCTCAGTAAAGGGCTCCTTTTTTAAAAGACTGCCCTATGTTACCCTATGTTTTGCCTAGAAAATATAGGCTACCCCTAGGTTACATTGTATGGTTTTACAATGTTTCCTAAGGAGTATCGCTTATACAAAGTAAAAGTTGCGTGATATTTTTTATATAAGCGAAAAGTTAAAAGAAATAGCAATAGTTCAGAACTATTCCTGTTTACTATTCCTGTTCACTTGCCTAAAAGTGACTGAACCCTTTTCGTGTTAAGGAGAAATCATGGCAGATAATTTTTTTGAGGCACTAAAAACTAAATTCGGTAAGGCTTTTTCTACACAAGATAAACAATCTGATTACAAAAAAGAAGAACTGGATTCACTCAAAAGTATTATGGATGAACTGGATCATCTTCCAACAGAAGAGGCGAGGTATCTTGCTGTGTTTTCTTTTATTCTTTTTCGAGTAGCCTATGCAGACAGTCATGTGAGCGAAGAAGAGCTGAATAAAATTGAATCACTTATTGTAGGGTTTGGAGGTCTGTCAAAATCTCAAGCAGCCCTTGTTGCCAAGATGGCAAAATCTCAAAACATACTCTTTGGTGGCACAGATAATTTTCTTGTGGTGAGAGAGTTTAAACAAATGGCTACACAAGAGCAAAGTTATCAACTACTCGAATGTCTTTTTGCTGTAGCGGCGAGTGATGATTCAATTTCGAGTTTGGAGAGCGATACAATTCGCATGATTTCTAAAGAACTTGGCATAGAGCATCAGGAATTTATTGCGATCAGAAGTGGGTTTAGGGATAAGTTGGAGGCGCTGAAATAAATAGCGTTTATCGGTTACGGCAACGATGCCCGTATCGTCTAACGGTTAGGGTTACGTTAAATCAAACCGTCACCGGATAACGTAACCGAAACGGGTTTCGTAACCGAATGACGAGTACCGAACCCCATCATCCCATCCACACACTTTTTCTCTTCTTCAAAAGATCAACTAGGATGTCTTGAATGTCCTCCCGAACTTTTTCAGACAGTTTGTGGATCATGAGTTCATCATCCAAAGAAGATTTAGTGTGCTTGTCAAAAGAAAGCGGTTTACCGAAGTGTATAGACCATTTTGTGGGCAGAGGAAGAACTCCCAATAACCCCAAAAAAGGAAACGTGGGAGTGATAGGGAGATAAGGCACGCCAATGGATTTTGCTAGAATATTTGATTTAAAAATAATGGGATGGATTTCTTCGGCGCCTACAATGCCAACAGGGATCAAGGGGCTCTTTGTTTTGATACATAGTTTGATGAACCCACCACGACCAAAACGTTGTAATTTGTATCTTTGATTATAGTATTTGCCAATCCCTTTCACGCCTTCGGGAAAAACAATAACAAGGTGATCAGAGGAGAGTAGTCTTTCGGCATTCTCCTGACAGGCTCTAATCCCGCCGGTGCGGTTGATGAATGAACCCAAGATAGGCATGTGAAAAACAAAATCCTCAACCAAAAACCGTGCGTCTTTTCTGACAGGATGTTCATTTGCTATTGCACAAGCTAACATCGATCCATCATAAGGAACAGTGCCAGAATGATTGCCTACAAGGAGACTCCGGCCTTCATTAGGAATGTTGTTAATGCCAGTGGTTTCGACACGCCAGTATTTATAGTATAAAAAATCAAAAACGGGTTTTACTTTTTGAATAAGAGAAGCGTCCATGCCAAATTCGTCAACTTCTTGCTTCTCGAGGGATTCTTTGTCGAATTTAGAAACAACGTTATTATAAAAATCAAAACTGAGAATATTCACAAGTTGAGAAGTGAGATTTTTAATAAACTTGAGTTCTTCTTTGTTGGTTTTGCTTTTTGCTTGGTCATTTAGTGTGGCGATTGTTTTTTTGATGCGGTTTTCGAGAACCTTAGAAAATTCGCTGAATTCTTTTTTGAATTCTTTGTTTAGATTCTGTTTGCTGTTTTTTTTGTAAAGATTGTTGACGTCATTTTCAAGCTCTTCGATGCTGTATTTAAGATCTTTTTCGATCTCGTTAATTTGGCTTTCTAATTTGTTTGAAAGAGATTCAAATGTTTCTGTGGTTTCAGTTTTTTTTGTCTTTTTGTTTCGTTGTTTTGTAAAATCAACTACATGAACATTTGAGGCTGTATTTTTAGTCTGTTTTTTCATTTGTTAACTGTTTTAGCTAGGTTAATGTGTCTGAGTCTTTCTGCCCCAACAAAACTGAGCAAAGCTTCTTTTGTCGTGTGTTTGGGGGTAAAGCCAATGTCTTTTTTCATTTTGTAATTATCTGCAATACAAAGATAGCGCAGGAAATTTACATGTGAAGAGGGCGCTGGTGAAAGGTCTAATAGCCACAAGAGCTGAACCATGCTCTTAAAGCCTATCTGAGTTAATTTGACGTTGAGTTTTCCGCAGAGTTCAATCACTCGAGACAATGGTAAAACACCATCTCCTGCCAAGTTATAGATGCCGGCATGGTCTTCATCAATGAATTTGATCATGGCTTCGATCACATCATCTTCGTGAACAAATTGGAGCAAAGGATCAAATCCTAACATGGTGATTACAAAAGGTCTCTGAAAATAACGCGTTTTATAACTATTTATAGAGGGACCTAAAACTGTGCAAGGTCTGAGTATGGTGACAATTCTGTCAGGATGTTTTTTTTGATATTTGAGGGCTTGTTTCTCAGCATCGCTTTTGTCTGACAAAAACCGAGATTGCAAATGTCCTCGCGTTGGCATTTTTTCTGTAAGATAGTTTGGGTTGCTAGGAAAGGCTCCGTAAATATCGGAGGTTGAAACCATGACCACTTTTCTTACAGCAGCTGCGCTACAAGCATTAAAAATATAGTAAGTTCCAATGGCAATGAATTCGTGAGATTTAGATTCATTTTTTGGGGGTGTTGTTGGAAGCGCTGTATGTATAAGAGTATCGCAATTTTCTTTTTTGAGAATCTCGGCCAAAGAAACATCGGCTGAAGGTTCGGTGAGATCAAGCTTGTAGTACTTAGTTTTCTTTAAGGTGATATTTGGTTTTTTACTATCGATTGCTATGACTTTTTTGTACTTAGGATTTTTCTCAAAATGTTTGAGAAGGTTGTGGGCTTTGAATCCCTGAACACCTACAATAACAATTGATTTAGGCTGTTTAGCTTTTTTGCGAGACATTATGTTGGCTTATAGCTGAGTTGGTTGAAAGTTCTCAAGTTTTTTGGGTTTTTATATTGCTTTTTTGATGCAAATCATCAATCTTTACAAGTTCATGGGTTTATCCCCTATAGTCACTAAGCGTTTATAAAGGCTTATGATAGACACAAGGCTCTACGTATTCACCTTGTGTCTAAAATGTTACTATCGCGCATTATGAAAGATGTTTTAAAACATTTTCAGCTCAAGTACCCACTTTTCTACAAGCTTGTCGTATTTCAATTCATGGCTATAATTCTTGGTTCTGCTGTTCTCTTTTTTACCTATATGTATATCTCGGATCGTTATGTTACAACGGCTATTGAACACGAAAAAGAGCATGTTGTGCCCAAGCTCGAAGCACAGCAGGAGCAATGGCGAACATGGAAATACATGTCATTGAACGATGCTTTGCAGCCTTCACTTAAAAAGTTTAAAGAGAGTTTTCTGTTAGAGTCACTTGATGTTATCAGTGTGAATAAGGTGCCAAAAGAACTCACGGATTACGATATTATTATTCCTCAAGCGACTGATCCTGTTATCAGCTATGTTGTGCATGCAAAAGTTTCTAAATCTCATCTTGGCTATATTGAAAAAATGAGACTGTTATTGATTTTTGTTGTGACTGCGATTCTTATAGTCTTTGTTGTAAACTGTATTGTGACAGCAAGATTTTTATTTAGGTGGTACTACAGACCCATAGGGCAACTAAATGAAGCCATTACAGACATGAATGCTTCAGGAAACCTTGCTGTGGATAAAATCAGCGCTCCTGGTGAAATAGGTTTGTTTGTAAATCATTTCAAACAGATGACACACTCTATTCGCGGTTATGAACGAATGGGAGCGGTGGCTAAAATCGCTTCTCAAATTGTTTGCGTGCTTCGTCCTTATATAGAAGATCTTAAAAATGCTTTAACAAAAAAATATGAGATGACGCCTGATAATCTTGATAAGATGAAAAAAGCTACAAAAGGGATCGAAAATATCATTGATGATCTTCATGAAAGAAACCGGCGCGTTCATGATTCACTAGAAAGCATCGATGATGAAGAGCTCAAAACAAATGGAAGTCACGGCGAAGAGTTTTCTAAGCAACTTTTATTTAGTGTCATTGATTCACTTGTTTCAGAAAAACGAATGCAATACAACGCACTGTCCAATCTAAAAATCGACATGGTTTCTGACAAAGGTTCATATGGCATGTTTGTTAAAATTAAGGTTTTGGTTTTAAGAAAAATCTTATCGAATATTATCGATGTGTTTGCAGAGAGCATGAATCAGCGAGAAAATATTATCGTTAAACTTGATGGCTGTTTTAAAACAGCTCGTCTCACAATTAGTGATGATATCACAGCTGATGTTGATGATGAACTCTTTTCTCAGCGAGAGCCCGAAGATAGTGAACTCATTGAGTTTGACAAAGAATCTGTTTTTGAAAAAGCGAGACATGTTCTTAGATCTTGGAGTGGGGATGTTGTTATCAAAACTGCTGAAAACCGAGGGACAATGATTTCATTAACTCTGCCTCGGCAACATCATGAGAAATGGCTTTTATCAAACCTAGAGTTAGAGCCAGATTCTCTCATAGTTATTTTACATGATGATAAATCCATTCACCGTGTTTGGGATAATAGCTTGGTTGCAGCAGGTCTAAAACAAAAAAATGTTTTGCATTTTTATAGTCCTCAAGAATTTGAAAAATGGTTTAAAGAGGAGCGTCAACATCAGCAGTTAAGATCAGGGCTCGATACTTTGCTAGTAGCCTATCAATTTATTGATTCAAAAAAGAACGGGTTAGATCTCATCGAAGAATATAAGTTAAAAAGTCGCTCCATCATAGTGACCAGTCAATTTAAAAGACCTAGATTACGTAAACATTGTGCTGGGCTAGGGATCAAAATATTGCCAAAAAGCCTTGTGAATGTGGTTCCTATTCTTGTTACTAAAATGGTTGAAAAGCCAGACTGTATTCTTATTGCCGAAGACGAGCGTGTACAAGTTTATTGGCGCATGGAAGCAAGGCTTAAAGGAAAGGACATCCTCACTTTTGACGGGCCCGAGGATTTTTTTCAACATAAACAAAACTATAACCGAAACATTCCCATCTATGTGACAGCTACGTTATCTGGTGGTATTAAAGGGGCTGATTTTAGTCATCAATTGACTAAAGTTGGTTTTCAAAACGTCTACATTGCTACGGGGAGCAGGAAAAAGGAATTTCAATCCATGCCTTGGATCAAAGGCGTTGTAGATAAAAACCCGCCGTGGGCTGTGTCGAGTGATGAGTAATGAGTGATGAGAAGAGATGTCTAGTGTCTGGCGTTTAGAGTCTAGCGGAAACTCTCCAATCCCATTCCAATCCCATTCCAGTCCCATTCCAGTCCCAAAAATGAGACTCTGGGATTTTTTTTGGGACTCTCAACAAATAATTTCATGATTATCATTTGGTTTTTCTGTTTCAACACATTGGCATGGTCTTTGCTATATCAATGAGCATGCAAGTAGAGAAAGCAAATTCCATCGAAAATAATATAGTAGGTTTTTTTTCAAGGTATGGTCAAATCGCTCTCATCAGCCTCATTATGGTGGTTGTTGGGCTTATGATCATGCCTATGGAACCCTCTCTTCTCGATATTCTCCTGGCGCTCAATATCACAGGGGCTCTTCTTGTACTCATGATGGCTATATCCATCACACACCCCATGAAGTTAGCGAGTTTTCCTTCGCTCTTGCTTCTTTGTACTTTATTTAGATTAGGGCTGAATATCAGCTCGACCAGACTCATTCTTTCAAGGGGTGATGCAGGTGAGATCATCAGAACATTTGGGCATTTTGTCACGAGTGGAAATCTCATCGTAGGGATTATTATTTTTCTCGTGCTGATGATTGTTCAATTCATTGTTGTGTCAAAGGGCGCTGAACGTGTGGCAGAAGTGGCAGCAAGATTTACGCTCGATGCTTTGCCTGGCAAACAAATGAGTATCGATGCTGATTTGCGCGCTGGTATGATTTCGAGTGAAGAAGCAGCTTTGAGAAGAAATGGTCTTATCAAAGAATCAAAGCTCTATGGTTCAATGGATGGGGCTATGAAGTTTGTTAAAGGTGATGCGATCGCTGGTTTTGTGATCACCTTTATCAATATCGTGGCAGGACTCATTATGGGAGTGTTTCAACGAGGTCTTTCTATCGATGTCGCTGCTAAACAATACACGATTCTTACGGTAGGTGATGGTTTGGTGAGTCAGATTCCAGCTCTTTTAGTTTCGATCGCTGCGGGTTTTATTGTGACAAGAGTGGCTGATGATAAAAACAATCAATCTCTAGGAAACGAGATTGGGCAGCAAGTTTTTGTGCAACCATTTACAGTGCTCATCGTGTCTGTGATGTCATTATTTCTTGGGTTTGTTCCAGGGTTTCCTTTTATCCTATTTCTATTCATCGCGATTTCATTGGCTGTGTTGGCGTTTGTGATTATTTGGCAAAAAAAACAGTATTATCTTCAAAGGGACTCTGTAGAGAGTTATTTGTTGGATACGGATTATGAAGGGTGTGAACTTGGTTATGCAAGGCCGCTTTTATTGGAACTCAGTCAAAAACTATATGCAGAGTTTCTTAGAGATGAAAGTTGGCGGGCTTGTTTTAATGATCTATTTCCAAAGATACAGACAAAAATATCGCAGCGACTTGGAGTGTCTATTCCAGATCTCAGAATCACAGTTAACAGTGATCTAAATTCTAATCGTTACGATATAAAAATATACGAAATTCCGGTCGAAGAGGGTTTTTTGTCGATTGAGAGCTGTCTTGTAAGGGATGAGGACTTAGGCCTTGAAGAAATCTTACTGAAGCATTTGGCAAAGATCATTATCAAGCACGCAAGTGAGTTTATAGGTATACAAGAAGTCAAAGATATTCTCACCAATGTCGAAAACCATCATCCTGAATTGGTGAGAGAGGTTGTGCCACGCTTGGTCACGGTTCAGAAGTTTACGGACATTATAAAACGCCTTGTTGAAGAGGGTGTGTCAGTGAAAGATTTTCGAATCATTTTAGAAACTTTGACTGTTGTGCATCCTGAAGACAAGAGTACTGTTGATCTTACAGAGCTTGTGAGAATAGGGCTTAAACGGCAAATCACTTATAAGCATACAGGGAACAGTGGCAGGCTAGATTGTTTTGGATTGGATCCTGAGATTGAGGATGAAGTTTGTCAAGGCATCAAAAAAAGTGGTCAGGATTATTATCTTACACTTCCTCCTGAAAAACTAGAGTCAATTAAAGAGGCTGTTTCTCTCACATACCAAAATCATCAAACCATACCTCGAAGAACAGTGCTACTCACTCAGCCAGAAGTGAGAAGGTATGTTCGCAAAATCATCGAAACAGAAATGCCTGATGTTTCAGTTCTCTCCTATCAGGAACTAGAACCTCATGTGGTGATAGAGCAGAGAGATACGATTAGTTGGGGGATGGCTTAGGCTTAATCATAGCAGTTGATAAAATATAGGATATATACTATAATATTATGTGGACAATCATTGTATCTAAAAAAGCCAATAAGCAATTAGGCAAACTTCCGAATGATATTCAGGAGTTGGTGTTGAAGGCGTTATTAGGCTTAAAAAAGGACGGTCCCAGACCAAAAGGCTGGGATGTAAAAAAGTTGTTTGGCGACCAGTATCGACTCAGGTTAAATTATCGATACAGAATGAAGTATAAAATACAAAAGCAAAGATTACTTATCGTAGTGATCTATTTGGGTCATCGGAAGGACGCCTATTAAGGAGTATTTATGCCAAGGGATATAGTTTTGGAGTATGATTTTGCCACATTTAAGATAAAGCCCAAATCTTCTTTTTCTAGATCTTTTATTATCCTATTAAAAAAGTTTTTGGATAAGTATGACAGAAGTAGATTTATTGATGGTGATGAAGTTATCAATAAATTAAAAAAACAAATCAAAGACCATAACTCAATTGGTTTTAACATTCGAGTGTATCGCAATCGTCTCGATATGACACAAGAGGAGCTAGCTAAAAAAACAAAAATGGCGCAGGGGGATGTTTCTAAATTTGAGAATAATAAGCTGGTGCCTGGGGTGAGGGTTGCCAAAAAACTCGCAAAAGTACTTAAATGCGATTATCATGAGTTTCTTTAATAAATCCATTTGTAATTATTTCATCAATTCTAGCAAAGTTCATGCCAACAAATTCAAAAGGTGACGGTCACTTTTTCGAGAAAATACCCGTTTTAGATTCTAATCGATTTCATTTTAAGTCCCACATGAGTCCCAAAAATGGGACTGGGACTGAGATTGGGACTGGGATATTTAGGCAAGAAGACCTACCTTATTAAAATCATTAACAAATAAAATTTCTGCTCATTGGCACGAAGATTGAAATACAAATAGTCATGAGACAGAAAAACACCCATCAAGACGAACGAATCAATCATCTTCTTAAAGAATATAAAAAAGAACAAGAGGCATTCGAAAATCATTGGCTCTGGAAAGAGCTCAAAACAACACCAAAAGACTTCTTTGCTAAGGTGAATGAACATGTGGCCAAATCCGGCATTGATCGTGATCTTTGGGAAACCAAACTCAAAGAAGCTAAAAAGGTTATTGAGACACGCGTCAGAGAACAAAAGGGTGAATACAATAAAGTTAATTTTAAAAACATCAAAGGCCTGAGGGTCTAGAAAGTGAGAATATTATGACAGATGTAAACATAAATGAAGTTCAGTCTCAAAGTGTTGGTAGCGCAGCAGATGATATAGCCAATGGTGGAGATTCTCTAAGCCAGGTGGAGTTCTTTATTGCTTCAGACTATCTTTCTGGACTGGATTCCCAGATAGCCTTGTATAAAGATGAGCTTGAAAATAGTGAGTTAGCAAAATCAGAGTATATGACAAATGAAGCATTGATCAGTGGTTTTCTTTCTAAGACAGAAATCGAAACAGATTCAGGAGAAGCATGTGTTGAGCTCGATACAGGAGAGGCTAAAGAGCTAGTCGAAATACTAAAATCATTAGGTCAAAAAATGGCTGCTGAGGATTTAGAAGATGAGATAAGTGATGTTGAAAACTCTCGTGATAGTGTAGTTGATTCAATTCAGTTCTCGAAAAAAGATTTGGAAGATCTCAAAACCACGTATAGTAACAAGATCGACGATCTTAATTCTTCGTCCGAACTTAAGATGATTCGGTTTCAGACTCTCACGGATGCCAGAAAACAAGCACTGCTCATGCTCTCCAATATGATCAGTTCAGACAATTCAACAAAATTAGCTATCATTCAAAACCTTAAAAGTTAAGAAGGAGTGATTATGGAAAGTCTCAATCAAATAATGCTCCCTCATGTCGAAGATGTGTCTATTGAAATTAACGACCTAAGTGTCGAAGCCGTTATGCTTCAGGTACAAATGCTCATGACTGAAGATTTTGGTAAGCAGCTTTCACGCATAGCAGACAAAATCGAGCTCTTGAGCCATGTCAAAAAGGCTTATCGTGAAAATATAAACAAGATTCACGGTTTTATGGCGCAGGGGGCAAACACTTCTCGTGGTGATGGGCGGATATATTATGAATCCTCTGCCCAGCAGATGTCAGATATTTTCAGTTCATGTGTGAAATATAATTACGATTTGGAAGGCCTCGAATTCGATCCTCTCACACAAAAAGATTACATGACGTTCGCGGAAAATGAAGATTACACTGATGCTGGTCAGATGAAAGAATTTTTCGATAAATGTGCTGACCAAGTTTCAAACGGAGAGATTGCTGACGCTATCGAAACAGCTAAAGATGCGGGCGATGATGACGGGAATTTGCCATATTATTTTGGACATACAAACAATAAATTCGAAGATGGTTCACCAAAGTTTGCTCTTTTTTCAGCCTCACTTGATTTGATCGTAGAAAAAATAAACAACTTTATGTCAGATATTGAAGAAGAGACTGAACATTTGAGCATTCAACTCAATCAACTTACGTCACAAAGACAAACAGCCCTACAAGGCGCCAATGACCTGATTCGTAAAATGGAAGAGATAACAACAAATACTGTCAGTAAAATGGGGTGATATATGATTGGAAGCATCATTTATAAAATCCAAGCTCTCACAGCACAAATGAATCTCGTAGATTCTCAGACCAATAAAGCCTTGCTGGGTAATTATCTCACCCAGACCAAAGAACTTAGACAAGATAAAATAAAAAAAATGGAAGATGGTGTTTATTGCGCAGATGGAAAGAAAAGGCTCGAGACAAAATCAAAAGAGGTGTCTGTTCAAAAACACATTCAAACAATTAAAAAATGGGTAACCAGTCTCCTCTTTAATCAAAAAAATACAGTCGAGCAGCAAAAGAGATCTCATGAATTAGTGACAAAAATTCTAAAGGAACTGGATGAGGGCAAGACGAATATTGTCAAAGAAGATTCTGCTTTGAAGATTATCGAAGGGAAAGGCTCCTCTCACAAAGCTCTCGAAGCCAATGCTTTCGCGCAGCAGGCAGCAGATAGAGATCAAGATCTTTATCAAGGGATACAAGCAGACAAGGCCATTCACTCCCTTGATAAACAAAAAAGTTCTCTTGTGAATAAGATCGATGAGATTAATGAGAAATCATTTTTTTCAAAAATATTTAAGGTGATAAGCATTCTTGTTTCAATTGGGCTTTCTGTCTTAACAATGGGCGCAGGATCTCCGTTAGCTGGTTTTCTTCAAGGGGGTTCAAAATTTATTCAACAGGGACTGCCTAAGATTCTCAATATGGTTTTTTCGTGGATGATGAAAAAGATTTGATCTCTGGGATTGTCTAGATAGCTACATCTCCATCTTCACGACAATAGGGATACGCCTCCCAATCCCAAAGGCTTTGGAACTGATTTTTAACCCTAAAGCAGCCTGAGAGCGCTTGTATTCATTCCTTGTGATGGCCCGTAGAGTGGAAGCGCTGAGTTCAGGATCAGTTGCCATATCAGCTCCATACTCATTAACAAGGTTTTCGATTTGTGGATCAAGCACATCATAAGGGGGAAGGGTGTCGCTATCTTTTTGGTTGGGTTTGAGTTCTGCTGATGGAGGTTTGTTGAGAATGTTTTTAGGAATCACAGTTTCATTTCTATTAATAAAATCACAGAGCTCATAAACTTGTGTTTTTGTGACATCCGAAAGCACAGATAAAGCTCCGCACATATCACCGTACAGCGTTCCATAACCCATTGCCATCTCTGATTTATTTGTTGTGTTAAGCAAAAGACTGTTTGTGTTATTTGAAAAGGCCATGAGAAGGTTGCCGCGAATACGTGCTTGAATATTTTGTTCGGTGATGTCGTTAATGTCTTTTGAAAATATTTTTTTAAAAGTTTTATCAAATTGCCGATGAAGGGATTCGATATTGACATCGCGTATTTTAATGCCGGTATTTTTAGCCAGAGCTTTAGAATCTGAAACACTTTCTTTGCTTGAATATCGTGAAGGCATCATGACGCCCGTGACGTTTTTTGGCCCAAGAGCTTTGGCTGCTAAATAGGCAACCAGAGCCGAATCAACACCTCCAGAAAGTCCTAAAACAACATGGTTAAACCCAGATTTATGCACATAGTCTCTAATGCCTGTGATAAGCGCTTTTTCTAGCATGTTGTATTTTTCATCAGCTGACTTTTTTTGAGAAGGGAGTTTTTTGCGCTTAGATGTATCAAACACAAATAGCTTTTCAATAAAAGGAGGTGTTTCAAAAATCGGCTCACCAGCTTTGTTGTAGACAAGGGCTGTGCCATCAAAGATAAGGTCATCGTTGGCCCCAGTTTGATTCACATAAATAACAGGGCAATTGACTTCTTTGCAGACATTTTTCAGCAATTTGTGACGACGATGAGACTTTTCGGTCTCATAGGGAGAGGCAGAGATATTGATAAGATAATCTAAGTTCTTTTTACGGTAGGCTATGAGAGGGTCTCTTATATATTTAATCTTAATATTCTCATCATGAGACCAGATGTCTTCACAAATGCTTATGCCAAACTTTTTACCGCCAATTTTTAAGACAAGAGGTTCAGTTCCGGGAGTGAAATAACGCCAATCATCAAAGACATCGTAGTTTGGCAAAAGCTGCTTGTTGTAAGTGTATTTTTGTCCGTTATAAAAAACGAGAGCTTGATTATAAAAAGGTCTTCCAATTCCCTTGTTTTTATTTATGCCACCCACAATGATGGCGATTTTTTTGGATCGTCTTTTAAGTTTGATCAAAGATTTATTCTGGTTTTCTAGCAAAAAAGGGTAAAAAAGATAATCTTTAGGAGGGTATCCAATGAGAGACATTTCGGGAAAAATGATAAGACTGCATTGTTTCTCAATGGCTTTGTCGATAAATGAGAGGATTTTTTCTGTATTTTCGTGAATAGCGCCAACAGTGGGATTTAATGGAATAAGAGCGATTTTCATGTCGTGTTTACACATACTAGTGCTTCGATTAACCTTCAAGCTTGATTTCGCAATAAAGATTGGCTTTAAGGCTGCTTTTGCTAAACGGAGTCTTTTTTGCACAACAAAGAAATTAAAATCATTGTTTTTGATCTTGATGGCACACTTGTAGATTCAATGAGTGATTTTACAGCTGTAGCTGGTGAGGTTATTCACAAATATTTTCAGGTGTCTTTAGCTGAAGCTACACAGATGTATAGAGAGACCTCAGGCATGCCTTTTGAGTTTCAGATCAAAAAGCTTTTTCCCTCGCATGAAAATGCGGCTTTAGCTGTTCAAGATTTTGAGACACTTAAACTAAAAAATTACAGCCAGGCGCCTTTTTTTAATGATGTTCTGCAAGTCTTGCCTGCATTGTCTCAGGCAGGATATAAGCTCTGTGTTTCATCTAATAATCACGAAAAAAATGTTCTAAATAAGATAGAGCCACTGCGCCAGGTCTTTGATTTGGTTTTGGGTTACAAAGAAGGTTTTTTCAAAGGACGCGACCATTTTGAGTTCATCAAAAATGAACTTTCATTAAGTGCTGATAATATAGTCTTTGTGGGTGATTCGCTGAATGATGCTAGAACGGCTTCCAAGAATCATATTCAATTTATTGCGCGATTGGGAACATTTTCGAATAATGATTTTGATGCTCTAGGGTTTCCGGTTCGTAAGGTTGAGAACTTCTACGAATTAGAACAAGTTTTGAGGAAATGCTAACGGATTTCGGTTACGGTTACGAAGCCCGTATCGTTTATCGGTTAGGGTTACGTGGTGTAATAAAATAAAAGGAGATCGATGTCGCAATTAGTCATACTAGCAGCAGGGAAGGGAACACGTTTAGGCACAAATGCCAATGGAGGGCCAAAGTGTTTGATGCTCATTGATGAGAAACATCCTTATCTTTGGTTTCAATTAAATAAATTATCTTCATTTACATTTTCTCAAAAAACAGTTGTAGGTGGTTATCAAATAGAGAAACTGAAGGCTTTTCTGAATGAGTCTGAATTCAATGATGTTGAAATATTGAACAACAAAGATTTTCACCTCGGAAACATTTATTCTTTGCTCACTGCAAAGCAAAGCATATCAGATGGATTTACTCTTTTTAATGCAGACCATTATTATTCGTTAGAAAACTACAAGAAAATATTTTCTTCCCCTTTATCCAATATCACTGCTTATTGTGATGTGGATCGTGAGCTTGGGGGCGATGATATGAAGGTAAAGTCAAATAATGGTACTTTAGTTTCAATGAGCAAAGAGCTTGCAGGTTATGACTGTGGTTACGTTGGGGTTACTTCAGTTCCAAAAGATAAATTGCCTGTATATTGGAAGGCCTGTGATGCGGTGATTCAGAAGCTTGGTGATCAGGCAAATGTTGAGAGTGTTTTGAATGAACTCGTTTTAGCAGGTGGGCAAATTAATATAGCTGACATCTCGGGTTCATGGTGGACAGAGATTGATACGGTTGAGGATTTGGCTATGGCCAAGAAGGTTATTAGAGAAAAAGATATTTAGGGCCATGGGGTCGAGGGGGAGCAGATTCAGGTTACAGGTTACCGGATGCTAGATGCTGGATACTGGATACCAGATTTCAAATAGTGCATGAGATTTGTATGAAAAAAGAGAAGCACATATTACGCATAATTGGTTTTTTGATTGGGCTGGGGATTTTTGCCTATACAATTCACAAAATCGGTGGGGTGCGTCTTGTTCTTAATAACTTAATTCAATTAAAATATGCTTTTCTATTTATTATAGCCAATTCCTTTGTATACGTGTTTTTCTATACAAGTGCGTGGCAATTGATGTTCAGAGGGCTTAAAAGCAAGATAGGGTATTTCTCTCTTTTACGAATAAGGATGTGTAGCGAAGGTGTAAATTTCATGACTCCTTTTGGCTTTATGGCAGGGGACCCGGTTCGTTTGTTTTTTCTCAAAAAGTATTTTGGCCCTGAAGCAAGGCTTCGTTCTGTGGTTGTTGATCGTTGTCTTTACAGTATGGCAGCTCAATATTTTAATGTTCTTGGAATACTGCTCATTTTTACCCAGACTATCGATTTTCCTCTTTGGCTTCATTTCGTAATTTTGACTGTCTATTTAACGATTTGTTTTGTGCTCACTACATTGGTATTTAGAATGGCTACGGGCAAAGGCTTTGGTGTTTTTGACAAGCTGTTTAAATTAATAAAAATTGAAAAGCGCTTTCCTCGTGTAAATGAAATCTTGTGTGAGCTTCGTGATAATCTCAATTATTATAAAAATCGGCGAAAACATTCTTTCTTTCTAGCTTTTTTCTATCATTTTATTGGGCGTATTTTGATGGCGGGTGAAATCATGATCGCTTTTTATGCCTTTACTGGACAGATTGATTTTCTTTTTTCTGTGATTGTGGCTTCTCTCACATCTTTTTTTGCTGTTTCATTTGCTTTTATTCCAGGTGCGATTGGTGTGTTAGAAACTATGTATGCACAGCTTTTTACATTATATGGTTATCCACCAGATATGGGTGTGACTATTCAAATAATACGAAGGATCAGAGTGCTGTTTTGGATTGGAATGGGCCTTCTGTTACTCGATTATGATGCAGTAGGAAATTATACAAAAAGAATAAGGAAATCAAAGTTCTTAGGGCGTAAAACAAAAGATTTGACAAAGTAATTATTTACTATAATACGTCCGCCGATATTAGTATTAATTCATGGGAGTTTTTATGGATATAGAGACCATGACAGATGAAGAAATCCTCGAAGCTATCTTAGAAGCTTTTGAAGAAGATGCAAGGCTCAGTTTACATTACATTGATTTTGAAGTCGTAGATCATACTATTGCTATCAAAGGACGTGTGACGAGTGCAGAAGAGTTGCAGGTTATTGAAGAAATTATGTCAGAGACTTTATTATTAGAAGATTACAAAAATAAAGTATGGGTTGATGAGTCTCTTACATATGAAGATCCTGAGGATAAAACTCCTGACCTCAAGGGCCTGACTTTTGATGATGATGAAATCGACGATCAAGAATACAAAGATGATGAGGAAGAAGAAGAAGAAATGTATTGATTTTCAAATTCCAAATCCCAAGCACCAAATAACAAATAAATTCCAAATCCCAATGTCAAAATCCCAAACGAATCAGCCAATAGTCGATCATTTGATAATTGGAATTTGAATATTATTTGTTGTTTGTAATTTGAATCTTGGTATTTTCTCTATCTTGGCTTTTCTCCAAAAACATTAGTAGGTTTTTCCTTTTGGGGCTCCTTTTCCTTTGTCTTTCCTCTGAGTTGTTCTCGTAATTGCTCTAATTCTCTTTCAATTGGCCAGGCACTAAAGGCCAGGATTAATAGAAGAACAAGATTAGCAACAGGGACAAAGATGAGCAGGCCCAGGCAGCCACTGTTTCCTGTTTTGGCAGTGATGCGCCACCAGACAATAGCTGTGAGGATGAGGATGCCTAACATGATGATAACATAGATAATAATGGCTATTACACCAATGCCTAGGGCTAAATTTTCTTCCATAAGGTTCCTTTTTTCAGTTTTTCTTCTGTCTTAAAGCTTAAAGTTACAATCTTACCAGCAAAACTAAGGTAAGATGGTCAAAAAAGCCATTAATTTCTGATAAATGTCATAAAAATAATCATTTATACGTGCAGATAGGTGTTGCAGCACAAGGGCGTTTGAATTAATAGGAAAACCGCTTATGGGTTTGTTGAAAAATGCGCATCTACTGCGTTGGATAATAAATTTAATTCAATTACGTACTCTACGTACGTGCTTTCATTAAATTTATCATCCGCCTTGTATTTGCACATTTTTGAACAAACCCTGGTGGTTCTATTTTTCAACAGTTCCCTTATAAATTAATTTTCGGAGGAAAGACATGACACGCAAGATGGTAACTATCGATGGTAATGACGCGGCTGCTTATGTAGCCCATAAAGTAAACGAAGTCTGTGCTATTTACCCAATTACTCCCTCATCAGGCATGGGAGAATTGGCAGACGAATTTTCGACAAAAGGATTAAAAAATATATGGGATGTAGTCCCTACAGTTGTCGAAATGCAAAGTGAAGCAGGCGCTGCTGGTACAGTTCATGGTGCCCTGCAATCCGGAGCCCTCACAACAACTTTTACCGCGTCTCAAGGTCTTTTACTCATGATCCCCAATATGTATAAAATTGCTGGGGAACTCACATCGACTGTCTTTCATGTTTCTGCCAGAACTTTAGCCGCTCATGCGTTGTCCATTTTTGGTGACCACAGTGATGTGATGTCTGTTCGCCAAACAGGTTGGGGCCTTTGGGCAGCCAATTCTGTGCAAGAAGTCATGGACTTTGCTCTTATCACACAAGCAGCCACACTAGAATCTCGCGTACCAATTGTTCATTTCTTTGATGGTTTTAGAACTTCTCACGAGGTGCAAAAGGTTGAGCAACTTTCTGATGATGACATAAAGACCATGATCGACGATAACTTAGTTCTCGCTCATCGAGATCGTGCTTTATCACCAGACAAACCTATCATTCGAGGTACAGCCCAAAATCCAGATGTGTTTTTCCAAGCCAGAGAATCATGTAATTCCTATTATGATAAAGCTCCTCAAATTTTTCAAAAAATCATGGACAAGTTTGCCAAGCTTACTGGTCGCCAATACAACCTTTTTGATTATGAAGGCCCCAAAGATGCAGATCGTGTTGTTGTGATTATGGGTTCGGGAGCTGACACTGTTCACGAGACTGTTGATTATCTCAATCACCATGATGAAAAAGTAGGGCAGATTAAGGTGAGAGTTTATCGTCCTTTCTCAGCCAAAGACTTTGTTAAAGCTATTCCTGCTTCTGTTAAAACAATAACAACTTTAGACCGTACTAAAGAACCAGGAGCCTTGGGTGAGCCTCTCTACACTGATGTTGTGACAGCTCTTGCAGAAGAGAATCGTGACATAAAAGTTTTGGGCGGTCGTTATGGTTTGTCTTCTAAAGAATTTACACCTGCCATGGTAAAAGCTGTTTATGACAACATGAAAGCGGCTGAGCCTAAAAATCACTTTACTGTAGGTATCAATGATGACGTGACTCATCTCAGTCTTAACTATGACAAGCACTTTAGAATTGAACACAATAAAGTCATTCGCTGCATGTTTTGGGGGTTAGGTGCTGATGGGACTGTAGGTGCTAATAAAAACTCTATTAAGATTATTGGTGAGGGTACCGATAATTATGTTCAAGGGTATTTTGTTTATGACTCTAAAAAAGCTGGTGCCGTCACGGTTTCGCATTTGCGTTTTGGACCTGAGCCTATTCAATCTATTTACTTAGTAAATTCTGCGAATTTTGTGGCTTGTCACCAACCTGTGTTTTTGGAGCGTTATGACATGCTTGAAGCCGCTACTGATAATGCTACATTTTTGCTAAACAGTCATTTTTCTCAAGATGAAGTCTGGGACCATCTACAAAAAAAGCACCAAGAACATATCATAAAAAAGAATATTAAATTCTATGTGATTGATGCCTATAAGGTAGCCAAAGAATCTGGCATGGGAGCGCGTATCAACACTATCATGCAGACCTGTTTTTTTGCGATTTCTGGCGTTTTAGAACGAGAAGAAGCTATTGTAAAAATTAAAGATGCTATTCAAAAGACGTATGGCAGGAAGGGCGAAGAAATCGTTAAGATGAACTTTGATGCTGTAGATCATTCTTTAGCCAATCTTCATCAAGTAAAAGTTCCAGATAAGGTCACAAGTAAACTCACAATGCCTCCTCCAGTGACTGATGATGCGCCTGCGTATGTGAAGGATGTTTTAGGAAAGATTCTTTCTTATAAGGGTGAAGAGCTTCCAGTTAGTGCTTTTCCACCTGATGGTACGTTTCCAACGGCAACGAGTAAATACGAAAAACGAAACCTGGCTTTAGAAATACCAGCTTGGGAAACCGATCTCTGTATTCAATGTGCTAAATGTTCTGCTGTTTGTCCTCACGCAGCTATTCGAGTGAAGCTTTATGACAAAAAAGGTTTAGAAAAGGCACCGAGTACATTCAAACATGTTCCTGCCAAGGGTGGTAAGGATCTCAAAGAAATGTGTTTCACAGTTCAAACAGCTCCAGAAGATTGTACAGGCTGTGGCATTTGTGTTGAGGTCTGTCCTGCAGTGGATAAACAGAATCCAAAACGAAAATCTATCAACATGGTAGATCAAGAAGCTTTGCGTGAAACAGAAAGAGATAATTTTAGCTTCTTTATCAATATAAAAGATGCTCCACGAGGCACAGTGAAAGTCGATACCGTTAAAGGGTCGCAGTTGTTGGAGCCTCTTTTTGAGTTCTCTGGCGCTTGTTCTGGATGTGGCGAAACACCTTATATCGCACTCATGACACAGCTCTATGGAGATCGTGCTTTGATTGCCAATGCGACTGGTTGTTCTTCGATCTATGGTGGCAATCTTCCCACAACACCTTTTGCAATTAATCGCGAAGGAAGAGGGCCTACCTGGTCTAATTCACTTTTTGAAGATTGTGCTGAGTTTGCATTAGGTTTTCGCCTCACTGCAGATAAAAACATGCAACAGGCCAAAGACTTGATCGTAAAATTTAAAGATCAGATTGGTGCTGAGCTTGTGAACGACATTATCAACGCTCCACAAGTTGCTGATGCTGATATTGCAGAGCAGTGGAAACGAGTAGGGCTCTTAAGAGACAAACTCAAAGGTCTTAATGATTCACCAGAACTCAAGCATCTTAATAGTCTCACCAATTACCTTGTTAAAAAGAGTGTTTGGGCATTTGGTGGTGATGGTTGGGCCTATGATATTGGTTATGGTGGTCTCGATCACGTGCTTGCCTCTGGTTTTGATGTCAACGCCCTGGTTTTAGACACAGGTGTTTATTCAAATACTGGTGGCCAATGTTCAAAGGCGACGCCTATGGGTGCTGTGGCAAAATTTGCCAGTAGTGGCCGACGATCCATGCGTAAAGACTTAGGTCTCATGGCCATGAGTTATGGTAATGTGTATGTGGCTCAAGTGGCTTTAGGGGCTAACGATAACCAAACCGTGAGAGCTTTTGCCGAAGCAGGTGCTTACCCAGGACCTTCTCTCATCATTGCTTACAGTCATTGTATTGCTCATGGTATTGATATGAGCAAAGGTCTCTCGCAACAAAAAGCTGCTGTAGAGAGTGGTTTTTGGCCTTTGTATCGATTTAATCCTGCGTTGAAGGAACAAGGTAAGAATCCCTTTAAGCTCGATTCAAAGCCACCTAAAATAGCTTACAAAGAGTGGGCTCTCACAGAAACCAGATTTAAAATGTTGGTTAAATCAAATCCAGAAGTTGCCGAAAAGCTTCTCAACGAAGCCACTGAAGAAAACATGTTCCGTTGGAATTTTTATGAAAAATTGGCAGAACTGTATGAGCCAAAATCGTAGATCGTGGATAGTGGGTCGTGGATTGTAATAAAACTATCGATTATCGTCTATCGTCTATCGTCTATCGTGCCTTGACCCTGTCTATCCTGCTGAGTTATCAGCCTTGCAGTGAAAGATGATCTCATCAACTATCTTCAAGAATTTGTTTCTCCCCATCGACTGAAAGTCATCAACGAGACTTTAGAGCAAAGAACCCGTCACATCTCTGTCGTGCTCGAAAACATCTATCAATCGCATAATGCCAGTGCTGTTTTACGTTCTTGTGAATGTTTTGGGGTGCAAGATGTTCATGTTCTTGAAAAAGGTAACAAGTTTTCACCAAATTCTGATGTGGCCTTAGGGTCTTCAAAGTGGCTCGATATCCATAAATATAAAATCGAGGAGCAAGGAGTAGGGAGCTCTCTCCAAAAAATTAAAGGCCAGGGCTATCGACTTGTCGCAACGTCTCTACGGGCCGAAGCCAAACCCATTCAAGAATTAAATCTAGATCAAAAAACAGCGCTTTGTTTTGGAACAGAAGAAGAAGGGCTTTCTGAAGAGGTTTATGAGTACGTGGATGAGTGTGTAAAAATCCCCATGTACGGTTTTACACAGAGTTTCAATGTGTCTGTTAGTGTGGCACTGAGTTTGTATGAATTGATAAATCGCTTGCATGCATCTGAAGTTAAGTGGCAGTTGAGTGATGAAGAAAAACAAGATCTTCGTCTTAAGTGGATGGTAAAGAGTATCAAAAGTGGAGAACAGCTTGTTGAGAGATGGATGGCAGAGAATAGTGATGAGTGATGAGTGATGAGTGATGAGAAATATACGGTTAATATTAGTAGCTCCCAAATACTCCGGTAATGTAGGCTCGTGTGCTCGTGTGGCGTCTAACTTCGATGTTGAGGACATTGTCGCTGTGGCTCCCCAGTGTGATATTAAAGATGAACAAGCACGCATGTATGGCAAAGGGCCTGCTAGAGACTATCTCCTCAACATAAAAGAAAGTGATAATTTGGCAAAAACCCTTGAAGATTGCACTTATGCTGTGGCGATCACTAGACGAGTGGGCCCGTTGAGTCCTGAAGAAATTCCTCTCATTGATTTGTCGACGTTTCTTGCTGAAAAAGGATCAGAGAAGATAGCCTTTGTATTTGGGCGTGAAGACAATTGTCTCACTCGTGAAGAAACGCTGCTTTGTACTCATTTCACTCAAATCCCAACATCTCCTGTTATGCCGACCATGAACTTAAGTCATGCTGTGGCAACAATTTTATCACGGGTATATGTTGATTTGATTCAAAAAGAAAAAACGAAGATACGAGGATGCGATGGACGAGAATCAATAGCGCCTATTTCGGGATTAGAAGAATTATTTGAGCATTGGCAACAAACAATGTTAGATATCAATTTGACAACAAACGGCAATCCAGAAAGAATGCTTAAGTTCATTCGTCGTATTATTCATCGATCAGCACCGAGTGAACATGAAGTTTCTGTGTTAAGGGGTTTCCTTTCAAAAACTCAGTTGGCTATGGGGACTAAGAAGAAGAGGAAGCAAAGAGAAAATCCCAAATCACAAGCACCAAATAACAAACAAATTTCAAATCCCAATACAAAAATTCCAAACGGGACAGTCTGAAGTTTGTTTTTTGAAATTTGGGATTTGCTTGGAATTTGGAATTTGGGTTTTGGAATTTAACTATGAGGTATTTCATGGCAAAAGTAATCACATTAGTATTAAGTTTGTTAATTATTGTGACCTTTGTTTCTCAGGTCCAAGCAGATGGCTGTTACATCTGTGAGAGTGGAAAGTATGTTAAATACAAAGGTGATGACAAAGAAAATAAACGAAGAGATGCGGCGACCTGCGGCTGTCGTGTGATGGGCACAATGAACCCCTGTAAAGTCAAGGCGGATAAGATACTTTGTTCGGTAAAAAATGAAACTTTAGCTCAAGAAAAGCCGGTGGTTACAGATCCTAAAAAGAAGGTAAAAAATTAATTATCAATCTCAGGAATCCCTTTAAATTACACTTGGTTACACTAAGGGTTCTCCTGATTATGATTAATGTCATATCAGGGTTTTTGGCATACGCAAATCATTGACATACCATGTGTAAGTTAACTACTTATCACGGCACTATTTTTGGCTTATTATTTCACCATCATTTAAAAGTAAGTGATGGGTGTTTTTAACAGGGCGGCTGAAAGTCGTCTACGAAAGGAAAGAATAAAATGTCACAGCAAGTTGAAGCCTTCATGAAAAATGTGGTTGCTAAAAATCCTAGTGAACCAGAATTTCATCAGGCCGTCCAAGAAGTTGTCGAATCAGTCATGCCTGTGATCGAAGCTAATCCAGCTTATAGGCAAGGAAAGATTCTTGAAAGAATGGTAGAACCTGAACGTGTCATCCTTTTTCGTATTCCTTGGGTTGATGATCGTGGCGAAGTACAAGTGAATCGTGGTTTTCGCATCGAAATGAATAGCGCCATTGGTCCTTACAAAGGTGGATTACGTTTTCACCCTAGTGTGACTTTGGGTGTTCTCAAATTTTTGGCATTTGAACAAGTTTTCAAAAATGCTCTCACAACATTGCCTATGGGCGGTGGTAAAGGTGGATCAGACTTTGATCCTAAAGGTAAGAGCGATAACGAAGTTATGCGTTTTTGCCAATCACTCATGAGTGAGCTTTACCGTCATATCGGTCCTAATACAGACGTTCCTGCTGGGGATATTGGTGTTGGTGGTCGTGAAATAGGTTTCATGTTTGGTCAATACAAAAAAATATCTAATGAGTTTACTGGCGTTCTTACTGGTAAAGGTTTGAACTGGGGTGGATCTCTTATCCGTCCCGAAGCCACTGGTTATGGTGCTGTTTACTTTGCTCAAGAAATGCTCTCCACTCGTGGCGACAGTCTTAAAGGTAAGGTTTGTACAGTTTCGGGCTCTGGTAACGTAGCTCAATACACTACCGAGAAGGTTAATGAACTTGGTGGTAAAGTTATCACATTGTCAGATTCCAATGGAACCATCGTTGATGAGCAAGGCATCAATGCCGAAAAGATTGCTTGGGTCATGGATCTTAAAAATGTTCGTCGCGGACGTATTCACGAATACTGTGATGAATTCAAAGGTTCTACTTACATCGAAGGCAAACGACCTTGGGAAGTTAAATGTGATGTGGCTTTCCCAAGTGCAACACAAAATGAAATCGACCTTAACGATGCTAAAACATTGGTTAAAAATGGTTGTTTTGTTGTGTCTGAAGGCGCGAATATGCCAACAGTTCCAGAAGGAGTAGAAGTTTTCCTAGAGAACAAAATCCTTTATGGACCAGGCAAAGCTGCCAATGCTGGTGGCGTTGCTACTTCAGGTCTTGAGATGTCACAGAATGCTTTGCATCTTAACTGGACGCGTGAAGAAGTTGATGGCAGATTGAAACAAATCATGAAGTCAATTCACGAATCATGTGTTGAGCATGGTAAAGAGGGTGATTTCATTGATTATGTCAAAGGCGCAAACATCGCTGGATTTATCAAAGTGGCTGATGCCATGATAGATCAAGGCGTTGTCTGATTTAGGCTTCGGTTTCCAATTTTCGTATATCTTTAAACCCCATATCGTATGATATGGGGTTTTTTTTGACACAAGGCTCCACCTATTAGCCCCCGCTTATTTATTTTACATTTCTCACAATTAATTCTACATTGTTACAATGACTGAATTGACCTCTTCTAAAGCCAACTTAGATATGAAAAGTGGTGAACCTTGGTATGTGCGGTTTCATGATCTTATGCCATACCGTGTTCGCGAGATCCTGGTCATGTCTTCCACTTACGATGCCTTTATTTTAAGTGAAGATGGGCGGCTCACAGAGCGTCTTTTTGCCGAATATTCAGAACTCAATCTCTCATCATCTCCACGAATCACACATGTTAATAGTACTCAAAAAGCCCTTAAGCTCTTAAAAGAAAGACGCTTTGATCTTGTTATTACCATGGTGAGGCTTGAAGATACGAATGTAAATGCTTTTGGAAAAATGGTTAAAGCTGTTGATAGTGACATGCCAGTGGTTCTTCTCATTTTTAATGAATCTGATTTAGATAGTTTTTCGGGAGGCATTGATTCCTCGGCAATTGATTACTCTTTTTTATGGCGGGGGGATACCCGAATCTTATTCACGATTATTAAGTTGATTGAAGACAAAATAAATATTGAACCTGATGTTAAGAGTGCTGGTGTAAAATGTATTCTTGTTGTCGAAGATTCTGTAAGGCGATATTCTTCTTTTTTAACGCTTTTGTATTCTGTGATGATGTCGCAATCTAAAACTCTTATTCTAGAGGGATTGAATGACCTGCACAAAACATTTCGCATGCGAGCTCGTCCAAAAATATTATTAGCGCGTACCTATGAAGAAGCCATGGAATATTATTTGCGCTATAAACAGCATATATTGGCTCTTATCAGTGATGTGAATTTCCCCAAAGAGAGCAAAAAAAGTCTAGAAGCTGGTTTTGAGTTAGCTGAGTTTATCAGAAAAGATGAACCTGATATTGCCATTCTTTTACAGTCAATTAGATCTATAAATGAAAAAAAGGCTAAAAAATTAGGTTTTAGATATGTAGACAAAAATTCCAATGTTTTGCTCAGAAAAATTAAAAAATTTCTTATCACAGATCTTGGATTTGGTAGTTTTGTTTTCAAAACCCCTTCTGATAAAGAGCTTGCTCGAGCCAGTGATCTTTATGAACTAGAGGAGGTTCTTAAAACTATTCCCGCAGAGTCTTTAAAATTTCATGCTTCGCATAATCATTTTTCAATTTGGTTTAATGCGCGCAGCATGTTTCGTTTAGCTAATATGGTGCGAGCACACAATGTCTCGGAGTTCAAGGACATCGAAGAAGTTAGAGAATACCTCATCAAAGCCATTGTTGAGGCAAGGCATTTGCAGCAAATCGGTTTGATTACGGATTTTTCAACTAAGCAAGTGGGTCCTGAAAGTTTTTTTATACGCATGGGCAAGGGGTCTGTTGGAGGAAAAGGGCGTGGGTTGGCTTTTTTACGTGCCTTATTTGCCCGAAGAAAGATTCTTAAGTTTCAAGATAAGTTGCAAGTCAGACTTCCTAAATCAGTGTGTATTGGTACAGATGAGTTTGAACGATTTATGGAGGGGAACAAATTCTATGAGGCTGTAGAAAATCTCAAAACCGACAAAGAAATCATTGAGCTCTTCATTACAGGGCGTTTGTCAGAGGAGCATTGGGATCATCTCCATTATGTGCTTAAAGGCATGAAAGGGCCCTTAGCCGTACGTTCATCGAGCATTCTCGAAGATTCACAGTTTCAACCTTTTGCGGGAATCTATTCCACTTATATGATTCCCAATAATCATCCTAATTATGATGTGAGATTTAAAGAGCTTTGTACGGCTATTAAAGCTGTGTACGCGTCCATGTATAGCAAGAATGCTCGCAGTTATATGGCGGGAACAGCCCATTCTCAAGAAGAAGAGAGCATGGCTATTGTTATTCAACAGGTAGTTGGGCAACAGTATGGAGACCGTTTTTATCCTCTCGTGTCTGGTGTGGCACAGTCTTTTAATTATTATCCCATTGGGCATCAAAAAGCAGAAGAGGGGATAGCACAAGTTGTCTTAGGCTTGGGACATTTTGTAGTGTCAGGTGGTTCTGTAATCCGATTTTCGCCAAGCTGCCCACAGGTTTTGCCTCAATTTTCCAAGGCAGAAGACTATTTAGCAATGTCTCAAAATAATTTTTTGGCCTTAGACATGTCAAAAAACAAAACTGATTTTTTAGCAGGTCCTGAAAGTTCTGTTGGTAAATATTCTTTAGAAGACAGTGAAAAGGATGGGACATTATCTGTTGTGGGAAGTGTGTATTCGGCAGCCGATGATGCTATCAGAGACAGTTTTCAACTTGCTGGTCCACGGGTGGTTTCATTTAATAATGTTCTTAAATGGAATGATCCTCCTTTAGCAGAGGTTTTGGCAGAAATTCTAAAGGTCATTCGAGAAGAGGCAGGCTTTTCAATTGAAATTGAGTTTGCGATAACCAAAAAACCAGGAAAAGTTCCTGTTCTTTATGTTTTGCAGATGAGACCCTTAGCTATTCAAATTATGAGTGGAGTTGTAGAGACAGAAGGGTATAAAGAAAAGCAGATTTTTTGCAGAACAGATATGTCACTTGGTCACGGGACTATTAAAAGTATTCGAGACATCGTTTATGTTAAGCAAAAGAAAATTGATGGGACAATGACTCCCAAAATTGCAGAACATGTTGAGAGATTCAATTCCATGTTATCGCATGAAAAGGCAGATTACCTCCTTATTGGGCCAGGGCGCTGGGGCGCTTCAGATCCAAGTTTAGGGGTTCCTGTTGAGTGGAACCAGATTTCTGGAGCTAGAATCATTGCCGAAACAAGTTTTGGAGAACAATATGTTGAGCCTTCCCAGGGCACGCATTTTTTCCAAAACATCATTGCCAGAGGTATTGGTTACCTCACGCTTTCTCAACCACCACGTGATTACAAAATCAGTGATGCTTTTATTGATTGGAAATGGCTAGAGAAACAACCAGTAAAAGCAGAGACAGAATGGGTGCGTCACGTGCGGCTCAAAAAACCAATCACAGCTAATTTAGATGGGCGAATTGGGAAGGCGACGTTGGTGAAGTAGTTCCTTGTTCCTCGTGCTTTGTGCCTCGTGGTTTTTTCAAATTGATAAATATTCTCATAATTTGACAATAATGGATCTGGGGTAAAGGGGTTAGTAGCATCACTAATCAAAACCTCTCGTATCTATTTAATATTACTATAAATAAAACAATCTCCTTTTTCTTTTTTTATAACCATTTGGTACAGTCTTTGCTTATAACAAGAGTAGTTTTTCAATTCCTTTCAATATGGGTGGTTTATGAAGCAAAAAAATATTGTCATAATGGTGTCTGTTTTATTTTTGTTTTCACTGGTTTTGTTTTTTAATCAAAGTGCACAAGCCTTAACCAAAGATGGGGCTGTGCTGAATCAGACAGGTCAAAATGCACAATCACCAGGTGTTCCAGGCAAGGCCTATACTGGTCAGAATCCTGAAGCGCCAGAGGTTATTAAAACCTCTCCTTATCCTGATTCAATAAACATCCCTTATTGGAAAAACCAATTTAAGGTGTTGTTTAATAAGCCAGTAAATTCTCTTAACGTGACGAGTGAGTCTGTTAAGCTCATTAATTTGAGTGAAAGCGAGGGTGACTGTCCTGAATCACTTATTAGATGTGACGTAGTCTATAATACTGAAGCAGCGTATCACAGTGCAGATACTTCCATAACAATTAATATGCCCGAGGAAACTTTTCTAAATTTTAATACAGAGTATGTAGTGTGGTTAGCTTCAGAAGTCTTTGGCGCCTTTGGTGATGGAGAATCATATACATTTAGCTTTTCCACGCATCAAAAACATATGATAACAAAAGAATTAAACGTAGATGAATTTATTAATTCGGATATCAATGTAAATCCTGAAGGCCATGCGTATTTTCAGTATGAAGCCCCTCCAGGGAGAACTCATTACACCCATTACAGTGAAGGGGCATGGGGATCAGTTCATTCTTTTGAAGGCTCAAACCCTTCAGCTGCCATTCACACAGATGGATCATCTCATATTGCCTTTATTAGAGATGAAGAGTTGTTTTACAAACACAATAGGAATGGAGATTGGATAGAAAAACAAATCCTCACAAATGGTATAGTAGAAGAAGTAGATGTGACTCTTGATGAGGGAGGCAGTGCTCATGTTGCCTTTAGTCGGGTTTTGGGAAATAATAAATATGTTACATATTCAACAAACCATTCAGGGAGTTTTGTCTCTAGGGATGTCATCTCCACATCTGTCAATGTGATTTCATATGCAAGCCCATCAATTGCTGTCGATAGTGAGCATGTTTATATTGGGTATCTAGAAGATAATGAAAATGTAGGTTCAGCTTTGCATGTTGGGCGTTACAGATTTGGAACAAATAGTTCTTGGAATATAGAGGAGATTGCTTCTTTTGGTCTTGTTTTTTCTGCGGACAAACCTCAAATCTCTCTCAATAACGGACAAATATATGTGTCATACAGAAAAGATAGTCATCAGTATTTGTATCTTGCCAAAGGAGAACTGGGAAATGTTTCAAAAAACCGAATAGATGAAAATGTCTGTGATAGTGGGGCTGTAGCCTTTGATAATGATGGAAATTATTACATGGTTTACCCAGGTAAAACTGAAGAGAATCAAACTCATTGTCATTTGATGATGGCAACAAATGCTTCAGGTTCGCGCACGATAATTGAATTAGACAGCAAACCCTATAAAACAGGCTACAATCCTGCTATTGCGATTGACAGCACAAACACCATCTACATAAGCCACGAAGATCAGAGTAACAATAATCTTAAGTTCATTAAGTTGAATAATAATTATTAGAACTCGGGTTTTGACTATAGATTTCCAAGGCAATACTTCAATTCATCATCTATTCCAGTAATTTTCACATCCACAAAATCACCTTTCTTAATATTTTCAGATTCAACAGCCACGCGGATGTAGTGGTGGGTATAGCCTAGGTGCAGGCCATTCTTTGTCTGATCAAAATACACAGGAAGTGTTTTGCCAATAAATTTCTTATAATAATTCTCTTTAAAGCTTCTTTCCAAACCACGTAATCTCTGTGATCTTTCTTTTGTTATTGGGGGAGCAATCTTGTCGGCCATCTTAGCGGCAGCTGTTCCTTGTCTGGCACTGAAACTAAAGACATGGAGATAGGTGAAAGGTTGAGATTTGATAAATGCGAATGTGTTTTCATACTCTTCATCTGTCTCACCAGGAAATCCCACAATCACATCTGTTCCAATTGCTGCATTAGGTAGAAATTCCTTCACTCGCTTTGTCACAGCAGCATATTCCTTGGTCGTGTACTTTCTATTCATTGACTTTAGCGTCGCATTATCACCGCTTTGCAAAGGGATGTGGAGATGTGGGCAGATCACATCAGATTTAGCTATGATTTTCAAAAGGCCATCAGTGATCGTATTAGGTTCTAGTGAGCTCAAGCGAAGTCTTTTAAGACCTGGAATCTTTTGCAGATCATCAACAAGGTTTTCGAGCCTATAGCCTTTATCGTTATAAAGCCCGACATTAATGCCAGTGAGAACGATTTCGAGATAATTTTGTTCGATTAGAGTTTTCGCTTCGTCTAGTATCTGTTCGTGCGAAAGACTTTTTGGGCCTCCACGGGCAAAGGGTACAATGCAGTACGAGCAAAAGTAATTACAACCTTCTTGGACTTTGAGAAAGGCGCGGGTTCTTGGTCGTGGATAGTGGGTCGTGGATAGTGGGGTCGTTCCTCCTTCGCCAAGGCTACGGAGGACAGGGGGGGCATTTGTTTGATTCAAATAATCAAATATTCGGTACTTTTCTTTAATGTCCAAGATCAAATCGACTTCGGGAATCTTTTTTATCTCATCAGCGGACATTTCGGCATAACAACCTGTCACAATGATCTTGGCATTTGGTGAAGTTCGTTTGGCGTTACGAATGAGGTTTCGTGAATCTCTATCGGCAATATGTGTGACAGTGCAGGTGTTGATCAAAGTCAAATCAACTTCTTCCCCAAAACTTCTGATTTCGTAACCTTTTTTGGCAAATTCCTTCAACAGAACATCAGTCTCAGATTGGTTGAATTTACAGCCGAGAGTTTTAAAACTAACAGTTTTGATAGAAGGCTCTGATGTTTGTTTATTGGTCATTTGCGAGGACTGCATTAGTCTATTTTGTCTTTTTAAATCAAGGGTTGGGATTTTATATTGGACTGTTACATTGACTAAGCGTAATGTATCAATATTACTCTATCATTTATGAGGTGTGTCTTTATGTCAGAGCAAAACGATAAAATCACTTCTATTAATCCTGCTACATTAGATGTTTTAGGGGCTGTTTCAAACATGTCTGAAACTCAGATAAAGGACGTTGTTCAATCAGCAAGATCTGTTCAGCCTATGTGGCAGGAAATGGGATTTGAAAAGAGGGCGGAATATATTCTCAAGGCCCGTGATATTCTTTTGGAAGAAATTGATCCGGTGACAGCATTGATTTCGAAAGAAAATGGCAAGCCTCTTGTAGAGGCCTTGGGCCAAGACATTATTCCCGTTCTTGATCTCATGACTTACTTTGCCAAAAAATCAAAAAAGATTTTGCGCGATAAAAAACTCTGTCTTGGTAAATGGAACTTTGTTGGCAGAAGATCCTTTCTCGAATATTACCCTTACGGTGTTGTGGGCGTGATTGCTCCTTGGAATTTTCCTCTGTCCATTCCTTTGGGTGAGGTGGTGATGGCTTTGATGGCCGGGAATACTGTTGTTTGCAAACCAAGCGAGTTTACGCCTTTTGTTGGAAAAAAGATTGAAGAGATTTTTGAAAAAGCAGGGCTTCCTCAAGATGTGTTTTCTCTTGTAACAGGAGATGGCCTTACAGGGGCGGCTCTTGTCAGTTCCGGCTGTGATAAGATTGTGTTTACTGGTTCTGTGGCCACAGGCAAAAAAATAATGGCTGCTTGTTCTCAAAGCTTAACCCCAATCACTCTTGAACTTGGAGGAAAGGATCCTTTCATCGTTTTTGAAGATGCAGACGTAGATCGAGCAAGTTCTGCTGCTGTGTGGGGTGCTTTTTGTAACAGTGGTCAGGTTTGTGCCAGTGTAGAGCGGGTTTACGTTCAAGAAAATATATATGATAACTTTGTTTCACTTGTTATCGAAAAAACAAAACTCCTACGTCAGGGTGACGGGCTGTCCACAAATTCAGATATCGGGGCCATGTCATCTGAAATGCAAATTAAGAAGGTGCAGGCACAGGTGGTCGAAGCTGTTCAAAAGGGAGCCAAGGTTCTTTTTGGTGGTGATTATCAAGAAGGACTTAAAGGATATTTCTATCAGCCAACGGTTTTAGTGGATGTCGATCATTCTTTTGCGATTGTTAATGATGAGACCTTTGGGCCTGTGATGCCGATTATGAAGTTCTCTTCCGAAGCAGAGGTCGTGCACTTGGCCAATGATTCTGAATACGGTTTAAATGCCTATGTTTGGGGAAAAAACAAAGCGCGGAACAAACGAGTAGCCTCTCAACTCATCGCAGGCACAGTGAATATCAACGAAACTGTTTTTACACACGCCTTGCCGCAAACACCGTGGGGAGGGCCTAAGCAGAGTGGAGTGGGGCGCACGCATGGCGAAGTTGGGTTGCTTGATCTTGTTCAAATACGTCACGTACACGAAAACAAATGTGTTTATAAAAAGAAATATTTTTGGTGGTACGGGTACGGGCCTGAAAAATTCTCACTGTTAAAAAATCTAGCACTTTCTCTCTATGGCAAGGGTTTTACACGTGCAAAGGCCGCTGTGAAATATCTTGTGGGAATGTTTAGGGTGGATGTTAATTGATGATGCTAGATGTCAGATACTAGATACTGGATATAAAATCAGGTATCCAGCATCTGGTATCTGATATCAAGAAGCCAGTCCACCCACAAGAAGCTCTTTTACTAGGGTTGTGGGAATAGCACTCGTCACAGGTGCGTATTGACCAAATTTACCACAGGTTGAAGGCGCAAAATTAAGATCATTACCAATCATCTCAATTTTTTTTATCATCTCAGGACCATTACCAGAAAGTGTTAAGTTGTTTACAGGCTGACCAAGTTTACCGTTTTTGATGAGAAAGGCTTCTTGTGTTTTAAAAACAAAATCACCATTCACTGTATTGACCTGTCCTCCTCCCATTTTTGTAACATACAATCCTGATTTCACAGATGCTAAAATATCGCTTGGTTCAGAGGTTCCTGGAGAGAGCATGATGTTACTCATACGAGTGATGGGATGGTATTCATAGGATTCGCGTCGCCCATTTCCTGTGGGTTTGAGGCCAAGTTTTTTAGCTGCTAAGCGGTCGCAGAGGTAGTTTGTCAAAACCCCGTTTTCGATAAGAGTTGTTTTTTGAGACGGGACACCTTCGTCATCAAAGCTATAAGAACCTCTTTTTTGCGCTAGAGTGGCATCATCCACGACTGATACAATGGGGTTCGCCACTTTTTGACCCATTTTTCCTTTGAAAACAGACATTCCCTCAGCCACAAGATCTCCTTCAAGGCTATGACCAACGGCTTCGTGTATGATAGTGCCTCCAGCAGAGCTTGCAAGAACAACTGTCATGGGGCCGCCTGTGATTTGAGTGGCTTCAAAGTTTAAGAGTGCTCTGTTCACAACAGCATGAACAGTTTTGTGAAGATATTTTTTGTCGAGCAGTTCCATTCCCCCATGTCCGCCAACAATATCATAAGCAGAAAAAACTTTGCCTTTATCTCGAACAGTCACTGTCATGAATACAAAAATAAGGTTTTGATTGTCTTGAGTGTGTTCTCCTAATGAATGAAAGACTTGTTTTTGAAAAACCCCTTCTTGATAGTTTACTGTGACTTGCTGAACACGTGGATCTTGTTCCCAGGCTAGAGCACTTAAGTTTTGAAGGAGTTGTATTTTGTTGTTGGCAGAAACAGAATTTGTATTTTTTTTAACAGGAAATCTTACATTTGGCTCTTGTTTTTTGAGATGAATGTTTTTATCTGAGCTCTGGTTTTGGATTTGAGAAGCAAGATCTAGTAGTGATTCTTGACGAATATCATTGGTATAACAATAGGTTGTGTGAGATCCGTCTAAAACCCTGAGTCCTGCTCCTTGATCTACACCAGTTGTGCATTCTTTGACTTGCTTGTTTTCGATTTTGATGTTTGTACGGCATGAGTTTTCGACAAAAATATCTGAAAATGCATCACTGTTTTTTGTAAGTTTGTTTAGGATTTTTTGGCTGGTTTTAGTATCAAGCATTTGAAAGATATATTTGGCAGAGGATTTGTATTTAATCAAGGAATCATAAGATTGGGGTCTCAGGGTCATAGGGTCTTGGGGCCTTAGGAAAGAATAGGAGAATAGATATGAAAGAATACATTGGCATCATTGGTGGGAGCGGACTTTATTCAATCGATGAATTTGAGCATCTAGAAGACCTCAATATCAAAACACCTTATGGTGAGCCTTCGTCTCCTCTTAAGGTAGGTAGGTTGGCAGGTGTCGATGTCATCTTTATAGCGCGCCATGGAGAGGGTCATGTCTATAATCCTTCCGAAATAAATTACCGTGCTAATATTTGGGCCATGAAAAAATCTGGTGTGAAGGCCATTTTTTCAGTTTCTGCTGTAGGTTCTCTCAAAGACGAGATTGGACCTGGGCAAATGCTCATTCTAGATCAATACATTGATCGCACACGCACGCGTCCTTCAACTTTTTTTGAAAATGGTATTGTGATCCATGTGAGCCTTGCACATCCTGTGAGTAATTATTTGAGAGAAATTCTTATCAACTCTTGCAAAAAAGTCGATGTGACTTGTCATGAAAAGGGCACGTATATTTGTATGGAAGGCCCACAGTTTTCCACTGTTGCCGAGAGCAACTTCTATCGCCAACTGAATGCCGAGGTCATTGGCATGACAAGCCTGCAAGAGGCCAAGCTCGCACGTGAGGCTGAGATTGATTATGCAACTTTAGCTTTGATCACTGATTATGATTGTTGGCATCCAGATCACGACAATGTCACAACCGATCAAGTCATTGCTGTGGTTAAAAAGAATTCTGAAAACGCCAAGAAAATTCTTATCGAAGCTGTAACTGAATTTGATTTTTCAAAAAAGCTCGAGGCTGAAAACGCTATCGAAGGCGCTCTCATGACAAACCGAGATCTTATCAAACCCGAAGTGCTTGAAAGGCTTCAACCTATTATTGGGAAGTATTTTTGAGGCGAGCATGCGAAAAAAAATCATCCAACCTCTTTTTCCGGAGACTAAAGTCTCCGGCTATACTCTATTGTCCTAAAGGACATTGTTTTTAGTCCTGAAAGGACGACAGCATAAAGCCTGGGATTTTAATCCCAGGAAGGAAGATGGTTTTGATGGTTTTTTTTAGAGTATTCAGTAATTGAGCAGTGTTATTACCCCTTGAAAGTACTCACATATTTCTTAGTTTATCTACAAAGATCTTGTTTTTAGGCTCTGAGAGCTGTACGAGAATAGTATGAGATGGAATATCTTCATCATGCTTATCCTCTTGCTATGTCTGGGTTGTACGGGTGTCGCCCCTGGAGATCTAGACATAGATGAGCAGATTGTAGATTCGTCTGAGAGCGGGGGAGATGAGGGGACGATGGACGAAGGGACGATGGACGAGGGGGGAGAAGGAGAAGGTGACCCTTCGACAGGCTCAGGGCAGGGAGGCGAAGGCGAAGGTGAAGGTGACCCTTCGACAGGCTCAGGGCAGGGAGGCGAAGGTGAAGGCGAGGGTGACCCTTCGACAGGCTCAGGGCAGGGAGGAGAAGGTGAAGGCGAGGGCGAAGGTGAAGGCGAGGGTGAATTTGATCCGAGTGATTATACGATTTGGGTACCCTATACAGAAAGTTTGGGCAGGGATGATGTTATCAGTTATTTGCAGGCTGAAAACTACAATGTTGAGACAGCGATATCTGAGACAGAATTATCAGGAACCATTGATGCTGATCTTATTGTGATGCCAGGCGGAGATACTTTCCCATTAAGCTATGGAGCAAACCCAGCTATTCAAACAGCTGTACGAAGTTTTGTTTCGGGTGGTGGGCATTATATTGGTATTTGTGGTGGGGCTATTGCAGGAAGTGAAGCTTTATATATTACTTTAGGTGGTTTCGAAATACGTGTTGATGAAATGTTGGGGCTCTTAGATGTTAAAGGGTATGATAATATAGACTGGATGACAGAGTACATGGGTGCCACAGGGGCTTTTTGGCCATTTAACACGCCAATATTATTTAATGACCATTTCATTGCATCTCCAAATGAAAATTCGGAATTAACTATGGCCTATCGCGCAGGTCCAGTTTTGGAATTGTTAACACCAGGAGATCCAAATATCGAAGTGATTGGAACTTTTACAGATGATCTTGATGAATCAATGACGAATCATCAAATTGATGGCATGCCCGCTGTTGTGGCTGGTCCCTATGGTAATGGACGTGTGGTCCTCTTTTCGACCCATCCCGAATATTCTTCACCAGACTATTATATCCAAACTCCTCCTGTGGATGAAGTGAGTTATCTACTCATCAACGCGGCGAGATGGGTGTTGGAGTAATCTCCTTACCAAAATCATGACGCCGTGCAATACGAAAATTTCGTAATTTGACTTAATCCTTTAAAAAATACTGAGTTAGACAGATGTATGCTTAGTATACATTTTTTTCGATACAGGGTAATTTCAATGAAAAAATTGATTGAGAAAAAACACTGTGTTACGCATCCGGTTCATTTTTTTCAGCGTCTTAAAGCAAGGAGCTACAATGTCGCATCAACGTTTGACTAATATAATATTAACATCGACAAAAAACCTAATCTTCTTATCCTTGTGCTGTATTTTTGTCCTCTCTTGCACACCAAAAAAAATCGCCTCTGATCTTACTGCAAAAATCATGATGTCTGGAGCCCCTGTCTTTGAAATGGAAGGTGATGTTGAGGTAGCTGATGATGCTTCTCTGGCTCTTTTGAAAACAATGGAGGTCTTTCAATACGACAATCCTAAAAACAAAGACTTCAACTCTCTTCTTGCCAGATCTTATGGTACTTATTGCATGGGATTTTTGGAATACGATATCTTAAGGTATAAAAATAAAGATGAAGAGCTGTACAATAAATATCTACAAAGAATTAAACTTTTTTACAGTCGTGGTAAAGAATATGGCCTGAATGCACTCAAAAAGAATGGCTCGTTCAAGCGCGCACTCACAAAAGACCTTGGTTCATTCGAAAAAGCGCTCAAAGGTATGGGCCGTCGTTATGTGCCACGCTTGTTTTGGACTGCTATGAATTGGGGTAACCTCATCAATCTGAGCAAGACGTCTCCACTCGCTGTTGCCCAGTTTCCTAAAGTCGAAGCTATCATGCAACGTGTGATCCAACTAGATCCTAATTATTATTACGCGGTTCCTCATGTGTACTTTGGTGTTTCGTATAGTACACGTACATCGTTGTTTGGTGGCAATCTAGGTAAATCCAAAGCACATTTTGAAAAAGCTTTAGCAGCGTATAACCGAAAATTTCTCATGACTCACGTGTATTACGCGCAATTCTATGCCGTACGATCTGGTGATAAAGAACTTTATAAAAGCTTGCTAAACGAAGTACTTATTTCTGACGCCAAAGCTCTTCCCGAAGCGCGTCTTGCAAATGAATTAGCCAAAATTAGAGCTGAATGGTTGCTCAAGCATCAAAAAGAAGTCTTTAACCAATAATAATAATACAAGGAGATACTATGTTAAGGGTCATCGCTAAATTACTCACACTCACATTGATGTTGTTTTTTGTTGTGTCCACAGCACAAGCAGTTGAACTCAAATTAGCTACACTCGCTCCTCAAGGAACAAGCATGTATAACAGTTTTGAGAGCTTGGCAAAAAACGTTAAGGCAAAGACAGGCGGACGTGTTTCCATTAAAATCTTTGGTGGTGGTGTTCAAGGGGATGAAAAGGACGTTGTTAGGAAAATGCGTTATGGTCAGCTAGACGGTGCTGCTTTAACAGGTGTTGGTCTTGGTTTGATTGACCCCCAAATTCGTGTTCTCGAAATACCTTTCTTGTTTAAAAACACAGCTGAAGTCGACAAAGTTTATTCTTCAATGTTTCCGTACTTTGCGAGCGCCTTTAATAAAAAGGGTTTTGTTCTCTTAGGATGGGCCGAAGTTGGTTTTGTGAAGATCTTTGCAAACAAACCTATTAGAAAAAAATCAGATCTAAAAGGCATGAAGATGTGGATGTGGGAGGGCGATCCTTTGGCAAAAGCTATGTATGATGCTATGGGCGTCACTCCTGTGCCTCTGGCTATTACAGATGTGCTCACTTCATTACAAACAAAGCTTATTGATGCTGCTTACGCCCCTGAGTTTGGCGCGATTGGATTTCAATGGCACACAAAAACAAAGTACATGACAGATGTAAATCTTGTTAATGGAACAGGCGGTATTATTTTTACAAAGAAAGCCTGGGCTAAAATTGGTGGTGGCGATAAAGCAGCTATCAAAAAGCTTATTGCTGTCGAAGCCAAAAAACTCATCGCTCAAACACGAAGTGATAACCTAGAATCAAAAACCGCTGTTCAACAATCTGGAGTGCAGGTAGTGAATTTGGACAGTAAGGCTTATGAAGAACTCAGAGCCATTGGCGACGAAGTAAGAGAAAAGCTTGTCGGCAAATTATATTCTCGTAGTTTGCTTGATATGGTCCTCAGCAAACTTAAATAATCAATATGACAGTCAATCCTTTTAAAATTCTATTCGCCATAGATCGGTTACTCGTTAAACTCGAAACATTTCTCCTGGTCACAGCCCTTGTTCTCTTGCTTTGCTTTGCTTTTTTACAGGTGATGCTGAGGAATGTTTTTGATACGGCAATTCATTGGGGCGATGTTTTTAATCGACTCTTGGTTATTTGGATTGGTTTTTTTGCAGCAACCATTGGGGCTCACGAGAATAAGCACCTTTCAATGGAAGTGTTTACAAAGGTAATGCCTGAGCGTGCCAAGCCTATTATTAGTTTATTTGTTAATATATTTATTATTTTTGTTGCCGCTATTCTCACGCACGTTTCTTGTCAGTTTTTTCAAGATCAGATTACATTTGAGGCCACGGATTTATTATTTGAAGGTGTGCCTAAGGCCTATTTTACAATTATTTTTCCCATAGGGTTTGGTTTGATATGTTTTCACTATGTTGTGAAGCTTTTGGAGAATCTCTACAACTTTGCAGGTGGTGATAAAGCCTATCCCAAAAGTGATGATAGTTCAGATATTGAGCTCTCGGTTAAGATTAAAATGAAATAGTTAACTTGGTCAAAGGTCCAAGGTCGAAGGTTAAAGGTCGAAGATTTATTGAATTGGTTTTTGACATTTGACATTAGACTTTTGACATTTGACAAAAAAATGTCATCAGTTCTCTTTGTCATATTCGCGCTTCTCGGTGTTCCTTTGTTTGCCATTTTTGGGGCTGTTGCCCTTTATTCTTATCACCAAACAGGATTGAACCCCATTGCCATTGTTTCAGAGTATTATAAACTAGCTTCGCAACCTGTTCTTTTGACAATCCCGCTATTCACTTTTGCTGGTTATCTTTTGGCAGAGAGCAATGCTCCGAATAGGTTGGTGAATGTAGCCAAGGCTTGCGTGGGTTGGATGCCAGGCGGGTTGGCTCTGGTTACCATTATTTCTTGTGCCTTTTTCACTGCCTTTACAGGGGCCTCGGGCGTTACCATTATTGCTTTAGGCGGGCTGCTTTATCCAATTCTCAAAAAAGAAAAATATGGTGACAAATTTTCTATGGGGCTTGTGACTTGTTGCGGGTCTTTGGGGTTGCTTTTTCCACCTTCGCTTCCCCTGATTCTTTACGGGCTCATTGGCAAAGTAAGTATTGATAAGCTTTTTATTGCTGGGGTGATTCCTGGTATTGTGATCATGATCATTTTGGCTACGTACTCAGCCAGGATTTCAGTTATTAAGCACGCTCCTGCTAAAAAAATGACAGGCAAAGGTTATTTGGCTATCATAAAAAGTTTTGGTTTAGGTCTTGTGAGTTTTGCTGTTATTGGAGGTGTTCTTGGGGGGGCATATTACCTATTACGATTAGTTTTTCCTGGTATCACAACACCTGTTTTCTTGTTTATTCTTCTTGTTCTCTTTGTATTTTTGACTATTTTCGGGGCTAGAAAGTTTCCTCACAACAAGGTTATTCAATCATTGCGTGGGGCAATTTGGGAATTGCCATTACCCATACTTATCATTGTAGCTATTTATGGTGGATTTATCACTGTGAGTGAGGCTGCGGCAGTTGTGGCTTTCTATGTTTTTGTTGTCGAAGTGTTCATCTATCGCGACATCAAAATATTCACTGATATTCCAAAGATTGTAAAAGATTCTATGGTGCTGGTTGGTGGTATTCTCATCATTTTAGGTGTGGCCATGGGACTCACAAATTTTCTCATCGACCAGGAAGTTCCTTATCGCATTTTTGCTTGGGTAAATCAGTTTATCCAGTCCAAGTGGATGTTCTTAGTTGTTCTCAATATTTTCTTACTCATTGTGGGTTGTATGATGGATATTTTTTCTGCTGTGATTGTTGTGGTTCCCATCATCACGCCTATAGCTCTCAAATACGGTGTTGATCCTGTTCATCTAGCCATAATCTTTCTCACAAACTTAGAAATAGGTTACATCACTCCACCTGTTGGTTTGAATCTTTTCATTTCTTCATTCCGCTTTAAACGCAGCATATTTGAACTCTATCGAATCACACTGCCGTTCTTGTTCCTGCTCATTTTAGCTTTGTTGGTCATCACTTACATTCCTTGGCTCTCATTGTTTCTTTTGGATCTGTTGGGATTGAATTAAAGGGGAATTGGGCCTGTGGGCCTAGGGACCCTAGGGCCTTCGGAAGAAAATCAAAGTTATTTTTCCTTATAAGAACGTCGGATCAGATTAATAAAGACTTGAACAATTTTGGGCTCCCATTGACCGCTATTTATTTCTCTTTCGAAAATAACAGAGGCTTGAATAGGGCTAATGCCTTTACGGTAGGGGCGGTTAGATGTCATGGCATCAAAGGCATCGGCTATGGAACAAATTTTGGCTGCAATAGGAATTTGATCGCCTTTTAGGCCATCAGGATTACCATTGCCATCAACGCGTTCATGGTGCCATCTGATAATGGGTAAGAATCTTTTAAATGATTTGAGAGTTTTGCAGATTTCGAATCCTCGAGAAGGATGGGTTCGGATGTGAGCAATCTCTTCTGAAGTTAACTTTCCTTCTTTGTTTAAGACAGAATCTTTGATACCAATTTTCCCAATATCGTGAAGGAGAGCTCCTTTTTTTATGACCTCTATTTCTTGAGGCAGGAGGCCTAGTTCTCTTGCCAAAATAACTGAGTACTTTGATACTCGTTCAGAATGACCTCTTGTATAGATGTCTTTGGCTTCGATAGCTTCGGCAAGAGCAAAAACAATTGATTCTCCGTGATCGAGCTCATCGTATAATAATTTAACGCGTAATAGTGATTTGATTCGAGTCAGTAATTCGAGTTTATTAAATGGTTTGATAAGGAAATCATCAGCGCCCAACTCCATGGCTTTGATTTTATCGTCTAACTCTCTCAAGGCTGAGATGATGATGATGGGAATGAATGCTGTTTTTGGGTCTTCTTTGAGCCGTTGGCAGACTTCGTAGCCTGATATGCGGGGCATCATCAGGTCTAAGAGAATAAGATCTGGTTCTTGTTCTTTGATCATTTGCAAGGCTTGATCGCCATCGTAGGCTTTTCGAATCTCATAATTGAGGGGTTTTAGGTGCATGCAAATGAGCTCGACATTGGTTTCATTGTCATCAACAATGAGGATTTTTTGCGCGTACTCTTTTTCGTTCGTAATAAGTGATGTGTAGGTGCTAGACATTAGACATATTAGAGCATAAGATTAATGAAATCACAATCATTTTGAGATTGCATAATCTGAAAACAGACTTTATTGTAGGGGTATGAGCAAGATTTTAAGATATTTATTTATAGGCGTTCTCGTTTTTGTATTTTTGTATTATTTTGGCGATATTCGTATCAACGATCTCAATATTAGAGATTATTTACAAAAAACTGTTACGCTTCAGAATCTCATAATTGTTAAAAAGAAATGTGGTAAAATTTATTATGCGATCGAAAGCATTACAAAATCGAAAAGCAGTAAAACCAAAGTTATTCAGCCAAAAGTAAGCAAAGTTCCAGATCTTACCAGGTTGGCAGATAAAAAAACTACCCCTTCAAAGGCCGGCAAACTAGATGCTCTTACATATAAAGATCGCGAAAAGTTAAGAAACCTACTTCAACAACATCTCGATAATCCCCCTAATGCCCAGATACAACATTCTGGGAGGTAAAAGAGTGGGAGTCGCAGGCTCGCGGGTTCTCAGGGCGGAAGAAAACAATCATGACAAAAAAAGTCCTATTAGTTGTAACCACATTTTTTTTCATAGTGATGGGGTTATTGACGCTGCGTTATTATTTTGATCAGCAGGACATGGAGTTAGCAGAAAAAATTCTTTTTGAGCAGAGATTAGAGAATTTCCCAGAAAAAACATTGCTAGGAAAAATGGCAGAGGATCTCAAAATCGAGAAATCAAGGCTCTATTGTGAAAAGAATATCTTCTCTCGCTATGAAGGAAAGGTTGTTATAGTTTGTGGTGAAGAAACCAAATTTAACTCACTAAAAAATAAAGAAAAATACATTTGGTTGGTGAGTATCAATAGCAAAAAAGCCCTCCCATATAGTGCCCTTTCAAAGGGGCTATATACCGAAAATCCCTAATAACGCTGTTAATACATGTTAAGTTAAGGGGAAATTGTTCCTTCCAAATACCAATAAATTACGGTACAATATAAGTATGATTGAGGGACCGGTATTAGTATTAAACAGATCCTATATTCCTGTTCAGATCACATCTGTAAAACGGGCAATTTGCCTTGCATTTAAGGGACTTGCACGTATTCTTGATGAACAATATCAGACCTATGATTTTCAGTCTTGGGCAGAGTTAGCTGTGGCAGTTAAGGATGACCGGATCAACTTGACACATCGAGCTATTCGAGTGCCTCGGGTGATTTTGCTACAGTTTTACGATAGGCTTCCCAATAGAGATGTTAGGCTTTCTCGTGAAAACATCTATTTGCGTGATAAAAACACATGCCAATATTGTAAAAAGAAGTTTAAACGATCAGACCTCAATTTGGATCATGTCATTCCCATATCTCAAGGGGGTAAGACCACATGGGATAATGTTGTTTGCAGTTGCCTGCCTTGCAATAATAAAAAAGGTGGAAGGACTCCAGTGCAAGCTAGGATGAGTCTGAACAAAATACCCAAAGAACCAAAATACAGCATTTTTATGCAAATATCACCAAAGCAAAACCTTTTTAAAGCCTGGCGGGTTTATATGAACCCAGTTGATTTTGCCTATTGGTGCTTGGAGTTGGATGAGGATTAGCTAGTAGCTGGAAGATCCTATTGATTCCCTTCAATAAAAAACATATCTAATTCAAATGTCTAAAACAGAAACGCATATAGTTTTAACATCTGGTGATCGGTTAGATCATTATCTTGCAGAGCAGGGGATATGTACATCTCGATCTGAAGCCCAAAAGCTCATCAAAGATGGTTTTGTGAATATTAATGGTTCAAAAGAAAAACCGTCTTACAAAGTTCATGAAAATGACCAAATTATTATAGAGTTTCCACCTCTAAAGCCCACAGAACTCAAACCTCACAAAGTAGATTTTGAGATTTTGCATGAAGATGAAGATATTTTAGTTCTCAACAAGCCGGTAAATCTTGTGGTTCATCCTGGAGCAGGGAATTATGAAACAAGTTTAGTGCATGGGCTTTTATATCATTGCAAAGACCTGTCTGGCATTGGTGGTGTTGAGCGACCTGGGATTGTGCATCGCCTCGATAAAGGTACTTCTGGTGTGATGGTTGTTGCTAAAAATGACCGTGCGCATCATAGTCTTTCGGACCAATTTAAAAATCACGAGGTAGAAAAAGAGTACAGGGCACTTTGTTTGGGGCAGATACAACTAAAGCAACAAACTCTTGTCAGTCTCATGAAGCGCTCTGAAACTAATCGTAAAAAATTTATTATTAATCAGAAAAAAGGCAAAGAAGCGATCACGCATATAACCGTATTAGAAACAAGTGATCGTGTCAGCTATGTATCGGTTAAGATAGACACAGGGCGCACGCATCAGATACGTGTTCATCTGCATTCCATTAATCATCCTATTATGGGTGATGAAGTTTATGGGGGGACAAAAAAACTTTCAAAGTTTGCAGATGAAGAAAAGGATTTTATTTCTAAGTTAGAAGGTCCATTGCTTCATGCCCTGCAACTGGGGTTTACACATCCTCTCACCAGAAAAAAAATGTCTTTTAAAGCATCTCTACCAGAAAAATTTCAACAAGCCTTGAATGTTTTTTTTGAGATCAACGAATAGTTTTTTTGATTGTCTAAAATCACTAATCATTGTACAAAATTATCAATTGTATTTATTAAAAACCTATTACTTAAGGGGGTTCTAATGGAAGCTAGTTATCAAACAGCAGGTTTATCTTCGACCATATTTATGCTTGTGGTCGCTCTATTTTTTATTGTCACTTTTTGGAAGATTTATGTTAAAGCCGGCTTACCAGGATGGGGTGTTCTTATTCCCATTTATAACACTATTTTATTTCTTAAAATGGCCGGCAAGCCATGGTGGTGGATATTCTTACTCTTCATACCAATTGTGGGATTTATCGTCGCGATTATTGCGATCATTGCTTTCGCTCATAATTTTGGCAAGAGCACAGGTTTTGGTATAGGGCTGTTATTTTTGGGCCTTATTTTCTACCCCATACTAGCGTTTGGAAAGGCTGAATATAAGCCTGTTACTTCGTAAGATTTCGTAAGATGGTTGCGGTGACGAGACCCGTTTCGTTAATCGGTTAGGGTTACGTAATTTTATCCTGACGTAACCGTTACCCCTAAACGATACGGGTTTCGTAATCCAAAAACGATAGACTACTTACCTGTAGTTGAATCCACGAACACTCTTTGTCCCATTTCTTTATCGAGCATGTAAAGGCTTTCTTTAGACTCGCTCATCATTTTAAGTTGGGCCAGAAAACCTGAGGCAGTAGCCTCTTCTTCGACTTGTTCTTCTAAAAACCATTGTAAAAAGTTATTTGTTGTATGATCTTTCAGTTCAATGGCTACATCTACTAGGTTGTTGATGAGTGAAGTAACGAGTTGTTCGTGTTTGAGGGTTTCTTCAAAGACATGGATGGGTGATTTCCATTCATGAGCGGGGGTTTCGATAGCTGTGAGCAGGACATGACCATCTCTTTCGTGAACGTAATTAAAAAACTTCATGGCATGTGTGAGTTCTTCTTGATACTGTATGCGCATCCAGTTGGCAAAACCAGGTAGATCTTTGGTCTCAAAATAAGCAGCCATAGAAAGATAAAGATAGGCAGAAAAAAATTCTGCATTGATTTGCTCACTTAAGGCTTTTTCCATTTTAGTGTTGATCATGTTTTCTCCTAAAAAATAGTAATAAAACCAAATGATTATTCTGTTATAAATCCGTCATTTAGTACATTTGAAAAAAGATAAATAACGCACCTTAACTATTGAAATCAATGATTGCTTTTTTATGTTTTTCTATTAGTAAATCCAAATTGTTGAATTAGGTGCGTATAGCGAATGGCGCGTCTATTAATTAATCCACATCTTTGATGTCACGCGACAATCGTCATTTATTAACTCGTTATTCATAGGAGATATTTATGAAAAAGATTATTTTACTCACAGCGGTTTTGGCTATTGTTGCTTTATTTGTAGTTAGCACAGCTCATGCAGTTGCGCTCAATTGGGCAAATAAAAATACCGTTATTGTTGACCATACTGTACAAGTAACAAAACCAAATTCTAAGTGGGATACCCAAACTAAACATTACAAAGATCCAGCTCCAGTAAAGTGGGTTCGTCACATTTCTGGCGCAAATCCTCAAATGTATTTACGATATAAATACAATGTTACTGGTCAAACAGCTCATGCTTATTCCAAACAAGTAGGAAAAGAATTATCAAATCGTGGTATTCGCGTTATCAGAACAGAAAAGAAAGTCATTAACGCACGTAACGTAGCCATTGTTCATGGTACAAGAGGCGAAGAGCAATTCATGGTTGGTGTTTGGAGACATAAGGATATTGGTTTCCAACTTGAGTGTGTTGCTGTTCATGGTAAGTTTGACCGCTATGTTGGTGAATTCTATCAAGCCATCAACTCAGTGAGAATTTTGAAGGAATCAGGTCTATAGATCGTACAGCGTACAACATAGAGTATTTACAAGGGGCGGTGCTTAGGCATCGCCCTTTTTTTTAGGCACAAGGCTCCATGTGTTCGCCTTGTGTTTTGGACAAGATAATAAGCTAATAATATCAATCAGATACAATTCATAAGTCACCGTATTCCCTCAGTGCCCAAAAAATGATTAATCACACAACATTAGGATCAAGTTTGCGATAAGAGATTTATGAGCTTTCCGGGTCGAACAATCTTCAATTTAGACAATTCAGAACATCATGATTATTGGCAAAGAGCCATTGAGAACAATTCTTGGTTAGATTCTCCACTGAGAGAAACGCTTGCAAGTGTCAAAGAAGATCAGGCCTTACAAAGATCAGAGCTTATTGTTTTTTTAGAAAAATACTCACCTGAAACAGATTACAAAACAATTCGAAAATCTTATAAACTGCATTCACCTTGTCCCTCTATTTTGGGCCTCATGGATTGGATGGTGGAGGCGTCATATCAGCAAGAAGCCAAGCGTCTTTGGGAAGAAAATCGATCTGATCCTGTAGCGATGGTTAGAGTTATTCAAGATACTGGTATACGTTTTGATCAGTTGTTGGAAGGAACTGATCAAGAAGCCTATGCTCAGATATTTCATATAGCCCATGATCTTTTTGGGGACAGTGTTGGTTTTGATTTTGATGGTTTTATAGAGAAATCCTTTGCTAGCCTTGATGCTTCAGAACTTCGCTCTTTAGAAGTGGCAAGTCTTTTGCGTCCTTATATGAGTCAAGAAGAACCAACACATCCTTCGGTTTTGCTGCCACTATTTATACTGGCAAGTAATCTTTTAGTGGCAAAAGAAAAACTAAGTTCTCTAGATGGTTTTTCTCAAAAACGGAATCTAGAAAATTTTGTTTCGGATACTTTAACAGATGTTAAGTCAGGAAAGAGTATTTTTGGCAGTCATTCAGAAGGAAACGCTATTCCAGTAACCAGCTATGACCCTGTGAAAGATAACTGGAGTGGAACATATAACTTTATAGACAATGAAATTGATATTGGTTCTACTGTTGCGTCTGTTGATATGTATTTTTCGAAAAAAGGGATTGGATTATTTCTCCACGAAGCCTATCACAGATGGCAAGATAAGACACATCGATCGGTGAGTCTACTAGATATAGAATACGAAACTCATGAAGCTGTTGCTGTTTTATCAGCGCTGCTTCCAGAACAGAGTCGTCCACCAGCTACATTTTCTGCAGTAGCTTTTGATGCGATAGATGTGGTTGTGGGTCATGGAGTGCGTCTCAAAGGTCGTACTGAAGAAAGTTTTTCTGATTTAGCACAAGCTATTATCAGTCAATCTCATCCAAATACAAGTGGTTCTGCTCTGGGTTCAGTCGATGTCCCCGCTCTTCAGCAAGAGGCAAAAATAGCTTTAAATGCCTACTATAAGGTAGCTCATTTACAGATGATGAGAAGACATATTCGTGAATTAGGTGATGATGGGCAACGAGCTTTTTTAGAGGAGCATGCGTATTTTGAAGAAGAGTTTGAAGATCCAGAGAGTTTTTTTGGAGAGGATAATGAGGAGAACTACGAGAGGTATGAAAATCTTATGGCTTACTTGGCATGCAAATTAGATCAATTTCAAAGAAATTCACCAGAATACAAGGCTATGTTCCGGGATGAAATCTTGCCTACATTAACTGCTATTCCTTTTTTAGAGAGTGTGTATCCAGAGTTTAAGGGGGTTTGAGGAAAAAATAAGTTTATGGCACCAATAGTTTTTCAACCACATCAAGATCCACTTCTAGCCACTAGAACGGAAATAGATGTTTACGATAATTCACAAAATGACATCATAGGAATTGCTGAACTCAAAAAAGAGGGATTGCTTGATGAGTTTGTGTCTCGTTATATTTATACTGATGATCCTGGCGTGGCTCTTTTTTATGGTAAAAGCATGACAGTGCCTCTTGAGGGGAAGGTCAAGAAAGCTCTGAAAATAATTATAGCTTCATGGGAAGTGGATCCAACACTGGTTCAAACTGATTATGGATTTGATGAGGGCGATATTTCTCGTTTTAAAGAGTGGGTTGAAAATGGTCTTACAGAAGCTGCTAGCATGTCAGATGGTGAGAAGCCTTTATTAACAAAAAGTGATTACAAAAAATACGCAGGTTCAAAAAACCGGCCCATCCGTCTTCTTCATTTAGAGGCAGAAGAAAAAGTAGATGAGTTCATAGGTCGCTTTCTTCTCACAAAAAGGTATGATGAGCCAACGACTGATAGACATTATGATGGGCATTTTGACAAGGCCTTGATGTTCAAAATCAGAGAGTACTTGCTCATACTTATTGGTGATGATGTTGAACAAAAAGAAGCACTCATGGAAAGGCTTGGTTTTGTTGAGGCAGATATTAATATCCACATATTTGATTTGTGGTTGGATACCGATTTTCTCTTAAACGCCTCTTATGTTTATGCGGGTTTTGAAACAGGCATGAGTAACAGTGTTTCTCACTATGAAGAAACAGATCCTGATGGTGAGCCTGAATACAGGCAAGATATTGATCAAAGCTCAGCGTATTCTCAGTTATTCGCTCAATGGAAAGGTCAGTGGGCTATAGGCAAAGAAGGTGTTTTGAGCACAAGGCTTGATTTAGAGGGTATACCAGTTGCTTATCTTAGAAAATATGAAGATATTATTCCTTCTGAAACTGGAGAAGATCCAGAGTGGCAGACTGAGCGTTCTAGTGAAGCCGAATTTGGTGGTAAGGTTGCAATTGGACGAATGGATGGTCGATTTGGTGTTGAGCTCGAAGGGGAAGCGAGTATTGCTCAAAATGACATGCCTAATGGTGAGATTCGAGGCTATGATGTTGGGGCTGAAGTTTCTGCGGACGAACTTTTGCCAGGAGCTAGTTTTGAGGTGTCTTATGAAAGAGATGAGCAAGCGTATAATCCCCCAGAGACAGATGGCTATTATCAGGCAGAGTCAATGGATCAAGAGTTTGAAGTTGATGCCGAAGTGGCAAATGATGAGGGCTTTGAGATTGGTGCTGATTATCGATACAGAGATGATTCAAATCAGGCTTACTATAAGGCGAAAGATACAGATGAACACAGAGTAAGCCTTGATTTGAGTATACCACTTACAAAAGATACTGAAGAGGTTGAGAAAAGAGATCACACATTGGAGTTAAGTTTGATTGGCAGAAGAAGGACTTATAATTACTTTAGAATAGATAAAGATGCTGGATTTGATCAAATTCGCCGTTCTCTGGGGCTGTACGCGGGATTATATTTGGACCTACATGATGATGCTTCATTAACTCTTGCTAGCTATGGTCAGATGAAGAACGCTACTGGGAGTATGGAGTACACTTTGCCTTATGTTGAGGGAGAGTTTTCTTTTGATTATTATCCAGGCAAGTTTTCCCTAGGTGTTGAATTTCTCGTTGGGACGCAGTGGGGAGATATTACATATAATGATTTAAGTTATCTTGGGATTGATCAAGAGGAATTGGTTTTGCTGCCTTCAACGACAAGGTCAGTTAATATGGAAGGTTCATTTAGTATGAGTTATACACCAAGAGATTTTTTGAGTTTCAGTTTGAGTGGTTATGGAGGTTATAATTCAGCTAAAGAGTATTCAGATTCGAGTTCTTATTATGTAGGGGGAAATACCTCGTTTGGAGCCAGGCTTTCTCAAAAAAGACATGCGGATTGGCTGTATTTTTGGGCTTCTTATCAACACTCTCAGGGTGAGGGACTTGATCATACACAAACCGCAAATGAATCTCTCAATGATAGTTTTAGTGTTGGGTTGGGGTATAGTAGGAGAATGTTTTAATCCCTTTTAAAAAATCTACCAAAAAATATCTTTTCCAAGGATCCAAAGTTCCCGGCAGAGTATTTGCCAGGAACTTCAGTCCTTAGGGCGTAATTGACAGATAATTAACTCATCACTTCATCATCTTTAGGATTTGGTATTCTCCTTCAACAAAAGCATTTACATATTCATTCACAAGACGACTGACGCTTTTATTTCTTATGGAAGCGATGGCATGGAGCTTGGTGAGCAAAAGGGGGTTGAAGCGTATGCTCGTTGGGTTCTTGTAATTGAGTTCTTTTGGTTCGGGTTTTGAGTTCTTTTTTTTCATGCAAAATGGATTTTACTACCTGTCTTTACAAGGTAATTGTAATACAAAAAAAGATATAATACAATGAAAATATTGAAAAAAATAAAAAAAATGTAATACAATGTATTGTGGAAGGGGGGGGCTTTTTTTTGTTCAAAAATGGGTGAACCCTTTTGACCGATTGTAGACTGGCACCTTTTCCTTTTGGTTACCTTTTAGTTAGAGGGTTTTGTTATGATCGAGCTTGTCGTAGAGATACTTGGTGGGTTTTTAACCACGCGGTGATTTTGTTTAGGCGGTTTTTGTCGTTTTTGATGACATTTTCGATAAACTGACAGCCTTTTTGTGGAAGGGTTTTGATTTTATAGCCATTCATTCTGAGGAAAATATCAGTTAAGAAAAACGCCATGCGCTTATTGCCATCAACAAATGGGTGATTCAAAAGAAGAGATTCCATGAGAGAGGCGGCCATTGTGAAGACATCGTCATAATAACCTGTTTGTGGGCGATAGAGGGCGCTTTCTAAAAGGCCCATATCACGGATGCCATATGTTCCGCCGAATTCTTGGATGACTTTTTCATAAAGTTCGAGGGATTCGTCTAGGGTTGGAAATAGAATCATTTTGCTAAGAGTTTTCCTAGTTTTTGGTGTTCATGCAATGAGTCTTGCATGTTTTGAAGGAATTTTGGCCTGATTTTACGACGATTGATGTACTCTCTCAGTGCATCAGTGAGCATGCCTGAGAGATTTTGATGTGTTTGATTAGAAAGGTCTTTGAATTCCTTCCAGACCTTGTCGTTCACGATTGTACTGATTTTTTTACTCATTTTTCTATTCTACACCTTATTTCTTGATATTTCAAGAAATATCAAGAAAAGCTATTTATTTTCGGGCTCTGTGAGGGGTTTTTATAATTTTACTCTTTTGGAGTGAGGTGGAAAAGGTTTCTTTTTGTTCCCGTCCTTTCAGACGGAAAAAAATAAAGCCCATTTTTAAAATAGCGCCATTTTTGAAGGCTAGCTACGCTAGCGGACAAAAATAACGGTCAATAATTCACAATCGCTTCATTTTTTAATCGTCTTCAAGGAGGGAACGGAGGTTTTTTTATCAATTATATATAAAATATTGAATATATAATATATTAAATATATACTGTGCTAAACTGAGAGGTGAATGAATGAAAAAATTAAGAGCAAAAGATTTTTTACCAGCAAAAGATCATATCAAGCTAACTCCTGGGCAAATGTTAACAACATTACGGAAACTCCAAAACCTATCTCAAAATCAACTTTCACAAATCACAGGGATTAGCCAATCAAACATATCAAATATGGAATCAGGGCGACATCAAATAGGTCGTGAACGTGCTATTATCTTAGGTAAAGCACTCAAAGTTCATCCTGCCATTATTATATTTCCAAATTATCGTATTGAAGATTTTGTGGCGTGAAGGGAACAAATCTATTTTCGATTTTCCCTTCTTTTTTAGTCCTTATAACTACCACTTTATCTTGGTGATTTCCAGTCTCCAACATCCATATTAAGAGCTAGACCTCTATCTTCAAGAAGCGTTTTTACTTCATTTAAAGACCTACGACCAAAGTTTGCTGATTTAAGTAATTCTGCTTCGGTCCTTTGAACTAGTTCGCCGATATATTTAATATTCAGATTTTGGAGGCAGTTTTTAGTGCGTACTGAGGGCTCTAAAACATCGACGGTTGCATCAAGTTTTGCCTCAGGATCAGGATTTCCTGTTATTTTGAGTCCAGACTTCAAGAGGAGATCTTGAAAATTAATAGCAAAGGAATCTCCTGTAATAGGAGATTGGTACACTCTTGTAAGAGGATGCTTATCATCATGAACTATGTGAGCTGGTAATGCGAGACCTAGTCTTCTTTGGGCACTTTGAGTAATTTCAGAATTGACAAGTAGGTATGAATAATCTGGTGTGATCATAGCGATAACTGGTGGAATGTTTTTGTTTGTAATATCAGCTCTTGTATGGCGCGGGATGTTGCTTTCTGGAGTATAACCAAGGGCAACATTGGCTCTTGATCTATTCCAAGCAAAAAAAGCAGGTGTCATAAATGAAGGTTCGCCAACAAGTTGTGCAAATTGACCGGTGTGACCTTTTTCAAACGGGACAGCACTCAGTGTAGAATTGGCCATGCTAATGGCTAATTGTTGGTTAATAATATCGCCGCTATCTCTCATAGTACATAAAGGGCTTACCATCGCTGCAAAACCCTGTTGTATGGCTTTTGTAAGCATATTGATCCTTTCGTTAGAGAATATTTATGTTCTTATTTGCATTTATGTGATGTTTGTCGGATTTGTTAGGTTGTTGGTGTGTCGATATTGCAAAAAACGTATTCAGGTGAATACGGGTAATTTTGTAGGAGGTATGTTTCTTTCTAAGTCATAAGGTGAAGCTCTACTTTCGACAAAAAAAACGATAGATACTTTCTAATCGCTTCATTTTTTAATCGTCTTCAAGGAGGGAACGGAGGCTTGTTTTGCCTGGCGGCAAAGTAGGTTATCCCACTTTAGTCCCAATCTCAGTCCCAGTCTCATTTTTGGGACTCGAGTGAGACTTTATCTGTTCAATAATTAAGACAGTCAAAATAAATTAATTCTTAGTCTTATGTAATTTCATAAAAAAATAAAATTAACATAATTGGCATGGGCTTTGCTTTACAAATAACAGCGCCCTCGTAGCTCAGATGGATAGAGCCCACCGCTCACTACGGTGATTGTCCTGGGTTCGAGTCCCAGCGGGGGCGCAGCTTTTAAGAGATGGGACCAGTAGAGCGGCATCTCTTTGATCTTTACTTTGATTTTGGCTTCATTTATAATTAAAGTGTAGTGAGCGGTTGAGCTCTTTTGAGCTACGCCATAGCCCGAGTCATTAAGTTGGCTCGGGCTTTTTTATTTATTCCAATACTCAAAATGCCCCATTCGCGTATATTCCTTAAACCCCATTTTTTGATACATAGAATTTGCCATTGGAGTTGAGTGAAGAACAATATTGATTGCTCCAGTAGAGTAAGCAAAATCAATTAGCTTGTTTGTTAACGTCGTCGAAATGCTTTTTCCACGATATTCAGGTATTGTAGCAACCCAATAAATGCCAGCAACATCATCATATAGAAAAACTTGTGCTGTTGCAGCTGGTTTGCCTTCTACAAGAGCTATAAAATTAGATATTACACCACCCTGATAATCGTTTTTAAAAAGATTGTAGCTTGCTTCGACGTAGTCCGCACCCGCACCGAAACCATCCATCGCTGTTTCAGCCCAGTCACGTAGCTCATTGTCAGAATTAGCTCTTTTTATCGCAAAATTCTCAACACAAGGCTCTTTAATCGGCTGTTTTTGATCAAAATACATGCCTGCTGCCTTATCATTATAAACAAATCCTTTTTTTTGTAATAGAGAAGACCATTTTGTTTTTGAGGAATCAGAATCAAACCACAATGAAAGCTCTTTAACTTCATTTTTATTAACAAAATCTATGGCAGCATTTATTTGTTTAAGAAAAGACTCTGCTTCAATGTTAGTATTATCAGAAATAATAAGAGGGTTTATAAATGCTCCTCGTACACCACTGGCAAAGCCGCTAAAGTGTTCTGTTTTGAAGGAGGTGACTGATTTTAGGTTGTTTATGAACTTAAAATAATCGAAGAGATTTTTTTTGATTAATGAGGTTTTTTCTTGTGTGGTTAGTTGATTCATTTTCACTTCCCATGACAGTGATACTCCCCATAACTTAATCCCCAACGGTCACAATTAGTCCAACAATGGTGACAGCCATCTTTATCAGTTCCGCCTGGGTGTGATATTGCGGTACTAGCACTTAATCCTAAAATAATAAGTACAGCTAATAATATTATTTTTTTCATGAGTTCTCCTAGGTTTAAGATCCCTAATCATATTTCCTAATAAACTCAGACACAGTTTTAAAATATTCTACAGGTTCATCGAGCATTGTCATGTGTGCACTGTTTTCGAATATTTTGATTTCTGAGCCTTTTACAAGACTATGAAAATGGTGAACTGATTCCGGAGTGGCTTCGTCATAACGACCACAGGTAAATAAAGTAGGTACGTCTATCGTAGGTAAGTCAGGAGTGCGGTCGTAGTCCTTTAATGTGCCAGTGGAAAGAAACTCATTGGGTCCCCACATGACATTGTAGATGTTTTCATTAAAATTATAGGTAAATTTTTCTAAGATCTCGTTGAACAGGTATTTTCTGCTAAGATATCTCTTATAATATTCACTTGTTGCTTGCAGATATTCGTCTGACTCTGTGGAGCCCTCTGTTTCATGCTTTTGAATGATTTGATAGATGTCTTTGGGCAATTGCTCTTTTAGTTTTTTAGCATCTTCTGACCATATCTTTGCGCTTATCAAAGGACTTGATAGAATAAGACTCTTTACACCTTTTGGTTTTGCTAAAATGTAATCAACCACAACAGATACACCAAAAGAAGCACCCGCAACATGCACAGCGCCCAAGTCTAGTTCTTTTATGACGCTATCTAATTCCTTTGCAAAGTTCTCCATCACCCATAGAGAATCGTCCTTTTCGTATTCTTTGTTAATTGTTGAATGACCGCATCCTAATTGATCGTAATAGATAACAAGTCGATCCTTGCTGAGCTTCTTTGCCTCTTCACATATGCCATAATACGGAAAACCAGGACCACCATGAACAAAAACTATGGGTGTCTTTGTTGCTGTTTTAGAATCACCATAGATTCGATAATAAATTTTGCCATGGATTACATTAATAAAGCCATCTTTATTAAAATCATTGTTTTTCATTTTCTTCTCCTGTTTGTATTGCCCAAGTATTCGAAAATCGCATTCGAAAATCGAAAATGGAGGTCAGAGACCTGCGGTCTCTGAAAACCCACACATTAAATTCATGCACTGAACAGCTTGGCCGGCAGCGCCTTTCATAAGATTGTCGATGGCGGAGACAATGACAATCTTTTCGGAATGTTCATCAAAGCGGATAGATATTTGGCAGATATTTGTGCCAACAACATTATTCAATTGAGGTGTTTGCGAGCCTTCCAAAATTTGAACAAAAGGACTTCGTTTATAAAAACGTTTATAAAGGCTTCTTAATTTTCCATTATTCCATTTCTTAATAGGCTGGACATATATCGTGCTCAAAAGCCCGCGTGGTACTGACAAAAGATAAGAAGCAAAAGTAATTTTTATGTCTTCTCCTGTTAGCATAGAAAGCTTTTCTTCCATCTCTGGTCGCTCTTCACGAATAGGAATGGAATATGTTTTGAAATTTCCAAATTGCTCAGACAAAACCTGGTCCTCATTTTCATCACGACTCAAAATCGACATACCTGCTTTGGTGTCACAAATAATTCCCTGTTTGATGATCGATTGATTTTGTAAAAGAGGGGCAAGGCCAAGAACAGTACTTGTTGTAAAACACCCAGGCACGCCTACAAGAAAAGATGGTTTAATGTCTTCATTAAAAATCTCACACAAACCATAGGCGGCTTCCTTATGGAGTTTTCGTTGCGTGTGCTTGCCATAGATTTTTTCGTAAGTCTTGATAGTCTTGAATCTAAAATCTGCTGACAGATCGATCACCTTAGTTCCATAAGATCGAAACTTAGCAGCAATTTCCATGGAGTTCTTGTGGGGCAGGCAAAGAAAAACAACCTCGTTGTGTTTGGCTATTTTATAAACATTGAGATTGCTGTATTCGAGGTTGGTGCATCCTGTGAAACGAGCAAAAACCTGCTTTAAAGATTGTTTGGAATGTTTTCGTGATGTGATTGTCGTGAGCTCAACATCTGGGTGTCTGAGAAGCAGTCGAATCAGTTCGAGGCCTGGATGGGTGTCAGCTCCTATAATGGCAACATTCTTCATATTCTATCTCTTTATTGGATAAAGGGGGAATATTCAAATTTATTGGGATTGGCGGAAAATTTGGTCTTATTGTTGCTCATTTATACGGTAAAACAATTTATTGAAATAATTAGCAACGTTAACATGCATGCTCCGATAATAGAAGGCAGAGGCATAATTCATTGAAATTAAAGCCTTATTATGGGTGTGCAAAAGCACAGGGTATATAAAACCACAAAATTAGAACACAAGAAAAGCTGTCGATGTTGATATGCCTTGTAAGGTTATTGGCAGTTTCTTTGGGAAGAATGATGCGCATACTTGCTCAACATAATGGAGGCTTTCAAGCCTTGGCACAGATGGCTGATGTTGCGGTTGGGGGGCCTCTTTTTACATTAGCCCAACATGACCAAGTCTATTTGGCAGGTTCGGCGAATGAACAAGGGTGTGTGGCACGTGCGTTTACTGACCTAATAAGCGGTGGTGAAGAGCAAACCTCAACGCGGATTTCTCCGCACGGTATCTTAAAGGGAGGGGATGTAAATTCTCCAGTCGAATTAACAGCAGGTCTTTCTGGCCAAGTTTCAACACCACAGCACAATCAACCTTTAACTGATTTATCGTGCGATGGTGTAGATGATAGGGTTCGCTATGCAAGTAACTTAAGGGAGCTGGAAAGAGAAAGAATACAAGACGGTGATGATGAAGTTTATCTTGATATTGAAGAAGAAACACCCAGACCTGTTGAGCTGAGTATAAAAGTTAATATTGATAAAGGAAGCTCTCCTGTTTGCATATCTGAAATTACAGTTGTAGATGCACGGATAAAACACGGTGAAAATGATCCATCCATTGTGGCAAATTGTGATGTGAGTTTGTCCTGGGTAAAGGTGAGGACTGCTGGAGATTCTGGTATACATTATCATGTTTTTATTGAGGGTGATCATGTTGTGATATCGCGCTATTTTGGAACAACTCCCCCTGATATTTCCTTTGATCAAAGAGATGTTTTGCCTTCAGATGCTGTGGACCGCGATTTGAGTGCTGGTGATCTAGTTCCTAGTGCACAAGTTCAATATGGCCAAGGCCTTCCACAGGGTGAGCCTGTTGAATCAGGGGACGTTTATCTTATTCAAGCACGTTATACAGAAGAACAAGTCGACAGAGTCCTTCAATTAGCTGTTCAAGTTTTCTCTCAAGATAGTTTTGAAAGTACAGTGTTAGAACAGGTTTATCGGAGGATACTTAATTCATATTATATAGATGAAACGACTGGAAACATAGATCTTTGTGCGCTCAGAAAAATGATGCTGAAAAGAAGTGGTACCGGAACAACAACAGTATTACTCTTTTGGACCACATGGATTATGTGGAAACAGCAAACAAAGGGTTGTTTAACTATTGAGGATTTTGATGCATGGAGAGAGTTGTCTTATGCTAATATTAGGAGAAGCGTGGGCTCTGCGCCTGTTTATGGAGTTTGTCAACGGGTGTTCCTTTCTTTGCCTGAATCGGTTTTGACTGATTTAGATAGTGAAATAAGGGCTGCTTCTGTGATTCGGTGTGGGTTACAAAAAGGTTTGCCTGTAAGGGCCTTGCAGGAATTTATTCAAACACCAGAATTAGTATCAGCTGCCTTGGCAAATGCAGCTATTAGATCTTTAGTGGCACCTAAAAATGCTAAACCATCAGAGATAACTGTAGATGACCTCACTGCTGCATACCGAAAGCAAACTGTAGAAAAACTTCCTCGTACTCTTGCTTTAGTAGGTGTAGAAGATCCAGCGGATCAGAGTGCTATTATTACCTCTTTTCGATTAAGAACAGAACCAGGTAATTTGGATAAGGCCTTTGGTCTGGTTGAAGCCAATCTTGGCTTTGATTTTTCTACGCTTACAAGGGCAGATGTAAACTGCTGGCTTCAGACTGGTCACGACCATGAATACCCATTGTATCAACGCTTTTTTTCTGAAGGAATGCGTGATGCTGATCTCATACGCGAGGCCATTGATATTTTTGATTCTGAAGATCACGATGAAGATCCATTTGATCAGGCCTTATTTTATGCAAATAATCGTTCCTGGTTACATAGATTTGCTCATGAACAAGAGTTACTGATTCAGGTTATTAATGCCTGTCGTGATGAAGAGGGATTTGATGATGAAAGGACAGCTAGGATCAGGAAATTTTTGGGGGCACACGATACATTGGAGATTCCTGTGTTCAGGGTGGTATTAGAAGCGGGTGATGTTGAAACCTATGATTGGCTTTTGCCTTTGGCGGTCCAAAAAGGACTTGTCGAATTATTTTCAACTGCCTGTTCGCAACAAGGTGTCAGAGAGTCAGGTTTTGTAGATGTTATGGTTCGAGTTGCAGGTATCTATTTTACTCTTGATTCGAGAGAGAGAGAGTGTGTGAAAAGAATTTTAACAAGGGTTAGCAATGGCAGCTTAACATTTGCACTAGCGAGCGCCAAACTAGGGACCTTATCGATTGAGCGAAATGTATTCAGAGGATAGTTCTTTCAAAAAAAAACGCCTCTTTCGAGGCGTTTTGTAGGATAAATAATATGTAATACGTACTGTGATTAACGTTTTGAATACTGGCTTTTCTTACGGGCCTTACGGTGTCCGTATTTTTTACGTTCAACTTTTCTGGAATCTCGTGTGAGAAAACCGCCACGGTTAAGTGGTTTACGGTAATCACTATTGAGTTGTAAGAGGGCGCGAGAAAGAGCGTGACGAACAGCGCCTGCTTGACCAGTAGACCCACCACCATGAACAAGAACTCTTACATCAAACTTGCCTATGTTTCCTGTAGAGTCCATAGGTTGTAAGATCATCATCTGAAGTGTCTCACGTGGGAAGTACGTTTGAAAGTCTTTTCCGTTAGCTGTAAACTCACCAGTTCCGGGAGTTAACCATAGACGGCAGATTGAATTTTTTCTGCGGCCTGTTCCATAAAATGTTTTGCGTGCGATACTCATATTCTATTTCCTATAGTTCAAGAGTTTGAGGTTTTTGAGCTGCATGAGGATGGTTAGCATCTGCATAAACCTTAAATTTGCTAAATTGTTTGCGACCCAAAGATCCTCTTGGCAGCATGCCTTTAACAGCTTTTTTAATAATAACTGTAGGGTCTTTTTCTAATTGTTTTTTTGCATTGATCTCTCTGATGCCACCCATGAAACCAGTGTGTTTGATATAAACTTTGTTTTCTTCTTTGTTACCAGTGAGTTTTACTTCTTTGGCATTAATCGCGATAACAAAATCACCTGTATCAACATGGTGCGTGAATGTTGGTTTGTTTTTGCCTCTTAATACATCTGCGATGAGAGTGGCAGCTCTGCCTAAAACCTTGCCTTTAAGGTCAATAATTTGCCAGTTTCTTTCAACAGTTTCTTTTTTTGCACTGAATGTCTTCTTCATCATCATGGCTCCAATTTGGTCACTCGTCGAAAATCGAATGTTGGCAATTATGAAAAATTCGTAAAAAATCCGACCGACAAATTCAATAACTATAATAGTTACAATGTGTTAATTTTCTCCTCAGGTACAGCTGTATCTCAAGGAGCGTGCGTAAATATTGTTTTTGACCCGCTTATGTCAATGGAAAAAGGGGAGGGTCAAATAAACCTCCTAGCTACTTGTTTTTCCACGTCTTTATGGTCTGGAATGTGACCAAAAACGTTTTTCCAGACAAGAGGGGTTTCCATACACATATAATGTGGCACTTTACCGATTTTTTCTAAAATCAGGGGAAAGAGGTATTTGTACATTTCTTCACGAATATGGCGGAAGTAACGAATTTTGCCATCAGACATGGGGAAGAGTTCTCCAGCCATGATTTTTGAGTTTGGAAACCGTTTTTCGCTAATTTTCTTTAATCCTGGCGTAAATCTTAAGGACCCCACAGAAATCCACGCGATCTCATCTGTCGAAAACTGGCTCGCTATTTGATCAATCACCTTTGTGTATTCTGTCTTCCAATCAGTGTAATAGAGAAGAGGGTCAAAATGAAATGCAATAGGGTCACCATGATCAGCGCATTTTCGAGCGGCACTTAATCTATCACTTAAAGAGTCGCACTTTAATTCTTCGGTTTTGATATATTTCTCGGGATTAACTGACCAAGCAATAACAACGTTTCCTTTGTGCTTTTGTTTAAGAAGGTTGTCGATGTTAGTGGTCTTGGTTTTAAATTCAAAGACAATGTTTTTTACCTCGTTGGCCAAGGCAATACAGTCAGATGAAAACCCTGTGAGTGAATCTAGGGCCAATGAGTCGCTAAGTTCTCCTGCTCCAATGCGAAAAATTCGGTCTGGTTCTTTTGCCGCGGCTTTTCGAACTTCGTCAAAAATCTCGTCAATATTAGCGTGTATTGTGATGATAGGGTTATTTTTAAGATAATCTTGTAAAATGCAGTACGAACATTCAAGGTGGCAGTTCGTGATCAGATCGATCGTGTGATAAAGACAACATACATCTCCTTTTCCCTGACAGCTTTTTAAAAGCTCACCTTTAAGTTTGTTGATAAAGAGTTGTTTTTTTGCCTGTGTGTGATCCGTGGGAAATTTTATCTCCGAAGCATCATTAACAAGAGTTATGGGAAGGTGAGGGAATTTGTTTATAATTCTTTTTGTTGTATTTAGATCTTTGACGGAATCTTCAACAAAGATTTCTGTGGGAATGAATGGCTGCATTTTATGCAAAAAAAAAGGAGCGACGCTACGCGCCGCCCCATGAAGTAGATCAGATCAACCCACACCAAAAGGGAGACGTTGATCTACTAAAAAATTAATCTTTAATTGTAATAGTGCGTGGAGCCTTCTTTTTGGTCTCTTGCTTTTTAGCGTATCGTTTTTGAAATTTTTCTACTCGACCAGCCACATCCATGATTTTTTGTTTACCAGTATAAAATGGATGGCAAGCTGAGCAAATTGATACGTGTATATCTTTTACAGTAGAATATGTTTGTAATTCACTTCCGCAGGCACATTTAATGCTAACTTCGTGTAATTCTGGGTGTATACCTTCTTTCACAATTCCTCCAAGTGTTTGTTTTGGCGGCCTAACTAAACATATCCTTCTTAAATGTAAAGAGCAAAGAGCTCAAAAAGGAAAATCCAAGTTCCTCGTTTCACGGTAACATAAACAATGCATAAACTAAAGAAGGCTGAAAAATTATTTAAGAAAATTAAAAGAGGCAATCAAAACAATAAGTTGAAAAATGGGTTTTTTCAGGTTTCGATAGGGCATTTTCCAATTTTGTAGAATGGATTGATAAGGGCTTAGAATAATTTGTCTATTAGATCAGAAACGGTTTTAAAACGTAAGAGTTCGATATCATTAGTCAAGTTCGAAACCTTGGGTTTTGCTGGGCAGGCAAGCATCTTGTATCCGAGCTTCTTTGCCTCCTTAATTCGGGCCTCAAAATAGTTCACAGATCTGATTTCACCATTGAGTCCAACCTCTCCAAGGGCCACGAGATGGCCTGGAAGGGGCTTATTTTGATAGCTGCTGATCAAACTCATGAGAATTGCCAGGTCAGATGAGGGTTCATACAGCCTGAGGCCTCCCACAGCATTGACGTAGATATCTTGATTATAGAGGTTAATACCTGAGGTTTTTTCTAACACAGCAATGATAAGAGATACGCGATTGTGGTCCAAACCAATGGCTGTTCTTCGTGGATTTGTTAGCTGCGATGAGCTGACAAGGGCTTGTAGTTCGGTCAAAATGGGCCTGGTTCCTTCAATGGCAGCTGTGACACAAGATCCAATGCTGTGTTCAGATTTTTCGCGCAAAAAATACTGACTGGGATTGGTAACTTCGATAAGACCTCTGGCAGACATTTCGAAAACACCGATTTCATTTGTGGAGCCATAACGATTCTTGATCGTGCGTAAAATACGGTACTGGCCTGTGTTCTCCCCTTCGAAATATAGCACAGCGTCTACCATGTGTTCTAATATTTTTGGTCCTGCAATAGAGCCTTCTTTTGTCACATGCCCGATAAGAACAGTTGTTGTCCCTGTTGTTTTTGAAAAATACAAAAGCTTGGCTGTGCACTCTCTGACCTGTGATACAGAGCCTGGCGCTGATTCCAAGTGAGGTAGAAAAATCGTTTGAATGGAATCAATCACAAGCATTTGTGGCTTGATTTTTTGAACATGCTCCAAAATCCTGTCCATAGAATTTTCAGTTACAATAGTGAGATTGGATTTGATATTCAGGCGTTCTGCTCTGAGTTTGATCTGCTCCTTTGATTCTTCACCCGTGACATAAAGAACAGAAATATTATTGAGCATGATGTTGTCGAGCGTTTGTAAGATAAGAGTTGATTTGCCAATGCCAGGGTCACCACCAAGAAGCACCATGGACCCAGGAACAAATCCTCCTCCAAGGGCGCGGTCGAGTTCAGAGATCTGAGTTAAATAACGGGGTGTTTTATCTAAAGAGATTTCATTTAATTTTACAGGGCGTTCAGATTGAAGGGAAATAATGCCTAGTTTATCTCTCTCTGTTGAGGCCTTAGATATTGTTTCTTCTACAAAAGTATTCCATTCCTCACAGGCAGGGCATTTGCCTAGCCATTTAGCTGATTGATGGCCACAGGAGTTACAAAAAAATGTTGTTTTAACTTTCATGGGGAGTGCGTAAATCGGAAGTGGAAGAAGTTCAAGGGGCAAAATATAATGAGCCTACGCACCAACGCTCCTACGATCCTACGCCAGACACCAGACTCTAGACGCCAGACACACATTCCATACAATTTGATAATTTTCCCATAATCCGTTACTATTCGGCCCCCAATGGAGGTAAACATGCATTTTCCAACACATAGATCAAGGCGACTCAGGAATAGCAAAGGTATTAGAAGACTTGTCAGAGAAACAACACTCACAGCCGATGACCTTGTCATGCCCATTTTCCTGGTTCACGGCAAAGACAAAAAGGAACCCATTTCATCTATGCCAGGGATTTATCGCTTTAGTGTAGATCGCGTTGGAGAGCATGTGAAGCAACTTCAATCTTTGGGTATCCCTGCTGTGCTTCTTTTTGGTATCCCAGAAAAAAAGGACGACAAAGCCACAGGCGCTTGGGACAAGAATGGGATTATTCAACAAGGGATTAAAGTCATCAAAGAAACTGTTCCAGATCTTCTCGTTATGGCAGACCTTTGTCTTTGTGAATACACTGATCATGGCCATTGTGGACTCGTAAAAGATGGCAAGATACTCAATGATGAGTCTTTAGAAGTCTTGGCTAAGACAGCTGTGAGTCAGGCTAGAGCTGGGGCCGATATTATTGCACCCTCTGATATGATGGATGGCAGAATCAGTGCTGTGAGAACAGCTCTAGATAAAGAAGGTTTTCAAGACATGCTCATTCTTTCATATGCTGCTAAATACGCTTCTTCTTTCTACGGTCCTTTTAGAGAGGCAGCAGAGGGCGCTCCACAGTTTGGTGACCGAAAAACTTATCAAATGGATCCTGCTAATAGTCGCGAGGCCGTAAAAGAGATTTTACAAGATATCGAAGAAGGAGCTGACATGGTTATGGTTAAACCAGCGCTCCCTTATTTAGATATCATCACACAGGCCAGAGAAGTCACAGCCCTTCCTTTGGGTGCCTACAATGTGAGCGGTGAATACTCTATGATTCATGCTGCTGCAGAACGTGGTTGGATGGATTTAGAAAAAGCAGCCTTTGAATCAGTCACATCTATTAAACGCGCTGGCGCTGATTTCATTATCACTTATTTTGCGGAGATGTTGGCTGGGAAGATGGGGTCTTAGGGTCGCGGTTATCGTTTATCGGTGACGAAGCTCGTATCGTTTAGGGGTAAGGGTAACGTCTCAAATCCACACGTAACCGTAACCGAGAGACGAAACGGGCATCGTAACCCTAACCGATTTACGATATTCAATATGAACAAAGAGTGGCTCAAAACATCAGACGGTAGTTACACTCTCTATCGCAAAGATCTCGATGAGATTTATCATTCGCGTTCCGGGGCTTTATCAGAATGCCATCACGTCTACTTAAAACCTTTTCTCGAACATCAAAAAAAACATCCCACAGATCATTGGCGTGTTCTTGATATTGGCTTTGGTTTGGGATTCAACGGGCTTTGCTACGTAGACCATCTTTTCAAAAACAGTGTTCCCAAATCCATGGATATTCTATCTGTTGAGAATGATTCCAGCCTGCTTGATCTTAAATTAGAACAAAAGCATCTTGGGTCTCATCAGTTTCATGATGAGGTTTTGCAACAGTTAGCACATCTCAAAAAAGATCATCTGGCAAAAACAGATCACTTGAGTGCTTCGTTGATGCTCGGAGAGTTGGAGGTGCAGCTGGATCAGCTCATTAAAAAAGAAAAAGTCTTTGATGTGATTCTTCATGACCCTTTTGCGCCTGAAAAGAACCCTGAGTGCTGGACTCCAGAGATCTTTCAAAAGATCGCTCTCTGCTCTCATCCCAAAACAGTTCTTCTCACGTATTCTGTTTCAGCGAAGGTACGAACTTCTTTACAGGCAGCAGGGTTCAGCGTTACCAAGACTCAAGGGTTCGCTTCCAAGAGAGAACAGTTAGTTGCCTTTTATGTTAAGGAGCGCTAATATTCTCGTACTTATGAAAAAAGGGATTTATTTCACAAGCTTTCGCAAGCCTCCGATTTTCAACAGTCTACAAGATTCATTTGATTTAACAAAGGTAAGTAGCCTGTCACAGCTCAAAAAAGATTTTAGTAAGGGCAAGTTTGATTTTGTATTTGTTGATTTAGCAACGACCGACAAAACTCCCGCAGTTATTTTTTCACTCTATGATCTTGATCAAGAAATTCCCATTATCGTCCAAGGTGTGGCAGAGGCATCTAAAAAGAATCCCTCAATCGAAAACACGTATTTTATTACAAAAAAGGTTTTGCCAAAAGACATTCATGAGTTGTTATCTTTTCATAAAGCCAAGCTAAAAGGTTCGTTGCAAACCCAATACCATAAGGGGGCTAGTCAGCATTATGACAATTTCTTTTTGCCCGAACAATCGCCTCTAGCAGTTGTTTTTACAGATGCTGAAAACAGTGTATTTTATTTGAATGAAAACGCTATGAAAATGCTGGATTTTAAGCCCAAAAATAGATTGTTTCAAAGTTATTTAGAGATCAAACATAGTAGCGGCAATGTTTTTAACAAAAACACTTCTTCTCAGGATAGTTTTTTTGAGTTCAGGTTGCTTCCTCATTCAGGCCGTTATGTAAACGTGTTTCAAAAAGCCGTTTTTTCAGAAAAGACCATAGTGGGGTATGTGTATTTCCTGGATGATGTCACAGACAAGCATAATCAAGCTGAGGGTATCAAAGAAGAAAAAGCCAAATACGAAAAACTCACTGGGAGACTCAATGAGGTTTTGATTCACGAGTTAGATACAAATGCCTATAATGTAACTTACTTTAAAAGAAAACTCGATTTAGAGATCAAACATGCGCACAAAGCAAAGAGCGATGTTAAATTATTTTATTTTGCCCTGCCTCAATTAGATAAAAAAATTACAGATCACATGCACAAAAAGCTTTTGATTTCTCAGTCCACAAATTTTCTGCTCGATCTTTTTCCCGATCCTTACATTCTTGGGCATATTCATGATGGTCATTGGTTAGTGATTAGTCAAAGTGATTATCTGCATGTGAGTGGTGATGTTCCTCTGATTGCAGAACAGTTTAAAGACTATGTCATGCTTCTCTTAAGCCGCATGGAAATGCCTTTGAAGGTCGATGTTGTTTCAAAGGCCTTTGAAAATCTAGAGCTGTTTAAGAACAGTGATGAGATTTTGGATTCTCTCGGAATCTGTTGAAAAATGCGCATCTACTGCGTTGGATAATAAATTTAATTCAATTACGTACTTTACGTACGCGCATTCATTAAATTTCTCATCGGCCTTGTATCGGCACATTTTTGAACAGATCCTGAGCAATAACATTTTTTTTCACGGGCCCCCAGTCAGCACAAGGCTGACAGCCCCAGTGAAAAAAATACTTCTCCTGTGGATATTATGTTTGGGGTGGGTTTGTCTAAGAGTTCCATTGAGAAATTAAGTTTAACCCCTGTAAGGTCAAATTAGGTTCGTGATGGGTTTGTTTCTCAAATTCCTCTACAAACAAAGGGGCAAGGCCGCCAGTGAGGACGATGGTTAGTTTTCGATCCGTTTCTTTTTCGGCTCTTTTGATAAGAGATTCAAGCAGACCTAGGTAGCCAAAGTACAGACCTGAGTTCAAAGCATCTTTTGTATTTCGTCCAATCACATGTGCGGGTTTTTCGAGTTCAATTTTCGTCAACTTAGAGGCGTTTTTAAATAGGTTATCAGCTGCTGTGACGAGTCCTGGAACAATCATGCCGCCAATGAATTTTCCTTCCTTCAAAACAATGTCCAATGTTGTGGCTGTTCCCAAATCAATCACAATAAGGTCTTCTTTATATTTTTCGTAAGCTGCAGCAGCATTCAATATCCGATCTGTCCCTGCTTTTTCAGGGGAATCAATGTCTAGTGTGATGTTTAATTTTGATTCGTGTGTGACTTTGTAAGGTGTGATGTCTAATTTTTCCTGACAAGTTTTAATTAGCACGTTATCCATGTCGGGAACAACGCTTGCAAAAACAACTTTATTGATTTTTCCAGTATCAGTTTTGAATAACTCATCGGAGTCCAGTGTTTTATGAGTAGGAAGACGCCATGAAGATTCTAATTTGTTATCAGAAAACAATGCTACGACGATGTTTGAGTTTCCAATGTCGATGGCTAAGAGCATAAGCTGACATCTCCAGATATAATTGTTTTTATCTCATCTCCATCAGTTTTCACTGTCAAAAAGCCTTCATTATCCAAGCCGATAAGGATTCCTTCACAAACAGGTGTTTCATTATCGCTGATTGAAACTCTGTTGTTTTTCCAAGCGAGGTTATTATTCACTTCTTCAATAAGCCATTCTTGGCCTTTCTTAAAACTGTTATCAAGAAGACTAGAAAATATATCTAAAAAAAGATCCAGGAAATCAGATTCATCAGTTGTTGTATTAGATTCAGCTAAAACAGTCGTCAATATTGGTTGCAGTTCAGCTGGAAAGTCAGAGATTTGTGAATTGAGGTTTATTCCCACACCAATAATAGCAGCATTCTTTTCGGGCAGGGCGCTACTCAGTATACCTGCTACTTTAAGATCGCCAATAAGAACATCATTGGGCCATTTCACTAAGGCATTGATCTTGTATAAATGATTGATTGCTTGGCATACAGCTAGACCTGGGAGGAGATTAAAAAGATAAGGTTTGTCTGCATGTTTTTCTGTATCGAGGGCCAAACTTATGTTTAAATTGCCGTTTGGGGCTATCCATGTTCGATCATAACGACCTCGGCCTTTAGTCTGATTTTTGGCGATGAGAACAGTGCCTGTGGTTGCCGTTTCATCCAATAACCATTCATTGAGAAGGGTGTTAGTAGAAGGGCAAGAATCGATTTTTTTTACTGTCCAATTCATAGGTGTTCCTCGTTTCTCGTGCTTCGTTCCTCGTGTTTCGATCCTCGTTCCTCGAGGCACAAGGCACCAAGTACTAGGCACGAAAAGTTCTTGAGAGCCATGACTCGTTGTGTTACCCCGGTTCGAGTCTGAAGACAAAATGCCGGATATCGGACATGGGGAATACATATTATTTAATGAAAGGACGCAGTCATGGCAACATATAAAGTAGACGAACGAGATGTTAATTTTAATCTATTTGAATACCTTAATATTGGAGAGCTTTCATCCCTCGAACAGTTTAAAGATCATGGTGAAGAGATTTTTAAAATGGTTGTAACTGAGGCGCTCAAATTTGCCAAAAATGAATTAGATCCTCTTTACACTACAGGTGATAAAGAAGGCTGCCGCATAGAAGACGGAACAGTGTTTACCCCTAAAGGTTATAAAGAAGCTTATAAAAAAATTGGCGAAAATGGATTTATCGGAATTGACACACCAGTCACTTATGGTGGCCAGGGACTTCCTATTGGCGTCGCAACAGCTGTAGGTGAATTTACTATTGGTTCAAATGTTTCTTTTTCGTTGTACTCAGGCCTCACACGCGGGGCTTCTAATTTGATTGAAACATTTGGTGACGAAAAACTTGCTGCTCGTTTCTGTCCACAACTGTACAGTGGTGAATGGACAGGGACTATGTGTCTCACGGAACCTCAAGCAGGTTCCGCTGTTGGCGACATTAAAACAACTGCTAAAGCCGGTGATGATGGCACTTATTCTATCAAAGGAAATAAACTTTTTATCACTGGTGGGGATCATGATCTCACATCAAATATCATTCACCTCGTTTTAGCCAGAGTCGAAGGCGACGCTCCTGGCACTAAAGGTATTTCTCTTTTTCTCGTTCCTAAAATTTGGGTCAACGAAGACGGTTCTCTTGGAGAACTCAATGATGTGAATTGTGTGAATATTGAACACAAAATGGGTATCAAAGCTTCTGCCACATGTTCTCTTAACTTTGGCGAAGAAGGCAAGTGCCGTGGTTACTTGATCGGAGAACAAAGCAAAGGCATGAAGTATATGTTTAAGTTGATGAATGAAGCCCGCCTCATGACAGGGATGCAAGGCATGGCCATTGCAGCATCAGCCTATCAGAACGCAGTTTCTTTTGCTCAAGAAAGAGTTCAAGGTGGTAAAACTCTCATTATTGACTATCCTGATGTCCGTCGCAATTTAGCTTTGTGTCGTGCATGGACAGAAGGTATGAGAGGGTTGCTTTATTTTACTGGCAAATGTCTTGACCTAGCCGAACACCATGCTGATGAAGCTCAACGTGAAAAATATCAAAACAGAGCTGATCTTCTCACCCCAATTTGCAAAGCCTATTGTACAGACACAGGGTTTAAGGTGACCGAATTAGTTGTTCAGGTTTTTGGTGGTTATGGTTATTGTTCAGAGTACCCAGCAGAGCAGTACATGCGAGACATCAAGATTGCCTCTCTTTATGAAGGAACAAACGGTATTCAGGCCATGGATTTGATGGGTCGTAAATTAGCCATAAAAGATGGCCAACTATTTAGAGAGTTTTATGAAGACTTAAGCCAGTTTTGCTCTAAACATGAAGGCCATGCTGAATTAAAGGATGAAATAACAGCTCTGAAAAAATCTATTGATACAGTGGCTCAAGTAGCAATGAAAATTGCTGAGTGGGGCATGGGTGGCGATAAAATCAAGCCACTCTCCAGTGCCACTCCATTCTTAGAGCTTTGTGGTCATGCGACTTTAGCGCATATTCTTTTAGAGCAAGCTGTTATAGCCCAACAAAAAATTGCTGATGGCAAAGACGATGTTTTCTATCGTAACAAAATCAGAACAGCAAAGTTCTTTGCTTATCACATTCTTCCTTTTGTTCAAATGAGAGCCAAAGAAATCTTAAGTGAAGATTTGAGTGCCATGGAGATGGAATACTAGATGCTGGATATCAGAAGTTAGTTGCAAATAAATGTTATCAAAGATTCAAAATCAATATGACGTTATCATAGTCGGTGGGGGTATCAACGGTGTTGGTATTGCCAGAGATTGTGCTTTGAGAGGAATCAAATGTCTTCTGATTGAAAAAAATGATTTTTCAGCAGGGACATCTGGTGCTTCTTCGGGTATGATTCATGGTGGTCCACGGTACATGCTAAACGATGTGAATGTGACAAAGCTAAGTTGTTTGGACAGCGGTTACATTCAAAAGATTGCGCCTCATTTACTGTTTAGAATCCCTTTTCTTTACACCGTTTATAAAACTCCAAAACGTTCGGGTCTCATTTCAAAGGCGCTTCTTGAAGGTGTTGAGTCTTTTTTTAGGGCCTATGATTCTTTTGTTCCCTTAAAGAATGGAAAAAAACATTCTCGTTTATCAGCTGAGGAATGTGTGGCTTTAGAGCCTAACTTGCCGAGCCAAGACCTGGTCGGGGGTGTTACTTTTGATGAATGGGGTATAGATGTTCCCAGGCTTTGTATTGCTAATGTCATTGATGCCTATGAGAATGGGGCGCATTTTCTCAACCACACCGAAGTGACTCAAGTGATTCGTGAAGCTGATCAAGTTAAGGGTGTTGTCATCAAAGATCTCATCGAAGGGACAAGCAAAACGGTTTCTTGCCGTTATCTTGTCAATGCCACAGGTCCTTGGTCTCCAAATTTTGCAAAACAGTTTGGTGCCAAAATAAAATTGAGAGTCAGCAAAGGTATTCACATCGCATTTGATCGCAGATTATTTAATATTGCCCTTGTTTCCCAGGCTATCGATGGACGTGAAATCTTCTTTTTGCCTTATGAAAACGCGAGTATTTTGGGAACAACAGATGATGATTTTTTTGGGGACCTCGACAATCAAAAATGTACCGAAGATGAAATCAAATACCTTCTTGAAGGCATTGAACAAGTTTTTCCTGCTGTCAAAGAAGCAAAAATGATAGACACCATTAGTGGTGTCAGACCAACTCTTTATGAAAAAAACTGCTATGAAGATCAACTCAGCCGAGAGCATGAACTTATAGATCACGAAAAGAGCGATCAAATCAAAGGTGTGATTTCGCTGATCGGAGGAAAGTTAGCGAGTTATAGAATCATTTCAAAAGAGGTTGCAGATCTTTTAGCTAAAAAGTTGGGCGTTGAATCTGAATCAATAACGCATGCCAAACCACTTCCTGGAGGTGACAGCATCCCCAATATTCAAGAACTAGCTAATACTTATCAACTTGATCCTTATATCGTGGCCCGACTTGTTTATAGGCATGGAAGTCGTGCTGAACATGTTCTCGAAAACATCAAAAAAGATCCAAAACTTTCTGTTCCTATTTGCTCTTGTGAACCTGTGATAGAAGCTGAACTTAAATACGCTGTTGAACACGAATTTGCGCGAACACTTTCTGATGTGAGGCGGCGTACCCGTTTGACTCAAGGCCCTTGCCAAGGAACAAATTGTCTCCAGGCAAGCTCCTCTGTACTGGCTAGTCTTCAAGGCAAAAGCCCTAAAGAACACAGTGACATGACTAAAGATTTTATGCGAGAATGGTGGTGGAACAGGGCCTGTGTTCTCAATGCTAATCAATTCAAACAAGAAGAACTTTTTCAAGCCATTCATTTCTGTAATAATTCATTAGATGTTGTGTAGCAATGAGAAATGAGTGATGAGAAATGAGTGATGAGTAAGATTTGTCTTCAGTCTCATTACTCATAGCTCATAGCTCATTACTCATTACTTTTTAGAACTTAATCTCAGTCTCAGGTAACAACAACTTTGTCCTAATTCTTTCATCTTCATTTAGCGTGTTGTGTCTCAAGTCTAGAGATTTGAGTTTTTTGAGCTCTTTGATTTCTTCGGGGAGTTTTCTGATTTTATTATGGCTGAGATCGAGAATTCTTAACTGAGAAAGTCTATTAATCTGACGGGGTATTTTAGAAATCGTATTTTGACCAAGCCAAAGTTCTTTTAAAGAGTTTAATTCCAATATGTCTGCGGGAAAATGTTTTAGATCATTGTGATTCAAATAGAGCACGTCTACTTTTTGTGCTCCAGCCTCTAGAGCTTTTTTGAGTGAGGTGTAAATACGATGAATTTTTGCTACAGTCTTTGGAAACATCTTTGCAATTTTATTTTTTTCGTTTTCACTGAACAGGTTTCCTTCAAGTTTGAGTTCTTGTAGTTTTGTGAGCTTGTTTATGCCTTGTGGTAGTTTTGTGAGGCGGTTGTCTTGCAGATTAAGAACACGTAAGTTCTCCATCCTGACAATGTTATCGGGCAAGACAGAAATTTGATTGTTGCTTAGGTTTAGCATTTCGATTTCTGAGAGAGCGAGGACTTGTTCGGGAAATTCTTCGAATTTATTGGCACTCAAGTTTAATTCTTTGAGCTTTTTTAGTTTGGTGATTGCTGAGGGAAGCTTTTTGAAAAGGTTGTCTTTGATTTCTAGCCACATCAGGTTGCTAAACTTTCCAATATCAAAGGTGAATTCTTCTAATTTATTTCCACTGAGGTTCAGGGATTTCATTTGAGTGAGGTTTTCAAATTCTTTTGGGAGTCTTCTGAGCATGTTATAGCTGAGGTCAAGTTCGATCAGTTTAGTGAGTTTTCCGATTTCAGGTGGCAGTTCCGTTATTTTATTGTTTGGCAGTTGAAACAGTTCTAGTTTTTGTAAGCTCCCAATCGATCTGGGGACGTGAATCAAATTGTTTTGGCCTATTTGAATCCATGAGAGGTTTTCAAGGCTAGCTATTTCGGTTGAAAGACGTGAAAGCTTGTTGTTGTTAAGCAAGAGGCACTCAAGGGATTTTAGTTGGCCTATCTCATCTGGCAGGGCTTCTAAGTTATTATTGTTGAGATTGAAATGAGTGAGATGAGTAAGAGTTTTAATCTGAGGATCTAATTCTGAAAGATGCTGGTTTCTTAAGTCTAATTTAATTACATCACCTGATTTTTTGAGAGCTTCTTTTAAGGATGTGTATTGTTTAACTTCATTATCCATTGCTGTTACTGGCAAGGTGATGAGAAGGCTGATGATGAGTGCGCTAATGAGTGTTCGAAGATTTTTCACTTGGAAGGCTATAGAGAATTAGGGTGAGACTGTCATTAATTTAGTTATGAGTGATGAGAGGGAGAGAATAGAAGATGCAGGTTACAGGTTGCAGGTTACAGGTTGCAATTTCAAACTATATTCAATAGTTAAGCTATCCAATGGCTCTTATAGTTCAAAAATATGGTGGTACCTCGGTTGGCGATGTTGAACGCATCAAAAATGTGGCCAAGCGTATCATTGAGACCAAAAAGAACGGAAACGATGTTGTCGTTGTGGTTTCGGCGATGTCGGGAGAGACAAATCGTCTTGTAGGATTATCGCGTCAAGTGACGAGTTCTCCATCCGGACCTGAGCTAGATTTACTGCTCTCAACAGGAGAGCAGGTCACAATTTCGCTTTTGGGGTTAGCTATTCAAGAGATGGGGTTCCCCTCAAAATCTTTTTTAGGTTCACAGGTAAAAATCCTTACAGATACTGTTCACACAAAAGCACGGATAAGGAATATTGATGCTAGCAAAATTCAATCTGAATTGGAGCTAGGGAGTGTTGTCATTATTGCCGGTTTTCAAGGTGTGACAGAAGAGGGCCATATCACGACTTTAGGGCGTGGAGGTTCAGATACAACGGCTGTGGCGATTGCAGCGGCAATAAAAGCAGATCTCTGCGAGATTTATTCAGATGTTGATGGTGTTTACACCGCAGACCCCAATATTTGTTCCAAAGCTCGAAAGCTCAGTAATATTTCACACGAAGAAATGTTAGAATTGGCATCATTAGGGTCTAAAGTTCTCCAGATTCGATCTGTTGAGATCGCTGCCAATCATAATGTTAATCTTGTTGTGCGCTCGTCATTTAATAATAACGAGGGCACGCTTTTAACCGAAGAGGAACCTGATATGGAAAAAATAGTTGTTTCAGGAGTGGCTTTAGATATGTCTGAGGCAAAGGTTGCTATTCGCGATGTGCCTGACCAACCGGGTGTCAGCATGCAGGTTTTTGGCGCAATAGCTGAGTCAGGCATTAATGTTGATATGATTATTCAAAATACGGGTGTAGATGGAAAGGCTGACTTAAGTTTCACTGTTCCCACCGATGATTTAGAAAAATCTAATCAGATTATTACAAGTTTAAAAAAGAAATTAAACTTCACCGAAATCGAATCTGACACAGGCATTGCCAAGGTTTCTATTGTGGGTGTTGGCATGCGCTCTCATGCTGGTGTTGCGGCAAGGGCTTTTGCTATTTTAGCCGACAATAATATCAATATAGATATGATTTCTACATCAGAGATCAAAATTTCGATTATTGTTAAAAAAGACGATGGTAAAAAAGCTATGCAACTGCTTCACGATGGTTTTGAGCTCTATGACGAAACCTAATCTGCCTTTTGGCTATCAAGTTCCTGTCAAAATTATTTTTTTAAAATAAGACCATAATCTGATTGACCCCGTAGTTGTACAAAATTATGCTACAATAGCTCTCAAAGGCTCATGAGAAACCTGTTGATAAAACTTTTTATGGGTTTATACAACAACGGGGTTGACTATCCTGTCAATTTTGGTAATTATTTCATGAAATTAAATGTTCCGAACAACCAATTACCATGATCCCATTCAAAGGTGTTTTTCGAGTTCTCATTGCTGCAAATTATGCGTCAATGAACGGCTTCTTCACCTTTAAAGAAAGGTATTAGGGATAATTGGTTTTTTTGTTTGGACACCTAAGGAGAAAACTATGCTTAAAAGATTATTCGCTTTGTTTGTTTTTTCAATTCTTTTCTTTTCCGTCGTAACAGCTGATGCTGCTTACCAAGCGCGCTTTGACGCGATTAACTTTGATCCTGCCGTAGATGCGAGTAATTATTACACCGTTTACGGATCACGCTCTCTTAAGGGATGGCAAGGGCATGCTGGTCTCTATTTTGACTATGCAAATAGACCATTAGAATTCAGAGCTACGACTGGAGCTACTGGGCGTCAGTCTGTTTTGGATCACACAATAATTATGAACGCCTATGGAACAATGGGCTTTACTGATTGGTTTGAAGTTGGTCTTAATATACCTATTGTTCTTTATAATTGGTATTACACAGATAACCCTGCGTCTTTAGCAGATTTTGGTGGGAGTATGGGTGACGTGCTAGCCATGGTAAAATTTCGCGTTGTTGATATCGACGAACACTCTATTGGTTTTTCAATTCTACCTTATATCACACTTCCAAGTGGCGATATAACTCGCTACAGTGGTTCAGGGCATGTCACTGGTGGTGTAAAGCTTATTGTAGATGGAAAGTTTCATGAGCGATTCGAAATGTCTCTGAACGCTGGATACCTCATGCGCGATGATACAACACGAACCTTTGCTTTTTCAAATGGTTCAACAACGACAATCCGTATTGACGATATTTTTACTGCAGGTATTGGTGCAAACTTTAAGGTATCAAGAAATTTTCAGATTATTGCCGAATCATATATGGCTTCTCAAATTCTTCGCAATTTCTTTGATACAACCAACACCACTTCTTTAGAAGCGGGTGGTGGTATTCGCTATTACTTTGGGGATTCTGGGTTTGCTTTAAATGCTGGTGGGGCAGCTGGTTTGATGAAGGGCGTTGGTACTCCAAGATTTAGAGGCTTTTTAGGTGTGAGCTATACTTCACCCGAAACCCAGCCTTGTCCTCCTTGTGCTCCAGACCCACGCATCAAAGACAACAAGATTGTTCTTTGGGGTAAAATTTTCTTTGATACAGCAAAAGCTACAATCAAAAAGATTTCTTATCCAGTGCTCGATGATGTTGTTGACGTTCTTAGATCTCATCCCGAAATCAGACTTGTCGAAATTCAAGGGCACACTGACTGGCGAGGAAGTGATGCCTATAACAAGGGATTGTCTCAAAGAAGAGCTGAATCTTCTAGACAATATCTCATAACCGCAGGCATAGCAGCTAGTCGACTTCGTGCCGTTGGTTATGGTGAATCAAGACCAATAGCCTCAAATAGTACAGTAGAAGGTATGAGTCAGAACCGTCGTTCAGAATTTGTGATTCTTCAATCTAATGCAGGATACACTACAAAGCCTAGTCAAGCAGAAGTAACAGAAATGCAGTATCAACCTATTCCAGATGTGAATGTAAAAACCGATACGGTTGTAGCTCCTACGCCAGCTCCTGTTCCTGCTCCTACTCCTGCAGTTGAGACTACTCCTGCCCCTAAAGGGGACCCAGACATTGTTATTCCAGACTACATGACTCCAATGCCTACGTCCACACAAACTCAATCTCAGAATGAGATACAGGGCGCAAAACCAACAACCGTTTCTCAGTATAATCGTATACCTCAAGAAACGATTGTTGATAATAACCAGAAGTAGTATTTTCCAGGGATTTATTTAAAAGCCCGCTTTGACCGTCATGGTTAGCGGGTTTTTTTTTGATGCTCATGTTTGTTTTTAAATAAGGAAATAATGAAACGCCTTTATTTTGATTATAATGCTACAGCCCCTCATGCGTCTGGTCTTGTGAGTAAAATCAATGAGTGGCTCACCAAGGGGTATAAAAATCCTTCCAGCATCCATCAAGAAGGTCAGAGCGCGCGTTCTTTGTTAGAAGAGTCAAGGGCGCAGGTAAAAGGATTTCTCAAAGCCAAAACAACGGATAATTTAGTTTTTACGAGCGGTGGGACAGAGGCAAACAATGTTGTTCTCATGACGGCCTTCAAAAATAGAGGAAAGAAGAATAAGATCCTCTTAACAGGGACAGAACATGTGTCAGTTATGAATGTCGCCCGTGAATTAGAACAAAAGGGTGTCGAACTCATATGGCTTCCACTCCAGACAGATGGTAAGGTTGATTTCGATCAATATGAATCACTTCTCACAAATAGCGTTTTTCTCGTGAGTGTCATGCTAGCCAATAATGAAACAGGTTTTGTTTTGCCTGTTAAAGAAATGGCTCAAAGAGCACGTAAAAAAGGTATTTTATTTCATACTGACGCTGTGTGCGCAGTTGGCAAATGGCCAGTGGATTTTCATGAGCTTGGTGTCGACTACCTTACTTTTAGTGGACATAAATTTGGTGCTTTGATGGGAGCGGGAGGCATACTTTCTAAGCCCGAGGTGGCTTTATCAGGTTTGATTAAGGGTGGCACTCAAGAAGAAAACAAGCGTGCAGGCACTCAAAATCTTATTGGCATACTCAGTATCGCTTATGCCTTAGAAATAAGCCTGAATGATCTAGAAAATGAATTCACAAGGCAAGGGAGTTTACGCAAAACTCTCAAAGAAGGTATTTCACGTCTGTATCATAATGTTATTTTTACAGAGTCGTCAGAAAACCTGGCGCAAACGCTCAATGTTTCCTTCATAGGTTTAGATGGCAAGTTATTCGTTACAAATCTTGATCTTGAAAATGTTTCTGTATCGGCAGGAAGTGCTTGCTCTTCGGGGGCTTTGTCTCCATCACATGTTCTTGAGTTCATTGGGTGCTCCCAAGAAGTCAATGAAGGTGCCATAAGGATTTCTTTTGGTTCTCAAACCAAAAAAACTGATGTTGATGAATTCTTAAGCAGGTTACAAAAAGTCATTCACACGATGAAAGGGTAATTTTTTATGAGGCCACGTGTTGTAGTCGCTATGTCAGGAGGTGTTGATAGTTCTGTCGCCGCCTTGCTTCTTAAGGAAGAAGGTTACGATGTGATCGGCGTGTCCCTAAAACTATGGGATGAATCATCCCCTAAGGCTGCAACGAGTAAGACGTGCTGTTCATTTACCGATGTGAATGATGCGCGATTAGTGGCAGATAAGTTGGGTATTCCTTTTTACGTTTTTGACTACACCAAAGAATTTCGTTCCCAGGTGATTGATTCTTTTGTAGATGACTATACTCATGGTCGAACTCCAAATCCGTGTATACTTTGTAATCAACGGATCAAATTTGAACTTCTTTTTCATGAGATTAAAAAGTTAGGGGCTAAGTACTTGGCTACAGGGCATCACGCACGAATAGAAACAGACGCATTAGGAAACAATCATCTCTTAAAGGGGCATGATAAGAGTAAAGATCAATCCTATTTTTTGTTTCATCTCTTAAAGCAAAATATAGGCCAAGTATTATTTCCCGTAGGGGCTTATACAAAGGAAGAAGTTCGATTGCGAGCCAAAGAGATAGGTTTAAAGGTGCACGATAAAGAAGAATCAATGGAAATATGTTTTATCCCAGATAATGATCATAGTTCCTTTATCTCAAAAAATTATCCAAAACAAAAAAAGCCATCAGGAAACTTTGTTGATCTTCAAGGCAATGTTTTAGGGACGCATACGGGAATTGATGCTTACACTATTGGACAGCGTAGGTATTTGGGCGTGAATGTGGGCAAGAGAATGTTTGTGACAGAAATTAGGCCTGACACTAATGAAGTCGTGTTAGGGGCTCCCGACGAATTATTTTCTAAAGGAGTAATAGCTGAGGGAGCTATTTTTAGCGAGGGTCCAAACAGAGAAGGATTCAAGGCCAAGGTTCGTTACAGGGCTGAGGATGTTGAGGTCGAGTTTATTGATTATGATAAGAAGGCAGGTCGGCTCGAGGTGCATTTTGCTAAACCTGTAAGAGCTGCTACTCCAGGCCAAGCCTTAGTCATGTATAACGGTGATGAAGTTATTGGGGGGGGATGGATAAAAAAGGCTCTGTACTTCAGAGAAGATTAAGGTTATAGTATATAGGAATTTTCTACTGAATTTATTAGGTAGAAGTTATTGAATAAACAGTAAATTCAAATAATGAAAACTGTTATTTAGTTTGTTTTTCCACTGGGAGAGGGTTCAAGATCTCGGTTTTGAATTTTTTCACACTGGAAACCACAGAACCAATAGACAGTTTTCACTATCTGAATTTCATGTAACCACATGAAAACACAATGATAATTCGAAGACTCTTCAGAAAAAAGTCTCTCCCTGCCAGTGAGAGAAAACTCCTCAAGGAACTTGAAAACGAGATTCGCTATTGTTTCAAAGATAGCAAACTTCTTAAACAATCTCTCTCACATAAATCTTATGTTAATGAGAATAGATTAGACGAATTTGATCATAATGAACGCCTTGAGTTTCTGGGAGATGCTGTTTTAGAACTTGGCATTAGTGATCTTCTTATGAAGATATTCCCCACTTCTCACGAAGGAGAAATGTCAAAACTCAGGGCTTCTATCGTGAATGAACAAGCTCTTTCTGAAATTGCTCGAGTTTTGAACATTGGCAAGTATATGTTTTTGGGTAAAGGAGAGGAGCAGTGCGATGGGAGAGAAAAAAACTCCTTATTAGCTGATGCTCTCGAAGCTCTTTTTGGTGCTATTTATTTAGATAGTGGTTTTAAGCAGGTCTACGAGATTATCAACTATCTCTTTTTGCCCATTATCGATTTAGCTACTCGTGAAGATATAAATCGAGATTTTAAAACAAAACTTCAAGAAGAAGTGCAAAATCGATTAAAAATATCTCCTCAATACAGATTAATAAATGAATTGGGGCCAGATCACGATAAGACATTTGAGATACAGCTATTTATTGCAGGCAAAAAAGTAGGTGAAGGTATTGGAAAATCTAAGAAGCAGGCAGAGCAAGACGCTGCTCAGGATGCGCTAACAAATTTAGACAATATTGTTTCCGAAATGAGCCCATCAAATAATGCAGAATAAAGATCATCAATCAAAACAAAAATGTCTCACAATTGCTTTTCTAGGAATGCCTAATGCAGGAAAATCAACTCTAATGAATTCCATCATTGGAGAGGCTATTGCAGCTGTGCATCCAAAACCACAAATGACGCGACACAATCTTTTAGGTATTTGTACGCAAGAAAATACTCAATTGATCTTTATTGATACACCAGGGCTTCACCAAGCCACAACAAAGTTAAATCAAATTATGGTGCAACAACTGGATGCCGCCATAGAAGAAGCCGATCTTGTTTGTATCCTATTAGAAGTTGATAAAAAGGTTCCTTTGATTCTTGATGAATATATCAAAAAAATTAAAACCAAAAAAAATCTAGCGATTCTTCTTAATAAGACAGATCAGAATCTCGAGAAATGGTGTCTAGATCCAAAAACAGTGGACCAAAAGTATGGGTTACCAGTTATCCCTGTTTCGGGTTTAACAGGTAAAGGGGTAGGTGATTTAGTTAAGATTCTAAAAAAAGAAGCCAAGGAACATCCTTTTTATTACAGTGAAGATGATCTCACTTCGTCTACATGTCGAGAGCTCACATCAGAGTATATTCGTGAACAAGTGATGGAATATCTTCATCAGGAAATTCCTTATCAGATCAGCGTGAAGATTGAATCCTATAAAGAAAAGCCAAATAATGTGAGTATTAAGGCAGTGATCATTGTGAACAAAGAGTCGCAAAAGGGCATGGTTATTGGGAAAAATGGCAAAACTATCGACAAAATTAGAAAAGCTGCTATTCACAAGATCAAAAAACTGGTCCAATCTCGAGTCTCTCTGAGTCTTTTTGTTAAGATTGAAAAAGATTGGATAAAGAATTCTAAAAAAATAAAAGAACTTTTTTGATAGTGTTTTAGAGTTACGCGGTACGCAGAACGCTAGACGCTAGACGCATATGTGTGGAATAGTAGGCATATATAATCACCCAGAGGCAGCCACGTTAACTTATTTAGGACTTCATGCCCTGCAACATCGTGGGCAAGAAAGTGCGGGGATAGTTACATCTAACAATGGGAATATTTCTTGTCACCGTTCCATGGGATTGGTGGCCGATATTTTTACAAAAAAAGTTTTGAGTAAATTGCCCGGGAGCCAAGCTATTGGTCATGTCCGTTATTCAACTTATGGTGAAAGTAAGATTGTTAATTGTCAGCCATTTTTAGTTAATTGTTCATTTGGAAATCTAGCTGTCGCCCATAATGGTAATATTGTTAACGCTGCATCTTTAAGAAAGAAGTTTGAAAATGAAGGTGCTATATTTCAGTCTACCATGGATACCGAAGTCATTGTTCATCTCATGGCAAGATCCAAAAAAGCAGGCCTTGTCGATAAATTGAAAGACGCTCTTACTCAGATCCAAGGAGCTTTTTCACTCGTTTTTCTTACAGAAAAACAAATGATAGTTGCCAGAGATACTAACGGGTTTAGACCTTTGGTTTTTGGCAAAAAAGATGGTGGTTGGATTGTGGCTTCAGAAACAACTGCCTTTGATCTCATTGGTGCGGAGTTTGTTAGAGAGGTAGAGCCAGGCGAGGTCATTGTGTTTGAGGGAGATGAAGTTTTCTCACATCGCTTGGTAGAAGGGACTTGTAAATCTAGTCATTGTATTTTTGAGTATGTGTATTTCTCAAAGCCAGACAGCAATATTTTTAACCGAGATGTATATGAAGTGCGAAAAGGTTTTGGAAAAATGTTAGCCAAGGACCTATCCGTAGATGCCGATATAGTAGTGCCTGTTCCAGATTCTGGTGTGCCAGCAGCTATTGGCTATTCTCAAGAAAGTGGTCTCCCATTTGAATTAGGGCTTGTACGCAGTCATTATGTAGGGAGAACATTTATTGAGCCCGAGCAGAGCATTAGGCATTTTGGTGTCAGGTTAAAACTCAATGCAGTTAAACACATTATTAAGGACAAAAGAGTTATCCTTATTGATGATTCCATTGTTCGTGGCACAACATCACAAAAAATTGTTAAAATGCTCCGTGATGCAGGTGCCAAAGAAATCCACATGCGTGTGTCCTCCCCACCAACAGCGTGGCCTTGTTTTTATGGGATCGACACTCCTACTCGTAAAGAGCTTATAGCCGCACAGAAGTCTATTGAAGAAATCAAAGAATTTATAGGTGTAGACACACTTAAATACTTATCAGTTGATTCTCTGTATTGGTTTAGAAAACGCAATAAGCGCGAATGGTTTTGCGATGCTTGTTTTACAGGCGAGTACCCTGTGGGACAGGAAGCGATTCTTAAAGTAGTTCAGAATTCATAATTAAATGACACTATCCCAAATAACAATCGGAACCCGTGCTTCAAAGTTAGCTCTCTGGCAAGCAGAGCATGTCAAAAGTCTTATCGAAAAGCAGTTTTCAATCCCTGTTAATCTAAAAAAAATATCTACTAAAGGCGATAGAATCCTTGATCGCTCATTAATGGATATTGGCGGAAAGGGTTTGTTTCTAAAAGAAATCGAGGACGAACTTTTTTCTGGGAGCGTTGATATTGCGGTTCATAGCATGAAAGACGTGCCTTATGAAATGCCCCCAGGGTTAATCATCGCAGCTATTTTAAAAAGAGAAGACCCTTCTGATGCCTTTGTTTCAAATAAATATTCGTCTATTGATGAAATGCCTAAAGCATCTGTTGTGGGAACTTCTTCTTTAAGAAGGATGGAACAGCTGAAGCAGACTTTTCCCCATCTTTCATTTCAAAGCCTGAGAGGTAATGTTGATACAAGGCTCAAAAAACTCGACCAAGAAGAGTATGATGCTGTGATTTTGGCGAGTGCCGGCCTTATCAGATTAGGGTTTTCTGACAGGATTGCACAAAGGCTTTCAATCATTCCTTCTGTTGGGCAAGGGGCTGTTGGCATAGAGTGCAAACAAGGCCGGTCTGACATCGTCAATCTCATCGAAAAATTGAATCATACAGAGACGATGAAAGCTGTCCGCATAGAACGCCATGTTGCTGAGAAGTTCAAGGCGAGTTGCCAAACTCCTTTTGGTTGTCATGTGCGTCAAGACCCAGATGATTCTCAAAAATTTCGTTTACAATTATTCCACGCAAAGTCAGATGGAAGCGATGTGATGGTGAAGGAGATTTTTGGGAAATGGGAAGATGGGGAAGAGCTGATAACTGGATTATCAAATCCCAAATAGCAAATCAAAAATAACAAATAATACACAAAATACAATTTACAATAACCAAAGGGAATAATTTGCGTTTTTTTTGAAATTTGGAATTTGAATATTATTTGGAATTTGGTGCTTGGGATTTGGGATTTTTCTTCAGATATTCTTTATAACTTTTTCGACTTGCTTCAATCCAGGATTCTGGCATTTCATCTCTTAAGGCATGTCTGATAGCATTAAACACAGTCTTTTTTATGAGAAGTTCTGAGTGAGTGACGCCAAAAACTTCGATGTTGTTTACATTATGAGCTTCTTCAACAACAGAGGCTGGAAAAGGGCAGGCATTGTCGTCTTTTGAATAAATTGAATAGGCTTTTACAGATTTTGCATAAGGTGTGTTATTGAGTTTATGGAGGAACTCAGATCCTGATTTCATCTGTGTGAGGCTTTTACAAATAAATCCAACAGGAGGAACGTGAGATAATAAGGCCCAGGGAGTTCCATTGTAGGGGGTTCCAAGTGTGATAAACTTTTGTACGCGACGCGAGCCATTCATAAATTTAATATAATAAGAGCCAATCAAGCCGCCTTTAGAGTGACCCACCACCGAAATTTTTCCTTTAAGCTTATTTTTTTTGTAAAGCTGTTCGATTCTTTTGTCTATGAAACGGGCAGACTCCTCAATAGAAACTGTATTAAATGTACCTATTAACCCCCCTAAATTTAAGGAGAAAGTTGTATAACCATCTTGCTTTAATCTGTGCTCTAGGATAGCCATTGTTCGGCGTGAAGCCCCAAAACCGTAGATCATGAGGATGGGATTTTTCCAATGACCAGGCTTAGTGTTTCTGGGCACTTTATTGCCTTTAAGTGTGAGTGTGGCAATCGTTGTCCAGTTCCTGACCCTGCGAGATAGCCTTCTGGTTTTGCGTTTTAAGAGGGATATTGGCATTAACCTTATCTTACAATGTTTTCTTGTTTATGGCAAATAGCAATGATTACAATAAGATCCTGCTAAAATATCTGGGTTTAATTTCTCATGATGAGGCCATGGCATCAATGCAGCAAGCACATGAGAAATGCTCTCAAAACCAAGGTCCTAATACGTTATTTGTGCTCGAACATTACCCCGTAATTACCAGGGGGCGACGACTGCATGATCAAGATGTCGCTTTGTCTCCAGAGCTCGTAAAAAGAGATGTGCAGATTCGCGATGTTGACCGGGGAGGCTTGTTGACGTTTCATGGATCTGGACAAATAGTCGTGTATTTTGTGCTGAGAGTGAGTGATTTTTTTTCGGGTGTGAAGGATTTGGTCAAAAGGACTGAAGAAGTCATGCTCGAATTTCTAAGCAAATGTGGCGTTCAGGCAAGAACTCATCCAGAATACCCTGGCATTTGGGTAAAAGAAAAAAAAATGGCTTCTATTGGTTTTAGAGTCACTCAAGATGTGACGACTCATGGGATTTGTATGAATCTGTGTAATGACTTGAGTGTTTATAAATATTTTGAACCCTGTGGTTTGCCAGGCAATGTGATGACAAATTTAGAAGAGGTTCTTAATAGGAAGATTGAAAGAGAAGAGTTTGAAAGACTTTCTTTGGAATTAGGGGAAGCCTTTGTGGATTCAACCCAAAAATTTGGGTTTGATTCCTCGCTCCTTGGGGCGTAACGTGAAAATTTATTCAGATTGATACCCCGCGCTGCTTGCCGCGGGGTCGTTCATTACAAAAGCACAGCTAATAAATCATCCACTTTCAACAGAGATAATTTTATACTTGTCTTTTCCTTTGCCAGAGATTTCGATTTCAACAACATCATTTTCTTCTTTGGCCCAGACAGCTTGACCTATTTCTGTATAATTTGAAATGTGTTTTTGGTCAAAACGCTCCTTTGTTGGAGGGACAAGGAGATAGGATCGTGTTACCATGGTACGTAGGTTTTGTATTTTGATAACATTACCATAAATGCATTTAAGTTTGGGTTCAATTGGGGTTGTGTTTTCTTCCATTGTTTACACTTAATTAAATTAGTTGTTAATTTGCAAACAAAATAATTTCGGTAAAATGAGTTTGTGCCAAATCCCCATTTAGTATATATCAGATTCAATGTTTCATGGCATAAAACCGAGTCTCATCTTAGTATTTACGGTTGTTTTTCTCTCATTCCTTCCTTCTTGCGGTTGGTTTGAAGATGAAAAACCAATCAAAAAGCCTCAAACAATCAAAAAAACAATTCCCACAATATTAAAGCAGACAAAAGAACAAGAAACAGAGGGCACCAAAGCCAACAAAGAAATTGATATCTGCCAACAAGCTCTCAAGCAAGAAAAGGCAATCAAAAAAATAGAACAGGTTTCAGATAGCTTGGCTACTGTTGTTATCGAATCAAATAGTATCACCAATGAAGATTCATTAGCCAAGTGGCTAAAAGATTTTACAAAGGAACTCTATAAAGGGACAGGTTGTATCTTAGAACAAGTGGGTTTTTCAGTGAAAATCGATGAGTTTTCTTATTTTCAGGGCATCATCAATCGTGGTGATTTTGGTTTATATAAAAAACAAAAGATTTCCGAAGCAGAATGGGTGAGAAGGTTCGAAATCAAAAAAATGGCAACGAGCGAAGCCCTTGTAGAGAGCTTAAGAAAGGCAAGAAGGGCTCTTGATAACGAAAAGGCATTAAAATTAGTTAATCAGGTTCTGGATGATGATTTTAGCAACGTTTCAGCTCGAGAAATTAAAGCCAATATATTATTAGATCAAAAATTATTCATTGAAGCTATAGGGATTTATGAAACCATATTAGAACAATACCCCGATAATGCGCGCGTGCTTTTTAATCTTTCTTTCGCAAAAGAGAGGTTGGGCACTTTTTCAGAATCACTAAAATATGCAAATCAATTGTTAAGCCTTTTAGAAGATCAAAACAAACAGAAAGACGCCCTTAATCAACTCAAGCTTTCTCTTGATGATGTTCGTTTACACCTAGGTGTAAATTATCTTAAAAATAACGAGCTCGATAAAGCAGAAAAGACCCTGGCACTTATTCAAGATAAGAATCATCCCATCAGTGTTATTCTAAAATCAAATCTTCTTAGGGCTCAAAATAAAACTGAAGAAGCTAAACAACTTTTGAGTCAGCTTATCGATACTGGCCAACATCAAGACATTGTTCTTTATAATCTTGTTGCTTTGAGTCTGGATTTAAAAGATGAAAAAGCAGCAAAAGAATATTATCATATTTTGAAAGAAGCAAAGTCAGGCATGGCAAAAGAACTTTCATTTTTGATGACTTTGAAAAAGAAAGAAGAAGAAGGTGAACCCAAAATCGAAACAATTGAGGTTATAAAACCCAAGGATTCCCAAAAAGAAGCGCCTCTTTTAGAGGAGCCTGGAAAAGAAGATAGGCCTTTGTTTTAACAAGGGTTATCATGGTATTTAAAATGATTAAACATGTGATAATTCAAATAACCTCTCTCATAATTATTATAGGATTAGCTGTTTCAGTGAAGGCAGAAGGTCCTGTTGCGCCAACAGATGCGCTTATTTCTCAAGCAAAAGATCAGCGTGATGCCGTTATTAATGATTTGCCTTACAAACCACCAGAGGTGATTCTAGATCAGCAAGAAGTTGAGGGTGATGAGGGTACTGAAGATCCTTTTTTAAAAGATGAGAAAATAAAAGAGGTTGATTGGTCTAAGGTTCCATACGTTCCTTCAAAATATCCTAAAGTAAAACCAGCTCCAGATCCGGCTATTTAGCATGACAAAGCATCAAAAACATCGAGTTGCCTCCCTTATCAAAAAGCGTTACCCCCATCTTTCAAATAGCACCATCAAGAGTTTGCTCGAACAAAAGCAGGTTTCTGTAGGAGATCATGTGGCCAAAAAGCATGATTGGGTTGAGGCTGATGTTAAAATTGAGATTCCTCAGAAATTTCTTTCAAAACACCTTGTTCCAAATGAAAATATTTCGTGCAAGCTTCTCCAAAAAACAGATGACTATATTTTCTTCGAAAAAGGGTCTTGTGTCCATTCTGTTGCTCTCAATGTGGCCGAAACAGAGTCTGCTGCTAACTGGTTATTAACGGTTGATCCTGCTCTTTCAGACGTCAGCGGTCCCTTAGAATCAGGGCTTGTACATCGTTTGGACTTTGAGACATCTGGTGTCATGGTGGCAGCGAGAAGCAAACAATCTTTTGAGTATTTAAGAAACCTCTTTCAAAATAAGCGAGTGAATAAAATATATCATTGTGTTGTTTCTGCAAAACCACCTGCGTTCGGAAAGTATTTTGCTTATGTTGAAAAAGAAAAACAGCTTTATAAGAAAGTTAAATTATTTAGTCATGAAGATGTCCAAGGAGAGCTTATATCGCTGTGTACAGAAATTCTCGAAACCAAAGAATTAGAATCAAATAGATATTTGCTTAAAGTGCGCCTCATCACTGGTTTTCGACATCAGATCCGTGTTCACTTGGCCTTTCTGGGTTGTCCTATTGTTGGAGATTCTCTTTATGGAGGGGAAAAGGCAGAAAGACTCATGCTTCATGCTTCTGAAATTTCATTTAAAGATAAAACAGGAAAAGAGGTTAGTGTGAATTCTACTCCCCCATCATTTGCACAATAACTTTTCTCTCTCTTGCTTTAGTATCGAATTCCAATAAAACAACTTGTTGCCAAGTGCCCAATGTCATCTTTCCATTAACAAAAGGTATTGTGAGGGAAGGCCCTTGGAGTGTGGCGCGAACGTGACTAGAGCCGTTATCACAACCCCAGGTTTCGTGGTGTTTGTAATCATGGTGTCGAGAGGCGATCTTTTCGTAGGCCTCTTTCATGTCAGTCACGAGCCCAGATTCAAACTCGATTGTCGAAATAGAGGCTGTTGAACCCACAACAAAGACTGTAAGCTGACCTTCTGAGAATTCGTTTTTTTGAAGGGTTTTATTTAAATCATTTGTGAGATCTATGATATCGCCTTGTCCCTTGGTTTGAGCCTTCATACTCTTTGTTTTTAATCGCATTGTAATTAATTAAAATCTTTTATGAAAATAGTCAAAACCCTTTTAAGTGTTGCGTATCAAGGGTTAAAGAGGGTACAGGTAAGTGTAATGATGAGAATTATTGGACATATTTTCTTTGTATTGCTTATTTCTTTGTCTTTCTGGAGCTGTTCTTCTGATGTTCTGACATTCAATGAGGATGCTTCTGAAGGGGCTTCCCAGGATGAATCTGTTGAATCAGAAACTGAACAAGGTGAATCGCAAGATGATGATTCAGAGCGAGATAGTGGTGCTGACAGTGGTGAGACAACCGACGACGATACTATCAATGAAGATGTTGGCCCAGAAGTTGAATCAGTGACAGTCGCCTTTATTGGCGATCAGGGATTGGATGAGGATTCAGAGGCAGTGCTTGAGCTCATATTATCTGAAGGTACTGACATGGTTTTGCACCAAGGGGATTTTGATTATGAAGATAACCCTGATGGATGGGATGCTCAGATTAACAATATCCTTGGCGAAAATTATCCTTATTTTGCTTCTGTAGGAAATCATGATTATGATGACGATGAAGAGGAAAATATGTGGGATGAGTATCAGGAAAAACTTCAGGAGAGACTAGATCGCATCGAAGGTGCTATTTGTGAAGGTGATCTTGGTGCGATGTCTTCGTGTACTTATAAAGGTCTTTTTTTCATTCTCTCTAGTGTGGGAACCATAGGTGATGATGACGATCACGCTGATTACATCGAGGAAGAATTGGCACAAGATGATTCTATTTGGCGCATTTGCACGTGGCACAAAAACCAAACGTTGATGCAGGTCGGTGGTAAATCTAATTCAACAGGTTGGGGTGTTTATGAAGCCTGTCGAGAGGGTGGTGCGATTATTGCCACGGCTCATTTTCATGGTTATTCACGCACGTATTTAATGTCAGATTTCGAAAATCAAATTATCAGTTCATTTTCTGATACCTTGGTCCTAGATGAGGGAGAATCATTTGCCTTTGTTTCTGGCCTGGGTGGTGCGCACATCTATAATCAAGAGGATGGTCTAGAAGAAAATCTTTGGTGGGCTAGTGTTTACACAGAAAATCAAGAGGCCACGTATGGAGCCTTGTTTTGTACGTTTAGAGTAGGTGGTGTTGAAGACCAAGGATCGTGTTATTTTAAAAATATTGAAGGAACCATTATTGATGAGTTTCAATTACAGACGTTAGTGAATAGCCTGTAATAAGATTCCTACGGTTTGTATCAGAATATTACGCATTATCTTACAATTTTCCAATTTCATTTCAAAACATTAGCAATTTCAAGCTTCAGAAAACCTCTCTCAGTGGCATATTCATTGCATAAAAAACTAAGAGCCTGGTGAGGAAAAAATAAATCACTTCACTATATCATGGAGGTGTTATGAGAAAGGGATTCTTATATCTACTAATGGTGAGCTTTATCTTAATCTCTTGTCAGGAAGAGATTGTTGGGAATACTGTTGGTGAAATAACGACTAACACTGATGCGCTCAATCAAGTTGAAGAAGTTGAAAATTCTATTAAAGTTCTACCTCCAAATCTAGGCGTGTATCATGGGGCTAATCCTGATTTTGATGGTACTGAAGATGTAGTCACAGCTGAAAGGGTAATAGATTTTGAAAATATGGTGGGTAAAGAGATTGCCTGGGCCTATTTTTCTAATAATTGGATTGATGGCATTCATTTTCCTCTTGAGGAGGTTCAGACAATTGCCAATCAAGGTAAAATTCCTTTTATTCGTATGATGGCTCGTTCAAGGTGGGCTGACACGGGACGTGATCCTGTTTACCGTCTTAATCGTTTTCTCAAAGGTCGATTTGATGATGATCTTAGAGAGTGGGCTCGTGCTGCTAAAGCAACTGGGATTCCCCTTATGGTCGAGTTTGGTACAGAGGCAAATGGGTCATGGTTTCCCTGGAACGGTAAATGGAATGGTCGCGGAAAAAAAACGCGCTATGGTGATCCTGAATTAGCAGATGGTCCTGAACGCTTTAGAGATACGTATCGGCACATAATTAATCTTTTTAGAGAAGAAGGCGTGGATAATGTGACTTGGGTATTTCATGTGGACGCTTATTCTTATCCTAAGAGAAAGTGGAACACCATGGCAGCCTATTATCCAGGGGATGACTATATCGACTGGGTTGGGCTCAGTGTTTATGGTCCACAGGAACCTGGTGAAGATTGGTGGCAAACATTTTCAGAGATCATGGAAGACTCTTATGAAGAATTTTCAAATATTACTCTCACAAAGCCTTTAGCTATTCTTGAATTTGGTGTGGTGGATTATCCTGAGATGGGAGATAAAGCTGCCTGGATTACAGATGCGCTTGATACGATCAAATCAGGTCAATACCCTCGAATAAAGGCAATTAGCTATTGGAATGAGACATGGATAAATGATGATGGTGGTGTTTCAAATATCAGCGTTGATTCTTCTTTTGAGTCATTGGTAGCTTATCAAGAAGGGATTGCAGATAGTTTTTTTGTGACGACTCCAGTTTATTCAAATTACGATACTGATGACACTGATGACACCGATGACACCGATGATACAGATGACACCGGTGATACGGATGATTCCATATGGGAAGTTGCTCTCACAGAAGATGCTTGGAATGTTTTGTATCATGGTTACGGGGTTGTGGATTTTACAGATGAGGGTGTTTATTTAGCTCCCATGGTGTCAACCGAAGAATACGAAACACATGCTGCTCTCGCATTGGCCGAAGTCACAGAAACCTGTCCCATAAAAGATTATCACTTAACCATAAATGCCACAACAAATGCTCAGCTTAGGCAAAATACTGACCCAAATACTTGGGAGGTGTTTTGGATATTTTTTAATTACAAAACAACAACAGGTTTAGAAAAAGATACAAACTACTTTATTCTAAAAACAAATGGAACTGAGCTTGGTACTGCCACTGAATCTATTGGTCAGAAGTATCTGTATACAGGTTCTTCACCTCAACTTGTTGTTGGTGAAAGTTATACTTATGAACTTAAGAAAGTAGGACAGAGTTTAGAAGTATACATAGATGGCAGTTTAGTGCTTGAATATGATGGCGCGACAGGGCCTCACCCCCTCTTTGATCATCCAGGATCTATTGGTCTCTACGTCGAAGATGCAGCGGCGACTGTTCATTCAGTGAGCATAGAGCCTTATGGTGAAATGTCAGAGGCCTGTGGAGGTGGTGTAGAGCCACCTGAACCTGATCCCGAACCTGAAGACGAAAATGCTGTCAAAGTAGCATTCATTGGTGACCAGGGATTGGATGAAGATTCAGAAGCTGTGCTTGAACTCATATTAGCCGAAGGCACTGACATGGTCTTGCATCAAGGGGACTTTGATTATGAAGATGATCCTGATGCCTGGGATGCTCAGATTAATAATATTCTCGGCGAAAATTATCCTTATTTTGCCTCTGTTGGAAATCACGATGTGTATAAGTGGGATGAGTATCAAGCCAAACTTCAAGACAGATTAGATCGTGTTGATGGTGCCGAGTGTACAGGGGAGCTAGGCGTAGATTCTTCTTGTTCGTACAAAGGGCTGTTTTTCATTCTATCAGGTGTGGGTAGTGTGGGTGATGATGACGAACATGCTAGTTATATTCAAGAGGCCTTAGCTCAAGATAATTCTATTTGGAGAATGTGCACGTGGCATAAAAATCAAACGCTTATGCAGGTGGGTTATAAATCCAATTCAACAGATTGGGGTGTGTATGAGGCATGCCGAGAAGGTGGTGCCATGATTGCCACTGCCCACTTTCATGGGTACTCCCGGACCTATCTCATGTCAGATTTTGAAAATCAGATTATCAGTTCAACATCAGATACCTTAGTCTTAGATGAAGGGGCATCATTTGCGTTTGTTTCTGGCTTGGGTGGAGCTCATATCTATTCTCAAGATGATGATCTGGCAGCCAACCCTTGGTGGGCAAGTGTTTATTCAGAAGATCAAAGTGCTACGTATGGTGCTTTGTTTTGTTCATTTGGAACAGAAGACGCTGAAAACCAAGGCTCGTGTTATTTCAAAAATATTGAGGGAACCATTATTGATGAGTTTCAATTACAGACGCTTGTGAATCAGTAACCTACATTTCGATTTCCCAAGCTTGGCCGTAGTAGTAATCTACAAGGACGAGAGAAGAATCAGTTTCGATAATTTTTTTGCAATCAGGAAGGTCATCTGCATCATCCAGGAAATTCTCTGCATCCACTAATGTGTAAGCTCCACTATTTGAAAGAATAAATTCATCATCAACTTCATTTGTAACCACATGGGTTTCTGAACTTGTTTCAAAAGTACTCGCTCCTCCACCAAGATTGGTTCTATTAACTGTTGTGTTGTCATAGACATCCACGATGTAGTCATTGAAAAACACTCGAGTTGAGTCTAGCAAAGCAGCGCCACTGATGTAGCTGTCTGGAAAAAAACCAAGTACAGAGGAAATGCTGTCACCAGTGATGGCTATTTTTAAATAAAGACCAGATTCATTATCAAAGCCTTCGAACCCATCTGACCGCACTTGATGCAGGATAAACTCAGAGACGTCGAGCCCAGTATAATCTTCAATTATTCCTTCTTCTAAAATGCTTGTGACTTGACCACTTGAGGGAACGTACTTGAGCAGGGCATAACTATCAGGATTCGTGTCTGTTAAGTAAATGTTTCCGCTACTATCGATTCTGAAATTACGAGCACTCACAGAGCGCTCAAGTTCTGTTTCCAGGAGGCCGCCAGAACCGTAGATCTGAGTTTCGCTCACTAAAGTAGCATTGCCATTGGTGTCTAATGAGAGGATCGCAAGGTTAAGATCTTGTATAATATAGAGCGTGGAACCTGTGCTCAAGACATCCACATCAATACAAGCAGTTGAATCTTCAAAGATCTGTGAAGAGGTCAGAAGCTGTGTCATGGAATCAAATGCAGAATCCATGCGATAGAGGTAACCTCCTGATGTGCATGTTGAATAATAGTAATAGTAAACATTTAAGCTGCTGTTGTAATCCATATCTACAGTGTAGGTAGGCAGGCTGTTTCCAGTAACAACTCTATTGACTGTAAAGCTATCTACAGTAGGTGCGGTGGCAGTCGAAGAACCTCCAGGTGATGTTCCTGTTTCGGTGTCAGAAGTTCCAGATCCTGTTGCAGTGCCTCCGCAATTTGTTTGTAGAAATAAACACAGGATTAGAAAGAAACAGATAAATAAAAAAGGAAATACATATTTAGAAATATTCATTAACCCCCCTCCAAGTGTTTTTTTGACACTTGTTTAAACCCCTGAGGACTTTAGAAGCAAGGCGTGTGCCTTAGAAGAGGTAAGTTGTATCTAGGTGAAATCATTGCTAAAAAAGGGCGATAATTGATTTCGAGAATCTAAGGATTTCAAAGTAAGTACTTATATCTTTTAAGAGGTGTCACAAAGGGTTACGTTTAGCTTGATTCAGCCACACCGATTTCGACATCTGGGAACATAATTCTAAGACCCGTATCAACTGAAACATCAAATATCTCATCGGCATTAGTATCTGAAAATGTGAATGTATCGGTAACATCAAATGTGAGTGTGTATGTCACAAGGCCAGATGTGCTGCTTGATATGGTAAAGGAATCACTCCCATCAGCCATGCTAAATGTAAAATCAGTTCCGTATTCTGTGCCATTTGTGGCTATGGTGACAGGATCACGATCCCAGAAATCAGGATCATGCCATAAATCCATGGGATTGGTGGGGCGATCTTTTCCTGTGGATTCAAGTTCATAATCATACACGGCGTTTAGGTTCCAGTATTCTGTGCCATCAATCGTTAGAGTGTAATCGCGTGCTAATATATTACCTACGTCAGTGAAATAGCCTTTGATAATAAATTCTTGGATCGTTTCGCTATAAGCTGGAACTTTATAGCCATCTACTGTCATTTGGATGTAAAATATTTCAATTACCATATCAGTGTATGTTCCTACTGTTGGTAATGAATCGCTGGAGAAGACTTCGGTATTTGAGCCTGTGGAGAGGTTGACTATTTTAGCGTCATCCACTGTGTCCACTGCAAAGACTTCGTAGTCTTCAGTGTCCGTATCACCTAAGAGGGTGAGTTTTTTAAAGGCCACTATATAATCTGTTGGAGTGATTGTGACGCTTGTACCATCCTCAACAGCATATTTAACTGCGGAGACAGATGTAGCAGCGCCCGATGCTAGGGTCCCAACAATGCTAATACCTGTGGTACTGGTTGTTTCTGGGTCCGAAGTTTCAGATCCACAGGCAAAAGAAAACATGATTATAAGTACTAATAAAAGATATTGATTGAATTTCATTGGTCCCCCCTCGAAAAAATTGTTAATAAATATTTTACTCTATCTTTAGCTCCTCAGCAAGTATGTACAGTATAAGGTAAAACAGGAAAATGATGTCAGGGAGACTATGATGTGAATCTGTGGCGCTTGTTAATTAATGCATAAACAAATTTACTAAAAGTAAATTTATATACAACCTAAATGCCTAGAGATCACCATGCGCTGGATTTCTGAAGTGCCTTCACCAATTTCTAAAAGTTTTTGATCACGATAAAATTTGGCAACAGGGTATTCTTCCATCAATCCATATCCCCCATGCAATTGCACTGCGTGATTAGCTACGCGACCAAAGACCTCTGAGGCATAAAGTTTAGCCATGGCAGCTTCTTTTGAATAAGCTCGGCCTTGATCTTTCAACCAACAGGCTTTGTACAAAAGATTGCGGGCAGCTTCGATCTCTGTAGCACAATCTGCTAGTTTAAAGGCATTGGCCTGGAAACTGTTAAGAGGTTTCCCAAAGGCCACACGTTCTCCAGAATAGCGAAGAGCTTCTTCAAAAGCACCTTGTGCGCCACCAACACCCATGGCTGCAATGGCCAGCCGTCCTGAATCGAGTGTTTTGAGCATTTGCTTAAAACCATCACCACGCTTGCCTAAGAGATTTTCTTCTGGAACTTCAACATCATCAAAGTAAAGCTCAGCTGTGTTTGATGAACGCCAGGTCATTTTATCCTTCATGGCCTTTGTGGTGAAGCCAGGTGCATTTTGCTCAACAATAATACAGCTGATTTCTTTTTTTCCGGCATCAGTCTTACCTGTGACAGCTTGAACCGTTGACCCTGCGGTCATGTCATTGGCAGCGTTTGTGATAAAGATCTTTGAACCATTGATGATCCATTTGCCATCTTTAAGAACGCCGGTAGTCTTTGAATTAGCTGCATCAGAGCCAGCATTGGGTTCGGTTAGGCCAAATCCCCAAAGTTTTTTTCCAGTACAAAGCGGGGGAAGATATTTTTCTTTTTGCTCTTTGTTTCCAAAGTTCATCAAAGGGCCAATGCCAAGGGAGTTTTCGGCCGCTACTGTGGCTGCTTGGCAACCATCCACACGAGCTAATTCTTCGATAACAAGGATATAAGAAAGATAGTCCATGCCTTGGCCACCATATTCTTGGGGGCAGACAACGCCAAACAAACCTAGGTCGAACATTTTTTCAGTGAGCTCATAGGAAAATTCTTCGTTCTTATCTAGATCGTGTCTGACTGGCTTGATTTCGTTTTCGGCAAAATCACGGACAGAGTTTTGGAGTAGTTTGTGTTCAGATGAGAGATCGTAGTTTAACATGTATACCTCTTATAAAACGGAAAACGTTAATCGGTTAGGGTTACGTTTATCGTACAATGCCGAGTCTCTCTTTTGCTATTTGCAAGGAGACGAGGGCTGTGCACCTGTTTTCATTTTGAGAGCGATCAAATATTTCTAACAAAGTATCATAAATATGTGATGTTTTACTGCGTGCTTTGTCCACTGTATAACCACCAAACTCGCAAGCAATATTAATAATGCCACCAGCATTGATAACATAATCTGGGGCATATAAAATATTGGCTTCTCTCAGACGCGCGCCATCTGTTTTTGGTTTGTGGAGTTGGTTATTAGCACCACCTGCCACGATTTGAATCCCATTTTGAGCCAGTCTTGAAATACTTGATTTGCTCAAAATAGCTCCCATGGCACAAGGGCAAAAAATATCGGCCTGAGTGTTTTGCCAGTCATCAAGTCCAATGGGTTTTACACCAAAGTCTTTTACAGCTTTGCCCATGTTATCGGGATTAATTTCTGAAGCGTAGATGATGGCTTCTTCGTCGGTTAAGTATTTGGCTGTATCATAACCTACGTGACCAAGACCTTGAATAATCACTTTTTTACCTTTGAGAGAGGGATTGCCCCAACGAAACTGAGCAGAGGCTTGCAGACCACGGTAAGTACCAAAAGCCGTCATGGGAGAAGGATCTCCTGAACTTCCTGGTGCATCTGTTCCTCTGACAAACTCGGTATGCTGAGCAATCATATCTAGGTCTTCAAGTTCAATCCCAACATCTTTGGCTGTGATATATTTTCCTTCGAGGGAGTTTACAAATTCGGCAAACTTATGAAAAAGTTCTTTGGATTTTTTGGCAGGGTCTCCCATAATGATAGCCTTGCCACCACCCAAAGGTAGTCCAGCCATTGCTGATTTATAACTCATGCCTTCAGAAAGACGTAAAACATCAGTTAAGGCATCTTCATAAGAATGATAATCAAAAAAACGACAGCCACCAAGTGAAGGGCCTAGGTTTGTGTTGTGAACAGCGATGAGTGATTTGATCCCAGGGGCGAGTTCGGTTTCGACGATTTTTTCATAACCAGTCACGGTAATTTCTTTTATTTGCATTTTTCTTCCTCGGATAGGGTTGAATAACAAATATCGCTAGGTATAAGAAATTAAATAAATGAAAGCAAGTGGGGAGAAGATGGCACCTATGCGCCTACGCACCAACGCTCCAACGGGGGCAACTATCTGAAATAATTAACTAAATTAGATTTATTGACAAAGGCATAAGAGTGATTACTTAAGCTATATGTTATCACGTCTTTTATTATTATTTATTTGTATTCCACTCATTGAGATCTTTATTCTTTTCAAAATGGCAGCAATCCTTGGTTTTTGGGAAACGATTATTATTCAAGTAGGCACAGGTTTTTTAGGGGCCACTTTGGCCAAATATGAAGGTTTGCGTGTTTGGACAACTATTCAAAAAGAGTTGAATCAAGGGCTAATGCCAAATGAGAAAATGATCGATGGCTTGATGATTTTTGCAGGTGGGATTGTCCTCTTAACTCCAGGACTTCTCACCGATCTTTTTGGCCTTTTTCTTCTTATTCCTTTCACACGTAAGATATTCAAAAATTGGATTACAAAGAAATTTGCCCACATGAATCAAACAGGGCAGACAGGGTTTACGACAATTTTGATTGAGTAGTGAACACCAATCTAATTTCCAACCCACCTTCTTTACGATTAACCGCTTCAATTTTAGCTCCCATTCCCTCGATGAGCATTTTAGCCATGGCAAGTCCAATGCCTGTGCCTTTGGTTTTGCGTGTCATTTCGTTTTCTGTACGGTGAAATTTGTTGAAGATTCGTTTAAGATCATTTGTGGGAACTCCAGGGCCATAGTCAGAAACAGACCAAATAACGTGACTGCCTTCTACAGCGAGTTTCATTTCAACAATGTTTTTTCCAGTGACTTTAGAGAATTTTAGACTGTTATCAACTAATGTGAAAAGAATTTGTTTGAGGGCATCAACATCATACGTGATTTTAGGAACAGTGTCAGATTGAGTAACCTTCCACTCAAAATGTGATTTATTGACGAGTGTTTCTAGTTCTTTTGCCATTTCATTAAAATCATCTCTTGGATTTTTTGTGGCTAGCTCAAAACGGTAATGTTTCTTTTCTAAACGAGATAGTTGTAACACATTTTCAATCAAACGACTGAGGCGATCACTTTCACGAGAAATCAGACCATAGTATTCTTGCTTTTTACCTTCTCCATCAGCCCAGCCTTCATTGAGCATTTCGCTATACAATCTAATCGACGTGAGTGGGGTTTTAAGTTCGTGAGTGATTGCCGAAACAAAGTCTTGGCGTTTTTGAGAAAGCAGGATTTCGGCTGCTGTGGAACGATAAATGCCGTAGAGTCCCCCTGTGGCAATTAAGAAAATCAAAACAGCAAGGGTGTTTAAGAGAATTCGTGTGCTGAGTGTTGGCAATTTGTTATAATAAATATTGAATAAAAACTGATTTAACGGATAACCCAGGCTTCTTTGAAAAAGGAGTGGGGTATTCTTGTTTTGTGAAAAGGAAAGACCATAGGTCGCTAATGTGTTCTGGTCCCAATTGAGTGCTGCTGATGCAAATTCAGGTAGGCGTGAGTTTTCGAACGAGACTTGCATGAGCCAGCCAAAAAAACTCTTTATATCAATAACAAATCCTTGGAGATACATTTTCTTCTCTAACCAAATTCTTCTGTAAAAAATGAGATGTTCTGAGCCCACAAGACGTGCTCTAAAAGGATCAGTAAATATTGAGGGGGTAGGGGTTTGATCTAGAACACCAACTTTTTGTTCTTTGAATGTTTGAAACTGGGCTATGTTTGAAGATACTTCTTGTGCCAGCGCTTCTGATTCATCTGCGTCTGTGCCTTGAGATCTGCCTAAGATGCCTCCAGATCTTGATTCTGGAGATACTGCTTTGGTTATTTTGCTTTTTGCTTTGTCGGCAAATTTGCTTTCTAAAGGATTGGGATATAGTTTTTTTCGGCTAGCAACTATCTTGGTTTTTTGAGTCGGAGTTGCACTTACATAACTTCTAGATGTTTCTTCTTTAGTTTTAATATCATTTTTCAGTGAATTTGTGAGTTGGCTGAGTTCGCTTTCGAGATTTTTTCGGGTTTCGAGGTCTGTGAGTTTTTGCCAATCTTTTTTTGGGGGGAGATAGGGTGTGCTAAAAGAACCATCTGGATTGATCTGAAAGTAGCCTATGATGCCGTGCGAATTATTTTTTGGTAATTTGGACAAAGGAGAAACATTGAGCGCGATTTGATATTCTAGTTGAGATTCAGGGATGTAGTAATAACGGTATTCACTAAATGACCTAGCATCTTCTTTGAGCATGAACCCACTGATGTTAGCCTGCATTTGATTGAATGTATTTTCGCCAATACCTTGCCAGAGTCTCAGCTCCTCTTGATCGATTTGCCTATAAGAATGCCAGAGTAAAGTCCCAACCAGAATAGAAAGAAGACAGAAGAAGAGGGTGAATTGTACTTTAAGTTTGGTCATTAATGTTTGGGCCTAAGGACCTACGGGCCTTTGGACCTATGGAAAGACATAGGCCCATAGGCTCATTGGGCCATAGGTACAATTTTGTATCCTTCTCCCCTAATCGTTACAATCACTTCGGGCTTTTGTGGATCCTTTTCAATTTTCTTTCTTAATTTTGCCATGTGTATGTCCACAGTTCTTGTGTCCATATCTGGGCTTTGATAACCCCAAACCTCTTTAAGAAGTTCTTTTCTACTAATGGGGCGGTTATGGTATTTTATAAGATATTTTAAAATCTCGACTTCTCGGCGTGTGAGTTCGGTTTCTATTCCATTCATCATCAAGAGCATGTTTTGTGGATCAATTTCGATATTCTCCCAAGTGATTTTAGCTGCTTCGTGAATGACCTTTGGACTTCGTCTCAAGACAGCTTCGACTCGAGCTAGGAGTTCACGTACTGAAAAGGGTTTTGGAATATAATCATCAGCACCTTGTTTGAGACCTTTGATAATATCGTCTTCATCTCCTTTGGCTGTGAGCATGATGATGGGTTGGGAGCGATCTTTTTTGCGTATCTCATTGCAAATAGTGAGACCATCTACCTCAGGAAGCATGATGTCTAACATAATGAGATGGTGTTGACCAGAAAGAGACTTTTCTAATCCTATTTTACCATCCATGGCCGTATCAACTTCATAACCATTATACGTAAATACATCACAAAGGCCTTTGAGGATGGCTTCTTCGTCTTCTACTATGAGGAGTTTTGGTTTCATATTATCATTATACATATCTTATAGCTTAAATAATGTAAAACAATTGTAAAACCTCTCAGGACACCTTTTACAATCCTTTGTCTCACGTTTTTAGCCTATTAACGTTAATATGATCATAAGTGAAATTTTAATAACATCAATCAAAGGAGCATAATATGAAGTTAAAAAGTCTTATATATTCAAAGCGTTTTTCGCAGGTTTTTGGTGTGGTTCTTCTTGTTTGCCTCATTGCCTATGGCGTGGTGGCACAAGTTAAACCTACAAAAGTTTCTCCAATTGATACACATAATACTGGGCTATCAAATGGTTCTGGTTGGCAGCAGGGAGGGCTCCTTAAAGCAAAGGGAACTTTGTCGCAAACCAAAGTTGTGCAGGGAAGCGATGGTCAAATTTATCTCCAAATTGATTTAGAAGCACTCAAAGATCCTAAGGTGAGAGATATGATAAGAAAACCCACAGACTTTGTTGTGGTCTTGGATCGAAGTGGCAGTATGTCTGGTGAAGGTAAAATTGAGTATGCCAAACAGGCTATTGTTTCATTATTAAAGCAGCTTAATGAATATGATCGGTTTGCTTTGGTGACGTTTGATTCAGTTGTTGAGACGGCTGTGGATTTCAAACAAGTTAATTCAGATAATAGAGAGGAGCTTATTCAGTTGGTTTCAAATATTTCGCCACGTGGTTCTACTGATCTTGGTGGAGGTCTTCAGCGAGGGATAAAAATTCTTAAAAAATTTATTAAGGATAAAAAACATGCTAAAAGACTCATTCTTGTTTCAGATGGAATGACCAATCTTGGTATCACTGATCCAACAGCCCTTGGCAAAATGGCGTCTTCAGCCATTGGTGGTGAGTTTGTGATTTCGACAATAGGTGTTGGCCTTGATTTTAATGAAACACTATTAGCGTCTATTGCTGATTTTGGAACAGGAAGTTATTACTTTCTAGAAAATCCAAGTAAGATGGATCAAGTTTTAGCCAAAGAATTTTATGGTGCCAGTGAAGTGTTGGCCAAAAATCTTAAAATTAACTTTGATCTTGCTTCTGGAGTCAAAATTCTTGATGCTTCTGGTTATCCTATCAATCAACATGGTAAATACAAGGTTGTTCAACCGGGTCATCTTTACAAAGAACAGAAAAAATCAGTATTCGTCACTTTGAAAGTACCTACAGGAAATCTGTATTCTGAACAATTGGGCCGTGTGCGTCTTTCCTATGAAATCGATAATAAAGCTTACGATCTTACTTTGGTAGATTCAGACACGACTATTGCGTGTTTGCCTAAAGAAAAAGAAAAAGATGTGATCGCTTCAATTGACAAACCTACATATTCAAAGGCCTGGGGCCGAAATAATGTTGGTGTTTTCATGAAAGAAGGCTCTGATTATATCCGTAAAGGTGAATATAAAAAGGCCAAGGAAGCTTTGAAAAGGTTTAAGGATAAGCTTGTAAAGGCCTATGGCGTGGCACCTTCTCAAGAAATATCAGACCAAATCAAGAATCTTGAAGATATGGATACAAAGATTGAAGAGTCTGAAGCTGGTGGTGTTGATGAGCAAAAACGATTGAGTAAAGATCTGCATTACAAAGGCAGTCAACAGCAGAGGACTAATAAATAGTGGCTAGTAGCTGGTAGCTAGTAGTTAGTGAAAAAATGTATAAGAAACAAAGGAGTTAACATGACATTACTATATAGAATAAAAAGACTTGTAAAAGCTGATGCCCATGCATTGGTAGAAGGATTGGAAGAACCTAAATGGATTTTGGCCCAAGCTATTCGCGACATGGAAGAAGAACTCGAAAAGCAAGGTGCTGCTCTGGAGGAGAAAAAAGAAAAATGGGAAAAGATTCATAAAAGCATGGAGCAAATCGGAGCTGATATTGCTTCGAAAGAAAGTGATATTGATTTAGCTATAGATGAAAAACGAGAAGACATAGCCAAACATCTTATCAAGGCAAATATCATAAATAGAAAGAGCCTCGAAACCTTAGCCGATCAAAAGAATGTTCTGTCTAAGGATTTAGAGAGGCTCGAGAAAGAGGTAAAAGAAAAACAAAAGGCTTACTCTGATGTTTGTGCCAGAAGTCAAAACATCAGTTTCGAGACTGTGAAGAGCGATGCCTTTGATGAGGCTAAAAAGGTTGTGGGTAAAGACTCGTCTCTTGATCACGAAGTTGAACTAGAGTTTTTGCGCAGGATTAAGAAGAGGAGTTCGCCTTCGCCTAAGGCTATGGCGCAACATGGAGGAAAAAATGAAAAATAAAGCCAATTTCATTCATTTTCTTGTTGTCCCTGTTATCACTATTCTTGTTTGTAATGGTGTGACAATGAGTTTAGCCAGGATGTCGTCGTTAGGTCTAGGCTTTCTCATGGTTACTCTCATAGTTTGTTATGGGATGTACTTGCACTTTTTTAGGATAACGAAGGCACAGAACATTATTGTGATAGGAATCACATCTATTTTGGGTCTGGGCTGGTCTTGTTTATATATTCCAGATCTTATGTGGCTTGCAGGCTTTGTTCTTTTGTTCTCGATGATGAGATCTCTTGTCTTGCAAAAAAACATCATTGGCTTTGGCCATGATTTGGTTTGGACCTCTTTAGGTGCAGGTGTTGGCGTGTTTCTCTACCCAGCAAGCTTTTCACTTGGTCTCTTTTCTTTTCTCATTGTTCAAATCATGCATGAGCTGAGGGAGGCAAAGGAAGATGTTAAGGGTAAAAAGGATCGCTTTAATGATTCTCTGAAAATGGCAAATGAAGTGATGAAAAAATGGGCGTAAGGTCCTGTGGAAGATGTAAAAAAAAGGATGTTGTCCCTTTCGCAACATCCTTTTTACATTCCAGGAAACCCCGTACGGAGGCTCTTCTTTATGGGTTCCTAATTCGAG
>CAZSTS010000009.1:0-85248 GCA_964609965.1 uncultured Nitrospirales bacterium
TCTTCATACCAAGCTTTTAGTGCTCGCTTTGGGGCACTTCCTTTTTGAACTCAGGTGTTAAACCTTTCCATTGCCCCGTTTATATTTCGCTTTCCTTTTACGGCCGCTCATTTTAAAAGCACTTTCATGTATGATAAAGTAATTAGAATTTTAGCCTCAGGCTTTGGTTTAGGTTATGCGCCCGTAGCGCCAGGAACCTTTGGAACACTTATAGGAAGTCTTTTGTTCTTTTATTTAAGGGCTATGCCGCAAGGTTGGTTTATTAAATTCGCGCTATTGATTGCTGCGGTGTCTGTCTTAATCGCACACTTAGCGGAAAAAAGTTATAAAGAAAAAGACTGCCAAAAGATTGTGATCGATGAAGTGGCTGGTGTCTTATTCTGCTACGCTTTTGTATCCTATTCGTTGTTTAACTTGGTTATGGGATTTATCCTGTTTAGATTGTTTGATATTGCAAAAATTTTTCCAGCAAATCTTGCTCAAAACAAGCTCAAAGGGGGCTGGGGAATTGTTGTTGATGACCTGGTCGCAGGAATTCAAGCCGGACTTTTACTCTATTTCTTGCCACAGATATTTGGATGGGTTGAGTTGGGGTTAAAAATGTTAGGAGTATTAGGCAAGGCTTAGAATGATGAAGCGCTTTCGTTCTTACCTATAGGGGCTCGGGTTTCTTGTAGAAAACAATCAAATTTATTTTTGATAAAATAATCTGCAACTTCTTTTCGTATCAATTGACCAGAATCCATGTTAAGGCATCTTTTTGCCAACCTTATTACAGAGGCTTCATTAAGGGCTTTTGCCAATGTTTTGATCTTTGGTATAGCTCGTGGAGTCATCGACAGGCTGTCGATTCCCATTCCAATCAAAAGGACTGCGAGAAGAGGTTGTGATGCTGTGTCCCCGCAAATATTTACTTTAATTTTGTTCTTGTGAGCCGCCAAAATTGTTCTTTGGATCATTTTTAAAACAGCAGGATGATAAGGGTCATAGAGCTTAGCGACAAGGGGATTTGATCTATCAACAGCAAGACAATATTGAACAAGATCGTTTGTTCCTAAGGAAAAGAAATTTACTTCCTTGGCCAACAAGGACGCGATTTCGACAGCAGCAGGAACCTCAATCATAATACCCAAAGGGATGTGTTTTGCAAAGCCAAGCCCTTCATCAGAAAGTTCTTTTTTAACAGATTTGAGAATGGTTTTTATTTCTCTGATTTGTTCTACGGATGTGATCATGGGAAAAAGAAGCTTTATTTTTCCAAAATGTGATGCACGCAAAAGGGCTCTGAGCTGAATTCGAAATAAATCTTTTCTTTCTAAAGAAAAACGAATGGCTCGCCAACCAAGAGAGGGATTGCTTTCTTTAGGGAGATTTAAATAAGGAACATATTTGTCCCCGCCAATGTCAAGTGTTCTGAATACAATACCACGGTTATCGGTGGCTTCTAAGGCTCGTTTGTAAATATTGAATTGGTCTTCTTCTGTTGGAAGTTGTTTTCTGATCAAGAAAAGAAATTCTGTTCGGTAAAGGCCAATGGTATCGGCGCCTGACTCAATGGCTGCTTTAGCATGTACAACCATTCCTAGGTTGGCGCCAATGGGAAAGCTGCGTTTTGATTTTAATCCTAACTTAATTTTTTTGTCTTTGTTTGCATTAAAGCTTTTGGTGCGTTTTTCTAGTTCTTCGATTTCGTGTTTGTAAACATTGATAGTGGCGTTTGTTGGATTGATAATAATGAGCCCCGAATAACCATCGACGATAATAAAATCACCGTCTTTAAGTTGTGTGGGCATGGCTTTTAATCCGAGAACGCTTGGAATAGACAGTGAGTCAGCTAAAATAGAAATATGAGAATTTGCTCCGCCGCTTGAGGATATAAGGCCTTTGGTTTTTGATAAGTCGAGGTTAACAAAATCAGAAATTGACCAAAAGGGATTGTAGAAAATTGTGCTTTCTTTGACCTTGAAAAAGTCTGTTTTTGAAGACTCGCCATAAAGAAGGTGGTCGCTTATCTTTCTTGATATGTCTTGGATGTCGTAAGCACGTTCTTTAATGTATTCATCATGCGCTAGAGCCATTCGGTCCATGTATTTTTTTACAATGATATCTAGTGATTTGATTGCAGACTGATTTTTTTTGATTTCGTTAATGATTTGTTGTTGGAAACTGTTGCTTTCGAGGAACAAAAGATAGGCTTCGAATATGCTGGCTTCGTCAGGACCGAATTTGGCTTCTGCTTGTTTTTTTGTTTCGCGAATTTCGTGGCTGACATGTAAAAAAGCGTTTTTAACAAGATCAATCTCTACTTGATAGTTTTGTTGTGGACCAGCTTCGTGCCTTCGTGCGTATTGGTGAGAAACGATTTTTAGTCTTCCCATGGCAATGCCTGGAACAGCGGGAATTCCCTTAACAAAGTGATCCTTTAAATATTCGTAAGTAACCTCTTCTTGAGGTTTGTCTGCAGAGGCTTGGGCAATAGCTGTTTTATTAACCGTGCCAACCGTTTCCATGAATTTTGCTTTTTCGATAAGGCTTACTGCAGGGATAGAAAGAGAAAGCAAAAAATCAATATCTGCTTTGCTAAACTTTGTTGTTTTGTGATTTTGTACAGAAATAACTCCTATTGGGCTTGCATTGCAAACAAGAGGAACAGCTAAAAAAGAAGCGAACTTGCCTTCATCGAGGTTTTTTACAGAAAGAAAAGCCGAGTTTTTGTTGGCGTCAGCAATTGAAATTGGTTTGAGGAGTTTTAAACAGGTGCCTGTGAGACCGTCGTCAGGTTTAATAACAATTTTATCAACAGAACTTTGAGCAAGGCCATGAGTTGCTTTTAGGGTAAGTTCATCTAATGTGCTGTCAAAAAGATACAAGGAACAGGCGTCTGTCTCCATGAGTTTTGAAACTTTTTCTACCAAGACATGCAAGACTCGTCCAAGATCATCCGGTGATTGTAACAAGACACCCAGATCCATTATTGAGACAAGCTCGTGTTTTTCTAAACTGTGAACTTTCATAAGCTATAAGTAGGAACTAATGCCGATATTCAGTGTACAAAGTTGCTTAAAGCCAAGTAAATCTTGGCTTTGTTCATGCCATATTTAATAAGATTTATAAATAGTTTTTCGAATTGCAAATGAAATAATCAGTAGCATTCAGTACATATTGTTTTAGATGAACTAAAAGTCAGTTTTAACCTGGTTTTACGGAGGTTTTTTTATTCAGAAACTGTGAGTGAACCAGCGATTCCATAAGCTGTTGGCAGGGTGGTTTCTTCGTTTCCAGAAATGACAGAGACAATATCAATGTCAAATATCAGTTCACCAGCATCAACATCAGCTAGAGCATAAAAGGGCAAGTCTATGAAACGACCAGATTTATGAAAGCTCTTGTCAACACCTGTTACTCCTATGGTTAGGGTGTCGGCTTCTAAATCATCAAAAGTGACAGTGGCATTTGTGCGTGTTGCTGCTTCGCGGAGGCTTTGTGATGTGAGGTCATTAGAATCAATGGCAAGAGTGTCTGAATCGTAGTAAACCGTGAATTCAATGTATTCAATGTCGTAATCTTCGGCATTATCAAAATCAATAAAGTAGTTGATGTCTAGGACAAACTCCTCTGACTCACTTAACGATTCTACCTCTACATTTCCCAGGCAGACGTATAGTTCTGTTGTGGTTTCATTGTCTGAGGAGGGGCAATCTTCGTTTGTGCTGTCTTCAGTCACAAACAATGTGTACCATTCACTGTCTTCTGTAACACCATCATCATACCAGCAACCATACCAACAATCATCGTACCACCAATCATACCAGTCATTGTCAATGGCATAGACAGTGACTCTAAATTCAAAGTTGCCAAGTTCTGTGGGTGTTCCGGCTATCTCCCCGTTTGAACCAACAACAACGCCGCTAGGTAAAGAACCAGATGAGTACGAAAAAACAAGATCAGAGGAATCAAATAATTCCCAGTCTTCATCTACTGCAGTGAGTGAATAGGAATAAGGTTCGTCAACAACAGCAATGCTGAGTGTGGCTTCATACAGGTTGGCCCCGCACGAAGTGCCTAAAATAACTAAGGCTGCAAGAAGCAAATAAAGAAGCCCTGATTTTACCCCGCTCATACTGAAAATAACGACTTTTGACCCCTTCCAGGTCTAATTTTCTTTTATAAATTGAGTGGTTACTAAGATTGATCTTTGCTAGCCTTTGTTAAGAAATGAAGGAAGATTCCAAGCCCTGAATAGATATAACCAGCTAATAATATTAAAGATATTTAAGGGTAATGGCTAAGGCTAGAGCAGCGGTTTCGGCTCTCAAAACAGTGCTTCCCAGGGAAATGGCTTGGGCGTTATTTTTTGTCAAAAAGGCGATTTCTTCATCTGTAAAGCCCCCTTCAGGGCCTATGAAGATTGTGGGTTCCTTCGACTCACTTCGTTCGCTCAGGACAGGCGTGGGTTTGTGGCCGAAGAAGTAGTTTCTGTCTTTTTCAAATGTCATTTCTTTGAGAGGAATGGGTTCTAGGATTGTTAGGGGCCAGCAGCGTTCACATTGTTTTTGTGCTGTGACAGATATCTTATTGAGTCGTTCAATTTTATCTTTTGAAAGGTCCTTTTGTTGGCAGCGATTTGTGTGCATAAGCTGAATGGTTTCGACATTCAGTTCTGTTAATTTTTCAACAGCCCACTCCATTCTTTTCTGATCAATCAGCGGAAGGCAAGCTGTGATGGCGCCAGGCTTTGGGACAAGTTCTTGAGAAGTCACAGCGAACGTTAAGGGTTTTGTTTCTTGCACAGTAGCGCATGCCTTGAGCCCTTGGTTGTCTGTGAGCCAAACAACTTCTCCACAACGTATGCGCATTACTTTTAAAAGATGGTGTTCATCTTCTTTTGATAATTCAAGTGGGAGCTTTAGTCCGGGGTTATTTTTTATAATAAAGATAGGCATTCCAGTTTGCTGATTGTTTAGTGGTTATAAGTTTTAAGTCAGAAAAAGTCTTTTCAATAATATCTTTTCTTTCTGAAATTATTCCTGAAAGAATCAAAAATCCCTCGGGCAAAAGCAGGCTGACAAGCTCATCGTGAAGCTCACAAAGGGTTTCTGCAATAATGTTTGCCACAACAACCTTGGCAGGGGTGAGGTTTTTGTGCACGATGGGTCCTTTGTTTGCATAAAAGAAAATGTCTTTTGCCTCTGGATTTCTTTCTAGATTTTCTTTTGCTGTTTCAATGGCAGGTTCTTCCACATCAAAACCAACAACGTTTTCAAAGCCAGCGCGTTTAGCAATGATCGAAAGAATGCCGCTGCCGCAACCGACATCTATGAGGCTATGAAGGTTTGGGTTTTTTTCAATGAGCTCAGAAATGAATTCTACACAAAACTTTGTTGTGTCATGTTGCCCTGTTCCAAAGGCCATGCCAGGGTCCAGGGTAATGACTTTTTCGTTTCCCTCTTTTTGATATTCTTCCCAACTAGGACGGATCACAATGTCTTTTGTAAGAAAAAAAGGCTTAAAGTATTTTTTCCACTCCGTTGCCCAGTTGCCTTGAGGGATTCTTTCGATGTCTGTCAGTTTTGTTTCTGGGGTTTCTAGCATTTGTACCTGTTTTTTTAAAAGATCGATGGAAGAATTATCGGGAAAATAGGCGAGCAACTCCGCTTGTTCTGTGGCCTCATTTGCGTCTAAGGGCAGGTTTACATAGCTGCCTAAAGAACCTATTTGTTCAAGTCTCGCCTGAAAATCTTCGACGTTTTGATCAAGAAGCTGCCAACGGGTCTCGAACCAATGGTTTTTTTTATCATTCATAGTCAAAATTACCTGTAAAACCGCAAGTCTATTGCCTCTTGGTTTTTTTGTCAAAATTAGCTAGGGACGGGCAATGGAAACAAAGCAAAACTCACAAGAGCTTAAGCTCTGCGACTGGGAAGCTGGTTGGAAAACCGATACCATCAAAGCTTATATGAACACGCTTATCGAAGTGATAAGCCATCCCATTTCTTATTTTGGTAAGATAAAACCATTTAAAGATTATCTTAGCCTTTGCGTGTTTATTTACATTAACAGTTTGATTGCTGTTGTAGCTTCTTTTGGTGTTCATTTTACGGTTAACTCTTTGACCGAACAAGCTGGAGCGCTTGTTTTTGGTATCACCGGATTTGGGTGTGCTGTTATCTTTGCCCCCTTTGTTGCTATTGGTTTTGCTTTTCTGGTTAGTGCCATACTCCATTTTTGTTTAAAAATAGTGGGTGGAACAAAAAAGGGTTTTGAAACAACAGTAACTGTTTATGGCCTTGGTTTGGTGACATCTGTTTTTGGGGTGGTTCCCGTTTTAGGTTTTTTTATCACTTTTGTGTATACATTTTTAACCAATATTGGCGGAATGGCTAGGGCGCATGAAATTTCAGTTTGGAGAGCTGCTGTTGCTTTTTTTCTCCCCGTTTTGCTTTGTTGTTGCTTCATCTTTCTGGTGGCTGGCATTTTTGGCAGCTTAGATTTTATACCCCGTTAAAAGAGAATCGCTATGTCTGTTCCTGTTTCACAAGGACTCAAGATCTTTTCCTATATTTTACGACAAAAGCTGTCGGGCAAAAAACGATTTCCATTAGTTCTCATGCTTGAGCCTCTCTTTCGTTGTAATTTATCTTGCGCAGGTTGTGGCAAGATTCAATATTCTAAAGAGATTCTCGATAAAAAACTCTCAGTAATAGAATGTCTTGATGCAGCCAACGAGTGTGGCGCTCCCATAGTTTCGATCCCTGGAGGCGAGCCGCTTTTGCATCCTGAAATAGGAGAGATTGTAGCGGGGCTTATAAAACAAAAACGCTATATTTATTTTTGCACAAATGCCATTTTACTCAAACGAAAACTCCACTTATTCAAGCCTTCAAAGTATCTCACTTTCAGTGTTCATTTAGACGGACTCAAAGAAGAACATGACAAAGCTGTGTGTCGAGAGGGTGTGTTTGATCAGGCTGTAGCGGGCATCAAAGAAGCTCTTAGCCAGGGCTTTCGTGTGACAACTAACACAACTTTATTTGATTGGATTGACCCGCGTCGCTTACAAGAGTTTTTTGATTTTGCCATGCAAATGGGCATAGAAGGCATGGTGATTTCTCCAGCTTATCCCTACGAAAAAGCGCCAGACCAAGAAAATTTTCTCCATAGAAAAAAATCACGCGAGTATTTCAAAAAAGTTCTTTCTCAGCCAAAAGAAGATTGGGTTTTTAATCAGTCTCCTTTTTATCTAAAATTTCTCAAAGGGGAGATAGAGTATCAATGCACGCCTTGGGGAACACCCACTCGAAATGTTTTTGGTTGGCAACAGCCTTGCTATCTTTTGGAAGAAGGGTTTGCCAAGACTTATAAAGAGCTTATCGAAGAAACAAACTGGGCTGAGTATGGTACAGGAACGAACCCCAAATGTGCAGATTGCATGGTAAGCTGCGGGTATGAGCCTTCTGCAGTGTATGATTCCTTTTCGTCTTTTAAAAAATTCTTTCAAACCGTGAGAGAGTATAAGACTTGATTGTGCGGTATTAATCAGGTGCAATAATATAATCTGGTTTCACTGGATGAGGGCATAATCTACTGATATTATTGCGTTTAAAACAAGCAACTTCTCGTAATAGTTTGCGATAATAGACTCAGGGCAAATAGGGTTTCCACCTAATTTATTTAACACAAGATTAAAAAGGCGTTTGTTATGGTTTTTGGGCAAACCGCAACAACAACAACATCATCATCATCATGTCTATCCGTAGCTAATAATTTTCCTGTTAGAACTGTAGCAGATCATAGCTTGATTGATTTGTCAGGAGGCCCTTTTGTCATGGGTTCCGCCGCTACAGACCCAGTTACAGCTACTGATACTAAACCGCAATGGGTTGACGTTCCTCCTATTTCAGTCGGACAGACAGCAATAACAGAAGCGCAATGGCATGCAGTGATGGGGGGAGGTGCAACACAACAAAATTATCCAAAGGCAAGGATTTCTTGGCAAGATGCAGCGCACTTTTTGGAACAATTCAATACAGAGCATGAGGAAGAATTTGGTTTGTTAAGAGAACACGAATGGGAATATGTGGCTAGAGGGCCTGTTGTTAATTTGCGTGAAGTAATGGAAGAAGAGGGGGTAGGTGTTTGTGACTTTGCAGATTGGACTGACAGGCGTTTTGAAAATTTTGTCGAGAGCTTAACAATTGGTTCTCAGATTCATGTTGATCCAAAAAGCAATGAGATTAGCAAGTTGCTAAGGGGGGCTGGTCCTCTCTATGGCTGGCGCGTGTATGCTACGCCGTCGGGAAAGTTTAGCACAAATGAGATATGGGCGGCTCGAACTTGCGAAGCAGGCTCAAAACCCGCGGACGTTGGTACACCCAATGCATATGGTGCCTATCATATGAATGGAAATCTATGGGAATGGGTTGCTGATTTGTATCATCCAGTTTTTAGTGTAAAGAATCCAATACATCCTGATTCAAATCAAAGAATAGGCTTCAAGAATTTTTTTCGCGTTATTCGCGGTGGTTCTTGGAATTTAGGCGCCTGGAGGGTACGTTCTGCTTATCGTTTTCGATTTCTTTACTATTATCGTAACGTCCATGTCGGGTTTCGCATTGTGCAGCGAAACAATTGAAAAAAACTTCGACAAAACCCAAAAGTTGTGTCTTTTTCCCAAGTTTGCTAGCTTGCGGGATATGCCCTTTCCCTTTACAAAAATGCACGGTACAGGCAATGAAATGATTCTTTTTAATGGAATCAATCAGACATTGCCTCAAGGTCTTTCGCAGCTCTCCAAAAATATCTGTGATAAAAAAACAGGTGTTGGTGCTGATCAGGTTCTCATAATCTACCCCAGCAAAACAGCTGATTATAAGATGGCTGTTTATAATGCTGATGGGGGTGAGGTAGAGATGTGTGGAAATGGGATTAGGTGTTTTGTAAAATATCTCAAAGACCAAGGCATGACGGCTAAATCAGAGTTAAAGATTGAAACCTTGGCAGGGATTATTTCTGCAAAGATTATTGCAGACCACCCAAAAGCCACAAAAGACATGTTATGGGTCGAGGTAGATATGGGAGCGCCTATTTTAGAGCCTTCTCAAATACCTGTAAAAAGCAATTTAGAAAAGGTTGTGGGTCTTAGTTGGTCGCCCGAAAAGCTCTCTCCAGAAATGCCAAGAAACTTTCAGATCACAGCCCTGTCCATGGGCAATCCTCATTGTGTCATTTTTGTAGATGATCTTGATTTATTTCCAGTGAAGAAAATAGGTCCCATCATTGAGAATGATCCTTTTTTTCCAAGAAGAGTGAATGTAGAATTTGTACAGGTATTCAGCCGTCAGTATGTGATACAGAGAACGTGGGAAAGAGGCTCTGGTGAGACCTTAGCTTGTGGCACAGGTGCGAGTGCTGTGTGTGTTGCTGGAGTGTTGAATGGCCGGACAGAAAGAAAGGTTACTGTCTCACTTAAAGGTGGTGAGCTTGATTTATTTTGGGACGAAAAGACAGGGCATGTTTTTAAAACAGGGCCGGCTGTGACGGTTTTTGAGGGGGAGTTCTAAAGTCGAAGGACAAAATCCCGGATGCTGGATGCCAGATGCCGGATAATTTAAGAGGAATTATTATGTCAGTTTTCAAAGGATCCATGGTAGCTATTGTAACGCCTTTTCATAATGGCAAAATTGATGAAGCAAGTCTAAGAAAGCTTATTGATCTTCAGGTCGACGCAGGCACAGCAGCTATCATTCCCTGTGGTACAACAGGAGAATCTGCCACACTCACTCATGAAGAGCATGAAAGAGTTGTTTCAATAACTATCGAACACGTGGCAGGCAGAGCAAAGGTTATTGCTGGTGCAGGGTCTAACGCTACAGCGAGCGCCATTCAATTGCACAAATATTCTTACAAGGCCGGGGCTGACGCTGCTTTGCAAATCACGCCTTATTATAACAAACCCATGCAAGAGGGTTTAACACAGCATTTTACAGCTATTGCAAAGTCAGCTGACCTTCCTATCATTCTTTACAATGTTCCAGGAAGAACGGGTGTGAACATGTTGCCTGAAACAACCATTGCACTTTCAAAAGTCGAAACCATTGTTGGCGTTAAAGAGGCAAGTGGCAAGCTCGAGCAGGCAGAAAAAATCATCAAAAAAACAGGGGATGAATTTAGCCTGCTTTCTGGAGAAGATGCGCTGAATTATGAATTATATAAATTAGGAGCAAAAGGAACGGTTTCGGTTACATGTAATGTACAGCCTAAGCTTTGTGCCCAGCAATACACGGCAGTCAAAGAAGGAAATATGACCTTAGCTAAAGAAATACAGGACAAACTAAATCCCTTACACGACGCTATGTTTTATGAAACCAATCCTCAGCCTGTTAAGACAGCTCTTTCACTGATGGGGTATATTCAAGAAGAATATCGGTTGCCCCTGGTTTCTCTTTCTGAACAAAATAAAGAGAGGCTAAAGGCTGTATTAAGAGAGCAGGGCTTGCTTGGATAGTTGTTAGTAGCTAGTAGCTAGTGGTTGGAGGAAGTATGAATACAAAGATTATCGTTGTTGGTGCCAATGGACGCATGGGAAAAAATATTATTCAAGTTATCGAACAAGATTCTCAAACAACACTTGTTGGGGCAACTGAAGCGCCAAGTAGCCCGGCTTTGGGTCAAGAGATTGTAAGTGGTGTTGTGATCACAGAGGATCTCTCTTCTATTATCAAAAATAATAAAGGTGTTGTTATTGATTTTACAGTTCCTGCAGTGTCCATGCAAAACGTAGAAGCTGTTGTTCAAAATCAAGGAGCTCTTGTGATTGGCACAACGGGTTTTGACAAAGACCAGCTCCAAAAAATAAAAGAAGCAGCAAAAAAGGCTCCCATTCTTTTAGCTCCAAATATGAGCACTGGCGTTAATCTTGCCTTGGGCCTTGTGGCTCAAGCAGCAAAGATTTTGGGAAAGAGCTCTTCAATTGAGGTTTTTGAAGCACACCACGAACATAAAAAGGACGCTCCTTCAGGAACAGCCAAAAAAATTGCTGAAGTTTTATCCTCTGTGACAGGGCTTAGCTGTTCTGATGAGCTTGTGTATGGCTGCAAAGATGAGAACAGCGATTGTCCCAAGAATCAAATCAATATGCGTGTCTTAAGAGAAGGTGAGATTGTGGGTGAGCATGTAGTGAGCTTTCGCAACAAGGAAGAGCGGCTAGAAATCAGGCATGTTGCAACAGACCGCATGGTTTTTGCAAGCGGAGCCGTGAAGGCTGCCAAATGGCTTAAAGACCAACCACCAGGATTCTATGATATGCAGGATGTGTTGGGGATTTAGTGGGGTCGCTGGCTCGCTGGATCGTGAGGAGTGATTTCATATGTATTTTTTCCTAATTCTATGATATTTCGACAAAATCAATGAACAACGCTTTTACAAAAACCCTTCTTTTAATAGTGCTTCTCTTTACTGTATCTTGTGCTGGAACAGCTGGAAAATCTAGCACAACGTCCTATCTTAAAAAAGGAAGCAAAAAACAAAATAGCTACTATTATTTCATGATGTCTCAGCTTCTTAATAGTCCAGAAACTGTTGATGATTCTGATGCCCTTCTTGATATGGCATTAAAGAAAGACAAAGAGTCTGCATTTTTATGGTCACAAAAAGCCATTGCAGCAGCACGACATTCAAAATGGGAAGAGGGTCTTCGTTACGCAAAAAAATCTGTTGTAAAAGACCCCTCAAATACAGCAACACTTATTTTACTAGGAAAACTACACGCTGCCAAAAACGAACCTAAAAAAGCCATTGCCTACTATCGAAAGGCCTTGGGGTTTAATAAACGGCTCGAAGAACTTTATAATGTTATGGCGCGTGAATACTTGACGCTCAAATCAAAAGGAAGCGCCATTCATTCTTTGAGAATGTGCTTGAAAGAACTGCCAGAGGCAATGAGTTGCCGTTATTATTTGGCTACTATTTATTTAGAAGGCAAAGAATACAATCAGGCGCTTAGGCATTTTCAAATGCTTCAGCAACTTGACCCTGAGAATCCTAAAATATTGCAAACAATTGGCGATATTTATTTACAAAAAAAAGCATATAAAAAAGCACTCGGTATTTTTGGACAACTTAAAAAACTCTATCCTCAAGACCCAACTTATTACATTAGATCAGGGTTAACCTATTATGAATTAAAACAGGTTGATGAGGCTATTCAAGAATTTGAAGGAGTCATCAAAAAATTTCCTCGCTCTGATCGAATCAATTATTTTCTAGGCCTTCTCTACATGGAGAAGAAAAACAACGACAAAGCTTATGGTTATCTTAATCGAATTGGTTCCGCATCCCCCTTGTTTAAAGAGTCTCTTAGCCGGTTACTTTATATTTTAAGAGAAAAGAATGATATTTTGGGCGCTGTGAATCTCATCGATAAAAAAATCAGTAGAAAAAACCAGACAACAGAATCATACAATTTAAAAGTGTCGTTATTGATTCATGCGGCAAGCTATAAAAGGGGTTTGCAAGAGGTGAACGAGGCGATTGTGCAGTTTGGTGATGATGAAAAACTGTTATTTCAACGAGCTATTATCTTAGATAGGTTAGGTCGGTGGAAAGAGGCAAAAAAAGACCTCATAGCAGTCATAGCCCAAAACCCGGAATCTGACGGCACCTTAAATTACCTTGGGTATACAATGCTCGAAAGAGGAGACGATATTGAAGAAGCATCAAAATATATCCTAAAAGCTGTCAGGCTTAAGCCTAATGATGGACATGTTACAGACAGCCTGGGCTGGTTGTATTACAAAAAAGGAAAACACCAAAAAGCGTTGATTTATTTACACCGTGCAAATCGACAAAGACCAAATGAGCCAGCCATACTTGGGCACTTGGGTGATGTGTATTTTGAATTGAAAAACAAAAGAAAATCTCGTGTGTATTATCAAAAAGCAATGAAGCTTCTAGAAAAGCGCAAAAGAAAGTCCCCAGAAGAAAAAAAGATGATGAATTCTCTCAAAGAAAAACTGGGAAAGTTTTAAGGGGTATGGGTCGGGAATTGTAGCTGGTAGCTGGTAGCTAGTAGCTAGTAGCTAGAACAGATTTATGAAAAAAATTCTTACATTGTCATTCCTTGTGGTATTCCTTCTTAGTGTTTCTTCATTGGCATTTTCTAAAGCAAAATCACCCCGTCCTTTTGCTATTCAGGGCATGGCGATTGTTCATGTCAAGACTTCCAAAATGGATTTAGAGTTTGAGCAAGCTGTTTTTATTGATGAAGGTTTTGCCATGTTTGTGGCTGTTGATGATTTTGGCATAGAAGTTTTTAGAACAACATTTAATAAGCAGGGCATGTTTTTTTCTGTAGCAGATCAGCTAAAATTTGCTCCTGAGAAAAAGTTTAAGAAGGTTTTGTCGCTGCCTTTGTCACAAAAGGAATTTTTACAAATTATTCGCTATAAAAATGAAGGCACATTTTTAGAAATAAAGGATGGAAAAAATATTGTTTGGCAAAAACCAAAAAAGAAAAAGCTAGAAATTCATCTTTCAGATTTTACAAGAACAAAAAAAGGACGAAAGTTTCCAAAGCATGTTGTCATCAAATACAAGAAGAATTCTTTTGACTTACAGTGGATTAAATTTAAAAAGCTTACATAATCATGTCACTCAGATCAAAAATCATATTGAGTCTTGTCTTTTTCTTTATTGCTTTAGGCGTAGTTAATTGTGGTGGCAACTACTCCATACCAAATGATCATATCAGAATTCATCTTGATGCTGATCCCGCAACGCTCAATCCCATGACAGCTACCGATGCTTATGCTTCCATGATTAATAATTATATTTTTGATACGCTGATTGAACAAGACAAAGACACGCTTGATTGGATTCCAAACATTGCCACTCATTGGGATATTTCTAAAGACAAAAAGGTCTACACATTTTATCTTAGAAAAGATGTCAAATGGCATGATGGCAAGCCTTTTACTGCCGAAGATGTTGTGTATTCATTTAATCAAGTCTTTATGAATCCCGACTTGAAGGCGCCTCATTTAAAAAGTTATTACAGAGATGTTAAGCGTGTGTACAAGGTTGATGATTACACGGTTCGTTTTGAGTATACCAAAAAATATTTTCGTGGGATTGTTATGTGTGGGGGTTTTCCTGTTGTGCCCAAACATATAGTCTCTCAGTACAAAGACTTTGATGCCAGCCCTTACTCGCGCCATCCCATTGGGACAGGGCCTTATAAATTTCACAGCTGGACAACAAATAGCCGGTTAAAACTTGTCAGAAATGAGGATTACTGGGGCCCAAAACCAGAAATCAGGGTGATAGAATTTAAAGTCGTGGCTGATAGGGCAATTGCTTTGCAAATTCTCAAAAAGGGAGAGCTTGATGTGTCGGGTTTATCGATCCTTCAATGGGCAAGGCAAACCAGAACAGAAAAATTCAGAAACAAGTTTCAAATACGCATGTACCCTTCAACAGGTTATTCTTTTATTGGCTGGAACAACGAGAGCCCTATTTTTAAAGATGTTCGCGTACGACAAGCCATGACCCATTTGTTAGACAGGGAAAAAATAAACGAGAAATTAAATTTTGGCATTTCTACAATCGTGACAGGTCCTTTTTTTCCAAAAGGAAAACAATACAATTCTAGCATTAAGCCATTAAACTACGACATTTTAAAGGCCAAAAAACTTTTAAAAGAAGCTGGCTGGATCGACAGTGATGGAGACGGACATCTTGATAAAGATGGCAAGAAGTTTGAATTTACATACCTGTTTGCAGCAGGCAGCAAACCAGCCGAACGTGTAGGAACAATATATAAAGAGCAATTAAAGCGTGCGGGCATTAGTATGAAGATGATTCGCATGGAATGGGCAGCCTTTCTTGATAAAATCAATAAACGAGCTTTTGATGCCACGACACTTGCTTGGTCGTCGCCTTTTGAATCAGACCCCTTTCAAATTTGGGACAAGTCCCAAGCAAAAGAAAAACACAGTTCAAATTTTATTGGTTTTGTTGATGACGAGGCCTCAAGGCTTATGCGAGAGGCCAAGGTTGAGTTTAACGAGAAAAAACGAAACCAGCTCTATTGGAAGTTTCAAGACATCGTTCATGAAAAACAGCCCTATACTTTTTTGTTTAATAGCCCAAACCTCGTTGCTGTTTCAAAAAGATTTGGTAATGTAAAAACACATACAGCTGGTTTGGAATTAAAAGAATGGACTGTGAAAAAAAGTCAAAAGTCAAAGGTCGAAGGTCAAAGGTCAAAAGTTCCTCCTTCACCAAGGCTACGGAGGACAGGCACAGGTGAAAAGGAAATGCCATAGATGCTTGCTTATATAATTAAAAGACTTTTCCTCATTATACCGACTCTTCTTGGAATCACGTTTGTGACGTTTTTTATCATGAAGCTAGCGCCAGGCGACCCTGTTAAATTAAAACTCATGTTTGTGAGCGAGGGTGTTTCGGCAGACGCGCTTGCAGCGATACTCAAGAGCGAGAACCCGCCCATAGAGCTTCCTAGCGGGTATGTCCGTTTTGCAAAAAAAACGAGCGATGTGTTTACAGGCGCAAAATCAACTGACAAAGAATATGAAGATGACTTTGTTTTTAAGAGCTTTAAATATATTGGGGAAAACACAGTTTTTTATCTCAAGTGGTTAAAAAATATTACAGTTCTCGATTTTGGAAGGTCTTTCAAAGATCGCCAGCCGGTGATGCAAAAGCTAAAAAGCGCCTTGCCGATCACACTCATTATCAATATTTTATCCATTCTCGTTATCTATCTCGTATCGATCCCTTTAGGTATTTGGTCGGCCATTAGGAAGGGAAGCGTCATTGATAAGATTGTGATGGTGAAGCTTTTCATTTTCTACTCATTGCCAACTTTCTGGGTCGCCACAATGCTTTTGATGTTTCTGGCAGGAGGTGAGTATTTAGATCTTTTCCCTGTGGTAGGGTATCGTTCTGATTATTTTGATCAACTCAGCTTTGTTGGAAAATTTATGGATGTATCTTGGCACCTTGTTTTGCCTGTGCTGGCCTCAACTCTTGGTGGCTTTGCTTTTCTTTCCAGATTTTCTCGAAGCAATTTCCTAGACGTAATTGGACAAGATTATATTCGTACGGCGAGGGCAAAGGGATTAAAAGAATCTAAGGTTCTTTATAAGCATGGACTCAGAAACGCTCTGATTCCTTTTGTGACTCTTATGGGAACGTTGCTGCCCGCGTTGTTAGGCGGTTCAGTAATTATTGAACAGATTTTTTCTATTCCTGGAATGGGAATGCTTTCTTTTGAGGCAGTGCTAGCCAGAGATCATAATCTCATTATGGGAATTGCTACTATTAGTTCGCTTTTGACTTTAGTGAGCTTGCTCATTTCGGATCTTATGTACGTGGTTGTGGATCCGAGAATTAGGTTAGAATAAGTGTGTTCCGAAATGTTGTTTTTGAAAGAAGAATGAAACGTAAAACGTTAAAAAAAATCATCTTTGAACAGTATTGGGAAGGTGTGCTCAATCGCGTTGGGCTGATCTTTGTTGTGCTGATGGTTCTTACGGCCTTATTAGCGCCCTTTTTTGCAAATAATAAACCCTATGTTTATAAGCACGACGGAAAAACATCCTTTCCTATTTTAGAAGATGTTTATTTGATAGGGCATTTTGTCAAATACCCTGAATTTTTAGAAACAAATTTTAGAGAGCTTGCAGAGAAACCTGGCCACACAGTTTTGCTGGCACCCATTCCCTATTCTCCCTATGAATTTGATCTAGATAGCATCTTGCTTCCTCCTTCGACTTCCCATTGGATGGGGACAGATGATCAAGGAAGAGATGTGGCAGCTCGAATGCTTTATGGTGCTCAAATCAGCTTGTCTGTTGGTTTTGTGGCTGTGGGCATTTATGTTCTCTTAGGGCTTATCATTGGGGCGCTCGCTGGTTTTTTTGGTGGCTGGATCGATATTATTATTTCAAGGCTTATCGAAATTGTAATGTGTTTTCCCACATTCTTTCTCATCTTAGCTATTATCGCTTTTATTGAACCGAGTCTTTATAAAATTATGATTGTGATAGGCCTGACAGGGTGGACAGGTATAGCAAGACTTGTGCGTGGTGAGTTCTTTAAACTAAGGGATCAAGATTTTGTCACAAGCTCACGGGCGCTAGGGGTGTCAACACCGAGAATTATTTATAAACATATTTTGCCAAACTCTTTGTCTCCTGTTTTGGTTTCTGTAACATTTGGCATTGCTTCATCGATTTTGGTTGAGTCTTCACTTTCTTTTTTAGGCTTTGGTGTACAACCTCCGACAGCTAGTTGGGGACAAATATTAAGTCAGTCACGAGATTACATGGATATTGCCTGGTGGCTTATGGTGTTTCCTGGTTTTGCAATTTTTCTCACAATCACGGCTTTTAATCTCGTGGGTGAAGGTTTAAGAGATGCCATTGATCCGAGAACTACTTAGTGGATCGTAGGTCGTGGATAGTGGATAGAGGATAATGAATTGTCTATGAAGAACATTTTGGAAATAAAAAACCTTAAAACATCTTTTCCTACTCGCATAGGAAAAATCTATGCAGCGTCTGATGTCAGCCTGGCAATTCCAGAAGGGAAAATCACAGCCCTTGTGGGAGAATCTGGATGTGGAAAATCTGTTGCTGCTATGAGTGTGCTTCGACTCATTCAAGCGCCAGGAAAAGTAGAGTCCGGAGAGGTTTTTCTTAAAACTGGCGATAATGAATCAGTCGATCTTTTAAAATTAGAAGAGCCTGTTATGCGCAGCGTGAGGGGAAACAAGATTGCCATGATTTTTCAAGAGCCCATGACGAGTTTAAACCCCGTGTATACAATTGGTGATCAGATCATGGAGGCTATTACTTTACATCAGGGCCTGTCAGTTAAAGAGGCCAGAGAAAAAGCCATTGAGATGTTAGCGCGTGTGGGTATTCCCAATCCGAAAATGCGAATCGATAATTATCCTCATGAGATGAGCGGAGGGATGCGTCAACGAGTGATGATCGCGATGGGGCTTAGCTGTCATCCCAAACTTCTTATCGCTGATGAACCGACGACAGCACTTGATGTAACAATTCAGGCACAAATTTTAGAACTGATAAAAGGATTAGTTGATGAAACAGGCATGTCAGTTCTTCTCATTACACATGATTTAGGCATTGTGGCTTCTTATGCTACAAAGGTGGCTGTGATGTACGCAGGGCAAATAGTAGAAGAGGCTGATACTTTGTCATTGTTCAAAAATCCAAAGCACCCTTACACGCATGGTTTGCTGTCTTCAATTCCAAGCATGAGAGGTGATAAAGCAAAAAGGTTGCGTGCCATACCTGGCGTCGTGCCTCATTTGGCAGAGCTTCCTCATGGGTGTCGTTTCCAAGATCGCTGTGATAAAAAGACAGATGAATGCTGTGGGAAGGATATTGATTTGGTTGTACAAGACGAAAGAAGTTTTCGATGTTTGTATCCGTATTGATTGTTGGTCGAAGGATTAAGGCGTAGGGCGTAAGGCTGAAGGAAAGAGAAGCGAGAGACAATAAATGACGCAGTTGTTAAAAATAAAGAACCTCACAAAAACATTCCCTGTACGCAAAGGATTTTTAAGCGGACCTAAGCAAACTGTTAAGGCAGTGACTGATGTCAGCTTTAGTCTTAATGAAGGGGATGTGATTGGGTTGGTTGGTGAATCTGGTTGTGGCAAGACAACGCTAGGAAGAACTATTTTAAAACTCATTCAACCAGATCAGGGTGATATTATTTATAGAGGAACTAATATATCCCATTTTACAAACGCCGAAATGAGGCCTTTAAGGCGTGAAATGCAAATTATTTTTCAAGACCCCTTTTCCTCTCTCAATCCTCGAATGACTATAGGTTCAGCGTTGATGGAGCCAATAAGCATTCATAAAATCGTGCCAAAAAAAGACCGTTATGACAAAGCTGTGGAGCTTTTAGACATGGTAGGGATTGATTCAACAGCCATGTTAAAATACCCGCATGAGTTTTCGGGCGGACAACGACAACGCATTGGTGTTGCCAGAGCTTTATCTGTAAATCCTAAACTTATCATTGCTGATGAGGCTGTGTCAGCTCTTGACATCTCAATCCAGGCGCAGATTATTAATCTTCTCATGGATCTTAAAGAAAAATTTGGACTGACCATGATTTTTATTGCCCATGATCTAAATGTTGTAGAACACATTTCGAATTATATTTGTGTGATGTATTTAGGAAGGGTGATGGAAATCTTTAAAGCATCCAATTTAGAGAATGCAAAACATCCTTATACGTCAAGTCTGCTTTCTGCTATTCCTGTTCCAGATCCCACAGTAAAATCTAAGCGACAGATTTTAGAGGGAGAAATTCCTTCACCCATGAACCCACCAAAGGGTTGTGTTTTTCATCCACGCTGTCCCATGGCAGTTCCAGAATGTTCTCAGAAAATTCCAAAACTTCGCATAATAGATAATGACCATCAAATAGCTTGTGATGTTGTGTGAGAGGATAGGGTCGCGGGATCACTGGGCCGCAGGGCATTGGAAAAGCCGTAACCTGTTGTAATTATAATATGATTTAGTCTTTTTCTTGATTCGAATATTAATTACCGCTAAGGGTGTGGTTTGGGGTCGTTTGATATTTGCTGGAGATAATCATGAGTTATAAAGAAAATCATCGTTTTTTGTTAAAACTTCTGGTGCTTGTTTTTGCTGTGTTTGTTTTGACCAATTGCGATAGCAATAGTGATGCAGGTGGTGGTGGCACAGCCACAACAGATCCAACAGCAGATGTGGCCACTAATGTGGGTCCTGTTGAAGATTTAGTTGCGACTGATGTTTTGACCAAATCAAATGCTATTCGAGATGCTTTTGATGATTATCTTGAAGAACTTGATGGCGCCGAGGATGATCCAGGATTATTATTAACGAAATCACTTGTCGATGAAGAAGATGAAGCACAAATTCTTGCTCTTGATTTTGCAGAAGATATTGATTGTGATACAGCAGGCACAAAAAACATCATTGGTTCAGGCACATTTACTCTAGATGGAAACGGTATCACAGGAACTTTGATCGGGACATTTACAATTCAATACAGCAGTTGTGAGGATATTAGAGCGCTCACAACAACGAATGGAGCTTGCAGTATTACTCCTTCAGTCACAGGTGAAGTCGCTGTTACTGTCAACACAACTTTTACTATAATAAATAGTGATACAAATCCATATAGCGCAGAAGATTATACAACAATAACTGCCGCAAATACTGTTGCTTTAGATATAACAGTTGGCACTACTGACGCTGACCAACTTTATAGTTTTACGTATACATTGAGCACAAGTTTATCGAGTGACAACTTAAATGGTCTTGTGACTTATGCTGGCAGTACCTATGATATGGAAGAAATAGAAACTTATATTTCAGGCACTGCAACGACTGCTATTTGTGCTGGCTTATAGCCAGCTGAAGATGCCTATTAACAAAAAAAGGGGTTGTGAAAATATTTGCATAATTAACTGTTTTCATTTAGTAATCTTGAAAACTCTGCTTCGCTAAAGCTTCGCAGAGCGGGGTCGGTTAGAAATTGCAATTATCAACATTGATTAAACTTAAGACAGGACACCCACTATGAAAAAAACATATCTGCTTCTTTTGCTATTGGTATTTTGTTTACTCTTCATTGCTAAAACGTCTTGGGCAGAGGCAACCTCTGATAACACAAAGACTACAACAGAGAGTGGTTACACCTTACCCGAATCTTATTATAATTCTCTAAAACCTATAAAGAGCAATACAAAAGCTGCTTCAACTACTACGGCAAAACAAACTAAAACAACAGCTCCGCTGCCTTCAGAATCCCAGGTGGCTGCTCCTGTAGCTGAGCCAGCAAAAACAAATAAAGCTGTTCCAAAGGTGGCAAAAGAAGAAACAAAAAAACAAGAAGAGCCAATTCAAACCAAGCCATTACAAACAGAATATAAGCCCAAACAATATAATCTATCTTATGTTGTGTCAGAATTAGGAGCTATCAGACAAGAGATTGAGGAGCTTAAAACAGGTAAGGGCATTAATAAAACCGCAGGGTATGATGGTGGTTTTTTCATGAAAAGCGATGATGGCAAATTTCTTTTTAATATTAATGGAAAAATGCATATTAGATATTCTCTTAATATTGCCGAGGACCTGGAAGACGGACATGGCTTTGCTTTAAGGCGTATTAGCTTTGTTTTTTCTGGCAATGCCTTTTCCGAAAAATTTGTCTACACAGCTGTTTTAACGCCAAACAAATCAACATCACTCTATATTTTTGAGATGGGTTATACTTTTCACGATTATTTTAACCTGTTCTTTTCTCTTCAGCCTATCGGACAGTCTGCCATATTATTGAGTTCTAGTGGCATGGCCTTTATTACTTTGTCTATGCCAGTTTACCGTTTTGATTATGGAGGAGGTTTGGGTTTAAGTGCTACAGGAAGCATTGGTAACTTTTCTTATGCAGTGGGAGTTACTAACGGACAAGCTACAGGGTATGGAAGCAATACCACAACCGAGATGTTTTATGCTGCCAGGTTTGATTATAGTTTCCTTGGTGGCAGCACGGGTTCAGCACAAGGGGATGTGAGCTACTCTGAAAAACCTGTCATCGTTTTTGGTGTAGGCGGTGCTTATGGCCACATGGAGGATGGCACACAGGCACGTATTATTGGTGGTGCTGCTGACCTAAGGTTTAAGTACAAAGGTATTTCATTTTTAGCAGGTGGTCATTACAGACAGATTGACCCAGATCAATTTACTAGAGCTCAGACCGATATTGGTGCTGTTGCGTTTTTGAGTTATTTTCCTATTCCTAAAAAATTAGAAATAGCCGTGCGTGGTGATGTTTTATTTGATGACATAACCAGTGCAGGAAATAACCTTCTCATGTTTGCAGCTGGTGACACGGCTTTAAGTGACAACCTTGCTGGTGGTGATTTGGACGGAGACTCTGCTAATGAGTATGCCGGAACATTTTGCATTGGCTATTATTTTGCTGGAAAGAATGCCAAAATTCAAGCTGAGTATAAATACATGTTAGATGGTGTTAGCACAGGAGCTGATAGTCGTACTTACCACATTGGTCAGTTACAAGTGCAAATGGGATTTTAAGCACAGAAAACAATCAGAAATTTACTAAGGCTGAATACAAACGTGTTCAGCCTTTTTTATTGTCTTTTGACAGCCTGCAAAGCAGGTGTTAGTTATTCTGGGTCTGTTGAAAAATGCGTATTTACTGCGTTGGATAAAAATCATGATTAAAAAAATAATACCTATTATCCTGTTTGTTGTTTGTTTTTCCTTTTGTACAAAAGGCGAGTATTTAATTAATAAAAATTTAACGCAAAAAAAGAAGGTTCCAGATAGTAATTTGATAGGCTTTGTCTTTAATTTTGCGCCTTACACAGAGCGCAACAAAGACGCTGTTGTGAGTTTGCCTGGTACGGTTAAGACCTTTCTTAACGAGGCTCCTTTCAAGGAAAAAAGGATTAAAAAAAAGGAAGTGCCGATCGTTTTTAATCAAATCTATGTTTCTTGGTGGCGGCTAGACAAAAAGATTCCTTCAATAAAAAGAACGGAAAATGAGTTTGTTGTGGAATTTACCCCTGATAGCCTAGATGACGAGTATGAAATAGATTTTGTGACAAAGCACCTTGCAAAAAAACCTATGCAGTTTCTTGATAAAAACAGAAAGATGATAAAAAAAATGCATATTGATGAGCTTGAAAGGATTAAACACAAAGGTAAGCTAAAAATTCGTGTTCAGTTTGATGCTCCGTTTCAACCCAAAAATTTGGGTTTGATTCCCCGCCCCTTGGAGAGTTGACGTATTAACTTTTCAGATTGATCCTTCGTAGTTTGCTGCGGGATTATTCAGGCAAAGCCATAAGATAATAAAACCTAAAATTATTCGTACTTGCAGCCTGAAATAGTCGTGGCGCCCTCAGGGCAAACTCTACCGGGTACGGTGGATAATGTTGCTGGTGTTGTTGGTCTATTGCCTTTTTCAAGCGAATGTAATGGTTCAGTAGGCTTGGGTGTCATAGAAAATTCAGCATTAGGGGTAGGAGTAGGAGTAGGGGGCGCTTCTGACTTTGTCGCGTGAGCTGCTTTTGATGCTTCTCGTGCTGCTCGTTCTTCTCGAGCTGCCTGTTCAAATTGTTCAGCTTGCTCTGCTTGTATCGTTCGTTCAGCTCTGTTATCCCAAATTATCTCGTATTTCATTCCTTCAGCCATTTTGTTCTCCTGTTAAAGTGTGTACCGTCTGTACATACTATCGCGTCTTTTCTGGAAATGTTGCGCCCATGATGATGACAACGAATTTACTTATATAATTTTAAAGATGATAAAAACCAATTAGATATAGAGACAAGGGGTAAGAAAGCGTGTCCTTGAGGACACGATTGTTTTGAAGGTTTAGGTCTCTTTTAGCTTAGCCATGACTTTTTTAAGGTCTTCCCAGACTAGTTTTTTCATGCCAGCATTGCGCAAGAGATAGGCAGGGTGAAAGGTGGGCATGACTGCATAATTATCGACATCTTGAAATGTGCCGCGAATTCTCGAAATGGCTGTTTGGGTTTCTAATAATGTCTGGGCAGCAAATTTACCCAAGCAAACAATGGCTTTTGGATTGATAGTTTTGATCTGCGTTTTGAGAAAAGGCATGCACGCTTCGATCTCATTTGGCTCAGGGTTTCGATTACCTGGAGGTCTGCACTTAACAACATTGGCTATGTAAACATCGTCTCGCTTGTAACCCATGGCTTCGATCATGCGAGTGAGAAGTCTACCCGCTTTTCCTACAAAAGGAATTCCTTGTTCGTCCTCATCTGCCCCTGGTCCTTCGCCAACAAACATGAGATCAGCATTTGGATTTCCTACACCAAAGACAATGTTTTTTCGTCCTTTATGCAAAGGGCATCTGCCACAGTTTCCCATCAAGTTTTGGAGGTCTTCAAGACTATGGCAGCTTGTGAGTTCTTCCGCGTCAATGGGGTTTGTCCTTCGACTTTGCTCAGGATCTTCGATGGAGGGTTCCTCGTGCTTCGTGCTTTGTTTCTCGTTCGTTGTACGCTGTACGTCGTACCCTTCGACTGCGCTCAGGGCAGGTGCTGTGCGCTCAAACTGATCCACCCCAAAAGACTTTAAGGTCTCAAGGTGCGTGGTAATTGAATCTCGAATAAGTGCTTTGTCTGGTGCTTTATCTGGTGTTTTATTCATAATATGTGAAATATTAGAAAGGCATAGAATGAAATCTAAAGCATGTAAAGCTTGATTAATCTGGGATCTCATCCTATCATATCCCGGATTTTCTAATTAAAACAAATAAATAAGATGCTATTTAGTGTTCCAAATCTAATTACATATAGTCGCATTATCCTGATACCTGTCCTTGTTGTCCTATTAACCATGGTTGGCGATGGTCGACCCGAAGATTCTAATTGGCTGCTTTGTTTTTGGGCAATGATCCTTTTTACTGTTGCAGGGATTTCTGATCTTGTAGATGGCTTTTATGCCAGGCGCTATGGTGCTATCAGCAAAATGGGAAAGTTCATTGATCCCATGGCAGACAAGCTTGTTCACATGACAGCCCTTGTTATGCTTATTCCCTTAGGGCGAATTCCAGCTTGGGTTGTTGTTGTTCTTTTGTTCCGTGAGATTTTCATAACAGGCATTCGCGCTGTGGCTGCTAGTGAAGGTCTTGTTATTGATGCGGCAACATGGGGAAAGCGAAAAACAGCGTGGCTCAATATTGGATTAGGGGCCATGATTTTTTATTACCCAATATTCAAAGGAACGGCATTCGAGATTAACACATATGGCGTGGGCGTAATTTGTCTGCTAATCGGTTTTCTTTATTCTATTGCCAGCGCAGCTCTCTACACCACACATTTTTTTAAGATTGTAAAAAAATGAGGTTGTCATGCATGACCGAAGCATAGGTAACATTCTCTTAGAGTACACAGCTTTGACACCCCAGCAACTTGATGAGGCCCTCACATTTCATCGAGATAAAAATATTCGTCTTGGCGAAGCCGTTGTTCAGCTCAGTTTTTTAAAAGAGGACGAGATTTTAAAAGCCGTCAGTTTTCAACTAGGGCTTGATTACCTTGACGATATCAATCCCGACGAAATCCCAAATGATCTCATCAATGCTGTGCCAATCAATTTTTCAAAAAAGAACGAACTCATCCCTGTTCGTCGTGAAGAAGGGCATGTGATTGTAGCCATCGTTGACCCAGAAAACCATGCAGCACTCGATGATTTGCGTATTTTATTCGACTCACCCATCAAGCCAATCATTACGAGCTCCAATCTTATTATGGACGCCATTAATTCTTGTTATAATCGAACTCCAGAAAATGATGCTGTGATGAGTGAGCTTGATGAAGATGGTACAGACATGATTGATGATTTTGAAGAGGTTGAAGATTTATTAGAATCAGATGACGAAGCGCCCATTATACGACTTGTAAACCAATTGCTTGTGCGTGCGGTCAAACAGAAGGCAAGTGATATTCACGTTGAGCCTTTCGAAAAAGAACTTGTGGTTCGTTACCGCATTGATGGCGCTCTTTATGAGATCATGCGTCCGCCAAAAAAAGCACAAAATTCAATTTTGTCTCGTATTAAAATCATGGCTGATCTCAATATTGCAGAGAAAAGATTGCCACAAGATGGGCGAATTCGAATTAAACTCGCAGGAAAAGATATCGACATTCGTGTTTCGACTTTACCAACTTCCTATGGGGAATCTTGTGTGATGCGTCTACTAGATAGAAGCAAGGTTTTACAGACGCTCGATACAATTGGATTTTATCAAGAAGATTTAGAAACCATTCGCGAACTCATTCATAAAAGCCATGGCATTCTTTTGGTTACAGGTCCTACGGGTTCTGGTAAAACAACAACTCTTTATGCTTGCCTCACTGAAATCAACGAGCCTGATGTAAAAATTATTACTGTAGAAGACCCGGTGGAATATCAAATCCCTGGCATTAACCAATGTCAGGTGAATCCAAAGATTGATATGACATTTGGGGCTGCTCTTCGTTCTATCTTGCGACAAGACCCTGATGTAGTGATGATTGGTGAAATTCGAGACAAAGAAACAGCAGAAATAGCAGTGCAGGCTTCACTCACAGGACATTTAGTTATTTCGACATTGCATACAAATGATACAGCCACAACACCAACAAGGTTGATTGATATGGGTGTTGAACCCTTTTTGGTTGGGGCTTCTCTTATTGGAGTTGTGGCTCAACGGCTAATAAGAAAAGTATGCTCCTCTTGTCGAGAAGAACAGCCGCTTTCTTCGGTTCAAAAACAAGAAATAGGTCTTTCAGATGCCTTGATTCAAGGCAAAACCATTTATCGAGCAACAGGTTGTCCTGATTGCTTAGAAACAGGTTATGATGGGCGGACAGCAATTCATGAGATTATGCTTATTACCGATGAAGTTCGTGATCTAATCATTGCTAACGCAGATGGAGTAAAAATAAAGAAACAAGCCATGGCTCAAGGCATGAGAACCTTAAGGGAACTCGCTGCAGTGAAAATGCTCAATGGTGAAACCACCTTCGAAGAAGTGATGCTGGTCACCCAAGAAGATGTGGCGCGAGTAGAGTCTTCCTAAACTAAAAATAGAGATTAAAAAACACTAAATATGCCATTATTTGAATACAAAGGAATTGCCCCCAGCTCTAAAAATGTCAGCGGAGTTGTGGATGCTGAGTCAGAAAGAGCTGCTAGGGCAAAGTTGCGCAAACAAAGAATTTTTCCCACAAAAATATTACCTCATGGAACTGGTTTTAAAAACGTAAGACTCTTTAATCGAATTAAAGTCGAAGATATTGCTAGTGTAACAAGGCAGCTTTCTGTGCTTCTTAGCGCAGGCATTCCCCTTGTTGATTCACTCGAGGCAGTACAAGACCAAGCAGAACATCCAACGCTGCGAAAAGCCTTTACAGAAATTAAAGACAAAGTGAGCGAGGGGGCGAGGTTGGGTGATTGCATGCAATCATACCCTAAGATTTTTGATAATATCTTTATTCACATGGTTAAGGCTGGTGAGGCAGCAGGTTCTCTCGATATTGTTCTAGAAAGATTGGCATCTTTCAAAGAAGCTCAGGCAGAGCTAAAAGCAACCGTTAAAAGCGCCATGACCTATCCGATTATCATGGTTATTATTTCGATCGCAATGTTGGGCTATTTATTCACAAGCGTTGTGCCAAAAATTACACAAGTCATCATTAAACAAAAAACCGTTCTTCCTTTGCCTACTCAGATTGTGATGGGAATTACAGATGTTGTTCTTGGTTATTGGTGGTTAATAGGGCTTGGTATTTTTCTTTTGATACTCATGTTTTTAGCGTGGAAGAAAAAACCAAATGGACGACTCAAAGTCGATGAGTGGAAATTACACGCACCCGTTTTTGGGGAACTAAATATCAAAATTGCTGTTGCGCGGTTTGCCAGGACACTAAGCACGCTTCTTAGCAGTGGGGTGCAGCTTCTTCCAGGGCTTGAAATAGTGAAAAGTATTTTGAATAATATGGTTTTAGCAAAAGTTATTGAAGAAGTAATGCTAAACGTTAAAGAAGGGGAGTCTTTAGCAGAGCCCCTCACACGCTCAGGTAGGTTTCCTAACATGTTTTTGCATATGGTGCGCATTGGAGAAAAAACAGGTCAGCTTGAGGCTATGTTAGAACGTGTAGCAAATACATACGACAAAGAGGTTGATAATTATATCAAAGGAATGACTTCTCTTTTGACACCCGTTATGCTTGTGTTTATGGGGGCAATGATAGCCCTTATTGTGGCAGCTGTTTTGTTGCCTATATTACAGATTTCGGGTTAGAGATGAAAAACAAAAATTTGTTAACTTAATCTATCCGCCTTCGCCCTTCGACAAAGCTCAGGGCTATGGCGTGACAAGGGAGGAATAATGTTAAAGTTGATCAGACGCTTGGATAACAGCATGGGAATGTCACTCATCGAAATATTAATCGTGTTAGGTATTATTGCTGGCGCCTCAGCAGCTATTATGAATGCGGTTTTTACAAAGGCAGATAAAGCAAGAATTCAACAGGCAAAAACTCAAATAGCAGCTCTTGCTGGCGACATTAAGCAGTATAAATTAGAAAAAGGAAATTACCCTGGAACAGAAGAAGGTCTAGATGTTCTTGTTGATTCTGGATATTTAGAAGAAGTCCCTATGGATCCTTGGAACACTGAGTTTATGTACGAGTATCCAGGCACACATGGTAAAAAGTTTGAAATTTGCTCTGATGGACCAGACGAGGACACAGAAGACGACGACATTTGTAATTACAAAACAGATGAAGAATAAAAATGTTTATAAAAACAATCTATGACAAAAACTGGTCCCTATTAGATGTTTTTATGCTTCTGATTGCGTTTGCAAGTGCCATGGCTTCGATCTTAGCGCCTTTTTTTTGCGAACCAAAAGAAAAATCTCCTATCGGTTTTAGTGAAATGGTTTCACCACAGGCTGTTTATGATACTGAGATGGCTAAAAACCAAAAACAATCCCCATAATGCTTGTTTTTTTTTCGGGCCTTCCTCTCGCTTAGGGATGACCTTGGTAGAGATTTTGGTTGCTCTGAGCATTGTGGCAAGCTTGACTGTGTTTATTGTGAGTAGGCTGGGGGATACTGAAGCTAGTAATTTAAGGCGCACATCTGCACAGCTTGTGCGCATGATTAAACAATCCTATATTCAAGCCGCAACCTCTAGTGTGTATTATCGAATCACTTTTGATTTGTCAGAAGAACCACAACAGTTTCTTCCCTCTTCTTCGTACACGCCTTATTATATTGTAAAAACCGATGATGAAATAGAAGCCATTAGACTAAAAAATGAAGAGCGGCTTGACGAAGATGAGGCTGTTAGTAGCTCTGTGGGGACAGGAGATTTTGCTGAATTAGAAGATGATCTTGTAGAGATAACTTATGTGCCAGAAAACATCAAAATCATGGACATTCAAACTGAAAGCCAAGAAGCGCCTGTCACAGAAGGGGCAGTACAGCTTTATTTTTTTCCAAAAGGATATACTGAGTTTGCAGTGATTCATTTAAGTACTGAAAGCGAAACAGGTTTTATGACTTTAATTGTAAGTCCTTTGACTGGCGAGGTAGAGGTCGTTCCTGAATATATTGAATATGATGATGCAAAAGAGAGGGAATAAAAAGATAAACATGTTGTCAAAAAATGCGGACCTGCCGCTTTTGACCTTTCTGGGGGTAGGGAGCAGGATTGCTAGTAAGGCATTATTAATTATTCACCGGGCCCCCAGTCAGCACAAGGCTGACAGCCCTTACAACGCCTTACTAGCAATAAGTAGGGGGGGGTGGGGAAGAGAAGAGAATGAAAGTTAAAAGAAACAATCTAGGTTTTTCGCTGCTCGAAATATTGATTGCTGTTAGCATTCTGGCTGGCTCTGTGGGTGTGTTTCTCACGCGTGCAGAAAATTCATCCCGGCTCGTTATCGAAGACAGAAAAGAGCTTGTTGCCATAACATTGGCAAATAATAAAATGATCGAAACAGAAAGAGAAATTCAAGACGATCTTGCTCGAGGTAAGTTTGTTGATGAGTTGGAAGAAAAAGGAAGTTTTGAAGATCCTTTTCAAGATTTCTCCTGGGTTTATGCTGTAAGAAAGATCGAAATTCCTGTTGTCGAAACAGGAGAAGAAGGCCAGTCTGTCGTGGCCATGGCAGTGATAAAAAATGTTATGAAAGAAATATCTAAAGCAGTTCGCGAGGTTAAATTAACTGTTTATTGGGGAGAGACAAATCCAGAAACAAAGGAACCAGAAAAATCTTTTTCACTCATCACACATGTGGTGAATATTAAGTGATTCGTGAATCGTGGATAGTGGGTCGTGAATAGTGAATGGTGGATCGAAAAGATGCTTATTAAAAGAAAAAACAAAAAAGGATTTACCCTTTTAGAAGTCCTTATTTCAATTGGCATTTTGGCCACAATGATGTTGTCTGTGACTCAAATTACAGACGGGATATTGAGTAAAAAAGAACGTAATGATGAGCGGATGTCTTTGCACCACAGCGTTGTTATCACGGTAACAAAAATTAAAGATGATTTGAACATGGCTTTTTTGGCAGATTCAAAGTTTCAAGGTAAGAATGCTGTTTATAAGTCAGGATTTCTGGGTGCTGAAGATAGCATGAATTTTTCCACGATGAGTAATGTCCACTTTCATAAAAACAAAGCAGAAACTGATCAAAACCATGTTGGTTATTTTATAGAGAAGAATGATCGAGGCTATTTTGATCTCAAGCGTCGGCAAACAGACTATCTGCTTGATGATCTTGAAAAAGGTGGAGAATCCTTTATTTTGCTAAGAGATGTGAGCGAGTTTGAGTTAGAGTACTATGATTCAAACAAAAAGGACTGGCAACAAAAGTGGGATACGGGATCAGCTTCTGCAGCAGGAAAGTTGCCTCAAATAGTAAAAGTTAAGTTTACAAAAATGGGAGAAGAAGAGGCTGATGAAAGAGATAGAAAAGAGCATTATTATGAATTTTTAGTAGAAGTTCCTATGTATAACACCAAAATAAGTTTTTAAATATCGTGTAGGGGCACGGCGTGCCGTGCCCCTACAATGTGGACGAAATCGTTACTATGAAAAAACCTAAGCACAACCAACGCGGAGCAGCTCTTATTCTTGTTATAGCGGCTATTACTTTTCTCACAATGCTTTCGTTAGATATGTTTGATGATTCATTGGTGAACCATCAGCTGGCCTTAAATTATAGGTCTCGAGTTCAATCTTATTATTTGGCAAAATCAGCCTTCAATTTTTCAAAAATGCTTCTTTATTATAATAAAAAAGTTGAAAGCTCGCTTTCTAAAAAAAGTACGAGCTTAGCGGATTTAGGTTATGAGCCCTTGTACAAGATGATTCCGTTAAGCAGCGAGGCCTTAAGGGCCATGGTGGCGATGGGGCAAATGGGGGCGCAGACTGAAGACGAGGATGCGGTGGACGAAGATACGATGGATGAAAGTGAGGAGGAAGAGGTTGCGGCCAGTGGGGTGAGCATGCTTGAACAAGAGGATGTCGAGGAATTTTTAGGGTTTGAAGGAGATTTTGATAGTGAAATTAGCGAAGAACAATCAAAGTATTCTGTAAATGCTATTTCAAAAATGACCTCAACATCATCAAGTTATGATATGCAAAAAAAGGTTCTTTATTCCTTGTTAATGGCGCCCGAGTTTAAAACCTTCTTTGAAAATCAGCGTTCCGATGCCGAAGACCTCGTTCATGCCATATCTGATTTTGTAGATTCTAATTCAGCGATTAATGAATTTGATGGGGTTGAAAGGGGAAATGAAGTTTCTCTTTATGGAGGAGATGTTCCCTATAGTGTAAAGAATTCTGCGCTTCTTACCTTGTCTGAGTTACGTCTGGTTTCTGGAATGGGAGATGATATTTATGAAACGCTTAAACCCCTTGTTACGGTCTATCATACAAGTGACAAGGTTAATATTTGCCTTGCTGACAGTGAAACGGTTGATGCCCTCATAGCCCATTTTACTAAATACGCAGAATGCACAAGCCCCCTTGATGAGGAAGATGATGCTGAAGAAATTACAGAAATTAGGGATGATATTCTATCGAGTTGTCCCAGTAAAACAGATGTTGCCATCGCTCTTAATTTAAAACTGGGGTTAACGTCAGCCTCTGATGTTAGCGCATCGAGCACGAGTACAACCTCAACCTCAACCACAACCACAACTTCGAGCACGAGTTCGAGCTCCTCTAAAGTAACAGGCTGCGCAATACAGTTTGAAGACCTGTTGTCTGAGGACAATGACATTTTTGAGATTAAAGCCAGAGGAAATGTAGGTAATGTAGAGACAATAATTAATATTATTTTGGATGCTAGTAGCAGTCAGGCTAAGAAGTGGAGTATTCTTTATTATCAGGTTAATTAATGGTTCTGCTGAAAAATCCGCCTTGTATCTACGTATTTTTTGGGAAAACCCAGTAGTTCTGCTGAAAAATGCACATCTACTGCGAGAGAAAGAATCTCTCGCTACGCAATGATACGACTGTTGCAGCAATAGCGGGCATTGCATTATTTTCTTTAGGATTTTGTAAACTTGTAATACAAGATTAAGGGTATGTCACAAAGCATATTAGGTATTGACCTCGGCACGTATTCAATAAAAATCCTTCGCCTAGAAAGGCATATGCAAGAACTGCATTTATTGGATTTTTTTGATTTGCCTCTCAATACCCATTCTCGTCAACACCATGATGAACAAGTTCAAGAGGTTCTTTCAAAGTTTTTTTCGGAACATTCATTTAAGGCCGATGTTATTTGCATGAGTCTTCCAGGTCATCTCTTGTCTTCTAGAATTCTCGATGTCCCTTTTACAAATACTAAAAAAATTAGCCAAGTTGTCGCTTTTGAGCTTGAGGGGCACATTCCTTTTCAAATCGAGAACGTTTTTTGGGACCACCATGTTCTCAACCAAGAAGACAACCAATCAAACATTCTTTGTACGTATACTTATGAAGAAAATGTCAGCAAATACCTCGATTGTTTAACAAGTGTGAATGTTGATGCAAAGTATTTGGGGGCTGATATTGCTGATATGGCTGGGATTGCCCAAGTCGCCGTGTTACCTTCTGAGGGGTTTTATGCGATTTGTGATATTGGTCATACAAAAACAAATCTCTTAATCATGAAGGGGAAAGAGCTCAAGTATGCACGAACAATAGGCATAGGAGGTCACCACTTTACGAGAGCCATTCAAAGAATTTTTAACCTTAATTACGAAAAAGCTGAGGCGCTTAAAATTTCCCGTGGAAAACTCTTTATTCGAGAACAAGACTCCGACCAGGTATCACGCATATTATCAAAGGTTGCTGATGAACTTGTTTCATCAATGAAGCAAACGTTTATGGGGGCCTCAAAGTATTATAACAACCTCACTTTGCCTGCAATTTATTGCTGTGGTGGTGGAACGCGGCTAGTCGGGATTATAGAGCATCTGGCTTTTCATTTGAGAACAAATGTCTTTGAACTCGAAGCGCTTACTTTAACCAATCATCACTTTGAAGATCCAGATGAGGTCAATCGTGTTATTCCACAGGTTTTGTCAACGGCGATTAGGCCTATTTATTTGAATCGTGTTCCTAGAATTAATTTTAGAAAAGGCCCCTTTGCTTTTAAACAGGATTTGCAGGTTATAACGAAGGAATTGAAATCAATAGGCGTCTTTTTTGTTCTTATTTTCATGTTGGGAATCGTTTATTATTTCTTTGCTGACCACCATTATTCAGGAAAGATCGTTCAAATAAATAAAAAAGTAGAAGACACAATAAAAAAAGAATATAAAGAGATTCAAATAGCTAAGAGCCCTAAGCGGGGAAGCAAGAAAAAACGTCGCAAATTGAAGGGGTATTTAAATAGCGTAAATAGTAAAATTAAAGAATTCGAAGAAGTGGCTTCTGACGGAGGATCTTCAGAGAACGTTTTGCAAATAATGCAAGAAATATCTACACGACTCCCTTCGAAACAAGAGGTCAATTTTGAAACAAAAGAATTTGTTTTTGCAGACAACTTTTTACGTTTGAGTGCTACAACAAATGACACGCTTAACGTAGAAAAAATCGTAGAAGCCTTAAAAAAATCAGAAATGTTTGCAGACATAACATCAACAGATGCGCAGCCAAAACCTGGTGGAACCTGGGACTTTACTTTGAAAATCGACATCAAAAAAATGGCGGGCACGTCGGAATAAACGTGATTACTTATGGCATCATTTGATTTAAATAAAATTCGCTCCAAACTTAATTTTGATGAGCTGTATAACAATTTCCTGTGGCTCGATAAAAAACAACAATACCTTGTGGCAGGAGTTCTTGTTGTTGTTTTGATGCTTGTCATGATTTTGCCAGTTAACTGTGTTTCTTCAAAGCTAAATGAAAGAGAAAAGGAGTATCGCGAAGTTACAAAGACGGCAACAGAGCTTTACGATAGGTTGGCAAAGTTTCAAGGCTTAAGGCAGGGTGTAAATACTGTTGGTGGTAGATCGGCTAAATTGGGATCAGACCCTCTTAAGCGAATTATTTATCAAATCACAGATGATGTGGGAATTGATAGACATAAAGCCACGCTTAAAACAATTCCCGAAATTCAAAAAGGTGTTTTTGTAGAAGAAGGCAAAGAGCTGACCATTAGAAATATTGATTTTGATCAGACCATACAGCTCCTTGAAAAATTGGTTAACTATTCAAAGGTGCCTGTAAGGGTAAAGAAGCTAACTATCAAAGCAGACAGGCGCAACAAGCAGAGAATGAGCTCTGTCGTGATGACAGTTACCATATTAAAACAAAACCAAGAAACTTAAGAAGGAAGTTGCTTTGAATAAAGCTGCACAGATAATTTTATATTTATTTACAGGTCTTATAGCCCTTATTTTTTTCATATTACTGTTTTTTCCTTTGGATACTGTCATAGGGCATTTTTTAGCAAAGGTAGAAGAAGTAACAAAAAATCAATATAGTGTTTCTGTGTCAGAGATTGATGCAAGCCTGATTTTTGATACGGAGTTTTCAGATTTTAGGGTTTTTGAAAAAGGCAAAGAAATATTCTATGTACCAAATCTTGAAGTAGGTTTTTCACTGTTTTCTTTTTTAGGAGAGAATACTGACGTCAGTTTTGACGCCAACTATAAAGAAGGAAAAATACAAGGCCGTGTCTCTTTTACGATCCAAGGATCAACCGTTAAAATTGACGTAGTAGATGTTACAATCAAAAAGGTTTCTCTTTCTGAACTCAAATTTATAAATAGTTATCTTGGTTCACTGAAATACCCCATTAAATTACAGGGCATTTTAGAGGGGTCTGTGTATGTTCTTTTGGAAAAGAATGTTAAAACAAGTGAAGCAGAGATTAATCTAAAACTACAAGACACAAAAGTAGCCGCAATACCCATTGAGGCTTTCAAACTAGAAGTTCCCGAAATGGAATTAGCGCTTGGCAAAAAACATGTAGAAATCGATGGCTTATTAACAAATGGAACGATCACATTAAACAAACTCTCAATTCCAGGGCCTGACGCGGTCTTAGATATTACAGGGACGGCTCGCTTGAATCGTAAATTTCAGATAATTAGAACAACTATGGATGGTAAGTTTTCTTTTTCGGAAAAAGTAATAGAACAGTTTCCTCTCATATCATTGCTTGATTCTTACAAAACCTCGGATGGCACCTTTCCTCTGAGCATCAGGGGGGGGTGGAAAAATCCAAAGATCAAAGTTGGAGAAATGCAAATCATGGACCTTTTAAAGCAAGGAAGCTTCTAAGGTCTTAGGATTTCAGTAGTTTTGAGCCTGTGGTTGGATTGACACAAAGCCTAATCGCAGGTTATGCACTGGCTTTACCTTAATTAGGATATTTAATTGACCCAGCATAAGTATTTTTAACCTTTAATCCGCACTATGGTACGGATTAAAAGTTAAAATGCTATATCCTGACAAGCCATGAGCCAAAAGAAAATATCTACAACAGTATATATTACCGAAGAACAAAATGATAAGCTTAAGAATCTTAGTCAATGCACAAAGGTGCCCATGGCAGAATATATTCGCCAAGGAATTGATCTCGTATTAGAAAAAAATGGAAAAGCCATTCCAGGCCAAATGAGCTTTTTGGAAGTAGACGGATTTTCTCAAGACAAGAAAAATCAAAATAACAATTAATCAAACCCAGTAATTAATGAATGAATTCCCTATAAAACGCAGAAGAAACTTCTCTATTATTGCCCATATTGACCATGGCAAATCTACTTTGGCTGATCGTATCATTCAGCTTACTGGTGGGTTATCTGAAAGAGAAATGAAAGAACAGGTCTTGGATTCAATGGACCTTGAGCGTGAGCGGGGAATTACCATTAAAGCCGCTGCTGTGCGGTTATCTTATAGGGCAAAAGATGGAAAAGACTATCTATTTAACTTGATAGATACTCCGGGTCATGTTGATTTTCATTATGAAGTTTCGCGCGCGCTGGCTGCTTGTGATGGGGCGGTTCTTGTTGTTGATGCGACACAAGGCGTGCAAGCACAGACCCTTGCTAATGTGTATGCCGCATTAGACCAAGATTTAGAAATTATCCCGGTTATTAATAAAGTAGACTTGCCTAATTCTGATCCTGAACGAGTTAAACAAGAGATCGAAGAGATTGTAGGGATAGATGCGAGTCAAGTTCTTGCTTGTTCTGCAAAAACAGGTGAAGGTGTAGAGGATATTCTCGAGGCACTTATTGAGAGGGTTCCAGCGCCCCAAGGGCATTTAACAGAGCCTTTACAGGCTTTAGTTTTTGATTCTTGGTTTGATTCATACCAAGGTGTCATCATGCTTGTGAGAGTTTTCAATGGGGCTGTTAGGCAAGGAGATCGTATCAAGCTCATGAGTGCTCAAAAAGAATTTGAGGTTTTACAGGTGGGGGCGCAAAGCCCAAGGCCGATTTCACTAGGTTCTTTATCGGTAGGAGAGGTTGGTTTTGTTGTTGCTGGTATTAAAGAAATTGCCGATGCCAAAATTGGCGATACTGTGACTTTAGTAGACAGCCCCTGCTCAGAGATTCTGTCTGGTTTTAAAGAGGCCCAGCCAATGGTGTTTTGTGGTTTTTATCCTACACAGCCTAAACAGTATGAGATTTTACGTGAAGCGTTTGATAAACTGAGACTCAATGATTCATCTTTTTCATACGAGCCCGAAACATCTGCTGCTTTGGGTTTTGGTTTTCGATGTGGCTTTTTAGGATTGCTCCATATGGAAATCGTTCAAGAAAGATTGGAACGAGAATACGATCTTGATTTGATTACAACGGCACCAACAGTTGTGTATCACATTTATACGACTAAAGGTGAAAAGTTAGAAATTGATAATCCCTCCAAAATGCCAGATCCTGATTTTATTGATCACATTGAAGAGCCTTTTGTAAAAGTGGCAATCCATGTTCCTACTGAATATGTTGGTAGCATAATCCAGTTGTGCGAAAGTCGACGAGGGAGCCAGGATCATATTGATTACGTGACAAAAGACAGGGTTATGATTCGATACCAGCTTCCTTTTCCAGAAATCATGTACGATTTCTATGATAAACTAAAATCCATGACCAGGGGTTATGGGTCGATGGACTACGAGCTTTCTTCTTATATTCCATCAAAGCTAATAAAACTAAATATTATGATTAATGGGGACCCTGTAGATGCTTTGTCCATCATTGTTCATCGAGATAATGCCTATTACCGAGGCAAAGAACTTGTGACGCGATTACGCAAACTCATTCCCCGACAACAATTTGACGTCAACATTCAAGCTGCGATAGGGAATCGAATCATTTCTAGAGAGACTGTAAAGGCTCTCAGAAAGGATGTGACGGCCAAGTGTTATGGTGGCGATATTACAAGAAAACGTAAGTTATTAGAAAAACAAAAAGAAGGAAAAAAGCGCATGAAGCAAGTCGGTTCTGTTGAGATTCCACAAGAGGCTTTTCTTGCTGCTTTAAAAATCGAATAATATTATTTGGGAGATTCATGGTAAAGAAAAATACGTTTCAAATTATCTCAGAATATATTCAGGCATTGGTTGGTGCGATTCTTCTTGCTGTGCTCATTCGTGGTTTTTTAGTAGAGCCTTTTAAAATTCCTTCTGAATCTATGTTGCCAACATTACTTGTGGGAGATCATATTTTTGTTGCCAGGTATCATTATGGCTTGAGGGTGCCTTTGACCAAAAAATGGCTCATGGAGTTTGACGACCCAAAGCGCGGTGATGTCGTTGTTTTTACTTATCCAGAAGATGAAGATGTTGATTTTATCAAGCGTGTTGTAGGTATTCCTGGCGATAAGATTTCAATCAAGAACGATATTGTGAATATCAATGGAGAGGCTGCCAAGTATCAACCGATTATTATTGAAGGACAAGATCCAGATAATAATTGTAATATGAATCTTTCGAAAGAGACTAAAGAAATGTTGCCAGAGAGGTTTCACGATTTTCCACATTATTTAAAAGTAGGAAAATTTAACAAACAACTTGAAACATTGGCAGACGGAAATCAGCACATGATCCAGCGCTCCAAAACAAACCCCTTGAGCTCTGACTATGAAACAACAGTCCCAGAAGGGCATTTTTTTGTGATGGGCGATAATCGTGATTATAGCCATGATAGCCGGTTTTGGGGGTTTGTGCCACGTGAATATCTTAAAGGAAAGGCTGTTTTTGTTTGGCTTTCTCTCAATCACGAAAAAACAAATTGTGAGTATAATCCTTTGGGCCCAGATATGATTCCTCATGTTCGTTGGGATAGGTTTGGGAAGAAGATTTATTAATTGTGCGCCTATGCACCTAAGCGTCAATCCTCCTTCGCCAAGGCTTCGGAGGACAGGCGCGCTGAAGCTATATGAAGAAAACAAAAAAAATTTTTTTTTATTTTATTCTGCTTCTAGTTCTTGGGTGGGTTGTCCGGGCGTTTTTCTATGAGCCGTTCAAAATTCCCTCAAAATCAATGCTGCCTACTTTGCTTAAAGGTGATTATGTTTTTGTTTCTAAAATCGCATACGGAATAAAAGCTCCTTTTAGCTCAAAATGGGTTTTAAAATTCAAAAGCCCCAAACGTGGGGATGTGATTGTTTTTAAACATACAGCAGATAGTCGATATTACATAAAACGAATAATGGGTCTGCCTGGAGATGTTGTTTCGACCAAGGGTGGCCTTTTATCTGTCAACAATCAATCCCTTAGGTCTCAAAACATCAACGTGCTTAAATCTAGCCCTAATGATAGATGTGTTGCTGCAGTGTCTGCTGATTCAAATATCCCAAAAGAGCTTTTACCAGTGCCTTATTTTCGAGGGCACAAAAAATATCAGATTCAAACTGAAACAGTATTAAATTCAAATCCACATTATATTCAGAGAGAGAAAAAAGGATCTCAAGGCATAGAGTTTGAAGTCAAGGTGCCTGAAAATTCTTATTTTGTCATGGGAGATAACCGAGACAAGGCTGTTGATAGTCGGGTTTGGGGTGTTGTGTCGCACAATAGTGTCGTGGGTAAAGCAGGCACTGTGTGGCTGTCTCTTGTTTCTGATTCCCTCAAATGCAAGAGTCCTTTTTCGAAGGACAGCAAATCATCGACAATTCGTTGGTATAGATTGTGGAGAGATGTGATTTAAGTATTCTACTTGCTCTCGATCCAATGAATGAATTCGTTTTCGGGATCAAGACCGATTTTGATATTCCAATGACGGATTTTTTGAGTGATTTGAGGGACGAGATTATCGGTGATAAAGAAAATAAGATCGTCCACACGATCAGCTGACCCACCATCTTCATCAAATAAAAATACAGGAAACTCATTTAAAAAATCCTTTGATGTTCGTTTGAGTCGAATGGTCTCGTTCACTGCAGCTAATAGAAAGTGTTTGCCCATGATATGCGCGTTTCGTGGCAGTGTTATGGGTGTTACATTAGGCGCATTATGAAAGTAGTCAATAAAAGCAGACTCATAAATCATGTCAAAGCCAATAGTGATAAGATCTCTTGTTGTGCCATTAGGGTTGTAGAGAGATACAAACTGTGTTTGTGTGAGAGGCTCCGCTGAAGCAGTGAGATACTCTTTTGAGATCACTTCATCCTGAATGCGTTTACGGAAGACTGTGAGCTGCGATTGTGGGTATTGTCTCTTCTCACGATTTCCAGCAACATAATCTAGTGCAGAGAGATTGGGTTCGATCATGATGCGAGAATAAAAATCATGAAATCCCTCAATATATTTAAGATCGTATGAATGCATCTCTACGATCTCGGCTTTAAGAGGGTCTGGCGCTGTTTCGTAAACAAGTTTTTTATGGGTGAGCCTTGCGCGATGAGAAAGTTCTCGTAATTCATGAATAGGAACAATGAAGAAAAGACCAGCCACATTAAGCAGGCGTTTGCGAATCATGATGCGGTCTTCTAGGGTGGCTTCCCATTTGTAAAAATCGACCAAATCAGAATAGAGCAATTCCATGAAGTTAGTTTTGGCCTTTTGAAAATTGGCTGATTTGGGATCTGATTGAACAACAAGTTCCTTAAGAAGGCTTTGCTCCTCAGTGCTGTAGTAAGGAAAATTATCCGAAATTGATTTATCTATTGAATTAGTTCCCATAATACTTCTTTATTCTTCTTCGCCGAATATCTCGTAGCTTGCTACGAAAATAGAGGCGAAAAGAATCCTGCGTAGCCTTGGCGTAGCAGGGTGTGTAAGGCTTCGAAGAATGTCGCTTAATACTGAGCCACTTGTTGCGTAAAGCTCCATTATTGTTAGCCCTAGTTAAGTCCACGTCTTTTAGCCAGTGTATGCTTGAAATTCAAGCAAATCATCCCTATGAGGGAGGTCTATGAAAAAAGATAATAATATCGATAAAATACGAAAAGAAATTGATACCCTTGATAAAGAGCTTCTTAAGCTTCTTTCTGAAAGAGGGGCGAAGGCAAAAAAAATTGGAAAAATCAAAGAAGGTAAGGGCAAGAAAATATACGTGCCATCACGTGAAAGACAAATTTTTAATCGCCTCTCACAGAGCAATAAAGGGCCTTATAATGAAAGAGCTATCCGTTCAATTTTTAGAGAAATCATATCTGCTACAAGGGCTTTAGAGCGACCCATTAGCGTGGCTTTTTTAGGGCCAGAAGCCACTTTTACCCATCAGGCAGCCACAGGGCACTTTGGACATGCGGCTGATTTTATTCCTCAAGCAGATATTTCGATGATATTTAATGAAGTCGAAAAGGGGGAGATTGATTTTGGTGTCGTGCCAATCGAAAATTCAACAGAAGGGGTAGTGAGTTACACTCTCGATAAATTTGTCGATTCGGATTTAAAAATTTGTTCAGAGATTATTGTTTCTGTTGATTTACATTTGATATCCGTGTGTTCCAAAATCAGTGATGTAAAAACTCTTTATTCTCATCCTCAGGCATTAGCCCAATGTCGTAATTGGTTGGCAAGACATCTGCCTCATGTCTCTCTTAAAAACGTTGATTCAACGGCTAGTGCGGCAAAGGTTTTATCAAAGAATAAAAATGCAGCAGCCATTGCTAGTGATTTGGCTGCCAATTTTTATGGGCTCAATATTCTAGCCAGAAAAATACAAGATTCGAAAAAGAATTTTACGAGGTTTCTTGTTTTAGGAAAAGAACAGGCAGGTAAAACAGGAAATGACAAAACCTCTATTGCTTTTGTGGCGAAAGATAAGCCAGGAATCCTTTTTCACCTTCTCAAGCCACTGGCTAATGCAAAAATCAACCTCACCAAGATCGAAAGTCGGCCTCTCAAAACAAAGGCCTGGGAATATATGTTTTTTGTTGATCTTGATGGGCACTCTTCTGAAAAGCGCGTGCAAAAGGCGCTTGAAGGGTTGGAAAAAGAATGTATGCGTTTTAAAGTTTTGGGATCTTATCCAAAGGCATGATTTGTCCTTCTCCCCGTTGGGGAGACGGTGCCCAAAGGGCGGATGAGGGGCTGCCCCTCACCTGGTCCAAAGGACCACCCTCTCCCCAGAGGGGAGAGGGGTATTAACTATGAATAAATTTTATTTCAACCAAGCCACAATCATCGGCATCGGTCTCATTGGAGGATCTCTTGGCAGGGATCTTCTTAAAAAGAAAATTGCCAAAAAAGTTGTGGGAATCGACGTCGACCCAAAGACTCTTTCTTATGCTAAGAAGCAGGGCGTTGTTTCTCAAATATCAAAAGACGATATTGAAACGCTCGAGGCAAGTGATCTTGTTGTTTTTGCCACTCCAGTTTGTACGCTTGAAGAACAGATCAAAGATTTTTCTGCTTTTATTTCAGAGAATGCTTTGGTGATTGATGTAGGGTCCACAAAGACGGATATTATTAAAGTGGCGGATAAAAGTTTCCAAAGCGGTAATTTCGTAGGGTGCCATCCCATGGCGGGCAGCGAGAAGTCAGGTGTTCGTGCTTCTGTTTCTGATCTCTTTGTTAACTCGCCATGCATTATTGTCCCAGGAAAAAAGACAAAGAAGAAGTTTACTGATTTAGCAACAAGGCTCTGGAAAAAGCTTGGTGCTCAAACAGTTCTTATGAATGTGAAAGATCACGACAGTCGTTTGGCTGCGTGTTCACATCTGCCTCATATTCTCTCTTTTGCAACAATGCAGTCTGTTGGTAAGAAGATTCCAATGAAGGAGCTCAAAAAAATCGCTGGCCGCAGCTTCAAATCTTACACGCGTGTGGCAGGGTCTGATCCAAAGATGTGGACAGATATTTTTCTTCAAAACAAAACACACGCTTTAAAACAGATCTCTTTTTTCCAATCGCAACTTAATGATATCGAAAAAGCCATCAAAAAATCTGATTCCAAGTGGTTGTATCAATATATAGAGAAGACTGCAAAACTATGGCGTGAGATGTAAAGAAACATCATCCAAATAAATGTCCACGCTTTGCCCTGTATTGTCATTTAAAATAATCTTTAATTCATATGAGCCTTCGGCAAGAGAAATGCTATTCTGATAATTATATCCATTCAATAAAGTATCAAAACTCACATCACCAATTGTTTCAGATGTTCCTAATCCAACATTATATACTTCAAAACTTAGATTGCTATTAGCGTCACTTACAGATGTTTGAGCGGAAATTGAAAATGTGTAGGTTCCTTCTTCTAATGCTGTGATTTCGAATTCGCTCGACGTAATTGTTCGCACACCAATGGTTCCTGTTCTCGTATGTCGCCACTTGTAAACTCCAGCCGTTACATTTTCGGCCACAAGATTCGCATACGTCGCTGTATCATCTGCGTTGCCATCTGTATCTGTCCACGACCAGAAATTTGGAATAAATCTTACACCTACGAGCGCGCCATTATAGCTATCGGCCTTAGGTTTAAAGGCCTCAAGGCTTGGGTTTTTTATTTTATTTGTTTCAGTATAGGTTTCTCCGTCATTAAATCCTTGAACTAAAGCTTCTGCATGATTCAGCCAGTACTGATAACCTCCGTAACCATTCTCATCCTCATAGCCATTGTAGTTTCCGTATTCGGCAATAGGAAAAGTTTCTCTTTCATCATCAGCATTAGGATAGATAATGAATCCTTTAGCGCCAGCTTGTCTGAGCATTACCCCTGCTAAGTAACTTACAGAAGTGTCAAAGTAGAGATCACCTGCATTGTAATTGCTGTAACCATAAACATATGTGAAGCTGAGCCAAGTCACAAGGTCTGTAAAATCCATGTCAGTAATATTTTGTTCTAGGGCGTCGAGGTTTGGCAAGATGTATAAAGAGGGATTGGCAAAATCTCCTGAACCGTATTGCATGTATCCCTCAGTTCTTGATACTAAAGTTCCTTGATAGTTTGGTATCCACTCTATGGCGTTTAAGGGGAGTTCCTGATAAAAATAAACAGATGAATTTGCATCGTTGTTGTGAACAATGTCTCTTAATTCTAAGCCTCTTTGCATCCATGCATCACGATAAGCAGTGTAGCCGATTCCTTCATCCACCACATTGCAGTTGCAGTCTTGTCCGGGATCACCACCATTGTAATACCATTCTAAAACAGTGGGGTCATACCAGATTTCAACATCATAAAAAACGAGGTCTGCATTTGCCCTTGAAACAACATCAGTCGTATTGGCCAAGGTGTTCTGCCACAAAATACCAGTGTATGTGGGGTCATTGGCTGCATCAAAGGCATTCCAATAGTCGCAGAGATTGCAATCTAGACAAGGGGCATCTAAAAACTTTGAATCATCATTTCCTGGTACAAGCTCATCAAGGCCTCCCCATGTGTAGTGGCCAGCAGTAATACCCAAGGCCAGAGTATAACCCTGATTTTCTAAATATTGTAATCCATCTTCGGCTAGGGAGTCAGGACGGAATGTTATTCCCGCATGGGTCATTCCCGTGTCCATCATTTCATCAACTGTTGTTAAGTCCTTCCCCTGCCAAAGATGATGCCCATAAAAAGTCATTATAAATTCTTCGCCTTCACCTTCGCCTTCTCCTTCTCCTTCACCTTCGCCTTCTCCTTCGCCTTCTCCTTCGCCTTCTCCTTCACCTTCTCCTTCACCTTCGCCTTCACCTTCACCTTCTCCTTCTCCTTCACCTTCGCCCCCATTCTCATTCTCTTCAGACTTTTCGGACTGGTCTGGCTCTTCGGACCAGTCTTCAGGATAGCTTTCATTTTCGATTGTATCTTCTTCAGTGTTTGCAGTTATGCTCGTGTCACATTGAGATAAAAAGAGTGCAAAAATCATGAGAAGGAAAATGAGTGATATTTGTTTTAATATAGTGCCCATACTATATGTAACTATTATCGCCTTATTTCGTTGAGAGTTGCGAAAAAAAAGCCGCCCCTGCAAAGCTCTAACGGCCCGATATTACAGAACAATGTTTGCCTCAAGATATTTCTTAATGGTTATTGGACTTTAAACGGCAAATTATAATAGAGAATCAAAAGAATGAACTATCAAACAAAAACATCTCAAGGCCTTAAAGGCGAAATCAGGGTTGCTTCAGATAAATCTATTTCACATCGAAGCTTAATATTAGCGGCTGTGGCCAATGGTGAGTCCAAGATCAGCAACCTTCTCTTAAGCGAAGATGTCTTGCGCACACTCACGATTATCAACCAGCTTGGTGTAGAGACATCACATACAGCTTCTAATATTACAGAAAAAGATGAACTTATTGTTCAGGGCAAAAAAATTAGAGGATTAAGCGCACCAACAGATGTTCTGTACTGTGGTAATTCTGGCACGACAATGAGGTTGATGTTGGGGTTATTAGCAGGTCAAAGTTTTTCAGCCACACTTACAGGGGATGATTCTTTAAACAAGAGACCCATGGATCGAATCATAGAGCCTTTACAGCTCATGGGTGCGGAATTCACATTAGAGGAAAAAGAAGGCAAGCGTCATATTTCAACAGTTCCCCAAAACAAATCAGATCAAGTGTTTCTTAAAGGCATTTCATATGAGCCTCCACTAGCTTCAGCTCAGGTTAAATCAGCTATTTTACTAGCAGGCCTCTATGCTAAGGGTATTACTTCTGTTACAGAGCCACACCTGTCTCGCAACCACACAGAGCTCATGCTCAAGTCTATGAGAGGAAAGATTACAATTAAAGACCTCACAGCCAGCATTGATCCTCCTCAAAGGCTCAGGGCATTAAGCTTGAGTATTCCCGGTGATATTTCGAGTGCTGCTTTTTTTATTGTAGCAGCTCTCATCACAAACAATTCAGAACTGCTTATCAAGCATGTTAGTCTCAATCATACGCGTGCGGGTATTATCGATGTTCTAAAATTTATGGGTGCCAAGATCGCTGTTGAGAACAAAGAGATTGTTCAAGGTGAAGAAGTTGGTGATTTACGAGTTTATTCATCAAAGTTAAGAAATATTTCTATTACAGGCAGTATTATTCCCAGGCTTATTGACGAACTGCCTCTTTTGGCTTTGGCGGCAGCTACGGCTCAAGGTAAAATGATTGTATCAGGAGCCAACGAACTCAGGGTAAAAGAGACAGATAGAATTAAGGCTACGTGTTCTGAATTAAAAAAGATAGGTGTCCAAATTGAAGAAAGAGAAGATGGTTTTGTGATTCAAGGAAATCCAGAGGGGCTAAAATCTCCAGAAGGACTTTGTTTTGAAAGCTTTGGAGATCACCGGATAGCTATGATGGAATCAATAGCAGGGCTTGTTTTGGATAAGCCAGTTACGATAGATGATGTGAGCTGTGTAAACACATCATTTCCAACGTTCTTTCAATTATTAGATAAGGTAATTAATTCTTAAAGGAGGCGTTTTATGGCAAAGAAAACATCAGGCTTTATGAAGCCAGTTCAACCAGATGCAGCTTTAGCAGAAATTGTTGGTTCAAAACCAATTCCTAGAACAGAAGTTGTCAAAAAACTTTGGGTTTATATCAAAAAACATAAACTTCAAGATGCTAAAAATAAAAGAAACATCAATGCTGACGATAAACTTAAACCAGTGTTTGGTGGTAAAAAACAAGTGAACATGTTTGAAATGACAAAGCTTGTTTCAAAGCATTTGAAATAAAGACGCGCCTGCGCTCCTAGGCTCCTAAGCGCCTATGCTAAAATCCAAGTCATTTATTAAAGCCCTGTGGCCATGTGTTGGTTGCGGGGCTTTTTGTCGTATAACGTCGCTAAGCGTCTTATAATTAATAAAACAAGATGTCAGATGTTAAGATGCTGGGTACAGGTTCGCAGGGTCATGGGTTCGCTGGATCTTGAAAAGTTAATAATCGATAAATCGAATCTAGACGTAGGAGCGTAGGCTCATTGGTGCATAGGCGCGCTTTCACAGCTTAAACACAGAATATATTGGTACTTGAAGAATGGTCTTATCGCCAATCTTGTGAATAGCACCTTTATCAGCGTTGAAGAGCACGCCCCGTTTAAGCTTTAAGGAATCAAGACAGGTGAGAAGGCTTGTAAAGAATTTTTTATTTGTTTTGAGGCTGGGTTTAACATCGATCGGGATGAGCTGTTGACCAGACCTAATAACAAAGCTGACTTCACTGCCATTAAATTTCTGTCTCCAAGAAATAGCTTCACGAATCCCCCGGGATTTCAATTCACAGAGAACATGGTTTTCAAACAAGCCTTGAACAAAACCAGTTGGTGTTCTGGTGCTTGAAGTGAGTGAAGACATTAATTCATTTGTCGTTGTCGAAAAATGATTTCGAATCCCATGATCAAAGACATAGCGTTTTGGTGGCAGCCTCTTGCTGTTCTTTGTCTGTGGAGTTTTGAGGGGGGTGTTATAAATGATACTAAGGCTTTCGATAAAACGCATCATCTTTGGAATGTTTGGATAGTCTTTATGATTTGATGGCAAAACCGTTGTTGTTTTGCTGGGCTCACCTAGAGTTTGAGAAACTCTTTGAAGGCATGTCTCAAATAATCCCGCATTTTTTTCACCGCGGATCTTTTTATATTCATCTACATAATCAAAAATAAATTCATTGAGCATATCATGCCAATCATTTCCTTTGTGATAGGCTGCAACAACGCTTGGCAGGCCTCCAACATTTAAATAGGCCTCTAATACGGAAAGAGCTTTTTGGTGGAGGGTGTCATTAAATGGCTTTGCAATGTTCCACTCTAAGAGTTGGTCATGGAGGTAGTCTTCTTTGGTAGCCTTTACAAAATCCAAGAATGAATAAGGACAAACAAGGACCCTTTTAATAGAATCATTGACCTCTTTGATTCCTTGGCTAAACAATCTTGAGGTCAAAGAGGTAATCAAAACAACAGTCTGATTTTGCCAGACTTCCCTGCTTTCAAGAAGATATTGAGTAAGTTTTTCGCTAAGATGTGCTGTGTCTATAACGAGGGCCCTGTCTTTTCCTGGCACAAATCCATATCTAAGGGCCAGAATATCTTGGAATTCATTGAAATCTGCTGAGAGATCTATTTCACGCACAAGGCTCTTGTCTGTTTCAAAATCAATCCAGACATGAGGGCGTTCGTTAAATACCTCTTTAACCAGTGTAGTTTTGCCGACTTTTTTTACGCCTTCTACTACAATGATATCTCTGTCAATTTTCTGAGAATCTAAAATCTTTTCTAGTTTTATTTGGGAATCCCTTAGAATGTAAGTATTATTCATGATTCTCCTAGTAAAATAGAGCGGTAAAAAGAAATAATGTCTATAAAATATACCTATATTTGAATATTAGCAAATATAAATATAGCTATAATTTAAGCGTTGAAGCGGCCGATCAAGCAGTTAGTCGCATAACGGAAAACAGAGGAGGCGAAGCGTGAAAAGGCAGTGTGTTGCCAAGCTGTGGATGTCGTATAAAAAAAATGGTAACCCGTTCTTGTTTATGGGCCAGAGGGCCATTGTCGCATAAGGACATGTGAGCGTCGTTGCCCCTGTGGACTGACTAAAACGCACTAATTTGCAATAAAGTCTTGACTAAAATGCAATATAGTGCATAATGGTCGTTGTGGGCTCAGGGCTCCATGTTTTCGCCTTGTGTCTAAAATCTTACAATCGCGGATTATGTCAACGCTTTGCTTTTGGCATAAGCTTTATTATGAAAAGAACACAAAAACAGAGTATTATTAAAGACTTATCTAAGAAAATGGTTTTTCTCTCTGGCCCTCGCCAGGTGGGTAAGACATGGTTGGCTAAAGAAATCTGTAAAGAATTCAAAGAGGCAGTGTATCTTAATTACGATGATTTTGAGCAGCGTAAAATTATTCAAGCAAGGTCTTGGCTGCCATCTACTGAACTCATTGTTTTTGATGAACTTCATAAAATGTCAGAATGGAAAAACTATCTTAAAGGTCTTTATGATACAAAACCAGAAAAATTGAAAATCCTTGTGACAGGAAGCGCAAGACTAGAAACCTATAGATTTGTAGGTGATTCACTGGCAGGGCGCTATTATCATCGAAGGCTTTTGCCTTTTTCATTGGCGGAACTAAATAATCCTAAAAAAAGCGATCAAGATAAGCTTATTGTACAGGGAGGATTTCCAGAGCCCTTTTTAGCTTCAAGTACTGATGATGCCAACCGATGGCGCATACAATATGCCCAAGGGCTTATTCGGTTTGACGTTTTAGATTTTGAAAAAATACAAGATCTTAAGTCCATGCAGCTTGTTTTAGAAATTCTAAGACGAAACGCAGGCACCCCAGTCTCCTATAAATCGATAGCAGAAGACGTCTCTGTTTCGCCACATACAATCAAAAAATATATTCAAATTCTAGAAGAACTTATGATTGTCTTTCGTGTTACTCCCTATTCAAAAAATATTGCAAGATCACTTCTTAAGGAACCCAAGATTTACTTTTTTGATACAGGAATGGTTATAGATAGCAAAGGTGCTCGTTTTGAAAACTTTGTAGCTGTGAGTTTATTAAAAAACTTATATGAAATACAAGATAGCAAAGGAATTGTTACAGAACTTAAGTATTTAAGGACAAAAGAAGGAAAAGAAGTCGATTTTTGTGCCGTAATAGATGGCCAAATAAAATATATTCTTGAAGCAAAAGTTTCATCAAAGAAGACGCATTCAGGGCTTAAGTATTTTGTCGAAAAATATGGTCTTACAGGCATTCAGCTAGTGCAGAATATAAGCGTTGAACAAAAAATTGATAATGTTACTATTCGTGATAGTTTTGAATATTTAAGGTAAAAACTACCCATTTTTTTATTTGATCATTCCTGTGTTTGGGATTTAGATGTTCTTTTGCTGAAAAAATACCAGTAAATACACCCATGTATGCCTACAACAACAAAAAATAGCTGCTTATTTAGCAACTTCTCATCTAAATTAACGATATAATATTAGCGAAGACAGGGCATAGTATCAGGAAAATGGGAAGGGTTTATGGGCATAACAACTATTCAAAAGCCAACAGAGGCTATTGATTTATCTTATTTAGACTCTAAAGACACGAATAGTCCTTTAGAGCTTTTTTTTCAAGAGGCAGCAAAACTAGAAGGTGATCCTGATCAATTTGATCAGAGTGATTTTTACAACCCTCAATTTGATGTCATGGCCCATGACTATGGATTTTCTCAGTATCCCCAATACACATCTTATGCTGATTTTCGTTACTTACTTGTCCAAAGTTCTGTTGAAAACTGGTTTGGTGACATTACAATCAATGGGACTTCAATGTCAGAAAAGCTGCTCAAGGATCTTACGGAGATTATCTATTTAAATTCTCGTGGTGTTGAATCTGTAGATCTCATGTTATCATCACTCAGACAGGCGTTAGACAGACAATCATGGGATATAACAGAAACATCATTGATCATGTATTCTTTCATATGGACAACAGTGTATCGGCTTGAAAGTCTTTATAATAAATGGATCTCTGATGGTGGAGATGATTTTCTGCCACCGAACTTTAATGATGTAATCAATTCGCTCATTGAAGACAATGATGGATTTAATATTGTTCGAGACACTCGATCTGGAGCAAATGAGGGGCTTTATCTTCTGGATAAAAATGCAATGCTAATCAGTGCCAGCTTATTTGATGGGTTGGATAATATTACAGAAACTGAATGGGATAGAAGAACCTCCGTTTTTATACATGAATTTGTACATGCCTATGAAGACTACCTGGCTGATGGTAAAAGTTTATTAATTGATGAAGAAGTGGATGCCTATTTAATACAAACTAGATCTTTGATGCTATTGTCAGGAAGTGAGGAGGCAGAAAAAATCTGTAGAGAGTGGGACAGGAAAGAAAAAGCTCAATTAGAAAAGCTTGTCAGTTCAAAGATTGATGCTGAACAGATATTCTTTACACAAGTGGCAGCGATTCAAGACATCTATCATCCCTCTAGGATGGATTTATATTCAACAGTCTACGACATGAGCCGACAAGACATGGAGACAGGAAAGATCAATCCTGATCAAATGAAAACATTTAAATGTGATTATGCGTTTATCCTATCACTTATGAGTTTCGTTAGTTATCTTCACAAGTATATTCTGAGAGAACGGAAAGGTCGTTCTGCTTACATTGAATATTTAGCATTTGCTGAAAAGACATTTAAAGATCAATTAGCTGGTCGGGAATTTGATGATTTCACAGACCCTCTAGAGCTCAAGCAATGTACAGATAATTTTTTACTGCTCTGTCTCATGCGCATGGTGGCTAGGGCCAATGAAGGAAATCGGGCAGAAGCAGAACAAGAAATGCTGCAATTTCTTGCTGTTATTGAGAAATATTCAATTCCTTTTTATCAGAATGATTTTATGATCAATCATACTGGGATCTAAGCATCGAATTAATCACATAAAGAAAGTGTTCAGCTTAGCCTTTCACCCATTTCTTTATCTGATCGTTCCAGATATAAATTAGGAAACTTCACTTCTTTTAATTGATTGAGCCTTTGTGTCTATCATGGCAAGTGCTCCTGTGAGGCAATGTGTATTGCCCATAAGCTTAGATGTTGTGTTCTCAGAAAATCTTACTTCAAAACCGTTGGCTTCTAAAATATGCCTGATTTCCTTTTCTACATCCTCTTGTCCAAAGCTAGGCATAATCAGCGTGGTGCCCGAGGGTTTTTTTAGGCTAATACTGTTTGTAAAAGCCTGACATTCCATGGCCATGTCCCAGGAGGTAGGTATTTCAATCACGTTAAAACCAGCCTCTTCGAGTATGGCTTTGTTTTGTTCAAGGGTTCTAATGTAATCATTTTCTTCGGCAGTGAGTGATGGATGTTCGTTTTGATAAATAATGCGTGGTAGTATCACTGTGTTAGGCCTTGGAAACAGAGCCATCTGGTCTATATGAAAAGCACAAGAGCTGGCACCATCAATTGCAGGGGTGTTTTCTAGAACAAGGAGTTTACACTTGCCAAAAGCTTTTTCATAAAGAGTTTGTATCATCTCGTCTGAGATGTCATAATCATAATTTTCTTTATATTGCTTTTTCGTGTCATCAATATCATCTTTGCCAACAATAAGTAAGTTTTTACCTTTAAGTTTTGTCTTGGTCACATTCCCCCCTTGGAGCACAAAGGGAACGTCTTGCTTATTGACTGGGATATCTTGCATGGGGAGATATACAGCTCGCTCTCTTTCTGCAAAACCACCATAAGCCCAGCCGCTTATGAACAGACTATTTTTTCCACCTGTTGGTTCACCAAAGTCTTGTGCCCATTTTTCTGTGATCACAGGCTCTTCAATAATATGCAAACGGTCTCTATGTATGCTCTCAATATATTCTTCAATGAGGACATCAATATTGCCAACAGTTGAAGCGCGAGTTAAGAAAACTTCGGCTTTTGGATCTGAGTCAAGTATGTGTGCGCTGATTCTAAATTGCTCGATAGCAATAGAGTCAGCATCACGGCCCTCTGAGAATTGTAAAAAGAACTTATTGTATTTGTATTCGGGGATAAATCTTGGTTTTTTGTCTTGGGCTTCTGCAAGGTAGGCGACTAGAGACTCTGGCATGTCTTGATTTTTAGCTTTATTTGTTGGGTCAGGATTTTTTTCGATTGCATTTTGTTTGGAGCATGATTTTTTTTGTTGGGCCTCATCGTTGTCTGTATTGGGTATGGGTATGGTTCTGCGAAATCGAAAACCGTGTTTGTGAAAAAAGGCTGTCATGGCCTCAAACTGATTGGCAGTGAGTTTGTTTGTTGTAGCTAAAAGATTATCAATCCTTGAGTTCCTATTGGCATCGACTTCCTTGATTTCGACTTTTTGATTATTGTTAACATCAAAGGCCTTGATCACATCTTTGATTTTTGTGTCTAAGCCCGAAGTATCAATAGCTTCAAACGTGATAGGTTCTATTGGTTTACGTGTTAATCCCATGGGGTTATTCCTTTTTGAGTTAACACCTAAAACCAGGCATCAATCATTTCTTGTAAAGATGAATCAGCAAACAGTTCTGGTTGTAGGTTGTGGTCTCCTGGCTTAGACGACACCCATTGGCCATTATCTGTTGGATAAGCAAACAATGAGCGCGCGGATATATTTTGATAAGGATAGCCATTCTCAGAATATTGAATTTCAAGAAGGACGCCATCAATAACGCGAACATTTGCAATTTTTGTATAAGGGCTCATGTCTTCTGGAAAACTAAATGTATCACTTTTTGTAGAGTCGCCTGCAAAATATGAGATTTCATATTGATCTTCATTTTGTGCTAGAGATAACTGGTTGCTAGCAATGCCGCTTTTGGCGTCTTCGTATCTTTTGCCTGTTAAGGCTACTAGGCCTCGGTCTGTGTTCGGTATAATAGTAAGCCCTGGGACAATTAAGACATCTCTGCCATTATAGACTTCTTTGAATTCTCCGGTGAGATTCTTGGGATCAATTGTAATTATGAGTTTTGAACCAATGTTTGTATTAAGTGTGAGTGTGGGAAGCTGGTTGTGATCAACACCTTCTTCGCAGGATTCAAAGTGCACAGCTTCTGATCCTGTATAACCTGTTGGTGTGGCGAAAAGCTGCACTGCTCCACCAAACTCGTTTGAGAAAAGAGACGTATTGACAACAATTCCATTGTCTTCTTCTATCCCTAGGCGAAAGCCCAAGTCTGTAAAAAGTTTTGGTAGCTGAAAGGGAAGAGGTGGCCTGAGAAGAAGATCGTTATTGCCTAGATTTGTTAGATTGTTAGTAATGAATCCGTCATATGAATGAGGAAAGTGCTTTTTAAAATAATCAGCGACATTGCCTAGTTCTCGTTTGGTGATTTGATGAGAGGTATCTAGTTTTTCATTAAGAGCCCTAAGGTCTTCTTCATCAACAGTGTATTCTGAACCGCTGGGATTGATGAGTCTGTTGGCTTCTTCAAAAGATTCAATTTTCCTGTCGTCAAGAATATCAGAGCCTTCTAAATTAGATAATTTATCTAAGGTTTTGCTAATGTTAATATCTCTAACGATTTTATCTGCTACTGTAATTGATACGAAGGCACCCATATATGCTCCTTGTTAAATGTTTGTCTTGCCCAATGTGGTTCACTAAAGCAGGCTTCGTGCCAAAATAGGAAAGAAATTAGAAAAAAAGCCATCCCCCTAACCAGCGAGAATGTTTAACGATTTCAGGTGTTGATATGAGGGTGGCGACAGGCTCTATGAAAAAAACGGGGGATCAATGCCGCATAAAGGCTAAAAAACGTAGAATAAAGTGTACAAATCGAAACGACCATAAACGGCAAGGGTGAAATACGACAGTTGATTCAACTAGATATAGACCATTATAATTTGTCTACATTGTTAAGGTAGTAATATAGTGCAAAAAATGTGTTCAATCAGTCTATGTTTTTACCCATTTCTTTATCTGATCGTTCCTAATCACAATTCTCGTGTCTTCTCTTGTAAAGACCTTGGAAGGAAGGAAGAAGCGGCCAAAGGGCCAACGGCCGCGGTGTTTGATTTTTCCGTTTTTGATTTGAGTTAAAAACAGATGGAGCCTGTAAGCATAGCCCACATCAAGCGGGATGTCGTTGTGACAGGGCAAAAGCATGGGTTTTTCCTTTGAAACCTTGATAAGGTTATAGAGCCTTTCAAATGATTTTTCGAATTCAAATATCGAACTATCGTCAAGGTTAACATATAAGATGCCATTGTATATAAAATCTCCCAAAAAAAGAAGATTCATGCTTTCTTCATAAAAGATAAGGCTTCCCTTTGTATGCCCAGGCATTTTGTAGGGTTTGAAAGACCAGTCTCCGAATTTAATCCGCTGATTGAGGTTAATAAATTTGGTTGGCTTAAAGGGCTCATGGTTAGGGTCTTTTTTGAACTTTTTTGGCCAGGTTAACAGGTCTCTCAATAAATCATGGTACATGGCTGTGCCGATTTTTTCATTTTGCTTAATGTATTTTAACCATTCTGGTTTGTAGAGATAAACATCTTTGGCTAGGTAATTAAGCCCCACATGATCACAGTGGGCATGTGTATTGAGAACGCTAAATTCTTTGATTTTTAATGCAGCTAAAAGCTTTTTGGCTAGTTTGTCATCAAGCCCTAGACCTGAGTCGATGAAAAGGGCTTTGTCTTTGTCTCTAAAAACAAAAAAACTCACATGATCAGGTTCGTGGACTTCAAATAGGTTATGCTTGAGTTCTCTGATGCGGTACCAGTTACCTACAACAGTTATATGAGAAGATTTAGACATTTCAGGGAAAGGCTACTATCAAATAAATAAGATGTAAAGGGTGGCATTTGAACTTACCTGACCAATAATTCTTCTTCAGTCGCTGCGTTGGTCGTCACCCTGGACAAAGGCATATTAGTCGAGGCGAATGAAACTTTAGACAAGAGCTCTGCTATTGGTTCGTTAGACTGAACTTGCTCCTTTAGAAGAATTATTGGTCAGGTAAGTTAGCTTGTGGGATTGATTACTTTCTAATCACAACATCTTGAATATTGCCAACGCCTCCTTCGGCGTTTCTGTACTGTAATGAAGAATGGTAAACAGTTAAAACAATGAGGCTGGCAGGGTCTTGAATCGCGGCTTCCCAGGCGGCTTTAAATTCTTTCACATTAGGCGTTGGTATTCCGTTGACCTTTGTCACTATAGTGTAGCGCCTAAAATTATCGAACATTATCGTGGTTTTTGTGTTATCAAAAGCAACATAAACACCTGCCCTGGTCATTTTGTTCTTTTCGATGTCTTTTGGAGTAAGGTTGGAGACTGTAAAGTTATGTGTTGTGTGAAAGGCTTCAGGACGCCCATTTGATCTAATGTTTGCTTTGAGTTGGACAGGGATGACCTTGCTGTTTCGATAAATTTCTAATTCTATATCTGGATTTTTCCAGCTGTCTTTGATTTTTTCGTTTATGAGGTAAAGGTGTTCATCATTGTAGATCTTGTCCTTAAGAAGCAATATGTCGCCTGCTAATATTCCTGCTTTTTCAGCAGGAGAGTTTTTGTAGACATTTGTAATTTTTACACCATGCAAAGGCTGGTCTTTAAAATAATATTTTTGTAAGATTAAGGGCATAGGGCGCACAGTAAGGCCCCAATAACCATATGAAGCTGCTTTTTGCTCTTTGTGGTTTAAAATATTATCATATGTTTTTTTCACACGGTCCACAGGAATTTCATAGCCAATCAAAACACCCGTTGTTCTGTCGCCCTGAAAATGTACGGCAATGAGCTCTCCTTTTTCATTTAAAATAGGGGAGCCGCTGTTTCCTTTATTTGTGGCGGCATCTGTCTGCATGACGGGAAAAGGATACTTTCTTTTGCCTTTTTTAACGCTGTTGACGTGGCCTGTATGGACCACAATGCCTCGGCCTATTGTGTTGCCAATCGAGATCACTTTGTCTTGCACCTTTACTGTTTTAATGTCGCCCCAGGGGATAGCGGGCAATGCAGAAATTCCAATAGCATTTGTAACCTCCTTGTCTGACAAGGTTGCTGAAAACACGCAAACATCAGCGGTGTGGTCAAGCCCTATAAGCTGGACATCAAATGCAAGGGCGTTGTTGTGAGAGATAAGTTGCCATGTAATTTCTTCAAGAGTGTCATAATCAGCAACATGCGCGTTTGAAAGAAAATGGTATGTGTGTGTGCCATCATTGTTGTTAAGGGACTTGATTGCAAAGGCTGTGCCTTCGTGTACGTAGCGAGGGTCCTTAAAATAAGTTTCGACGACAAAAACAGAATTAATGTACTTTTCTTCAATTTCTCTGATAGAAGCCCTGGCAGAGGTAGTTAATAGGCAAAAAATACAGAAAAAGATAATAGCAAAAGGTAGTTTTTTCATAGTGATCCTTGGGTTTTGTTTTTTATAATGAGTTCTTCTTCAAAAGGTTCAATATGCACAATGACATCTGCTATGTTAGGGTTTGTTTCTAGCAAAGCGCGTTTAACAACAGAAGCAATGTCATGCCCTACTTTAACTGAAATATCGGGGTCTACCAAGACATGTAGGTCAACATAGATAATAGCTCCATGTTTTCTTGTGCGGAGAGCATGAAGAGATTTTACGCCAAAAATCCGTCTTGTGACTTCTTGAATTTCGATTCTTTCTTCGTCAGTCGCTGCGTTATCACTGAGTTCAGAAAGTCTTGGCCAAACAATATTCCAAGAGACCTTTAGGATAAAGAGAGAGACAATGATTGCGCCGATGTTGTCTATGTATGCCAAACGAGGAAAGTAAGCAGCAACCCAAACCGCGAAGAGGACAGGGATAGAGCTTAAAGCATCTGTGCGGTGATGCCAGGCGTTGGCGATTAAAGAAGAAGATTGACTACGCTTGCCAATGATCTTTGTCCATTGATAAAGAATCTCTTTCAAAAAAATCGTGGCCAAAGGACCCCAGATAGCTATCTTTAAAGGTGCATCAGTATGAGTTGTGTCAAAATTGATTATTGCATGATAAGAAATCATCACAGCTGTAATGGCTAAAAACAAACCAAGGAAAACTGTAATAATGGATTCAATTCTTAAATGACCATAAGGGTGAGATTCGTCGGCAGGTTTTGACCAAAAACGAATACCTATCAAAATCATAAGATCTGTTGAAAGGTCTGAAAGGCTGTGGATAGCATCGGCAATAACAGCAGAACTCGAACCGATAATTCCCACGGTAAATTTTAGTCCAGATAAAAAGAGATTGGTAAAAAGCCCAATCCAAGTGATTTTTTTTATTTGATGAATGTTTTCACCATTGAGGGCTTTGTTAGGTTTATTGTTCATACCTGATGCCATAATGTGGTTTGTTGAAGGCTGAGTTAGTTTAAATAAGTTATAATATCAATTAGCTAACAAGTCTCTTAGCTCGTTTGTTTACAAATATCGAGATTTTGTTTTAAGATCAAATAATGAAACAATCCATAAAAATAGGGCTTTTCTTACTAATGATACTCTTGGCAAAGAATGTGCTGGCAGGTGATCAGGTTATATTCAAGTCATCACAGCTAGATTACTCAAAAGGTGAAGAGGTTAAGCTTCTTGTTAAAAACATATCAGAAGAAAAGACGTTTGGTTTTTTTGTGACCTCTGTTGATCATCTTGTAGAAGGCGTGTGGAAAAGAATTAGATTTGATGCGTCTTGCCCCTGTCAAGCAAGGTGTAAAAAGGGGATGGCATATTTAAAGCCAGGAATAATGAGAGATATTGTATGGAACCAAAAAGATGATCAGTGTGCTTTGGTTTCTTCAGGCAAATATCGTATGATAATTCCTTTTTATAAAAAAGAAAACAAGTCCGAACAGATAAAAATCATTTCACCCACATTTCAAATCAAAAACAAATGAACAAACTACCCATGCAAAAGAAGATAGTGCTTAAAAAAATCGGCATTGCCAAGGAGCTTGAGTCTCCTGAAAATCCAGGGGCTTTAGAAAAGCGTGTTGCTCTCAACCCTGGCGATGTTCAACAACTCATAGATTTTGGCTGTGAGGTGTTTCTCGAAAAGGGGGCAGGTGAGGGCATTGGTTATTCTGATTCTTCCTATGAAAAAGCAGGTGCTTTTTTGCAAGAACACGAAGAACTTTATTCCGAAAAAGATCTTCTCCTCAAATTCAAAGGTCCTGCGCTAGGTGATATCGATCTCATGAAAAAAGGCACCGTTCTATTTTGCATGCTCCACGCGAATTCTTTTCCAGACCGCGTCACTCAATTGAAAGGAAAACACATCATACCTCTTGCCATGGAAGCTGTTTACGAAAGTCCAAAGCATTTTCCAGATGACCAGGTATTAGGAAAAATCTGTGTGCAAAAAACTCTAGAGAGTTTGGATGTATCGCCCAAAGAACTTAATATCTTCTTTTTGGGTTATTCTATTCATATCGAAAGCGCTCTTAAAAGGCCTGAGAATCGTTTTTTTGAATCGCTGTCCCTTTGTCATGATGCCATCAGCCCAAAAGACATAGGCCCTGTAGATAAGTCTTGTCTGTTTTTCTATGATTCCAAAGCCTATAAAGGAAATAATGAAACATTAGAATTTATCAAAGAGCACGCTTTGGCCCTCGTCGATTTTAATGAGTTCATTCTTGATCAAGGAAAGGTTGCTATTAGAGAATATAGAGAGTCTCATGAGCCCCCTAGGCAGGGGGGGCGAAAGATAAATTGCCTACACGAAACAGGGCGCGCTGGTTGTCGGTATGGTTTTACGCTAGCAAAAGAGGTTTCAAAAAAAATAACTCACGCAAAAGAAGCTAAGGTGGTTGTTTTAGGATACGGCAATGTAGGTCTGGGCGCTGTTCATGAAGCCTATGAACAAGGCGCTCAGAAAATCTCTGTTCTAACAGAAAGAACTACGGCAAAAGGAGAGATCGAAACCTTTATTAAAGATGCCACGATTATTGTTAATGGAGCTGAGCAGCCAAAAAGGCTTAGAGGAAAAAATTACATTATAACAAAAGAACATGTAAAAAATCTTATTCCTAAAGGTTCTGTGGTAATTGATCTCGTAGGTGGGAGCCCTACAAATCGTAGCGCTGTTGAATCAGTCATGACATGTACTTTTCTTACAGATCCTTATTTTGAAGAAGAGGGTGTTTTGTTTTCTGCTCTCTGGGGTTGGCCTATGATGGGTATGATGAAAGAATCTGGTGATAAATACAGTTCTCAGATTTTATCAGTCTTGATCGAGGATGATGAATTGGTTGTGACAGGGATTGAAGATTCAACAGAGTCAATTAAGGGGGCGATGGTATGATTTTTAGTAATGAGTGATGAGTGATGAAGAATGAAGAATGAAGAATGAAAAAAAAACATAGATATGAAAACTATTAGACAAACGATTCTTTTATTTATACTCATTTTATCATTTCTTTCTTGTGAATCGAAAACAAGGGATTTACAGGTTGGTGATTTGATTTTTCAAGATCTTGATTGTGGTGAGATTTGTGATGCGATCGAGAAGATAACACCAGGTTACAAAGGACGGAAGTTTTCACATGTAGCCATAGTTGCAAAAAAAAAAGGTGGTGAGTGGTGGCTTATCGAAGCCTATCCACCAGAAGTAAAATTCATTAAGCTAGATGATTTTCTGAAAAGAAGCCTTGATGCCAATGGCAGATCAAATGTGATGCTTGGTCGTATGAAGAAAGAGTATCGCGCTATTGCCAAGGCGGCTGTGGGTTATGCAAAAGAATACATTGGCAAGAAATATGACGCTGTATTTCTCATAGACAATGATACTTATTATTGTGCGGAACTTGTGTATGAGGTTTTCAAAAAAGCAAATCAAGGAATCCCCTTTTTCAAACTAAATCCCATGACGTTCAAAGACCCTCAAACAAAGAAGATTATTCCGGTCTGGGAAAAGTACTATCAAAAACTAAAACAACCTGTTCCAGAAGGAAGACCAGGGATCAATCCTGGGAGTATTTCCGTTTCTTCAAAGCTGACAATGTCGGCGCGGTAATGGATGTACAAACATCAAATAACAACAAAATCAACCTGTTAGAGCCCAAGAAACTTTCTTGTATTTTCTAAGCAACATTTTACTTTGCTCACCGATGCACGTATTAGAATACAGGGCAGAATTGGGTATATTTCCATAATAAATAGATTCAAACAAGGAGACAGAGATGTCTGGTGTAAGCAGTGCGACAGTACTTCTAGCTGATATAGCGCCGCATTTTGCCCTCACAGGGGCTTTGTTGGATAGTTTTTCCATGGACTTTAGGGCCGGACCACAGCTGCCAGTTGGTTTTAGAGAAGGAGGAGATGAGCATTTCAGAGACTCTGTTGTTACAGAGTCTTTTTGTCATGCAAGTGCAGCTGGAGCATTAGAGGCTTTGCATAAAAAGGGAGCCTGGATTTTGGATCGTAAAAAAATAGGAACGGCTCTTCTTGGCCAGGAAGAAGCCAGGGGTTTGGTAGGGCCAAACGATGGCTTACAAAGACCTCTTGTGGGGACTTTTTCTAGGTCCTGGCTTGTGCAAGAGCCTGTTCAAGGTTCCATGCGATTTGCTCAATCTATTGTGCCAACAAGATTGACAAATAAAGCCGTTGCTTATGCAGATAGTTTTTTTCTTCCGGGTGGTGTGCGATCTGTTGTCATTGCTCAAACAGGCGGGAGAGGTTCTGGCTTTAAGATAGATCGAATAGAAGATACATATGTTGATCAATGGAACAGAGAAACAAGGATTACCCAAAAACCAAAATCAGATAAATTGGTTTCATCGGCCATGGTTTCAGGAGTAGATTTTTTTAGTCTTATTTCTTCAATCGTTTCTCCCTCTGGTGATCTTCGCCTTAAAGGTTTAGAAGGTCGAGAACATTGGCAGGCCCTAACTCAGGCAGCACTCCTATTTTCAGCGGAGCTTTTAGTGGCTCAAGGAGGGGGCGGGACAATTAAGATTTCCTCTTCTGCATCTGGAGGGGACCGGCCTGAGCTTGTGTTAATAAGATTGGAAAATGGCAAGTTTCGAGTAAAGGGTGTAGAAGGAGACGCTTATACAATTGATGATGTTATGGGAGAGCTCACTTCATGGTGGGCAGTAAACGACTATTATCCGAATAAACTGCAGGTGACAATAAGACCAAGAGGAACCCCTCAAACCATGCGCATCCGCTACAACGCACCTATTCAAAAGGATCTTAGTAATTCTTATGATGTTTGCTTTGAACACAGAAGGCCCTTGTTTCTAGATGGAGCTGAAATGCCAGACTTGGTTTTCAATTTATTGAGAGGTGTACAAGAGTTGATTTGGGTTCGTAATGAGCAGGCAGAAGAAGTCTATGCAGGGCTCATGATACCTAGAAATTAAGCAATTCCTAAAAGCCTTGCTGTGTTTTGAATCTACCATATTTCTTTTTGGCCACAAGTGTGCCCGCCTTTTCAGAATGAAAGGCATAAATCGTTCTGGTAATGTTGACATTGTTTAAAAGAATTATCTAATAACACTTGGCGGTGCAGAAACAATAACTACACATTGGGTCGCTTCGAGGAGTTTCTTGTGTCAAGTCTAACGGCTTATCCCACAGCAGTTGTGCTGGGCTCTGGTTCTGTGGGAAGCGCTATAGCCAAAGATCTTTTTTCTGATTTTAGAGTTAGGGTAGCGGATATTAATTCAGGCATTGTAGACTTATATCGCAATTGGCCTCCTATTAGTCCGCATGTATTAGACCTAAGAGATACGACCGCGGTTCAAGGCATCACACAAGGCGCTGATGTTGTGGTTTGTTCTGTGCCTGGGAGATTAGGCGCGAAGGTTTTGGCAGATGTGATTGCAGGCCGAGGGACATCTCGCGTTGTTGACATTGCCTTTTCTGAAAACGATCCACGTTTGCTGCACGATTTTTCTGTTGAGAACGGTGTCACAGTTATTCCGAAAATGGGTATAGCACCAGGTATGTCCCATGCCCTTGTTGGCCTTGGCCATAGTCTTCTTAATGGTCAGGCAGAAGAAGCTCAGGTTTACGTAGGATCTCTTCCTGAAGATTATGGTCGTCGTAGGGAGTATGACATGCTTTCTGTACTAGAAGATGCTCTTGCTAAACTTATAAAGCCGGCACGATTTAAATTGGGGGGGAGGCTCATGGTCAATAGAAACCCACTTCAAGGAGTTGTTTCTGTTGATTTTCTTGATATAGGTTTCATGGAATGTTTTTTAAGCGATGGACTAGGAACGCTTTTAGATATTGATATTCCCAGTGTGATGGAAAGAACGATGCTTTATCCTGGTCATCTTGAACTGATTCGTATGTTAAGACAGGCTAGGTTTTCAAATGCAGCACAGCTCATAAGGCCTCAACAAAAACAACTGTTAAGGTATGGGTGTGACTTTATGACCATGCGCGTGATTGTGAAAGGAAGTTTAGGTGGTCGATCAATAGAATATGTGTGGGATCTTTATACTGAAGATAATTCTAAGCATCATCCTGTAGCAAAGACAGCTGGTTGTGCAGCCACAATGGCAGCACGAGCACTTATGCAGGGCCTGATTCCTGGTCCAGGTGTCATTATGCCAGAGACCGTTGGTCAGCTGTATCCAGGAGCAGTTGCTTTCATGTTGCAAGGGCTTGAATATAGAAACATATACTATGAACAAAGCATTAATGTTTCGACCTGATTATTTATTAAGATCTTATAATTAACCTAATCCCAAAAGCCTTGCTGCGTTTTGATAAAAAACCAATCTTAAGTCCCGAGAGTTTGTGATAAACAAAGTGTATTTTTTCATTTCTAATTCGGGATGAGAATAGGGATAATCAGATCCAAAAATCATTTTTGAAGCTCCAATGATTCGATGAACTCTTTTTGTTCTGTCAAAAGAAAGCGTTGATGTTTCGACATAAACATTAGGATAGCTTCTCGCCAATTCAGAGCATTTGCGGTAATGGTCTTTGCCGCCGTGGGCGAGAATAAAATTTAGGTGAGGATAAGCGGCTATAATGCATTCCCAAAGCCTTGGTTGCGAGACTTCGTTATGGGCTGTGTGAATCAAAACAGGAAATTTGTTTTTTTTGGGAATAAGATCCAGAATAATCTTTGCTTGTTCAGGCTTAAACCCGTCAGCGGCTTTGAGCTTAAGCCCTTTAGCTCCTTGAAGGCGTGCTTGTTTGAATTCTCGAATAGCGAGTTGTCCAGCAGAAGGGACAATGCGCACAAAGGCAACAAATTTTTTTGGGTGTTTATTATAGATTTGAAGGATTTTTTTGTTTTGTTTTTCAAAGGTGATGCCTTTGTCAATCTCATCTGTGGCCATAATAACAGAGCGCTGAATATTAAGTTTTTTCATGGTTTCCAAGAGCTCTTCAACGCGTCCGTGGCCGCCATCTCTGCTCATTCCTAAGTGATTGTGCATATCAATGAGTTTCATGATAACTCCTTGTATTCAATAACAGGGACCATTCCCCCGCCCGCACTTACATTGATTACGCTTTGATTAGAGAGTCTTGACATGCTGCCAGCATAATGCCCACCAAAAATGAAAGGATTGATATTGTATTTTTTCTTTTGCAATTCAATTTTATCATTAGCCATGACAGGGACATCAATTGTTGAGATAGGAACATGCCTTTGCACGACCCAATCTTCTTTGTTTTCTAAAATTCGCTTGGTCAATGTATCCCATTCGTCTTGAGGGCATTCATGGCCAATGACAACGTTTTTGCCGCCATAACTATCAGAAGGCTTGAGAACAAGGTGCTCTTTGTGTGACAAGATGTGTTTTTTTAGAAAAACAGTGCTGTCCTGATAACCTGTTTCTTTGTCTAAAACGCGCCTTGTCCATGGAATGTGGCGATGAATGATTTGCTCTTCTTCTTTGGAATAAACATCTTTGTATTTTTTGTGGTTAGTTATGATTGAAAGAATTGATTTGCTAGAGGCCAGGCGAGATCTAAAAGGATTCACCACACAAACATTTCCATCCTTAAAGGCTTGAATAAAGGCTTGTGATTCTTCAAATTTATCCATCAATTCACGAAAAATAACTCGGCGATAGACAAGGTCGATTGGAACGCCATTGTGTTCCAGTTTTTTGTTTTGATATTTGAGATCGCGCGGGTCAGCAATAATGGTTTTGTAACCTTTAGACTCAAAATGATTTTTTAAGAGACGAAATTCGTTTTGGGTTCTCACTTCACGCCAGTCTAGGATAGCGATAGTTGGGTTTTTGTCCTTTCCAGCAAATTCGTGATAAGCGGCTAAGAGGGCCTTTAAAAGATTGTCTGATCGGTTGTGTCGATTAAAGGAATATGATTTTGAGATTTCTTTTAAAGGAAAGCTTTCCATCATGATGTCTTCAGTGATGTCTGTGTAGGCAGGGCCAGCAGGCGAGTCGCAATTGAATTCAACAAAACGCATGATATCTTTTACAAAAAATGCATCTGGCCTACAAATAACAATATTTTTAGAATACCCGTGATCAATAGCAAGAATTTCTTCTTCTTTCTTGTTAAGACAAAAGGCACTTTTAAGTTCCGGATGTGTAAAATAAAGCTTGGCTGTTTTTTCTAGAATGTTGGCAACATGACCAATGACTATATCTAAAGATTGAAAATAACTTTGAGGGAGAAAAACGGGTTTGATGAATGTGGGAACAATTTGATCTCCAAACTTACAGTCCCTGACATCCATTTGTTTTTCTAAAAAGGAAACAGCATTGTTCATTTCTTGGGGGTGTGATTGGAGTAGTGCTTCAAAATCACGATTGATTTCACTCATAAGCGCCTAATTAGGGGAGTTTAAATCTCCGGGTCAAGTTATTTGGTGAGAAGAACTCATGCTCTGTGATCTTGCTTTGTTGTTCGCATTTCACCTGCCATTACTCTCATGGATGGTGTAATGAAAGGTCTGGAGGAGGTGCTAATAGAAGACAGTCTGACTCGTCTACAGTGTCATCACAGTCATTATCTATCAAGTCTTTGCAAATTTCAGTCCTGCCTGGGCGGACACTTGCTTTGCTGTCATCACAGTCTTCATCATTGTCAACATAACCCTCGGGTTGTGCGCATTCGGTGGTGTAGTCACTGGGATCTCCATACCCGTCTTCATCCGCGTCCAGATAATAATTTGCCGTGCTCAGGCCTTCATCAACACTGCCATCACAGTCATTATCTTTGCCATCGCAGGTTTCCGAATTGTCAGAATAAATCTCAGCGTCCGTGTCATCGCAATCATCATTGTTGGCAACATAGCCTACTGGTTGTTCGCAATCTTCGAGGGGCAGGCTGTCGTCCCCTTCTCCATCTTCATCTGCATCTAGATAATATGTATCTAAAAGGCCTTCATCGACATCGCCATCACCATCATTGTCTACGCCGTCACAGACTTCTGGTGTATATTCTTCGTCGTCCAAGCTGTCGCCAGAAGCCTCGTCACCATCATCTTCTGCAGTTTTGTCTCCGTCGGTGCTGCCTGATGCCATTGAGGTGTACGATGAAGACGTTCCATCCCAGTACGTTGTTTGGTAGTAATAATATTCATCAGCAGAAGAGGCTGAAGATCCGGTATCAGAAACGACTTCATCAAGACTGCTATAATCATTGTAAACAGCTAATTGTGTGGGGCTATCATAGCTGTCGAATTCATAAATGTATTTTTTGACATTCGTAGTTTCGGTGACACTGGCATCGCTTGAACTGAACAAGCTAACCAAGCCTTCTGCTGTCAGAGAGCTGAAAGTAAATGATTTGAGATAATCTATATCGGTTTCTAATGTCAGATAAAATTGATCGTTAATCTCATAAGTTGTCAGCATGGCTATATCTTCATTGGCCCAGTAATCGGCCGTTTTATCACATGTGTTTTTGTTTCCAAGGACATCAATAAAAAATAAGCAATTTTTATAATAATTGTTCGTTGCATAGATGGAATAAGAAATGTTTTCCAGGTTATCATCATCATCAAATTCTTTGAGAAAAACACCATAGCCACTCAAAGAATCATTATAACCGTATTCAACTGTTCTTGTGCTTTGCTTTTCGCCGTCTCTGTATTTGACAACTTTTGAAACGAGGGCTTCATCAGTATATGTGTATTCATAAGAATAAGTGGATTCTGAAGTTAGGGTGCCATCGCTGTCATAGTTTTTATAAATTATTGCTGTGGGATGATAATTGGCATCGTACTCAATAGTTGCCTTTTGAGTATAGTTGTTGTCAGTGTAAGTGTTCTCAATTAAATAACCGTTGCTATCATAAACAAAAGTATCGGTGCCGTCTGTGCTGCCGTCATCATCTTTTCCGATACGTTGAGTGATAAGGCCATCGGAATTAAAGGTGTCTTCATGGGTCCCATTAATAACGCCATCGGCATTACAATCAATGTATATAATTCTGGATTGCATGGGGTGGGTGATGCTTGAGGTAGGAGAAATTTCGTTAGCATCTGGTGAGTTTGAGTCGCCATCCGAAGACGAGCACCCAAAAGCAGATATTAAAAGAATACAACAGATTATATTTTTTATTAGATTTGTTTTCATAGTGGCTTATTAAGCAAGGTTTATGCCAACCGAATAAAGTATAACCAAATGAAATTACAAGGCTTTATGTTTTTTGGCGGTTTCATTGTGACAAAATTAGTTCTTTCTTCTCATATTGATAAAGTTTTTATGCTGGGTATACGGTTTTTCTGGCATCCATTGCTTTATGGACAAGGGATATGGTTGTAGATATTAAGTTTTTATGGGCAGAGGTTCTTGTTTTTTAGGAGGAGAATATGAAGGTCGTTTTTTTTGTTTTTGGATTTATTTTAGGTCTCGTGGGCATCAATCTTCTTGCGGTAGGGATGGTTGATTCATCTTTGTTGCCATGCGCTTTCTTGGCTTCGAATTATTTCTTGGTCAGCATGATTTCTTTGGTTGTTGGGTCGATTCTTTGTGTGTCGCTTTCTTTCTATTTTAATATCCATCACACGGTAACAGATTTATTGAAGTTTTTTCTTATTGCGTTTTTCATAGTGGCTGTAATTTTGCTTCCTTCGGTGCTAAAAACAATCTTTGCCACCTGTGTTTTGTTTTCTCTGGGCTATATCATATTTATTCTCATCCTTCTCATCTTAAGGTCGTATGGCTGGAGAGGGAGTTCATAAGGTCCGGCTTCGTCTCTCGACTTCGCTCGAGGCTTTGTCGCGACAAGGAGTGTATTATGTTTAAAAAGATAATTCCATTAATCGTGCTTTGTTTTGCCTTGTCTTCTTTTAGTCTTTTTGGTTCTGGTGATGCGGGAAACAAAATACTTTATGGAAAAATTCAAAATACAAAAACTGCTTTTTTGAAATCAGGAAAGAGCTGTGAACAGATAGCCTTTCATTCTTTTAAAGGCGGTGGCCTCGTTAAGGTAGATGGTAAAAACAACAATCTTAATATGGAGACATTTCCTACCTCTTTGCCACAATCAAAAAAGCATGAGAATTATTATTTTATTCATGCCAAGGAATCTCCACTTGTGACCAGGCATCAACATACCTATTCAAACTTAGGTGCCTTGGATCAACAATTGGCGTTTGCTGCTTTTGATAAGAAAAAGCCAGATATTATCAGGGTGCCAGATGGCAAACAAATTCCAACACAGCTTATTACTTCAAAAGATAATCGCTATTTAATTTATGTTCTCACAGCTGTTCCTGCATCAAAACAAGGCTTTCCACGTTATGACATTTATGCTGCAGACTCTGATCTTGTGGTAAAGGATCTCAAAAAAGGCATAGAAAAAACTGTAATTAAGGGAAAATATAATCAGAGACTATTTGAAAGTTTTTTAGGCTTTTCTAAAGATGGAGATGCGATTTATACTGTCATGTTTGATGGCAAAAGTTTCAAGCTCGTTAAGATCGTATTAGAAACAGGAGAGATTTTGGATTTCCAAAAAGTATTTCCATCATTTTCTTGGGATCAGTTGGATTGGAATACACTGTATCCTAGATACACCTCAGAAATATCCTATTTTGTGTTTTCGCCAGATGAAAGCATGCTCATGGTTTATACTAATAAATTAGGCAAGGTTGACCCTAAGATTTGCTTTATGACATCTGATCACAAACTCTCCGCTTTAGATGTTTTGGCTAATACTACCAAAGTTTATTCAGAAGGACTAGGACGAGTTTCAGCATTAAGCTGGAAAAAAGACAATTCAGCTTTTGCTTACGCGGTATTGAACAGCAACGCTTGTTATCCTGAATATGTTGATTCGAAAATATTTCTCATGAACAAAGACGGACAAGGTAAAGACCTTCTCATTCAAGAAGACAAAAGCAAGATCCTTGGTATGGGCTGGTCTCCGGATGAAAAGACCATTGGCTATGGGGTTTATGGTATGGACTTGATTGGAAAGATCAAAACCATTAATGCACTGTCCAAAGAAGCAAAAGAAATTGTGAATACAAAGCAAACTGAAGGCAAGGTGGATCCAAATGCTCCCATGACTTTGGTTTTTGTGGATTGGGTGGAGGAGTGATTTTACATTAGACGATTATTAACAATGAACATCGAGGAGATTTCATGATTGCAAAAAAAGGTTTTGATAATGAAAAGTATTTAAAAGAACAAACAGCAGCCATTCTTGAGAGGGTAGGGCGCTTTAACGATAAACTGTATCTTGAGTTTGGCGGAAAGATTCTTCATGATTTTCATGCTGCTCGCGTGTTGCCTGGTTTTGATCCTAATGTAAAAATGCGTCTTTTACAGCAACTTAAAGACAAGGCTGATGTTGTTATGTGTATTTATGCTGGCGATATTGAAAGGCGTAAAGTGCGTGCTGATTTTGGAATTACCTATGATGTTGATGCCCTTAAAACCATAGACGATTTTAGAGAATGGGGCATTGATATTAAAGCCGTCGTGATCACCCGTTTTGAAAACCAGCCTTCGGCTCAGGCATTTAAAGCAAAGCTTGAGCGACGTGATATAAAAGTTTACACGCATAAATTCACAAAAGGGTATCCGACTGATGTTGATATGATTGTGAGTGACGAAGGCTATGGAGCTAATGCACACATAGAAACAACTAAACCTATTGTCGTTGTGACTGGCCCAGGACCTGGCAGTGGAAAATTAGGGACGTGCCTAAGCCAGCTTTATCATGATTACAAAAAAGGGTTAAAGTCAGGCTACGCAAAATTCGAGACCTTTCCCATTTGGAATCTGCCACTCGAGCACCTGGTTAATGTTGCCTACGAAACAGCAACTGCTGAGATGCATGATGTAAATCTCATAGATCACTTTCATTTAGAGGCGTATGATGAAAAAGCAGTAAATTATAATCGTGATATTGAAGCGTTTCCGTTGCTTAAGCGCATTATGGAAAAAATTACTTCAGGACCTTGTCTGTATAAATCGCCCACTGATATGGGGGTAAACTGTGCTGGTTTTGGTATTGTAGATGACGATGCTGTGAGTGCTGCTGCGGCACAAGAGTTTGTTCGTCGCTATTTTCGTTACTCTTGCGAATACGCTCTTGGATTAGTTGAGAAGAAAACAGTGCAGAGAGTTGAACTTCTCATGAAAGATCATGGAATTAAGGTAGAAGATCGCTCTGTAGTTGTTCCTGCAAGAAAGGCGGCTGAAGAAGCTTTTGAAAACGGTAAGGGAAATAAAGGCATCTTCTGCGGGGCAGCTATTGAACTAAAAGAGGGCACTATTGTCAGTGGAAAAAATTCACCTCTCATGCACGCAGCATCAAGTCTTGTTCTCAATGCGGCCAAACAGCTTGCCGGCATTCCCGATCAAATACATCTGTTGCCGCCTAATATTACCGAATCGATAACTTATCTAAAAAAAGATGTTCTTAATGGTAAAGAAGTCAGTCTTGATCTTGAAGAAACTCTTATTGCTCTCAGCATTAGCGCTGTTTCAAATCCTGCAGCACAATCAGCTGTAGAGCAGTTGAAGTTAATGCGTGGTTGTGAGGCACATATGACACATATCCCTACACCAGGTGATGAAGCAGGGTTAAGAAAACTAGGAATCAATTTAACAAGTGATACCAATTTTTCATCAAAGAGCCTGTTTGTATCTTAGGTTTCATTTGAAAGACAAGAGATTCTGGAAGAAAATTATGGCCGATGAGTTTTGAAAAGGAGAAATAATATGAAGCAATCAGCAGAAAACTGGGTTGAAAAATTATCCCTTCAACCTCATCCAGAAGGTGGTTATTATAAAGAAACATTTCGGGCTTGTGAGGAGATATTGTCTGATCATTTGCCCAAAAGATTTTCTGGTAATCGTTCTGTTTCGACAGGAATCTATTATCTTTTGGAAAAAGAAAACTTTTCGGCGTTTCACAGAATTAAATCAGATGAATTATGGCATCACTATGATGGGGGAGCTCTTCTGATTCATATTATTGATGATAAGGGAGATTATGAAGTAATTAAGTTGGGCAAAAACCTGGATCAAGGGGAGGTGCCTCAGGCTGTTGTGCCTTATGGTGAATGGTTTGCAGCAGAGCCTGAAGACAAGACTTCGTTTGCTTTTGTGGGATGCACAGTTTCTCCTGGGTTTGATTTTGCAGATTTTGAACTTGGAAAAAGAGATGAACTTCTCAAGCAACATCCTCAGCACAAAGACATCATCGAAAAGTTAACAAGAGGGTGAAAACATTCAAGAATCTTGGATAGTTGACAAGAGAAGAGATTTTGGCCTAATAAGGCCATCCTGCGAGATAATCGCGGTATTCCGCTTTAGCCCTTCGACTCACGTTGTTCGCTCAGGGCAAGTGAGTCATTAAAGGTATGAAGAGGAAAATTCCGCTTTAGCTCAGTTGGTAGAGCAGTTGACTGTTAATCAATTTGTCGCTGGTTCGAGTCCAGCAAGCGGAGCCATGAACCTGTAAACGGTTCATGGCGGAGCCAATCAAACAAGAATGGTTTCGCCATATCAAATTAATAAACCCTGTGCCTGCAAACGGTACGGGGTTTTTTTATTTTATCCGAAACTCTCATATATCCAAACTCGAAACAAGTTTCATGTATTATACATATATCTTACTAAGTCATAAGGATAACAAGTTTTATTCAGGTCGCACAAATAACCTTAAACGTAGATTTAACGAACATCAAAATGGACTAGTCAGGTCTACAAAATGTCGCTTACCTGTAGAGCTTATTTTCTACGAAGCTTATCTTAATAAATATGACAGCATAAAAAGAGAAAGATATTTTAAAACCACTAAAGGTAAATATTCGCTAAAAAATATGTTGAAAAATTATTTAGCAGAAAAAGAGCTAAGCCTTTGAGGTGTAAGCGTAAAAAGCGAGAAGGAGTCCATCCCTGTACCTGTAAACGGTACAGGGTCCAGCAGAGAGAAGGCTTCAACCTCAACCTCTTGTATTCACAGTGGTTTTGTTTGTTTTTCGTCCCTTAAATAACTATTCAATTGAAATTAGTTCAATGGTTTTCAAATCAAATTGAACCCTTTTGCAATTTGGTCGTCAATATAAATATAATTGCTCGCTAGATATTTTAAAATATTTTAAAAGTCTCATATGCTTAACAAAATATTTACCTATTCTTGTGAAAACAAAACCATTACCAGACTAATTTTATTTATTATAATTAGTTTAGGGATTTTGTCCGCCTATCACGTACACCGTGATCTTTTTCCGAGCACAGAATTAGATCGAGTTTATGTTTCAGTCTATTACCCGGGTTCAAGCCCTGAAGACGTTGAGCTCAATGTAGTGGTTCCTATTGAAGATAAATTAAAAGGTATAGCAGGAATTAATGAATATGTTTCAGTAGCATTTGAAGATGGAGCACGAATAAGGATCGAACTCGATGAAGATTTAGTGAATGTACAAAAAGTCAAAGATAAGATATTTCGTGAAATGAATAACCTGCCAGACCTTCCCTATGAAGCAGAAATGATTTTGATTGAAGCCAGCCCCAAAAATAAAGCTGTTTATACTATTGGCTTAAGAAACAAGGATAATTCCAAAATAGGTATGCAAGAGCTGTATGATTTTGTTGATCAGCTTGAGGCAGGCCTTCTTAAGGTTGAGGGTGTTAGCGCTGTAAAAAAAGAAGGGTACACTGAACCTGAAGTGCATGTTTTTGTCGACCCTAATAAGCTTAAAAAATATTATCTTTCTTTTAATGAAATTATTAATAGCATCAAAGCTGAAAACGTGCGGGAAACAGGTGGTACTTTGCAAGGTGTTTCTGGTGACAAAAACATAGTAACCATTGGTCGTTTTCAAGATCTTCTCGACGTGAAAGATGTGATCATTAGGTCTAGCTATGATGGTAAAAGGCTTTATCTTAAGGATGTGGCTCAGGTTAAAAAGGGTTTTAAAGAAAAAGATGTAGACACACGCATCAATGGAGCGCAAGGTGTTTCTGTTCGCATAGTAAAAAAAGAAAACGCTGATATCATTAGAACAGTCAATAACATAAAAGCGTTTCTTGATAAGAACAAACCCCTATTTCCAAAAGATATTGTCCTAACAACAATCTCTGATGAGTCTTTATCAATTACCTCTCTCCTAAATGTTGTTCAATCCAATGCTGTGATTGGTTTTGTTTTGGTGTTTCTCATTCTGTTTTTGTTTTTAGATAGAAAGAGTGCCTTTTGGACGGCTTTTGGCATCCCTATCATTATTCTAATGGTTATGATCTATCTATACTCTCAAGACATGACTCTCAATCTCATATCTCTAGGAGCTCTTATTACGATTATGGGTATGTTGGTAGATGATGGTATTATTGTATCTGAAAATATTTATCGCTATAGACAAATGGGTCTTTCACAAATGGAAGCCACAACGCGTGGCATCAAAGAAGTTGTTGCTCCTGTATTGATAGCTATTATTACCACAGTTGTCGCTTTTTTGCCTTTGCTCTTTCTCCATGGTTTTATGGGCAAGATGATCCAAACTTTCCCACTTATAATCGCTGTTGCACTTATTGCGTCTCTTTTTGAAGCTTTCTTTTTATTGCCCAATCATCTTCTCAAAGGAAAAACAAACATCAAAACTAAATCACGATCACATTGGTTTGATCCTATTACAGCTCAGTATAAAAAAGTTTTAAGGCATGTCATCAAACACAGATATATCGTTTTTATCATATTTGTTTTTATTTTTGTAGCTACGATATTTTTCATGACTCGTGGCATAGACAGATTTGTTTTGGCAAAACGCACAAATTCTGATGTTGTTATTGTGAACATGGAAACACCTATGGGCACGAGCAGAGAACAAACAACAATAGCTGCATCACAAATTGAGAAACTTGTCTTAGAAAACGTTAAAAAAGAAGAGTTTTTGTCTATAAAAACCTCCATAGGTCATCATAGCAAAAGATCTTTTAATGTAGAAGGTTATCACGATAATTGGGCACAAATAAATATATATCTTGTGCCTGCAACAAAACGTGATCGTAAAGCAAAAGACATTATCAAGCTTCTACGAACCAAGCTTACTAAAAAAGTGAAATCACAATTTTCTTTATTGTCTTTTGATAAAAAAGTTTTTGGCCCTGACTTTGGCAAGGGGGTTGAGGTTAATGTTATTAGCAAAAATCAAGAAAAATCAAAAAAGCTTACCCAAGAGATAAAGGGTTATCTAAAAACGATACCAGGTGTGAGTGATATCGAAGACGATGCTTCATCTGGTAAAAAAGAAATACAAATAATTTTTGATAAAGAAATGTTAGCAAAATCGGCGCTCAATGTTCAGGCTGTGGCTCAAACAGTTAGAACGGCCTTTCATGGAGAGATTCCTACAAACAAGAGAGTTGGTGATAAAGACATTGATTACAGAGTTGAGGTTAGCGAGGATTACAAAAAAGACATGAACTTTCTTAAAAATTTATTGGTTCAGAACAAAAATGGCAACCTTGTTCGGTTAGATCAGCTGGCAACCTTTAAAGAAATGACAGCCCCCATATCTATTAATCATTTTAATGGGAATAAAGCCATTACAATAACAGGTAATATTGATCAAAAGATTACAACTTCCAAGCGGGTCATGGAAATGGTTCGCAAGAAATATGCAAGATCAGTTAATCAAAAATATTCAGATGTGTATATTCAATTTGAAGGTGAAGCCAAGGAAACAAAGCGTTCCTTAAAAGAGCTTTTTATTGCTTTTGGATTGGCTCTTGTTTTTATTTATTTTATTTTATCACTTCTTTTTAAATCAACCATACAGCCTCTAATGATTATTGTTATGGTTCCTTTTGGGATTATTGGAGGGCTATTAGCGCTCAAAATTCATGGAATGCCACTTTCTTTTATGGCCATGGTTGGGTTGATTGGTTTGTCAGGTGTCATTGTTAATGACAACGTGGTGCTGGTTGACTACATAAATCGAATTTTTAAAGAGAAGCCGTATAAGAGCAAAGCTAGTTTCATTCAACTTATTACAGATGGGGCTAGCGTTCGTTTGCGACCAGTTGTTCTCACAACACTGACTACTGTTTTGGGGCTATTGCCTGCTGTTTATGGTATTGGCGGCACCTCTGAAACAATTCAACCTATAGTAACAGTGTTAGCTTATGGCCTTTTATTTGATACAGTTCTTACATTATTGTTTGTACCATCACTGTATATGATAGTTCAGGATATCAACAGGTTTAAGGCTAAAAAGTAAGCTGTATAATGTTTTGAAACTATGCAGCAAGGTTATATTTAACACATCCAGTCCCCTCCTTCGCTAAAGCTACGGAGGACAGGCGAGACTTATTTATCTCTCAAAATCTCGATCTCTGTCATAAAACTCCAAGCAATGAATCGACTGCTTTTTTGTCCCTGGCTCATTTGTACAACTTCAATCTTTTTTGCCCCCAGATGCGCTAGTTTCTTTTTTAACACCTTTATGTGTTCACTTTTAGACACCAAACTCGTAAACCAGGAAACTTTGTCTGCAAACAATGCGCTCTGCTTTGCCATGCGTTTAATGAATGCAAGCTCTCCTCCTTTACAGCAGAGTTCTGTCTGTTGTCCGCCAAAGTTGAATTCATTGTTACTCGCTATTTTACCGCCTTTACTAATGCCTTCCCGCTTTCGTCTGTTGCTTGATTGCGCCTCTGCCATCGAAGCATAAAAAGGCGGATTGCAAAGACTTATATCAAATCTGTCATCAACGATACCTTCAAAAAAAACCAGTCTGTCTTGCTGTAAAATCAAATGAACTTTATTTTTTAAACAGGCATTGGATTGAATGATAGATCTGGCTGATTCAATCGCAACTGGATCAATATCTGTGGCGACAAAGTTCCAGCCATAGGCCTGAGTGCCAATGATCGGATAAATGCAATTTGCACCAGTTCCAATATCGAGGACTTTGACTTTAGGACCAGTCGGTATTTTATCGCCATAGCTCTTTGAGAGAAGATCCGCTAAATGATGAATATAATCCGCTCGCCCTGGAATGGGCGGGCATAGATAGCCCCCTGGAATATCCCAATTTATAATACCATAATGATGGGCTAACAAAGATTTGTTTAAACAGAGAACCGCTTTATCATCGCTAAAATCTATTGTGAAGTCACCTTTGGGGTTGGGCCTGATAAATGGTTTTAATTTAGGATAGGTTTTGCACAAAGCCTCTATATCGTAACGTCCTTGGTGTAGGTTTCTAGAATGAAGCTGTGATTTTTTGATCTTTTTAGTTTTTTTGCGAATCTTAGTTTTCATGGGTGTTGTGGTTGGATATAGCTATAAAATTTCTTGATCAACCCAAAATTTGGGCAAAAACATGCCATTCACGGCATGTTTTAGTCCACGGGGCTTGCCCCGTAGATATGGAAATTAATCTCAGATTTAAACTCCGTTGCTTGTTGCGGGGTCATTGATTATATCTTTTTTCACTCGCTCCTTGGTAACGACGCCATTGTGGTTTATCGAAGAACTTGACCCCGCTGTTTTTATAGATATTGTCAGGGAATGAATGAAAAGCGAGTCGCGATTATAGGTTCAGGGCCTGCTGGTTTAATGGCCGCCTTTGTTCTTGCCAAGGTAGGTGTATCGGTAATTGTTTTTGAGAAAAAAAATGGTCCTGCTGCTAAATTATTAGTTGCTGGTCGATCAGGGCTTAATATTTCTTACAATGCCAAAGAAAAGCCTCTTTGGGAATACTATGACGGTCCCAAAGATCATTTTAAAGCTATTCTTGAAAATTTCTCAGTAAATCAATGGATACGATTTATTGAGTCTTTAGGAATCAAAACATTTGAGGGGACAAGCCGTCGCTATTTTATCAAATCAATGAAATCAGCCCCGCTGATTAAAAAATGGATCAAGAGACTTCAAAAAGAGGGTGTAAAGTTTTCTTATGGAATGGAATTTACGGATTTTGAAGCTTCTCCTGCAGGAATAGAAATTCAATTCAATCAAGATAAAACACTTAACTTTGATGCTGTTTGTCTCTGTCTAGGCGGAGGGAGTTGGCCAATAAAAGACGAAGTGATTAGTTGGCCTCAAATATTTAAAGATAAAAAGATTCCTTTTCAGGATTGGAGTGCTTCTAATGTAGGGTATGAAGTGAGCTGGTCCAAAGAGTTCTTAAAAGAGGCTGAGGGCCTTCCTCTTAAAAATATCACCCTCACTTCATCTCAAGGGGTGGTGTCTGGTGAGGTGGTGGTAACTCGTTATGGTTTGGAGGGAACGCCTATTTATCATCTCAAAAAAACAGAGACGATTTATTTTGATTTGCAGCCAAGTTTATCAATTCAAAAAATCAAAACAAGGCTGACGTCTTCAAAAGAAAACATTTCTCCCTTAAGGCGAGCTAAAAAGTTCTTAAAATTATCGCCAGCAGCCCTTGCTCTTCTTTTTCATCACTCTCCAAAAGAATCCGGACAAGACATTGATTCATTTTGCCAGCTTATTAAGCACTTCCCAATTCAACTGACAATGAAACGGGGTCTTAAGGAAGCCATTTCTTCTCAAGGTGGGATTGATTGGAAGGCCTTAAATAAAGATCTCATGCTTAAGGACTATCCTGGAATATTTATTGCTGGGGAAATGCTTGATTGGGATGCCCCTACAGGGGGATTCTTGATTCAGGGCTGTGTTTCTCAAGGGTATCACATTGGAAATGCTGTGTTAAGTTATCTATCAAATCAGAACAAATTAGAGTCATAAACAACAAAACTAGTTAAAAAACAAGCAGTTAAAATAATAGGTATCCCTCCGATAGGTTCTGCTCGCTTCCTAATTGAGCCTGCGGGACCGCTTAGATGCAGTATTAGATTAATTATTAATTATTTGCACAAATTGATCTTACTGACTAGGGGGAGACATCATTTTTATAAGGAGAATATCATGGAAACTGGTACAGTAAAATTTTTTAGCGAAGACAAAGGTTTTGGTTTTATAGCACCTGATAACGGTGGCAAAGATCTCTTTGTTCACGCTTCTGGTATAGTAAGCGGCCCTATCGCTGATGGAGACAAAGTAGAGTATGAAGTAGGCGAAGGCAAAAAAGGTCCTTGTGCTGAAAACGTTACTCGCAAGTAAAGCATACAAGTCTTTAAAGCGGTTGTTTGTTAGCAAGGCTCCATTCCTAAAGTAAAAATCCATAAAAGATAATGTTTGTGTTGTTGATTTGTGTCAAAGTATTTGAGCATACGGATATGTATGCATCATTTACTTGATAGAGGTCTTGTAGCTTTTTCTCTTTCTAGTTTAAGGGGAGGCCCAGCACCTTTCGGTGCCGGGGTTTCTTGATGTTATTGTATTTCCCCTTCTAGTCGGAATTATCGTACAGTATTCATTTTTACTGTTAGTATCATTTGTTGAATAACAACTAGGTCTTGAAAGTTCATGTTTGTGAGATCTTCTTTTCCGACAAACAGAGCCATATTTAGGAATTGATCAAGCCTACCGTCATTAACAAGTTGTGTGAAGCTGTTAAAGTCTGTTCCTGGCTCATCCGCACAACAAGAACAGTTTTTTGGTCCACAGCTATGCTCTCCTTCGTCACAATCGCTATCGCAACTGCCAGGCTTAGGGTGCGTGGAGCCGGTTAAGCTGCCTAAAAACCAATCCCAAAAACCACAGGCACCTAGGGCAATGTTTTTTAAGGATTCAAAGTCTACCGAACCATCACCGGTAATTACTTGAGATCCCACCAAAGCCCCATTCAGGCCATCAAGGTTTTTGAGCGTTGCTATTGGATTGATTACTTGGAGCTTTGAAACATCAGGTGCCAAGGCCTCCTGATTTGTTGTCACCATTGTGTCTACTTGGTGGAAAGTGTTTCTAGCATCTATCTCAAAAGAGATAGCTAAAAGTGCTATAACCATAAATGTAGTTATAGAGATTATCTTCATTCTGTTTCCCATATGCGTTCTCCTTTCAAATAAGGAAAAACGACCCTGTCTCACACCTGTTATATGCAAATGTGATGCCAAAATATTGAAAGAAAAAATTGTTAAATTATGTTATTAAAAACTTAAATAGGATTACACAGAGCTTAACATTAAGAACAAAAGAAAGTTTCTTAGACTGAGAAAATGTTGTGGTTTAATAATAAATGATAATTTTGCTACGTTGCTTTTAGAGGGGTTGGCGTTTTTTTGATATGATTAAAGCGACACTGCAAAACGCCTAGGTTTCTAGCCTTTTTAAATTATGAAAACATTAACAACAGCCTTTATAATTCTTTTCTTCATTTTTTCTCTAGCCTCCTGTGGCACTACAGGTGCAGCAGATGACACAGGTGATGGCGGAGGCGGTGGTGGGGGAGATGTTTCAGCTGAGGTCTCCACAGTTGAATCAGAGATTCACACACTCATCAATGCCGAGCGTGCAGCTGAGGGTCTTTCGGCTCTCACACGAAACACTTCTCTTGATTCAGTGGCGAGAGCACACAGTCAAGACATGCTCGATAACGATTTTTTTTCTCACACAAACCTTGATGGCGAAGATCCTGCCGCTCGTGCAACAGCTGCTGGCATTTCCTATTCTGTTTTTGCAGAAAATCTTGCCTGGACTTATGGTCTTAGTGCATCAACTTTGGCGAGTGAGACCGTTGAGGGCTGGATGGATAGCCCTGATCATCGTGCCAATATATTAGAAGAAGATGGCTATAGCTTTACACAAACAGGTATTGGGGCGGCTATGAGTTCAGATGGTTCAGAGGTTTATTATACACAGGTTTTTATGACCCCTTAATTTGACCCGCAAGGCGGGTTCTAGTTAAATCTCGGGGGCTTGCCTCCGTAAGGTAATTCTTATTCAGTTTGAAACTTGGCTGCAAGCAACCGAGTGGTTTATGAGGTGTCCATGTACAAAAAAAGTCAGCTTATTATTTCCGTCTTTCTTTTCCTTGCTTTTGTTGTTTCTGCCAATGTTTCTGCCCAAACATCTTCGGCTATGAGCGTGAGTGTTTCTGGGACTCAGGTAAGTGTTAAAAGTTCTTTTGAGCTTACTGGAGCCGTTACTTCAGACCTAGTCAATGCTTGGCAACAAGCTCTCAATAATATTTATAAGTCCCAAGTATATAAGTGCTATAAAATAGACTTTGATCTCAAGGTTACCAGCTCAAGTGGGGCATCTGACTTATCAAGCTTGCTAGGGGGGAGTCACCAAGTGCAAGTTCTCGATGTCTTGAGCGATTCAAAGACTAAGGCAGCTTATGAAGAATACGGTCTTTATGATGATCATGATTGGGATGATTATGATGCAGCCAATGGCACAAATATGGCTGATAAATGTTACCAATATGAAGGTAGTGTTTATTCAATCGAGTGTGCTGAGGCGTCACAGTGGTTTTATGATCAAGGCTATGACGAAGGTTCGATTCTAGGACACGCTACGCATGATAATATTAATTCTTCGGGGAGCCTAGGTTCTGGCAATATTGCTGTTCTCACTAATGCCTCGTCAGGTGACGTGTTTGCACATGAAGCAGGGCATCTCATGGGAATGGATGATCACTCTGACGGCCAAACAGCTCTCTTAAACCCCTTCTATGATATTATTAGAAAAGATCTTTTACATGAAAACTTGCATGATATGTTGGAAAATATGAACCTTGAATGTCGGTGGACGTTTAAGGTTGATAATATAAATTTTGCTGTTGTGAATAACGATACCTGTCCTGTTAAAAACAAGTGCATTGCCAATCTTAAGGGGGTTGCGCAGTCTAATTTTGTTGTAGAAAGTTATGATAATACATTGGAAGGAAAGGGTGATACAGCCTATAGTAGTCTTTCGTATTATCTGGCTATCAACACAGCAAACTGTACAACATCAACATCACCTGTTACTGGGAAGCTTGTGCTTAAGGGCATGCTTGAATCAGGAGATGCCAGCCTCTTTACTAGCTTTACAGAAGGCACAGCAGGTGGTTATAATCCTGCCACAGCTGTTGTGTTGGCGCTTGAAACCTCTTATTCTCAAGATCCCTTAGAAAATGCCGCGCTTCAAGGTGGCTTTTCTGGTTATTCCATTCCCGTTCCCATGCTAAAGAATATGATGATCGGCGGAGGGTTTAATAACTTTAAAGTTCTTCTTGGTGATCCTAGTGATCCAAAGAAGATTCTCAAAAAAATAAACTTTAATCATTCTTTCCCTCTTGATCGTGGGTGTATTCAAATTAGGTGGTCGCTAACAACTAATGATTTGGTCATAACCAATGTAGAAGCCTTTAAAGGAAAATAATATGAATCCCGTTAGACCTTGGTACTATACATATGTTTTGCTTAGCGAGAAAACAGGGGAATTTTACACAGGAGCTACATCTAATTTAAAAAACAGAATGGAGAAACATGAAAAGGGGTTGGTTGCTTCAACAAAGTGTAAGCGACCAATAAAACTAATTTATTATGAGGCGTGTTTATGTAGAAAAGATGCTTTTAATCGTGAAAAGTACTTAAAAAGTGGCATGGGTAAAAGGTATCTGAGAAATCGCCTAAAAGGAGGTCTAACGGGATGAAAAATCTTTTATTATATACTTTTCTCTGTCTGCTCGCTTTTTCATTTGCCTGCAAAAGCAAAACATCAAACCAGTTTGATTCAAAATGCAGTGTTAAAAAACAGACTATAAATGTGTCAATTACTCAGGGCGAAAAGAAGAGGGCCATAGATTCTCTTAGGGCCATTGAAGTAAAGGCCACTGATCTTGTGTCTGTGGTTGTTCCTGCCAATACAACACAAGTTATTCGAGTGCTTTACGCCCATCCTAAATATAAAAAGGGAAAGTATATTGATAAAGATAAAATCAGTATTACTGATTTTACAGCTGGAAAGCCTTTTGTTCTTGATATAAAGAAAGAGCCTGTTGGAGCGATGGTGCGCTATCTCTTTTGTACAGACAATCCTTCCAAGAAAAATCCTGCCCCTTGTTACCCGGGGTGTTTTCAATCACGGGTGTTGGTTAAGGTCGTTAAATAAATTATTAAAAGTTATTATGGTGTGATGATTTGAAGCTCACGATCATCAGTGCTTGTTAGATGATAAACCACAGCCGCCTTGCCATTTGCTAGAGGAGCAACTTCGATTTGACCAACAGCTTCGTCTTTGAATTTTGTTTCTGCAACAACTTCGGTTCCATCGGTTTCGATTACTTTGTAGTATCCTTTGTTCGAATCAGAACCGTTTCTGTAAGCAAAAAAGATATTGCCATCTGTTAATTGTGTTGCAGAAATGTCTTGCACAACCGATGTGCCAGAGATGTTTGTTGCCGTGAGGGCAAAGGTGCCGTCGTTCTCAAGAACAACCATTTTAGCATAAGCATTGTCAGCAAAATTGTTGTACAACACAGCGACATTACCGTTTGAAAGTGAAACACAACTAAAGACATTTTCATATGCTTGTGCGCCAGCTTCAAGTGAAGTCTGTCCTTTGATTTCTGTAAAGCTGTCATTGTATATTCTAAAATAAGGATAACGATTGCTCCACCCTTCAAGATAAATAATGATGGCATTGCCGTTTCCAAATGTGCATGTTGAAGTTCCTCGGTTTTCTCCAGTGGTAAGCTGTGAAGGGCCGCCAGTCATGCTGTTGTCTCCCATATCATACACGGCTGCATAAGTCCTTTGTGATCCGGTTTCGTATCCATAGCCAATGAGGAGGCGGTCAGAGGACCCAACTTCAGCAAGATCGTTAAACCATGTGTCAGCATTTAAGAATTCTGTAGGCCCGGATGTCACTGTACCGCTGGTATTCATCTCAACAAAATAACCGTCAGTATCAGCATTTGAGACATAGCTTGCCACTACAGTGCCATTTGAGTGGTGGATACCACGTATAGTTACCCATGGGTAATTGTCTACCCCATTAGTGTTATCAACGGTTGTTGGTCCTGCAACGTAATTCCCTGCCGAGTCAAAAACAATAGATTTTAATATGTTGCTGTCGTCATCGTCTCGATAGAGCATCATGAAGTCGCTACCTGATAAGGGGATTATTCCTACACGACCACTGTTTGCAATGGCTGCTGTTTGTTGTGGTGTGTAGATGGCAGAGTTCCCATCTTCATCTCTTACCAAGACTGCAAAGAAAGGTGTGCCGTCAGATTCTTCAAAGGCGTAATCTGATGTAGTGTTGGCTGCCCAATCCATGATAAGATCGTTTCCTGAAATGGCATCGGCTTCGATCACTGTGTCAATCTCAGCACTTGTGTCAGCACGAACTAGTTTGTATTCAAGGTTGCTTGCTTCTGTCACATTGTCTGTAGCAGCTCCCCAATTGACCTTTGTTCCAACACAAGAAGCATTAGAAAAAGTTATGCTTGTCCCTGGTGTGGGATCAACTCCATCAGTTGTTGCTTGTGATACTGTTGTATAGTTGCGGCTATTGCCATCAGAATCTGTAACGATCACATTAAAATAATACGTTGTAGAACCAGACAAGCCTGTAACAGTTGTTGTGGTCATGCCTGCTGTTGCTGTTCCAAATTGCGTGCCATTGGACTCAATGTTGGCAACAGAGTCAAGGTTATTGCTGGTTGAGTAATAGACACTGTAAAGCAAGTCTCCAGCAGCGTCATAGTCATCCGAAGCTGCTGTCCAGGTTAATGTGACAGTGCTGCTTGTGGGTGACGATGGTGTGATTGTGCCATCTGAAACAGTAGGAGCTGTGCTGGTGTCTCTGGCTGTGCTGTTTTCAACAGGATCATAGATAGCCTTATTTCCAGCCTCATCTTTTACAATAACGTTAAAGGTGTACTCTGTGTTTGCGATAAGACCAGTAACGACTTTTGATGTGATGTTGGCTGTGTATTCCCCAAAAGCGGTTCCATTGGTTTCGATATCTGAAACCGAATCAAGTGAAGCTGACGCTGAATAATAAACCATATAAAGAAGGTCTTCGTTTTCTGAGGTGTCATCGGTTGCTCCTGTCCAAGATATGGTCATTTCTGTGGTTGTGGGGCTACTGGCTGTGAGTGTTCCATCGCTAACTGTAGGAGCTGTTTCATCAGAAGGACTTTCTTCGGAAGGGCTTTCTTCGGAGGAGCTTTCTTCAGTAGTAAACTCTTGAGAAAGACCTGAAAAAATTCCATTTAACGCAGGATTTCTAAAACGTATGTCAGAGGTTAGGCAAAGAAGGTGTGGCGTATTGTAATCTAGTTCCTCATTTGGTGTGTTGGTGCAGCTGAGCTCATCGGCTGCACAAGAAATAGTGGCATCTAAAGCATTTGAAGCGTTGCAGCTAGAGGTATCGGTGCTGACGTATGATGGGGTTGTGGCTGTGATGGCAATGCTGGCACTGGGGGGGGGTGGGTATAACAAAAAATGTTTCGTTGGTTAATGTAGAAACATCGACAGCCGCCGTGAAGGTGGCTGTAAAAGAAGCGCTTACAGAGACATCACTGCTAATTTCCCCTGTGGCGGTAGAAACAGAAGCATCAGCATTGTTGGTTTCACTGGGCCCTGTTTCGCATCCATATAAAACAATAGAAAAAAGAAGAAATAGAAGTAAAATCCTTTTATTCATTGAGAGTATTATTGCGCTATCATGCAATAGGCGTTGAATCCAGGATAAATTTCCTAATTGACTCAAAAAATTCTTCAGGCTGTTCTAGCCAAGGAAAGTGGCCCGCTTTTTCAATTTCGACCAGCATAGAAATAAAGAGGAAGTATTATTAATGAATATTACAGGGATTAATAAAAAGAGCTTCCTGTTAACCAGGGGTCAATGTCATTAGGGCCAATGTCGGATAGTTCCTTTGAAATAGATTCGTCTATCAATGTAGTCGTAATAAAATCATCTTCAGTAAAAACATTGTTTGCCCAATAGAGGTCTTCTGAAAGGGCACAGCTATTTGGTGAGGTATTATAGGTTAATAAATGAGAGAGCTTGGGGGCTGTAACAAACATGCTATTATCTTCTAAGGTTCGTGTTGTGTTCCAGCACATCCAAGGTGTGTCTTCGTGCCAGGTAAAAAGATACTTAGTGTATTGGGCGTTATCAGGTGTATCAAGGCTTTGTTTAGCTAGTGTGTGAAGTTCGCTGTTACATGTTTTTTCACTTTGATTGCATTGATAAAAGAATTGCTTTGGCTGAAAACTATTTGTTTCACTGATGAAGCGAAGTTTTTTAAATGAGATGACAGAGTTATTTGGGTCAGTTGTGTCATAGGCAAAGCTTGTCACTGCTGTGTAGTCTTTGGCTGAACCTTCTTCATAATATGTTGGTGAAATGAAAATAAAAATCCCTTTTGTTGGGATCTTGCTTTTGTCTGCAAAATAACTGCTAGTGAGAGCATAAACTTTTGAAAGGTCTTCTGATCTGAAGGCCATTCTTATGTATTCGGTGTTTTCAGGGTCTTTTTGCACTTCAACTAGCATCTTAATGCCATAAGAATCAGTCAATTCAAAGGTTTGGGGCGTTGTAATTTCTTGAATTTCGGCTTTGTTAAAGGCTTCAGCTGCTATTTTACCAAACTTAACATAAAAGTCTTGGTCTGCGTAGGCTTCGTCAGAATTTGTTTTGATAATATCAAGGTGCTTTTCATTTATAGAGGCAATTGTATTAACTGATGGAGCCCTGTCTATTGTAACGCTGGATGGTTCAGTGGTTTCTGTGCTAGATAAAAGAGGGTAAATTGTTTCTGTGGTTTCTGCTATGATATTATCAATTGTGATGACTGATTTAATGGTAGGGGTATTTGCAATATTGCCAACGCCTTCATCCAGTGCGTTGCTGGTAGATGAAGATAGTGACGTGTCAGTTGCAGCAGATTCTAAGCAGGCGCTTAGATTTAAACTGAGAATAATAATAAGATATATAAAAATTGGGGAGTGTAAATAATTTTGTGTAATTGGCCAAAATGAGGGATGAGAGTCCCTA
>CAZSTS010000010.1:0-71158 GCA_964609965.1 uncultured Nitrospirales bacterium
TTGTGTTACCTATGTTCCCGGTTCAAAATGTTACCTATGATTCAGGTTGCGCATGCAGGGCATACGAAATTTCAAAAAAATAAGACTATTAGCGAGGACAAATTAGGAAAAAGGTCGATAGTGATGGTGAAGGTCTCAGGTCACAGGTTACAGGATGTTTAGATAAAGGAGATTTATTATGACTTATGTAGGAATGGCACCAGCAGCAACTTTGGGATATGCTTTCGTGCCTCGTAACGTTTATTTAGGTTCTGATTGTTTGGAAGCTGTGATGGGTTCATCTGGAATGACTACAATTCATGGAATTGAAAGTCCTCAAGAAACTGTTGCTGCTCCAAGACGTATGAGTGGAATTGTCGGCAGGACAGTAGATTCTGTTTATAGTCTATTTTTTCGTGTTCATAAAAGAGTGCATATCAAATTGTTTCGACTGAATGAAGAGATGGATAGAATTGTGGATAGCCATGATCTTGAACGACAAAAAATTTCCTTGGCTTTAATTAAAGAACATGGATCTCATAGCTTCTATTCAGATGCATTAGTTACTTTAATATTAAATTGCAGAAGCGCTGATACGAGGGCTCAGGCTGCGCGAGCGTTGGTAGCTAATCTTGATTATCGACGGTGTAATAGAGTTTATTTTGAAACCAGTGATCGAGAGGTGAAGGAGATAGTAGGAAGATTCTTGGATACGATGGGAAGTTAGTATGGGAGGAGATGGGCAATATTTCCTGTTGATAACTCTAATAAAATCAAATAATTAAAAAATACGCAACATTTAGTCGAAGTATGCGAGAAATGGCATAGATAAGGAACGTCCTATGACTACTGATAATGAAAACACATTACCCTCTGTAGAAGAAATTACCGAAAAAGCTTCAAAGATTTATCAGTTTGAACCCGAGGAAGTGACTGAAAGAGTTAAAGAACAAAACAAGCCTCAGCCACGTCCAGTTGAGATTAAAGAAATAGAATTACATGATGGCATTGAACACCTAGATAAAAATCAAAAGCTAAAAAATGGTTTTCCAGATGAAAACAGTTTTGCCAAATCAAATACGTATGAATCTCTACTGTCTGAGATAATGCCTGATCCAAAATACGATACTAATGATTTTGTATTTGATCCCAGACCACGCGAGCAAGAGAAGGGCGATGAGTTTTCTGTTACCGAAGCAGATAAAATTGCCACTATACAAAAGCAAAAAAAGAAAGGCTTGTTAGAGAGAATTTATCTTACTTTGGGGATGATAAAATTCCAACATTCTATCTTTGCCTTACCCTTTGCCCTTATTAGCGTCTTTGTTGCTTCAAACGGAAACCCAGGGGTTTTCAATTTCCTTCTTATTGTTCTTGCTATGATCACTGCACGCAATTCTGCTATGACGTTTAACCGCATTGTCGACAGACACATGGACAAAAAGAATCCCCGAACTCGAGATCGCGAGATTCCAAGCGGACAATTATCGCTTAAATTTGCAATGATTTTTGGAGTCACTAATATCATTTTATTTGTTATTGTCTCTTTGTATTTTAATATGCTTACATTTTTGCTCTCACCACTCGCGCTTCTTATCATCCTAGGATACAGCCTCACAAAAAGATTTACCCATTACACACAATTCTATCTTGGCCTGGCTCTTGGATGCTCACCAATTGCAGCTTGGATAGCCATGACAGGTTCTCTTGCATGGTTTCCTGTTATTCTTGGTTTAGCTGTTATGTTTTGGGTGGCTGGTTTTGATATTATTTATTCCACGCTCGATTATAATTTTGATCAAGAACACAAAGTGAAAAACCTTGTTGTAAAATTTGGTGTGACTCGATCACTCACAATTTCGGGTGTTGTTCATATTTTTGCTGTACTGTTTTTTGTTTTAGCGGGTTTTATTAATGGCATGCATCTTTTTTACTATCTAGGCTGTCTTCTCACAGCTGTTCTTCTGGTGTACGAACACCGCACAGTCAAACCTCAAGACCTTTCACGAGTTAATATGGCTTTTTTCACGTTGAATGGTTATGTGTCTCTCTTCTTTTTTGCCTTTGTCCTACTCGATATTTATGTGATTGGGATGTAAATTATTTATCTTTAGATTTAATAATCTTGTTTAGTAGATCCTTGCTGTGTTTAAAATCAGGATTGATTGATAAGGATTTTTGAATGAGTTCAATGGCTTTTTTTACATCTCCAGCTTGCCACTTAGTCTGTGCCAAAGAATGTAAAGTCAGATAGTCGTCAGGGTTAATAGCTAAAGCTTGCTCGTAATATTTGATAGCTTCTTGGGTTTTGCCTTGTGTCACTAGGGCGTTTCCTAAATTATAATATGCTTTTGAAAACTTGGGATTGGTTTTAATGATGGCTTGGTATTTTTGAATCGCTTCATCAGTTTTTCCTAGCTGAAATAAGGCTATGGCTAAGTTGTGCTGTGAGTCTGTGTGTATGGAATTACGCTGAAGGCTCATTTCGTAAAAACCAATGGCTTGAGAAGGTTCATTTAAAGCCAGGTATTCGTTGCCTATGTTGTAGAAAATCGTGTGGTTATCTGGAGCAAGAGCAGATGCCTTGAGAAAGGCTGTGATAGCCTTGTTATGGGATCCTTGATTGCTGTAGGCAATTCCCAAATTGTAATGCCCTGGTGTTAAAAGCGGTTCGAGTGAAATAGCATTATTAAAAGCCTCGATAGCTTCAGTGTTTTTTCCTGTTTTGAGAAGGTGTTTTCCAAGATGAAAAAAAGGTCGGTGCGCCGAAGGAGAATTGTATTGAGCTTGAGTGATCTTGCTGCAAGCGTCATGCCAAAGGTTGAGAGGCGTTTTAAAACTGTCTAGACGATTAAATAAAACACTGACTAATAAAAGCAGATAAGCGACCGTCACAAACCATTTAATACGGTAAGGGATGAAGATCAGGATCAAAGCAATTAGGGAGATAGGGCCAATGAGCCAGAGGTAAATACGGGAGAGTTCAAAGGCTGTTTGGGTTTGTATAACAGAAATTTCTGATAGGAATAAAATCCAAGAAAAGAGTATAAAGAAACCAAATAAACCCTTTGTTCCTCTTTGAATCAAAAGCAATAATCCAATAGCAGGGTATACGCAAAACAGGGTTAAGGCTATGACAACAGAGTATGAAAAAGTAGATGTTGGCAAAACAACAGGGATGTGGATTGCCATGAGAGCTGTGTCGGGAATAATGGCTAAGTAAAGATATTTAAAAAACAGGCGACTTTGCTCCATGATGCTAAGAAAATAAGTGCTCATGGAAAAGTCAGAAGAGGTGGCCAGGTCTTTAGCAATATTTGCGCTAAATGAAGCGAGAACTTTTTTTGTCCAAGCAAGATGAAATAAACCGATAAACTCATGTTTTAACCATATGATGTGGAGTGCTGTGGGGAGGTACAAGAGTAGTTGGAAGAGAACGTTGATAAATAATCTTATACTTGGTCGTTCGATAATAAAGGCTAGTAATATGATTATTATGGGAAGCAGGGTGGTTCGGTCAGATGAGTGAACAGCCAAGAAATAGCAAAGCGCTGATAACACAAACCAACTTAAGTTTTGTTTGAATATTCCATGGTAAAAACTAATGAGAGTGAGCAGGCTAAAGAGGGTGGCGAGCAGCATTTCTCTTTGTATTATATAAGTGATGGCATAAACCGAGATGGGGTTGAAGGCTAAAATCGCCACAGCGAAAAAGGTCGCCCAAGAAAGAGTAGTTTTATTTAGCCTTTTTTCTTCGCATTGAAAGGTAAACCTAAACAAGGTGCGCATGAAATAGAGTAGAAGAATGAGGTTTAGGATATGAAGACTTAAGTTTACAATTCTAAAGCTGGTTTTGTTTGAACCAGATAGCAAATAGTTAATGGCAAAACTCAGCTTGGTAATGCTTTTATCGTTTAAGAGAGATTTGAATGATAAGGAGTTATCGAGTGTGGTTTGAAGGACTGTGTTATTGATGGTATCAGGTGATTCAAAGGCAAGCGGATATGAGAAAGAGCTTTGAAAAAGCAAGACAACAACAACGCTTAAGCAAAGTATTTGAATGATGGTGATTATACTGAGGCGAGGCGCAGTCATAGCTGGTGTTTGGGGCGCCTGTTTTTTCATGAGGTTGATACGAGATGTTGGCTTTTGGTTCGATTCTCTTTTCTTTTCGTTGAGTATCATTCATATTGAGCACTAATTCATTACTTTGCTTATTTCAAGGAGTTCCCCTGTCCCAAGGTCCCATGGCCCCATGGTCCTAAGGTTCCAAAATTAACCCTTGCTCGTAAGCGGGTTTCTTAATATTTCAGCCGAATGTCAGAACAAATCATAGATAAAATCAAAAATTTTGAAAAAGAAGCGATTCAGAACATTCACCAAGCAGCTGATCTTACTGTGCTCAATGATTTTAGGGTAAAGTTTTTGGGAAAAAAGGGGGCTTTGACTGAGATTTTAAAGACTCTTGGCCAGCTTTCTCCGGACCAAAGAAAAACAGTGGGACAACTGGCTAATGAAGTAAAACAAAATCTTTCACAAAGTATTGAGAAACAAACCCAGGATTTAAAAGAAAAAGAAATCAACAAACAGATTGAATCAGAATCCATCGATGTGACTCTTCCAGGTCATAAGGCACTTAGCGGAACCCATCACCCGGTGAGCCAGATCTACCAAGAGACTCGCGATATATTTAGAAACCTAGGTTTTGATATTGCCGAAGGGCCAGAGATCGAAACTGATTATTATAATTTCGAAGCTCTCAACATTCCTGCCAATCACCCAGCGCGTGATATGCAAGACACATTCTATTTGCCAGATGGCCATGTTTTGCGCACACACACTTCTCCAGTTCAAATTCATGTTATGGAAACCCAAAAACCACCTATTGCTATGGTGGCGCCTGGTGTTGTGTATCGCTGTGATTCAGATCAAACACATACTCCCATGTTTCATCAGGTTGAGGGTTTGTTGATCGATAAAGATATTACTTTTAAGCATCTCAAGGCTATTCTCCAAGAGTATCTCGAAAAAATCTTTGATAAGCATCTCAATTTTAGGTTCAGACCTAGTTTTTTTCCATTTACTGAGCCTTCGGCTGAGGTTGATATGACTTGCGTGATCTGTGATGGCAAGGGTTGTCGTGTTTGCAAAGAATCTGGGTGGCTCGAAATCATGGGTTGTGGGATGGTAGACCCCAGCGTGTATAAATTTGTCGACATCGATTACAAAAAATTCTCTGGCTATGCCTTTGGAGCAGGCCTCGATCGAATCGCTATGCTCAAATATGGCATTAATGATTTAAGATTATTCTTTGAGAATGATGTTCGATTTTTAAAACAGTTTTAATCCAAGATGAGGAATCATGAAAATTAGTTATAAATGGCTCTGTGAACTTATTCCAGGTTTAGATAAAACTCCGGCTCAAGAACTTGCCCATAAACTCACTATGTCTGGTTTAGAGGTAGAAGAGTCTGTTGATCAAAGTACTCGTTTTGAAAAGTTCATTGTTGCCCAGGTGGAATCAATCGAAAAACACCCCGATGCCGATAAGCTAAGGGTCTGTCAGGTCAATATTGGCAAAGAAAAAGTTCAAGTTGTCTGTGGAGCACCTAATGTTGCTACAGGTAAGAAATACCCGTTTGCAGGTCTTGGAACGGTTTTGCCAGGAGGAATGGAAATAAAACCCGTTAAGCTAAGAGGGGTCGACTCTTTTGGTATGCTTTGTTCTGAAAGAGAGCTGGAACTTTCAGAAAGTCATGAGGGCTTGATGTTGCTTGATGATTCTCTAAAGGTTGGAAAATCTATAGCACTAGCCTTGGGACTCGATGACAAGATATTAGAAGTCAATGTCACTCCTAATCGGGGAGATGCCTTAAGTCATTGGGGCGTTGCTGCGGATATTTCAGCTATCACAGGTTTAAAAGTCGATTATAAAAAACTCGTTCCTGCTTCGGTTAAGCTGTCCTCAAAAGGAAAACAGGGTGCGAAATCAAGTTTGAAGCTTACGCACACAGATAAAACAGCTTGTCGTCGTTTTACAGGCAGTCAAATCACTAATGTGAAGATTCAACCGAGTCCTGCGTGGTTAAAAACTCGCTTAGAATCTTTGGATATTCGCTCCATCAATAATGTGGTTGATGCGACAAATTATGTTTTGATGCTCACAGGTCATCCTGTTCACTCATACGACGCCGATAATATTTCGGGCCATGAGATTAAAATATATAGCTTAGATAAACCTCTCAAATACAAAACCTTGGATAGTTTGGAGAGAGAGCTTGTTAAAGGAGATCTTGTTATTGGTGCTGCTAAAGGTCCTGTTGGTTTGGCGGGGATTATGGGTGGGGAGAACTCAGAAATCAAAGACAGCACAAAGGATCTTATTCTCGAAGTCGCGTTTTTTGATCCTGATACTATTCGAAAAACCTCTCGTCGTTTAGGCCTGCAAACAGAAAGCTCTTATCGTTTTGCTCGTTTTGTAAATCCTGACACAGTTTATCGAGCTCACGAGATTTTGCGTGATCTTATTTTAGCTTTAGCAGGTGGTGAGGCCACAAAGATCGTCGACTCATATTCAAAACCTTTTGAGCGCCTGACAATTGAATTAGAAAATACAGAGATCACAAGAATATTAGGAATCACAATTCCTGGTAAAGATGTCTTAAAGATTCTGAAAGGCCTGTGTTGTGAAGTGAAAGAGAAGACAGGGAAGTATATTGTTTCACCTCCCATAGGACGATCTGATCTCACAAGGCCAATCGACCTTATCGAAGAATTGGCTCGTATTTACGGATTAGATAAAATACCAGCAGAGATGCCTCAATTGGGAACGCATTACTCAAAAGAAAGTCCTGCTTCGATTTTGAGGCATGAAATAAAAGATATTCTCGTTTACCAGGGCTTTCACGAAACTTTGCATTATAGCTTTGGTGATCCCTCTTTTATGAAAAAGGTTTTGCGTCCTCAAAATACAGATTCATGGATAGAGCTCAAAAACTTTCTTTCGGAAGACTTGGCTGTGATGCGACCATCGCTTTTGCCACATCTCTTGCAAGCCTATCTTAAGAATAGGCTCAATACTCAGAAGGGTTTGCGTCTTTTTGAGCAGCGGAACGTGTATTCCTATCTCCCAAACAAAGAAATTCAAGAAAAGGAAGTTTTGGCTTTTATTTTTGCAGGCAATCCTTATGGCCGAAACCGTATTAAATTGAACAGAGATTCTGATTTTTATGATGCACAAGGAATTCTTGAATTGATTTTTTCAAAGGCAAAGATTGAGCCTGTGATCAAACCGTATAAGGATTGGCCGTTTCATCCTGGAAAGGCTGCTGCTTGTTACCTAGGCGATCAAAGGTTTGCTTGTTTTGGTGCTTTGCATCCTACGCTTATGAGTGAGTTAAAAATTCGCGAAAAAGTTTATTATGCAGAAATTGATTTTGATCTCTTTGCTCAAAACCACCATAAAGGTCAGTTTAAATATCAAACTATCAGCTCTCTGCCTTCAGTTTACAGGGATCTTTCCTTAGTTGTTTCCAAAAGTCTTTCGTTTGAAGATATTGTCAAAGTTATCGAAGAAGAAAAGCCAGGCTTTCTTCATCATTATGAACTTTTTGACCTCTTTGAGGGTGGCAACCTAGGAGAAGATCAGAAATCAATAACATTTTCAATGGTTTACGAAGCTAAGTCTCAGAGTCTCACCGATGAAGAGGTTAATTCTGAGCATTTTGCCTTGGTTGAGAAGTTAAAGAGCAAATTAGGCGCTCAATTAAGGTAAAATAATTCCTTATAATCACTAACATTTTACCTTGTCAGCAAACTCAAGATTCGCTAAGATCCAAAATCACTGATAGCTGCAATGAATTTTACACAATAGTTAAAGTAATAGATTTAGTTATATAATTAAATACAACCCGGCTAAGCCCTTCGACTCATTGAGTTCGCTCAGGACTGCGCCGTGGTAAAGGAGGAAAAATGATGGAAGATGGAATGACTAGTGCTGCAGAAGCTACTGAAAACAATGATGGCAAGACATTAACAAAAGCTGAGCTTATTGAGTCTATTTACGAAAAAGTTGGTTTTTCTAAAAAAGAAGCTTCAGATATTGTTGAGCTTGTTTTTGAAACATTGAAAACAACTTTAGAAAAAGGCGAAAAGGTAAAAATCTCTGGTTTTGGAAATTTTGTTGTTCGTGAAAAGCGCCCACGTATTGGTCGTAACCCACAAACAGGCGAAGAGATCGAAATCTCTGCACGACGTGTTCTCACTTTTAAACCTTCTCAAGTTCTTAAAACATCTTTGAATAAGGGTTAATTGTTATTTGTTTTAGATTATATGTAGGGGCAGCGTTCGCGTTGCCCCTACAAGAACATCCAAAACCGAGATACGCTTTATGGAAGAATTTAACATCCCCGATAAACTCTATTTTCGTATTGGTGAGGTAGCAAAACTGATAGGCGTTGAGCCTTATGTCTTAAGATATTGGGAGACAGAGTTTCCTGATATTGCTCCAACCAAGTCACGATCAAAGCAACGCCTTTACAAAAGACAAGATGTCGAGATGATCTACAAGATCAGAGAACTTCTTTATAAACAAAACTACACAATCAAAGGCGCCAAAAGAAAAATCAAAGAAAAGGTCGCAGTTCATACTCCACAAAAAATAGAACACAAAAAAGCTTCTGATAAACCTGTTCAATTAGAATTCGAAGCAAGCAAAGAGACAACAAAGTATTCTACAAATGTTGTCAAAGATGTCGTTGATGAAATGGACACGTATCTGAAGGGGTAGAGAGCTTATCCAAAAAAATAAGATTATGCCCATTTCAAATTGAGCTTTTTCTTAGATTGAGCACATTCCTTTAAATAAAGATTAATTAAGTTTTGATAAGGGATTCCCATTTCTGTGGAGAGTTTTTTGAAATAGAGAATAGTATTTTTTTCGATTCTAATTGTTATTTGTTGCTTGAGCTGTTTTGAGTAGGGATTTTTTGATGCTTTCGAAAAATCGTATTCTTTTCTCATGTTATAATTATGCTATAATTATATTATAAGTACAATAAAAATCTTTCCGGGGATTAAAATCCCCGGCTTTATTCTGTAGTCCCTGTGGGACATGATTGTTCAATATTTTTGACAACTTTCATATTAAGTAAAAAGCATCTATTTAACCTCATAAAAATACTTATATTCTTTTTTCTATAGTTTGGCATATTACTTGAACGACTAATTAGGTATGAATTTAACTAATCTAATATACCATATTGTATTTTGTCCAAAAGGAAGACAGCCGGTGTTAACAAATATTTTTCGTCAATCGCTATTCGAATACATGGGAGGGATAGTAAGAAGAAAATCAGGAATATTAATAAAAGCAGGTGGAGTTGAAGATCATATTCATTTATTAGCAAGATTTCAGGCTAAGATATCTGTTTCAGAAATGTTAAAGCAAATAAAAGGTAGTACATCTCACTGGATTAATAAAAATAAATTTCTTCCTTTTAAATTTTCTTGGCAAGATGGTTTTAGCGCTTATACTATTAGCGAAAAGGATGTAAAGACGTTAATACATTATCTTACAAACCAAGAGAGACATCATAGAAGCATCTCTTTTTTTGATGAACTAAAAGAACTTTCAAAAGTACAAGGAATTTTGATTGATGATTTTGTTTGGAGCTAGCGCCATGTCCTAACAGGACAACAGACTAAAGCCGGAGACTTTAGTCTCCGGGAGGATTAGTTTTTACCTAAAAAAACTTTCCAAACAATCTCTAATCTTTTCAAAATCCTCCATTCTCACAACAGCATTTCGAAGTTTTGAACCATCGCGCATGCCTTTGGTGTAGGCGCAGATGAATTTGCGCATGATCTTAAGGCCTTTCTTTTGCCCAAAATGTTCAAAAGAATACGCGTAGTGACGGAAAATCATGTCTTTGATTTCGGAAAGAGCAGGGGGATTCTCATTCTTATCGACGAAGTTTTTAAAGATCCAAGGGTTTTGAAAGGCGGCTCTGCCAGTCATGACAGCATCACAACCTGTTTCTTGCATCATCCTATAGGCATCACTGGCATTCTTGACGTCGCCATTGCCAATCACAGGTAGTAGAACTTCTTCTTTAATTTGTCTGATCAAATCCCAATTTGATTTACCAGAATACCCTTGTGCGCGTGTACGAGCGTGGATTGTGATGGCATCAACACCTTCATTTTCAGCAAGTTTTGCAATTTGGAGGGCATTAAGGCTTTTTTCGTCCCACCCAGCGCGCATTTTAATTGTGAAAGGAATCTCAAGGCTTCTTCGCATTTTTTTAAGAATATCGATGAGCTTTTTCTCATCATTTAAAAGAGCAGAACCACCGCCATCATTTACAATCTTGCGAGCTGGGCAGCCTAGATTCAAATCAAGAATATCACAGCCCGTGTCTTGAATAATCTTTGCAGATTGAGCCAATACTTCTGCATTATTCCCAAAAACCTGCATGGCAATGGGTCTTTCTTTAGTCTCAAACTTAAGCATGCCATGGCTTTTTTCATCTCCCATAATAATAGCTTTTGCAGACACCATTTGATTGAAGACAAGTCCAGCCCCCAGCTCTTTGCAAATAAGCCTAAAGGGTAGGTTGGTAATGCCGCACATTGGCGCCAGAATTAGTTGATGAGGGAGGGTAATATTCTTTATTTTAAAACAATGAGTCACGTAAAGAGATCAATAGAAGTTTTTGTATGAGGAATCAATGTCCAGTTGAATTTAAAGGAAAAGATAAACGCTTTCTTCTTCTATGTGGGTTTTTGTGTTTTCTTCTACTTCAGCAAGTTTTTGTTGAATAATCGAAATCATATTCATGCTCAAGCGTGTGGCTAAGATGGGATCTTCATTTTTTAAAATGTTAAGAAGGTCTGAAGGGAGTACGGCAATTTGTGTTTCTTCTAATGCAAAAAGGTCTATGTTTTTACTTTCTACGTTTTTTAGCTCAACAAAGGTATCGCCTTCTTTGAAAATATCAAACCAGTGATGTCCAAAATTACTATCAATTCCTTCACCCAGTACCCCATACACGATAACCCCAAATGTATTATTTGAGTTTTTTGGAAGACTGATTTTTTGCCCTGCTGAAATTGTTACTTTTTTAGAGTGCCCAAGAATAGTTTTTATTTCGTGATCACTGCGCCCATCAAAGAGGCCTGGTTGGCTATTTGATAGTCTGGTATATGTATCAGAGAAAATTGCCCAAAATGTTCCTACATCATAAGGCATAACATTACATTCAGTTTCAAAATCTTTATATATTTCACTTATGATACTCTTAGTTGATCCTAAGTCATCTAATTCATAACTTAAGCTTAAAGCAAAGGGAGACATGACTTGGAGGAGGTGCTTATAATCACGAATACAGAGAATAAGCGGAATATCTTTTCTTTTATCTTTAATATTATTGGTTGGTTTGTGTTGTCTGTAGCCGAGGCGTTGGAAATGTTTGAGCATTGAAGGATCAGAAAGAATGCAATTAGCGGCTATGTTATTTTGTAAATTTAATTGATGGCAGCTACTGAGTAAGAGTGATGCCATGGTTTGACCACGCATTTTTGGATCTAAGACAAACATATCCGAGATCGAGATTTTACCTGGTCCCAATTGCCCCTCTAGCTTAGTAATTTGATGGTGTTTGGTTAAATGGTCTGGCAAGGGAACGTTCTGATTGTCTATGATTCTAATTGTCCCAACAACCTTATTGTCTTTTTCAGCATATAAAATATGACCAAACTGATCCAGGCCATCATAAATCCAGCCATTTTCATGATCAATAATGCAGTGGTCATGAAGTGTCTCTGGATTACAAACGTAATACCTAAAGCGATACACTCGCTTTTTATCTTCATTAGTTTTAGCTAGGCGAATTGCTACAACCATAGAAATAGATTTCTTTCTTGTTAAAAATGTTAACTGTATATCTGAATAACCCCTTATAAGTCCCACTCACCTATACGCAAACGGCATGCCAAAAAAGGGCAATCCTAACCACTTGATTTTAAAGGATTTCATTAGTTGTCACTGTTTGCTACGGCAACTTTTGACGTTCTTTTGACGCTGATTCTGGTAATTTTTTCCGAGTGTGGATAATGTATGTAAATGTATAATATGATAGGGTTATTTAGGAATGTTAAAGGATGTTCTTTATTACATCTTTCAAGCCATCAATTGCTGCTACATTTGGACCCCCAGCTTGAGCGATGTCGGCTTTTCCGCCACCACGACCACCTAAAAGCTCGGCAATAGGTTCTAATACTTTGTTAGCAGGGTATTTATCTTTGAGATCATCTGTAACCGAAACAACGACAATAGCTTTATTCCCAGTCTTGTTACTGACAATAGATATACCAGATTGTATTTTATCGCGCATTGTAGTCGCAATTTGACGGGCATCACTTGGTGAATCGGTTTCGTGTAGGGCAACATTAATACCATTGATGGTTGTAGCATTTGTTAAAAGGTCTGAAGAGCCGCCGCTCAGAAGTTTTGCTTTGAGTTTTTCGATTTCTTTATCTTGGGTTTTAATTTTAGATTTTAGTTTATCAATTTTTTCGGGCAATTCATGTGCCACAGCTTTTAAGTTCTCGGCTATGTTTTTAAGTATTTTTGATTCATCCTGAGCGAGATGAATAGAATTTATTCCTGTGACAGCTTCGATTCGACGAACTCCTGCTGCTATACTTCCCTCAGAGATTATACGGAAGGAACCAATTTGGCTAGTTGTGTCTAAATGTGTGCCTCCGCAGAGTTCGGTTGATTGATCTCCTATTGAAATTACGCGTACCTGGTCGTCGTATTTGTCGCCAAAAAAAGCCAAAGCACCTTTGTCTATGGCATCGTCATAAGACATGACATCTTTTGTTATTGGAAGATTTGCTAGGATCGCTTCATTTACTTGGGATTCGATATTCTGCAATGTTTCGGAATCGATGGCTTCAAAATGAGAGAAATCAAATCTCAATTCTTTGTCATTCACGAGCGAGCCAGCTTGTCTCACATGTGTGCCTAATGTTTTTCTTAGAGCTGCATGCATTAAGTGAGTCGCCGAATGATTGCGCATGATAGAGCCTCTCACATTAACGTCTACACTTAAATGTACAGAATCTCCTTTTTTGATTTTGCCATTCTTGATTGTAGCAGAGTGAACAAAAAGATTAGGAACAGGTTTTTCTGTGTTTGTAATTTGCGCTTCAAAATCACCTGAAGTGACAAGTCCTTTATCGCCAGCTTGGCCACCTGATTCAGCGTAAAAAGGTGTGAGATCACAGATAAACTCAAAATCACCCTTAGTGACGCTTTTAACCTCTTTTCCATCTTGGATCAGAGCACCTATTTTAGCCTTGCTCTGGAGTGATTCGTAACCCACAAAAGTCGTGGTATGTTTTTTACAAAGAGACATATAAAGTTCATTAACGCCTGTTTCTCCTGATCCTTTCCATCCAGCACGGGCCATTTCTTTTTGTTTGGCCATGCATTGGTTGAAACCATCAATATCGATAGACATGTTTTGTTCTGTGGCAATGATTTCGGTAAGGTCTAAAGGAAATCCGAATGTATCGTATAGTTTGAAGGCAACAGCTCCTGAGAGTACTGATTCGTTGTTTTTATTATGCAAGACAATTTCTTCTGACAAGAGTTTGAGACCCTTTTCTAATGTTTCGAAAAAACGTTCTTCTTCGGCTTTGATGATTTTTTCGATAGTTTTCTGATTTGCTTTAATATCAGGATAAGCTTTTCCCATTTCTGAAACTACTGTGGGGATGAGTTGATAAAAGAAAGGCTTGGTTTGTCCTAATAGCTTTCCATGACGAATAGCTCTGCGTAAAATGCGTCGCAGAACATAGCCGCGTCCTTCGTTAGAGGGTAAAACGCCGTCGCTTATCAAAAAGACCGAAGCTCGAATATGGTCAGCGAGTACGCGCATGCTAACGCTATCTTCGTTATCTATGTCTGTGGTGTAAGTTTTTTTAACGATTTTTTCTATAGCCTTGAGTAAAGGGGTAAAAAGATCACAATCATAATTTGATTGTTTTTTTTGGATAACAGCTGTGAGTCGCTCAAGACCCATCCCTGTGTCGATCGAAGGCTTGGGAAGGGGAGTTGTTTTTCCATCAGCATGTCTTTCAAATTGCATGAAGACTAAGTTCCAAATCTCTAAATAACGATCACATTCACAGGTTCCAATAGAACAGTCATGGTTATTGAGAGTACACGGGATGTCTTGTTCGAAGATGATTTCGGAACAGGGACCACAGGGGCCTGTCTCACCCATGGACCAAAAATTGTCTTTTTCGCCCAAGCGAATAATGCGGTCATTTGGAATTCCCACTTGATTATGCCAGATATCAAAGGCCTCATCATCGGTTTCAAAAACCGTGATCCAGAGTTTCTCTTTGGGTAGTTTGACTGTTTGGGTCAAAAACTCCCATGCATAGGCACAAGCTTCTGATTTGAAATAGTCTCCAAAACTAAAATTACCAAGCATTTCAAAAAAAGTGTGGTGCCGTGCAGTGCGGCCTACATTTTCTAAATCATTGTGTTTGCCTGAAACCCTCATGCATTTTTGAGATGATGTTGCACAAGAGTAAGGTCGGCTTTCTTGTCCAGTAAAAGTGTTTTTGAACGGGACCATTCCAGCATTAGTAAAATAAAGTGTGGGGTCATTAGAAGGGATGAGACTAGAGCTTTTTACAATGGAATGATTTTTTGAAGCAAAATAGTCTAAAAACTTTTTTCTGATTTGGTTTCCTGATAAAGACATATTAAATCCTAAAACAATAGATCCCCACAATAAACACCTTTGTGACCTAGTGCTACACAGATAAACTGGCCTTGCATGGCTACGTCAACGTGGTGTGAGGGCAAAGGCCAGTTTGCTATTTTACGAACGTTGGACAAGAGAGACATATCGTAAAACAACGTACCTTCTGATGAGGGAAGTATAAATAGACGACCTTTTTTGGAAAAAGATGAACCATCGAATTGATGAGGTTCAATGTCAAAATCTTTGAGGAGCGCGTAATCTTTAATATTAAAGATGTTAAATGTAAGTACGTTTAGAATGTTATCAGATTTAAATGTAGCATATATTCTTTTGAAATCGGGAGATATTTTTGCTGCAAGAAAATCATGTTTAAGCGTTCCTAATGAGACAGTTTCGAGAGGTTCAATAGGAGTGTTTTCTTTCTTCACTGTGTTGTCATCTTGCTCTTCAGGGCTCATTTGGTCCCAATCATAGAGATCCATTTGTTTTTTTGTGAGTACGACAATTTGATTTTTGGGAACGTAGAAGACAAAAGGGCGTTCTTTGTAGAAAAGCGTTTCTATAATAGGCATGTTGTTTGGTGAATCAAGTTGATAGAAACGCACCTGATACTGCTTGTTGCTGCCTTGTGGGGTTGGTGACATTGAAGAAATAGCGAGATAATCTTTTTTATTCGCCGAAAACTGGATCCATGAGATCAGATTCTTGGCTCCGATTGACAAGGACTGAATATTATTGAAGCCACTGTCGAGAAGTGAGATTTTTTGGGTCTTAGCAGAATAAATAAAAACACCAAAGTCAGTTGTGAGCACCTTATCGTACGTTGTTTTTCTTGTAAGTGAGGGCTCTTTTAAAGTGTAATTGTCTTTTGAAAATGTAGCCGTTGTATAGAGAGATTGAATGTTTGGGTTAGCGGTGTTTTCAATAACTCCAAAAAGATCTTTGTTAAGCAAAACAACTTTACGAGAATCTGACATAAGATCAAGCTTATCGATAGTCTTTAATTGATATTCATCTTTGACAAGTTTTGTGGCGCCAATTTGAGCTAACGGAACATTTGTGAGAGTTTTATTGAGGATTTTCTTAACTGATTCTGATTGAGAAATAACTTTTTTGTTTAAATCTAATTTATTAATTGTAACACCGGTATCAGACACTAAATAGAGTTGTGAGTTATGAAATGACCAAGCAATGAGCTTTGTATTAATGGTCAAAGGTCCACGGAGAAATCTATTATAATTGAGATTGTACAACTGCACAGGCCCAATGGTATTATCTGTAAATTCGCGGCCAATGAGCATTTGTGAGCTTAAATCAAAAGAAGTGTTAGCTAGTTCTACTTCGAAGGTGAGTTTAGAGCCAAAATCAGCAACGCCAGATAAATCATCGTTAAGAAGAAGGTATTGAATTCCTTGGAGGTTGCCATTTTGAGATTTTATGGAAAGGATTAATTCCGTGTTCTTGGCTTGTTTGAGTGTGCCAAAAAAACCAAAATCATTTCCAATACGCAAACTGGATAACAAATCGTAATTTTTTAGAGAAAGAACATCTAAAAAACCCTGCCTGGAAAGATAAAGGTATTTGCCTATCTTGAAGGCAGCTGTGACGCCGCCAACAGGGACTTCGGTGATGATTTTGATATTGTTAAGGTCTTTTAGGTTTAGAAATTGTAGTTTGCTCTCTAAAAAGACGATGAGAGTGTTGTCGTCGAGCCAAGTAAAATCACCTTCTACTTCAAAGCTTTTTAGTTCGATAAGGGAATGGACTGTTTTTTCTTCTGTTTGAGATTTGGCTAGCTCGAATACTTCTAAAACATTGCCTTGCTGTTTTAAATAGAGAAGTGTTTTTTTGTTTTTTGTGACTCTTTTAATACTTTTGATGGGGAACGAAGTTTGGCCTCTGGTGAGCAGGTTAAAGTTTGGATCATAGACAGCATAGTTTTGTGGGAAATCCATGTAGATATAATGCTCGTCAGCAAAGATTCCTGTGGCAACTCCTCCAACGCGTTTTTTGACATTGATTGGAGCATTGGCTTTAAATTTTGGGGGTGTTTTAATGTTTGAGTCGGTTGTTTTGAGCTTTTCTGGTAAGATGCTCTTTTCTTTTGGAAGGGCCGTATTATCCTTTTTAACGGATGGTGTTTTTGTTTTTTCTTTTGTTTTCTTAGTTTTGTCCTTCTGTGTGGTTTTGCTTGGCTTTTTTTCGCTGCTTTTCTGTTGATCAGGTTTTGTTGCGCTTTCAAAACCAGTAAGATTCAAAACTTTGTCCGTATATGTTTTGATTGTGTCACAAGATGAAAGGCTAACAATAAAACCAACGCATAATATTATGAAAAAAGATTTTTTTAGCATTTTACTTATTTTAGTTTAGCGTTCAAATTTAAAAATACTCTTATGTGCCATAAAACATTTGGCAGATGAAATCATTAAAAAATATTCGCCAAATTTCGATTTTTGCAGAATATACAGTAGCTTGCTACGAAGATTAAGGCAAGAAGAACCCTGCTTCGTCCGCCTTGACGGACTACGAAGCGTTAAATTGACTTATTTATGATCAAGTTTTATGAAATTTAAATATGCAAAAAATCTTACTGATTATTGTAGCTGCTTTCTATTTTGTGCCAGTCTGTAAGCTAGTTTTATTGATTCTGAGAAATGTTTTATCCTGGTTTGTTTTTTCTAAAAAATTATCAAAGATTAACTTATTAAAAAAACAAGATAACAAGTTTTTAAAGGTAATAAAGAGTGTTGTCTTTTTTGTGTCTAAACTCGAATATTACATTCAAATACCTCGTTTTTATTTGGTAGGCATGCCTGTTCTTATTGGATCTGTTGCCTATATGGGAATGTTGTTCTTCAAGGTGCCAGAGGTTTCAATAAATGGCCTCATTTTCTTAGTTTTCTATTCATATTTAGTATTGTGGCATGTTAGACAGAAAAGAATTACAGATCTTCGGATGACACAATTTATTAAGCTGTTCCCCAATGTTCATCCAGAGGTTTTTTTCAATAAGTATCAACTTGAATTGGCTTTTGGCGGCGTAGACTTCTTCCATTGTGATGAAGATCAGCAGATCGAAGTTGCAAATGCAAATTTTAAACAAGGAGTTAGGCCCGAACAAAAGATACTCACTCTCATAAGAGCTTTTGTAGACACGGCTACTATTTGTCATATTTGTTTAACGGGCTTAAAAGTAATGGGCCCGGTTTATTTAAAGTCCTATGCAGATAAATTAGGGGCACTCATTGGCAAACGTGTACTGCAATTGAGTCAGGCCAAATTTACAATGCAGGGAATAGAAAAGCTGACTGGTAAAAAAGGTCGGTTTCTTCTCATTTTTAATCACAAAAGTGCTTTTGATTTTATTTTAACTTATTTTGCACTTTCTGAGGTTGTCGTAAACAATAGACAAATAAAACCCCGTTTTATTTTAGCACAGGATCATTTTAAGGATAATTGGTTTATCTATAGTTTTATTGGAATGGGTAAGCTTGCAGAAGCTGTTGATATGGTTTTTGTGTCTAGGAAAGACCGGAGAAAGAGTTTTAAGAATCTAAAGTATGCAGCTCAATCACTCATTGAAAAAGATATTGATATTGCAATTTATCCGCAGGGAACTAGGGCAGAAGGGAATTTTGACAGAGCTTTTAAAAGAAGGGATTCTGGGTTTTACACAACGGTTAGAAAAAAGGATTTAGGATCTCCGTTAGCTCATATAAAAAAGGGGACTCCTTATCTTATTTTAGATGCTCTCGATCAAATGGCAACGCTAGATTCGACAGAAGAATTACATCTCGTTTTTATTGGTATTAATGGTACGGGCATTGCCTTGCCAAAAGGGTGTTTAAAGATCCAGACTGAGGGAGATATTGAATTTAAGATTGGTGATGTGTTCTCCCTTTCTCCAGGTTTGCTTAATGATTATTTTTCGGAATCTATGAGCAAAGAAGAAATGATTGTTCAGAAAAAGCAGTTTGTAAGAAAAATGTCTTATCTGATAAATAAGAAGCTTGTCGAGGTCCTGGATTTGCGTCAGCACTTACTTCAAAGATTCCTCACAGAGATTAGGGGACAGTTTCGTTTTGATGATGAGAAGATAACACTCATTAAAGATATTGTTCTTAAATTAAGTGAAGAGGGTGATTTGGTCTACCAGATTTTAGATAGGATATATTCACTTCCCATACCGCAATGGAATTGTTATTTATCACAGCTGAGCCAGCTATTATTAGAACGTACTACCGAAGAAAGGCTGAGAACCCTCTTATTGGAAATTTCTGAGGAGTTTATGAAAAGAAAGTAGTCTTTTCGGAGTATGACTAATAAATTAAACCATTTACAGGGCTAATGACGTTTTATGAAGAGAGAGATTGTCAGGTTTATTAATTAGAGGAAAGTATAAATCTGAATAAAATCAACATGATACATAAAGTCGATTTTTTGAAAGTATCATGATAGTACAATTTATCGGTTGAGGTAACTAGTAAATGAAGTATTTTTTGGTAATTCTCATAACCCTTGTTTTTCTTGTTCCAGGTTTTTCCGTGCCAAAAGCGAGTGCAGGAAATACGCCATCAAAATATAAGCTCGATGACTCAGGGCGTCCTCTTGTTAATTCATGGGTGAGACAAGAGAATCTGCGCAAGCAAAAAGCCAAGAAAAAGAAAAAAAAGAAAACAACTTCCACAAAAAAGACTTCAAAACCAACACCTTCATCATCAGTGACCAATCGTTAACCCAAAAATTGGGGCAAAAACATGCCATTCACGGCATGTTTTAGTTTTCGCTACTTGGGGCGTAACGTGATTTTTTTTTCAGATTGATACCCCGCTGCTTGTCGCGGGTTATTTATTAATGAGTCGATTATGAATTACTCTCGAATCCTTATCCTTCTTTTTATCTGTATCCTTTTTTCGAGTGTGAGTTGGTCAGGCTCGAGTTCTCCAGACTCAACTATCCTTAAGCCTGGACCTCAAACCATTCCAATCATGCCTGCCAAATCACCTCAAATAACAAAAACATCACTTTCTCCATTAGACAATGTACCCCAGGCTCAGGCACAGACCGAACAGACCTTTGGTGAAAAGATGGTTGAGTTTATAAGAAGTATTCTTGGAGACAAACCAAAGCCAATTGATGAAACGCTTGTGAGGGATGAGTTATAGGGGGCGTTTCAGGTCACAGGTCGCAGGATGCTGGATGCCAGATGACAGATGCTGGATACACTAGGCAGGTATGGGAACTTCAAACCCATTTGATCTGCCTTCTACAAGAAAGTTTTTTAACGTCATAAGATCTCTATAAACCTCCACACAAACAGGGATTTCATCGATTAAGCCAAGTGCCTTAGCTTGGGCAATGATGTAGCCTAACATGAAGTCAATTTGGTTTGGAAACTCTGTCCCTGGTTCAAGCTTTGGAATTTTTTCCAAATCTTCCATAGACATTCCCTGAACGTTTTTCGGAATTTTGTAACCCCAAAAACGATAGTAAGTTGTAGGGGCTTCGTTTTTCCACGGTCCATGTCTTGCCTTTTGAATACCAGCTAAGGCCATTTCGCCTGTAATAATATCTTCTCCGTGGATTGCATTGATAACCATCGCAAGTTCTTCTGCCATGGCAGTGGTTCTTTCTATTCCAAAACTATCGTAAGTGATTTCAACATCTGCTTGGTAAATAGGACAGAGTGCATTGTAATAAGTGTTGATGATTCCTTTCATGAGTTTTGTTACAAGGAAGGCTCTGGCATCAGCTGCTGCTGCTGCAAAAGGGGGATTAGTATCTGAAACTCCTTCATTGAAAATCGCTGCTAATTCATCAGCCCTCGGCCCGTGAAAGGGTGAGGGCATTAGCTGTTCGACATGTCCTTCTTTTACCGAAATATAAAGAGCGCCGTAAGTTGGGTATCTCACACCTGCAATGGCTTCCACGGTTTTATCATAACCAAAACCATTTTGTACAAAGACGAGTTTATGTCTTAATCTCATAGGGATCTGGTTAACAACTTGAGGAAGGATGCCTGCCAAGACTGTCACGATGACGTAATCAACATCGTGCAATGATCTTCCTTCGGCTTGGAGCTTTGCTTCAACTCCAGCCCAATCTCTCGAAACATTATCACCTCTGACCGCGGGATTTATTTCTAGGGCTTGTACATGGGCGCCTGCAGTGTCTAGCATATCAGTGAATGCTTTCCCAATGTCTCCTTTACCAAGGACAACAACTGTTTTTGTGGGAGCGATTTTTGGAGAGACAACATTTGGTTGTATGTCCGTAACTGTGGGCGGACTGTCAGGTATGGTAGGAGGAACTTCATCATCTGCGGCAGTGTGGGCTCGTGTTACCGGGCCACTAGAATCTGATGCAGAAGCAGCAAAAAGCTTCACTGACGAGGCTTTGCAATGGACTTCAGTCACAGAAGTGCTTGCAGCATAGCAGTCAAAAAGTTCAATATCAGAAAATCCTCGAGAAGATCCTGGAATCAATGCAGGCGCGATCATGCATCCTGCTGGTGCAGATATAGTTAACGACATCTTTGATATCCTTTTTGGAGGTTTATTATTTTATGAGATGCTGTGAATTGAATTAGTGTATACCCAGTAAAGCATCCCTGTATGCTTTCTTTGTTTCGCAACTTGGTGAGAAAAGTTGCGTGTTTTTTTCAAGGCGTAATATATTGATATTGTTATAAATATTAGGGTCGCAGGGTCTCTGGTTCCCTGTCTCTCAGAAATAAGTATCTATGTTCCGATGATTGAATTTTGAATGTTGAACCTGTATTGAGTCTTTCCATGCAAGATCGCAAACAACTCGCAAAACACATTCTCACAAAACTCATGCCTCTATACGGAAAAGCGCCGATGGGGATTCACTTTATCACACCTTTTCAGCTTGTTGTTGGTACTATTCTTTCAGCACAATGCACTGACAAGAGGGTGAATCAGGTGACGAGTAAGTTTTTTGCTAAACTAAAAAAACCAGAAGACTATATAAGAGTGGGGCAAAAGAGACTCGAAAAACTTATCAAATCAACAGGGTTTTATCACAACAAGGCCAAAAATATCATTGGTGCGGCAAAGGTAATTCGCGACCAGCATCAGGGTAAAATTCCCAGCACTATGAAGGAACTCATCAAAATTCCTGGCTTTGGTCGAAAAACAGCTAATGCTGTTTTGACGCGACTCTATCAGGTTAACGAAGGTGTTTGTGTAGATACTCATGTGCTCAGACTTTCAAATCGTATAGGTCTCTCAAATGGTAAGGGGGCTATTCAAGTCGAAAAAGATCTCATGGCTATTGTGCCTCAAAAACAATGGCACGAAATCACACATTGTCTGATCTTGCATGGTCGAGAGGTGTGTGACGCGCGACGCCCAAGGTGTGAGGACTGTGTTCTGAGGGGCAGGTGTGGGTATTATGGGGAACGATAGGATACAGGTCACAGGGTACAGGATGCCAGATGCTAGATGCTAGATACGCTATTCGATATTCGCTATACGGTTCCGAGGGACGAGGCACGAAGTACGAGGAACGCAAAAAAACTCCTTGCCAGATATGGGGATGTCCATGTTAAAAAAGCCAAAATTATTTACTCATTAACACAAGGAGAGAACACTATGGCAGATGCTAACGATAAAGTAGGAAGCAATGTAGAAGGTAGCTGGTTTGTAGATTCACAATGCATCGATTGTGATCTTTGTCGCACAACAGCCCCAAATAACTTTCAGCAAAATGCTGATGATGGCTATTCTTATGTATTCAAACAACCAGAAAATGACGAAGAAACTAAATTATGCCAAGAAGCCTTGGATGAGTGTCCAGTAGAAGCCATTGGCAGTGATGGCTAAGAGGGGCTAAACGGTTTCGGTTACGAAGCCCGTTTCGTCAAAAGGTTACGTCTTTCGGTATTACCAATCAGATAGATTGTCTTTAAGCAATGAAGCCAAGGCATTGATCCATTTTGGGTGATCATTGAGCGAGGGAATAAGTGTGAGCTTTTCTCCCCCGTGTTGAATAAAAAGTTTTTTCAATTTTTCTCCAACCTCATCAAGCGTTTCCAAACAATCAATTGTAAAGCTAGGGCAGACCACTGCCACATGTTTGACTTTATTTTGAGCAAGAGAAATCAACGTCTGATCAGTGTAAGGTTTTAGCCATTCACCGCGTCCAAAGCGTGACTGAAAAGTTGTGAGAATCTTTCCTGATGAATAGCCAAGCTCTTCTTTGATGAAAGCGGTTGTTTCCTCGCAGTGCTGTGGGTAGGGATCTCCTTTGTCTGCGTAGTCTTGTGGAATGCCATGGTATGAAAGAAGAAGGCGTTCAGGGGGTGTTTCGCATTGTTGAAGAGAGTTCTGAATTATTTCTGTTAGGCTATTAATGTAAGAATCAAATTTATAAAATGAAGAGATGAACTTAACCTTTGGTTTTTGTGGTAATGAACGGAGATGGCTTCTTATATTATCTTGAATGGAACCTGTGGTTGTGTGGCTGTATTGAGGGAAAAGAGGGAGAATAAGAATTTTGCTACACTGATCCTTGTTTATCATCTCTTTCAACACAGAAACTAAAGAGGGATTTCCATAACGCATGCCTAATTTTATAATCAAAAAAGGGTGAGAGCCACTTAAGTTTTCATACAATTTAGTCCTAAGCGATTCAGTGACGTTGATGAGCATTCTACCGTGCTTTTCAAAAAAATCTTTGTACAGTTGAGCAGATTTTTTTGTATGCGAAGGCAAAATAAAGAAATTAAGCAAGAAAGACCAAATAAGAGGGTTTTTGTGAATAATATGTGGGTCTGAAAGAAATTCTTTTAAAAAACGTCTAACAGCCTTTGGAGAAGCGTCATCAGGTGAGCCTGTTTGAACCAATAGCACACCAGTTTTTTCCTTGGGGCCACTATTTTTTGCTGTAAAAGTATCTTTAGGAATATTAAGTGAATTCATATAAAAATTGATATTTATTCAGTGAATTTAATATAGAACTATCAAGGTTTCCCTGTATCTTGTCAAGTGAATCCACAGAGAGCCTTTGTAAAAGAGCGGTACATTAAAATGAAAACACATTTGCTTAATCACTGTCTTCAAGAAGATGCTCCCTCAGGTGACATAACCTCTCGCGCTATTTTTGGAAATACCAAAAAGATAGTCAAAGCTAAAATAGTTGCCAAACAAAGTCTTGTTGTTTCGGGTTTTAGCACTGTTCAGGGTATTTTAAAGTCTAAGTTTAAAAAGGTTAAATTAAAGATAAGTAAAAAAGACGGAACCACTGTTCGCAAAGGGGTTGTTTTAGCAGAAATAAAGGGGCCTGTCTGTGATGTTCTTTTAGTAGAGAGACTTTGTCTCAATTTTCTACAGCGCTTAAGTGGAATAGCCACAGTGACGAATGCCTTTGTCAAAAAAGCCAAGCCTTATGGTATCCAAATTCTCGATACACGTAAAACAACACCTGGTCTTCGCTTAGAAGAAAAAAAGGCTGTGAAAGATGGTGGTGGCGCTAATCACCGCGAAGGTCTTTCTGATCAATATCTCATTAAAGATAATCACATTGATGCGGCAGGTGGAGTGATAGAAGCCATAGTGAAGGTCAGGGCACATCAAAAACGCTGTCAACGCAAAGCCCTGATAGAGGTTGAAGTCAGGGATGAGAATGAGTTTTGTGAGGCTTTGCTTCTGATGCCCGATGTTATCATGTTAGATAATATGACGCCCAAATTGATTCGAAAACTAGTTTTGATGAGGGATAAGATGGGGGGGCAGAAGAAGGTGTTAAGAACGGGCAGGCATCCTCCTTCGCCAAGGCTACGGAGGACAGGCAGGGACCTGCCCCTACTGGAAATTTCTGGTAATGTGACGATAGATACTTTAAATAAATTTTTAAAACTTGGTATCGATAGGATTTCGATAGGAGCACTTACACATTCAGCACCTGCTGTTGATATTTCAATGACGATCCTATGATCCTAAGAGCCTAAGAGCCTGTGTTTAATTTATTTTCGTAGGCTCATAGGTGCGTAGGTTCGTAGGCGCAATAAAAATGAAAAAATTACAATCCATCACAGGCATGAACGATATTCTCCCTGACGAAGTAGAGTTATGGCAAAGGCTTGAGAGTAAGGCCCGTTTTCTTTTTAAAAATTATGGTTTTAAAGAAATACGTGTTCCTTTGCTCGAAGACACCCGCCTTTTTTCTCGTGGCATTGGAGAAGATAGCCAGGTTGTTCAAAAAGAGATGTACACGTTTGATGATAAGGGCGGTGATTCAATTACCTTAAGACCCGAAGGCACTGCAGGAGTCATGCGTGCTTATTTGCAAAACTCTCTCATGGCCCAAGATGCTATTACAAAGCTCTATTACATGGGCCCTATGTTTCGTTATGAACGGCCACAAAAGGGTCGGCTTCGACAATTTCATCAAATAGGGGCCGAAATCATGGGCGTTGATTCACCTTTGGCTGATGCTGAGGTGGTGATCATGATGGATCGCTTTATTCGAGAGCTTGGTATTCAAGATTATAGATTAGAGATCAATTCTTTGGGAACAATCGAGGAGCGAAAACCTTATCTCGAAAGCCTTGTTAAACACTTTGCTCTTATCCAAAATAAACTCTGTGATGATTGTAAAAAGCGTCTTCAAAAAAATCCTTTGCGCATTCTAGATTGCAAAGAGTCTTCGTGTAGAGCCTTGGCTAAAGACGCACCCAGCATGCTCGATTCTCTCAATGAAGATTCAAAAAAAGAATTTGAAGCATTCAAATCTTATTTGGATAAAGCGCATGTTAAATACGTCGTGAATTCGCGCATTGTTCGCGGTCTCGATTACTATGAAAAAACAGCTTTTGAATTTATTTCAGATCATCTCGGATCTCAGTCAGCTTTTTCTGCTGGTGGGCGTTACAATCGCTTAGCAGAGCATCTTGGGGGCAAAGAGGTGCCAGCGGTTGGGTTCTCTATTGGTTGTGAGCGGATGGTAATGCTCATGAAAGAGGTGCAGCACGAAACAACCATGAAGGCTGAACTTGCGGGTGTCTATCTCGTGTCTTTGAACGAAGAGTGTTTTCAGGCTTGTCTTCAGATCCAGCAGCAATTGCGGGATGAGGGTATTAAGGCTGAGATGGACTATCAAACTAAATCACTCAAATCTCAAATGCGTCGTGCGAATAAGCTCGACTTCAAATACGCTGCTATCATGGGCGATGATGAACTTGCCAAAAATGTTTTGACTCTTAAAGATCTCGAAAAGGGTGAGCAGATTGAGGTAAAAATTGCTGATTTGATAGCGAGTCTTTAGCAGCGAGTTTTTCTCCCTACTCATAATTCATCCTTTCAAACTGTATACACAGCATACCAAGAATCGTAATTTCCCCCATTATTCCAACAACAATTTAGTTAAGATGGCGATAGTATGGAGGCGACAGGCGTCTAGGGTCTAGCGTCTGGCGTAGATGAATATTAAAGGAGATTAGTATGCAATTATCAACATCAGCTTTAGCACCAACAATGCCTCATTTTGCTCTATTAGCATTTAAAGAAATGTTTATTCAGGGAGCAAGATCACCACTTGTTGAATGGGCTTCATCATTTCAAGTACAACTAGCAACTTCTGAAAACAGAGCCCAAGCTGAGAGAGGGTTTCGTGGATCGATTGGAGAAACAATGCAGACTCTCATAGCGCGACACTTTAGGTAGGAAACGTTTAGAATTCTTCCACTTCCCATTGTTCATTCACCCACAAGCCTATCACAGGTAAATCGTATTTTCCCTTTATAAATCAACATATACCATTTTATCATAACAGGTAAAATAGTCTTGACCAATTTATCTATTATGGTAAAATGGTCAGTATGATTAAAAGAGAATTAGAATCTATTGCTTTTAATAAGGTTTTTGGGCGTCAGATGCGCTTTATTGCAGGGCCAAGACAAACAGGCAAAACAACTCTAGCTAAAGCTCATCTTAAAAAGCAAAGCTGTGATAAGCTTTATTTTAACTGGGATAAAAGAAGCATCAAGACCTTGCATAACAAAGAACCTTATTTTTATCATTCAGAAGCATTGTCTCTAAAAACAAAAAAGAAAAAATGGATTTGTTTTGATGAGATTCATAAACGTCATGGTTGGAAAGATGTCTTAAAAGATGCCTTTGATTCTTTTGAAGATAAATATCAGTTTATTATCACGGGAAGTGCACGTTTAGATATGTTTAGAAAATCGGGTGATAGCTTGTCAGGTCGCTATTTTTTATTCAGATTGCTTCCTATTTCACTATTTGAACTCACAAAACAAAAACTCGTTTATCCAACAATGCCAGCAGAAAAATATATCGAGAGTTGCTTGCAGCAAAAGAACAAACAATCTGATTTTGAACATTTATTAAAATTTGGAGGTTATCCCGAACCCTTAACTCGCGGAAATGAGGTTTTTAGTTCAAATTGGCAAGAAGAATACATTGATACCCTTGTTAGAGAAGATTTGAGAGATTTAACAAAAATACACTCCCTAGAAAATGTAATCACATTAATGGAGCTTTTGCCTGAGCGCGTGGGTTCACCCTTATCGCTTAATTCTCTCAAAAAAGACATGGATGTGAGTTATAATGCTGTAAAAAGCTATTTAAGATCGCTTTTATTAACCTATATTTTATTTAAAATACCACCTTACACAAAAAGAATTTCTCGTTCTGTAAAAAAAGAAAACAAAGTGTATTTTCATAATTGGGCACAAGTAGAAGATGTGTCTGCTAGGTTTGAAAACTATGTGGCTTGTGAGCTTCTTAATCGTGTTCAACTGTGGACGGCCATGACAAAGCATGTTTTTGATTTAAATTTTGTAAGGGTAAAAGGTGGGAAGGAAACTGATTTTTTAATAACGAGAGACAAAAAACCGTATGTTCTCTTTGAGGTTAAAACGAGCTCAACAAATATTGATTCTCATCATTTACATTACGCCAGACTTTTAGGTGATATTCCTTTTATTCAGATCGTTCAAAAACCTGGTATTTTAAAAGCCGTGAATAAAAACAGCTTTGTTGTTTCTGCTGCAAGATTTTTTTAAAAACCTATGGGCACATTTGTGCCCTCTATTTTCCTTTCTAACACAACATCTATTTAAATTGGTCGATAAATCGCGTACAACGTACAGCGTCCGTGTACCGTACGGTACCGGACAACGTATAGCGTATAGTGAGGATGATATTATGAGTGGATTATCAGTAGTAGCAGGCAGTGGGTATTCACCTTTGATGTATGGTGAGGTTTGTACGGGTGCAACAGCATGGAGTCCAATGGGAATTCCTGTTGACCATGTTCTGAGAGACGCCTTTCCAGCAACAGTTCTAGTTGCTTCAAGTCGTGCTCAAGGTGTTGTAGGTCGCAGTATGCCAGATGCTGTTGATTCAAGAAGAGGGAGTGTGAGTTTTCGTACTATGAGACTTGTTGGTGAATTAGGCGTTAGCCTTGCAGCTGCCTATGATGTTTTTGTAGCTAAAACATCATTGCTTCGAGATCTTCATGAGACAGCTCCTGAGATGACTGGTTTTGCAGGAACAGCTTTTGGCTTATTACTTGCCAGTGAATTATATATGCTTGTTTCTGACAGAATCCATGAAAGTAGACAGGCAAAAGTTGATGAAGCCATGAGAACAATTCAAGAATCCACAGATGTCCAAGAGCAACTTGAAGCTCTCAGGGTTGTGAAGAAAAAGGGTTTGGACTTTGAATATAAAAATGCGATGAAAGAGTTTTTGATACACTGTCGGGATAAAGAAGCTATACCAGCACAAGTAATTATACCAATACAAGTAGTTCTAGATGAATTTATACGCCATGAACAAGCTATGTTTACTGATTTTTTGAGAGTCTATAACATGTGTCGGAACGAAATTGTGAAAGAAGTTTTAGAGGAGAGGCTGAGGGCTGCTGGAAGACTATAAATAATGCCAGATATTGTATGTTTTGAGCATTCGAACATTCGAACATTTGATTAGGAGATCAATTCCACTTCCCACTCCTCATTCACCCACAATCCTATCACAGGTAAATCGTATTTTCCCTTTATAAATCGGATAGATCTCGATAGTTGTTCAAGTTGTTTATCCTTGTCAACCGGATTTCCTGCACAATCATGGTGAGCGATGATGGCAATGCCTTTGGAGGCGTGTTTTTCGACTGAGATATCAATTCTTTTGAGAATGCTCTTAGTTTCGGGAGCTGAAATAGATTCAGCCAAGAGAGCAACAGGGCCTGGCTCAGTGATCGTGTCGATATACTGAACATTAAAATGTTCTTTGAGGTATTTGATGACAGGCTCTTGCGTGCGCCCGTCCATGCAATTGATGGCTGTTGCGAAAGACATTGTTATTTGTTTCATGTTTTACGTTTTATGTTTACTGAAACTCGGAATCATAAAACATTAAACATACAACATAAAACAATCATAGGTTCAATATTACCTTATTCCCGCCTTAAGATAATCCCGATTCATCTGCGCAATGAAATGATAGCTGATTTCTTTGGGGCAGGCTGCTTGGCATTCGTATTGATTGGTGCAATTTCCAAATCCCTCATCATCCATGGCTTTCACCATGTTGAGGACACGCGTTTTGCGCTCAGGTTGTCCTTGAGGGAGATTGGCAAATTGTGAGACCTTGGCAGAGACAAAAAGCATGGCCGAAGCATTCTTGCATTGAGCAATACACGCTCCACAACCCACACATTGAGCCGCGTCCATTGCGAGCTCAGCTTTTTCGTGCGAAATGAGAATAGCATTGGCGTCAACAGGACTTCCAGTGTTCACCGATGCAAAACCCCCTGAGTGCATGATGCGATCCATGGCCGTTCTGTCCACAACAAGGTCTTTGATAATGGGAAAGGCCTTGCAACGGAAGGGCTCAATATAAATCTTATCGCCATCTTTGAAATGTCGCATATGAAGCTGGCAGGTAGTTGTGCCTTTTTCGGGCCCGTGTGCACGGCCATTGATAATCAAAGAACATGTGCCGCAAATGCCTTCACGACAATCATGGTCAAAGGCAATGGGATCCTCGCCTTTTTCAATCAATCGCTCATTCACAACATCGAGCATTTCTAAAAAAGACATGTCAGGGCTGATGTCTTCTGCTGAATAAGTTTTGAGTTTGCCTTTTTCTAAAGCGTTTCTTTGACGCCAAACGTGTAGTGTTAAGTTCATTTTATTTAGGGTCCCAGGGTCACGGGGTCACAGGGTCTCAGGAACCGAGAACCTGCGAATCCGCGAACCTGCGATCCAATAATCATTTATAACTTCTTTCCGCCATTTTAACATTTTCAAACTTTAATGGTTCGCGGTGATGTGTTGGCTTGTTGCCCACACCTTCATATTCCCAAACAGAGACGTGAGAATAGGCTTTGTCGTTACGCAAGGCCTCACCTTCTGCGGTTTGGTGCTCTTCTCTAAAATGCGCACCGCAAGATTCATCTCTTGTCAAAGCATCGAGACAAAGGACCTCGGCAAATTCAAGATAATCAGCTAAGCGTCCTGCTTTTTCGAGAGAGAAATTAAATTCCTCGTTCTCACCAAGCACTCGACAATTTTTCCAAAACTCTTCTCTGAGCTCAGGGATTTTTCCTAAGGCCTCTCGGAGTCCAGCTTCGTTTCTAGCCATGCCGCATTTTTCCCACAACAGGGTTCCAAGTTCACGATGAATGGAATCAACAGTTCTCTTTCCATTGATCTTAAGCAGGCGATCTGTTTTTTCTTTAACTTCCATTTCTGTATCAATAAAGGCGTTGTGATCTGTTTTAACAAGATCTTGCGAAATGGTTTTAAGATAATTGCCAATAGTGTAGGGCAGAATAAAATAACCATCTGCCAAGCCTTGCATCAAAGCGCTAGCACCAAGGCGATTGCCACCGTGATCAGAAAAATTAGCTTCGCCAAGAACAAAGAGACCAGGGATGTTGCTCATGAGATCATAATCTACCCACAAACCACCCATGGTGTAATGAAGGGCAGGGTAGATGCGCATGGGAACTTCGTAAGGATTCTCCGCTGTGATTCGTTCGTACATTTGGAAGAGATTGCCGTATCTGGCTTCGATCACATCTTTGCCCAATCGTTTAATAGAATCTCTAAAATCAAGATTGACTCCAAAACCCGAAGCACCCACGCCTCGGCCCTCATCACAGGCTTCTTTGGCACTGCGTGAAGAAATATCGCGTGGAGCTAGGTTGCCGTAGCTGGGGTATTTTCGCTCAAGATAATAATCTCTGTCTTCTTCAGGGATGTCGTTAGCGGCTCGTTTTTCATCGGTGCTTTTTGGTACCCAAATTCGACCATCATTTCTGAGAGATTCACTCATCAAAGTGAGCTTAGATTGGTAATGGCCTGACATAGGAATGCATGTTGGGTGAATTTGCACAAAACAAGGGTTCGCAAAACCAGCACCTTTTTTGTAAGCTCTGTAGGCTGCTGTGACATTACAACCATTAGCATTGGTGGAGAGATAATAGGCGTTGCTATAGCCACCAGTGGCCAGGATCACAGCGTGTGCGTTGTGTTTTTCGATTTTACCAGAGACGAGGTCACGCGTGATAATACCGCAGGCCTTGCCGTTTTCCATGACCAGTTCAAGCATTTCGCGACGTGGAAACATTTTGACATTTTTTGCACCAATCTGCCGACAAAGAGCTGAGTAAGCCCCTAAGAGAAGCTGTTGGCCTGTTTGACCACGGGCGTAAAAAGTTCGGGAAACAAGGGCTCCACCAAAAGAGCGGTTATCTAAAGTGCCACCGTATTCTCTGGCAAAAGGAACGCCTTGAGCCACACATTGGTCGATAATAGCGTTGCTCACTTCGGCAAGACGATACACGTTGGCCTCACGCGATCTAAAGTCACCGCCTTTAACTGTATCATAAAAAAGTCTGTAAACAGAATCACCATCGTTTTGATAATTCTTAGCAGCGTTGATGCCTCCTTGGGCTGCAATGCTATGCGCGCGTCTTGGGCTGTCTTGGATGCAAAAACATTCAACTTCGTAACCAAGTTCAGCTAAAGAAGCTGCTGCAGAAGCCCCTGCTAAACCTGAACCCACAACGATCATTTTGTATTTTCGTTTGTTGGCAGGGTTGATCAGCTGGCTTTCGAATTTGTGGTGGCTCCATTTTGAAGCCAAAGGGCCTGATGGTATTTTAGCGTCGAGTTTCATATTTTCATGGTCGCAGGTTACAGGTCGCAGGTCGCAGAATTAACTAGCGACAGGCGACTGAAGACATGCGATTAATTAATCCATTTTAATAACACGGCCAAAGGGACTATTCCGTATCCAATAAAAACAATGATAGCTATCACAGGGCCAACGCATTTTGTGAGGCAGTTGTATTTGGGGTTGTTGAGCCCGAGTGATTGAAAAAAACTAGAAGCCCCATGTTTAAGATGGGACGCTAAGAGAAAGATCGCTACAAAATAAGCAATACAAACATAAATATTAGAAAAACCTAAAATCATCATTTGATAGACATCGTGTCTTCCTTGGTCGTCAACAAGTGCCATAAAAGAGACATCGACCGATTTTGTGGTAAAGTGCATAATGTGAAAGACCAAATAAGCAACGATGATCAAGCCGCTGTAAATCATTGTGCGAGAAGAGAATGTGGCAACAATTGTGTCGTTCTTTTTGTAACCTATGGGTCTGGCCATTGTGTTTTGAATCTGGAGTGTGGCAGAGAAAAATGCGTGAGCCAAAAAAAGCATGATGAGGCTTCCTCTGGCAACCCAGAGAAGACCACCTAGGTTTTGCAAGGTTGCGGCATACTTGTTGATGGCATTGGCGCCTAAAAAGATTTGTAGGTTACCAATCATGTGGATGGTTACAAAGAGAATGAGTGGGATGCCAGTCAGTGCCATGATGTATTTTTTGCCAACCGACGAAAAGAGATAAGACATTTGAACTCCTTTAATAGGCCTGTTGAAAAATGCACATCTACTGCGTTGGATAATAAATTTAATTCAATTACGTACTCTACGTACGCGCCTTCATTAAATTTATCATTCGCCTTGTATTTGCACATTTTTGAACAGACCTTGCTGGGGCTGTTTTTCAACAATTCCTTTGTAGTTCAAGGGTGTGGTATGCAGGGCAATATAATCAAGTCTTCTATATTTCAATGATTATGATCAGAAATCGTGGATAGTGGATAGTGGATAGTGGATAGTGGGTAGTGTATTGTAAATAATGAAAATCAAATGTTATTAATATATAAATTGCGATCTACAATTGACAATCCACGATTCACAATAAGTTCTTGACCCAGATTGTGAGTTTATTAGTAACTCCCATCGGCAAACTGCATCGGTTATCAGTTATAGCTAACTCATTAATAAACAATTAAAAGATAGGATAAAATGACATATCTTAACCCACCAAAATCTGGTACAAAAGTCACAATTAATAATGGTAAATTACAAATTCCCAATGACCCTATTATCCCATTCATCGAAGGTGATGGAATAGGGCCTGATATCTGGGCTGCTTCTGTTCGTGTTTTTGATGAGGCAGTTAAAAAAGCCTACAAAGGCGATAGAAAAATCAATTGGTTTGAAGTCTATGCTGGTGAAAAAGCTAAAGAAGTTTATGGTGATGATTGCCCAGCAAACTATTTGCCAGATGAAAGCGTTGAAACTATTCGTGATTATCTTGTGGCCATCAAGGGTCCACTTACCACGCCTGTTGGTGGTGGTATTCGCAGTCTTAATGTGAGCTTAAGGCAACAACTCGATCTTTATGTCTGTCTCAGGCCTGTTCGTTGGTTTCAAGGTGTACCTTCTCCTGTAAAGAGTCCAGAAAAGATCGATATGGTGATTTTTCGTGAAAACACCGAAGACATCTATGCAGGGATTGAATGGCAAGAGGGGACTCCCGAAGCGAAAAAAGTGATCAGTTTTCTGCAAAATGAAATGGGGATCACTAAGATTCGTTTTCCAGAAACATCTGGAATTGGCGTCAAACCAGTTTCTCGCGAAGGAACAGGGCGTCTTGTCAGAGCAGCTATTGATTATGCTATCGAACATGACCGTTCATCAGTTACCCTTGTCCATAAAGGGAATATCATGAAGTTCACTGAAGGAGCTTTTAGGGACTGGGGATATGAAGTGGCTCAAAAGGATTATGGAAGCACTGATCTTGATGGCGGTCCTTGGCAGGTTATTAAAACAAAATCAGGTAAAGAGATTATCATCAAAGATGTTATTGCTGATGCTTTCTTACAGCAAATTCTCACAAGACCTGCAGAATACGATGTGATAGCTACTCTAAATCTCAATGGTGATTATGTTTCAGATGCTCTTGCCGCACAGGTTGGAGGTATTGGGATTGCTCCTGGTGGCAATATCAACTATCAAACAGGTGTAGCGATCTTTGAAGCAACTCATGGCACAGCTCCCAAGTATGCTGGGCAAGATAAAGTGAACCCTGGCTCTGTGATTTTATCAGGTGTTCTTATGCTTGAGTTCATGGGTTGGCAAGAAGCAGCAGATCTTATTGTTAGTGCTATAGAAAAAACCATCAGCAATGGAAAAGTCACATATGATTTTCATCGCTTGATGGAAAATGCTACAAAGCTTAAGTGTTCTGAGTTTGGAACGGCCGTTATAAGCAATATGTAATGGGTCTCTGGGCCTCGGGGTCTCAGGTTCTCACGACCCTTAGAAAATATGCAAAATACAACAGCCACAGCTTTTCCTTTCCATTATTTTATTCGCAAATTTCATGCGATTTGTGGAATTGTGCCCTTATTCTTGTTTCTATTTTTAATGTTAACACATCTTTCAGTGTTGCTCTTTGGATCCAAAGAAATGATCCAAGGGTTCATTGCATGTCAACAAACTCCGTTTTTCATTCTTTTTGATTCGGTTTTCATCATTTTGCCTCTCTTGTTTCATTTCAGTTACTCGATGTTGCTTCTTTATCATGGCCGAATCAATATTCATCAGTACTCAAATATTTCTAATTGGCGCTATGTTTTGCAAACAATGGCAGGACTAGCAGGATTAGTTTTTGTTTTTTATCACATAGGGCAGCTGATCACTGTTTATTTTGGCCATATGTCTGGATATCATTACATTCAAACAATTCTTTTTGCTCACAAAGGGATAGAAACAATAATTGTTTTTTGGATTTGCCTGTTTTTAATGACGTATTATTTTTTTAATGGGTTTTGGACCTTTCTCATTGATTTTGGTGTAACCACAAATCGCCTTTCGCAAAAAGCATCTTCATTTTTTTGGAGCGGCTTATTTGTTCTTGTTGTGGCTTTTGAGGTGTTTTTGTTGATTATGTCGGTTGTGAAGGATGTTGTTGTATGACGTATTATCCCATCATAGTAATCGGATCTGGTGTTGCTGGCATGACAGCGGCTATTCGCTTAGCTGATCAAGGAACAAAAACATGTCTTGTTTCGAATCAACCATTGCAATGTATTGATGCTCTTTTAGATCCTCATGGTGTGAATGTTTCTCAAATTTCATCTGATTCCTTTGAAACACATTTTAAAGACACTGTTGTTCACGGCGGTTATCTTGCTAATCAGTCTCTTGTGCATCAAATGTGTGAAAAAGCAGAGGGCATTCAAAATTTGTTTGAACGCATGGGTGTGGTTTTTAATAAAACTCAAGAAGGGCTTCTGCAAAACACAAAACAGCCAGGATCGTCTTTTTCAAGAACTCTTTCAGCTCAGCCCTGCTTAGGTCGCCAGACAACAACAGCTCTTACAGAACAGATTTCTTATTTTAAGAACCAAAACCTTATTGATCAGCAAGAGAGATGTGAATTTCTATCCTTAGTTATTGATGAAGATCAGGTCTGTCGTGGTGTTGTATTGCAAGACCTAAGATCAATGAAAGTGTTTTCTCTGCGAACAGATGCTGTGATTTTTGCAACTGGAAGTGCTGGAGCTCTTTATGGAGAGCACAGCATGCAATCCTTAAACAGTAAAGGTTCTGCTGTTTCGCGATTGTATAAGCAGGGTGTTCATTTAGCTAATCCCGAATTTGTCGCTTTTTCATCTTCGTCATCTTCTGACACTCCCTCTATGTCTGATTGGCTTGGTGGTCTGTGGATTGATGATAATCACATGACGAATATTCCAGGAGTTTTTGCAGCAGGCAAATGTGCTTATCAGTATCATGGGGCAGCGGTTCTTCCCGGAAATATGATCCTATCAGGTTTTTTTGGAGGAGTAAAAGCAGCAGATCATGCTATAAAGTATTCAAAGGAAGTTCTGCCATCGAGCGAGGATGCTCAAGAAAGCTTGTTTGAAGAAGAAGTCTCTCGTCAAAACAAAGTAAATTTAGAGTATGCAGATTTCTCAGGTCCCGAAAACGCGACTGCCTTGCATCAAGAATTTGCAGCCGTGATGTATGAGCATCTCGGCCCAATAAGAAATAATGCTAGCATTAAACTTGTTTTTGAAAAACTCAGCGAATTAAAGCACAGGTTTCAACGCATATCTTTAACAGATAATAGTTCCTGTTTTAATCAAGAGATTATGTTTTTGAGAGATCTGGACCATATGTTTGATTTGGCGCTAACGATTGCTATCGGATCACTTGCAAGGGATGAATCACGTGGTGTGCACTGTAAAAGTGATTTTCCTTTAAGGGATGATGCTCGGTTTTTGAGAACAACAAAAATTATTTATAACAAAGAAAAACCAGAAATCTATTATGAAGATGTGGATGTGTCGCTCATGAAGCCCGAAGAGAATATTAAGAGGGAGTTTAAGGTGGCGGGATGAGTAATGAGTAATGAGTAATGAGAAGATATGAGTCATGTGCTCTTAAAAATAAAACGCCAAGATGATTTTGAATCAACGCCTTATTGGGAAGTGTTCGAGATTCGTGGCGCTCCTGGCATGACGGTGATTTCTGCTTTAAATGCCATCAGACGCCGATCCGTTAATCAAGATGGATTTGCTGTGAGCCCTGTTGTTTGGGATTGTAATTGTCTCGAAGAAAAATGTGGTGCCTGCACAATGATTATCAATGGTAAGGTCAGACTTGCCTGTACAGCTCTCATTGAAGAATTGAATGAGCCCATTGTTCTTGAACCCTTGACCAAGTTTAAAGTGATTCGTGATCTCGTTGTAGATCGATCAAAAATTCAAGATACACTTGGTCGCATCAGAGGTTGGCAGCAGCTCGATAAATTCGAACCTCTTGGCAGAGATGTTGAAAGACCTAAGATTGATGATCCTCTCATCACCAGACTCGCAGATTGTATTTATTGTGGAGCTTGCTTAGAGGCCTGTCCACAATACAATGAAACATCAAATTACGTTGGAGCCTTAGCTGTTTCACAAACGCTCAGGCATAACCAGGTCGGTAATGGTTCTATCGACAAAACACATCGCCTCAACACACTCATGGATGTGGGTGGCATCAGTGAGTGCAAAAATGTCCAAAATTGTCGAAGGGCCTGTCCCAAAAACATTCCCACCACAGAAGCTATTGGGAAGATGAAAAGGCGTGTGTTTAAGGGGTTTATGAAGAGAGTGTTAGGATAAATGGACCTTGGGACCATAGGCCCAATATCACAGGCCATCGGGTGAAAAGTGCATAAAGTCTTTTAAACTGTCTTTGCGAAGTCCTCCCCATTCAAATCCAATACTTTTCATTTCTTTTACAAGCACAGAATCTTCTTTTATCGCCAGAGGGTTTGAAGGGTAGTAATAGCCGCCCTTAATGAGATGGCAGCTATCATGCCATTCTTTACAATTTGCATACAGGCCGTTTTTGTTTTCGTTAATATCAATGGCCGTTCCATAGGCATGGTTGGAGAATAGGGTGCGGTTTCCATTTTTATCAGCTGGTCCACGGCTTATTGAGGGACGGTAGCCTGTGATGGTTTTGATTTTGAAGTATTGGTCAAAAGTCATGTTTAAGACTTTTTCGATCTTTGGAGCGATTTTTTTGCATATTTTTGTTGTGAGACCATTATTTAGAACAATTTCGGTCTGGTCTTCTTCACAAGGTGTGCAGCCAAAAGGTCCTTGTTCTTCTTTAGTGAGTTCAGAGTATTTTTTGGAGACTTTCACAGTTTTGATGGTTTGTTTTTTGACCGTGTTCCAAATGGAGTATGTGTAATTACAGGTCTGGGCAGCAAAGGTTGTTGATGGAATAAGAATGAGAAGGAGAATGAGGGATAGGATTTTCATAGAGATCAACTAGCGTAATTCTTGCCAAAATCTCAATCGTAATTATTGACTAGGTACTAGCTACCAGCTACTAGCCACTAGATACAGGTCGCAGGTTACAGGAAGGAATTCTTATGACAACAAAAACTCAACTATTAGTTATTGGTGCAGGCCCAGGCGGATATGCAGCAGCTTTTTATGCAGCTGATAAAGGTTTGAATGTTACATTAATTGATAAATCACCCAATCCTGGTGGCACGTGCTTGTATCGTGGGTGTATCCCTTCAAAGGCCTATCTTCATGTGACAAAAATCCTTTCAGAGGCCAAAGAAGCTGAAAAATTTGGTGTGACTTTTGAGGAACCAAAGATCGACATCGAAAAGATTCGCGCTTTTAAAGATAGTGTTGTGACAAAACTCACAAAGGGTTTGGGTCAGCTCACTAAGGCCAGAAAAATTAATTACATTCAAGGTGAGGCGAGCTTTGTTGATAAGAATACAGTGAAGGTTGTGAAAGAAGATGGTTCTGAGGAAAATATCGGTTTCGACAATGCGATTATTGCTACAGGATCGCGTCCCATGGTGGTGTCTCCCTTTGATCAAAAGACAAAAGGTGTTATCTATTCCTGCAAAGCTATAGCTCTTCCAGATGTCCCTAAAAAAATGCTTGTTGTTGGAGCTGGTTATATTGGTCTTGAGCTTGGTTCTGTTTATCAGGCCTTGGGTTCAGAGGTCACAGTTGTTGAGATGATGGATTCTGTGATTCCAGGTGCTGATCGCGATCTAGCACAGGTACTTCAACGTCAAATCAAGAAAAAGTTTAAGAACATGCTCTTTAAGACCAAGGTGGCCGAAGTCAAAGAAGAGGGCGATGGAGTGAAAGCTGTTTTAGAAAAAGAAGATGGGACAAAGACAGAAGAAGTTTATGATAAAGTTTTTGTCAGTGTCGGGCGGCGCCCTTATACAGAGGGATTAGGTCTCGAAAATATCGGCGTCAAACTCGACGCAAAAGGATTTATTCCCACCACCTCATCACTCATGACTCATCACTCATCACTCTACGCCATAGGCGATGTCGTGGGCAATCCCATGCTGGCGCACAAGGCTTCGCATGAGGCGCGTGTGGCAGTTGATAATATTATGGGCGAGGATTCCAAATTTGCGCCCAAAGCAATCCCAGCTGTAATTTTCACAGATCCTGAAGTGGCTTGGTGTGGTGTGACTGAAAATGAGGCCAAAGAAAAAGGGCTCGATTTCGAAGTCGTAAAATTTCCATGGCTTGCTTCTGGTCGTGCTCTCAGCTTGGGTCGTACAGAAGGCATGACAAAACTTATCATCGATAAGTCTTCCGAAAAAATACTGGGTGTGGGTATTGTGGGGGTTCATGCAGGTGATTTGATTTCCGAAGGAGTTCTCGCAGTGGAGATGGGTCTCAAAGCATCTGACCTTGCTAAATGCATCCATCCACATCCAACCTTATCCGAAACTCTTATGGAAGCAGCTGATCTATTCTATGGGCATTGTGCACATTTGTTTAAGCCTAAGAGGAATGTCTAGCGTCTAGAGTCTGGTGTCTAGCGTGGGGAATTAATAGAAGATATATTCATTCTCACCGTAGAGCACGATGGGGGGTTGTTTTCTTTGTTCAAAGTAATCGTAACCCTTTTTAAGATTTTGCCAAAACGCATACCATCTTGATTCTTTGTACTTCTTCATTTTTTTCTTTGTGAGTTTGAATGGAAAGGCGTGAACGGGTAAGTATCTTTGCCCATTTTGTAAAGAGGCATGGGCCAATGTGTAAATCTCTTCAATTCTTTGGTCTGTCATAGCATAACAACCACGAGAGCCGCAGTTTCCGTGGATCATAAGCAGTCCACCTGTTTTTCCCTGCGTTCTTTCTAAAGGATTTGGGTAACCCAAATTCATAGAAAGATGATAATTGCTGTTAGGGTTGAGTTGCTGTGGAGTGATTCTGTAAAAACCTTCTGGACTTTGTTTGTCGCCCATTTTTAGTTTAGGACCGGCTTTTCCTGAAAAAGCACAGATCTTATAAGTCTTAAAATGTTTGTACTCCATTTCACCTTGTATCCAGACTTCTAATTCTTTTGTTTCTTTAAAAATTCTGATGAACATGGGTGATCCATATCGTAAACCCTTTTGATTCAATTCATTCAAGAGAGTGGGGGTGACGTTTTGGATGACCTGATTAGCTCTTTGACTCGAGGGGATTTGGCTGGCAATAGAGCTAAATGAAAGAAGAAATAACGCGACTAAAATGATAAAAAAGATGTATCTGTTCATAATTTACGTCACAAAGCTCCACGTATTCGCTTTGTGTTTTTTTAGGTTTCTAGCGCGGTTATTTGGGCTCTCCGCTTAGGCGGATCACCCATACCTTTCTTATTATCGGGAATTCTCGGTCAAATGTTGCGTGATTGAGAAGAAAAAGAGCTATGAGTGATGAGAAATGAGAAAGAAACAGAATAAGGCAATGAAATCAAGCAGTTACGATTTCACTCAATACGTATCATATTGTGTGATTTATTGAAAAGCTGTCAAATGCTGTATACATAAGGGTTTGGGAGTGAAGAGGTGTGTGATTTATTTTTTTGGTTTGACCAACATTGCACCAGACAACAACAATACTAAAATACAAATGCCGATAGCTAATTGTTGGTTTTCGACAATCTGTTGTCCAAAAACAGCAAATGAATCATGAGTTCTGTTTATAAAGGAATTTGAACCTCCAAAACGAGCGTAAAGTCCATGTGAATGAAAAGAATCCAGAGATGGAATGGATGGGGCTAACATCCAAGATGTAACTGTTTGTTTTGCTGCATCAATAAATGAGGCTGCACTGGTAAGAGATGGAGCAAAATGTGCGCCAAGACCTTGGATAACCATAGAGATTCCTTTCAGGGATTATTTCGCAGATGTAAACCCTAGGTTGCTTTTTTATGAAGAAATCGGACACAAATGTGGCCATTATTGGTCAAAGGTCAAAGGTCGAAGGTCGAAAGTCAAAGGTCAGGGGTCTGATAGGGGAATAAAATATCTTTTGCTAAATAGGCGCATTCTCTGATAGAGAGCCTGCCTCGATGAGCAGCCAAATAAACAATCATATACGCAATATCGCTATCATAGCCCATGTTGATCATGGCAAAACCACACTCGTAGATCATCTCTTTAAGCAAAGTGGTCTTTTTGCCATAAATCGTCAGCTCAAGGACCAAGACCGTGTGATGGATAATATGGATCTCGAGCGAGAGCGCGGTATCACAATTACGGCCAAAAATTGCTCTGTTGTTTATAATGACGTCAAAATCAATATCATCGACACCCCTGGCCATGCTGATTTTGGGGGAGAAGTGGAAAGATCTCTTAAAATGGCTGATGGAGCTATTCTCTTGGTGGATGCTTCTGAAGGGCCTTTGCCACAAACAAGATTTGTTCTCTTAAAAGCACTCGAACTCAATCTAAAGGTTATTGTTGTTATCAATAAAATAGATCGCGGTGATGCAAGAGCAGCTGAAGTTCTAGATGAAATCTATGATCTCTTTATTGACCTAGGTGCAGATGATGAGCAGCTCGATTTTCCAGTTCTCTATGCTGTGGGTCGTGATGGCGTTGCTAAGAAAACACTTCATGGCATTGAACAAGATCTTAAAGAGCTTTTTGATGTCATGCTCAGTTATATTCCAGGTCCTTCTTATGACCCAGAAGAACCTTTTCAAATGCTTGTGTGTAATTTGGGCTATTCTGACTACACAGGAAGACTCGCAATAGGAAAAGTTTTTCACGGCTCAGTGAAAAAGAATGAGCAACTTGTTTGCATGGGAGAGGGCGATCAAATTAAGTCTCTTAAAGTTTCTAAGTTGCAAGTTTATGATGGGATCAATTTCAAAGATGTCGATCACGTTAATACTGGTGATATTATTGTTTTGTCTGGTGTGAGTGATGTGAAAATCGGTGATACGATTTGCCATGAGGAAAGACCAAAGGCGTTAGAGCGTGTCTATGTTGATGAACCCACAGTTTCGATGCGGTTCATGGGCAATACTTCGCCTTTCTCTGGTCAAGATGGACAGTGGGTTCAATCACAGCGTATCTATGACCGATTAAAAAAAGAGACTTTGTTTAATGTAGCGATTCAATTAGACGACGACTTTCAAAGTGATAGTTTTATTGTTAAAGGCCGAGGTGAATTTCAACTGGCAGTTTTGATCGAAACCATGCGACGTGAAGGGTACGAACTGTGCGTGGGCAGGCCAGAAATCATTTATAAAGAAGAAGATGGTGTCACAAAAGAACCTATCGAGCATTTGGTGATTGATTGTGGCAATGAGTTCACAGGTATTGTGACCGAAAAACTTTCTACGCGTAAAGGGCGTATGGTACATATGCAACCATTTGGACCAGGGCGTGTGCGCTTAGAATTTTCGATTCCCACGCGTGGTTTGATTGGGTATCGTAGTGAGTTTCTCACAGATACAAAAGGCACGGGAATCATGAGTGCTTATCTTGAAGGGTACGAAGAATTTCGCGGTGACATTCCATCGCGTACAACAGGCTCTCTTATTGCTGATCGTCCTGGCAAAGCGATTCCTTACGCGCTTTTTTATCTTCAGGATCGTGGTAAGTTTTTTGTCAAACCCGGTACACCCATCTATGAGGGTATGGTTGTGGGAGAGCACACTCGTGATAATGATTTGAATGTAAATGTCACAAGAGAGAAAAAGCTCACCAATATTCGTGCTGCAGGACGTGATGAAAGCGTTGTTATCACAAATATCCTGCCTTTGACTTTGGAGCAGGCCATAGAGTTTATCAAAGATGATGAACTGGTCGAAATCACACCCAAGAATATCCGAATCCGAAAAATCATTCTCAATATCCAAGAGCGAAAAATCTCTGCAAAAGGGCCTTTGTTGAATCCTATTTGATATTATCTAACATATTGAAATTATAAAGAATCAATAGATCTAATATCTTGTTTTCTTTTCCTTTTTTCCAATCACACAACTTTTCCAAGAATTTGACGATAATACTTATTGCAACGGGGCCTAATAAGTATGGGATACATAACAGCTAATAATTTAATGTGTGCAAATCTGGGACTTGTGCCTGCGACAGTAGGAGAAGTAGGTGTAGATTTACGCAATTTTGGCAACGTTGATGGCGATTTAATGCAGCGAGCTCAGATGCGAGAAACTGAAGCATCTGCTTCTAGGGGAGGAATGGTTGTTATAGAACCAGATGCTGATGTTGTCGACTTTACTGTTGATTGTACTTACAGGCCTGGGCAAAAATCTGTTAGGCAACCAACTTTATGGCAAGATCCAAACGCGATGGTATGCTGTGCAGCGCCTCGATCTCACATCGATGGTTTTACATCTGCGCAAATAGCCGATGCCATGATTGAGCAACTTCCTTTTGATGACGTTTTTTCTCGTGCAGTTGTACAACTCCTTCAGCAGTGTGCTGGAATATATGCGCTTACAGATGGAAGACCATGTAATGGTATGTATCCCCTAAGTCTTATGCGTAAAGTGAATCGACTTTATTATTTGTATTATAATTTAGCTTTGCCTGTGACTCAGCGCGTAGGGTATCTGAGAGAAAATGCTTTAACAGGTACTGGAGAAGGTATTGATGAGACATGTCGTAGTCTTTGCGAAATATGCGATGATGAAGTTAGTGAAATAGCTCATGAGCAGGTTTTTCCAAGATTGCTGAGTCTCTGCCTCCATAATGCTAATGAGGCTAATATTGAGATATCGGCTTCTGCAAAAGATGGTCAGCATTTTGCGGGGAGACTTATAAGCATGTATGAAAGTTTCTGTTCAAGAAATCCAGAATACAATTGTGATATTATTATAGGAAGCGAAACGGCTTTTGGAACGCGTTCAGTGACAGTTTGTATTCGTGGTCCCAATGCTTTGAGTTTGTTTCAATCTGAATCAGGAGTTCATAAATTTGAGAGTAAGTCTGTAAAAGGATCTGGACGAAAAAAAACAGGCGGAAAAGTACATACACAACTTGTGAATGTACTTGTTCTTCCACCGATTCAAATGGAGAATGGATTCACTGAAGGAGAGCTTGAAGTGAGTTATTACAGTGGAACAGGCGCTGGTGGAATGGGCAGAAACGCTCATCAAAAGTGCGTGCGTATTTTGCACAGACCAACAGGGATAATCACAACAGGTTCTAATTCGCGTTCTAAAGAAGGTAATTTTGCTTTAGCAAGACAACGAATGATTGCAGCGCTTGATAGACGTGCTGCACTCCAAATGCGTTCTGAACGAGCTGACTTGTGGGCTGAACGTCCTGAAAGTTCTATTGTTCGTAGTTATGAATTTGACAGGGGTATGGTGAGTGAAAGAGTGCATGGTGAAAAACGGGAATATCAGTTGGTTGGTTTTATAGCAGGTAATATCAATGAATCGCTCACGCTTGCTCAGCAACAACTTCTTTTACAAGCTATTCTTAATGAATTGGAAGAAATGGAAGGATTGGGATAAATTTAAACCCATTTCATGCTTATCATCGATGTATGTTTCATGATGATAAAGGCAAAATCCATAGACAAACCCATATTGATTACATGTTCATTAACACTCTCAATTTCTCTAATATACATAGTCTGTTTATTGGTTTAATCTGACTATAAAATGGGTAAAATTTGGAAAAAGTGACGGTCACTTTTTCAATTGGAAGTGTTTCTCCTTCAAACCTCTTACCCTGAGGCAAATGCCACTCAAACGACCGCTCATCAGTCCCAAAATCACACACATAATAACATCAGTCCAAAAAGTGAGTTCTGGTACATGACCAGTAAACACTTTTGCAATAACAAGGAGCACAATGAGGGCAAAGTAGATGCGGTCAAAGGAGAATGTGATGTGCTGAGTTTCTTGGTGCACGTGCATGGGGACTAATTTTCGCATGGAATAGCCTACCAGCGTGAAGGGACCAAAGATGAGCAGGGCATCTATCAAGGTGAAGAACCCTGCTTGAATATCTTTGTACAGCGCAAGAATAAAAATTACGCTGAATATAGCTAAAACAATACTACGTATCCATATTTTTGCACGACTGCGTTTAATGAACGGAGGAGGGGTATGCGAGGTTTTGTTAATGCTCAAGGACCGCTGTTAGTTTAATGGAAGTAAGCAGAAAAAGTAGAACTACAAGTGCCTGACTCTCCACTATCACTATTACTCCACGCAACAGATGCTGTCACACTAAAGGTCTCTGATAGAATGTCGGATTCAAAGTCAACACTGGTGCAAGATACTGTATCGGTTTCGGTGTATGAATCAACAGTTTCTGACATTGTAGCTCCCCAATAGAGAGTGTCTCCAGAGACTTTTCCTGATACGCCACTAAGCGTAACAACGACTTCATCATCAGTTGCGCATGTTCCAGAAATGGCTACATCATTATCAGTAACAACCATATCAAGAAGGCAGACAATTGCGTCAGGTGCATACGCGCAAGTGCTAGTGGTTTGAGTGAGAGTTAGGGTCCATTGACCGAGTTCAGCAGTGTTGAGATCAACTGTGGGTGTTGATGGAGAGGAGGGAGCGCATGATAAATCAGCGCTAGAACCACTTCCGCTACCACCACAGTTAATAAGTAATAGTATTGTTGCAAATACAACTAAATAACGCATAATTTCCCTTTCTTAGTAGTTTAATAAAAAATCCTTACTATATTAATTAATTAAGGTCCATAATAAATAAAATGTGAAAAAAAGGCATGAAATTCGTCAGTTGACACGTATGTGATGGTTACGTATAGACGGCATTCTCAAAAACCTCATGTGATTGATTTAGGTCAATAACATGGGTTGGTAGAGGGTTCATCTTCGCATTCGATAATCGCATGAGTTGATGGATGGTTTGATTTTTTTATTAAAAAATCAAACGGGCAGGTAGCTCAGTCGGTAGAGCAGAGGACTGAAAATCCTCGTGTCGACGGTTCAATTCCGCCCCTGCCCACAAAAAAAAGCCCGCACCTTTTGGTGCTGGGCTTTTTTTTTGTGTTATTGGTAGAAATGACCGATGATATGAGGATTTTCAGTCCTCATGAGAGACAGACTGTCAGTCGGTAGAGTAGCTCGAGCAGGCAAACGAATGCCCAAAGGCATTCGGAAAACTGCGAGAGGAAAATCCTCGTGTCGCCTCTCTCTCATAAAGCTCCTGAACGTTGCTTTATTCGTTCGCCGCTTCAACTCACTGTCATTCATTCGCTGGGCAGCTCTTTCATTATTCGCTTTCGCGCGTTCGTCTCAGCTTCGCTTCACTAGGTCGTTCAGCTCAGCCGCCCCTGCCCACTTAAAACCTTTAGTACCCTTGTGGTACTAAAGGTTTTTTTTTTTGGAATAGGTAGGAATTGAACCTGAGTGAGCGCCGAGCCTCGTGCAGGCAAACTTGTGCCCAAAGGCACAAGGCAAACTGCGAGAGCGAGGAAAATAAATGCGACGAATAGGAGTATTTTGTCAGCGAACGAAGGTGGGTTCGAAGTCGAGTGAGCGTTTAGCGAACCTAAAGACTGAGGACAATTCCGCCTATTTTCTGTCCTCATTCGATACTGGCTGTCAGTCGGTAGAGTAGCTCGAGCAGGCAAACTCATGCCCAAAGGCATGAGGCAAACTGCAAGAGAGAAAATCCTTATATCTGATTATACGGTTAGTGAGCGTAAAGACTGAAGACAATTCCGCATGCGAGAGGAAAATCCTCTATGTTTTTAACCCATTCAAAAGTGGGTACGTTATTTTGACCGATTGTTGACTGGCACCTTTTGATCCACTATCGTTTACATCGCACACATGATTAAATTTAATTTTATAGGTGGAATATGAACAAAACCTTTCTCTGCAAAACTAACGATGGCAGACAAATCGAAGTTTACAAGGGAGGTTATGAGAAAGGGCCTGTTATTCTTGCCCATCATGGCTCGCCCAGTGAAGCTGGACTTTGGAGTCTTTGGCATGAAGTCGCTCAAGAAAAGAAATTCCAGATAATTTCAATTACACGTCCTGGATATGCACAATCAGAAAGAAAACCTGGCCGAAATGTGGCAAGCGTTGTTCCTGATGTGAAGGATGTATTAGATTCACTCGGTATTGATCACTTTGTAACAATTGGTTGGTCAGGCGGAGGCCCTCACGCACTTGCTTGTGCAACACTGATGCCTGATAAGTGCTTAGGAGTAGCTTCCTTAGCTGGTGCTGCTCCATATGGTAAGAAAGATTTTGATTTTTTAAAAGATATGGGGCCTGAAAATGTTGAAGAGTTTGGTGCAGCATTAGAAGGCGAAGCAAATTACAAAAAATGGCTTGAGAAAAATGCAATTTCGTATCGTACAGTCACTGAATCAGATATCATTGATGCTTTTGGTGGTTTGTTGCCAGATGTAGATAAAAAAGCTTTAGTTGGTGGTTATGCTAAGTCCCTTGCAGCTTCGTTACAATACGCTCTAAAAGATGGCTTTGATGGATGGATTGATGATGGCCTAGCCTTTGTTTCTGATTGGGGATTTGAAGTTAACAAGGTTAAAGTTCCAGTAACTGTGTGGCATGGCGAACTCGATCTCATGGCTCCTATAGACCATGGACAATGGCTTGCGAACAATATCCCAAATGCAAAATATAATTTTGTAAAAGGTCATGGACATATTTCATTAGGAATGGATTATAAGAATGCAATTATAGATGATTTGCTTTTGCATTTTAAGTAACTAAAAATGCCCACCCAATCCCAAAATCCCTTCCTCTCAGGTGTGATAGTCGCATTACCTATTATCGTAGGCTACATGGCAGTGGGAATTCCCTTTGGTGTGCTTGGGGCAAAGATGGGAATCCCTGCGTGGATCTTGGTTTTGATGAGTATTTTTATTTTTGCTGGTTCAGCGCAATACGTAGCTATTCAATTATTAAGCATTGGCTCTGGATTCCTGCCTATTATTTCAGCAACATTTATTCTCAATTTACGACATTTTCTCATGGCTACATCCCTTGGTGATGCGTTGCCAAAGGTCAGACTTCCTTTTCTCACTTATTTAGCACAATCCATCACTGACGAAACCTTTGGAATGAATATTGTTAAGCTAGACAAAGAAAAAAACCTGCATCCCATGAATGTCTTGGGAACGAATTTACTGGCTCATACATCTTGGGTTGTAGCCACAGCGATTGGGGCAGTGTTGGGGAACGTGATTCCTATTCAACCTATATACACAGCAGGGGCTTTGCCAATCATGTTTGCTGTTTTATTAGCTCTACAGATAAAAAATGTTTTTCATGTGATTTTGGCATTATTTTCGATTGTTTTGACAGTGGTTTTACTAAAACTCTTATCAGGTTCATGGCCGTTTTTGATAACAGCTTTGATAGTTCCAACTTTGGCCACAATTATTGAGGTAAAGCGCGGAAAATGAGTAATGAGTATTTATTGCTAATCATCCTAGGCATGTTCATAGTGACGTATCCAGTGCGATTTATTCCCATGGTGTTTTTTAATCGTATTGGCCTGCCTTCGATCTTCAAAACATGGCTGAGCTACATGCCTGTTGCTATCTTTGCAGCACTTCTTACACAGATATTTTACAACCAATCCACAGGACAATTCGAGATCGACAAGCAATTTGCCTTGCTCACATCCTGTCTCGCCACAATCGTTCTTACATATAAGACCAAGTCTATTGGATGGGGATTGGGATTTGGGTTTGGGTTTTATCTTTTAGTGACGTATTTGGCGTTGAATGTGTTTTGATGGAAGACTGGATTACCAAGCTTTTCTTGGTATTGATATGCTTCCACTCATACCTCCAAAGCCACCCATTTTAATGCTCATCATGGGTCGAGCTTTTATTCTATCTTCAGGATCAAATAGGTAACCACGATTGCCGAATACAGATTCTTGTGCATGTCTTTGTTCAGGTACGAATCTAGGTAATCCTTGTAGATGAACTTGATTGAGAGCATCTTGCAGCGTGATAAAAGCTCTTTCTCCACTTGAGTTTGTAAGGCTTACAACACTTGTTCTATCGTCAGAATAGATAGCTTGTATGCCAAAATCAAAGTCTAAGCGCCAACCTCTTGTTCCATCAACTGCAAAGCCATCAGCAGTTGCTTCTGACTGCGCTTGTAACATATCCCAGTATGTCCATTGAAATTGTGGTTTTGAACGCCAACCATGTTTAAATCCCGCAAATCTTGCGAACTCTGGATTGAAATCTAGGTATCTTCTGATAGTAATACTTTCCTGTTCGTGTGGAGTACCTTCATCATGATAGGGATTATATAATCTCACACCTCCTATTTGGCCATCCAAAATCCCATCAAATACTGTGGGCTCACCATAAAGTAAATCAACAACATGCATTGCAGGACCAAATGGAGCCTTTGCGCGGTAAAATTGATAACCTAAACTGTCTGCTTCTGTTCTTGCTGCTTCAAATTGTTGAAAATCTTGTGGATCATCAGGGCGATAATGCCTTGGTTTGTAATCAGCACCTAAACCAGAAAATCTCACATCTGCTGGAATGGTTTTTTGCTCAAAGCCAAAACCCCCTGGCATATCAATTCTAGGATGAGCATGATGAAGATAGGGTAACATGAAACCATGTTCTGTGAGAAGAGCAAGATCTGCTCTAACACGATCTTCTTGTGGGGCTAAGGCTGTGGGATCTCCTTGGCCGTATAAGGCTGGATTAGCAGTAACAGCGCTTTGAACGAGTGCTTGCGCAGCCGGATTTGCTCCATATACTAACATATAAATCTCCTATTACTATCTTAGTATCGGCAATTTCGATGAAATGTTTTGTGAGAAAGGGATGTTCCGTGTCCTTTGGGACACGGAGGGGGATTAAAAATACTTCCTCTTAATCCAAAGCGCTACACCCACAAGACCTATGAGGACGGGGACTTCGACAAGAGGCCCGATCACTGCGGCAAAGGCAGCGCCGTGACTGATACCGAATGTGGCCACAGCCACAGCAATGGCGAGTTCAAAATTATTCGAGGCAGCAGTGAAAGAAAGCGTGGTTGATTGTTCATAATTAGCGCCTGCCTTTTTGCTCAAATAAAACGAAATAAAAAACATCACAGTGAAATAAATGAGTAGAGGAATAGCAATGCGAACCACATCAAAGGGGAGCTCAATAATTGTATCACCTTTGAGTGAAAACATGATGATGATGGTGAAGAGAAGGGCGATCAAAGTGATGGGGCTGATTTTAGGAATGAATTTATCTTGATACCATTCTCTGCTTTTGATTTTGATAAGCGAATAGCGTGTAATAATTCCTGCCAAAAATGGAATCCCCAAGTAAATAAAAACGCTTTCTGCAATTTGCCCAATAGTGATGATAACGGTTGTGGCTTTAAGACCAAATAGGGGGGGGAGAACTGTGAGAAAAACAAATGCGTAGATTGAAAAAAAGAAAATTTGAAAAACTGAGTTAAAAGCTACAAGCCCTGCACAATATTCGGTGTGTCCTTTAGCAAGGTCATTCCACACAAGCACCATGGCAATACACCGGGCGAGCCCAATCAGAATTAAGCCAGCCATGTATTCTGGTTTGTCATGAAGAAAAGTGATAGCAAGACCAAACATGAGCAAAGGACCAATCACCCAATTTTGTATTAAAGAGAGTATCAAGACCTTTCGGTTCTTGAAGACCTGACCCATTTCCTCATATTTAACCTTGGCTAGAGGAGGGTACATCATCAAAATCAAGCCAATGGCAATGGGAATGGATGTTGTGCCAATGCTAAATTTGTTCAAAAAAGGAACCAGCTCTGGCAAGAGATAGCCACTGAGAACCCCCAGACCCATAGCCAAAAATATCCAGAGGGTGAGAAATCGATCAAGAAATGATAGCTTTTTAATAACTGGGTTTGAGTTCATGTTCCATCCTTTTGAAGGTTAGGTATTACAGTAAATAATATATAATAAAATTGGCATCTTTTTAGCAATTATGTAATATAAATCAAATAATTGGTATATTTACTAACTCAATGGGGAGATAACAATGTCAGAAGAACAAGTTATTACTTTTAATTATTCACTTAAAAACACCAAAGGCGAGGCTCTCGAAAAAAGTGAAGAACCTATCACTATTCAAGTGGGACAAAATCAGATTTTGCCAGCCATCGAAGAAATCCTCGTCAAAGGAAAGCCAGGCGAGAAACACACAACAGAATTAAAAGCTGCTGAGGCGTTTGGCGAGTATCGCAAAGACCTAATTTTCGAAATTCCCAAAGATCAAATAAGTGATACTGTTAAGGTTGGCGATGTTGTTGGTTCCGAAACACAAGAAGGTCAGCCCCTTAAACTAACAGTTGTCGAAATAAAAGAAAATGCATTGGTTTTAGATGCCAATCATCCTTTGGCAGGACAAGATCTCAATGTCGATATCGAGATCGTCGAAACTCAAGCTCCTGTTTTAGATGCGTAAATTGTGGATAGTTGGTCGTGGATAGTGGATCGTGGGTAAAAGACAAAAGACAAACAGTCTGTTAAACTTAATAAAATCAAACAAATAGACATCCCTTCCTATTTTTTATCATCACTATTGAAATACATCTCAAAACCCAATACAGAATTCTTCTTTGATTTGCTAACTTAGGTAAACAACATAATATTTCATGGTAGCACCAGTAGTAACAACAGCCTCAACATCTCTAGTAGCACCTCCAATAATAGAACTTCCAGGTGTACTCGCTCAAGTGAGTGGGTTCTCGCTTGGTAGTATTTCCAGATATACTCATGCAATTGCACAAGCTGGGCGAGCTTTTTGGCTAGCAGGAACCAAAGGTTATCGCTTTGGTGTTGATGTTCAAACAGGTGAACAACATGGAATGAGTCGATTTGGCACTGCAGCAAAAGTTTATCGCCTTCACTTGGCTAGAACTCCCCAGGAACTTGCTCTTAGTGGACAACGTGTACAAAATCATGGTGTAGCAGGCATAGCTGTCGAAACGCTATTTCATGGTCTGGGAAATGTTCATGTGCCTCAAGAATTAGATGAACTAGTACCAAGTTTCTACGGACACGAAACTATTGCAGCTAATCTAGGAACGGCAGGGGCCATGAAACTGGAACAATTATTGTCTTTGGAAGGAATTAGTTCAGCTCAAAGACTTTTTGCTAGTCGTGCTCTCATGCAATTCTATGCCAAACAGACTCGAGTATTCATTCTAGCTGGTAAGTTTGAAGAGGCTATGGAGGTTCTTTTCAAAGGGATTGATTGCCTATTTGAGGCCTATGGTGCAGTCACAGATACTTCTGTCGGAGACTATTTAATGGATTATGTTTGTAGAGGTACTCCAAAACCTGCAAGCAAAGTTACTGTAGAAGCCAGTTTTAGGGCCTATATAGATTTTGCAGTAGATACACTTGGTCAGGTTCCAAGGACAGGATATCTTCTTGCAGAACATAGAAGACTTGAACGAGATGGAAGGTTTGATGTGAAAGAGGCTATATTGACTTCAGCGATTATTAGAAGACAAGATGAGGCTTCAAGGGCATTTGTCGGACAAAATTATTTGCCTGAGCAAGGAGCTTCGTGTTCGCTCACAAACTGCCTATGTCTGCGTTACATGGTAAGCCAACCAGTGCTGTGGAGGCTTCAATTAGAAGCTGTGGCTAGGCAACAAAGGTCTTTGCACCTTCCTAGTGGTTTTTCTATGCAATTTATTGCTGCAATAGGTTTGCTAAAAGAACATCCTACAAATGAATTCGCATTAAGAATTGTCATGGGCGAGTTTTGTAGGCGCACTGATGTTGAAAGTTTTGAAGACCTAGCTGAGTTTGTTAGTGATCGTCCCTTTATCCGTGAGTTCAGTCGAGCGAGAGTTGGTTTGCGAGAACCACTCAATCAATTAGCAGATCCCAGTAACATTGAAACAGATCCTATAGGGACATTTGCAGCAGCGGCTACTTTGCTTACATTATTTAGAAATCATAAAGCTCAAGAAGTTGCCAATAGATCCTTGTTTTTAATTTTTGAGGAGCTTGATGCTGCTAGGGAATACGAGACAGCTCTTATGTTATTGGATTATTTAGATAGAATGGCTCTTTGTAATTGTAGCACACTTTTGCTTCAGCTTTATAAAAGATTTAGCGTTATTGATAATCCCATTTCACAACGGGCTGAGACTCTCTTGGCCCACTACCGCATTGCAAGGCCATGTCAAAGACAGGTAAGTATTGCGCGCTTCTAATAATACAAAAATCTACTCATACTCCCCAGGCCTAATCACAGCCCCATACTTTTCTTTTGCCTTTTTAATTCTCTCAATCATCTCATTCCATTTAGTATAACAAAGCTCAGGACAATCTGGGACATTCTTTTTATAGTATTCAGTCGATCTTTCAAGCTTTGCTAGCCATTCATCACAACGGAAGGAGAATTGGTAGTTGTACTCTTCTTCAGTGTATTCTTCATTAAAAATGTCTTTAAAGAGTTTGGCAAGGTCTGCATGTTTGGGAATCAGGCCAGTTGGTGTCTTTAAAACGTCGACTTCCCCATGAACTCTGAGTTCCGCCCAATGTAGCCAGACTTTTTTGGCTAGTTTGTGTGAACAGTAGTCGCCGTTTTCATCCTTCAAGAAATAATTCGTAGAAAAGACCTTGGGAACACTCTTCATGCCATTCACAAAGTTAAGATTATTTTGAATGTATTGACCAATGGGATAGCTAATAAAGTCTAAATTAGCCATGGGCTGGGGTACGCGCACGCCTTGTTTGCCAAGTGTGGCAGCAGTGGTTTCAGATTCAAGCGTACATGCCTTTGCGAGTATGCCATCTTCCCAATTAAGAGATTCCTCAACAGGTACAGATGTGTCAGAATCGCGGCCACCATAAATAACACCACCCACAGGCACACCCATTTTATCGTCCCAGTTAGGATCAATGTTTTTGAGATAGTTCATGCGGATCGTGTATCTAGCATTTGCATGTGACAAGGTAATGGGTTTTCCATTGGCATCTTCCTTGCCTTCATGCCAACCTGGTCCAGAATGATTAGAACCTTCTTTAGGTGTATCAACGTCCATGCCTATCCAATAAGGATTGTTATCAGGTCCTGTGAGGACGTTCGAAAAAATGACTTCTTGTGGTGTTGTGAGGACTTTGTAGATAACAGGATCATCTTTTTCATTCACATCTCTGATAATACCAAAAATACCGCGTTCAACATTGGCTGCCCTAAACTCGCCATCGATGTTTTTAAAATAAGCAATATCATCCCCAACAATCGACTCGCCAGGAAGCATGGCTGTGGCTGTCTTGCCGCAGGCAGAAGGGAAGGCGCCACAGAAATACGTGGTGCGATTTATTTCATTATTCTTACAACCCATGATAAACATGTGCTCACAGAGCCAACCCTCTGTGCTGGATTTCTTGATAGCCAGGCGCATAGCGAGTTTTTTCAGCCCCACTGAATTGCCTGCATATTGATTGTTGATTGTATAGACAGACATGTTTTCGAGGTCTTGATAAATGCGACGATTTTGAGTGTTGATCGTGCAGCCGCGATCATCAAGCTTGCCAGCGCTGTGAAAAAATCTAAAAAAGTCATCTTTGTTTTTTAATCGTTTAAAATGTTCGTAGCCACGTCTGTAAAGAATGTCTTCAGAATGCGTGACATAATAAGAATCTGTAATCTGCGCACAGCCAATCGTGAAAGGGCCCATGGGAGGGCACTCACAAAAGAGTTTTACTATCATTTGCTTGCCGCGCATAATGCCTTTTGATAGTTTTTTGATCTCAGCCAGACCTTCATCCGCTTCGATGCAATTGAGTTTTCCCATTTTAGCGAGATTTTCCTTGGCCACCATGAATCTTGTGTTTTGCTTATCACGTCCTTGATCACCATAACCGTCGTAGTGGATGGTTTGTTCGTCTCTCGCAAGTTTTGTCTCTTCACCTTTTTCAAGAGACATCTTTCTTATGTATTCAGCATCTTCATCAGAGTCGTCGCAGAAATAAATGTTCTCTGGTTCGGCGATTTGAGCAAACTCACCAACATGGGCGATGAGTTTTGGGTTTTCGAGTGCTGTGAGTTTTTGATAACTTTTTTCGTCCATTTTTTCTTTGAGAAGGTTTAAAAATTCTGAATTTTGCATAGTACTTCCTTTATTATTTTTAGAATGTAGGGGCACGGCATGCCGTGCCCCTACAAAATATTAAGCCCCTACGATTGCCCATTTATCCCATTCTTCCATTTATAGCAATCACGACAATTCTTTGGTGGTATTGATAAAGTCTATCTTGATTTTATCTTTTTGATAGAGCCCTTTTCATTAGCTTCTTATAATTTATGAATTAAAAAGATAGGTTAGAGTTTATTCAAAGAATATTTATCTTAAGTTTCATGGCATCAAAATTGCACTTTAAAAAAAGGGGCCTTGGGAATGAAAGGAGAAGGGCATGAGACTAAAACAAATCATTTTCATCATTATTGTTTTCACACTAGTTTTCTTTAATACCAATCAGGCAGAGGCATTGAATTTCAAAAAGTTCAGTCTCAAGTCATTTTTGGGCATTCCCATCACGACAATCAAAAAATTTAACCCATTTAATCAGCAACCAGCGTGTTCTGATTATGATTCAGATAGTGCTTATTTTGCTGGGGAGGCCTCTGTGATATATTTTTATATGGGAGATGATGAGTTTACAACATCACTTCAAGAGACCATGCTTTTGAGTAAAGCTTTTCAAGGTGATTATGATTACAGGGTATTATTCTATGATACTGATGCTACAGCGTTATCTCATGTCTCTAGCTCACAAGCGATTAATCAGGCTGACGAAGTTCATGATCCTACTCAGGCCAACTTTTTAGATGTATTAGAAGGTCTTTTTGATGATGGCTACATTGTCGACATCTACATTATTTCACACGGTAATGTTAATGGGAGTGGCGATGCGTATTTTAGTGCTATGGATAGCAGCATTAAGGGATCAGAAATCACTGATCGCTTTGAAAACTATGGTTGTGGCGAGGTTCCTATCAGAATGGTTTGGTCAGGGGCCTGTTATCATGAGGCCATGAATGATGTTTGGATTGATTTAGGGGCCAAAGTGGTCTCAGGTGCCAGGGATGTGAATTTTTATCCCAATCAGTTTGGCCGATTTGCCACAGAGTGGACATCTGGTGAGGCCTTTGAAACAGCCCTAGATCTGTCTAATGATTCAGCCACTCGAACAGCAGTTCAGATCTACATCTATTTTATGGGGTGGGGTTATGCTGGACAGGGGGATTGTCCTGTTTTTCCAGCGCCCAATGTTTTGGGTGAAAATGATTGTGCAGAGGATTTCTTTACAGATCTTGCATACAGTCTTGATACGTATCATCCAAATTGGAGTGGTAGCTCGAACATGACTTATTCATCAAAAAAAATCATTGATGGAGATTATAATATTGATCGTGATTCGATTCTCACTTGGGAAATGCCGGATTAATTTCTGTATTTTGTAGGGGCGATCCACTGCCTGTCCGCCGTAGTTAGCTGACGAAGGTGGATGGTCGCCCGAAAGATAACGGGCAGGCACAGGGGCCTGCCCCTACTAGGGTAGACAATCTTTTTTATTCTTAGACATCATAATTTCGTTTTGTTATGAAAAATCATGCCTTGTTACAATTTTTCACACAAACTTTTATCAAAAAATATTAATCATCAAAAAATCGCTACAGGTTTAGAGGTCATCAAATCGACAGCTACACCTTTGCCGCTAAAAGACCCTGTTAAAAGTATAGAGCTCGAAACCTGGTTTCAAGAAGAGGCTGAAAAACGTCTCGGGTCTCTTCCCAAGAATGTAAAAGATAAAGAAAGACAAAATCTTCTCGAAAAACCTAATCGCTATGCTGATGGTAGTATGGAGCCAATCTCTCTTGATGAACTTCTTCAGATGAATACCCTCTGTGGTTCAGCCAAAGATATTCTCAATCGAGCACAGCAAGGCGTTGAACTTCTCAAAGACAATAAAGTGTTTTCAGAGTGTGGTACTGTAGCGCGAGGTGTGCCAGGTGGTGGTGCTTCGTCACGTGCAGCCAAGTGGACAAGACAAAATCCTGAACTGGCAGCCCAGTATGGTTTGACTGAGACAACTCCACGTCCTTTGTTTAAGGTGGGGCCCAAAACCCTTTTACAACACACACTCGATTTTTCACAGCACATTGCCAGGTGTCTTGGTAGAGTTTTTCCAAATATTGTCATGACTAATTCTGAAAACGTCGATTTGGTATTAAATACTGTTAGAGAAGGGTGGGAGAATTATACAGAGAATGAACTTGAGAGCACGGTTTTCTTTAATCAGATTGTTTTACCTAGAATCTGGGTCGAAGACCGAAAACTCATTACAGACAAACTCTATCCTGCTGGTCATGGTGATTTTCCTTATCTCTTTGCAAAATATCAAATGGCTAAAGCCTTGTATGAGTCAGGCATCAAGTATCTCATCTTTTCAAACGCAGACGAATGGTTATGGCAGGCTGATCCAGTGATGATTTCCATTGCTCAGGAGATGTTCAACAAAGGCCATCACATGGTGATCATTGGCACAAAAAATACAAACAATCAGTTTGGTGGTGGTTTTGTTCGTCTCAAAGATGGTTCGCAGTCATTGGTCGAAACACCCAGGCTGCCATGGGAGGTTGTCGAAAAGGGCCAAGCCCCTGTTGCCTTGAATACAACGTTTTACATGATTGATGTAGAATTTCTTGCCCAGAATGAGTCAAAGTTACTCGATGTCGAAAAGTCTCTTGTTGTTAAAGAGGTTCCAGGACGTCAAAAAGAATCAATCGAACAAATCATAGGTGTGGATAGCTGGGCTGGTGATGTTTTTGCTGCGTGTCTGAATCCTGCTTTTATTGAATGGCCAAGATTGAATTTTTTGGGCATCAAGGATGGTGGGTTTATCACAGGCACTGAACCACAAGAATCTCTGGGCGGTCGTTCGTATTCCCAATACGTGAACGAAACCATAGCCACATACCCGGTGCTCATGAGTCAATTGATCGAAGGTGATAAATTTGCAGCAGAGTTATTGTTTGAGACAGGGTATTCGTATTTGAGGTGAGATCTTTTCGTCCCCTCCTTTCAAACGGAAAAAAGGTTTTCTTTCTTTGCCCTGAAAGGGCACAATAATTTAGCCCAGGGTAAGGCTCGTCTTTAGACGGGACGCCACCCTGGGCCTCATAAATAAAAACAATCCTAACCCTGAAGGGGTTTAATAATGATCTATGAGATGTTTGCTTCGATTATGTATCCCTTTCAGGGAATGAATTGGGGCTGTTTATTTTGTTGTTAACCCAGGGTAGAAAAATCCCTTCAGGCTTTTTCAACCCTGGGCTATGTTATTTCACCCCTTTGGGGTTTTTTTCTGAGTTAGAATGATGGCCCATGACTAAGTGGGGCACTTCCTACTTGAATCCAAGGTCTGGAACTTTAGTTCCAGGGATAAGGGGTGGAATCAATATTTTTAATCAAGAGAGTTTATTGCAGGGATGACATTTATCTCTTATATTTTTCTCACAGCCCCTTTATTCGCAGATGTGGCGAGTAGGGCATAGGCTTGAAGGGCTTTAGAGACTTTTCTTTCTCGATTTGGTTTGAACGCTTGAGATCCTTTAGCTTCCATTTCTTGATTTCGCTTTAACAGATCCTTTTCAGAAATTTCTAAGTTGATGGTCCGGTTTGGGATATCAATTTCGATCTCATCTCCATCTTCAATCAATCCGATCGCACCTTTATCCGCAGCTTCGGGTGAAATGTGGCCTATGGATAAGCCTGCTGTAGCGCCCGAAAAACGGCCATCTGTAATGAGAGCGCAATCTTTTTCTAGGCCTTTAGATTTCAAATAAGAAGTGGGGTAGAGCATTTCTTGCATGCCAGGACCGCCCTTGGGGCCTTCATAGCGAATAACAATAACATCACCTTTCTTGATCTGGTCGCCCAGTATCGCTTTGATGGTAGCGTCTTGGCTGTCAAAGGTACGTGCTGGTCCTTTGAATTTTAGAAGGCTTTCATCCACGCCAGCTGTTTTTACAACGCAACCATTTTTAGCTATGTTGCCATAAAGAACAGCCAGTCCTCCATCTTTGTTGTAAGGAGTTTCGGCTGAACGGATACAACCAGATTCTCTGTCATTGTCTAGATTCGCGTAACGACGGTCTTGTGAGCTTCCCTTGATTGAGAATTTGCCTTGAGGTGCTGCAAGATAAAACTTCTTAACATTGTCATCTGAAGAGCGAAGCATGTCCCAATTTTCAATGGCATCTCCTAATGTTTTTGAATGAACTGTATTTGCATCGGTGTATAAAAGGTCGGCACGTTCCAGTTCACCTAAAATTCCAAAAACACCACCAGCACGGTGGACATCCTCAACATGATAAGAAGAAGAGGGTGCTACTTTACAAAGTGTGGGAACTTTGCGTGAGAGACGATCAATGTCTTCCATTGTAAAATCAATATCAGCTTCCTGTGCTAGTGCTAAGAGATGAAGAATCGTATTTGTGGAGCCGCCCATGGCCATGTCGAGTGCTAAGGCATTTTCAAACGCTTTTTTCGTGGCAATGCTTCGTGGCAGTTGGGAAAAATCTTCATTTTCATAATAATTTTTCGTGAGCTCAACAATTTTATGGCTAGCAGTAGTGTAGAGATTTTTTCTATCAGCATGTGTTGCCAAAAGAGTCCCTGTTCCCGGAAGAGAAAAACCCAGGGCCTCAGTCAGGCAGTTCATAGAATTGGCAGTAAAAAGACCTGAACAAGAACCGCAAGTGGGACAGGCCTTCTCCTCCAGTTTCAATAAATCCTGATCACTGACATGAGTGTCAGCTCCAGCAATGAGGGCATCAACAAAGCTTAGGCTTTTTTCTTTTCCATCGATGTTCATTTGGCCAGCTTCCATAGGGCCGCCAGACACATAAATGCATGGGATGTTGAGTCGTAAGGCAGCCATGAGCATGCCAGGGATAATTTTGTCACAATTGCCAATAAGAACTAGTGCATCAGCTGAGTGTGCGTTGATCATGTATTCTACAGAGTCGGCAATGAGTTCGCGAGAGGGGAGGCTGTACAACATGCCATCATGTCCCATGGCAATGCCATCACAAATGGCAATGGTATTAAATTCTTTGGCGATTGCACCAGCTTTTTGGATTTCTTCTCTAATACATTTTCCAACTTCATCTAAGTGGACATGACCAGGAACAAACTGACTAAAAGAATTTGCAACAGCTATGATGGGTTTATCGAAATGCTCTGATTTAACACCTGTGGCACGCCAAAGGGCTCTCGTGCTTGCCCAGTTTCTGCCTTTGGTTATTTTATTTGAGCGATAGGGAATCATTTTGATTCTTCTTGTTCTTGCTCGTCGAGTTTCACAAGTATCCAATTTTTGTGAACATCATTCTTGCCGTATTTTTTTGGTTTAAGAGATTGGTTTGTTTGAGAAACGAGGATCTGCCATTTGCTAAAGTTTTTCCCATATTTCTCTGTGCTTACATCAGCACCAGGTTCAAAGATTCTGTCAAAGTTGATGTTGAGAGAATCATCTTTGATAAATATCCTGCCTTTTGTGTATCGGCGGATTTTACGGCTTGGTGTTGTGAGGGCGAATTCAATTGTATCGTTTGGTTTAGCTTTTGCGAGGGCATCTGACACATGAGTTGCTAATAGGTTCGCTTGCCTTTGGCTAAATATTTTAGTGGGGCCTGACCAATCAAAAAACGAAAATTTAGAATATTTATACTTAACTTGAGATAAAATTTCTTTGAGTTCATCTAGGGTGATTGTGTGAGGGTGAGAGTAGAGATCAGCCTCTTTCTTAATTCTTTTGCTCTTGAGATAAACAACCTCTCTTTTATTTTTATAAATGTATTCCTTTTTTCCAGCATATGAAGGCGAAATACTTAATACGTTAAATAGGAATATAAATAATACGGTAAAGGCTATAGTGAAAATTGATTTTTTATATGAATTTAGCATGTATATCCTCATAGTTTGTTGTTTTGCATCTGATATCACCGTGTGGGGAGATGTCAACTAGCAACATCCTTTCATGCCTATTTAGAAAAAAAGAAGAAGGGGACACGTCTTGATTAAGAATAGCTTAGGATTATGCGGCAAATGATTATCAATTTGAGATAAATGCTGCTGTCTAATTCAAATTGATATTTCTTTTGCACAACAGCAACTTAAATATCGATAAAATTCAACTATTTACGCTATTATTTATTATGGAGCCGTGGCACAGCAATTGCATATTGTTTTGGCAGGTATATTTAGGGTGTTATTCAGAGCTAAGAAGGGATCTAAAATGAAAAAACTATTATATGTATTTTTATTCTTTGTTATTTTGCCATTACTTTTTCAGTGTGGAGGAAACGGTTCAGGCAATGCTAGTAACGAAAGCAATCTTTATTTTAATCCTACCCCTGAGTGCGGTTCTGTAACTTTCAAAGTACCAAGCTACCTCAGTGCTAGTGATGGTGTTTTAACAGATAAAGTGGCTTTGCGTTGGGACCCAGGTGTTGTGATTGAAGATGTTGATCCGTCAAGTGATTCAGGTATGAGTGTTAATGTTTTAGTTGATAGCAAAAATGTTATCCATGCTTTTTACAAAGAATTTACAACATCTGTAGAGAGTAGCAAGCTCATGCATGCTTATAAAACAGCATCAACATGTTGGACCACCGAGGTTGTGGACGATAAAATAGAAAAGGTGTATATGGTTGATGCTGTGGTTGATCAGAATGATGTTTTATATGTTACCTATTCGGCACCGAGTTACGGTGGTGGCATGAAGGTTAAACATGCCTCAAAAAATTCTTCGGAGTCATGGCAAATAGAAACAGTAATCACTAGAAACAAACTATCAGATTTGAGCCTGGCCATAGCCGAAAACGGAGACAAGCATTTAATTTATGTAGGCCATAATTCTATTAGTTATTTGTATCAAAAGTCTGGCACTGCTGATTGGCTAGAAGAAGATTTCCCTAATTTTTATCTTAGAGGCGGTTATGCAGGGTTAAATAAAATTATAATTGATTCAGGGTCAATATTTATAGCTTCTAAAGTTGCTGGCTTAAGCCTTTTTTCAAAACATGGCCTTGGTCCTTGGCGCCACGAAGTCGTTACTACTGAATATCTTGGCGGCACACATCCTAATTTTGACCTAATAAAAACCCCCACAAAAACATATTTGTTGTTTTCTTATGGAGATCATTTTCAAAACAATATGAAAATGGCCTGGAAAGAAGTTGGTGCTATTGGTCCATGGAATATCGAAACTATAGATAATAATGATTATGGAACTCACAGTAATATTACGGCAACACAGACTTTGCCAGTGGTGGTTCATGTAAGTTATCATTCAAAAAACACAGGAGTTATTAAGCATGCATGGAAAGAACTGTATTCTTCTCATTGGAATAATGAGAACATCAGTGGTAACAATTCTGTTGTTGTCTCAGGCATGGATATGACTTTGGATAGCACCCAACAAATACACATTCTTTATTATGACTCCCCAGAACTTAAGTTACGACATATTTATGAGCCAGCTTCGGGATTGGGGTATCAAGTATATAGGCGTGATGTGCCAGGAACTGGTGATTGGACAGAGCTTTCAAGCGTAACCGAAACACATTACCTAGATACAAATGTAATTCCAAATCATGTTTATGAATATGCTGCTCAACTAGTTGTAGACTCAGGAACGAGTGAGATGATTACCGATAGTGGTTCAAGCGCTGCAGCTGGGTTAAAAATAATTGATACAGATAATAAGGTTGGCAGTTGGAATTCAATAGAGATAGATAGTAGTGATCGTGCTCATGTGTTGTATTATGATGAAACAGAAAAGAGGCTAAAGCATGCGTGGAAAACAGCTGAAGCAAGTGCATGGACCGTTCATACAGTAGATAATGAACATGATGTAAGCAAACACTCAAGCCTAGCTATAGGCAATGATCAAACTGTTCACGCGATATATAATAACGAAACAGCTACTGCTCTCATGCATGCCTGGGCTAGTTTTGATGGATCAGCATATAACTGGCAGACTCAAACAATTGTCGAGAAGGATTTTGTTGGGTTATTTAACAGCATTGTTGTTGGCCAAGATAACAAACTTCATGTTTCTTACTATTTAGGCGGCGAGGATAGTGCTTTAGAGTATGCACAAGGTGTTTTGAGTGGTGATTCTTGGGTTTGGACCATACAGAATACAGAAAATCGTGTGGAAATAAGTAAGTGGACCAGTATTGGAATATCAAGTGAAACAGATCAGACACTGTATATATTATTTTATGACCAGATGCACAGAAGATTGCGTTCAGCAACAGGCACGCTTGGTGCTTCTGGTTATGAATGGAGTGCAAAACTTGTAGATAGGGATGGTGATAAGGGCAAGTATACAAGCGGCCAAGGCAATCTTGGAAGATATACAAGCTTAAAGGTGAGTCAAAATAATCGTATTCATGTGTCTTATTATGATGTAGAAAATAAACGATTAAAACATGCTTGGAAAGATCCTTCTGAATCTGCTTGGCATCTTGAAATAGTAGATAGTCACACGAAGGAAGGTGAGTTTGTTGGAAAATTTACAAGTTTAGCTATTGCTGATGATGGAGCGGTTTATGTTTCATACTTTGTTTCAGGTAATGAGCATCTTAAACTAGCTATAGGAGCGTGGGATCCCAGCACATCTTCGTACACATGGACAACTCAGGACATTGATAATACTCATGGCACAGGCAGGAGTTCTAGTTTAGCATTTGATAGCGCTGGAGATCTGCATATTTCATATTACAATGGCAATGGTGAATTGTGGTATCAAAAGTGGTAGACAATGGATTGGTTGACTGAAAATTCTTCTTCAGTCGCTGCGTTGGTAGTTTAATCAACAGAAACTACGAAAAAGTCAGTATTTAGGTTTCTGGGTCCTGCTCCGGTGCACTATTTTTCATGGAGACAACAATCCTTCATGTCTATTTGCCTTTTCACCGGGCCCCCAGACCCGACTTCGCGGGCCAGCCCAAGTTCAATAAAAATAGTCATGAAGTGATGTTTAGTATATTCTATAACCAGTGAATATGATTGGTTTAATGTAGGGGGAGGAGAAACGGATTGACGAGTCCGTCCGGATGTGAGAAGATGGGGGTGTCATGATGTCAGGACGTCAGGATGTGTTGATGTCAGGAGAATGAGGAATATGACAGAGGCAAGAAAACAAAAAGATTTCGAACGCAAAGAAAAAACAAGGCGTTCTTTATTAGATGCGGCTATTAAGGTCTTTGCACGCCAAGGTTATCACAAAACTCTTATCTCCGATATCGTGGCCGAAGCTCAGGTTGGCCAAGGGACTTTTTATCGAAATTTCACAGATAAACGTCAGATCTTTTCGGAACTCAAAGATGAATTTATTATCAGCTTGTTAACAGAATTTAGTGAAATGAATGCGCATCTTCCATCAGATTTTGAATCTTATAGAAATGCGTCTGTTCTCGCCATTATGAATATTTCGTTAAAGCTAGATGAAAACAAAGACTTTGTATTGTGTCTTTTTAATGAAGCACCAGCAATTGATAAAGAATTCTCAAATGAAGTTTCTGCAATTTATGAAAGGTTTGCACAAGTCGCAAAGCAGTATCTAGACCATGCTATTGAACAAGGTTTTGCAAGACAATGCAATACTCTGATTGTCTCCGAAGCTATTGTTGGCATGGGCCTTCGTGTGATTCACTTGTGGCTTAATGGAAGTATCAAAGAACTCAGTATTCAAAATCTTGTCGAAGAGATTGTGGATTTTGGGTTTATGGGTTTGAAGGTCGAGCCAACGATCCAATGATCCAACGAGCCAATGTTATTTCATTGGAGCGTAGGTGCGTAGGCTCTTAGGAGCGATAAATTATGAAGAATTTAAAAAACAAAATAGTTCTCATCACTGGTGGCGCGCGTGGCATTGGCTATTGCACTGCAGAATATTTTGCCAAGTCTGGTTGCCGTGTTATTATCACCGACATTGACGCCAAAGCTCTCACTCAAGCGAAAAAAAAGCTAAAAAAAGATTATAAAGAGATTTATTCCTACGTTGTCGATATTTCAAAGAAAACGTCAGTTAATAAACTTAAAAAAAATGTTCTTACTAAATTTAAAACAATTGATGTCCTCATTAATAATGCGGGCATTGGTCATACAGGAGAACTGGTAGACACAAAACTATCAACTTGGAAAAAACTCATTGATGTCAATCTTTGGGGTGTGCTGAACATGACGTATACTTTTCTCCCCACTCTTATAAAAAAACAAAAAGGACATGTAGTAAATGTCTCATCAGGCCAGGCCTTTTTTCGCCTCCCCACATGGGGCGCTTATGCAGCAGTAAAGCTTGCCATGGCTTGTTTTTCCGAAGTTCTCTATTACGAGATAAAAAAATATCATGTAGATGTTTCCACTGTGTATCCTTTTATGGTGAACACTGGTTTTTATGATGATGCAAAACCAGAGACCTTTGGGGCAAAACTTTCTATGCGACTCGTACCCTATTATTCCATGAAGCCCGAAACCGTGGCAGAAACCATTTTTAATGCTGTAAAAAAGAAACAAAAGGTTGAGCGCGTGAGTTTCTTAAATGACATTGCCTATTATGGTCGCGTGGTTCCTTATTTCACGGATACAATGAGTAAAATATCGAACTACATTTTAGCGAGCAAAGGAGAGCAAGATGGATAAAATTAGTAATTTCTTAAATATGTTCAAAGAAAATAGAGTTGGCTTTAAAATCGATGAACTCATGACAGGTTATCATGAATTTGAAAAAGGTTGCGGTCCAACAGGGCAATATAAAATGGAGTTTCATGCAACTTGGGGACCAAAAGATCTTTCGGAATGGATTAACCCAAAAAGCAAAAAATTTCTCAAACAACCATTAGATGGACTTGTGACAGTTGAAGGGCTTTGTGTTGATGTACCGTGTCATGGGACCTTTGAGCTGAGATATTTTAAAGATTATTCCATAAAATATTCATTTGAATTCAAAGTGAACCGAAAAACATATCAATATGTTGGCAAAAAGGTGAATATCAAGCCCTGGAACCTCCTTGTCTCTCACACAACCTGCTTTGGACGCCTGACCGAAAAGACAACGGGCAAGCTCATTTCAACGTCAGTAACCTACTTTAAACTCAGCTCCATGCCAAAGTTCCTCACCAGCTTTAGACTGGCTTGATTTTTAAGGGTCGGCAAGCTACACATCTCAGTCTCCTCATGACAAAAAGACATTGGAAACACTCCCTTATCAATTTTATTCTCAATAAAGAACAGTATGTGTTGTTAACCATACTTGTTATTTCGGTTGCCTTGTTCTTTTGTGCACTAAACCTTAAATTCGATAGCTCTATCGATGTCTGGTTTCTAGAACACGACCCAAATATTATTGAATATAATGAGTTTTTATCTCGCTTTGATTCTGATGAAATTGTCGTGATGGGTGTGTTTAGTGATGATGTGTTTGACCCAAAAACATTATCCAGCATTGATCGTATTACAGAAAAAGCCGAAGAGGCTCCTTTTGCTCATCGTGTACTTTCACTCACGAATATCCGTGTAGCACAAGGTGCTGATGACTGGGTTGCGATCGACAAGCTCATCAAGGATATTCCAGAAACTAAGAAGCAGATCGAAGCTCTTCGCCATGAAGCCTTGTCTAATGAACTTCTTAAAGGCTTATTAGCTCCTGATTCAAAGTCCACGGCTATCATCGTTGAGCTTGAGGCCGAAGGGAATAGCTTTGAAGGCAAGATGGCTCTTACTGAAGCGCTTCGTAGTATTGCCCAAGAAGAAAAAGATGTTATTGAAGTACTTTTCACAGGAAGCCCACCCATAGACGAAGCTTTTTTCCTCTATAGTAAAAAAGATATGCGAGTCTTGTTGCCCATAGTTGCCTTAATGATTCTCCTCGTTCTCCTCATTATTTTTAGGCGAGTGAGTTCAGCCCTGATCCCGTTTCTCATTGTTGTTCTCTCAGGCATTTGGCTCTTGGGTATCATGTCGTTATTTGGCAGTAAGATCAACATTCTCACCTCTGGGGTATTTGCTGTTGTCCTGGCCATTGGTGTGGCTGATTGTATTCATATTATTTCTGATTACTATCAGCAACTGATGCAAGGAAAAGGACAGAGAGAATCCATTGTCGATTGTTTCGCTATTCTTTTTACACCTTGTTATTTGACTACAATCACAACAATGGCGGGTATGCTGTCACTCTCTATCAGTAATTTGCAGCCGATTAGAGAGTTTGGATGGTTGGCAGCGCTAGGGGTTGCCATTGCCTTTGTTTTGAGTATCGTGATGATTCCCGTGCTTTTGAGTTTTACAAAACCACCTGATAAAAAATTTCTGAATCGCCTTCATTCAAGCTTGATGGCTCGAACACTTGTTTTTCTGGGGCGACCAAGATTTAAGACAAGTGTTTTGATCATAGGAGTAGCTCTTGTGCTCACTGTTCTCAGCTCTGTGGCTTTGTTTAATTTGGAGGTCAAAGCGAATGTCTTTAATTATTTTCGTGATGATGATCCGATTCGTTTAGAGACTATCAGAATCGAGGATAGCATAGGTGGTGCTGCTGCTGTTGAGTTTGTGATTGAAACAGAAGGCGAAGGGCTGAATAATCCAGAGCTCTTGGTTCGTATTGATAGGTTTCAAGAGTGGCTCAAAACACTTGATGCTGTGACATACACGGTTTCGGTAGTTGATGAAATAAAGGAACTGAATCGTGTCTTTCATGATGGAAAAAAAGAGTTTTATCGTATCCCAGATACGCGCAAAGAAGTCGCTCAGTTTATGTTAGTGCTTGCTGCTGAAGAGGATTTTGATCAACTCGTTCAAGACGGTAATTCACTTGGGCGGATGTCGATGAGAGTGCGTTTTAAGGATTCTGATAAACTTGTCAAAATAGTTCCTCTTATCGAATCAAGACTTAAGACAGAGTTAGGCAAAGACAATAAAGTTTATTTTACAGGTTTTGTAAAACTCATGAGAGATATGGAAGAATATCTTATCTCAAGTCAGATCAAGAGTATTTGTCTTGCTTTGCTTGTGATTCTTTTGCTCATTGGATTTTTGTTTCGTTCAAAAAGACTGGCTTTGTTTGCTATTATCCCAAATGTCCTGCCTATTTTGTTTGGGATTGCATTCATGTCTAGTATTGGCATTGGTCTTAGTCCAGGAACTGTCATGATTGGGAGTATTGCTATTGGACTCGTTGTTGATGACACGATTCATTTTATGGTAAGGCTCAAAAGACATGTCATTCAACATAATACGATAGAAGAAGCCATCAAACAAACCTTGTACGAAACAGGGAGTCCCATCATTGTGACGTCCATTGTTTTGTCACTTGGTTTTCTTGTAATGACTTTGGGAAGTTTCTCGCCAAACGTCAACTTTGGTTTGATTAGTTGTTTTGTGATATTAATGGCTCTTGTTGCTGATCTTATATTTCTTCCCGCAGCCTTAATGGTTATCAAACCAAACATGGAAAAACTTAAATAAAGATAAAGAGAAAACATGATAAAATATAATATTCCAACAGCTGTTTGTTTCGGTGAAGGTTCATTAATCGAGTCTGGTTATAAAATAAAAGGGCTTGGGAAGAAGGCTCTCATCGTGACTCACAAGGACTTTGAAAAAATGAGCTCTGTCTTTGATGACTTAATCCCTATTTTGAAGAAACAAGAGATGGGATATGTTATTTTTGATGATGTCCCAGATAATCCAACATTCGATTCAATTAGAAAGGGTGCTGATACCGCTATTCAGGAAGCCTGTGATGTTGTTGTTGGTATTGGCGGTGGAAGCGCTCTTGATGCAGCTAAGGCAATATCTCTTGTGGCCAAAAATCAGCTGGATGTTAAAGATATCACTTATCCAAAAAAACTTGTAGCAGCTTATCCCATTGTAGCCATTCCAACCACAGCGGGCACGGGTTCAGAGGCAACTCCTTTTAGTGTTTTGACAGATTCAAAAAATGGAAAAAAGGGCGGGATTGAATCTGAGCTTATGTTTCCAACAATTTCCTTTGTAGATCCAAAATACACTCTGACCATGGGGGCATCTCTTACAAGAAATACGGCTGTTGATGCCTTAAGCCATCTTTTGGAAGGGATTTATTCTACGCAAAGAAATTCTCTACACAAGACTCTCATTTACGAAGGTGTTTCGCTCATATATAATAATCTCATTCCATTATTAGATAACCTGTCTTCATTGGAGCTTAGAACAAAAATCATGCAGGCATCTCTTCATGGAGGGGTGGTCATTGCCCATAGTTCTACAACGCTTCAGCATGCGATAGGCAATCCTCTCACAACTGAGTTTGGTGTTCCTCATGGCTTGGCAAATGGGATTGTGATGAAGTCTATTATGGATCTCTATTATCCTTCGCTCAAAAAAGATTTAGATGATTTATTTTCCTATTTGAAAATTACACGGAAAGAATTTACTTCTTGGCTGGATTCATTGAACATGAGCTTAATTTCGAAGCTCACTGAAGATTTCAAAGAAAAGAGTGCTGCTAAAGTGATGCAAAGTGGAGACATAAAGGTGACTCCAGTAGAGGTATCAGAAGACATCATAAAGAATATTTATCGTGAAATATCAGTTTAGAATGGTTATGAGGAATCAGTTGATTTAATGATGATAGAAAAAGGGATAACTCAATGTTTGAAGATAATAAAAATATATTGGTGGTCGATGCCGACAAAAAATCGCACGAAGTTATTTCACGAGTCCTCAAAGAAAAAGGCTATCGTGTTGATTGTGTAGAGTCTGGCACTGAAGCTGTGAAAATGGCGAGAAAGCTTTTTTTTAATGTTGCGCTCATTGATATGAGTTTAACTGATGTTGATAGTCTAGAACTCATTGATCAAATACACATTGCTAATTTAGACATCATGCCCATTATGACAACAACCAATTCTTCTGTTGAGGAATCAGTCAAAGCTATGGCTAAAGGGGCTGTTTCATATATCCAAAAACCATTAAACATGGATCAATTACTCATTGTCATTGAAAGGGCTTTTGAACAACAACGATTAAGTTTTGAAAATAAGCGACTCTTGCAGGAATTGTGGCAAGCTAATAGAAAATTAGAGGCTTTGGATGAGCGTAAATCAGCTTTTGTGGCGACCGTGTCTCATGAATTCAAAAATCCCTTGTTTGCAGTTAAGGAATTCTTAAGTTTTTTCCTTGAAGGCCACTTGGGTGAAATAACGGATAAACAAAAAGATGTCTTAAATCGTTGCCATAGAACCATGGAAAGGCTGCTTCGCCTTGTCATGGACATTCTTGACCTGTCTAAAATTGAGTCTGGGAAAATGGAACTTAAAAGAACCGAAATTCAGATTTATGATTTTGTAAATGATGTTTTAAAAATTCAAGAGCATTTGATCAGAGAGAAGAAACAAAAAATGACAATCAATATGTCAAAAGACATTGGTTCATTCTGGGCTGATGAAGATAAAATCAATCAACTCATGGCAAACATCGCCAGTAACGCGATAAAGTACTCACCAGATAAAGCTGAAATTACTGTTAATGTTATTGGAAATGACAAAGAGATTCGTTTTGAAATAAAAGACACTGGAGAGGGCCTCACTTCTGAGGAGTGTGAACTCGTTTTTGATAAATTTGAGAGAGTAACTGTAAACAAACAAGAAGGGACAGGCCTGGGTCTTCCTATTGCCAAAGACATTGTTGAGCTTCATAAGGGTAAAATATGGGTGGAGAGCGAGAAGGGAAAGGGCAGTACGTTTATTTTTGTTTTGCCAAGAGATTTGAGAGACTAAAAAGGAGTATAAGATGGAAAAAAGGATTAAAATAGCATTGATTGTTGCTTTGTCGTTTATCGTAGTTGGTTTTTTGTCTTCAGGCTGTGGTTCCAATGTTTCTACTAATGTCACAATCACATTTTCACCACTGGACGCTACCACGAGTCAGGCTATAAATGTGACAGTGTCAGTCACTTTTTCGGGGACTATCACTGAGCCTTCTGATTGGAGCACCGTTTTAACATTAATTGCAAGTGGGAGCACGACAAATCTTTGTACAGCAACATCTGGTGACGATACAGGCTATAGTTGGGATGCGACAACGAGAGCGTAAAATATTTTGTGTAAACTGAACCATGTTGTTAAACGACCACATTT
>CAZSTS010000011.1:0-71092 GCA_964609965.1 uncultured Nitrospirales bacterium
GAAATAATCATTTGCTGAAACTAAAGTTAAACTAACATTAGCATTTTCAATAGGAGTAAATCCACTAATCACAGTAAATTCAACTTCATAAGTTTCAACTTCTAATAATTCTAAATTTTGATTTTGAACAATATCATAGCCCTTTTCAGCCCAAGCCGAACCAGGAACAAAAACCATCACAATGAAGAGAACAAATACCAGACCATGAAATAGTTTTCTTATCATAATATATTCCCTAGCTTGTTATCTATGGTTGAATCAATATATTTGACTTGCAGCCTGTAACCTGTGACCCCATGACCCTGCGAACCTTATTTCATGACTCTTCTGTTCCTCGGCACGTTAGAAAAACAAATCATTGAACGTCTCTAAAGCCTATCATATACAAACACCATGGCTGAGGAACATATCCAAATCACTGAACAAGATATCCAAGAATGCCTCACAATCCTTCAGAACCTGATTCGAATTAATACAACAAATCCACCAGGCAAAGAAACAGAGGCCTGTAAATATCTAGCTAATCTTTTCAAAAAAGAAGGTATTCCTTTTACCATACTAGAATCAGGGCCCTCACGTGGCAATATTATTTCCCGCCTTAAAGGGGATGGTTCCAAACAACCCTTATTGTTGTCCAGTCATCTAGATGTTGTTCCATGCGAAAAACAACACTGGTCCGAAGATCCTTTTTCTGGTGTTATTAAAGACGATTGCGTCTGGGGTCGTGGCGCTGTTGACATGAAGAATATGACAGCCATGGAGCTTGCTGTTTTTCTTAAAGCAAAACGAAACCACATTCCTTTAAAACGTGATCTTATTTTAGCCGCTGTGGCCGATGAAGAAACGGGGGGCAAACATGGTGCCTGGTGGCTTGTTAAGCACCACGCTTCTCTTATTCAGGCAGAATATGCTTTAAATGAAGTGGGCGGCTTTAGTCTCCCTATTGATGATAAAATCTTTTATCCCATTGGCGTTGCCGAAAAGGGAATATGCTGGCTGCGCATCATTGCCCGCGGAGACCCTGGTCATGGCTCAATGCCTCATGATAATCAGGCCCTACCCAAGCTGGGTTTGGCCGCGCACAAACTGGCAACCACAAGACTTCCTTTTCATGATTCCGTGCCAGCAAATGGATTTATCAAGGGGCTAGCTCAACATCAATCACTACCAAAAAAAATTATTCTAAACGCCATGACAAAAAAAGGATTGTCACACAGAATCCTGAACAGGATTTTTAAAGACAAAACTAAAAAATTTCTAAGCCTTTTTCATAACACAGCCACGCCAACAATCATAAGAGCTGGCACCAAGCAAAACGTGATCCCATCACAGGGAGAGCTTTTTATTGATGGCCGAATTCTACCCGACCAAAGTGCTGACGATTTTGTACGCGAGGTCAAGGCTGTGATCGGCGATGATTTTAACATTGAGATCAGCGAATGCCACACCGCTAATGTTGTTGATCACGGCAATAAATTTTTTAACACTTTATCAGACACATTAAAAACTCACGATCCAGAGGCTATTCCTATTCCATTTTTGAATCCGGCTTTTACCGATGCCAAGGCTTATGCTGCTCTGGACATCAAATGTTATGGTTTTGCCCCGTTAAAGCTTCCAAAGGATTTGGACTTTAGCTCTCTGTTTCATGGACACAACGAAAGACTTCCCTTAGATTCTCTTAAGTTTGGAGTGAACGTCTTATGGGATGTTATTGAGAAAACTTGTTTATGATGAATTCAGGTTCCCAGGATCTCAGGGTCTCAGGGCCTCAGGCTCCGATGACCAGAGAACCCGAGAACCAGGGGCCCCGGGACCCTTAATTTAGTTATGAATCCTCTTCCCTATAATCTTTACACCGCCTCTCAAGTCCGTGAACTTGATCGGGTTGCGATCGAAGATAATAAAATCCCTAGCTTTACTCTTATGACACGAGCTGCGACCGCTGCTTTTAAAGCTTCGCTCAAACACTGGCCCCACTACAAGAAAATGGCTGTTATTTGCGGATGTGGAAATAACGCTGGGGATGGATTTGTTTTTTCAAGACTCGCCAAAGAAACAGGGATTCAGGTCACTGTTTTTCTCCTTACTGATCCAAAAAGCCTCAAAGGCGATGCCTTACGTGCCTTTGATGAACTCACAGAAAAGAATCTTACAATCAAAAACTTTCATTCAGATGATTTTTCTAAATACGATCTTGTTGTCGATGCACTTTTTGGTTCTGGGCTCTGTCGTCCTATTGAAGGCATTTTTAAAGAAGCCGTTGATTGCATAAATAAAGCGGGCAAACCTGTTTTAAGCATCGATATCCCATCAGGCTTAAACGCTGATACAGGTGAGATCATGGGAACGGCAGTTAAAGCAAATGCGAGTATTAGTTTTATCGGTCTTAAACGAGGAATGTTTACAGCTCATGGCCCAGAGTTTTCAGGAACAATTCATTTCGATGACCTTGGAGTTCCCGCTCATATTTATGATTCTGTTCCTGCAAATGTCAGCCGCATAGATTTTGAAAGATTATTAGCTCTGCTTTCTCTTCGCCCTAAAGATAGCCACAAAAATCAGTTTGGCCATACATTAGTCGTGGGTGGAAACCTTGGCATGGCAGGCGCTGCCAAACTTTGTGCCGAAGCAGCCCTGCGAACAGGGTCTGGACTTGTTTCTGTTGCCACACGAAGTGAACACGCTTCTATTCTAACAGAAGAGCGTCCAGAAATCATGTCGCATGGGATCGAAAAAGTAGCCGAACTCAAAAAGAGAATCGACCTCGCCAACGTTATAGCTTTAGGACCAGGTTTAGGACAAGACAGTTGGGCTAAACAAATGTATAAAACATGCCTTAATTCAAAACTTCCTTTGATCGTAGACGCTGACGCCTTAAATCTATTAGCCCAAAATCCTCTCGCCAGAGGCAATTGGATCCTTACCCCTCACCCAGGAGAGGCTGCCAGGCTTTTAAACTGTTCAAATAAAGCAATTGAAAAAGACCGCTTTGCCGCTGTGAAAAGAATAGCAAAAAAATACAAAGCCATTGTCGTTCTTAAGGGCTGTGGCTCTTTAGTGTCAGATAACAAAACCCCTGCCACACTTTGTGATCTTGGCAACCCTGGAATGTCTAGTGGTGGCATGGGCGATGCACTGACAGGCATTATAGCAGGGCTCGTAGCTCAAAAAATATCTCCATTAGACGCCGCCAAGCTTGGAACCTGTTTACACGCAAAAGCAGCTGATATAGCTGTGGCCAATGGTGAACGTGGCCTTATAGCGAGTGATTTATTTGACCCTTTGAGAAAACTCGTTAATCCTACAATAAGAGATTAGAAACGAATGATAAACTACAACCACTTTTATTATTTCTGGATTATTGCCAAAGAAGGGGGCGTGACAGCTGCTTGTAAAAGGCTCAGGCTATCACAACCCACCCTTTCAGCCCAACTCACACAATTTGAAAAATTTATTGGATCTCCTCTTTTTGAAAGACGCTCACGCAAACTCATCCTAAACGATAAAGGAAAAATTGTTTTTGAATATGCTGATTCGATTTTTCGAAAAGGCAAAGAAATGATAGAGGTCCTTCAAGACAGCTCTTTAAAAGATATTATTAAGCTAAATATTGGCGTTGCTATCTCCTTGCCCAAAAAAAACATCCACAGTTACTTAAAAATACCCCTAGCCCATCGAAAGGTTAATTTAAGTCTTGTTGAGGGTGAGCAAGCCAAACTTCTTGAAAACCTTAAAATTAATCAGCTAGACATTGTCCTGAGCAATGAACCCGCGCCAAAAGACATCAAGGGTTTTTACAGTCACTGTATAGAAAAGGCGCCTGTTATTTTTATTGCCAGCCCAGATTATAAAAACCTAAGACGGAAATTTCCATTATCGCTGCAAGATCAAAACCTTTTTTTGCCAACGCACCCAGCACAAGTCCGCACATCGCTAGACATGTATTTAGCAAACAACCAAGTAAAGCCACGACTTAAAGGAGAAGTTCAAAACACTGAAATGCTACGAGTCATTGCTGTTAGCGGCCATGGTGTTGTTGCCATCCCTCGCTCATCAGTAAGTGATCTTATTAAATCAAAAGAAATTTATATTATTGGTGATAATATCGATGTGTTCAGTGAATTTTACCTGATCACAACAGAAAAGAAAGTTTCAAATCCTGTTGTGAAAGACATGCTAAAAAAACTCAGCTAATTCTTCCCTCTTGTAACTTGTGACCTGTAGCCTGCGTCCCTTTTTACAAACTCTTCTCATAAACCCGATATTTCTTATAAACCTTGCCACCCATCAATTCGATTCCACGATTAATTTTTTCATTATCATCTAAAGTCCAAGAAAGTTCGCCACCTGTAAGCCCTATTTTTTGGCCTCGACGATGCATTTCAGAATAAAGATACACGCTAAGCCCTGCCAGGATATCATGACGAAATTCTTTTTTTATTCCTAATAAAGCCAGTCTTGCTGTTTTAATTTTATTAGTTTTAAGACGATAGAGAAGCTTTAAGAATCCAAAAGGAAATAGGCGCCCTTTCAAATCATAAATGGCTTCGTGGAAATTAGGGAAAGCAATTGAGATAGCCGCAGGTTTACCGTCGACCTCTGCAATCAAAGCAAGCTTTGGGTTAAGAATGAGTTTAAAATCCTTTACAATCTTTTTGAGTTCTTCATCTGTCCAAGGAATAAAGCCCCAATTTCTCGACCACGCGGAATTAAATACTTCACTAACAATTTTCACATCTCTTTTGAGGTTTTTGGGATCAATCTCCCTTACAACAAGCCCTGGATAAGCTTTAACCACATCAGAAATTTGTTGTGCCTGTTCAGGCACAGGCCTTGTGGCATCGTATTGCCAAGCAAAAAGGTCTTTGATTTTCTTATAACCAAATGATTCAATCAATTTTTGATAGTAAGGATAATTATAGGACATGAGTGGAAATGGTTTTGAATCAAATCCTTCGATGAGAAGCCCTGTTTCTTCGTTAACACTGAAATTAAAAGGCCCTGCCATGCTATTCATTCCCTTTTCTCTTAACCAGTTTTCTGCAGTTTCAAGGAGCGCCTTTGAAACGCCCTCATCATCAATAGAGTCAAACATGCCAAAATGCCCTGTTTTTTCTTCATACCGCTTATTATGTAAATGATTCACTTGGGCTGAAATGCGTCCCACTGGCTTATCCTCTTTCATAGCTAGAAAAAACTGAACATCAGCGTTGAGAAAAAATGGATTCTTTTTGGGATCTAAGAACTCTTTTCTTTCTAATTTTAGAGGAGGAACCCAATGAGGGTGGTTTTTGTAGAAAGCATAAGGAAGATTGAGAAAGACTTTCTTTTGTTTACGCGTTTTAACGGGAATAATTGAAATCATACTATTAGACCTTTCGACCTTCTATCCCAGAGGCCCCTAGACCCTGAGGACCATAGGCCCAATCCTACCATCCATGTTTCTTTTTGAGTTTCACTAAAATCTCAATGGCTTTATCTAGATCTTCTTTTGTGTGATCCGATGTATAACTAGTTCTCAAAAGCGCTCGATCCTTTGGCACTGCGGGATGAACAACAGCATTCACATAAACACCTGCGTCTAAAAGCTCTCGCCATAAAGTGAGAGTGAGGATTTCGTCACTCACAACAATGGGAACAATGGGCGTTTCAGAAGCACCAACATCAAACCCAAGAGATTTAAGATTTTCTCTCATATAGAGACCGTTAGCTTGTACGCGATCCACTCGTTCAGGTTCTCTTTTTAAAATATTTAAGGCTGTGTGAGCTGCGGCTACTGAAGAAGGTGGTAAGCTTGCCGAAAAAACAATCGAACGACCATAATGCCTGATAAAATCAATGACTTTATAATCGCCAACAACAAATCCCCCTATTGAAGCCAGTGTTTTACTAAATGTTCCAACAATGAGATCAACTTGATCTTGGAGTCCAAAATGATGGGCTGTTCCTCGGCCACCAGGACCTAAAATCCCTACACTATGTGCATCATCAATCGCTAGTCTTGTTTGATATTTTTCTTTAAGCTTAGCAACGCCTGGCAAATCAATAATGTCCCCTTCCATGCTAAATACACCATCAGTCATGATCATTTTTCCTGCATTTGGATCAAGCTCTTTAAGAACGTTTTCGAGATCTTCGGTGGAATTATGTTTAAAACTAACAGCATCACCTTTTGCGACCCTGGAGCCATCATAAATACTCGCGTGATTCATTTTATCCATGACAAGAACATTGCCCTTAGAAATGAGCGCGGAAATCACACCAATATTAACCTGATAACCTGTAGCAAAAACCAGGCAGTCTTCCTTGTTAAAAAATGCGGCAAGATCTTCTTCTAAGGCCAGATGTGATTTGTGAGTTCCATTAAGAAGTCGTGAACCCGTCAGACTAGTGCCGTGTTCTGCAACGGCCTTCATGGAAGCCTCTCTCACCTCAGGATGCGTAGTAAGACCTAGGTAATTATTTGACCCTAACATGATAACTTCTTTGCCATCGACGATGCACCTAGGCCCTTCATTTGAATCAATTGTGAGATAACAAGGATATATATTCATCTGCCTAGCTAGTTCAGCCTCGATGAAATCTTTTGTCTTTTGAAAAACATCTTTCCCGCCCTTGTTGAATAATTCCATGCGCCCATCAAGTGTGGGTTGCGTATTATCTTTCACTAATTTGATTTTTTCGTTCATAAGATAAACTCCTCTAACGTAGTTCTCCTGAAGCTTGGTTCAATTAATCAGTATAAAAAGGAAAAGCAATACCCGCTTTTTGGAGGGTAATTCTCTCCTATATAATAAGGAATAACCTGAATTTGAGCATAAAGGATACAATATCGACTCTATCTATTTGTATTTATTAGTGAATTATTTTGAAAACTTTTAATAATAATACGAAACTTTTTCCCAAAACTCTCGATAAAGAGCATGTAAGATTAATGTGATGGTGGGCACATATATAAAGCTTTTATTTCCCTATCATAAAAAAAGAGGCTTTTATGTCTACAAAAACATACTATATTTCACGTTTAATTATGCTTATTATACTAGTTGTTTTCATCTTTTTGGGAACAACAGGTTGTGATAGCAATGAATCCATAAAGTATGATGATGACGAAATTATAACTCCTGACATCATACCAGATCCACCTGCAGATGATGACGATGGTTCAACGACCACGATCACTGATACAGATGGTGATGGAATTTTGGATGAAAACGATAATTGTGTTTATTATATTAATGCTGATCAACTAGACACAGATGCTGATGGTGTAGGAGATGAATGTGATACCGATGATGACGGTGACGGAGTCAAAGATGGCATAGATGCCTGTCCTACTGATCCTACTGAAACGACAGACACTGATGCTGATGGCATCTGTGATAACACTGATAATTGTGTTGATCTTGAAAACGAAGACCAAGCAGACGACGACGGTGATGGCGTAGGAGATCTCTGTGACACATCTGATGATGATCCTGATGAAGATGGTCTGCCAAATTCAGAAGACAATTGTCCAGCTGATGCTAATGAAGACCAAGCAGACATTGACGAAGATGGTGCAGGTGATGCCTGTGACAATTGCCTTAATGATCCCAATGAAGACCAAGCTGATTTAGATGCTGATGATATTGGTGATATTTGTGACGAAGACATTGATGGCGACGGTGATCTGGCAATAGACTTTGGCGGAACAGATTGTGATGATGAAAATGCTAACACTTATGTGGATGATGGCACAGGTGTGAGCGCTGCAGAAATTTTTGACCTTGCTGACAATGACTGTGACGCCCTTGTAGACGAAGACATAGATCTCGCTACACAAGGAAACTACATTGATGGTACCAGCGACTACGATAATTTTGGACTTAATATGGCTGGTGTTGGTGATGTGAATGGCGATGGCTATGATGATATTTTAATCAGCTCACCTTGGAATGATAATGCTAAAGGAAAAATTTATCTCTTCCTTGGACATGAAGACTTTAGTGGAGAGCTCCTATCAGATAGCGCTGATGTTATTTTCACTGGTGAAAATGATGGCGACCTTGCTGGACTATCAGTTGCCGCTGCAGGAGACGTAAACAATGATGGGTATGATGATATTCTCATTGGAGCCCCTTTTAACGATGAAGGTGGAAGCGGTGCTGGAAAAGCATACCTCATATACGGCGCCAACTTTACCTCTGGTTCACTTGTTAATTTAGCCTCTGCAGATATTTCTTTCACAGGGTCTAATACTAATGACGTTTTAGGTATTGCTGTTTCAACAGCTGGCGATGCTGATGAAGATAAAAAAGCCGACATCCTCATTTCTGCTCCAGGATTTGATTCTTCATTAACAGGAACTAATGTAGGTAAGATTTATCTCTTTTACGGCAAAAATCTTACAAGCACATCTACGTTATCAGACGCTGATAAAAAATATATTGGTGAAAAACCTAATGATTACGCTGGAACAAAGCTTGCTACAGCCGGCGACTTTAACGGCGATGGTGCGGATGATTTTATTGTTGGAGCCCCTTTTAATGATGATAGTGGCATAGATGCTGGTAAAATCTATGTTGTTTTTGGTGAAGGAAAAGTAACCGCTAATGAAGCTCAAGTAGGAAATTTTCAATCAAGAAATTTTCTCCCTCTCACTATCGTTCCAACAAACCTTGATACAGCTGATATATCTTATACAGGCCTTGCTGATTATAACTATATTGGCACGACTATTTCAGGAGGCGGTGTTGATGTAAATGGTGATGGCTTAGATGATTTTGCAGTAGGTGTGAGATATAACGATGAAGCAGGCCTCAATGCTGGTAAAACATATTTCATCTATGGCAGCGAAAGCCTTTCTGGATCTTACACACTCTATAATGCCAATACAGCCTACACCGGCGAACATTCCAGTGATTACTCAGGAACATCAGTTGCCCTGATAAATGATTTGAATGACGATGGCTATGGAGAAGTCCTTATCGGTGCATCAGGATACGATGCTACATACATAAACAGTGGTAAACTCTACCTTGTATTAGGCGAAGAAGACTCTTTAATACTAACAACATTTTCACTTGAAGATGCTGCAGCTACTTTTCTGGGCAGCAGCTCCACAGAAAGTGTTGGAGGAAAAGTTACTAATGCCGGCGATGTTAATGGAGATGGCAAAGAAGAAATCATTACGAGTGGCTACGGCTATGATGGATCTGGCACTGCCGTGGGAAGAGCTTATATTATTTTCTTACAATAATAGAGTTTTTACATTCTATTTCTTATTAAGGGCGCTCTCAAAGCGCCTTTTTTTTGTGCCTGTGATCCCATGCACCTGTGAACCTAACACACCCTAAATCTAAATTCTTTTTCTTCATACTTAGCAGGATTTTTCCTATATACCCTTTCTGCAAAATAAATATTATCATCATAATCCCAAGTCATAATAGTTGAGCTCACTGTACGAAATTTTTCAGATTGTATAAAAATGGGGCTCAAGAGTCTTTCCCAGTCAAGCCCTACACCTGTATCAGGAAGATCTATGTCATCAGGTTCTTTTTTATCTGCAAGCATACCAAACAAATCCTTTGGTTTAAAAAGATCATTATTGATAGTGTCTTCAAATAATTGTTTACCCTTTGTTACCTTTGGCCAGGGAACGTCTAAGAAAGAATTGCTCAAAGCATGTACACCAGAAGGCACCTCTTCGATTTCTCTTTGTTTGTTTGAAAAGAAGAAGAGTTTGTGACGATCACCAACGAGAAGATTAAAAGGGTCATACTCTCCAGTCTGCTCATTGATATCAAAAAGATAAGTGAAAGGTTCTTTCTTGCCTGTTAAAAAATCTTTTGTCAGCACACCACGTGAGTGTAATTTTGAAAGCGGCTCACCATCACGATAATTTGTTACAGCAGAAAATCGACCACCCTTCGTCACACCCAACCAGGTACCTTGATGTTTTATATCTTTTCCTGCCAAAACATCTGGGTAGTCTTTCCAAAAATGAACTGGCAATGCTGAACGATCACTAAACTCATCCCTATTTGAGGCTAAAATGAATTTATATTTAGGATGTTCATTGTAGGCAAAGATGATGAGACACATGATTTTGGACTCATGGCATTGTTTTACTGTGAAATCAATTTCTCTTCGTCTACGAGAAAACCCTTCCTATAAGCAGCTTTAGGCTTGATTTCAAGGCCCAAGATAGAATAACACTCCTCAAACATGCTAGCTATCGAAACCAATACAAACAGCACCTCAAAAGTCATTGAACTCGAAAAACCTCAGATTTCTTCAAAAGAAGTGCTTATTCAAACAATTGGTTGTGGTCTCTGTGGCACAGACCTTCTAAAAATCAATCTTAAACTCCTCAAACAACCAACAGTACTTGGACACGAAATCGTGGGCCGCGTTGTTGAAAAAGGAGACGCTGTTTCAGATTTTGAGCTTGGAGACTTTATCGTTGTTGCTCATCACGCGCCTTGTTTTGAATGTCATTTTTGTCAGCACAAAAGCTATTCAATGTGTGAAACATTCAAAAAAACAAACTTAGATCCTGGCGGTTTTACAGAATTTGTTCGCATTTCTGAGCTGCATTTAAAACACACTGCTTTCAAAGTTCCCAAAAGCATGCCCTGGCAAGAAGCCTTATTCACAGAACCTTTGGCCTGCTGTGTGCGATCTGTAGATCAATTAAGTCTATGTAATAATGACACAGCGATTGTTATAGGTCTTGGTTCGATTGGTCTAATGATGACAAAACTCCTTAAACGTTTTTCTTGTCACATCATTGGCGTAGACACAGATCCAGCCCGCTGTGAAAACGCAATAAAATATGGCGTGGATGAAGTTTTCTCTAATGTAGACAGTGCCTTTGTCGACAGCATAAAAAAAGCCTCGAACAATCGCGGCGCTGATGGCGTTGTCTTTAGTGCTGGTCCAGCTACAATGCTCAATGAGTCTCTTAGCTGGATTCGAAATGGGGGATTTATAAACCTCTTTAGCCATCTTGCAGGAGAGATCGGCAATATAGACACATCAGAGCTTTATCACCGCGAATTACAAATTATCACATCCTACTCTGCTTCTCCCGAATCTTTGAAAAAGTCTTTTGAAATACTCCGTGATGAAAACTTAAACCTAAGAATGATGTTCGCTGAGCCCTATTCGTTGAATGATTTTGAAAAAGCTGTAAATGATATGAATGAAAGACGTGTTTTAAAAGCCCTGATTGAGTTCTAAAACAATCTACACTTATGATTGACGAAGAACGAGGAACGAGGAACAAGAAACAACCTACGACCCTGCGACCCCACGACCCAACGACCCATTCTCCACAACCCACAATTCGCGAAGCCTTTGCTGCTCAAAGTATTCTTGTAAAGATTTAACATTCATCGAAGTTTTACGAAGCTCTGAGATTCCCATAACTGCTGCCTCTGCTGCAGCCAGCGTTGTAAAATAAGGCGTGTTCGTCATCAACGCTGTTCTTCTGAGCTCAATAGAATCAACAGCAGAAAGCTTGCCTTCATGTGTATTGATCACCATGGCAATCTTGCTATTCATGAGAGGATCCAAGATATTGGGATCTCCCTCGTAATGTTTTTTTACATTAAAGGCATCAAGCCCGTGTCTTTGTAAATATCTTCCCGTTCCCCCTGTAGCAATAATCTTAAAACCATAATCAATGAGCCTAGCAGCAATGGAAACAATTGCCTTTTTATCTTTATCTGTAACCGAAATAAAAGCGAGCCCTGTTAAGGGCAAAGGATTCTTTGCCGCGAGCTCAGCTTTAGCAAAACTCATCCCAAATTTTGTGTCTATCCCCATAACTTCGCCTGTTGAACGCATTTCTGGACCAAGCAAAGTATCAACTCCTGGAAACTTATTGAAAGGAAAAACAGCTTCTTTTACACACACATGTTCTGTATCTATTTTTTCTACAAAGCCTATTTCTTTTAAGGTTTTTCCTACCATCAATTTTGCTGCTGCCTTTGCTAGAGGCTGCCCAATGGCCTTAGAAACAAAAGGAACAGTACGTGATGCTCTGGGATTAACTTCTAAAACGTAGAGAGTATCATCTTGCAAAGCAAATTGCACATTCATGAGACCAACAACTTTTAACTCGAGGGCCATGCGTCTTGTTTGTTCTACAATTTTTTCTATTGTTTTTGGTAAAAGTGATTTTGGCGGCAAACAACAAGCAGAATCACCAGAGTGAATTCCAGCACACTGCACATGCTCCATAATCCCGCCAATTTTAACATCCTGACCATCACAAAGAGCATCCACATCAATCTCAACAGCATTTTCTAAAAAACGATCTACAAGAACAGGACGATCTTCCGAAACTTGAACAGCTTTATGCATATATTCAGACAAACTTTCTTGATCATAAACAATTTCCATGGCTCGACCACCCAAAACATAGGAGGGGCGTACAAGAACAGGGTAACCAATCCGCTTAGCAATAAACAAAGCTTCACTATAGCTTTTTGCTAATCCATTTTCTGGCTGTCTCAACTCGAGCTTATCGATGAATGCTGCAAATCGCTTACGATCTTCAACACGATCAATGCTGTCTGAAGATGTTCCTAATATTTTGGCACCCCAGTTCTCTAAGGGCACTGAAAGCTTTAAGGGCGTTTGCCCACCAAATTGTACAATGATACCTTCTGGTTTTTCTTCTCGAAGAATATGTACGACATCTTCTTTTGTAAGAGGCTCAAAATACAACCTATCTGACGTGTCATAATCTGTGCTCACTGTCTCTGGGTTACAATTAACCATAATCACTTCATAACCTTCTTCCTGAAGCGAATAACTAGCATGGCAGCAACAGTAATCAAACTCAATGCCTTGGCCAATACGATTAGGCCCACCACCCAGAATGACCACCTTCTTTTTGCTTGTAGGCTTAGCTTCATTCTCTTCTTCATAGGTGGAGTACATATAAGGAGTATAGGCTTCGAATTCTGCGGCACATGTATCAACACGTTTATAAACTGGAAGTATTTTTTTCTTTTCTCTAAAGCTTCTTATTTTTTTTGATTTTGTATTGAGAAGTTTTGCTAGCCTTTTATCAGAAAAACCCATTTTTTTGGCCGTGATCAGCATATCTGCTGGAATTTTAGGCATGGCATTGCCTGGTTTTTTACAAGCATACTTTTTAAGCTGCTTTTCAAAATCAATAATCTGGCTGATTTGATGCAAAAACCATAAATCAATATTTGTGAGCTCATTTAATTTTTGAATTGTATAACCTTTTCTTAAAGCCTCGCCAACCCACCACAATCGGTCTGGCCCAGCTTTTGTAAGGTTCTTGTTGATTTCGTTTTTAAGGCCTTTTTTCTGTGAAATCAGGACCTCATCAAAACCATGCATGCCTATCTCTAAAGAGCGAATAGCTTTTTGCAGACTCTCTTTAAATGTTCGGCCAATACCCATGACCTCACCAACAGACTTCATTTGAGTGCCCAAAACTTTTTCGGCCATGGGAAATTTTTCGAAAGTAAACCTTGGGATTTTAGTAACAACATAATCAATAGAAGGCTCAAAACTAGCAGGCGTATCCTTTGTGATATCATTTTTAAGCTCATCTAATGTATAACCAACAGAAAGCTTTGCTGCGATTTTTGCTATGGGAAAACCTGTAGCCTTACTAGCAAGGGCGGATGACCTGGAAACACGGGGGTTCATTTCGATCACCATCACTTCACCGGTTTGGGGACTCACACCAAATTGAATATTAGAACCGCCTGTGTCTACGCCTATCTCTCTCATCACAGCAATGGAGGCATTACGCAGGTCTTGATACTCTTTGTCTGTTAATGTCTGTGCGGGAGCCACAGTAATAGAATCACCAGTATGAATTCCCATGGGATCTAGGTTTTCTATTGAACAAATAATAACAACATTATCGTTTTTATCTCTCACCACTTCTAGTTCATATTCTTTCCAGCCAAGAAGAGATTGCTCAACAAGCACTTGTTTTTTTGGTGAAGCATCAATCGCCCATTTAATATGTTCTTTATATTCTTCTAAATCATAAGAAACGTTTCCACCTGTGCCACCTAATGTAAAAGCAGGTCGCAAGATTGCTGGAAATCCAATTTTTTTCACAGCATCAAGAGCCTCCTTCATATTGCCTACAATGGCAGATTTTGGCACTGACAAACCTATTTTTTCCATGGCGGTTCTGAACAGGTAACGATCTTCTGCTTTTTTAATTGATTTTAAATTAGCGCCTATGAGCTCAACACCAAATTCCTGTAAAACACCCATCTCATGGAGAGCGATCGTGACATTAAGAGCTGTTTGTCCTCCTAATGTGGGGAGAAGAGCGTCTGGTTTTTCTTTTTTGATAATGCTGGCAACTATTTCTGGAGTGATAGGCTCAATGTATGTGCTATCAGCCATTTCTGGATCGGTCATGATAGTGGCCGGGTTTGAGTTGATCAAGACGACCTTATACCCTTCGGCCTTAAGCGCTTTAATTCCCTGAGTCCCAGAATAATCAAACTCACATGCTTGCCCAATGATAATAGGGCCAGCACCAATGACGAGGACTTTATTTATGTCTGTTCTTTTTGCCATCCTATAACCTTTTACCCCCTTTTTTCATGAGCGCCACAAACTTATGGAAAAGATATCGACTATCATGTGGTCCTGGACTTGCCTCTGGATGATATTGAACTGAAAATGCTGGGAGTGTTTTATGTTCAATTCCAGAAACAGTGTGATCATTTAAATGCATGTGCGTAATTCTAACATCGTGAGGCAGGCTATTAGGGTCAACAGCAAATCCATGGTTCTGACTTGTAATTTCTACTGCTTTTGAATCAATATTTTTTACAGGTTGATTGCCGCCACGATGCCCAAACCTCAGTTTATAAGTTTTAGCTCCTAAGGCAAGGGAGAGGATTTGATGACCGAGACAAATTCCAAAAATGGGTTTTTTACCGATAAGCTTTTTCACATTTTCGATAGCCTCAGTGCAAGCCGCAGGATCCCCTGGTCCATTTGATAAAAAGACACCATCGATTTTTTCTTTTGATTTAAGTATTTTTTCTGCGCTGTACTCATAGGGAACAACTTTGACTTGGCACCCATTTTCTTTGAGTAGATTAAGAATGTTTTGTTTGATCCCAAAGTCGTATGCAATAACTTTGTATCCTGAGCCTTGTGACTTGTGACTTGCAACCTGTTGTGCCACCTCTTTAGCCAGGTTCTGTCCCTTCATTGATGGCAATTCCTTCGCCTTCTTCTTTAAAGCCGCAACCGAAAGCTGAGACCCAACAGCCAAAACACCTGGCATAGCGCCCTTTTCTCGAATATGGCGTACGAGCGCTCTTGTATCAATATCTTGTAATGCAGGGACACCTTCTTTTTTAAGGTAATCTCCCAAAGAGCCTGTTGCTCTGTGATTTGAATAGAGTTCTGAATATTCTTTAACCACAAAACCTTTGGCATGGACTTTTTTTGATTCAAGATCTTCTTTGTTAACCCCATAATTACCGATATGGGGATAAGTCATAACGATTATTTGATTAGCATAGGAAGGATCAGTGAGAATTTCTTGATAACCTGTGATGGAAGTATTGAAGACAACCTCACCAGAGGTCATGCCAGAGGCACTAAAACCACGTCCTTTAAAGATTTTACCGTCTTGAAGTACAAGATATGCTGGTTTTGATGCTTTATTCATGTAAATTGGTCAGTATATATAGATGAGCAATTGAAAAGACAAACTATTTCTTTCTAAGCCAGCAATATCAAGCCTTTCCCGCCATCTCCCCCTCCTCCTCAACCCCACAAACTAATCTTTCAAGATTAATTTTGAAGTTGCAAAGCCAGCCTGACGCTCATGTGACTTGCAATAAAATGAATTTTCAATTGAAATGAAGAAGTGAAAACTACTACGAATTAGCGGCGTGCTGCCGCAACGAAAAGATTAATCTAGAAAGATTAGTTTCCGTAACCACAGGTAGAACTCCCATAAGGATCATTCCCATAATCAAACTTATTTGCATTATCATAGTAGTTCTTATAACGATCGCGATCAAAGTCGTTGATCATGAAATCAACACACGTCATGTATTTATAAACATCATAATCAGGATTATCTAAATCCGCAAAACCAGGATCTTCTAAATTACTACAATCAGCCGCATCAACATAACCATTTGGCAACATGCCTAGATCTGTATACACATCAATAATAGGTGTACCATTTGGCATCACCCCATCATCACGATGAAAATCAAAGCACCCTTGGGTACTGCTTGCAATGCCTGGAATCAAACAACCATGAAACGAAAAATAAAGTGGTTTTCCTTGTCCTGTGGCAGCATCAGCCTTGGCAAAGGATGGCGCTGTATTTCCTTTTCCATTAAAGACTCCAATACCAACAAATAATAAGAGATTATTCTCATCAAAATTCACAGGCCAACCAGCAAACACAATTGATTTTGAATTAAAATCCTGATCCATAAACCGGTAATTACCTTTACCATAACCACCATAATTGATTCCTGAATGCGCAAGTGAACTATAATCAATCAAATTACTAAACTCTTCATTCCACCCATCTTCGCGCCAAAACTTAGCAGTATCATATCTCTCACCATCCTTAAGATAAATCTGGTTTTTATCTAAGTGAGGTCTTGTTGTTACTGCAATACGCTGCTGCCAATCACCATTATACCATTCATCTTCTGCCACTCTCTTTGTTGTAATGGTCACATTCATATCAGTGTATATAAGGTGACCAGGATGACTAAAAAAGATGGAGCGATCACCTGCACCTAAAACAATAGCTTTAAAATGCGCATTATAGATTGTGATATCATACTTTGTTTCATGTGTTTCACCATCATCATCCACGTGGGGCTCATATGTGCCAAAGCCCTCCCAGGAATCATAGTCTGGATTTTCAGAATCAACATCATCTGGCACAACACCTTCATCTTCTAGGAGAAATACAAAATAAGAGCATTCATCCACAAACCCATCTTGTCTCTTTGTATCTGACTTAGAGGCGATGGATTTGTAGCAATCTTTTACCTCATCAGGGTCATTGATAGTTTGAATTGTGCTAGGACCATAATTATTTCCTGCACACTTTGTGTCATCCAAGAAAGTAATATACGATCCAAATTGAAAAGCCCCATAAACACCTTCATAAAAAGATTCGCTTTCATTGGGATCTTCTTCTGCTCGTTCAAACACATCTGAAACAGTTTCTACATCTGGTCGATACGCAAATGTGGCAATCCGTCCATAATACTCTACGTTGCAACTATCGAATTTTGTAAACTCATGATAGACAACCATCCACCTGGTCCCATCATCATCAATGTATTCTTCGCCTCCATTTGTTGGCATGCAAGCTGTATCAGAATCCAAAAGTCGTTCTTCACCTTCTGGTGTTGTGTATTCAATCGTCCCCACACCATCATCTGCGCATTCAATCCCTGTACCTGTGTGACTTCCTTTTTGAAATTCAAGGCGATAAGGATCTGTAGGCAAGGGTGAGCAGCCTTTAATATTAGTAGCCTGATGCAAGTATGAACGAATAGACGTAAGGTAATTAAGGTTATCTTTATCAAACTGTAACTCAATGGGTTCTGCCAAGCGAGCCGTCCCTTGTTCGCGGTTTAGTTCGAGCGCTAGATGAAATCTAAATGGAGGAGGGTTATGGGCTGACTCAATCAGGTCTGTCATAACCATGGTAATACGATCCATCACAAACGTTACACGTTGCGTGCCATCATCACCCAAAACACCTGTGTTGCATAAATTACTCTCACCTGATTCCGAAGACATGGCCTGAAAGGGAACTGTGAATGTTCTTGGAGTCATACCTGTAAGCAGGGACGCATAGGCACTCTCTTTTTCGGGAAAGGTCGTTTCAACTACAAGCTCCCCAGCAAGCATCTGTCCAATTGAAGCCACGGAACCGTAGAACTCAACAGTAAAGCTTTGTGAAGAATCAGGCTCAATGCTAAAAGAATCACTTGATGGAGTCACTGTAAGAGACGCATCACTAGTGACAGACCAATTCACATTCATTGTATCTTCTTTATTATTATTATAAACCTTAAAAGTAGCTGAGGTAGGCGTTGAGGAATCTGTTGAAAACACGCAAAGGTTTTGATTACGGCCTTCGGCATATTCTCTTTCTAACTTTGTACCTCCATACAAAAGCTCAACAGCATAGCCTGAATCCTGTTCGCCAACTAAAGAAACCTTTCCTTGTGGGCCATTGCCACCTGTGTGTTGGAAATAGAACTGTCCAAAATCAAAACTCGCTTCAAAATCTCCATTGAGTTCTGCTGATGTAGAGGGCAAATACTGAATTGAAAAAGTTGCTTCTGCACCAGCCACGAGCTCTAAAGGAAAACTTAATTCTGTCTCTTCCCAAGTATACTCAAAAAAACCATTAATAGAACCGCCATAGAATTCTAATGTTTTTGATCCTGTCCCTGCATTTATAATCTTAATCTGAGCTGTTGAAGAATTTGTTGAAACCCAATCAAGGAAAATATCAACAGAACCATAATAGATTGCAGCACCATCAGATGTAAGATCAACTGATCGCCAGGCTTCCTCATCTGAAAAACGATAAGCCATTTCCAAAATCGGCTCTACACCACTGGTAGCAGCCACAAGAGGCAGGCGAATTATCCCGAGAGAGGTGTGAAGATTGACTACAGCATTCATAGCTAAAGAATTGTATAGATATCCGTCATCAGCCTCAATATCCAGTGTTGGGCTGAACTCCATATCGAGTCTTAATATTTTTCCAGCTTCTAGGAGGATGTTTTGTACTTCTTGACCTGTGTGATACACGCTCACACTGTATCCACCAGCAGGATTATCAACAGGACCTGTGTAATCAATAAATGTAGGCTCTGAAAAAGTACTTGTGTTGTTTGGTTCCAGACCAAATGAGAAACTGCTATCTATTTCATCAGAGACCTGCCAAATAAAATCTTCGAATGAATTGTTGTCCATGGCTGCTGACAAAAGAACATCATCATTGTTATCAATGCTCACAGAGGTAATCTTAATATCTTCTCCGCCAGTGTTACAAATTTTAATTCCCTCTGTTCTTGTTTGTCCATACGCAACTTTATAAAAGTCTAGATAATCAACTTCGGGAGCATCATCATCTGAGCAAAAATAACCTGTTGGAATAATTTTAAAATCACTAGGACCAGTGACAGAAGCCCTCAGAGGAAGACGAATATAGCCATCGATGTCTGCTGTTATGGAAACATAGCTTGTTTGTGTGCCAAAAACCCACGCATTGAACTGAACATAGAAAGTTTTCGTCTCACCATGACCAACTTCGATTTCACTATACCCACCGATATTTTGTTCGTTTTCGTCTAGGATCGAAAAACCAGTTGAAACAGAATATATTGTAAATTTAAAATACCGAGTTTCTCCTGAATTGTTTGAGATAGTAAAGGCCTCTTTGATTTCATCATCTTGTGAAATCTCTCCATTGAGATCATTAAAATCAATGTATTCAGGATCTGTTGTGATGCTTACACCATTATCTACAAACGTATTAACCACCATATCAGCAAGACTTGTGTCAGCCGAAGGAGTAAAATCTGGGGAAATATCGAAATCTGCTTCGACGTCAGCTGAATCCCCACCACAGGCAGTCGCTGCTAGAATTAAAAAAAGAACTAATAGATGAGGAATGTGTTTTTTAAGCAATGTTTTCATTTTTGTTTTATGTCTTATGTTTTATGATTTGAAATGGCATTAAACATAAAACATTTAACGTAGTACGTTATACATTAATAAATCTCCTGTGTAATCTCCCCTTCCAAATGAAGAAAATAATAGGCTTCGTTATCAACTAGGGCCTGATAGGCCTCGTTAGACATTTTTGTATCATCTTCTCCTGCAAATGTAGCAATGCCAACCAAGGTGATTGTACCATGCCTGATATCTTTACCTATTAAACGATCATCAATAATATTAAACATGGGCACACCAAAATCATCTGATACATCTGGAATTTCTTCAATATAAGGATGTGACACTTCGCCTGTTGTTAATATTTCTAAATTTAAAAAAGCATTAAAAAGCCCATCAGAATCCTGTATGAGTGAATTTGAATTGTTGATATATGAAGAAATACTAAACAATAAATTATTAATTTCAAGTCGACCCGGCGTCTCTACACGATCTATTGTTCCATAGGCCTCGTTAGGAGCACCAAGAATCAAATCAGCACCAAGAAAAAACGTGTCTGTAATGGCGGTTGGCACATCAAAGCGCGTACATTCATCAAAACTGAGTAAAGTTACCGTTCCGTCTTCGTCTATTTTTAAAATAAGATAAACAGGGCTATACCATTCATCTTCTGGAATGATATCAAGATCAATATGAGTGCTAATATCAAAAGAATAACTAGCAAAAGCTCCTGTATTCTTAAGATAGGCATTCAGCTGAGTTACTTTTAAATAATAATACTCTCCTTCTGGCAAGGCAGGCAATGTGCGTTCCGTAGGATTATCGTATTCATCATAGTAAACTCTTTCATTGGAATCACAAAGCAAGGCATCTGGGGCATTGTCATTCACAGTCGTCACGAGAGAAACTGTATTGGAGAGACTCTCTTCTAATGTGAGATAATAAATAATAAATATCGTCGTGTATTCTGTGACTGAACATGAGGTAGGGCTAAACTGAAGATTAACGTTGATAGAAGCCCCTGGAACCACGCTAATAGAGACGGCATCTCCTGTTTGATAAAGCATGTTTCCTGCTTCATCTAATATATTATAAACTGAATAAGCCCCACAATCATTGTCCGCAAATGCCATGTTATAAATTTCATAGTTTTCTTCTTCTGAATTATTAGTAAATGTAATTGTTCTGTATGACGTTGTATTCAAATCACCACTTATCTGCATCTCAGTTGGAGAAGCAGAAATGCTCTGATCACCTTCAGAGTTAACAGAAGGACCGTAAAGAGAGGAGCAGTTTATCATGAACAGTGTTATGAGGATTGTTATGAATAGTTTCTTATTATTCATTTTAATTTCTGATAGCTGTCAGCAGTCAGCTGTCAGCCGTCAGCTTATTATTTAACCCAACTCTCCAACTCAATAATGATATCCGAAGATACATGAATGTACCCTTCATCATTATCAAATTCTATTGTTGGGTTTAGAATCACATCCTTTATTCCAAAATCACAGAGAGCGTCACGAATAGGATCTTCTTCTCTTTCTAAATTTCCATCATCATCTCTTACATAAGGCGTGGGATACAGCATCGTACAGGGATCCATAGGAAAATACTCAGTGCTCGCTACCAAAGTCATTTGTGGTGCTTCATTTTCATCATCCGCAACACCCTCTTCTTCCTCTTCCTCAGCTTGGCTTTGTCCATAATTGATAATATCTGGATTAAGAACAGGCTCTATCGTCATAGATTCTGGAGTAAAGCCCATGGGGGACTCCCCAGCATAATAAGGAATATCATCACCACAAGAAGCATTCTCTGCTGCATCTACCTTTAATTCAAATTCAAACTCATCAAGTGTAGCAGCGCTTATATTGCCAGCAGCATAGTTTTCACTCCCTTTAATTTTAATCACAATAGTAGGATTGGCCAGACTTGGATCAATAATAGGATCTCCATCATCGTTTTCTTCGATGTCTTCGTAAATGTCTTTGCCCATCTTATCGAACAAGGCTTTGACAACACCGTCTAACACATCTGTCACAACATTCACGTCATCATAAGTCGCCCCACCTTTGCCCGAAGGAACGCTGGCATGAATGTTCTGTTCTGCATAACCAGGTATATAGAGATGAATTTCGCCAGACTCTTTGTGATAAACAACCCTGAGCTTGATCGTCCCGTCTAATCTAAGACGAACGACTTCTGATTGATACTTTGGATCTGTATAAATATTGGAAACAGTTTCTCCGTTTTCTGTGTGAGACTTAAGTTCTTTAATACCAAGCTGAAGGTCTGTTACACCTATTTGGATTTCGGAAGCATTATCTAAACCATCAACAGGATTAAGTGATAATGTAACAGGATAACCTGGGTCTAAAATCAAATCTACGTGTAAGGAAGATTCATTAAACTGAGATTGAATTGTGGCAAACAAGAGCGATGGGGGAAGGTCAGAAGGAATGAGACCTGCAATATCACAAATATCAAAGCGCCCTAAAACGACCTTATCAATCCCTACACTCCAGTTATTATTTTTTTCGATATCTTCTATTTCAAAGGTTTCTAGAAGAGACATTGGACCTTTTCTGAAAATAAGATAAGCTGCAGCATTCACGATCTCTTCAATATTGAGAGATACCCCTAAAAAGGCCTCTCCTGCAGGATTACCTGAAGTGAGAGGGTATTCAATTAAACCTTCATTGCTAGAACCACGCCTTAAATGGCCGTTTCTATGGGCATGAGTGTATGAAACTTGCTGTACGGATTCAGCTTCATCCAGCCCTAGATGGAATGTCTCTCTAAAACTTGCAAATGTGAAAACAGGAACCCCATCAACACCAACGCTTAGAGGAAGTCTTAATGTGATACCCCCATCAAAGACATTGAGATCAGCGTTTTCAACATTTGCACCAAAGTTAAATTCTTCCCAGTCAAAATCAGTTGAAAAAGCATTGCCTTCCCAAACCCATGCTGGATAATCATATTGAGACGAAATCATGGGATTGACCATCTCTTTATCCATGCAAGCAATCATCTTTTGAAAGGTCTCCATAACCCCTTGCCAGATAATTCCCAAGAAAGAAGCGTTTGTACCATTGATGGTGAGATCACTGTAAATTGCCTGACCTTGAACTGAGTTTCGATCGAGAACTACTGGAAAAGTTTTTGCTGTTTCCTCACTACAACCAAAAGGAACAAAATACCCTGGATGTTTGGACTGAAAATAAGCTTTACAATTTTGAAAAGGCTCAATCTGAATTGATTTTTCTTCCATCTCTGAACTATCAAAAAGTGATGAGAGATTATTATTTGTGATTATTTCTTGTCCGTAAATTTTGATTTTACTGCCATCAAGAATAACTTTATTTGTCCACGTCCCGTTAATCTCTTCTTTTGTGACACGAATCACGTCTTTGAGTTTAAGTCTGATTTTTCCTACAGACCAAATAAGAGGGATTGTATCATCATTAATGGAGTACTCAAATCCTAACATCTCTTGCTGACCTAATAGACCTTTTTCAACAAGATTGTAGGCAATGAGGCTTCCCCAAAAAGCAGGCACAGAGGCAGATGAGACATCAGCGTCACAGCCCTTTTCAAGGTATTCATCTTCAAGATCTGGGTCATCTGGAACTAAACAAACATCAGCATCTACATAACCCTTTTCATTATAGCTATCTTCTTTTTCTTTCAGGTCTAAGCTTTGAACAATCCACTTTCCAGAAACATAGTCATTGAAATCATAAGAATCCGCATAAAGAGGCCAGTCATCGTTATCTGTATAAGTCTCAGGATCCTTTCCAAAGGCCTCAAAAAGATATTGTTTGTCCCCCACAGGCACAAAGGCTGTTGTGATCACACCGGTGCTGTTTTCTGTGCCCGCACAGGCATCGAGAGCCACGTTGAATTCTTCTTGAGGATCACCTTCTCTTTCAAAATAACAATGCTCAGGATCTTGAGAACAATCGCCACTCGTGTTTTCTTTGAGCCATTGACGATAGCGCCACAAAGCCCAATACTTTGTAATCATGATATTGCTATGAAGGCCTTGATGAATAAATTTTTCTTGCCACTCAGGAGAGAGGTCCTCGAAAGCATCATAGCGCTCACCACCATTATCTTCCATGTATTGTCTTTGAAAATCTGCTTCGAGATCAATATTATCATTGTCGTCTTTGGTCCAATTCATCCAACCATTGGCAACATCACCAAAACTAATGTTCTCATTAAGATAGTGTTCAACGACCTTAAGAATATTTCTGCCTTGTACTGAGTCACGGCTAATCACACCTTCTGAGAGATTGAGCATCACAGGGGCCCGATCAACACAAGCATCGTCTGTTAACGCACAGGAACCCGCTACCAAACCAAGCTGGCCTGCTGTAAGCGTTGCTGATCGTATAAGAGATTCACCTGGCGTAAAAGTTCTTGAATGTGGGCTTTCTTCTCCCATTTGGAAAGTCGTTACCTCGATTGTACGATGGCCTTTTGTGCTTTCACCCTGAAGCTGCAAAGCGTTTGTGTATAAATTGAGATGAGCGTGGTGGTCTTCTGAGGGTACTTGCAACGTAAAATCAAAACTTGCTTCAGGCACATCACAAACAATGCGATCAGTTGACGTCTCTGTGCCATCATCGTTTTCAATGGTTGTGGTTTGCGTATAGCAGTTTCCATGAAATGCGCTCTCACCTTCCATATAGGCCTCAGCGGCCTCTTCAGTAACAGTAGAATAACTGTCTGTATATTCTGGATAGATATATATAGGATAGTTGTCATCGCTGGTGGAAACATTAAGCCACATCTTAATACTCGAAGCAGGACAATCTGGATCGTCTTCTTTATCAGGCTGACAATAACTTCCTGTTTCACCACTCTTTGGCGCAGGAACACTAGCTACATAATCCGCATCAATGGGCGCAAAATATTTTACTGTACCAGAAACCTTGATAGTTGTTTTTCCTGGTGCAAAAAGTTCATTTTCCCTTGGCTGAGTAATCGTTATAATGGGTTTATCATTATCAATGATAAGAGTCATCTCTGCACTAGTTTCACCAAGAACATTGCTAGCCTTAGCCGAAATAGTATTAATACCATCTTGAAGTTCAGTGATGTGACTTAGAGAAATACACAACGTATTTGTATCATCAAAACCCTTGCCATCATCGTATTCAAGCTCAGAGTTTGTGCACCATGACCACCCTTCTTCATACCAAATCTCAGTATCAGGGTGAAGCTCTTCGCCATTGAATTGAATATCGTACAAAGTCACTGGCATCTCTGCTTCACTAGAACCAGAGGCATAAAGATTAGGCACGCGAATACCTACAGTAAGATAAGAAACATCTGTAGGTGCCGAGGTATCAACCTCGTTTTCTGATGAATCACGAACCTCAATCTCAAGGCTCGGAACATTTGCCACAACAACGTTTACTGTCTTTGTGAGCGTGAGATCTTTGTTTGTGTTAATGGTCAAAGAGATCGCATACACACCTTCAACTTGAGGCACGCCAACTTGCTTTGAAAAGTATCCATTAGAATCAAACGTGGTTTTGTATTTTACTCCTGCTGAATTAATATAGATATTACTTGAAAGACCCTCTTCAAAAATCGATTGCAGTTCTAAATTAACTGAGCCAGTCACTGTTACAAGGTAATCACCTTCGGCATCATCAACACCTTCATGATGGCCTGTCCGACTATCTATAATCAGGCCTTCTGTTGGTGCTGTAATTGTAAACAACGTTGCTAAAGTTTGACCTTGGACTTTGATGATGTAGGCATAGGCTGACGAAGAACTTCCAGAATTGAGAAGAATTTTGACCTGCCCTGTGTGAGACCCAATGGCTGTTCGCATGTAACAAATCGTGATGTCACCAGAACCCATAACGCGTTCATCTGAATAATCACCATTCGCATTATAAATCTGAAATTCATACTCTCCATCCACTTCACTTGTATTGTCTTTATCAATTTCTGCTTCATATGTGACACTGCTCGGAAGTCCAATGGAGAGACATTCGATAGAATCCACATCACTTAGACCGTAATCGATAAGTTGATTAGAGAGCATGATAGAAGAAATATCTGTGCTATCAATACAGTTACCTTCCTCATCTTTTTCGCAAATATTTGTAGACCCATCAGCTCCAGGATAATACGCCCCGCCATCACCAATGTTTATGGAGCTGTCTGCCGTTTCATCAAGATAAATATCTGGATTATCAGAGGAACAATTTACCAATGCGATGATACAAAAAAGAAAAACTATGTTGAGGATAAATATTTTTGTTAGCTTACTTTTCATTATTCATTACCATCGTCCACTAACTCCAACGCCTACACCAAGCCCCTGTGGGCCAGGCTCAATCCCTGGCATTCCAGTTTGCAGACCAGGCATATCAGGACCAAAACTAGGAATTCCACTTGCCGCTCTTGGCATTCCAAGCTCAAGATTTAGATCTGAAATCTTCCATCGATTTGGACCTCCTGTTGCTCTAGGATCAAAATTTTCATTAATACCATCAAGTATTCTTCCCACTTTTGTGTTGCTTATCAACGCCCCCAAAAGAGCTCCTAAAAGATACGCGCCCCAGTTAAGAGCGTAATCACCCCAGACTTCATCGCTCATCTCTGAAGCCACTGCTGTACTTACCGTGTTAGCTGTCCAACCCACAACAGGAGCGGCCACAAGACCAACTCTTTCTGCAGTGTCTAAGGACTCCCAATCTTTTATTTGATCAATAAGCCAATAACCACCTCTCATGGCCGGGATAATGTTTACTACAGGCAGCAAACCGCTGAACATGCCCGCTACTTCAGAATTTCCATCATCAAGATTTACAGAATCTAATAAACCCATGGCTAGAGGAGCAAAAATACCCACACTGAAGAAAGCGTTGTGAGCTGTATAAAAAGCAATCATCTCTGGATCATTTGTAGAAATAGCCTCTAGTGCTCCCAAACCAAAACCCCCAACTGACATTGCTATATTTTCTCCTGTGAGCGGACTTCCTTCACCACGAGGATTAGGGTTAACATTAGCTGCAGCCGCCATACCAAATTGAGCTGGAATCATGAGAGCTCCAACAGCAAGACCTAACCAAGGCTTACCATCGATCTCAAAGGCCTGAACACCTACGAGGTTTCCATTAATCATAGCAGCAAAAGACCAAGCCTGACCTTCTAATTCAAAAGCAGTGATAGCCCTTGATAGTTCTGATGTTCCTGGTGTGAGTCTTTCTGCAAGATCTTTTTCTGCTTCACCTTCTTCTTCATCGCAAATGCCTAGATCTTCACAATCAGAATCACCCTCTGTATCTTCTGCTCTTTCTTGAAGCTCTTCACACACCTCTGGATCAACCCCTTCTTCACAAGGGATCACGTTATTCATGTTATTTGATGTGACTTGCATAGAAGCAGGCAAGGCTGAAAGGCCTGCAAAGGCTAAAGCACCATCTGTAAAACGAATAATCAGCACACCAGGATCACTGCCATCGTACGTAAGCACAGGATTAGTTGAAACACCCCTTACAATAGAAGCATAACCTAAAGGTCCGGTATATTTCCCCGCAAGATCTGTTGTGAGCTCTCCCATTTCCATGGCGTAAATTGCTGGGGGATTAAGTGTGCGCATAATCAAACTCAAATCAGCATGACCATACAAGAGTGATTCAGAAACACTCATACCAACAAGCTCGCCAGGAGTTTCAGCCCATTGACGCGCTAGGTTTGTTGGTACAACATCAAAAGGAATTTTAAAAACTGGCCGATTCATGCCATCATCATCAAGCTCATATTCTCTAGCATCGACTGAAATCGCGTAGACAAGAATACCAGCATCAGCTGCAACAGAAAAACCAATACCCAGTTTTTCAAAAACAGTAGCAACTTCTTCTTTAGTTGGGCCTGTGTTTGTGCCAGAAGTCGGGGATGTAGAAGATGCGCGTCGTTCCAAAGCCACATCTAATGAAGTCAACTCAGATGGAGATCTTTCTGAAACTGGTGCCTGACCGGTTGTTGGGATTAAATCGCTCATAAATACCCTAATTACCTCTGCACTATTATCGGGCAAAGCCCTAATAAGTTGCTTAAATCATAGACTTTATGGCGGGGTGCGGCAGACACTCTGCGGGCACTTATTTGCTGTAATATCAAGAACTTGTAGCTATTGAGATTTAGCTTAGTTTTAATATAGGTCCTATGGGGCCTATAGGACTTATAAGACCTATATTGGGCTCCGAAGAACCTCATAGCAACCCTACCTTGCACGAACTATAATAATACTCCCCATTCTCTCCCATATTGAGAAAACCGTTAGATCTTTGACTGTGGATAACCATATAAATTCGCGCACTTGCCTAATATCACCCACTTAGAGAGGCCATTTTCCAATCAGCTTTGGCACTATGTTTGCTTGTTAGAAATGTAGAAAGAAGACAACCCAAGTTAAGGGCTGTCATAAATGCCACGCCAGATTTTCTGTCAATCTGGCAAGGCAAAAACAAAGGCATAAATTATGAGCAAAGGCATCATAGACATTCTCTACAATCCTGGATCTGTCAGCACACCAGGAACAGGGACGCAAACCGAAGCTTTTACAGACACGGTTACTTGTTATGATGATAAAGCAAGCCAGCTTAGTTTTAATGAAATGGATAGTGAGTTGCTCAGCAATTTAGAAGAACTTGTTCAAGCAGGCAACGAGGCTACTGTGAGACAGGCTCTTATTGCATTTAAACAAAAGCTCATTTTTGGCAGTTCATTGGAAATAAGGCCCACGATTTTGAGAGAATTTAATAATTATCTCTTTCAGGCCTCTCAAAGATTCCCGCAGTCTCCTGATATTTTTCAAAGTAGTTTAGAAATTATTTTAGAATTTAAACATCAAATGGATAAACAAGCTCAAATGCTTGGCCATTTAAGCCAAATCGAGTGGGTAGAATTGGAAAGATCTCTCTACTCTCTTACGGTTTGGGAGGAAGGGTTAGAGCAGAAACAAGGTTTTTCATTTCTCTCTCCATAAAAAGGGTTAGACCTTTTTAATAAAGACGCGCTCTCAGCAACAAACGTTAGGAGACATCAATGACTTTGGGAGCGCGTTTTTTTTATTTGTAGCTAGTAGTTTGTAGTTTGAAACCTGTGACCCTGTGACCCTGGGAACCCAAGAACCAATTACCTGTTCTTGCTTCTATAAAGACATGGAAGAATATTCTTTCCAGCGCCCCAAATCCCTAATCCCTTCTCTTTTGCTTTCTTCTCCGCCTCAACATATTTTACAGGATCATAGTTATAATGTTCTAGATAGCGAGGATACTCTGTACAAAAGGGACGGTAATAAGTAGCTAGTCCTTGTTTTATCATGACCAAGGACACATCCTGCTCGTCGACAAAAACATGCCCCAAAACACGACCGTATTTATCTAGTCCCTCACCCACCATTTGAATGCGCACTTTCTTATCCTTAATTTCTTTCCTGAGTTGATACGTCGCCCTCTTGCCATAAGCTTGCTTATATTCAGGGGCATCCATGCCTGCGATTCGAACTCGGACAACATGGCTTCCATTTGTTGCCTCAAACGTATCACCATCAATGACTTTTGTGACTGTGTAATAGTTTTGAACAGCCTGACCTACCTTTACTGTTTCATTTTTTTGCACTGATGGAGAGGAACAAGCAATGAATAGAAACAAAAGAAGGGAAAGAATAAATTTTAATCTTATTGTCTTCATATCTAGCATCCAGCATCCTGTAGCCCGAGAACCTGGGAACCAGAGAACCCGAGACCCCATAACATATTTGCCTTTCCCCTCCTAAACAGATATCAACAATCCATCAATGAATAAGCTAAAAGACAAACGGTTACCCAACATTCCCATTCGGTGTCATCATTGCCGTATGCACATCAACCTTTGTTTCTGTGACCTTCTTTTTAAAAAAGAACTTAACACTAAAGTCACTGTTTTGATGCAGTGGCGCGAGCAAATCATCACAACAAATACAGCGCATTTGCTTCCAAAGCTTTTGACGAACGCAGAAATCCGCTTTCACGGCCATGAAAACAGAAAATCCTTGGACATAAAAGACCTGCTCGAATCTGAGGGAACGCCTTTGCTTCTTTATCCTTTTTCTGGTGCCACAGAATTGAGCCTGGATTATGTTTCGACTTTGAAAAAGCCTATTAAACTCTTTGTGCCTGATGGTAATTGGCACCAGTCATTAAAAATGATTAAAAGAACACCAGATCTTTTGAGCATGAAAAAAGTCACGCTCCCTCCAGGCCCGCCCTCCTCGTACAAATTGAGACAAGGCCCTACGCCAGATCACCTCTGTACGTTTGAAGCTATTTCACGCGCGTTAGGGATTATTGAAGGAATTGAAATTCAAAATAGAATGGAGAATGTTTTCAAAGTAATGGTGGATCGGGTTTTATGGACCAGGGGAAAAGTAGCTTTGAAGGATATTGCCTAATTTTGGGCTAAAAGATTTCATTTCTCATGCAGAAATCAAGAAAAGTACGATCTTTTGAAAAGATAAGCTTAAGAGCAGCTTTTACACCAAAAGCCTTTAAGACCTGCCAGAAGTTTTGTTTTTTTATTAAGCCACTCATGCCTCTCTAATATGCATAAGCCGTGCCAAGCCTGAAAACTTTATAACAACTTGAAATTACTCGATATTTTTAGAAAATAAGCCCCCTAAACAGAGCACGACTGGGGTATTTTGGAGACATTTAGGGGAAAATACTGGGGGGCGTGTCACTAGCATTATAGCAAGAAATGTTAATGATTTTTTGGGGTTGCGTCTATTTGTTAAGGCATGTTTGCTATTGTCCTGCCTTGTTATAGGTCTTATAGGTCCTATAAGACTTATAGGACCTATATTAGGACCACGCACTAATTTCTTGCAAAAGACTTCTCAACTTCTCCACCCGTCCTTGGCTGGCTTCAAACGTTGCCCGCTGCTCTTCCACAACTTCTGGTTTAGCATTTTCAACGAAGTTTCGGTTTTGAAGCCTTTTGTTGAGCGAAGCAATATGTGAATCGAGCTTTTCAATTTCTTTTTGAAGCCTTGTGGTTTCTGTTGCCACATCAATGTACTCTGAGATGTCCAAATAGATTTCAAAACTCTTTTCAATGATAGCCACAGTCTTTTTTGGTTTGTCTTTACGGTCTGAAATAATTTGCAAATCTTTCAAGTATGCCAAACGACAAATCGTAGGCAAAGATTTATCCATCATTTGCTTTGCAGGCTCATCAAGAGCCAAAGCATGGGCTTTAAGTTTTTGTGCTTCTTTGATGTTATACGCTTTACGCAAAGCCCTGACATCAGAAACAAACTTTTTGAGTCTATCAAAACGTTCTAAGATGATTTTTTCTTTCTTTGAAACAGCTTTCTTTGGTGGGAAAGCCGCCAGCATAAGAATCTCTGATTTAGGTTTGTCTTTGCCCCACAGATCAAATTTATCTGCCAATGGCAATAACCTGCTCCAAAGCTCTTCTGTAATATGCGGAACAAGAGGGCATAAGACGGTTAGGGTTTTTGCAAACGCTGTTACCAAACTATGCAAGGCTGTTTTTCTTTGTAGGGGATCATCAGAAATAAGTCGCACTTTACATTGTTCAATGTACCAGTCACAAAAATCATTCCAAACATATTGATAATAATATTGTCCAAGATTTGTAAAATCGTGGTTATCAAAACACTCTCTGATTTTATTGGCTGCCAACTGAGCTCTGGCATGAATCCATCGGTCTTCGTCCGTTAATAGTTTTGAAAAATCTTTTGGTGCATCACCACCCTTTTCTTCTTCTTGTTCTATGTACATGAAAATAAACCGCGCTGCATTCCAAAGCTTTGTCATAAAGCGACGGCCTAATTCCTGAAAAGAATCAAGAGAGACCTTGAGCTGCTGTCCGCTGGAACTTAAGTATACAAGCGTATATCTTAAGGCATCAGCGCCAACACCTTCATACCCATTGGGAAAAGCTTTTTCGATGCGACGCAAAATCTCTTTCAGGTTTGAAGGCCTCGCCTCCATCACTGGACCTTCGAGATCCTTTAATGTAGCGCCATCAATAACAACCAAAGGATCAATACCATTGCCCTTTGACTTACTCATGGTCTCGCCTCTTTCATCGAGTACAATGGGATTGATAAAAACATTTTTGTAAGGAAGCTTGCCTTCAAAATGTGTAGCCATCATATTCATGCGCGCTACCCAGAAAAATATGATGTCCTTTCCTGTTACCAGTGTTGAAGTCGGAAAATAGCGTTTAAAATCTGGCGTTTTTTCGGGCCAACCTAGAGTTGACATGGGCCAAAGTGACGATGAGAACCACGTATCCAAAACATCATCTTCTTGATGCAAATCCGAACTTCCACAATGCGGACACTTGTCTGGAATTGTCTCGCTAACTATTGGTGGACATTTTGATTCATGTCTTTGACCTTTGACCTTTGACCTTTGACCTTCCCCAAGACAATACCAAACGGGTATACGATGTCCCCACCAAATTTGACGCGACACACACCAATCACGAATGTTATTTAGCCACTCTAAATAAACTTTATTCCACCGAGGAGGCACAATATTTAGTTTATCATGCACAGTGAGAACTTTTTTAGCCAACGGCTTCATTTTGACAAACCATTGGTGTGAAAGACGATATTCAATAGCGGCCTTTGAGCGGTAAGAACGTCCAATAGGTGTCATGCGAGGTTCTTCTTTTTCTAAAAGACTATTTTCTTTTAATTCTTCTACGGCTTTTTTGCGACACGCGTCTCTGTCTAAACCTTGATAGCGTTCGGGCACAACCTCATTCATAGTCGCGTCTTCATTCATCACATTAATAGGCTCTAAACCATGTCTTGTGCCTACTTCGAAGTCATTGGCATCATGAGCTGGTGTGATTTTGAGACAACCTGTGCCAAATTCCATGTCCACGTATTCATCAGCGATCACAGGGATCACACGCTCTTGCAAAGGAAGAATAACATTTTTTCCAATGAGTTTTTTATATCTTTTGTCTTCTGGATTGACCGCAACTGCCACATCACCAAACAAAGTTTCGGGCCTTGTTGTAGCTACAACAACATACCCAGAACCATCTGCATGAGGGTATTTAATATGCCATAAAAAGCCAGGCTCGCCACCCTCTTTTGTTTCGACTTCGTCATCAGACAAAGCTGTGCGATCGACTGGACACCAGTTGACTATTCGTTTTCCGCGATAGATTAACCCTTCATCGTAGAGAGTCTTAAATGTTTTAGAAACAGCGCGCGACAATCCTTCGTCCATAGTAAATCGTGTACGGTCCCAATCACAACTACACCCAAGCTTCATAAGCTGCCTGAGAATCATGTCGCCATATTTTTCTTTCCACTCCCAAATTTTTTCAATAAACTTTTCGCGGCCCAATTCGCGGTAATCAATGCCTTCGGCATCGAGCATTTTTTTCACAACTGTTTGTGTCGCAATTCCAGCGTGATCTGTGCCAGGCACCCAGAGAGCATCATAGCCATCCATGCGTTTGTATCGAATGAGAATGTCCTGAAAGCCATTATTCAAAGCGTGCCCCATGTGCAGGCGTCCTGTCACATTAGGCGGAGGAATAGAAATAACATAAGTCCCTTTTTTTGAACGCTCTTTATCAAGAACCTTGCCTTCAGAATCCACAGCAGATTTAAAACAACCTTTGTCTTGCCACATTTTATAAATGCGCGCTTCAATCTCAGCAAAATTAAAACGTTTCTCTTTTGTCATTTGGAGTCTCCCCTGTCACGGCGAAGCTTTAGTGAAGACGGACTTGAAACTGTGAGAGCTATAGTTAGTTCTTTTTTCTCGATTTGACAGACTTCACTTGCCTTGCCTGCTGGCTTTTCCTTTGCAGTGAATTCAACAGCAAGCGTTTGCTCTTTAATATAATCAATATTGCCACTGATAGCTTTTTCAACCTCCCCTGCTGCCGCGTATTCTACATTAATGCGATCACTTAATTTAAGGTCAGCTGTTTTTCTCAACTTTTGAATTCTATTAACCACTTCACGAGCCAAACCTTCTAATATTTGATCTTCATCCAGTGTTGTATCGAGCTCAACAGTAATAAAAGCATCAGACACAAGGTGCTCATGTCCTTTTTTAGGTTTGCGATAAATGATTAGATCTTGACTCGTAAGCTCCTCACCCTGCACTGTAAGCGATTCGCCATGTTCGACTTTGACAAGAGTTTCTGTGTCTATTCCCATTATCGCTTTGTTAATTTCACCAAACTTCTTACCCAGTCTTTTGCCTAAAGCAGCACCATTAGCCTTGGCAGAAAGCTCAACAAAATCATCTTCATTGGTAAGATACTCAACATTCTTTATATTGAGCTCTTCTTTGACGTAACTTTCGAGTGTTTTTAATCGATCTAAAAGTGCGGCATTGCGGTGAATCACAGTGAGTTTTTTTAACGGCACTTTCACTTTGATATTTTTCTTTTCGCGCATATTGCGAACAATAAGTATAACGCGTTCTATGAGGCTAACTGATTCTTCAAGGTCGCTGCTAATAAGGCCTTCGTTAGCAACAGGAAAGTCGTTTAAATGAACACTTTCTGCTGCACCCTCTTCTTTTAAGTTTTGGTACATGAGCTCTGCTAAAAATGGGGTAAACGGTGCCATAACATTAGCCATTGTGAACAAAACATAATACAAAGTTTGATAGGCTGATTCTTTGTCTTTTGTGCTTTTTTCGTCCCAAAAACGTTTACGATTTAATCGAATGTACCAATTTGTAAGGTCTTCGATAAAATCAAGAAGAGCAGGAACCACATTGTTGAGATGGTACTCTGCCATTTCTTTTTCTGTAATGGAGAGAAGTGTTTGCGTTTTTGAAATGATCCAGCGATCAAGAATGTTATCTGATTTTGGCACAATGTTTTTCTTTGGCTCCCATTTATCAATAACCGCATAGCTGATAAAAAAGGTATAAGCATTCCACCATTTGAGTAATATTCTTCTAACAATATCTTTTACGCCTGATTCTGAAAACCTAAGCTCTTCAGCTTTAACAACCGGTGATTGAATCATGTAAAGCCTGAGGGCATCTGCGCCGTGGGCATCAAGAACATCACCAGGATCAGGGTAATTTTTGAGGCGCTTACTCATCTTCTTGCCATCTTCGGCCAGCACCATCCCATTAACCACTACATTTTTGAAAGGAGGTTTATTAAAAAGAGCTGTGCCTAAAATCATTAGTGTGTAAAACCACCCGCGAGTCTGATCGAGTCCTTCTGCAATAAAATCTGCTGGAAAACCTTTTTCGAACTCCTCTTTGTTCTCAAAAGGATAGTGACACTGGGCATAAGGCATGGCCCCAGACTCAAACCAACAGTCAAGAACCTCTGGAATACGTTTGTAAACACCCTTCCCATCTTTGGCTGGAATCTCTAAATCGTCAAGATGCTCTCGATGGAGATCTGTAATCTTCTGGCCACAAAGCTCTTCAAGTTCTTTTATGCTTCCCACACAAACACACTCATCTGTTTCTGTGTTTTTCCAAATAGGAATTGGATTTCCCCAATAACGATTACGCGAAATATTCCAGTCACGGGCATTTTCGAGCCAATTTCCAAAACGTCCATCACGCAGAGTCTCAGGCACCCAATGTGTTTTTTGATTAGCCGCGATCATGGCTTCTTTGATTTTTTCTACATTCACAAACCAAGATGAAATAGCACGATAGATAAGTGGCGTGTCTGACCGCCAACAAAAGGGATAGCTGTGTTTTATGGTTTCTTGCTTTACTATCTTGCCTTGCTTTTTGAGCATGCGGATAATTTCTTTGTCGGCATCTTTTACATATTGGCCAACAAAATCACTAACAGGTTCTGTAAACTTGCCATCAGCATCAACAGGCATAACAAGCTCTATTTTATTTTTCTTACACACATCGTAATCATCTTCACCAAAAGCAGGGGCCGTGTGCACAACACCTGTACCATCCTCAGTTGTGACAAAATCACCGAGAACAACTCGAAACGCGCCCTTTGCTGCTTGATCAGAAAAATAATCAAAGAGAGGTTCATAGCGCTTATTTTCTAAATCTTTTCCTTTGTAACGTTGAATGATTTTATATTCTTCTTCACTACGAAAATACGCTGGCAACCGAGCTTCAGCTAAAATGAAATTTTTCTTAGCATCAGGGTCAAAAATCTTAACATAGTCAATATCAGCACCGACAGTGAGCGCTAAATTGCTGGGCAGAGTCCATGGAGTGGTTGTCCATGCCAATAAACTGGCATTGTCTTCTTCGAGAACTTTAAAAACAAGTGTGAGTGAAGGGTCTTGAACGTCTTTATAGTTTTGGCCTGCTTCAAAATTAGACAAGGGAGTACAGACGGCTGTTGAGTAAGGCATCACACGATGCCCTTGATAAACGAGTCCCTTATCCCAAAGTTGTTTAAACACCCACCAAACAGATTCCATAAACTCAGGATCCATTGTCTTATAGTCATTTCTAAAATCTACCCAACGCCCAATACGGTTGACCGTTTTTTCCCATTCCGCAGTAAAACGAAGAACAATGCTACGACATTCTTTATTATAATTCGCTATCCCAAACTTTTCGACACCTGCACTGCCACTGATCCCAAGTTTTTTATCAATTTCGTATTCAATAGGTAAGCCATGACAGTCCCAACCAAAACGACGCTCAACACGATAACCCTTCATAGTCCAATAACGAGGAATAATGTCCTTTAAAATTCCAGCCAAGAGGTGTCCATAATGAGGCAATCCAGTAGCAAAAGGAGGGCCATCATAGAAGGTATAAACCTTTTTTTGAGAACGATTATCGATACTCTTTTGAAACAATGAATTCTTTTTCCAGAAAGAGAGAATCTTTTCTTCTTCTTTTGCAAAACCAATCTGTGGATTAACTTCTTTAAATGCCATGCCAACTCCTAAAAAATAAAAGAAATGCGCTAACTTGCATCCAAACGCAAATAATACTGACTGATCAATATGTCAAAAAAACTTTTTAATTTTATAATGTTACAACCTGACCACATCAAACCAGCGCTCCTTATGATTTGCACATGAAATCTAGAAGTTGAAATTTGTGTTAGATTTGTCAAATTACAAAAAAACAACTATATAACTGCCTCATTACGCAACCTAAATGGATTAAAAACCGGAGTTACTCATGACAGTAGCCACAAAAATAAAAAAGGGAAACATCGTCAAACTCAACAACGAGCTTTATCGAATCATCAACCTCATGCACATCACCCCAGGTAAAGGCAACGCTATTGTACAGGCTGATATGCGAAACATCAAAACAGGGGTCAAAACAAACAAGCGTTACAGATCAGCCGAAGATGTTGAAACAGCCGAAGTTTTTAACCGCAAAATGCAATACCTATACAAAGATGGTGATGTTTATCATTTTATGGATCAAGAAAACTTTGAGCAATATGAACTCAGCGATGAACTGCTTGCAGAAACCGCACACTACATTGTTCCAGAGCATAATTACGACGTGATGCTTTACGAAGAAGCGCCTATTGGCGTTGAACTTCCTATTAATGTGACGCTAAAAATCACCGAAACCGCACCAGGACAAAAAGGCATACAAGGAAAAACAAAAGACGCCATTTTAGAAACGGGATTTCGTATTCAAATCCCTCTTTTTCTCGAAGAAGGAGAACGCGTTGTTGTAAACACAGATACAAATGAATACATAGAAAGGGCCAAAAAATAATGACTAAAATAGATATACTTTCTCCCTGCCCCTGTGACTCTGGTGTTAACTATGAAAACTGCTGCCAGCCCCATCACCTAGGATCAGAAACCCCTGACACCGCCGAAAAGCTTCTCCGCGCCAGGTATACAGCTTATGTGGTAGGACAAACTGATTACGTAGTTGAAACACATCACCCTGAAAAAGCCAAAGAACTAGACAAAGAAGGTGTCGAAGAATGGTCAGAAAGCTCCACATGGCAAGGATTAGAAATACTAAATGTTGATGATTCAAAGGCAAAAGAAGGTGAAACCGCTATTGAATTTATTGTGAGATACACCCAAGACGGCTCAAGCTATGCCCATCAAGAAACATCCATTTTTAAAAAAGAAGCTGAAAAGTGGTTTTTTTATGACGTGAAAAAGAATGTCCCTATAAAGAAAGATAATAAAGTGGGAAGAAACGACCCCTGCCCTTGTGGAAGTGGAAAGAAATTCAAAAAATGTTGTGGATGAGTGGAAACCAGATCAAACTTTTTTGACATCACCAATAATCATTGCCAAAAACATCCCAGCAATAATTGCTTTTACAACAGCTCCTAAAAACCAAACAAAAGCCATTGTAAACGTAATGGGCATCACAGCATAAGAGCCAAAACCCATGAACATACCTGTGGCAAGACCAAAGAGAAGACCGTATTGCAAGGCTGTGCTTTTGTTTTTAAACTCAAAAAAGTTGTCGAAAATGAGAACAAAGACTAAGGCGCCAACCATGGTCACAGCATAGGTAAGGCCCATATTCATTTCTAAGAGAGGTCTCCAAAGCTGAGATGTGAGTTGGTAGTCATCATAAAGAAGTAGTCCATGGATAACAAAATCAAGAACCACCCAAGTAACAAAAATACATAAAACAGACATGGCTTGTTTTTTCATACGGTTCTCCTTAGATGAAGCGGAGTTTAAGATAAGTTACGAGAATTGCCAAGGATTTTTTTGGAATGGTTCATTATTCAGATGTACAATAACGATCAAATTGCTTTTGCGCACCCTGATGAGAAGAACATTGCTCAAGTGCCTCTTGAAAATCTTCACAAGCACCCTCTTGATCTTTAATGTTCAAATTATAAAAACCTTGGATATACGAAAACTGTGCTGATTCATAACCTTGAGAAGAAACTTGGTCGATTAATTCACCAGCAGGACCAAGATCCTCATTGCCCATGTAAACACCAGCAGCATTCAACATTGGAATTGGTCGACAAGAACATATTTCTGAAGACTGCGTATATTCGTCTAACGCAAGCGAGTAATCTCCTTCAAGATCAGCCTTCACACCTCGACCATTATGAATAACAGATAAGAATTCAGCGTCTGACAAAGCATACCATTCTCTGTGGTCGATACCAAAGCCTTCTTCAAAACTAGCATCCACTAAAATCGTTTCACCATCATCACCTTGAATACCCAGGCAATAGTGATTCATGTTTCCATCTATTGTCTCATGCACATAAACAGGAAAACTCTCGATTTCAAAATACTGAAATAAGGCGTACAATAAATTAGTTACATCAACACAATTTCCAACTGGTGTTTCTAAAATATCCGCACAGCTTAGTCCTGATGGTGTGTAATTAAAAGTCCAATCTAGAGATGTTACAGCATGATAAATAACCCAAGCCTTTTCAAGCTGTGATGCCTGAGCTGGCAAGCCTCCCATTTCCCATTCTATTAAACCTACAAAATTTGAAGCTTCTGATGAGAAATCTTCTAAGGCTGCAGCCAAATCCCAAGGCAAGATATTTTCAAATAACGACTCTGGCAAATCCTTACATTCTTGAGCACTTTGCCATAATGGCTGTGGACAAGCGACAAGACCTCCTTCTTGCCGTTCTTGAACCAAGGTGTAAGCAGCACTTCCAGTGATTTTCGTTTGCGTTTTGCCTGGATAAGATCCTTGATCAACCGGATCAAGGCGTTGAATTATTGTAGATACTATTGTGTCTAAACCAAGTGCCATAAAATATTAGTATTGTTCATTTTGTGATTGGTTCTTTATATCGAAGGATTGATTGAAAAGTTGCTGGAAAAACAAAAATGAAATATCTTAATGATTTTATCTGGTTGGAGCCTATTTTGCTGCCCCTTCATGTATTCTGATAGCTTTTTCCATTTGCACATCAAAGTCATAGTGAGCAAGAACCTGTTCTCGCCTTTCTGTCGTACCGACTTTGTCCATTTCTATCCGCGCCTCATCCATCAGAACACCCATTAATAGGTCTTCGGCATACCCATAGCTCGACCTGTATAAATAAGTATCTCTTTCTGTTCCTGCGGGCACCCCAAGAGATCCTGTATAGATTTCTTGGATATCGGCAATAGGCATAGCTAAATCATATTCAAGAGCCAGCTCCATCTGAAACAACAAAGGCGGCCTATCTACATCACCAAACTGCTCAAGCCAACTGTCAACCCGACTAGTGCTAATAATATCATTAACCGCGCTTACCCCTTCCATTTCATAATAAAGCTCGTCTATATGAGCTCTAATAAACTCATCCCAGCCAACACGTACTCCAACCTCAAGATCCTCTAATCTTGTCTGATTCTCTGGTGAAAGACCTCTTGTCTTATCTATAACTTTGAGATGTGCGCAACGATTTAAATCTCTTTTTAGTCGCATCCATGCGCCAGCAACACCTTTAGCTGCTTTTTGAGCTTCTTCACCCCTTATTGCTTTAATACGATGTTCACCATTTATGGAAAATTCAGATTGAGCTCTTTTAGCTCTTTCTTTTGAATCATGAACATCATATAGTTTTGAGCGAAAAAAAGAACCAATAATAGCCTGTTGAATATTTGTTTGTGCCAGCCAGACAGGCAAACCATGTGTTGGCCGATTGTCAGCAGGTATGTATGTCCCCTGTATGGCTGGATCAGGCCGGCCAGGATCACCTGTATAACCAGAGGCATCAGCACCAAACCTTCGGCCCCCACCTTCTACGGAGCTCCCTACTGTCTCGTCTCTTGATTGTGTATGTCTTTCAAGTAAAGCAAGATCACTTGGAGACGCATCATAGCGATCACCAACAGCATCGGTGATCCATTGTGGTACAGTAATTGTTGTAGGAGATTCCCCAGCATCTAAAGTACCTAGTTCTCTCGTCCCTGGAGCTTCTCTGCCTTCTTCAAATTTTTGGCTGGCTATAAATTCTGAAAGGTCTCTTGGATCAGATATATCATTATCTTCTAAAACCTGAGCATCGATGTTATCAAAAAGATCCCTGGCCACTGTATCGATTTTATCACCTGCATTGAAGTACATCTGTTGGTTATGAATAAACATAGTCTATCACTCTCTATAAGTACACATACACGACGCGGTAAGGGCCGTGCTGTCATAATATTCAGTCAGAAAAGGATCCATCCAATCTGGTAAGGCAAGCGTATGCGGCGTGCCTGATTCTGTATCAACAGTGCAGAGATTCATTATTTCGGGATCTTCGATTCCCAGATACCCATTGTCTTCTGCAATTTTATCCGCCAAGGTATGATGATCTTCAAATCCTCTTTCTAAGAGAATTTCTTGACCAATTTCTCTTGTGATTTCTTGAACGCATTCAAGCAGCGTGTCTCCCGAATGAAGTTGCAATGTTCCTTGATGAATAATCATAATCCATTCCCCTTTGTTAAAGTCACTGTCTTGCCACTATTCCTGCTTATGAGATGAAATGCTTATTACCATTGTAGCATGCTGATTACCTGTGTGAAAGACGGTTTAATAAGTATTTTTCGAAGAGATGTTTGATGATGTTAATTGATGTTAATCTTTGTTAATGATTGCTTTAGAGTTATTTCGGACAATAAAATCAAAACACTGAGAAGATTGACCTCTAAACAGGTTTTTTCTATTACTCTTATATATAATATAAGTTAAACATGATAAAACGACCAAACTACCTCACCCCTCAAGGGCTCAAAAAAATCCAAAAAGAGCTACATCTGCTTTTGCACAAAGAAAGGCCTCAGATCGTAAAAACAGTCTCCTGGGCAGCAGAAAATGGTGACCGATCAGAAAACGCTGATTACATCTATGGCAAAAGAAGGTTAAGGGAAATTGATAAACGAATCCGTCATCTACAATCACGACTTGATAATATTGAAGTTATTGACCCTGCCACTGTCAAAAGTGATTGTGTAAGTTTTGGCGCCACAGTGAGCATTGAGGATGAAAACGGTGAAAAATCTACTTTTCAAATTGTGGGACCAGATGAATATGAGCCTGAATCAGGAAAGATCAGCTGGAAAGCTCCCATGGCCAGCGCTTTGATGGGAAAAAAAGAGGGGGAGACTGTTAAAGTGAAAAGACCTCGAGGAATTCTTGAGGTCGAAATCATCAAGATAGAATACAAGTAAGAAATTACCCTAACATCGCATCACTCATATTCCAGATCGGCAAGAACACAGCCAAAGCAAAAACCAAAACAACACCAAAAATTACAAAAAGCAAAAGAGGCTCGATCATAGAGGACAGGTTTTTTAATGTATAGCCAATTTCAGAATCATAATGGCCACCAATGCTCGAAAGCATTGTATCAAGAGAACCAGATTTTTCACCAATATTTGTGGCTTCAACAATCAAAGGTGAAAAATACGTTAACCGCCTCATGCTATCAGAAATGCTATGTCCTTTTTCAACATCAGCCTGCAACACCCTCACATCTCGCATAAAAGCTTCGTTCCCAATGGTTTCGGCGGTAATACTCAAAGCCTTTGTGACGGGCAAACCACTTCGGTAAAGACAAGAAAGGATATTTGCAAAACGAGCATTCGCGACCTTTAAATTAAGAGGACCAAAAATAGGCGGCTTAAAAACAAATTTATCAACGGCAAACTTACCTTTTGGTGTATTATACCATCTTTTATACAGATAAATGAGTACGCCAAAACCTATGGCAACAAAGATAAAATAATCATTTAGAATCTGGCTCGCCCAAAGCAGTATTTGAGTTGGCAGAGGCAAAGCAGCATCTAATGATTCGTACAGGCTTTCAAACTTGGGAATCACAAGATAAAGCATGCATGTGCAGGCTAAAATGAGAGCTGCAATAACAATTTTTGGATAAAGCATGGCAGTTTTAATGCCCTTGCGCATGGAATAATCTTTTTCCAATACATCTGACAGCTGGTCTAGCACTTCTTCGAGAACACCAGCTTCTTCACCACTAGCCACCATATTAACATACAGGTCATCGAACACATGACTTTGTTTTGTAAAAGCCTTGGCCAAACTAGCGCCTTGCTGAACATCATTTCTGATTGATTCAAGAACCTCTTTCATTGTTGGGTTTTCTGTTTGCAAGAGAAGTGTATGCAAAATGTTTTCCATGCCCATGCCAGCCTTAAAAAGAGTAGAAAACTGCCTTGTAAAAAGAAGGATTTCGTCAGGCTTTACTTTCTTCTTAAAAAAGCCACCCATCTTAATGTCTATTCCGCCCTTGGATGCTGCGACAGAAATGGGAATAAGGCCTTGTTCAGACAATTTTTTCTTAGCTGTTACAATGCTATCAGCATCAATAAATCCCTTAACGAGAGAACCTTTAGTACTTCTGGCTTTGTATGAATATTTTGGCATAGATTACCTGTGACTAATCCTCTATCACAACTCGCATGACATCATCAAGGCTAGCAATTCCCATTTCGACTTTGGCTATACCATCTTCGAGAAGAAGAGGCATGTTGTTATTTCGCATGTACTTCATGATTTCATTTGAACCTGCATTATTGTGAATCAGTTTGCGAACATCAGCATTAATAGGCAACATTTCAAAAACACCAACACGACCGCTTTTGTATCCTGTGAAATTACATTCTTCACATCCTTTTGAAATATAATTTTTCTTGAGTGGAATATTATACGCATTTTCTGTGCTACACTCTTGGCGACAGCTTGGGCATATGTTTCTCACAAGCCTTTGGGCCAAAACACCTTTAAGTGAACTAGCGATCATAAAAGATTCAATCCCAATATCTCTGAGACGATCAACCGCACCCGCAGCTGTGTTTGTATGAAGCGTTGATAAAACCATATGGCCTGTGATGGCTGCACGAGCAGCAATCTCTGCAGTCTCAGCATCACGAATTTCACCAATCATAATAATGTCTGGATCCTGCCTGAGGGCCGCACGAAGAACCTTAGCAAATGTGAGCCCTGTTTTTTCGCTTACACTAATTTGATTAACGCCTTCTATTTCATTTTCGACAGGATCTTCGATTGTCATAATATTAACTTCGGGTGAGTTAATTCTCATGAGGCCTGCGTACATGGTTGTTGTTTTACCAGATCCTGTTGGGCCTGTTACTAAGAAAATCCCATGTGGCTTTGAAATAATGTCAGTAAATATTTTACGGTCTCGTTCTACAAAGCCCAATCCCTCAATGGTTTTTACTGTGTCCTTTGAAAACAATCTCATACATACTTTTTCACCAAACTGTGTGGGACAAGTATTCACACGCATATCTAATGGTTTTCCCATGAGCTTAACACGCGCTCTACCATCTTGTGGAATACGATGTTCGGCAATATTGAGTGAGCACATAATTTTGATGCGGCTCACCACACCCATATGCATGGTCTTTGGAACGGCACCGCGCTCTCTCATCACCCCATCAATGCGATAGCGAATGCGGCAACTCTCTCGAAATGGTTCAACGTGAATATCACTCGCTCCCTCTTTTTTTGCTCGAGCGATAATGTTGTTTACAGTGGCTATGATCTTTGGTCCAGATGCCATTTCTCGGATTTTTTTTGTTTCGACCTCAGCTTCAACTTCCTCTGAGTCTGTAAGCTCCATCGTTACACTAGAGCTATCTACAGTGCTAGAACGTGAATGGTGTTTTTCTAGCATCTCAAGTATGCTATGTGCTGAACCAAGTTTTTTATCTATACCCGCTGGAAAATATCCCCTTAAATCTTCCATGGCAGAAGGATCATTTGGATCGGCCATCACAACAACAACTTCACCATCCTCTTTTTTGTACATGGGCAATGCCAAATGTTTTTTTGAAAGGTGAAATGGCATGCTCCTTAATATTTCTACATCGATTTCCTCAGAAGTGGGCTTGTGAACAGGAAGGCCGAGTTTTCGTGACAAAAACTGAATCAGGGCATCTTCCTCTATAAAGCCACGAGAAATAAGAATCTGCCCCAAATCATGACCCAAGTGATCGGAACTTGCTTGAGCGAGAGCGAGTTGGTCCTTTGTGACCAGATTCTCTTTCACCAAACCCTTGGCAAAAGCTTCGATCATATGACCAGTGACTGCAACTCGCTTCTTCTTTTTTAATTGGTCCGAGCTATTCTTCATATCATTATCAATTTGTACGATTACCTTTCCTCACATTAGAAAAGGGATGTAATCATGATTCATAAGTGCTATAAATGAATCACCATCTTCTATTGTAAGGTAGAAAAAGGGTATGGCCAAGAGATTTTTATTGCTAGAAAATTTAATATAAGCAAAAATAATAGGTAAAGCTGTAATACTAAGCGTCAAAAAAACAACGCTTACGGATATTGATAGAATTACATCTTATTTTATAGTGAGTTAGGAGATACTATGGCTAACAATATTTCATTCGACACTCTGCTACAAGAAGTTCTCGATAAGAAAGCAAGTGACCTACATATTTCTGAAGGCGCACAAGCAATGATTCGTGTAGATGGCGAATTAATACCTTCAGAGCATGCAAGCAAAACTATCCTAACAGGAGAAGACTCTTCAAAACTGTGCATGACTTACTGTGATGAGAACATGCGAAAGGATTTAGAGGAAAAACGTGAGCTAGATTTTTCATTTGATTTTCAAAACAAAGCTCGTTTCAGAGCAAATATTTTTTTTCAAACAGGGTACATGACAGGCGCCTTTAGGCCAATCCCTTCAGTGATTCCTACTATGGAAGAGCTGAAGTTACCTACTGCCCTTCAAGAGCTCACAAAAATACCACGAGGACTGATCTTGGTAACAGGCCCAACAGGGTCTGGTAAATCAACAAGCATGGCTGCCATGATTGGACATATTAACCAAACACGTGGTGATCATATTATTACAGTTGAAGATCCAATTGAATTTGTACATTCATCGGCTAAGTCTCTTGTTGCACAAAGAGAAGTTGGAAAAGACACCCTTAGTTTTGTAAATGCCCTTAAGTACGCTCTCCGCCAAGACCCTGATACAGTGCTCATCGGCGAAATGAGAGATTACGAAACCATCGGAGCTGCCATCACTATTTCAGAAACAGGTCACCTTGTTTTTGGAACACTGCACACAAATACTGCTGTACAAACAATTAACAGAATCATCGATGTTTTTCCTTCTCACCAGCAATCACAAATCAGAACACAGCTTTCTTTTATTTTGCAGGCCGTCATTTCACAACAACTCGTCCCCAAAATTGGAGGAGGAAGACAGCTCGTGCAAGAAATCATGATTCCCAATCACGCCATCCGCAATCTTATTCGTGAAGAAAAGATCCATCAGCTCTATACGTCTATGCAAATTGGCCAATCTACTACTGGTATGGTCACCATGAATCAAAGTCTGGCCAAGGCTTTCAAAGCCGGTCAAATTACCAAGGAAAGCGCATTCGAATTTGGTACAGACTATGATGAACTCAAAAAACTAATAGGGGCATAATTTACGTAGAGCAAAAAATTCCTGCTTAAATAAATCTTCCAGCCATTTATACAAGGGTATAAAACAACCTACTTTTTAGACATCTTAATTGATGCGTCGCAGCATATGTATTATGCTGTTATTTGGCCCCTTTTTTGAAAGCGGGTATTTTTTACCCTTTTTTATGCTTTTTAGATTGTCGTTTAACGTAAATTGGGTTTATCATTATTAATACGTTTGTTTTTGTATCAGGGAGGGGGTCCCTAATACATTTAATAAACTATTAACCAAGGGGTATTTATATGAATAACAAAGGTTTTACACTAGTCGAATTGATCCTTGTGATCTCTATTATTGGTATTTTAGCTGTAACAGCTATTCCTAAATTCTATGACCTAACAGCAAGCGCCCAACAGGCTGCTGAAGACGGCATAGTTGCTGCTGTTCGTGCGGGTATCAATAACGCTTACATGAACAACCTAGCTGCTGGTAATGACTCATTCCCAGCAAACCTAGATGGTAACGCTACTGCAGCGTGTGCCACTTGTTTTGACACAGTGTTAAAGAACGGTATCTCTGATGGTTGGTCAAGAGCTGGTCAAGTTTACACAGCTCCTGATACCACAACTTATACATACACTCCAGCTAATGGTACCTTCCAATAAGCTTAGTGTTTAAAATATCTAATTTAAAGCCCGTTCAGTTTTCTGAGCGGGCTTTTTTTTGACAATTTTCTATAACACGCGCTCATGCTAACTAGAAAAAGCCTCACAAGATTCACCGAGAAACAAATCCTGTATTACACGACAAAAGACAGCTAAACCCATGTTTTATAGCCTTTATTTTGATTAACCATTTTTTTTAAAATTCCTCTATCACAACGCCAAGGAATAGCTTATAATAGAATAGTGTTTGCATTTTGCCAAAGGGAGGGGTCCCCAAAGCAATTATCAAACACAAGATGTGAGGAAAAACAAAATGAGCAACAAAGGATTCACACTAATAGAATTAGTCCTGGTGATCTCTATTATTGGCATTCTGGCCATCATAGCCTACCCAAAATTCTATGACCTTACTGATAAAGCACAGCAAGCCTCAGAAGACGGAGTTTCAGCTGCCGTACGCTCAGGCATCAACAATGCCTATATGAATAATCTTGCAAGCGGCAACAATGCTTTCCCGACTTCTTTAGGCACTGCTCTTAACGGCAACTGCACCCCATTGAACCCATGTTTTGATGGAGTGTTAGATGTTGGCATTACTGAAAACTGGTCAAAGGTAGGCAATATATATACTGGGCCAACTGGACACCCGTACACTTTTGATAATGCGCTTGGGCTATTTCAATAAAAGAAAATACATTTTTCCTAATTTAATCTGATCATATTTAATAATTTTCTTTTGAACCAGTTTACCTTCTTATTCCATCACCTCTCTGTGGAAAAAACAATTACCTGAAAATTTTCAATGGTTTACTTTCCTTTTTATTCATTGTATAGTACAAACGATTTTGATTACATAACCAAAATCCATATTTTGTTGTTTGTGTAAAACCTAATATGGATAGTGGATTAATGTGCAGCGGGACTTATCCACACATAGCTTTACAGCAAAACTGCGCATTAACCGCTCTTGTTTGTGGAAAAACCTATGTATGATACCTATTTTGGTTTTGATGAAAAACCTTTTACGCATACGCCAAACACCAAGTTTCTCTACCTCTCTGATCAACATGAAGGCGTATTAAAAACACTGCTCTATGGCCTAGAATGCCGTATTGGCTTTATGCTGCTTACTGGTGAAGTTGGCTCTGGCAAAACAACCATTATCAGAACTCTACTTAATCTCACTGGAAACTCAATTGAAACATGTTTCATTTTTAACCCTCTCTTTAACACCCTCGACCTTGTAAGAAGTATTAACAGGGACTTTGGGAACGACTGGGAAACAAACTCTTTGCAAAAACAGATTGATGTCCTCAATCAATATCTTCTAAAAATAAACCAAGAAGGAAAAACAGCCACACTCATCATCGATGAAAGCCAAAACCTTTCATTTGAAGCCCTCGAAATGATAAGAATGCTTTCCAACCTAGAAACCGAATCTGACAAGCTTCTCAACATCATCTTGGTTGGCCAGCCAGAGCTAGAGGAAAAACTAGCCGCAAAAAGCCTTCGACAACTCTCACAACGCATTCAAATTCATGTAAAATTGAAACCATTAGATTATCAACAAACAAGTGGGTATATTCAGCACCGTCTTAATATTTCAGGATCAAAAGTCGCCGCCTATTTTGAAAAAGACGCTATTAAAAAAATATATAAAAAATCTCGTGGAATTCCTAGGCTCATTAATAGTATCTGTGATTTGAGTCTTATGGCGGCTTATTGTTTAAATACACGTGTCATTGATAATAAAGTAATTAACCGAGCCCTAAAAGAGGTCCCAAGTTATGTCGCTCATCCTTGATGCTTTAAAAAAAACCGAATCCTCCAAAGATAAAACTGAAACCCAACTAGAATCCCAGGAAGAAATCACTGGATCGTCCACAGGAACCTTTAATCCACAACCAGAAACAAACAACACGGCAAAAGCCCCTTTTCTAGATAATACAAAAAAGCGTATTTTGCTTTTTGCTGGGCTTGCTTTACTTGGGTTTGGTATTATTATTTACATAGCCTTTAGCCGAGGACTGACCGCTCTTTTCCAATTTGGAAAATCGAACACCCCTCAGGTTTCGAGCACCATAACCGTTAAAAAAACACCTCTCACAAATCCCATTGATGAAAAAAAGAAAAAAGACCAAGAAGTCATTAATCTTAAAAAAGAAGCTATAGCACTCTATCAATCATCAAAATACCTCGAAAGCTCTGAGGTCTATAAAAAGCTAGTTAACATCTTACCAGCCAACCCCGAAATCTATAACAACTATGGCCTAAGCTTAAAAAAGGCAGGAAAAACATCCGAAGCAAAACAAGTCTACCAAATTGCACTGGCCTTGAATGAGAACTACCCTGAAGGACTAAATAATCTCGCTACTATTGAAATCTCTGAGCAAAAATACAACGAAGCCAAACGACACCTAGAAAAGGCATTAGAAATAAAATCTAATTATATTGATGCACACCTACACTTGGCAATTTGTCTAGAAAAAATGGGCGACCTCTATGATGCCATTACGCATTATCAAAACTTTCTTGATTATTCTGAGGGCAAAGTTAGTCGAACAATTAGATTACAAGTAGAAAACAGGCTCTCGACATTAAGAGATGAACTTGTAGCCAAGTAGAAGGAGCTCCCTAGAACATGCTTAGTCTGAAAAAACAAAAAAACATTCTTGGCCTTGATATAGGAAGCAAGGTCACAAAAGCAGTTCAAATTTCATTTATTGGCGCAGAAAAACCTGCCATTCATATCTGTAAAATGATGCCCTCTGGATTATTAGACGAGGGATTTGAAGGAAATCTCAAAACATTTCTTAAAGACAACAAAATCTCAACCCCTCTCGTTGCCTGTTCTGTAGATGATGCTTCTATTAAAATTCGAAAAATGGAACTCCCTAAAATGCCCGAAGCAGACCTAAAAGAGGCTATCAAGTGGAACCTAAGAGACCTTGTAGAGGGTGAAACCGATAACTTTATAGTTAATTATTCCATTATTTCCGAAATCCCCGATGATGATTCAGCTCCTATGGACATTGTGGCTTACGCAATAATGCAAGATGTTATCGTAGAGTACAAAGAAAGATTGCTACGCTTGGGACTAGAACCTTTCTTTATTGAACCTGCTGCTGTCACACTAGCTTCAACCTTGGATCGCTGCCATGGCGATGACGATAATTATATTGCAGGCATTAATATTGGTTATAAAACATCTCTTTTCTATGTTATTGGAAAACGTCTTTTTCTTTTTTCAAGACCCATGCCTGGCATCAACATCGAAACGCAAAAAAAAGAAAGTGAAACCTTTAATCAAAAGCTCGGTTTAGAAATTCAAAAGTCGATCGATACCTTTAAAGTAAATTTTAAGATGGAAGACATCAACCACCTTTATTTATCTGGTGGTGGCGCAACGCTTCCGGGGCTCGCTGACTATTTAAAACAAAACCTTGGCTTAGCTGTAGACATATTAAACCCTTTTATCTCCTTGAGCTATGCAGACACACTTGACAAAGATATAATACCGTCAATGTTTGTACAAGCTGTTGGACTATCTTACATACAATCACAATGATTAAACGAATCAACCTAATAGAAAAACAGCCCTTTTCCTTTACTTATCTCAGACTTATTCAGATAGGCATGATATTCGTTCTTTTTACAGCCGTTTTGGTTGGTTACGAAATATTCCACACCAAACTATTAGAAGGTAAAATTAAAAACGCAAACACTGTTATTAAAAACCTTGAGGAACAACGCGATCAACTCATGAAAAAACCTGTAAAAGAAAAAGTTTCTGTCGGAGAGTACCAGGAGCTTCTCTACCGTATAGAACATGTACCCTCATGGTCTAAGCTTGTTCTTAATGTTACAAGAAGCCTCCCAAACACACTTTGGTTAACAAATTTTAAATCCGTAGGGGGCTTTTCTTTGTCGAGTGACCCTGCATCAACCAAAGGCAAAAAAAACAAATCAAAATCTAAAAAAGACAAAAAAAACTCAAAACCCGAAACCTCAAACAAAACCATTACAACCAATTATAAGCTCGAAATTAGCGGACTGAGTTCTTCAATGAAGCATGTGACTGAACTGTCATCAACGCTTACACAAACAAAACACTTAAAGAACATTAAGGCTGAATCTCAAAAACAGTCTTATGGATATTCTTTTATAATTATTGGAGAAATAGATACCGATGTTAAGTAGCCAACTGTCAAAACAAGCAAAAGTGAGAGAAACCATTATGATTCTAGCTATCATAGCTGGAATACTTTATCTTGCTTTTGATTATCTGTATTTTCCAAAAAAAGAAAAAAACACTGAGCTCATCGAACAAATCAGCGCCCTAACAGAACGAGAAGCCTCTATTAGAAAGCTCATGAAAGCCCTAGAGCAACGACACACAAAAATGCAAGACGAGGTAAAACAACAATCTCTTACAACAAAATCAAAAGACACACGAATTCTCATGATAACAAAATATAAAAAGTCTCTTTATAAAAACGTGTCGGACTTTTTAAACTCTGTCATGCAACAAACGTATCAGTCTTCTGTAAATGTTGACGCCATAAAACAAGATACCCCCAAAGAAAAAAAGGGATATGAAGAAACGGGATTTTCCCTAAAATTTAATGGTAGATTCCCAAATATTATAGATTTTATACAGAACTTAGAGTCAATTCCCGCTCTCATTACACTCGATACGCTTGAAATTCGTGTGAGCAAATTAGACGTGAACATGGTCAATGTAGATATTGCGGGAACCTTTTTTAAACTGGAGAATGCCAATGCATTATATTAAAAACAGGGGTTTTCTTATCTCCCTTTTGTTGTTTTTGCTTTTATTTACCTGTTATCAGCCATTAGCTAATGCAAAACAAAATCCACCAGACACTTCTAAACAAACACAGGCGCTCGTACAACCCAGCCAATCAACAACACTTCAAAACACCCCCTCACAAATATCTTCCAGTGTTCCCCTAGTAACAGCCGATGAAATTTCTCTAGAAGATCTTGATAAATCATTTTCTGATCTCGCCCTTGATGAACTGACAGGAACAAAAACATCAGGAACAAGAAACCCCTTTGCTCCAGGCATTGTCGAAGAACAATCTGATCCCTCATCATTGATCATACAAGGCATAGCTGTCGGCCCAAAAAAATCTTTTGTTCTCATATCAGGACAAATTTTTACAGTAGGTGATCGTATTGGTTATTACACTATTACCGAAATCAAACCAGGAAAGATGATATTAACCCAACTCGAAGATAAATACATTGTCAAGATGGAGGGATACTCACAATCTATAAAAAAGAGACACCTAGGAAAATATTTTATAAAATTTAATAATGCTGACATCAAAAAAACATTAGAGCTTTTAGCTGCTGCAGGCGACATCAATATAATTGTTCCAGAAGCAACAACAGGAAAAGTTTCGGTTTCCTTTTACAATACAGATATCATGGACTCTTTGGCTTCAATACTTCGCGTCAACAGCCTTGAGTATGCTATCGAAAACGACATTTTGAGAGTTGGTCCAGCCACACAATTTACCGATGATTCAGATCTAAAAGCAATGACCATTCCACTCAATTACGCAACAGCTTCTGAAATGCAAAAGCCCATCCAAACTCTTTTATCAAAACGTGGCGCCACTATTGCAGACGACAGAACCAATACAGTCATTGTCAAAGACCATGCCAATGTTCTTGATAATATCAGAAGATTTTTGGGCAGCATCGATAAGCAAGATCCTCAGGTATCTATTGAGGCAAAGGTCATCGACGCTTCAAAAAACTTCTCGAGAGCCTTAGGCATTCAATGGGGATTTTCATCTGGACCCAACAATGTTGTCCTGCGTGGAAATCAAGATGCTGGCGCTATTACATCAGGAGCCACGCCTGGTACAATGGTAAACCTAGGCCCTACACTAACTCCCACAAGCGGATTTAACGTGCTAGTAGGCCGCTTACCAGGAAATACAAATCTCGAAATGCAATTAGGTGCCGCTGAATCCACAGGTCAAATCCGTATTATTTCAAAACCAAATGTAACAACGATTAATAATAAGACTGCCAAAATACGTAGTGGACTAAAAATTTATGTTAAAATCGAAGGAGGCACTGACGAAGGGCCCACTTTACAAGAAATTGAAACCGGCATTGAACTAAAAGTAACACCACAAATCACACTTAATCGTATGATCAAAATGGATCTCGAAGCCATACAAAGTGAAGCTGACTTTTCTAGAACTGTAGATGGCATTCCCTCGATTATTGACAACACAGCTAAAACAACTGTGCTCGTTCCAGACGGCGAAACAGCCGTCATTGGTGGTCTTTTAAAGGTAAACACTAACCGAGAAAAACGAGGCGTGCCAGGCATTAGCAAGGTTCCTGTCTTAGGTTGGCTGTTTAAAAGCACCAGGCGTTCAAAAGAAAGCAAAGAGCTCATGATTTTTATCACTCCAAAAATTCTCGATGCTAAACACTTTAAAATTGAAGGAAACGAAAGCCATGACCTAACAGTGAATGACGCTATTACCGAGATCACTGAAGTCACCCAATAATTATAATACAACTTATCAAAAAAAAAGGCTGGCTCACATTAGAACCAGCCTTCTCGACTCTCTCCTTACAAAAAACCTATATTAGAAACCTGCTGCTAGCTGAAGAGCAAACATACGTGATTGCTTTTGAATGGTTCTTTGAGCAATTTCTTTTCCATAAGTAGCAAGGTTCATTTTGAAATATTTGAAGTCTAAACCAAGGCCACCTGTGACATACATTTGATTCATACCAACTCTTAAAGAAACAGATCTGAGTACTTTGCTAATTTCTGGCCATGTGACTTCGTAACCAACATGAAACTTTGTAAGAAAGTCACCACGGTACTCAAGGTCGCGAACATCGATAGCTAAAATTGATTTGAATTTATAGAAATCAGGGTGAACAGCCATACCAAATGTCATTGATTCATTTTGTCTTCCAACAGGATCACCTGCAAAAAAACGGGTGTGGCCGATATCTTGGACAGTAAAAGCAAACATTGGTTTTAAGTAATCCCAAACCTTACCCCTAAAAGGAGGTGAGCCTTTAAAACCTACATCAACACCAATACCAAAACCAAATGACATGTAATCAATGATGTCATTAAAGTTGGCTGTTGAAATCACATCTCTTTGTGTAATGGTTTCGTCCACAAGATAGCGCTCCATAAATTTGACCGCTATACCGGCTTGTAGGTGATCGTCAAAAAAACTATAGGCTGTCCCTAATTGCAATCCTGCCTGTCCAAGAATTTCGATATCGACTGTGCTAGAAGCAGGGTTAAGTAGAGCCACAACACCGTGAGCTTCGTAAAAAAGTGATGCTGAAATGTATTTATACATCATAGTTACGATATTGCCGCGAGCAGCAACTTCTTCGTAACGACCTGTGTTGGCAGCTGCAAAAGCATCTAAAACATTGATTTTGGCCGCGTCGCCAGCAGCATCATCAATATTATTAGCCAAATTAGGGACATCATTAATTAAATAGTCTAGTGATTTGTATGAAAATTCTACTGTGGGCAATAGGAATTGAAAATGAAACTCTTGTGGAAAATCATTAATAGCTGCTGGATTATAAAAGATCGCATTTTCATCTGTGCCCTTTACAGCAACAAAAGCCCCTCCCATACCTTGAGGCCTAACTCCTTGCATCATACGAGGTGTTGAGCGCAAAACCATGGTTTGAGCTTCTGCTGATTGGCTTGTTATCAAATTAATCGAAAAAACAAAGCCAAGTACAAGTGTGATTAATATTACTTTTCTAAACATGAGGAATCCCCCTTTTAATTATTAAAGCGCTGTATCTACGTCATAGTTTGCTTGTACAGTTGCATTTTGGTTGTCTGGGTTAATAGCATCACAATCAGCAATGTCTGCTGAATAAGTCACTGTGGTAAAAGTGCTTGCATCATCCGCTAATTGGCAACCTACAAAGGCTCGATACTCTCCCGCGGTAAAACCAGCAGCAGCAGAAATTGGTTCGAGAATCCAGAAAGTTTGTCGTATTTGTGAGACCCAAGACTCTTCAGCGGTATCAACACCAGCACCAACTAGACGGTTGTCGAAAGCAAGTAAATCAGCCTGTACATTGGCTGCGTCTGTTTCTGATATGTCTGCTACATCAAATGTACCATTATAATCAGATCCATAAACACCAATCGAAAAATGCTCAATAATTTGCATAAGAGCCAAATCAAAAGCAGCATCAGCCAAGACTTCGTCAGTAATGGTTGTTGCTGTTATGCCTGTTACACCTTCTAGTACTTCAATGGCACTGCGCAAATCAGCCTCAGTAGCAGTCGCAGGGAGCACTGCAGCTATCTGTTGGAAATTTGAATCAGTACTACTATCTAGATCTATGATACCTTCGGCAAGATTAAAGTAATCCATACCGCTTCTTGCAAAATAGGCACTTGCCAAAACTCGAGCGGCCTCAGCATTGGCAGCATCTGCATCAACCACTATGGTTGCTTTGGTGATAGCCTCTGTGTAGTTACCTTTATCTAAGGCAAATTTAGCTGCCTCGAGATTGCTCGTTCCAGATGTTGCACAGCCATATAAAAATACCGTGAATAGAATTAAGATAATGTTGATTTTTCTCACATTAACCCCCTCTAAAATTAAACTAAAACTAAACTATATATGAAAAAATATTTAATTCAGTTTTTCTAATAATACCAGTATAATTTTGTATTTATATCAACTAGATAATACCTCATCAGCTTTTGAGCCCAAAATACCTTAGCAAGCTATGAAAAATCAATTTAGGTCAACTCGTCCTCCGTAGTCAGCCCAGGCGGACGAAGGAGGATTGATTTTTTCATAAAGGCGCCCTAAAAAGATTAATTCTGAAAGCTAATAAATTATGAAACAAAAAAATATTTTACAAATAGGCATTCCTAAAGGGAGTCTACAAGAAGCTACATTGAGACTTTTTAAAAAAGCTGGTTTTCTCATCGAAGCTAATTCAAGATCTTATTTTCCATCAGTGGATGATACAGAGCTCTCACCCATGCTTATCCGAGCCCAAGAAATGGCTAGGTATGTAAGTCTGGGCATCCTTGACTGTGGGCTTACCGGCCGTGACTGGACATTGGAACAAGGCGCTAGCGTTGTTGACGTTGCTGAACTTAAATATGCAAAAGCTGGTCTGAGACCTGTACGATGGGTGATCGCTGTCCCAAACAACTCAAAAATAAGAAAACTAAAAGACCTTAATGGTAAACGCATAGCCACGGAGCTCGTCGGTTTTACAAAAAAGTATCTCAAACAGAATAAAATCAAAGCTGAAGTCGAATTTTCTTGGGGGGCAACAGAGGTAAAACCTCCTCTTTTAGCTGATGCAATCGTTGAGCTAACCGAAACAGGCTCATCACTAAAAGCCAATAATTTACGCATAGTTAAAACAATCCTGGAGTCAAACACCCTGCTCATTGCCAACAAAAAAGCCTGGAAAAATAAATGGAAACGTCAAAAAATTGAAAACCTCCACATGCTTCTTCAGAGCGCTATCGAAGCCCAAAAAAAGGTAGGTCTTAAGCTCAATGCCCCTGATTCCAAATTAAAAGACATTCTTTCACTCTTACCTGCGCTCAACAAACCAACCATGGCACCCCTTGCTGGCTCTAAATGGCACAGCATTGAGGTCATTATTGACGAAACCATCGTCCGTGACCTTATTCCTAAACTCAAAAGAAAAGGCGCCAAAGGAATTATTGAATACCCTTTAAATAAGGTGATATATTAATCCTATGGCTCCAAGGCCCTATGGTCTTAAGGACCCTATAATCGATGAATCTTTCAATCTATATAAATACAGTTTTTCAATACAAAGAATTTGTTATAGCAGGCATTTTATTACTCGCCTTGGTCTTGATTCTTTTTTTGAGAAGAAAGAAAAAAAAACCAACCCAACGCCATAAAAAAAACTTTGTAACTTCAATTAAAGCTGCATTACTTGGTTCATCAAAAGAACTTAAGGACATTGTCCCTGAGCTCGAAGAAATACTTCTCACCGCTGACGTGGGAATAACTGCCACTGAAAAGCTTATTAACAAAATCATAGACGAAACACCTTTAGTTTCAAAAGAGAATTTCACTCAACATTTAAAACAAGAAATCAAAAACATCTTGATCCCAAAAGATGAGCTCAGGCTTGATCTCACAAAAAAACCTTATGTCATTTATCTGGCCGGCGTTAATGGAAGTGGAAAAACAACAACAATCGGCAAATTGGCCTGTCAGTTTAAAAACCAAGGTCAAAAAGTCATGCTCATTGCGGCTGATACTTTTCGGGCTGCTGCGATTGATCAACTCAAAATATGGGCTGAAAAAAATCAAGTCGCTTTTGTGGGAGGAAAACCTCAGGCCGATCCTTCAAGTGTTATTATAGATGGCCTACGTTCTGCAAAAGCAAAAGAAATCGACATTGTGCTCGTGGACACAGCTGGACGCCTTCAGACAAAAACGAACCTCATGAATGAGCTTAAAAAAATGGTTCGCATGTCAGACAAGGAATTGGGACGAGGTCCTGATCAGATTTTTCTCGTTGTGGATGCTATCACAGGTCAAAACGGTTTTTCTCAGGCAAAAATATATTTAGAAGCCATCCCTCTTACTGGTTTTATTCTTACAAAATACGATGCCACAGCCAAAGGAGGAATTATTATTTCTATTGTTGAACAAACAGGCCTTCCCATCCGCTATGTTGGTTTTGGTGAAGGCGTGAATGATTTAAAGGAATTTGATGCGGAAAAGTTTGTAGAAAAGATATTTGGATAATGTGCAAATCAATTACGCCATCAAATAATATTAACCCAACTTGATGTCATCTAGATTTTTGACTATAGGGACCTCATGTTAATCAAACGTCATTTTCACTCTGTTCTTATTTTATTTCTTATTATTTTCCTCGCCCTCATCATGACAGATTGCGGTGGCAGAAAAACTATCTCTTATAAGAGATCTTTTACAGGCAATGCTTCTTGGTATGGAAAAAGATTTCATGGAAGAAAAACCGCCAATGGCGAACGTTTTAACATGTATAAAATGACGGCCGCACACAAGAAGCTGCGATTTGGCACGATCCTCTTGGTAACCAATTTGAAAAACGGCAAATCTGTGAAAGTGCGTGTAAATGACAGGGGGCCTTATGCTCGAGGCCGAGTGCTTGACCTGTCCTATGCAGCAGCCAAAAGACTGGGCTTTATCCAGAGTGGCCATACAAGAGTAAGGGTAAAAGTCCTTAGATGAAAAAAACAATGATTATCCGTAGGGGTACGGCGTGCCGTGCCCCTACATCAAACAATGAACTAAAACGAAAGAAGGTATTATGAATTCATTTGAAACCGATAACACCGATAACATGGCGCCTGCTACTACAACAGATTCGTTTCAGGTAGACACACTTGTTGTTGTCTCCAAGGTCAAAGCCTTTATTAAAGAACAGTCTGGATTTAACACAGGCAAATGCGCCATTGATGCCATCTCACAAGCTGTGGCTAGAGAATGTGTAAGAGCTATCGAACAAACACGTGAGGCAGGCAGAAAAACAGTGATGGGAAGAGATTTCTAATCCCTCTCTCATCACCCATCACTCATCGCTCATTACTTTCTTTGAAACTCATACACAGACCCTAGTTTTAAAATCTGTGTAAGTTCATCTAATGCAGTGCGGCCCTCTAACAAAAGCTGATAATCAGCCAGATCTTCAGGAATAAGTTTATCACGATAGTGTTTTTCTACCCAAGAAGTGAGTTTTTGATAAAGTTTTTCATTAAAGAGAACAGATTGGTTTATGCTTTTGAGCTCCTCTTCTGTTAAAACAACCCTAAGCCTTAAACAAGCAGGCCCTCCCCCATTTTTCATACTTTGCCTTAAGCCCAAGTAATGTACTTCTGATATTGGATTTTCTGAACTACCCACAATTCTATCAATACATTTTCCTACAATCTTATTCTCCCTACACTCTTCAGGAGCAATCAAGGCCATTTGAGAATCATTCACATCGACAAGTTGCGAGTTAAACAAAAATGTCTGAACAGCCTCTGATAATGTAACTTCATGAACTCTGACACTCACTAAGCAAAGGTTTTTTCCACTCACTTTCTTATACTTTTCTTGAAGCTCTCCAACAACCTTCTGAGTGTCTAAAAAAGCCTGCTCATGATAAAGTAAAACATGCTTGTTTCCAACAGCAATCATATCATTATGAAAAACCCCGGCATCAATAGCAATGGGACTCTGTTGTGCAAGCACCACATGATTTGGATTCAGACCATGCATTCTCGCAATGGTTTGAACGGCCTCATAAGTTTGTCTGGCAGGAAAATATTTGGGCTTAGGCATGGCTTGTCTAAACATGTATTTGCCAAAAACAAAAAACTCCATGCCAGGCTCCCCGTAAAAAGAACAAAAACGCATGTGATTAGACGCCCCCTCATCACCAAAGGTTTGGCAAGAAGGCAATGCTGGATGATGAACAAAATAACGCTCGTCATTGAAAACAGCCTTAAAAACCTGCCTGGTTGTTTTACGCTCAAAAGAACGATGAAATTTATTAGAAAGATTGGCTGGAGTAAAATGGGTTTTGCCATCTTCTGTGTCAACAGAGGGAGATGTTGTCGCTGCATTCGCTGTCCACATCGCCGCAGCAGAAGAACACGCAGACAAGATAGTAGGGTTTTGTTTTGAAGCCTTGTTGATGACATCTTCATCCGTTCCTGTAAAACCAAGCCTTCTCAAGACAGGAACAGACGGCCTCTCGTGTGGTGGCAAAACAGCCTGTCTAAGGCCCCTATCAGCTAAAAACTTCATTTTTTTTAACCCCTGTAAGGCAGCTTCTTTTGGATTAGAAAATTCTTCGGTAAAAGTGATAGGAGCAATATTCCCTGGGGATAATTTACAATAATTATGAGTAGGGCCAACAAGGCCGTCAAAGTTGATTTCGTGGGCTATCATGCGAAATGTATAGCATTTATAATAGATAAATTTCAAACAACAAGAACCAAAAGCCTAGTAATCTCTTGGGATTTGAGATTTGGAATTTGGAATTTTGCCCAATGAAAGACAGGGCTTTACGTCGAAAATAAGATATGATACCCATCCGACACGCCGTTAAATTATAATAGTTATCATGTGGTTTTTTTGACTGAATTTAGTCGATTTTTTTATCAAACAGGGAGGAAAGTAAGATGGATTATAGAAAATACATAGAATTAGAAGATTCCTTTGGGGCTCATAATTACAAACCACTTGATGTGGTTTTAAACAAAGGTGAAGGCATCTGGGTTTGGGATGTCGAAGGAAAGAAATACATGGATTGCCTGTCTGCCTATTCTGCCGTTAATCAAGGACATTGCCATCCAAAAATCATGGCCGCCATGATCGAACAAGCAAAAAAACTCACTCTCACTTCCAGAGCTTTTAGAAATGATCAGCTGGGCTTTTTGTATAAAGAATTGTGTGTGATGACAAACTCTCACAAAGTCCTTCCTATGAACAGCGGAGCTGAAGCGGTCGAAACAGTGATCAAGTCTGTCCGCAAATGGGGATACAAAGTCAAAGGCGTTGAAGAAGATAAGGCCGAAATCATTGTTTGCAGCGATAATTTTCATGGACGCACCATAACTATTGTAGGGTTTAGCACAGATAAAACAGCTAGAGATGGGTTTGGTCCTTTTACACCTGGATTTAAAGTTGTTCCATTTGGAGATGCTGCGGCGGTCGAAGCGGCCATAACACCTAACACGGTTGCCTTTTTAGTCGAGCCCATTCAAGGCGAGGCTGGTGTTATCATCCCTCCCAAAGGCTATTTGAAAGAAGTTAAAGACATCTGTCAGAAGAACAATGTAGTTCTCGTCCTAGACGAAATCCAAACCGGCTTAGGCCGAACAGGAAAGCTTCTTGCCGAAGAACACGAAGGCATAGAAGCTGATTTGACTCTTGTTGGTAAAGCCTTATCAGGCGGTTTTTATCCTGTTTCTGCTGTGCTTTCTAACAAAGAAGTCATGGATGTGCTCCAACCTGGAGAGCATGGAAGCACATTTGGCGGCAACCCTCTTGCTTGTGCTGTAGCCAGGGCTGCTCTTAGAGTATTAAAAGAAGAAAACATGGTGGAAAATGCCGCTGAAATGGGAGCTTATTTTTTAAAGGGACTGGAAAGCATTAACAGCCCACACATTAAAACCATCCGAGGCAGAGGCCTTATGATTGCTACAGAACTAACGGATGAAGCTGGTGGTGCGAGACGCTTTTGCGAAAAGCTTCAAGAAAAAGGACTTCTTTGTAAAGAAACTCATGAAAACACCATCAGGTTTGCCCCTCCGCTCACAATCACAAAAGAAGACGTTGATTGGGCGCTAGAAAAAATTGAGTCTGTTTTGACGGGAGAATAAAATGAAACGTGACTTCTTACACATTACTGATTTTTCCAAAGAAGAAATTCTCGAGGTTTTTGCCCTTGCAGCAAGAACAAAGGCTCGGTTTCAAAAAAGAGAGGATTACAAACCTTTCAAAGACATGAGCCTGGCCATGATCTTTGCCAAGCCATCTGCAAGAACCCGCATTTCATTTGAAACAGGTTTTTTCAGACTAGGGGGTCATGCACTCTTTCTTGGTCCAAACGATATTTCGATAGGAAAAAGAGAGGCCGTAAAAGACATCGCACGAGTTGTGAGCAGATATAACGACATCATCATGGCGCGTCTCTTTGATCATGCCCACATCCTAGAGCTTGCCAAACACTCTAGCGTACCTATTGTAAACGGTCTTACTGACTTCAATCATCCCTGTCAGATCATGGCCGACATGTTTACCATTTTGGAAAAAAGAGGAAATTTAGAAAACTTAAAAATCGCTTACGTAGGCGACGGAAACAACATTGTGCATTCCTGGCTAAACCTAGCCCAAAGACTTTCTTTTCACTTTGTCTGTGTCTGTCCTAAAGGGTATGAACCAGATCCAGAGCTTGTCAAAAAAGTACAAAGCGCAGGTCTTTCCACAATAGAGATCAGCCATGATCCCATAACCGGGGTTAAAGATGCTGATGTCGTGTACACAGATGTTTGGGCATCTATGGGTCAGAAGGATGAAGCAGAAAAAAGGGAAAAACTGTTTCAGGGGTTTCAAATAAATGAAGATCTTATGGCTAAAACAGGCAAAGATTCTTTATTCATGCATTGCCTCCCAGCAGAACGGGGACGCGAAACCACTGACGCTGTTATGGAATCTAAACAATCAATCGTATTTGATCAGGCAGAAAACAGGATGCATGCGCAAAATGCGATCATGTTAAAACTTTTGGAAAAATAATAGGAGAATAAAATGACTCAAAACGTACTCATCATGGGAGCTGCTGGCCGAGACTTTCACAACTTTAATGTTTTTTTAAGAAATAACCCTGAATACAATGTTGTGGCTTTCACAGCGACTCAAATCCCAAACATCGAAGGACGCGTTTACCCTGCGTCTTTGAGTGGAGAAAAGTATCCAGAAGGAATTCCCATTTATCCAGAGACAGAGCTGTTGAAACAAATCAAAGAAAAGAAAGTCGATCTTGTTGTCTTTTCTTACAGCGACATTCCTCATACCGAAGTCATGCAAAAGGCTTCTATTGCCAATGCTGCAGGCGTCCACTTCATGCTTTTGTCAGCACCAGACACCATGATCAAATCAACCAAAACTGTGATATCGATTTGTGCTGTACGCACAGGCTGCGGTAAATCACAAACAGGCCGCCTTGTTTTAGGTTTATTAAAAGACTTAGGGAAAAAGGTTGTCACTATTCGTCACCCCATGCCCTACGGAGAACTACCCGATCAAATCGTGCAGAGATTTTCAAAGTATGAAGATTTTGAAAAGCATCATTGCACTATTGAAGAACGAGAAGAATACGAACCCATCGTTGATGCTGGAGGCATTGTTTATGCAGGTGTCGACTATGAACAAATTCTTAGAGAAGCCGAAAAAGAAGCTGACGTTATTATTTGGGATGGTGGAAACAACGACACACCTTTCATCGCCCCAAATCTTAACATAGTTGTTTTTGACCCTCATAGACCTGGCCATGAGCTCGCTTATTACCCAGGCGAAACTAATATGAGACTAGCTGACATTGCCATAATCAACAAAGTGGATAGCGCGGAGAAGGAAAACATCGAGATCGTCAGAAAAAACATTCAGAAAAATAATCCTGATTGTGAAATCCTTCTGGCTGATTCAGAAATACTCGTTGACGATCCAGACGCCATCAAAGGCAAAAGAGTTCTTGTTGTTGAGGACGGCCCCACTCTCACACATGGTGAAATGAAATACGGTGCCGGACTTATTGCTGCTAAGAGATTTGATGCAGCAGAAATAATTGACCCAAGAGGCTCTCTTGTAGGGACCATTAAAGACACTTTTGAAAAATACCCCCATATTGGGCCGCTCTTACCAGCAATGGGCTATGGAAAACAGCAGATCAAAGACATGCAAGAAACGATTAATAACTGTGACTGTGATCTGGTTCTTTTTGGAACACCTATAAATCTTACAAATCTGATTTCTATAAACAAGCCAACTATTCGCGTTAAGTATGAATACAAAAATCATGATGATCAAACGCTCGAAAATGCCATAAAAAAGCGATTGGATCTGTAAGAAGAGTTATTAAGGAAGATATCATGAAAACCTCAATTACATTAGATCTCAGAAAAACGGGGCAGAAATACCTCAACATTACTTATCACATCTCTGATCTTACGGACAAAAACCTTGTTCTTAACTTTCCTTCTTGGGCACCAGGAAGCTATCTCTTAAGAGAATACCAGGGCCATGTCGAAGATATTGCTATGCGTGACTCTCAAGGCCGTATCGTTAAACACGAAAAACTCAACAAGAACCAATGGAAGTTTCAAAACATCAAGACAAAAAGCGTCACCCTCACTTACCGCCTGTATGCCAATGATTTAAGTGTGCGGGGAGCTTACGCTGATCACGAACTTGTGTGTGTCACACCTTGCACTGCATTTTTTTATCCCGACAAAAAACAAGGCCTTAACTTAAGTCTTAAGATTCAGCTGCCTTCAGGGTGGAAGCTTGCCCTAGCAAAAAAAACCACAAAGGAAATCTATTCATTCAAAAGCTTTGATGATTTTTTTGACACCCCTCTTCTTGCTGCAAAAGATCTCATCATCAAACAATTCAAAACGCAAAACACAAACTACAAGATGGCCTTTTGGGGAACTTGTTTTACTGACATCAATAAGATTGTAGAAGATGTGAAAAAAGCTGTTGCAAAACAAAACAGCCTTTTCAGAGAAAACCCCTGCAAAGAATATCTTTTTCAAGTTATTTTTACTTCAAATGTCAAAGCAGGTGTTTCTGGTGGGGCTGGCGGATTAGAGCACCGCCTGTGTTCTCTTAATATTTTTGATGGTTCCTCGCTTGACTCTGACAAACAATACAAAAAACTCTTGGCATTGCTTTCACACGAACACTTTCACCTCTGGAATGTTAAGCGCATCAAACCTCGTATCTTTGATAAATACGATTACACTAAAGAAATGTATACAAAAGACCTTTGGATGGTTGAGGGCATCACGAGCTATTATGATGACCACAGCTTGTTCAGGGCAGGCATTTATACAAAAGAAGATTATCTCGCTGTCATTTCTGATTTTATCACAAAACTCGAAGTCAACAAGGCTGCCAAAGTAAATACGATGTCTGAATCAAGCTTTGATGCCTGGACGAGGTGGTACAGACCAAATGAAAACACTTTTAACAGAACTGTGAGTTATTACCTTAAAGGCGGTTTGGTGATGATGCTCTTGGACCTAAAAATCATCAATCACACAAAGGGCAAACAAACACTCGATGATGTGATGAGAGCCCTTTACAAATTCTACAAAAAACGCCCAAAACTCGGCATCACACGCAAAGAGTTTTTTGAAACTGTTGAAAAAATCACAGGGTTTTCAACAAAGAACTTTGTTGCTAATTACCTAGACAACACGACCAAAATCCATTGGAAAAAAGAGCTAGAACCTTTTGGCATCAAAATCTCACTCAAGCGCGAAGCCGACCAAGGCTATCTGGGAATCACGCTCAAACAAAGAGCTGACAGGGTTTATATCCAGCACGTTGCCGAAGACAGCCCCGCCTATTTTTCAAACCTCCAGGCCGAAGATGAGGTCATTGCCCTCAACAAAGAATGCCTGACCAATACGGAACAATTCGAATATTTCTTAACAAAAAAGACCTTGAACGTTATCTATAATCGTCGCGGAAGGATTTATGAAACAGAAGTGAAATTGGCCGACAAATCAAATCCTGCACATATCTTAGAGATTAAAGATAAAATGACAGCTAAGCAGAAGCGGTATTTAGCTAAATTTCTTAGAAAATAACACACCTATTATAAATTCTATCGCCTATCGTTTGCCCTGAGTATAGTCGAAGGGCCTATCGATTATCGTCTATCGTATCTTCGCATCCTCGTTTTTTCGTTCCTAGTATCCAGCATCTAGCATCCGGAATCCAGCAATCTGTATCTTGTAACCTGAGACCCTCTCCCCAATCATCCCCTTTCCGAAAAAGGCACGTAATGTCTTTCGGTCTCACCAGTGTAAATCTGACGTGGACGGGCAATACGGCGTGTTTCGTCGAGCAGCATTTCTTTATAATTTGCCAACCAACCTGGTACACGACCAATACTAAAAAGAACCGTAAACATTTGATCGTTAAAGCCCATAGCACTGTAAAGAATGCCTGAATAAAAATCCACGTTAGGATAAAGTTTGCGTTCTACGAAGAAATCGTCATTAAGTGCCGCTTCTTCTAATTCTTTAGCAATATCCAATCTTGGATCTTTGATATGTTGTTTTTGTAAAAAGCTATCGCAGGCTTTTTTCAAAATAATAGCTCGAGGATCAAAGTTTTTATAAACTCTGTGTCCAAAACCCATGAGTTTAAAGTCATTATTCTTGTCCTTGGCTGCTGCCAAAACATCTTTTACAGATTTGCCTGAGTGAAGAATTTCTTCGAGCATCTTCATCACAGCCTGGTTAGCACCTCCATGCAAAGGACCCCACAAAGCACTGATCCCTGAAGAAATAGCTGTAAACACGTTTGCGTGTGATGAACCCACAAGCCTAACCGCAGAAGTTGAGCAGGCTTGTTCATGGTCAGCGTGCAGAATAAAAAGCATATTGAGAAGCTTTACCATTTCGGCGTCTATTTCGTAAGGCTCTGTAGGCAAAGAAAATGCCATATTCAAAAAATTCGCACAGTAATCTAAGTCGTTACGTGGATAAATGATAGGCATACCATTGTATCGACGGAAAGCCACGGCTGCGATAGTCGTGATCTTTGCAATCAATCGAGCGTAATTTTCTTCATTGAGACCAGGGTCCACGCCAAGATGGTCTGAATAAAAAGCAGACAATGTACAAACCATTGAAGAAAGAAGTGCCATGGGATGTGCATTATAAGGAAAGTTTGGAAACAAACGCCTCATGCCTTCGTGAATAAGCGTGTGTCGCCTAATACGATTTTCAAAAGCATCTAATTGATCTCTTGTTGGCAGGTCACCATACATGAGAAGATAAGAAACCTCGATAAAAGAAGCCTTTTCTGCAAGTTCCTGAATAGGGTACCCACGATATCTCAAAATACCTTTTTCACCATCTAAATAGGTAATTGATGATTTGCACGGCCCTGTATTTGCACAACCTGCATCTAGTGTAATAAAACCTGTTTCGGCTCTTAGCTTTGATATATCTATGCCTTTATCTGTTTCTGTGCCTCTTACAACAGGGAATTCATATTCTTTATCTTCAAGAGTAATTTTAGCTCTTTCAGTCATACATAACCTCATTTCTTATATTTAACCTATCCCATAAACATGACATTTGTCACAAAAAAAAGTAAATTTACCAAGAAATCTTATTTAGATGCTTACTAATTGTCTATCACTATTTAGATAAAATGCCCATAACCTTATAAAATCATTGTGCCCATTCAGTACACACACCCCCCTCTATCAAAGAAAGAAATAAGGATCAAAATATAATAATGAGCTCTTTTGTTACCCCTCGGCACCCAGCCCCCCAACCTTTGACTCCTCACACCAATAATGATATCAACCCCCTATGAATATATCCCTACTACAAGAAGTTTTTTTGTCGCCTGGAGTTATTGTTCAAGACAACACACAGCTCCTCTTAAGATTATTGGTTGCTGTGGCTATTGGCATGCTCCTTGGCCTTGAGCGCGAATACACTCATAAAGAAGACCAGGAACTCTTTGCAGGAATCAGAACATTTCCTATAGTTGCTGCATTTGGTTTTTTGGCCATATTTATAGCAAATCAATTTGCCCCCTGGATCTTTATTGCCAGCCTCTTTGGTCTCATGTCTTTTATTATTGTTTCGCATTACGTACGGGCAAAAAAAGGTGAGTATGGTGGCACCACAGACTTTACACTCATTATCTCATTTATATTAGGCGCTCTCGTTTACCTGGGCTTTTTACACATAGCCATCGCTGCTACTGTTTTGATCCTCATCTTACTCTCTCTCAAAATCAGAATTAAAAAACTCATGGGCAAAATCGACTACAATGACATTGCCTCATTAATAAAATTTTGTATCATTTCACTGATTATTCTTCCTTTGCTCCCAAACCAAACTTTTGGCCCTTACAATGTACTTAACCCGCACACGATTTGGTTCTTTGTTGTTCTGATAGCCTCTATTAATTTTATAGCTTATTTGTTCATGCGCTTTATTGGGGGCAACCGTGGCATACTGCTCACAGGTGTTGCTGGAGGGCTTTTATCCAGCACAGCTGTTTCGCTTTCTTTTTCTCAAAAAAGTCGCGACGACTCTCATCCTTATTCCCGTTATTACGCTGTGGCCATTGTCCTTGCCTCATCCATTATGTTTTTGAGGGTTATTGCCATTACCTATATATTTAACACTGCTGTTGTTAAAGAACTCTACCTCCCTCTTGTTCTCATGACACTCGCGGGACTTGTGGCTAGTTTTTTGCTTATTAAAAGTCAGAAAAAGATAAAATCAAAACAAGACATGGAATTTAAAAACCCCCTTAACCTTGGTGGCGCCATCATGTTTGGTCTTGTCTTTGCCATCATCATGGTCTTGGTGAGTCTAGCCAAAGAATTCCTAGGAGACCGTGGGGTTTATTTAGTGAGCGCCCTCTCAGGTTTGCACGATGTGGACGCTATCACAGTATCAGTGGCAAAGCTTGCTGAAACAAAATTGACAATCGATGTTGTTAAAAATGCCATCATCACCGGCGCCCTTGCCAACACCTTCGTTAAATTTCTCATTACACTTTTTGTAGGGGATAGAAAATTAAAGAAATATTCAGCCTATGGATTTGGTAGCATCTTTGCTATGGGCATTCTTTATTTAGTCATTACAAACTTTGTCGCTCTTTAATGAATCGTTTTTGATGACGACTTCATAATCTCTTTCATTTCTTCGTCGGTGACCACCCATTCTTTGTGACAATAATCACATTTGGTCTTAACACCCTCTCCTTTGACAAAAATATCTGTCAAATCAGCTTCGGGTAAATACTTAAGCGCCTCTGTGATCCTTTCTTTTGAGCAAGAGCAGTATAGGACTGGTTTTGTGACGACTAATATACGAACCTTTTCAGGAAAAAGGCTTTGAATAATTTGATCTGGATCTTCGGTGTTAGCAAAACTTTTATTGAAATACGCATCATTAAATTTTTGGGTTATTAAAAGCCATTCTTTCTCTGTGGCACCAGGCAATCTATCAATCCAAAGAGAGTAGTTATTTTCAAAGTTCTTTGTATCAATATGGACAAACAACAATGATTCCGTTTGTTCGCTTTCTTTGAGATAAGAGCGAAATGCATTTAATATTGTTGAGCCCTTAGTTTGAACAACACTTTGATAAACTTCTTGGCTCTTTTTTACGCGCACAACTTTTAGCTGTCCCTTTTGTAGAATAGCTCTGTTATCAGCTTTACCAATAATAGCTGAGCGAAAGGTCCCTTTTGGTGAAACCTCAGCATTATAGCCTGCTTTGCCCGAAGCATCTCTTAATTTGAACAAGGTTGCCTCTTGTCCGCTGTACAGGCTCCCCATCAGCACGCTCAACATCAGAAAACCTGCAAAGTCATCTGACTGTTTTTCTTCTGGTTTATGTAACTCAAGCGAGTCTTTTACTCCCTTTTGTAAAGAGAGAAAACGAACCGAAGCTTTTGTATTTATATCTGTGGCTATGATGAGATAGTCTTCTTTCATGGTTTCTGGCTATATGTCGGATAATGAAAAAGAATCAATACTTGCTTAAAAAAGACAAACATATTGATTAGGAATGACTTCTTCTATTATTAACCAATTCTTTACCGCGACCCTGTGAACCAGCGAACCCAATAAAGGAGACAAAGTGACACACCAGAGCATTAAAGAAGTATTAAAAATCAGCCCCCTAGACAAAACAGTAACTATCAAAGGGTGGATTCGCACTGCCAGACATTCAAAAGGCCTCTCTTTTCTCGAAGTGAATGATGGAAGCTGCTTTTCAAGCCTGCAAGCAATTGCCGATAACAAACTTTCTAATTACGACACAGATGTCACCAGCCTTCTTACAGGTTGTTCTGTTTCGGTAACGGGCACGGTTGTGGAGTCTCCTGGAAAAGGACAGGCCATAGAAATCCAAGCCACTGATATTAAGGTTGTGGGCTCTGTTGCCGAAGACTATCCTTTGCAGAAAAAAAGACATGGATTTGAATTTTTGCGCACTATCGCACATCTTAGACCTCGCACAAACACGATCGGCGCTGTGTTTAGAGTAAGAAACGCTGCCTCTAAAGCCATTCATAACTTTTTTCAGGAAAAAGGATTTTTCTATCTTCACACCCCCATCATCACAGCTTCGGATTGTGAAGGCGCAGGGGAGATGTTTAGGGTGTCTTGCTTAGACGCAAAAAAACCTCCTTTAACCGATGAAGGAAAAGTCGATTTTTCAAAAGATTTTTTTGGTCGTGATTCTTATCTTACTGTATCTGGCCAGCTTGAAGCCGAAATCGCTGCCATGGCGCTTTCGAACGTTTACACATTTGGACCGACCTTTAGGGCAGAGAACTCAAACACAAGCCGTCACCTTGCTGAGTTTTGGATGGTTGAGCCTGAAATGGCTTTTTGTGATATTGTGGGAGACATGGATTTAGCTGAAGAATTTTTGAAGTATATTTTCAAATCTGTACTCAAAGATTGTCCTGATGATTTTGAATTTTTCAACAAACGTATCGACAACACAGTTTTAGAAACCATGCACAGCATTATTGAATCACCTTTTGAAAGAATTACATACACAGATGCTGTCGACATTCTAACAAAAAGCGGTAAGAAGTTTGAATTCCCTGTTGAATGGGGCATTGATCTTCAATCTGAGCACGAACGCTATCTCACTGAAGAGCATTTCAAAAAACCTGTGATCGTTGTGGATTATCCAAAGACCATTAAGGCCTTTTACATGTATTTGAATGACGACGATAAAACAGCGCGCGCCATGGATGTGCTTGTCCCAAAGGTTGGCGAGATCATTGGTGGCTCACAACGTGAACATAGACTCGATGTTCTTAACAAAAGAATTGCTGAGTGTGATCTGAATGAAAAAGATTACTGGTGGTATCAAGACTTGCGCCGCTACGGGACTGTCCCTCATGCGGGATTTGGATTAGGTTTTGAACGCATCATTCAATTTATCACAGGTGTTGCTAACATCCGCGAAGCCATCCCGTTTCCACGTGTACCTGGGTATGCGGAGTTTTAATACGTTCCTTGTTCCTTGTGCCTCGTTTTCTCATCACTCATCTCTCATCACTCATTACAGCATCTAGCATCCGGCATCCAGAATCCTCCCCCATTAAGCACTCCAGCTTGGCCAGTGGTGGGTCACATATTCATGCCAATCATGAATCCAACAAGCCAAGCTGGATACGTGCGGGGCGTGCATCATACGCAGCGCGCAATATGCCACGTAGATTTTACTAAAGTACTTCTCTTATCGAATTTTTTGAATAAATGTTTCGAAATGACTAAAAATAACGGGCACTCTTGTGCCCATAGTTGGTCAAAGGTCAAAGGTCGAAAGTCAAATGTCCCAACGGGACAACAGCATATAGCCGGAGACTTTAGTCTCCGGAAAGCATGGGTGAATTTTCCATCGATCCACAAAGACATAATGACGTCCTCCCCGGACTGCGCTACGCTGGTCCGGGGTTTCCCTGGGTCTC
>CAZSTS010000012.1:0-67929 GCA_964609965.1 uncultured Nitrospirales bacterium
TGGTTCAGGCTCAGGATCTGGTTCAGGATCTGGTTCAGGCTCTGGAACTGGTTCTGGATCTGGTTCAGGTTCGGGAACTGGTTCTGGATCGGGCTCGGGTTCAGGAACTGGTTCTGGATCGGGCTCAGGCTCAGGTTCAGGTTCTTCGAGAATGAGCGTTCCAAAGGTGAGAGCTACATCATAATCTTCAAAAACATCTTCTATCTTATTGCCCTCTTCATAGAGTGCAACAAATTCTTCCCCACAGCCGTGGCCAGTGAGTGCAACCTCTTCAAGGTATGGAAGCATTTCAGAATCAGCGACATTATTTACAACTTCATCAAACAATGAAAAACCGCGAGTGGTAAAATATCTTTTTAAACGAGATCTTTTTCTCTGTAGAATTCTTTTGCACAAGTATTCACTCCGAACTTCGAATTGCGCATAAAGGACGAGTGTTTCATCAGTCAAAAATTCACTGTTTTCTATGCTCTCACTCACAACCTCATCATAATCTAAATCAACGCCTCGTCTTGTAATGTGGAATGATACAGCAGCATTTTTAATATCATCACTCAGGCACTCTAAATCATAGTTAGAATAAACCATGAGATTAAAGCCATTGCTAGAATACTCAGCTTCAAATGGTGGGTCTGTTTGTGTCACACAGTCATCATTTGCAAAAGCTGAATTGGAATTTAGAACAAGAATGATAGTGAAGATAATAAAGAATAAAACAGATAAAGTTCTCTTGTTGAAAAGGTACATGGATCTCCTTTCCGATCGATATAAACAGGGAACGACCAAATTATTATATACCCCACATGACGGATGGGTTATTCACTGTTTTATGTTGCATGTTTAATGCCAAAGTTTACAAAAAAATAATTACTGGATAATGTTGAAGAAAATAGAGCGTCCCATAATGCGACGGCAGGGAATGTGCAGATATGATCCAAAAACTGTAATTTTTTGTTACTGAAAAATTCAAAAATCTCCGGACACTAAAGTACCCTGCTATATACTATTGTCCCAGCTATCTTACTATTCTACCTTGTGAAACCGTTATAAATTGGGCACAAAAATGGCGCTATAAGGAAGAATTGTAATTATTTTTTCCGTCTGAAAGGAGGGAACAAAAGACACTTTTAAATGATCAATAACTATACTCTGCAGCAATTTGCCCTAGATCATACAAGGCTTCTTGCTTATCACTCTCATCAAAATAAACGCTGCCTATTGTCGTCCCATCGCTATACCACGTTTCTACACCATCATATTCCCAATTAAGAAGCATGAGCACATTTGGCACCTCTAAGAGCGCTGTGCCATAGGTTAAGATTTCATTAGCAGACATTGCATAAAAAGTTCTATGGGTTGCCGCGCGCCACCCTGTTTGTCCGCTTTCACCATTACCGCCATCACAAATATTAAGACCCATGACAATACCAACACCTAAACTTTCTGCAGCAGCTGCATTTTCTTGAGCGTAATCATCTACATCAACATCACCATCTCCATCAAAATCAGAAACCTCACCATTATCAATGTCAACAGTTGTGAATTGGTTTATAAACGCATCCACATATCCATAAGTGCCGGAAGAAGGATTTGGTGCATTGCTGGCCCTTTCACGAACAAGGGTCATAAGAGTAGGAAACAATGTTTTGCTATGCTGTGCTATGTCTTCAAGATCTGCAGCCGAAGGATCTGAACCAGCAAAGTTATAAATATCATCTAAAACTATGTGACCGATCAAGGTGCCATCTTCAATAAACGCATCAACACCAGAACCAATCCAGTCATCGAGTTCAGCTTTCCACGTAACCTTATCAAAATCTGTTGTGTAATCTGGCGAAGGGGTCATTTGTAAAACAACCTTCATTCCTGCATCCCTAATAACAGGCAAGAAAGTGCCTACTGTCCAAGTAGGGCCAGATGATCTTATCACAAAGACTGTCGCGCCAAGCCTTGTTTGAACATCCAAAAATCCCTCTGCATCATGATAACCATTCAATCCCCAAAAGCCATAAGGAATACCCGATGAAATTTCGCCTTCGCCTTCACCTTCGCCTTCTCCTCCCTGCTCTGCGAAGCCTTCTTCAGAAGGCGAAGCAGAGTCGTCCATCGTTTCTTCGTCCACCGCAACCTCGTCTATTGTTTCTTCACTGTCTGTTGTTGAAGACTCTGACTCCAACCCGGATTCTGTTTCTGTGCTAGGTGTAGAGTCTGTTGTTGAAGAATCTGGAACCTGGGATTGGCAATTTACAAATACAAAGCTTACCAGGAGAAGAAAAAGCATTAAGGAAAGTTTTTTTTTGAATTTACGATAAATCATATAAATACTTAAGTTTCTTTGTTATTTATATATCAGATTTATCGGGTTTATCGCGCAAATGTTTCTTTTTATTGAATTTTTTGGACACAAATGTGTCCAGCTTCTTTTGAAATCCCACAACAAGAAATTGCACAGGATCAGGATTGGATACCAACCTCTCCCTCAAGCTTCCCTATAACCATTGTCCCACAAGAATCACTCCACACATTAACAGTTGTTCGACACATATCAAGAACACGATCAACCGCAATGATAAGCCCTACTCCCTCCAAAGGAAGTCCAACAGCTGTGAGAACAATGGACATCATAACAAGTCCAGCCATGGGAATGCCTGCTGCGCCAATCGATGCCAAAAGCGCTGTAATGACAACAACCATCTGTGACACAAAACTGAGCTCTACTCCATAAGCCTGTGCAATAAACATCACAGCCACACATTCATAAAGGGCTGTGCCATCCATATTTATGGTGGCTCCTAGTGGTAACACAAAACTGGACACCTTGTTAGATACCTTTGCGTTTTTCTCAACGCATTCCAAAGTAAGAGGAAGCGTTGCAGAAGAAGATGCTGTTGAAAAAGCAGTTAAAAGAGCCGCACCCATATGCTTAAAGAAATGCATAGGATTGTATCTTGCCATAAAACGCAAAATAAGTGGCAAAGTAATAAATGCGTGAATGACCAAAGCCATAAAAACAGTCAACGCATACCAGCCTAAAGGAATGAATGCGTCAAATCCCGTTGTGCCCACAAGCTTTGTGAGATAACCCCAAATACCAATAGGAGCAAAAAGAAGTACAATGTGAGTCACCTTCATCATGACCTGAAAACCAGCATTAAATAGGTTTTCTAAGGAAGTTCTTAAATTCCCCTTAGGCAATTGTGTAATCCCAATCCCCAAAAAAACACAAAAAACAATTATAGGAAGCATCTGTCCATCTGAAGCAGCTTTTACAGCATTTGCTGGAATCATCCTTATAAAGACATCAACAAGACTTCCTGCATTACCAGCATTCATTGTAACAGCTTCTTTTAACCCAAGATCTGCACCCACCCCAGGTTGAATCACATTAACAAGAACCAATCCAGTAAGAATCGCCATAAAGGAAGTACAAATATAATACAAAAGGGTCTTTCCCCCCATTTTTCCCAGATTTGTTGCACTGCCAACACCAATAATCCCCGATACAATAGAAGTGAAAATCAAAGGAACAATAAGCATCTTCAACAAACGTGTGAAAACAGTGGCGAGAAAAGCAGCAACATCAATAACAAATGTATCGTGAAACAACCACCCACTTAAAACTCCAACAAAAACCGCGATTAAAATCCAACCTGTTAGTGATATTTTTTTCATGGGAGAATCTCCTTTAATAAAATTGAAACAAAGTCTTAAAGAAGATTTCAACCAGAGTCCAGCAAAACATTGATCATATGACACAGAACATAGTAATAAATTTCCAGGCACTGAAGTACTCGGCTTTATGCCCCCCAAACGAAAACCAAATTTGCCGTAAGGCAAAAATAAACCATCCCTATTATGGAGCTGACTGAAAAAATGTTGATAACTTGAATCAACGTCAATCAGCTTTTGTCCCGCTGCCAAAGGCAGCCTACAAAAGCTGACCAGATTGGCTATGCTGTTCTACATTTTTTTAGCGAAGCCCTGTACCGGATGGTTCAGGGCGAAACGGTCAGCGTAATAATGGGGATAAAAAGAACCCTCTTCATTTTTTTCCGTCTGAGAAGAGAGGGGCAAAAAAAACCTTCTTCAAGGAGCATTTATGCCAACAATTCTTATTACAGGATCAAACAGAGGCTTAGGCCTTGAATTTGTAAAACAATATGCCAAAGATGAATGGGATGTGATTGCGTGTTGCCGCACGCCAGACAAAGCAGATGAACTGCAAACTCTTGCAAAAAATCATGAAGGCAAGGTTTCAGTGCACAAATTAGATGTCAGCGATTTCAAAGCTATTGAAGAGTTTGGTACGAAATTCAAAGGCAGACCCATTGATGTTTTGATCAATAATGCAGGGGTTTATGAGCGTCTCAAAAATCAATTTGGCCAAATTGACTATGATAATTGGATTGAGAGCTTTCAAATCAACACTCTAGCCCCCATAAAAATGGCAGAAATATTCATCGAAAATGTAGCCAAAAGCGAGAAAAAGACTATTATTTCAATATCCAGCAAGGTGGGAAGCATTGCTGATAACACTTCTGGCAAACGCTACATCTACCGCTCTACAAAAACAGCACTTAATATGGCAGTAAAATCTCTCTCTATTGACTTAAAGCCTCAAGGTATCATAGCTGTTTCCCTGCACCCAGGCTGGGTTTTAACAGATATGGGCGGCCCAAATGCTTTGATTGATACCAAAAAAAGCATTCAGGGCATGAAACAGGTCATACAGAATCTTACCATGACAGATTCAGGTAAGTTTTTAAATTACGATGGAACAGAAATCCCGTGGTAGACTTGGAACCTGTGACCTGAAACGCTATGAAATTCGTCAATTACTCAATCATCCTCTTCTGTATTTTCTGTTTTATATTCTCTCAATGTAGTCCAGGCACCTTACAGTTCACAAACGATGATTCAATATCAGAAGATGAGTCCATTTCTTCGAATGATGAAAGTAATAGCGATGATAATGATTCAGATTCTGAGGATGATGTGGAAAATGAAACACTGCCAGACGAAATTGATGTAGGTTACAAGTTTCAGGTCTCAGGCAATCAAATTTATCATGACGGTAATAGAATTAATCTTTTAGGCATTAACTGGTTTGGTTTCGAAACAGGCAACCATGTCTTTCATGGCCTGTGGCAAAAAAATTACCTAGATCTCATCGACCAGATGGAAGACCTTCATTTCAACGCCATCCGTATCCCTGTTTGTCCAGACTCTCTCCACAGTGCAGAGGCCACGTCTATTAACACGTACGAAAATCCAACGCTTGATGGTCTTGATTCACTAGAGCTTTTAGATTTGATGTTAGAAGAATTTAATAGTCGTCAAATTTACATTTTATTAGATGTGCACCGCATTGAATGCGATGTCACAACAGAACTTTGGTACAGCAATTCTTATTCTGAACAAAATTGGATAGATGATCTTGTTCTCATGGCTTCACGTTACAGTCATCTTGATTATTTCATGGGGATCGATCTCTTTAATGAACCTCATGGTGCAGCCACATGGGGCACTGGCGATGATGACACAGATTGGAAACTAGCGGTTGAAACAGCAGCAGAAGAAATACTGGCTGCAAACAATAACATCCTCATTTTTGTCGAAGGCATTCAAGAAAACGCTCTCTGTTCCTCGACTGAATACGAACACTGGTGGGGAGGCAATATCGAACCACAAGAATGCTATGCCTTGGATGTTGATCCATTAAAACTCGTGTTCACCCCTCATGTGTATGGACCTGATGTCTACTGGCAATCTTATTTTTCTGACATGGACTTTCCAAACAACATGCCCGCTATTTGGAATGAGCATTTTGGTTTTTTGGTTGATGAGATTCCGATTGTGCCTGGTGAGTTTGGTGGAAAATATGGTGAGGGTCATGCCGAAGACATTATCTGGCAAGATGCCTTTGTTGATTACATGATCGATAATAATATGTGTTCATTCTTTTATTGGTGTTTGAATCCTAACTCAGGAGATACTGGCGGAATTTTGGATGATGACTGGGAAACCGTGAAAGAAGCCAAATACCAAAACCTTTGTCGATTGATGGAGCATTGTGATGCTAGTATCACATGTAACTAGCTACTAGCTACTAACTACTAGCTACCATCCCCTTCCCCCTTCACCTCAAAATCCAACAACACAGGATCATGATTTGAGATTGGATCTCCATCTTTAAAGAGATGTTGGATCACCTTAGGCCGCTCTGCCCCAGGAGCCTGGCTCGGTTTGACACCCTTATTAGCTGCAAACCAATCATACTTGAATGGCACTTTTTCATCTCGGGATTTGAGCAAACGACCTGTGAGTTTTTGTAAGAAGTCATTTGATCTTAAAGGCCCGAGTAATTCTGCTGTTTTACTATGAAAGCTCCCTACACCCAACTCATTAAAAGATTTAAAGTCAAAACCCTGTTTTTCAAAATCATGAAATAACTTTTTCTCAAAATGGCGCTCTGGATAAATATGATGTTCTTCAACAATGTAATCAATTCCTCTAAAAACTTTATTAACAACGCTTGTAAAAAAATGATTTGGAGATTTGCAGTTATAAGTTGATGTTTTAAGGTCTCCCCCAATGAGAATAGGGTTAGATGTGTTCTCATTTTTAAGATAATTTAAAATCGCTTGAGTATGCAGGTGACGCTCTCTTTGAGATGACAAGCCTGGTAAATTAGCACAAACCAGAGTGAGTTTATCGTCACCAACTTGAGCATCAGCTATGACAGCCTTGTGACAGCCTATGCGCTTATTAGGGCCCTTCATGGGATCATGATAATTTTTAAGAGGGATGACGCGCAGATTCGACAAAGGCAAGCGAGTCATAATAGCGTTTCCTTCTAGCCCAAGATATTGATGTGTTTTTGCGTGCGCCCAGTCTAAATGAAGATAAGATGTAGCAAAAAAATAATTATACCCCAGTTCAATGGCAAGATCTCTAATCACATTAATATTTTGAGAACGCCAACTACTCACATCAACCCCTGGCAGAAAATAAATATCTGCCCGACTAACCATGGCACGATTTCTCAATGTCTCTAAAATGCCTTTAAAGTTTATGCCATGCTCTAGATGCCATAAAATAGCTCTATAAAACGATTTATCTCTTCCTGAATCTTCATCAGCAAAACAACCGTATTCATAACCATTAATCACAGACTCAATTTTAGGTTTGAGTGTTTTATAGATATTGGATTTGATGAGTTTGCGGGTAGACAAGAATGTAGCTAGCTTGGCAAATTCCGAACTCAGTTTATGCCGAAGAACGCATTCCTTTTCTGCTGTGTCTGTTGATTCTTCATCTGATAAATCGGATAGTTTTTTTTGTAAGTCTTCGGTCATGGTTCTCTCATTTACGTACTAAATGTAATCTACTTTGTAAATAATGTTCAAGATGGGCCTCAGGGCCTCAGGGCCTCAGGGTCCCGGGAACCCAAGAACCTGGGGCCCCGAGAACCTCAAAAAATCTTGACTCCTCACTTCGAAAATGATCCTTGGAAGACAATGAAAAACATCTACATACTTGGTGGCCATAAACTCTCTTGCTCCTACTATGAAAAGATCAAAGCAGCCAAAGAACAAGGCAGAATAGATTACGATGGAATTTTTCTTGTTGATGATCAACCCTATCATGAATTTATTCTTACGCTAGACGCTAGACGCATCACGCTAGACGCAATAATCCCCGACCACACAGCCAAACATGTTATGCTTCAAGTATTTATGGATCTGGCCAGAAAAGAATCGTTTACACCTGTTCTCAATCCAATAAACCTCGATATACAAACACCGTATCTAAACAAGCTCGAAGAAGAATCCATCTGGGCTATGAGTTATGCCACATGGACTTGTCCTATGTATTGTGATGAGCCAGAGGTTTGCCCTCATACAAAGAAAAAGAGAGATTGGGAGATGGGTGAGATTTGCTCCTACGAGCCTACGAGCCCACGCACCTACGACAAACAGTCTACGAACTGTTACAGCTTTTCCTGTGAACCTTTGGTGGATGAAATTGTTTTTATTCCAATGGAATCTATAACGAATCAGATTCAAGATTTTCAGAAAAAACTCAAAAAAGAACCTCCTAAAGAAGTTTTTGTTTTCACACACTCACATTGTCATGGAATTTTAGGAAAGTTTAAAATCTAAACAAAGACATCGCCACCAATTTTTCTTTTATAACTAGCAAGAGAATCATCTGAAAAAGGATTGTTATCAGAATACCCTTTGTACTTAACAGTTTTTTGTAGTTCTTGTCCGCGTACATCATCCCATTTGTAACCAGTAAGACTGTCTAACTTTTGATTTGGCATTTCTGTACTCATTGCAAAGCTGCTTACGTCACGGTTAGGAATTCGAGGTTGATCAAGACCATCAAGATCCTCAAATTCTACATCAATAGCATCAAGAGGCTTAATCTTGTCCACATTAAGCAAAGAACGAGTCTTTGCAATCTCAGTATTCTCTGGAGTCTCAACGTAGCGAACAGGGGTGTTTGTGCCAATTTTAGCAACTGAACTCATGTCTCTTTAATATGCAACAAATGTACCAGAAACTTATCAAACAGACAAAAATATAACCATGAATATCAAACCCTTACACAAAACTCGTATAATCTTTTGTTCTCATTTTAAGAATTTGGGGAGATTATTATCATTTTGATCAGAAATTGGGGCCTGCCCACCCCTGTAAGTGCCTGTTATTTATTATAAATATTGCGACAAATGCGTCTAGAGTCTTGCGTCTAGAGTCTAGCGATAACATCCATCCCCATAGCATTTTTCAAAATATCTGGAACGAGAATGGATCCATCTTCTTGCTGATAGTTTTCCATGATCGCGATGAGAGTACGCCCCACAGCCAAACCAGAGCCGTTTAAAGTATGCACATGCTGTGGCTTGTCATTCCCAGATTTAAAACGCGTTTTCATACGACGAGCTTGAAAGTCAGTACAATTAGAACACGAAGAAATTTCGCGATACTGACCTTGGCCTGGCAACCAAACTTCGAGATCGTAAGTTTTGGCTGCTGAAAATCCCATATCACCTGTGCAAAGAACAACCTTGCGATAAGCTAATCCTAATAGTTGAAGTATTTTTTCTGCATGATTTGTGAGCTTTTCTAATTCATCAAAAGAAGATTCTGGATCTGTGATTTTGACCAACTCAACTTTGTTGAATTGATGTTGACGGACAAGACCTTTAACATCTTTGCCATAAGAACCTGCCTCAGATCTAAAACAAGGCGTGTAAGCGCAAAAACTGTATGGCAGGTCTTCTTTTTTTAATGTCTCACCTCTAAAGATATTTGTGACTGGCACTTCGGCAGTGGGAATCAGATAATACCCTAAATCTGTTTTAAAAAGATCTTCTTCAAATTTTGGAAGCTGTCCTGTGCCCATGAGAGAATCAGCATTAACCATGAAAGGAGGAATGACTTCTTCATACCCATGCTCACTTACCTGTACATTGAGCATGAAATTAATGAGCACCCTTTCGAGCTTAGCTAAAGCGCCTCTGTAGAGGGCAAAACGCGATCCTGTTATTTTTGCAGCACGCTCAAAATCAAGCATACCAAGTGACTCTCCTAGGTCCCAATGTTCTTTTGGTTTGAAAGAGAACTCAGGTTTTTTGCCCCATTCGAGTTCGGTTTTATTGTCTTCTTCTGATTTGCCAACAGGAACAGAGTCATGTGGCAAATTAGGAACTGTGAGTAAAATGGCTTTTAACTTTTCTTCGACTGCAGATTGATCAGCGCCAAGCTCTTTTACCTGTTTAGCCACAGCTTGCATTTCATCTATGACAGATTGAGCATCCTTTTTTTCTTTTTTTAGCTGAGAAATTTCTTTTGATTTCTGATTTTGAAGCGCTCTGAGTTCATCAAACTTTTGTTGCAGTTTTTTACGCTCTTCATCAAGTTGTACAATACCATCAAGAGAGAGATCTGAATTTCTCTTTTTCAGAAATCCTTTAACCGCATCCATGTTGTTCAATACCCATTTAATGTCTAACATTATCTAACTCCTATTTATTCTCCCGACGATCCCACGATCCCGAGAACGCGCGAACCTTAATTAACCAACGCTTCCCTTTGTTCTAGACTCATCCCCATGATTTTCTTCATACGGCTATGGTTAACAAGAGGCAAAGCCTTTTTAACATCAAACCCTGGAGAGAACTTTTCGGTATGACAACCAAGGCATGTCTTCTCAAGATTTGCTTTTGATACTGGATTATTTTTAGAAACATGCGGTCCACCTAATCCATGACAATTTTCACACTGAACATTGGCCAAAAAAGGTGGTACTCTGGCATATTTTTTACCCGTTTTCTTATTTTCAACTACCTTGTATCCCTGAGGAGAATCATAGCCTAAAGAATGGCAGCCAACACATTCAGCATTCATTGTCTCTGCTTTAAATTCAAGCGCTTTCCAGGCAAAGGCGTGCTTTGTGACAGACCATTCAGCGTGTTCAGCTTCATGACAAATCTTACATGAGTCACCACTCGCATATTTGTTCTTTGCTAAATCTGGATCATTCTCAAGACCTAACAGTTTTTTGATTGCCATATGATACATATTGTTTCTTTGTGCCGCATAACCCTTTGAATAGAACTTCACATAACCCTTTTTATCAATAATGAAATTTTCTGGAACAGATTTAATGTTTGTAAAAAGCTTTTTTACCTTGTTGCCAGAATCCTCAATGAGTGGCCAAGGAGCCTTAAAAGATTCATAGAGCTTAAGCATCTCTCCTGAGAGTTTGCTGCCTGTAATAGCAATAACTCTGTAACCTTTTTTATAATATTCAGGGTACAATTCATCACGAATGAACTCTATCTCATGTTTACAATGAGGGCATTTGGGAGAAAAGAAAACGACATGGACGACTTTCCCACGAAAATCACTGAGTTTTATTTTTCCGCCTTTTTGAGTTTGGGCTGAAAAATCAGGAACCTTTGGACTCACTCCAAGCCTGGGCTCTAGAGGTTGATAGGTGGCTACACCAAGACTTTCCTTCATATAGTCAAGAAACTGTTCTTCGCCTTTAGGCATTTTAGCAAAAATATATTCTTTAACACCAAAAGCTGCTCTATGTTTGGCATCAAGCCCAACAACCGCCACTTCATTTGCAAGCTTGAACTTTTCGGCTATCGAAAGATCTGGTCCCTCTAAAACAACAGGGATATTGATGTTGTTATCAGGCAAAAACTTTTTTAATCCTTCTACATTATTATAATTAATACTCACTGCTAGAACTTTATAATGATATTTTTCTTCATCAGCTGTGAGCTTTTTTAAGGCCTTGAGCATAGGAAGGGCATTGACGTGTTCAAAGCTAAAAAAACCTAATATAAGCCTTTTTTCTTTATAGTCATTTGTATCAAACCTTGTCCCGTCTACAAACTGACCTACAATATGATTGCCTTCAATGACTGTTCTTTGGCTACCCGAAACAGAACTACCTGTTTTCCCTGAGTCAGCAGAACAGCTGAGAAAAATGAGACACAATACAGATAAGATGATAGAAACATTAATTTTTTTCATGGAGATCTTGTATAGGATTTTTTGATAAGAATCAATTGGAGAAGGAAACTTGCCCAAAATATAATATTTATGCATACAATAACAAAAAATAATGAGGTAAAAATGATGGCAAAAAAATATTATCGAAATCTTTTCATAATGATAATTAGTCTATCCACGATTATTTTGTTTTCATGCGGCGGCAACGCTGAATTATCTGATGATTCAATCCCCACAACCTCTGGCTCAGGATTTGATTTAGCCGATACAAACCAGAGCCTTTGCTATAATACAAACACATCAATCTCTTGTCCCAGCAGTAGCACAGATTATTTTGGACAAGACGCTCAATATGACGGGTTACAACCAAGCTACACAGATAATGGTGATGGCACTATCACAGACAACAACACGGATCTTATGTGGCAACAAGATCCTGGTGATAAAATGACTTACTCAGAGGCTGAGTCAGGGGCTGATAGTTTTACTTTGGCAGGATACAGTGACTGGAGACTACCTACTATAAAAGAGCTGTATTCCCTGATTATTTTTTCGGGAGAGGACCCCAGCGGCTATGAAGGTACAGACACCTCCGGCTTGATACCTTTTATAGACACAAATTATTTTGCCTTTGAATACGGTGATACAGATTCAGGCGATCGCATTATTGATTCACAATGGACAACAAGCAATGTTTATGAATCCACAGTAATGAGTGGAAGCGAGTGTTTCTTTGGTGTCAATTTTGCTGATGGGCGTATCAAGTGCTACGGAACAGAGTCAGAAAATAGTGGTTTTTTTACTATTTATGTTCGTGGTGAAACTTATGGTGTAAATGATTTTTTAGATAACAGTGACAATACTCTTACGGATAATGCTACTGCCCTCATGTGGATGCAGATCGATAGTGGTAGTGATAGCGTGAGCGACCAATTAAGCTCTTTTACTTATGATGATGGCAGTTTAAACTGGGAAGAGGCCTTATCTTTTTGTGAAAACTTAAGTTTTGCTACTTACACTGACTGGCGATTGCCTGATGCCAAAGAAATGCAAAGCATTGTCGATTACACACGATCTCCAGATACAACAAACTCAGCTGCAATTGATTCTTTGTTTTCTGTTACAGCAATCACAGATGAAGGTGGTAATACCAATTATCCCTTTTATTGGACAAGTACCACTCATGCAGACTCTAACAGCAGAGGTGCTAACGCTGTTTATGTTTCTTTTGGAGAAGCCCTTGGCTATATGAATGGTTCATGGATAGATGTTCACGGTGCTGGAGCACAACGCAGCGATCCCAAAACAGGAAATCCTGATGATTATCCTACAGGCCATGGACCACAGGGTGATGCTATTCGAATTTATAATTATGTTAGATGTGTGAGAGATGTGAGCTAACACTCAACTTTCTACCCACTATCCACTATCCACTATCCACGCCCGTCCTGAGCGATCCGCCTTGGCGGAGAGTCGAAGGAATTCACGATAAAGGATCAAACGTGGTAGGTTCTTCTTTATCTTTGGCTGGCCCCTCAGCAACATCTGCATCTTGAACACCTGCACCTTCTTCTTTCATTTCATAAACAAGGCTTAAGACCTCGGCAATGGGCTCATAAAGATCTTCGGGTATGGCATCACCTTCGTCTACCTGAAGCAAAGACCAAGCCAAGGGAATATTGCGAATGATAGGAATGTTTTCTTCACGGGCTATTTGCAAGATAAGTTCTGCAAAACTTCGTTGCCCTTTGACAATGACTTCGGGTGCTGCCATCTCTTCACGATCATAAGCCACAGCCACAGCCACATGAATGGGATTACTCACAACAGCATCAGCCTTTTTTACACCTTGTTTTACATCACCAAAAACCATTTCACGGTGCAAACGCCTTCTCTCACCTTTAATTTGAGGGTCACCTTCATCTTGTTTGTATTCTCGTTTTACCTCATCTTTGCTCATTTTGTGGCGTTTTTGATAGTTCCACTTCTGAACAGCCATATCAATCAGAGCTACCACAATAAATACAGCTGCTATTTTAAGAAAAAAACTGTACACAACCTGCCCTGTCATTTGCACAGCTTCGATAATAGTAACTTTTGAAGCTAAAAGAATTTCTTGGATATAGCTTTTAACAGTTTGATACGCCAGATAAATAACCATCGAAAGCTTAACGATATTTTTGAGAAGCTCAATAAAAGTCACAACCTTGAACATGTTTTTAAAGCCTTCGACAGGATTGAGCTTTTCAGGCTTTGGTTTGAGTGGTTCAGTAGAAAAAACACCCCCCACCTGTACTAGGCCAATAAGAAGTGCCCCGCAAAAACCCGCTGCCAACACAGGACCCACAACCTTGAGCCAAGTCCATAACAACATTGTAAGAGCCTCTGACACATCCTTTAAGTTAATCTGCTCTTTGCTAACAAGACCATAACAATGGGTCATGAATTCTTTAATCGAAGAAGAAATATGACTCGCAGTAAAAGCAATAGCTGCAAACACACAAATCAAAACAAAAACAGTAGAAAGGTCTTTGCTCTTTGCCACATCGCCTTTTTTCCGTGCTTCTCGTAAACGTTTTGGGGTCGCGTTTTCGGTTTTTTCTTGGGAGGAGTCCTTGGCCATAACTTGTATTTCGTAGTTTGTGGATCGTAGATCGTCAACTCACAATTAACGACATACTATCCAGTACCTACACTTTATCTTATTCTCGGTTTGTTGAACACCAAAGTCCTGCTTGGGCCTATTTTTTATAATTTTTCTTAAAAAAAACACACAACTTTAAATCAGTACTTGCGATACATTTAATGTAAGGAGCAACACAACCTTAAGACAACGGCGTAACCCCTTGTTTATATTGGCTATATTACTAGCCATACCATGACTTCTTGGTAATTTAACAAGGGAACCCATTATGGATAAAAAATATCAAAACATACTTTCCGAACTCAAAATGATAAACGATAGACTAGATACCGTTGTACAAAACCAACTGGATATTAAAAGGGATATGCGGATGGTTTTCTCAGACATCACACACTTTGAGAATTTAGTGCTAAAAATTGTAGATAATAATAAGCTAATTAATATTTCGAGCGAAGATTTTCATCATTGATTTCAGGAGATCGTTGGTATCTCTTCTAACAAACCTGGATTTTCCAAACTTGAAAGACTCCCCAAGTCTTGGCCCAAATATCTTTTCTTAATAGTCCCACGAACAATTTTTCCTGAGCGAGTTTTTGGCAAAACCTTTACCATATGCACAGCACTTGGCTTGAGTGTTTTTCCTAGATGTTTTGAAACCCAATTCTTAACATCTGTTGCCAAAAAATGAGTTTGCCCTATCCCCTTTTTGAGAACAACAAAACAAACAAGCGCCTCTCCCTTTATTTCGTCGGGAACCCCAATTGCACAAGCTTCTGACACTAACGCGTGTTCGCATAATGTGGACTCAACCTCAGCTGGCCCTGTTCTTTTGCCCGCAATTTTAATAGTATCATCAGCGCGCCCCCTCATATACCAATGGCCATCAGCTTCGTTTACAACCCAATCACCATGATTCCAAATATTATCAAATTTGGAATAATAAGTTTCGAGATAACGCTCATCATCATGCAGAAAACTCTTAGTCATGGAAGGAGCAGGTTTTTTACAAACCAGGTAACCAACCTCACCCTTATCCGCTGAATACCCACCCTCTGTAAACACATCTACAGCCATGCCAAGACCTGGACTTTGCAATGAGCAAGATTTTAGCTCCTTAATAATGAGAGGCGCCAACAAACAACCCATGATTTCTGTTCCGCCTGAAATATTAATGATAGGAACCTTTCCCTTACCAATATTTTGGAAACACCATTCATAAGAATCAGGATCCCAAGGCTCACCTGTTGAACCTAAAATACGTAGCTTTTTCATATCGTATTTTTTTGTAATCTTTTTTCCTTCTCGCATGATGAGACGAATCAGCGTTGGAGAAATGCCTAAATGAGTTACATCAAAATCTTTACACTGTTTTAATATACGATCAGATTTTGGATAATTGGGAGCACCTTCTGTAATAACTAATGTAGCTCCAAAATGGGTTGTTCCGATGATTTCCCAAGGACCCATCATCCACCCAATATCTGTCACCCAATAAAAAGTATCTTTAGGTTTTAAATCGAAATTAAAAAACAACTCTTTTGTTACTTGAGCTAACACCCCAGCATGTGTGTGCACGGTTCCCTTAGGCTTTCCTGTTGTGCCCGAAGTATAAAGAACCATGGATTGATGTTCACTGGGGAGCTCTTCACAACGAGCTTTAGGTGATTCCTGTGGAATGACTTCATCATAAAAAACATCTCGTCCATGAGTCATGGGAACATCTTCTAAATTTAATCGTCTGACCACAATACATTTTTTGAGTGTTGGCAATAACCCCAGACTCTCTTCTAGCATAGCCTTAACAGGTAACTTGGCACCTCGTCTTAATGTTCCATCTGCTGTAAAAATAGCTTTTACACCTGCATTTTGGCACCGAGCCACAACAGCATCGGTTCCATAGCCAGAAAAAATAGGCACAATAACTGCACCCACTTTTAAAATGGCAAAAAATACCGGAATCAATTCGGGAACCATGGGCATATACAATGCCACGTAATCGCCTTTGCCTACACCGATTTTCCTGAGATAATTTGCAATTTGATTAGTCTCTGCAAAAAGTTCAGCATAGGTTGTTTTCTTAACAGAGCCGCACTCGCCTTCCCAAATCACAGCCGTTTTATTAGCAAACGCTTTCTTTTTAACATGACGATCTATACAATTATGAGTGATATTGAGTCGACCACCAACAAACCATTTAGTAAAAGCAAAGCCTCTCGAGCCATCAACCAACTGCGTGTATGGTTCAAACCATGAAATATCTGTTTCGTGAACACAGGAATCCCAAAACCATTCAATGCCCGTAGTCGAACGCTGAATGAGCTCCTCGTACGTTTTTATTTCGTGGCGCTCCATAAACTTGGTAATATTTGCATTCTTGATAACAGATTTTGTTGGTTTCCATATGACTTGATCAGACATTTATGACTCCTTTATTGAAAAATATTGTCTTTGAAAATAAGCTCTATCATATCTTAATTAATGAACCAAGCCAGGAAAAGCCTCAAAAAGAATCACCACTTTAAGCTGCTGTGACCAAAAGGGCCATTAATGGATAGTGTCAAAGGAGGGTTTGAAATTTTGGTCTTCTTTGGAAAATAGACAATGTAATGTCGCGACCAAACATTACTATAGGGATAGAGAGAACGATAAAAAGGCGTTAAACTAGATATTTTTTTAATTTTAGCTGGAGACATCTGTTTTCCATCAACTTCTAACTGGAGCTCCCAAACACTGTCCTTTGCAGATAAATCTGAATATCGATAATCATACGCGTAAAAACTGATATAAAAGCCATAATAGCCATCATATTTTTCTTTTTCGGCCTGCAAAAACTGCCCGGCCTTTTGATCACTATATTTGTACATGCCTGTTACTTTATCGATTTTAGAGTTAACAAACTCGTTACTTTGATAAGTCACAAACCATTTCATGGATGCATAAAAATCATCTCGACCATAGACTTCTTTCTGGCGTGTCCAGCTTTTTAATACTCTTTTGTAGGATTTTTTTGCGTAAAGATCAGATGGGAAAATAATAAATGAAAAGAGAATACAAAATAAAAGAACAACACTTGAGCCATTTTTTAGTATTTTTTTTATCAACTCAAAAAGCCTCATGGACACCTCTAAAAATCGCCCAGATGCAAGGCGGATTAAAAATTGAGCGAAGGAGCGTGCATACAAGTACGTAACTGAGCGTAATTTAAATTCAACGCCGCAGATGGGTAATTTGTAGAGGTGTCCTCATCAATGATCGTCTGCAAAAGAACGTTCCACCCTTTCTTGTTCTTCTTTACATCGAATACAAAGATCTGTCACAGGTCTAGCTTCGAGACGCTTCACGCCAATTTCTTCTTCACAGCTTTCACAAACACCGTATTCCTTAGTTTCGATCTTTTCTAGGGCCTTATTGATTTTCTTAAGCAAAGTCCGTTCGCGGTCACGGAGGCGAATACTCATATTTTGGTCAGATTCTGTAGAAGCTAAATCAACTTCATCAAAAAGCTCTTCTTCTTTAAAAGAATAGACGGGCTCTCCAACAGATGCCGATTGCTTGATGATCTCTTCTTTTCTTTTTTCGAGTATTTCTTTGAATTTTTTTAATTCTGACTTTTTCATAAATACGACTCCAAAAAATAAATATCTCGCTCCCCATTAAAAAGAATAAGAATTATCCATTAAATAGGGATTGTCAATCAATTATCATCTTACGAGTTACAGCTAACCACTTGTATTAAGCAGCTATTTTTTCTTTTACCTGATTCACTAACTCTGTAAATGCTTTTGGATTTGATACTGCTAAATTTGAAAGGACCTTACGATCAAGTTCTGAATTTAATTTTTTGAGACCGTAAATAAAACGAGAATAACTTAGTCCCTCTGCCTTTACTGCAGCATTAATTCGAATAATCCACAATGCTCTGAAATCACGTTTTTTTGTCTTTCGATCACGGTACGCAAATTGTTCAGCTCGGTGGACTCGCTCAACTGCTGTTCTATAAAGTTTTGATTGTCCGCCCCGAAAACCTTTTGCTTTTTTTAGGACGACATTTCTTCTTTTCCTGGCTTTACACCCTCTCTTGGCTCGTGCCATTGTTTCTCCTTTTGCCTGTCTGGCGCCTGTCTAATCAAAAATCAAACAAGTCTTCATTGCCAGAACAAAGCTTTTGATTCGTTCGAAAAAGGAAATCTTTCTTCCCCGCTCCAAACTCATCACTCATAGCTTTCTAAGCGTATGGTAATAATTGCTCTACATTCTTTTGATCTGCTGGATGCACATAGGCTGTCTTACGTGCGTTGCGTTTCATCTTAGTAGTTTTGTGCTCTAATATATGAGATTTATAGGCTTTTTTAAATTTAATTTTGCCCTTTTTGGTCTTTTTAAATCTCTTTGCAGCGCCTTTACATGTTTTAATTTTTGGCATTGTTCATTCCTCTGATTTCAATTCACAGTTTCAGCCCAAGCTGAAGCCATGAACTCCTAACTATCGAAGTGCGCCTATCTATGGAAAAGGCAAGAATATTGCAATGATATTTTGCAATATTAGCAACATAAAACCCAAGATAAGCCCTAGATCCAAGCTTTCGCGGTAAATAACGAAAAATCAAGCCAAGCCAACTCGTCCTCCATAGTCGGCCTAGGCCGACGAAGGAGGATTGACGTGTTTGAACCTGTTTCTGAGTAAAATAAGAAGAATAGGGAAAACTCAACCAGATGAAGCTTCTTTTTTGTCTAATAATTTCATGATGTTAATTATTCTCTTGATCGCAGCTACATTACTCAAAAGAGTCACAAAGGATAAAGGAATCAAGTAAACATAGCCCACGAGACCTAGTATAGTCAGGCCTGGGAAATGAGAGTGGAAGAAAGGAAATAACAAATAGGCAAATACAGGGGCCAAAATGCCACCAGCTCCCAAATAAGCAATGCGTTCTGGACGCTGCATCATGCCTCCCGAATAATCAATTCCCATGGTTTCGCCCTTTGCTTTTGAATAACTTGTGAGCATCGAACCTAAATAAGCCAACATAACGATCCAAAAAATAAAACTATCCCGGTAGAAAAAAGCTATGCCTGTAATAGTTAAACCTTCTGAAACTCGATCTAAACAAGAATCAATAAACGAACCTGCCTCAGTGCAGCGCCCTGTTGCTCTTGCAACACGACCATCAAAAAAATCAAAACTAGCCCCTACCACCATGAGCCAACCAGCCAAACCAAAATGACCAATGGCAAAAGCAACACCTGCAAACATAGCAATAATTGATCCCATAATCGATATCGCATTGGGGCTAATATTGAAGTAAATGAAAAAATTGTAAATAGGGCTTAAGAGCCACATCCAGTATTCTCTAATCCATTTATTGAGGATAATAGAAGAGTGCCTCTCTTCAATATCAGGTGTTTTTGGCCGTTTTTTTGAAATAAAAATAAAAACAATAAGAGCAATAACAATATAGCCATTAATAATAAACAAAGGACCAAATGATGTCCAAAATACTGTTGAATCCATATATAACCACCTTTTATTCAATGATTGATTGCTAAATACCGTTTTTTCAATCTTCTGTATAAGAACAAATAGAGGCTCATTGCTATAGCTGCACCGGCTACATTCATCAACCCTTCATACCACCTTGTCATCACACCATAAAGACTGACTTGAATGTGCTGATCTATAAAAGCAAATAAGATAATAATTATATGGGCCACACTCCATAACTGAATACGACTCTTTTTTGAATGCCACCATGATTCCCATAAAATAGCTCGAAAATAAAATAACCCCAAAATAAAAAAATCAACTCCAGGAAAAAAAACGACCTTATTTATATAAAGAAACATTTTTTTCCAAAAGATATTTTGCATGGTAAGCACAATACCATTCTCAAAAACAGAGTGGGAAGATTGGCAAGACAAAAAAACGATAAGCCCTGCAATAAAGAATGGTGGTATGAAAAAATAAGCTCTTTGCCATGTTTTTCTTTTATAAATAGGATCAATAAGAACTTTGTTTCTAAACTTTTCGATTTGTTTGTCGAAATAATAAAAAACAGCTCCTAAAACATAACTACAAAGAGACCAGAGCAATTCTTTTGTTGATAAAGAACCGTTTTTCAAAACAACAAGGCTCATTTGATAAATCGCTAAAAACAAGCATCCAACAATGATTAATTTTAGCCAATCAATAGTGTGAAAACACAAACGGTCACGACGAAGATAAAAATACCTAATTGTGAAAAGCCCTAAAACACCAAACTCAATCAACATAAATACAAAACCAAGATACGCATATTGTGTGAGCAGACCCTGTTTATAGTTTAAAATATTGAACCCTACCAAAACCACAAAATAGGTCATGGCTAAAACAGCCCCCATGACCCTCATGTCATTCTCTCTGAGCTGCCTTGCTGGCAAAGACTTCAAGCCAACAGCAAATCTCTTTAACATCAATACGTAAAACGCTCCGCCAAAAATCGCACCAATATTATCAACAACCCAATCAGATGTCTGCATACTACGATTGGGCACATAATATTGATGGAGCTCATCTAAAAAAGAGATACTAAGAATAATAAGGACAAAATATATCATCCAAGATCCTTTTATTCTTTTCTCTATATTATTTAAATAAAGAGCCCTAGCTAAGACAGCGCCTAACAAAGCATACAAAATAAAATGAACTAATTTATCAAAATAAGGAAAAGGAAAATAAATGAGGCTTGCAAAGTTTTGCCCTGATATACTCGATAACAAAGTAATAAAAGCATAATAAAGAACGCAAGGCAGCCAAAGAATGATATGAGAATTTTTCGTGTTTTGATTATATGTCTCTGACATTCGACATTCGACCTTGGCCTTTACATCTTGTATTTGCCAAAATCTTCTGGCTCAAGATTTTCGAGGATTTCCGTCCATTTTTGTGATTTCATTTGTTCTTCGGACTGGTTTACGTTTTCGAGCTTTCGAGACTTTTCAATCACTTTTTTATCTACAAAAATTGCGGCATTCGTTCTCAAAGCAATAGCTATGGCATCTGAAGGCCGACAATCGACAGAAAACTTTTTACCATGTCCAGAACAATGGATAATAGCAAAGAACGTATTGTCCATAAGGTCATTGATTTCGATGCGTTCAATTTTAGCACCTAATTTTTCGAGCAATACTTTGATGAGATCATGTGTCATAGGTCGAGAAAGTTCGATCTTTTCAATCTCAGTTGCAATAGCAGAAGCTTCGATAAGACCGATCCAGATTGGTAGCGCAACTTTTCCATCTTCATCTTTTAAGATGACGATAGGCATATTCGTGAAAGGATCAATAGTGAGCCCTGAAACATTCATTTTTACTTGATCGACCATGTAGTTTGCTCCTCTACAACAATAAATATCAACAATTTCCAAACAATGAGTGAGGATTAGCTTGTATAATCTTTACACTCACAAAATCACCAGGCTGATGTTGTTTCTCGGATTTAAAATGTACTTTTCTATTTCCCTCTGTTCTCCCCATAGAGGGATAAACATCTGCCAGATCAACCGTCTCAATAAGCACTGTTTGATCCGAACCTACACATCCCTGGTTCTGTTCTAAAGTAATCTTTTTATCAAACTCCTGCAAGATCTTTAATCGTTCGGACTTAGCCTGCTTGGAAACGTCATCTTGAAGATTTGCAGCAGAAGTGAAAGGCCGTGGCGAGTACACAAAAGAATATATTTGAGTAAATCTCACCTGCGACATCACATCGAGTGTCCCTTGAAAATCTTGTTCAGTTTCACCAGGAAAACCAACAATAATATCAGTAGAAAAACTTATCTGGTTATTAGCACCTTTGAGTCTTTCAACAAGGCTAAGATAATGTTCACGGGTGTATTTTCTGTTCATTAACTCGAGAACCTGGCTGGAGCCAGACTGCATTGGCAAATGAAAATGGGGTGCTAGTATGGGGTTATGAGCAAATTGCTCTATGAGATCATCACTCACATCACGTGGATGACTTGTCGCAAAACGAAGTCTCTTTAAATCTGTTTTCTGTGAAATCAATTCAAGAAGTTTTGAAAAACTAATTTCACTTCCATTTTTTACTCCATAAGAATTTACATTTTGCCCTAACAAAGTAACTTCTTTGACGCCGCAATCTATGAGCTGTTTTATTTCTTCGATAATATCCTGAGAAGAACGCGAAACTTCTCGGCCACGGACATAAGGAACAATGCAATAGGCACAAAAGTTATCACATCCCTTTTGAATGTTGACGAAGGCTTTTACAGGTATTTCTTCGACTTCTGGAAGCACATTAAGAAACTTATATTCATCCTTTAATTCAAACCCTGTTTGATTAATGGTTCGAGAAGCGCCCTGTTTTTTCTCTTTTTCGAGTTGTTGTAAAATATTTGGCAAATGACGAATTTGATCAGGCCCCATGATTATATCAATAAAAGGAAACCTCTTAGCTAAACCCTCTTTTTCCTGCTCTGCCACACACCCTGTCACACCAATCAGCATTTCTGGTTTATCTTCTTTGAGTTGACGTAAACGCCCTAATTCTGAGTATATTTTGTTCTCTGCTTTATCACGAATGCTACACGTATTGATCAGGACTAAATCGGCCTCAAAGGGATCAGAAGCCTTCTTGTAACCTAGGCCGCAGAGCAAGGACTGCATTTGCAAACTATCCTGCTCATTCATCTGACAGCCAAATGTTCTGATGTATACTTTCTTCATAATGCGGCGCAGAGATAATAAATTGAGGAATTTAAAGCAATAGCTAGGTGAAATTACAAATTCCAAGCACCAAATGACAAATAATTACCAAATCTCAAATACTAAATACCAAGAATTGGTTATTGTGGATTGAAATTTATTTGTTATTTGGAAGTTGGGATTTGAAACAGCTAATAAGACTCATCAAGCTTAATAGATCCAACGATTCTATGCACATCTTCATTATTGAGCTCATCCATAATGTCATGAAAGGCATCTTCTGAGCAATAACCCTCTGCTTTTCTTGAAAATTGATCTTTGTTACGAAGGTCTTCGCGAATATTATCCATATACCCTTCAGGGTTCTTATGCATAATATGATCTATGTATTTATTGAGGTTTTTGACTGCCTTTTTCTTTTGACCGTCTTTAATCTTTTTCCAGTTTTTTAGATAATGAAAACGGCAATATCCACTGGTAGTTGCAGCATTCGTGCAGCCTTTTTGCTTACATAATTTGACTGTTCTTACGGCCATAATATGAGTGTAATTCAGCGCAATTATTAAATATTACTAGAAAGATCCTCATGTATGGAACATCTCATATGATGTCAACCATTTAGTCGAGTTCCTAGCCCCTCGTTCCTTGTTCCTTGTGCCTCGATTCACGAGGTACGAAACACGAGGTACGAGGAACAAACTCACGACTCCGTCTCATCATCCCAATTATTGATGATCTCCTTTGAAAATCTTTTTTTATCCTTCATTTCATCAAGATTCTTCTCAAAACGATCATCGTCTTCCTTGAAATTAAGCTCTCTTCTCATTTCACTCGAAACAACATCATCAATGGGCTTTTTTAAATATTTACGATCCCGATGATACCAAAGAATAATAAAGACGATAATAATGAGGAGGGATAATGTAAAAAAAATTGTCATAGCTTCGTGCTTCGTACTTCGTGCCTTGTGCCTCGAGGAACGAGGAACAAAGCACGAGGAACTCAAGCACCTAACCCCCTATCACATCAGACAACACACGCTTAATTTCTTCTAGTTTATGTTTATCTGTTATCTTTTGTCCAAAGATATCTTTTACGTATAATGTATCAACGACCTGTTCAACTTTTGTAGAAATTTTTGAGAGTTCAACATAACATCCCTGACTAACCAGGCAATTCACAATATCATATATCAATCCCAAACGATCATGTGTGAGCACGTCAATGACCGTGTAATATCCAGAAACATCGTTATCGATATGAATCTCTGTCTCAGCTTTTTGCACAGGCTTCTTCTGCATAAATTGAGGTCGTTTTCGTTTTATAATTAGATCTTTGATATGGCGACGGCCCAAGAAAACATCATAAAGATTTTGTCGCAAAACATCGACCACACCCACCTTCCTCAAACTATCTTTACCCACACTCTGCACTCGCATCTTGATCAACACATGACCATCAGACAACATAAAATTTTCTATCGTGAAAATATTAATCCCTAGAGCTAATAAAACCCCTGTCACAAGCGGCATAACCCGAGGGTTTGATAATGTGTATATCAAGAGTTCGCTAAAAGTACCTTGATCAATCTCTTTTTCGACAAACAACAAGCTACTGTCATCATGATTAGTGATAAGACGAAAATGCTCACGAATCTCTTCGTCAGTATGAGAAAGAACATAGCGAGGTGATATGGATTGTAAGTAGAACTCGAGTTTTTCGCTGTCGATTTTTGTTCTCATGCGTTTTAAAATGGCTTTTCTGACGTCTGTTACTTTTTTTCTGACAAAAGCTTCCGCGGATTGCTTGCTAGCAAGAACTTCTGCCGTCATCTCATAGAGTGTTTGTAACAAAGTATCTTTCCATTGAGTCCATGCCTCGGCGTTGACAGCTCGAACATCAGCCCAAGTGAGAACAAAAAGCATATTTAATTTATCCAAAGAGCCCACTGCTTTGGCAAACTCTGCTATCATATGAACATCTTGCAAATCGCGCCTTTGAGAAAGATGTGACATGATGAGATGTGAACGCACAAGAAACTCAACAATCTGACGATCAGAATCACTATACCCAAGGCGTTGCATGATTCTATCAGCTATCTCAGCACCTTTGATAGAATGATCCCCGCCTACTCCTTTTCCAATATCGTGAAAAAGAAGACCAAAACTAAAAAGATCTTTCCGTTCAATTTGTAAAGCAGCCTGACGATACAGAGAAAATTCTTTGGTATACTCTGGATCTTTGACAAGATGAGAAACCTCATTAACAGAAAAAATTGAATGCGCATCAACAGTATAAACATGATACACATCATGCTGTATCCGGTTACGTATACGTTGAAACTCAGGTATCAAAAAATCAAAAAAGTGAACATCATGCATCGCAAACAAGGCTTTGCCAAGATTATTAAAATCACCCATCAAAGATTTTAGATCCCTACACACGCCAGGATCTTCTCTAAAAGCATCATCAACACGATGGAGTTCTTTCATGATCTGATCACGAGTTACAAAATGAACACCTAACCCAGTGCGCTGCACGTGGAGAAAAAGATTCATAAGCGCGTGAAAATTATTTTGAAACAACTGATCATCTCTCACCTTAATGGCGCCATCAGAAACACAAAAATTTTCATCAAGAACCCTGTCTTTTCCTTGTGATGTTGTTTTAGAAAGTTTTACCTTAAGATGAGAAGCAATTTTCTGAACCAAGGCCCGCACATGACGATTAACCTGCGTCGCAACAGTATAATAAGCACGCATGAAATTTTCGACACCCAAAGACGTTTCGTCGTCTATAAAACCCATTTCCCTAGCTAAGACTACCTGTGTTTCAAAGTTGAGCTGATCACTTTTTCTTTTGAGCAATACATGCAATTCATTCCTCAATCTGAGATAAAATTTAAAGGCAAACTCAAGCTCCTCACAAACTTGATCATTAACCAACCCCACTTCTTTAAAAGCTGCAAAACTACTCTTGAGTTGAATAATTCTTCCTAACCACCTGATAAACTGTAAATCCCTCAAGCCACCCTCGCCCTCTTTAATATGGGGCTCTAATAAATAAACAGTTCCTCCATATTTTTTGAGTCGTTCATTCCTTTCATTCACTTTTTCCAAGAACATCTTCTTTTGAAAAGAAGCTTTTTTCAACAACCCTCGTTTGGTGGTACGCAAATCTTTGAACAGGGCTTCATCACCAACCAAAAGTCTCATATCAAGGTGTGATGTAAAAATTGTTTGGTCTTCCTCGATAAATTGATAACTCTCCGCCACTGTTCTCACAGCGTGACCAACATCTAACTTGAGATCCCACAAAACATACAATATCTTTTCAGAAAGATTCCGGCAAAAGTCTGCTGAGCCTGCTTCTGAGAGAAATAACAAGTCAATATCAGAAAGCACTGCCATTTCCTCACGACCATAACCACCAGTAGCAATCAAAGAAATACTTTTGTACTCTTCTTTTTGTTTTGGATTTAATTCTTTTGAAAACTTTTCAAAAAGACCTACAATCAATTGATCAATCATTTGAGATCGAAAACGATGAATGTCGATAGGCGAAATTTCTTGGCTGATTAATTGGGCAATAATCTTATTACACCCTTTAAGGTATTGACTGGCAATTTGAGTAACAGCTCCTTCAGCAAAACTAAGCTTAGGCATTAGGTTTTCTGCCTTTTGCCAATCAAATGGGAGTGTCTTCAGTTGGGGGAAGTTGGTGATTGTCGTGTTATTCTTCATCTGGAATCTGACATCGTTTTATTAACATATCTTGTCTTTTATCTCATGCAGAAAATGCAAGGCATCGAGAGGAGTCATTTGATCCAATTCCAGAGCTTTAATTTCGTTAACAAGGGCAGAATCTTTCTCTTCAAAAAGGCCCATTTGCCCAGAATTGTCTCGTTCAAGGTCAGATTGAAATGAGAGGTCTTTGAGTTCAAGGAGTTTTAATATTTCTTTGGCACGCTTAACTGTGCTTTGAGGGACACCAGCCATGCTCGCTACAACCACACCGTAACTACGATTTGTGCCACCTTGTTTTAGCTTTCTGAGAAATACTATTTCATTATTCCATTCTCGAACTGCCATTTGAAAATTCTTTATCCCTTTTTTCTGTTCAGCCAAATCACAGAGTTGGTGATAATGAGTCGCAAATAAAGTTCGCGCTTTGATACGATCATGAATATCTTCGGCAACAGCCCAAGCAATACTCAAACCATCAAAAGTCGAAGTGCCTCGCCCAATTTCATCGAGAAGGATAAGGCTGCGAGCCGTGGCCTCTCGTAATATTCGCGCTGTCTCAAGCATCTCTACCATAAAAGTCGACATTCCTTTTTGCAGGTAATCGTGAGCGCCCACGCGAGTAAAAACACGATCACAAATCCCTATGAGTGCCGTATCACAAGGCACAAAACAACCAATCTGTGCCAAAATAACAACCAAGCCTGCCATGCGCATGACCGTAGACTTTCCTGCCATATTAGGACCAGTGATAATCAACTCACAACTCTGCTCTCCTTCTAAATACAGGTCATTTGGGATGTATTGTTCGCCAATATTAAGGCGCTCAAGAATGGGATGCCGAGCCCCCTTTAAGTCGAGAATACGTTCTGTTGTGACTTGTGGCCTAACATAATGATACTGGCATGCCATTTTAGAAAAAGACTGAAAAACATCTACAACAGCCAATGCTGTTGCTGTTTCTTTGATCTCAGTACAAAAACTTTGAATTTGGTCTCTTAAGGCGGAAAACAAATCATATTCAATGGCCTTTATCCTCTCTGAAGCCCCCAAAACCTTTTGTTCATATTCTTTAAGCTCACTATTAATATAACGTTCTGCATTTGTGAGCGTTTGCTTTCTAATATAATCTTGGGGAACCTTGTCCTTATGGGTGTGCGTGACCTCCATGTAATAACCAAAAACATTATTGTATCGAATTTTTAAAGAAGAGATCCCTGTTTTTTCGCGCTCAGTGGCTTCCATTTTTGCGATGTATCCTTTGCCACTACGTTCGATTTCTTTGAGATCATCTAAGTCTGCATTCACGCCAGCGCGAATCATGCCTCCCTCTCGAAGAGTGAGAGGAGGTTCTTCAATAATCGTTGTTTCAATTTTTTTGGCTAAGTCAGAAAAATCTGTGATCTCATTACCCAGTTTTTGAAGAAGAGGACTCGTACACTGCTGCAATGTCTGCTGCAAAGAAGGCAAGTGAGAAAAACTCTCTTTAAGTGAGATGGCATCTCTTGCATTTGCAGATTTGACAACAAATCGATTGGCTAATCTTTCAATATCGGAAATACCTTTGAGTGAGCTTGTCAGAGATTCGAATAAGCCTTGTTGAGAAATAATTTCGGCGACAGCTTCGTGCCTTTCTTCGATCTTTTCTTTACACATAAGAGGCTTACGTAAAAATTCAGCCATTTTACGAGATCCCATTGACGTCTCACATGTATCAAGGTGCCAAAGAAGCGTGCCCTGAAAACTATTATCGCGCACGGTTTTAAAAAGTTCTAGATTCCTCACCGTAGACTCATCAAGAAGCATGTGGTTCTTTTGTTCTTGCCTCACAGGTTGCTGCAAAAGATTTTCTGTAAGAACTTTATTTTCTTTTAAATAGGATAACAGCAAACCCAGAACTTTAACTGATGACGTCTCTTCATCAAGACCAAGGGATTCGAGCCCCACTACATGGTAATGTGATTTGAGAATGTCTGTTGCGTAATCAAGATCTACAAAGAGATCACTTAAGGTTTTATGATAAAGATCGGGGTAATGTTTAATAATCTTTTCAAAATTGCCCTCATCACGATCTTTTTCAGTATAAACAAATTCTTGAATCCCTAAACGAGCCATTTCATCTATAAGCTCTTCGATTGTGGAAAGCGAAGCGTATTCTAGCTGACCCGTGGATACATCACAAATGGCGTAGACGAAAGACGAAGATGCGAAGGACGAGGATACGAGGGACGACTTTCTATTCATTTCTTCGTTTTTTCGTTTTTTCGTTTTTTCACTCCAAGAACTATTGGAAAGAATACACATCAAGAAATTATTCGCCCTTGCTGGCAGACTTTGAGTTTCCATGACAATCCCGGGACTCACGACACGTGTGACATCGCGCTTTACAATGCCTTTGGCCTGTTTTGGGTCTTCGACTTGATCACAGATCACAACTTTTTTACCTTTGGCGACCAATTTTGCAATATAACCTTCAGCCGCATGATGAGGCACACCACAAAGAGGCACAGGGTTTTCGGAATTTTTGTTACGCGTTGTCAGAGTGAGATCGAGAAGTTTGCTGGCAACTTTGGCATCATCATAAAACATTTCGTAAAAATCACCGAGGCGATAGAACAAAAGCGCGTCTTCATATTGTGATTTGATATCAAAGTATTGCCGCATCATGGGAGTGAGTTTTGAGGCTTTTTCGGGGATTTTAATGGCAGTACTTTGCTGAGTCATGAACCGGCGAAAAAACAGATCATAGCCAGTTAGTCAATAACGAAACCATGTGAAACAGTAACTGTCTCATATTATAAGTTTTTTTTATTTATCTCGTTCTTTTTAAACAACTTAATCCTCCCAAACTCCCCATCATACCCTGCTTCGCGAATAACCTTGTCTTCACGGAGTCTTGTGATGGCCTCTGCAAAGAGAGAATCAGTTTGTTTTTGAATTTTGTCGATGGATAGGCTTGTAAGAATTTTTAATTCTGGACCTAATTTATCTAGGTAATCTTCATAGATCTTAGTGACCCTTTTACTATTAGGTCCCACACTCACGATTTCGGAAATGATTTCTTTTAATGGAATGAGTGATTGAAAATCACCTGCTGTTTTTGGGCGAACACCTTCTTTACGACTTGCTAATTCTTCAACACGATACAAAACACCTAAGGTCAGAGGCTTTTTGCAGACGGGACAAAGTCCTTTGTGTTTTTTTGATTCTTTAGGGCTAAATCTTTTCTGACAAGCGCGATGACCATCTAAGTGATACTTTCCTTCCTCGGGATAAAACTCAAGAGTCCCGCCATAGCCCTTGCCTGTTTTAAAGGCATTGAAAATAGAATCGTAGTTCAAATCTGTGTTGAGCACATTGGCCTCACGACCTAGTTTGCTGGGCGAGTGGGCATCGGAGTTCGAAACAAGACGATAGCGATCGAGATGTTTGACTTGCCAATTCATGAGGGGATCTGATGACAGACCTGTTTCAAGTGCAAAGATATGATCAGATAAGTCATCATAACATTCTTCAATTGAATCAAAACCTGATTTGGATCCAAGAACCGAAAACCAAGGCGTCCAGATATGTGCCGGAATGAGATAGCAGCCTTCTCCGCCCTCTTCTAGAACGATCTCGAGAAGGTTTCGGGAATCCAAACCTAGTATAGGCCTTCCATCAGATCTAATGTTTCCTATTTTATTTAACTTTGAGCGAATCTTATTAGCCTGAGCAATTGTGGGAGCAAAGATGATGTGATGAACTTTACGAGTCTTATCTCCTTTTTTGTAGATCGTGGAAATCTCAACTGAGAGCATGAATCTTGTTTCTGCCTGACATTTTCTAGGAACAAGTTTTTGAACCCTTGTCTGAATACCATCTTTTAGTTTGAACAAACCTTGTTCTGCTGGCACGAGTTTGTCTTTGATTTCTTTGAACCACGCAGGATGCGTAAAATCCCCAGTACCTATGACTGTGATCCCTTTTTTTTGGGCCCAGAGGGAGAGGTTTTCTAGATTACAATCTCGGCTCGTGGCACGAGAATACATTGAGTGGATATGAAGATCTGCTAAATATTTCATGGAATATCCAATAAAAAACACTGGCCCATAAAGAGCCAGTGTTAATATGTCGGGACGACTGGATTTCTCTTGTCCTCGCCAACATATGTTGGCTTCGGCCTGCGAGCCGCCTTCGCTCACTGAATCTGTTTTTTCAGCAGCGTTCGCTTCGGTTCAAATCCAGTTCTCCCATATAAAAAAGTCCAAACTTTCATTTGGACTTTTTTGTTTTTTTGTCGGGACGACTGGATTTGAACCAGCGACCCCTTCCACCCCAAGGAAGTGCGCTACCGGGCTGCGCCACGTCCCGTTCCGACATTCAAGGAAGTGTCCGCCTAGGCGGACCACGTCCCGAACGTAATTTCCGACGGTTTCGCTGCTAACATATGGGAAATAAAGGCGCAAGCCTAGGCTTAGGGAGACCAATTTAAATAAAGATTTATCTTGAAATAAAATACGTTTAATGATAAAATCAATGTATATATACATTGATTTTCTGGATAAACTTATGAAAAGATTAACAAAAGACAAATACAATAACCATATTAATGCTATTAGTGCAGCGTTAAACAAACCTCATAACCATCACTTTGCACAAATGTTTGTGGCTAATTATCTTAAAGATAAGGATTTGAGCATGAATGCTGAGAGTACAATAAGAAAAGCCTTTAAAAATGATGCCGTATTGAAAAAGATACCCTTAAAATGGCCACACAAAGCACCCTTTAGAATCATTGTAACCACATCAAATAACGTTGAGAATATAGATCTCGTCGATTTGGCTTTTGCTTTTTTCGATACGTCTTATCTTTCTTTTGCAACAGCCTTATTTTTTCATGGACTAACTGAGCAAGTTGTTAAAAGCTTTTATGTCTCAAAAGAAAGACCAACTCCACGTAAAAACAATAAGAAAGTAATGCTTAATAATGATACTCTACGCACGGAGTTCTTAAAACCTGCCAGAAAAACCCAAAACATTTGTCAATATATGGGATACACATACTATTTAGTAGAAAGAGGTTATGCTGGATATGCTGGAGTTGTTTCTAAGGAAATTGTGTTTAATAAAAAAAAACTTGTAAAACAAATATCAGGCCTTGAAAGGACATTGATTGATTGTGCTATAAACCCACATTACGCAGGTGGTCTCAGTGAGCTTATCAAAGCCTTTTATTTAGCTAAAGGTAACATTAAATACCAAAAGTTATTTGATATCTATCATAGCATGTCTCTCATTTATCCATATTGGCAACGCATAGGTGTTATTTTGGAAAATGTTGTAAGCAAACAAGGAGCCCAAACCTGGAAAGATTATTTTGGCAAACCAAAAAATGATTTTTATATCGACAAGGAATATCGTAGTTCTTGGGAATTCGATAACTCCTGGCAAATTCATTATCCAAAAGGAATATTCTAATGAATATCGATGATGTAATTAAAAATTGTCTTATTGCACTGTTTTCTAGCAATATTTTAGATGACCAATTACTTGTTTTAAAAGGGGGGACAGTCCTTAGGATAGTAGAGAAAATTCAAGAACGCATGTCAACTGACATAGATTTCTCAACAAATGAACCTATAGACAACCCTAATTTGTACTTTTCGAAAATCAAACGAGTATTAGAAATACATTTTAAAGCCCTTGGTTATGAATTAATTGATTTTAAAAAAGAAAAAAAGCCAACTAAGAGAAAGGCTAGTCAACCACTCTTTTGGGGTGGTTGGGCCTGCGATTTTAAACTAGTAGATTTCAAATACAATAAATCAAATATTCAGACTAAAAGACGCAATGCACTAATGCCCGAAGGTTCAAACTCTACAAAAATATCTTTTGAAATTAGTGAAAATGAATATTGTGAATCTATACACAAAGTAAAAATATTTGGTGTCAAAGTCATCACCTATACTAACGTAGCACTTGTATTAGAAAAACTGCGCTCAATATGCCAAGCTCATCCTGATTATCCACATTCAAAGACAAAGGACAGGGCTCGTGATTACCTTGATATATTCAATCTTGTAGAAAAATATAAAACAAAAGCTTTTTATAAAAAACTCAAAATAGAAAAAACACCCATTTTTAAGGCAAAAGACGTTTCTTTTGAATTATTAGACAAAATATTTAATAATGATTTTTCAAACTTTCAAAAACAAAGCTTTTTGGGTGTTCTGGATAGGGTTAAAAAGAAATTACAACCTTTTGAATTTTATGAAGAGTATTTGAAGGAATTAGTAGAAAAATTAAAATAAGTTATCTCTACTAACTAATGTATAAATACATTAGTTAGCATATTTGATTATTTTTTTCAAGGCAAAGAATCATGAAGGTTGGTGTTCATACTGCAGCCATTGCCTCTGCCGCTAATATTGGTGCCGCTGTTTCAGCTCCGATTGTAGCTGCCTATCATGATAAAAGACTTGTGCCTGTGAGTATTCTCATGGCGCTTGTAGGATACGCTGTTGGTAACTACGCTGCCTTTCTCACAGCCCAGCTTTGTTATTGGGTGACGTTGTTATAACATCTTTCCCAACATTGATTCTATCTTCTGAATACAACTGTGATTGGCTTTGAGATGTTCTTGATCGATCATCTCGAGACGATGGCAAATATCGAGCAAGGCTGTTGTTTCAACAATTGAATACACAGCCCTTTGGTAGAGTTTTTTCTGCCTCTCTTTTGATGCCTCTGTAAAAGCTAAGGCTATATCCACTGGTAATGACTTTACGAGATTCTGCAAATCTTCTGCCACATCACCTCTCCCCCTTGGCATGAGTGTCACCGTCTCATCAATCAAGGCCACAAGTTCTATGGCTAAAGGATAAACCTCACATTTGTCATAAACATATTTCTTTTTCATCCCGTTAGACCTCCTTTTATCCCATTAGATTCAAAGCTAGCTCCTGTATAAAATTTACATGTCTTCTCATTAAGTAAAACATATGTATAGTACCAAGGTCTAACGGGATTCATAAAATCCCCTGAATCTAAAAGACCTCTTTATCTTTTTTATAAAGGCCGATGTTTTTGATAAGCTCACCCTCTTTTGGCTGAACAGCTTTTTTTCCATCAGCCCTGAGATACACAACAGACAAAGCTCGCGTACCCTTGTCGAGGGCTTTTTCATAAACCTTTTTTAACTCTTGTTTTGTGCTTTTTTTGAGAACAGCAATCACGTCTTTTCTATAATCAAAATTACCACCTTCATATAAAGCCCCCGTTGTGATAAACCGATGCCACTCATCTACAGTTTCTAATTTTTCTTCAAGGCGCTTAATCGCAGAAGTTTTATAGGTATCAAACTCCTCATCAGATAGAGCGTCCATCTTTGCTACCCTCTCTTCTAACCAAGGCATTACCTGCTCTGCCAAATACACAGGGTCATAATCACCAGATTGAATGAGAAAGCGCAATCCAAAAACGTTTCGAAAATAATCTGGCCCTGTGTAAACAACATAACCTAATTGTCTTTTTGACCGCATCTCCGTAAAAAAATCTGTCTGAAAATAAGCATCACCTAAAAGCAAATAAGCCTTTAATTTAGCATCTCGAGGTCCAAAGATAAAACTAGCCATCCAGCAATTGTTATCGGTTTTTGTCTTAGGCAATAAGTAAACATTTGAGCCAAGCCCCAATTTGACAACATCCCTCTGTAAGCGACGCTCTTTTGGCAACACCTTTGCCCCTAATTCTGCATACAAAGTGTCGACAAGCTTTTCCATGTCCTTAGCTTGCAAATTGCCATATGCCACAGCCTCAATTCCAATCTCTTTATAAATTTCTTGTGCAAATTCTTTTACATCAGCCAATGTAATTGTATCGAGAGAAGGATAGTCATCACGATGAATGGCGTGTTTATGAAGAAGGTTCAGTAGATGATAACTCGCCTGTTCATAAGCTTGATTATAGGGCCAGCTGTCGAGAACTCTTTGATAATTCTTTTTCAAATCATCAAACTGAGCTTCATTAATAGATATGACTTTTAAACGCTTAATGTATTCAGTCATGACAAAAGGAATTTTGTCAGAATAGCCCGAAAACGAAACGAGAATCCCCCGATCATCTCTATCGATGTGATAAGCCATTCCCGCGGCATTCAAATAATAAGCCCACTCTATATGACTTAAATAAAGAGCTTCTCGATACATCAAGGACAAAAGTCTGGCCCTGGGCGATTCATTGACTTTATCAGTCAGAATCTTAAGAGAGACCTCTGCCTTGGGAATCCCCAAAGCCTTGTCTTGCATAAACCAAAAAACACCCCTTTGATCGTCAACAACCTTATAAGCTGTATGGTGCTCATCATCACCGAGTTTATCAAGGTTGGAAGGAATAAATATGTTCTGTTGAGGATAAAAAAGATCTTTATGCAATGATGTTTTATTCCACTGTTCGGTTTTTTTATTCGAAAAATAACTCACACCATACTGCACACCATAATGCTCTTCCTGAGAAGATGTCTTAGCATTCGGCGCAATCAACATCAGTGCCATGTGCTGAGGATTAATATAGCTGAGTATATCACTAAATCCTTCTTGAGAATATTTATAAAACAAATCTGTTATTTTATCGATTTTGAGCGGATCAACATGATGCATCCAGTTCGAAATAGACTCGACTTCACGCAATCCTTTTTGAGGTGAACGAAACATGTAATTCACTTCACCCATCTTCTTTTTTTCATCAAAAAACCAAGGCTTGAGACCTTCTTTTTTAAGCATTTGAATATAAGAGAAAAAGCAAGAAAGAATCTGATCAGTTTGCGCCATACCTTTATCAGTGAGGTTTATCACTACTCTCAGCTGAGACATATAGCCTTTTGTTAAAACCCCTGTACCAAGCTCCGTCACAAGGTTTTCTTTTTTGAGAAGAGAAAGCAGAGACCCTTTACCTTCATGCCCCACAAGAGACGCCAAGAGGTAATGGGGTTTTGATTCTAGATAATTGTAAAAAGTGGGGAGCTCAAAAACCAATTTTAAAACTTTACGATGGCTCACAGGTTTTATCTGAGCAAAAGGGGTTCCTTTTTCAAAATCGATAACCTTTTCTTCAAACTTGGGCCTGGCTAAATTTTTATTTTGGATAGTCGAAAAAATTTCTTTTGCCCATGCTTCCATGTCATCTAGGCTATGGTTTGATTTTAGCACAAGCTTCATGAGGTTCGCTGAATAATATTTTTGGTAAAAATCTATCAGAACATCTCTTGTGCTTGATTGCAGTGTTTTGAGATTACCTGTAGTAAAACGACTTGCAGGATGTTCTTTTTGCGATAAGAGCATCAAGACCCGCTCTTCTCTCCAACCATCATTTTGGATGTTTTTTTGATGTTCAGAGTTGACAGCCTGCCTTTCTCTATCAACATAGTCAGCATCAAAAAGAGGCGCGATAAAAAATTGCGCAAACCGATCTAGAGCCCCTTCAAAGGCATCGTGTTTGACGATGAAATGGAAATTTGTGTCTTCAGCATCTGTGTAAGCGTTTGTATGCCCTCCGTTTGCCTCAATATATTTGTGATACTCATCAACTGAAGGGTATTTCTTTGAACCCATAAAAAGCATGTGCTCAATAAAATGAGCCAGGCCTTGATGCTCTTTTGGATTAGATAGACTCCCTACACCCACATCCATGGCCGCTGAAGAGCGCTCAGCCTTGGAATCTGAAATCAAGAGAACTTCGAGTTTATTGGGAAGAGTGATCTTTCTTAAGTGTCTTTCTTGGTCCCGCTTTGATTTTGAAATATCGAGTAATGTAGATTTGTAATTCCCTGATGAGCACGAAACAAAAAGGAAGAGAATGAGAAATACGGGTAATATTTTTCTGAAATTAGTCATATCATCCCCAAACAAATAAGATTTTTAGTTGTTTCATAATTTCTGAAGGAGTAAGTTCAGCCTAACGAGAAAACCTTCATCCTACTACTCATGCATCGCTCACCTCATTTAACCAACCCTTCTCTGGACTAACGGCCAACGCAGCGACTAAAGAAATTATGAAGCAATTAAAAATCGCCTCAGAACAACCGAGCCCACAAGAACCCTAAACATCTCTCTAGAATATCCAAAATGATATTCTTTGTTAATAAGCCTGCCATCACAAAGTGTGGCAATGTGAACTGTGCCAATAGGTTTATCTTTTGTTCCCCCTGTGGGCCCTGCCACGCCTGTCACAGCAGCTGCAAAATCACTCTTTGTTATTTTTTGGATACTACGCACCATGGCCTCAGCACATTGAGAACTCACAGCCCCATGGTCTTTGAGTATTTTTGAATCGACAGCTAACAAGGATTCCTTCATCTCATTGGAATAAGAAACAACACCACCCAAAAACACTTTGCTAGCACCACTGACTGAAGTGATACGGCTAGCCAAGAGACCTCCTGTGCATGATTCTGCTACAGAAACAGTTTTTTTCTTGGCAATGAGTTTTTTCACAACAGCTTCTTCTAAAGTTTCATCCTTGTTTTCAGAGTAGATGTATTTTCCCACTCTTTCTTTGATAAGACTCACGACTTTTTCTAGATCTTTTTTGGCTTTGTTTGGGTTTTTGTCCCACACAGAAACCTTGAGTGATATTTCGGGAAAACTAAATCTAAATCCTATGCGCGCGTTTTGAATATGTAAGCGATCATGCGTGAGATCTTTTAATTGACGATCTAGCTCACTCTCTGTACTTCCAAAGGTCTTTAAAAATGCTGTGACGAAATGGGTGTCGGGCTTTGTTTTTTTAAGCATTTGAGGGAAAACATGTTCTTCGAAAATAAACTTCATTTCTTTAGGTACGCCTGGCATGAAATAATAATCGGTTTTTTTGAAGGCATAATAAACACCCGGTGCCGTTCCATATTTATTGGAAAGAGCCTTGCCCCCCTTTGGAATGAGCGCTAATTTGCGGTTATTTTCTTCAATGGGAATATTTCTGGTTTGATACCATTCAGTGAGATATTTTAATGAGGCCTCATCCCAAACAAGCTCTGTATCAAAAGTCTTTGCCGCTACTTCGATTGTAAAGTCATCAACAGTAGGTCCCAACCCCCCTGTACATAAAACCACATCAGCGCGCTCAGCTGCCTTGAGCAAGGCTTCTTGAATTGCCGCATCATCATCACGCACTCCTGTGTGAAATTCAACTTTGAAACCCTTGTCCCAACAAGAGCTAGAAAGATACTGCTTATTTGTGTCTAAGATATCACCAGAGAGGAGTTCATCACCAATTGTGAGGATTTCTATTATCATCAAAAATTCTCAAATGTCTCATCATCTTCATCGAGTGTTGTTTCTTCGATTGTTTTACCTTTGCCTGTCTTTACTGTTTTTACTTTTTTTGATTTATACACTTTTTTTGTTCGTGGTTCTACAGGAGCTTTTTTTGGTGAAGATGAAGGGGAATCTTTTGTAGCTGTTGTGCCATCGCCTTCGACAATGACCTCTGAAGAGTCTTTGTATTTTTTGACAACCACAGCCCTGGTATTAGGGTCTGCTATGGCTTTCTTGGATTCAAGCTCTTTGAGCGCCTCTGTGTAAGAATCATTTTTCTTACCTGTGATTGTATTAACCCCAACCACACCTCGCCTGGTGACCTTTTCTTCGAGTTGCTCTGGCTTGATATAGGTAAACAATGTGCGACGATTAAGTGCTCGATTTGCATCAGAAGAATTATCAACAACAGGGTAATCCTCGCCAAGACCGACCCAAACAATGTCTTTAGGATTCAAGCCATGAGAGATAATGGACTTTGCTGCCTTTTTAGCCCTCCGTTCAGACAGGCTTCGGTTATAGGGCCTTGAGCCAACAGAATCTGTGTGCCCAACAAGATAGATAGGACCAAGATCTGGGTTATCTTCTAAAATCTTAGCGATAGACTTTATTTTTTGATCGTAAAAAGGATCTACGCGAGAACCATCTGTGGGATAATAAATAGTAAGCTCTTTAAGCTCTTTTTCGATTTTTTCGATTTTTGTTTCGATGATCCTTATTTTTGTACGAGGAAGAAGATGGTCATAGGTAACCTTTAAACCCATCCGTAGATCAGGGGTTCCATACCCATTGCCTATACCTATCCCACCAAAACCTGTCACCTTGAGTTGATAATCAGCCAAAAAACCTTTTGAAACACCGATTTTGATATCGAAAGGGCTTTGGATTTCGGTCTGAAAAAAATCTTTTAGCACTGTGGCTCCGCTGAGCTCAAGAAAGGCGCCTAAATCATTATCTGGCATAATATTGAAATGGTAAGCCGCTGTGTAAAGGAGTTCGCTCGCCACATCTAAATTAAGAAAAGTTTCTTGGGCTCTGAAGCGTAGGCCTAAATTGAGTCCAAAATAGTGTTGTTTGTATTCAACATCACCCACAGCCAACAAGCCACCAGTGAGTGAAGAATCTCCAACAAAATTTCCTGACATTCCAGTGGGAAAACTCACAAAAGGAACAGCAGAAAAACCAATACCAAGTTGATTGCTGTCTCGAGGGACAATATTATAGATCCCAGAAAGCATGATATCACCAAAGCTAAGAGGGGTTTCCATAGTAACATTGGTTAAACTCTGAATATTTCTGGTTATATGAAAAGGAATACCAAGACTAATGGCAACGCGATCAGAAAAGCTGTAGCTCGCATTAAAATCAAAGGTATAAAGACTGTCGACAATCCCGAGTACGCGAACGTTGCCTGCTGAATTACCAAATTCAAACGGTTGATGGGCGTAATTAAAACCAAAACCGAGTGTGAGTGTATCGGTTGGTTTTGGTTGTGATTCAACCAATAATAAAGTCCTGCCACCAGGAAAATAATAACGCAGTAGCTGAGAATTAAAGGCAAATGCTTGTATTGAAACAATACAGACAACCAATATTGTGAGAACAAAAATTATCTTTTTCATGGTCTGATTTTATAATGAATCAGGTGCTGAAATGCAATTTTTGAATTACCACTGGAAAACAAAGAGGCAAATGAACACAAAACGGCAGATTGTTAAGGCAGTCCTATAAATCATGGGGTTGAGGTGGGCATTCTTCTTTAAGTAGAAATGCATAAATACGCCTAAAAAATAAGTCAGATAAAAGAACAGAAGACTGATTTTTTTGATCAACGCAAAATCAGAAAAACCAAACGCCTGCACTCTTCTGAACACAACGATTGAAAAGAATACAATGAGAATAAATGATAACATCTGATAACGATTTTTTTTCATAATTTCCCCTAGAACCCGAGATCCTGAGACCCCGAGGTCCATTGCGAAAAAGCTTCCCTCGCCCTTTCAACCTGGCGTTGTTTTCTTTCGGCCTTTCGGCACTTGGTTTCGAAAGGAGCAAAGAGACCAAAATTTACATTCATGGGCTGAAAATGTTCAGGATCAGCGTGGAGAACATGATGAACCAAGGCTCCTAGCGCTGTTGTTTGTGGGGGCATTTGAACACCAACCTGGCTTAACCCTACATACAAGCCAATGGCGGCCGATTCTACATAACCTTCACACCCAGCTATTTGACCTGCAAAATGAAGATTGGGAAAAGTTTTCAACTCAAAGCTCTCATTGAGTAAAATAGGTGAACTGATGAATGTGTTTCTGTGCATCGAGCCCAAACGTAGAAATTTAGCATCCGCCAACCCTGGTATCATTCTAATGATCCTTTTTTGGTCTCCGTGACGCATGCGAGTTTGAAACCCGACCATGTTGTAGAGTGTATCGTGAAGATTGTCTTGGCGAAGCTGGACAACAGCATAGAGATCGTTCTTCGTGCCTCGTTCTTCGTTCCTCGAACTTGTATCTTGTATCCCGCGACCCTGTGATCCTGCGACCCTTATTTCATCATGCATCATTTTCTGCTTCCACAACCCCACAGGCTTAAGCGGGCCATACCTTAACGTCTCGTCTCCGCGCCGGACCATCTCTTCGATAGGAAGACAGCCATCAAAAAAGCACGCCTTGTCAAATTCGTGAACAGGGGCAAGCTCTGCGTTTTTGATTTCGGTGATGAATCGATAATACTCATCCTTGTCCATGGGACAGTTGATGTAGTCACCTTCGACCTTCGTGTCCTCGTTTTTTCGTGTCTTCGTATCCTCAATTCCCCCATACCGATTTGCCCTAAACGCCACACGCATATCAATACTCTCTTTTTCAATAATGGGAGCTATGGCATCGTAGAAATAAAGATGCTCTTTTCCTGTCTTTTCTTGAATCCAGGTAGCGAGCGTATCATCTGTGAGAGGACCTGTGGCAATAACTGCCTGTTCACAGTTGATACTTTGGCCTGATTCTAAAAGAACCTGTATCAGGTGCTGAGATTTTTCAAATCCAATGACAGTATCATTCACGAAAGTAATTTGATTAAGAGAATGTAATTGATTTGTCACAAAGGTTGAAAACCTTTCACGGTCAACCGCCAAAGCCCCTCCAGCAGGAACCTTTGTTTCGAGCGCTGCTTTGATAATAAGAGAGTCTAATGCTGCCATCTCTTCTTTGAGAAGACCCACGGCATTTTTTGAATCACTCCCTCGAAAAGAGTTTGAACAAACAAGTTCGGCTGCCATATCTGATTGATGAGCTGGTGATGTTTTTTTGGGCCGCATCTCAACAAGACAGACCTGAATACCACGCTTAGCAAGCTGCCAAGCACATTCAGAACCTGCTAGCCCTGCCCCGATAATGCAGACTGGATAGGTCTTTGCTTCCATGCTGTGGACCTATAGGTGGAAGCTTAGAATTCGTCAAAAGGTTCTATTGGCGTCTAGAGTCTAGCGTCTGGCGTACAACGTGTTTCTCTTCCATTGGATCGTTGGATCGTAGGCGCGTAGGCTCATTTTAGTCCGCCAACGACTCCATATATTCTTCGAATTCTTCACGGCTTTCAAAGAAAGTGATTTGATTGGCTGAATCTCTTATTGGTTTGGGTTTTTTGCGCCCAATGGTAACCACCTTAGAACATTGTTTAGTAATGTTTTCTATATTTTTGAGTGCCCTCTTTTGCTTTTGTTTTTTACTCTTTTTCCTCACGGTTTTGATGGCCATACATTCTCCTTTGCATTTCAAAACCCCACCAAGCACCAAGTGTATTGTTAGCAATTAGGGTGCCAAAATAGTAGAAACTTAAAATCTATTTCCAGCCAAAATAGCTTTTGATATTAACAAATTAGTAATAGTTACTCTGAGTTGAACTTGTAAAACAGAAATTATGCGTCAAAAAACAGACGGGCTTTAAATATTGCGACAAAGAGTCATCGGTATGATAAAATTTGGCAAATAAATCACATTCTTAATCAAAAAAGGCAAACCTCAACAAAAACAAAGACTAACAAAACACTTGATCTTTTCCCCCATAATCTGACACAAGATCCGGCCTAACCGATTACATATATAAGAGTAATTGGAAACTATGCAAAAAGCAGCTTGAATGACTAATGATTCTTCTAAAGGAGCAAGTTCAGCCTAACGAGAAATCATAGATTTTTTGCAAAAATGTCGTTTTTTCTCTTTTAACTGGCTCCTCACTGAAATGACGGCCAACGCAGCGACTGACAAAGAATTAATAGTCATTCAAGTTCAAAATCGTCATATAGAGGTTATATAATGAGCACATTAGTTATTGTAGAGTCCCCCACTAAGTCCAAAACCATTAAGAAATACCTCCCAAAAGGGTATCATGTTACCTCTTGCCTGGGCCATATTCGAGACCTTCCAAAGTCTGCCAAAGAGATCCCTGCTGCCCACAAAGACAAGGAATGGACCAAGCTAGGGGTAGACGTCGAAAACGACTTTGCCCCCTTTTACCTCGTTCCCAAAACCAAGAAAAAGGTTGTTAAGGAACTCAAAGAAAAGCTCAAAGAATCAGATGAACTCATACTCGCTACGGATGAAGATCGTGAAGGAGAAAGCATCAGCTGGCACCTCAAAGAGGTCCTCAAACCCACAATCCCCATCAAAAGAATGGTTTTTCACGAAATCACAAAAGAAGCCATTAATGAGGCCTTGCAAAATTTTCGTGAGATTGATGATCGCCTGGTTCGCGCTCAAGAAACTCGCCGCATCCTAGATCGCCTTGTAGGCTACACAGTCTCTCCCCTTCTTTGGAAAAAAATTGCCTATGGTCTTTCTGCTGGCAGAGTGCAATCCGTAGCCATTAGACTTATTGTTCAACGCGAAATCGAAAGACGCGACTTTCACAAAGGCACTTACTGGGATTTAAAAGCTCTTTTGAAACATGACAGCGAAGAATTCGAAGCCTTTATGGTTGCCTGGAAAGATAAAAAACTTGCTGTCGGAAAAGACTTTGATGAGCACACAGGCAAAATTGCCGAAGGCAAAGACGTTCTTCTGCTCGATGAAAAACAAGCATCAGAAATCAAAGAGCGCCTTTTAAAATCTCCATGGAAAGTAACTAATATTGATAAAAAGCCTACAGTCCGCAAACCCTATGCGCCTTTTATCACATCAACTCTCCAACAAGAAGCAAACAGAAAACTTAAGCTTCCAGCAAGAACAACAATGCAAATTGCGCAAAAATTATATGAACGTGGTTTTATCACTTATATGCGTACTGATTCTGTCCATCTTTCAAACCAAGCCATTGACGCTGCGAGAGAATGTGTTTCCTCTTTATACGGAAAAAAATTCTTAAGCCCTGAACCTAGGCAATACACTTCAAAAACTAAGAATGCGCAAGAAGCTCACGAAGCCATACGTCCTGCTGGCAATGTATTCCAAACACCAAAAGAGACGGGTCTTGTGAGTAAAGAACTCGCCTTATATGAATTGATTTGGAAAAGAACAGTGGCCTCACAAATGGCCAATGCACAACTTACTTTTATCACTGTTGATATCAAAGCTGACGAAGCCTTGTTTAAAACAAGTGGTAAAAAAATTGAATTTGCTGGTTTTTTTAGAGCCTATGTTGAAGGCTCGGACGATCCAGAAGCAGCTTTAGATAGTCAGGAAATCACTCTCCCTGACCTCACTGTTGGAGAAGAACCTCAGTGCAAAAACATAGACTGCCTCTCACACGAAACCCAACCACCGGCCAGATACACTGAAGCTTCTCTTATTAAAAAACTAGAGCAAGAAGGTGTGGGACGTCCTTCTACCTATGCTTCAATTATTTCTACAATCTTGGATCGTGGATACGTCATTATAAAAGGCAGTGCCTTATCACCAACTTTTACGGCCTTTGCTGTCGTCCATCTTTTAGAAGAACATTTTCCACATCTTGTAGACATTGGCTTTACTGCCGACATGGAAAACACTCTCGATGAAATTTCTGTTGGAAATGCTGAATGGCTCCCTTATCTACAAAAATTTTATCTGGGAAAAGAAGGTCTTCAAACACAAGTGAAAGCTCACGAAAAACTCATCGACCCAGATGAAGCGAGAACAATTAACATTAGCGACGTAAAAGCCAAAATCAAAATTGGTCGCTTTGGAGCTTATTTAGAAATTCCAAAAGAAGATGATCTTCTCAAAGCCACTATTCCCGACACTATCTCTCCTGCTGATCTTGATAATGAAAGCATCGATATTATTATAAAGCAAAAAGAAGATGGTCCCCAGGTTTTGGGAAAACACCCAGAAACAAATAAACCTATTTTTGTGTTAGACGGAAGATACGGTCCCTATGTTCAATTAGGAGACGCCTCAGATGAAGACACAAAACTCAAAAGAGTTTCTTTGCCAAAAGGCATGAAGCCCGAAGACATAACTTTTGACTACGCCTGTGGCCTCTTAAGCTTGCCACGCACCCTTGGCAAACACCCCGAAACAGATGCCCGCATTTTTGCTAATATGGGGCGCTTTGGGCCTTTTATTTGTCATGACCAAGGCAAAGAGGGAAAAGACTACCGTTCTTTGAAAAAAGCGGACGGTGACGATCCCACAACTGTTACACTAGAACGTGCATTAGAAATGTTGGCACAACCAAAAAAATCACGAGGACGCGCAAAAGCAGCTCCAATCAAGATATTAGGACATCATCCTGACGATAATGAACCAGTCAATATCTACAATGGACCTTACGGGCATTATATAAAACATAAAAAAACTAATGCGGCTATCCCCAAAGACATTGATTACACAACCGTAGTCCTTGCACAAGCACTTGAATGGTTAGAAACAAAGAAGAATGAGGGAAAAAAGGGGAAGAAAAAGACAAAGAAGAAGACGAAAGCAAAAAAGAAAGCATAATGGGCCTTGGGAAAAACGAAGAACGAGGCACAAGGAACGATTCTCGAACAATTTGATTCTTTTTAAAAAATCAGGCATGCTATTAAGCTATGGATCTTAAATCACTTCTTGATCCCAAAACACGTTATATTTTTCTTACCCAAGGTGAATTTACACACGCCTTTCCTGTTGTCCATGTCAAAGAAGACCTTTTGTATTTTAGCTCTAAAAAACCTTTGCCAGCCAACATAGATAGCGGCCACTTCCTAGCCCAAGGAAATGCTGGTATTGTTCAGTTTTCAAAACCCGAGGTCATGTCTTTGCAAGAAACCTCAAAGCACAACCTAGATCTTATTTTGCATGTAATTGATTTTAGCAACCTAGATTATTCCATCACAAATAGACGCATCAGCATGCGGTACGAATTTAAAGAATTTATTCCTATCACTTTTCATGTCTATGGCGAGGTCATGACAGCTCAACTGATCAACATCAGTGAAGGCGGATTAAGAATTCGTGCCACCACACCTCTCAAAAATAACATCGTCTGCCATTTTAAAATAAGCCTGCCCAACGATGAAGAAAAATTAAGTTTTGAAACAGATGGCATTGTTGTTTATTCTGAACACGAAAAACAGCACGACAATTACATGGCTGGCATTAGTTTTGTTGTTCCTGATTTTAAAACTGATGTAGACAAAGAAAAATATCTTGAATCAAAAGAAACTTTAAGAAGATTTGTTTTTGATAAGGAAAGAGTTCTTTAGGCCTTCTTCTTCACTTCTGTACTAAAAACATCTAATTTGGTAATTTGCTTTACATGACTTCTGATTGCTCTGACATAATTGCGCGTCTCAGAATAAGGAGGGATTCCGCCATATCTTTTTACAGCTCCGGGCCCAGCATTGTAAGCGGCAAGAGCTTTATCAACATTGCCACCAAAAGTTTTGAGTTGTTCTTTTAAATACTTGGCTGCTCCTTCTAAATTTTGAGCCGCATTAAAAGGATCCACAACACCAAGATAACGAGCTGTCTCAGGCATGAGCTGCCCTAGCCCCATAGCACCACAATGACTAACAGCATAAGGATTAAAATTAGATTCTTGACGAATGAGTCCCGCCAATAATTTTGGATCAAGATCGTATTTTTTTGCCTTGGCTTCTATTATATGTTGATATTTTTTTATACGAGTATCTAATTTTGATTCATTACGCGCCGAAAATGTAGCTGCCAATGTTTTTTTATTAACTCCTTTTTTGTAATACCCTGAATCAACATCTTTAAGAAATTCTAAACTCTTCGAAAAATTGGCGTCTTTCACATCCTTTGATTGCTCCGTTATCTTACTCGCCACATCATCTGAACATTTGCCACGAGCTTCATCGAGATGCTTATTGAGCATTTGATCAAACTTACCCTTCTTCACTGAGCCTTTTTCAGAGGATTTATCGGCTTTTTCTAATGGTCTAAATACAACTTTCATACAAAACACCTATCCAATACTATTATCGGCTAAAGAACCCTTGAAAATTGCTTATTAAAACGTTTTTTTCTTCAAAAAATGAAATCTCCTCTATAATGATATCATCAAGTTAATTTCTTTGAAAGAAATATTACCTAACCTAATGATATCAAAGGGATGATAAAATGCCCTTTTATTTCATAATGTTAGCTAGTCATTTTGCTATCCAGTTGTTTTTATTGGCTTATTTAGAGTATTTCACAATTGCGTCATCGAATGTTTCCTAATAAAATAGTTAGATGTTTTACACCCATAAAGCCTATCTTAATGCCCAAGCAGATCCATCTGTCTTAATATTAACACATGATGTTAAGCGCTGCTTAGTGGACTCAAAGGCAAAATCTGGGCATATTCAGATAACCTCTTCGCATGGAACAACTGGGGTTATGCTCATAGAAAATGACCCTGGTTTACAAAAAGAATATATAGACTACATTCAAAAAACATTTGAAGAGGCTCCTTCAACTCCAGTGAAAAGACGATCAAGCACAGGACCTAACAAGCATCATCACATGGCGGCACTATGCGGATTAACTCTTACTATCCCTTTTGAGAATGGAAGACTGCTTAGCAGTCCTTTTCACGAAATAATAGCTTTGGATTTTGAACCAAAACCTGGACGAAGAGAGTTTGTAATGACAGTTGTGGGGGAGTAAATGCGTTCCTTGTTCCTCGTGCCTCGAAAAACGAAGTACGAAGAACAGAGCACGAAGAACGAAGCACGAAAAACAAATGGCAAAAGCAAAATTACATAGCGTCAAATCGCGTTTGATAACCTTGGAAATGACATTTAAGGACAATGATCAAGCCCTACAGGTATTTGGACCAGCAGAGAAAAATCTAAAGCACATTCAAAAACAACTCCCTGTACAAATTAATAGCCGTGGCAATGAACTCGTTATTCAAGGTGAAAATCAAGCTGTAAAAATCGCCGAAAAATGCCTGCTTTATCTCAAAGACCGCCTTGTTTCTGGTAAAACTGCTTCAAGCAATGATCTTAATGATAGCCTAAAATTATTTCAAAACAACAACGCTATCGATATAAAATCTATTCTTCAAAGAAAGATGATCACTTTTCCTAAAAAAGATATTTACCCACGCTCCCACGGACAACTCAAATACATCGAAACCATTCAATCTCACGATATTGTCCTTGGAATTGGTCCCGCAGGCACAGGAAAGACCTATCTCGCTGTAGCAGTGGGAATGGCAAAATTACTCCGCAGTGAAGTCGATAGAATTATTCTCACACGCCCTGCCGTCGAAGCCGGTGAACGATTAGGCTATCTCCCAGGAGACCTTGTCGAAAAAGTTAATCCTTATTTAAGACCTCTCTATGATTCTCTTCATGATATGATTGATAATGAGAAGGCAGCTAGAATGATTGCCAGCGGGCAAATCGAAATAGCTCCTATTGCCTTTATGCGCGGAAGAACGCTCAATAATAGTTACGCAATCCTAGACGAAGCCCAAAACTGTACTCGAGAACAAATGAAAATGTTTCTGACTCGCCTAGGCGATAACTGTCAGGCTGTGATTACAGGCGACATTACACAAAGCGATTTGCCAAAAGGAACAAAATCAGGTCTCATACAAGCCATAAGAATCCTTAAAAAAATTGATGGTATTGGCATGCATCAATTTGACGAAACTGATGTTGTCAGACACCCTCTTGTGGCAGAAATAGTTAAAGCGTACGAAAAGGCAAAAAAAATACCCTAATGCGTTTGTTGTGTGGAGCTCTTTGTAGGGGCACGGCGCGCCGTGCCCCTACAATAATTTCCGAATTACGAACTACAAAATATGTTTACAAATAAAAAAGATAAAGTTTCCCAAAAAAACAATTTTTCAACCAAAAAGCCAGGGCTGCTAACCAACATTATTTTTCTCACCATGCTATCTGTTGCTGTCACCTCGCTGATGGTAATGTATATCGATAGACTCCCTTCTAATATTTATGAAGGAGGCATTGCTACACAAAATATACGCGCTGATCAAAATTACGAGATTGTAGACACCGAGGCTTCAAACAACCTCAAAGAACAAGCAAGCCTCAGTTCGCCACTCGTCTACGACTACGACATCAACCTCGCAGATGAGCGTATAAAAAAGATTCAAACAAGTTTTCTCACAGCCAGAGAACAACTCAAACCAGATGCCGACAGCGGAAAAAAATCAAAATCGCTCACAAAAGAAGAAGAAAAAAGCCTCAAAGAAAACTTTCTGCTTAATCTAGGATTTGCAATTGAAGACAATGAATACAAAATCCTTCGTAAAGCAGGTTTTTCGGCAGATTTAGAAAAATCTCTTTCTGCTTTTATCAATGTTTTGCAAATGCGCCCTATCATTCATGACAAAAATGAACTGCCCATTCAAAAAGATATGGGAATTGTTTTAAAAATCCTTAGCGAAGAAGATAAAATTCAAGAAGAATACACTACCGATTTTTCCCAATTTTTAAGCATCCAAGAAGCCCGTGAGTTTTTTAAGAAAAAAGAAACAAGTAAGTGGCAAAATGAACTTAAGCTAGGCAATGTTGATTCAAGCACAGTAACTCTTGCCATTCGACTGATGCCACAATTCATTAAAGTAAATGTAACCATCGACAAAAGCGAAACCGAAAAGCGTAAAGAGCGCACTATCAGCAGCGTTGAAAACATTGTGCACAAACTTCAAAAAGGACAGAACATCATTTTGCGTGGAGAACGCTACATGAAGCGCCACCTCACGATCTTAAATGGTATTCGTGAAACACACTTACAAACAAATGTTATTCTCAAATTCTTAGGTGTGCTCTGCCTTGTTATGCTCTTGCTCTACACAGTGTACTTCTATGCTCACGAACACATTGCCCACTTTCATCTCACCCAAAAAGATTTAAACTTTATTGGGCTCATGCTGATACTCTTTATTGCCATTCTTAGATTTGGTAGTTTTTTAGGGGGCTCGTTACAAGACACACTACCCTTTTCTGTAGATCTTGCTACTTTTTATTACATCATTCCCATCGCAGCCGGTGCCATGATGGTGAGATATATCCTCAATGCCGAAATCGCTCTCATTTTCTCTATTGTGCTCAGCTTTTTTGCAGGCATGTTCCTAGAATATAATTATGGTATTACAGCTTATTACTTTTTGAGTTCCATCATAGCTTCGCATGTTATTGGTCAAGTCGAAAAGCGATCAACTGTTCTGAATCGAAGCCTGCTCTTAGGATCAGGAAACATTCTGATTGTCATTGGCCTTAGCCTCATCACAACAATATCTACTGCAGCTACAATCGACTACATAGCCCTTTCTATTAATTGTATATTTGCCTTCTTAGGTGGTGTCACAGCAGGTCTTACATTATTAGCCATTTCTCCCATTATGGAAACTTTGTTTAATTACACCACAAACATTCAACTACTAGAATTGGCAAACATGAATCATCCTTTACTACGCGAAATGATCGTACGCGCTCCAGGCACATACCATCACAGTCAACTCGTTGGTGTGTTAGCCGAGTCTGGCTCTAGAGCTATCGGAGGCAATCCTCTCTTAGCTAGAGTAGCTAGTTATTATCATGATATTGGCAAAATGAAAAAGCCCCAATACTTTGTCGAAAATCAAAAAAACACAAACCCACATGATCATCTAGCTCCTTCGATGAGCGCTCTTATTGTTGAATCTCATATAAAAGATGGTCTTGAAATGGCCAAGGAACATAAACTCCCACGCATCATTTCTGATTTTATTCCTGAACACCAAGGCACCAAACTTATCAGTTATTTTTATCACAAAGCGACATCAGCTGACAGTGAGAATGCAGATAACATAAATGAAAAAGACTATAGGTACAAAGGGCCAAAACCACAAACACGAGAATCAGGTGTTGTTATGCTTGCAGACACGATCGAAGCAGCTGTGAGATCCATGCCAGATAAGTCTCCTCAGAAAATACGTGCTCAAGTAGAAAAACTATTAAACATGCATTTTGTTGATGGACAATTGAGTGAATGTGATTTAACGTTACGCGACATTTACCTCATTACAGAGGCTTTTATTAAAACACTCATTGGAGGAATCTACCATCAACGAGTTGAATACCCTGAAGACCAGTATGACAAAAAAACATCATCACTCTCAATTGTTGCAAATGATGAAGCTCCAGAACCAGAGCATTCAGATCAGCAACCATCATCCAAGGATGAAAATATCTCTTCCTTATTTAAAAACGAACGTAAAAAAGGTACTTGATCATCTTAAACTAAGAGATGTTGGTCTTGAAATCACCCTCACAAATGATTCTTTTATGAAAACGCAGAACAAGAAGTTCATGCATAAACAAGGCACCACTGATGTCTTGAGTTTCCCTTCAATAGATCTTCCTCAACAAAAGGCTAAAAGACCACAGTTTTTTAAAAAATTGTACTTGGGTGAGGTTCTCATTTCACTTGATCAGGCTCAAAAACAAGCAAAAGTTCAACAAACTTCAATTCAAAAAGAAATTCTTTTTTTGACTCTACATTCTATTTTACACCTTATTGGGCATGACCACAGAACAAACAAAGAAATTCTTGAGATGGAAAAAATTCAAACCAGCGTTTGGAAAAAGCTCTACAAGAGCAAACATCCTAAGGATTCATTACAATGGAAATAAAAACCACAAAGAGCCAGGACTACAAAAGTAATCTGTTTACAAAAGCTTCATTAAACGCTTCTTTTCTGAGTGGCGTTCTTGCTTTTTTGATGTATCCCTTTATTCTCTTTGGGTATCATTTTCCAGATATGGGGTTCTTTGCATGGATCTTTCTTGTGCCTCTTCTCATTGGCATTCACAGACATAAATTTGCACATAAGTTTGTCTTAGCTTTTATCTGTTCAATGATTGCACATTATGGAACTTTTTATTGGCTAATAACTGCCATGCAAAAATTTGGTGGCCTGAACTTTTTTCAATCATTTGCTACCATGACCTTACTGTGTATTTTTTTCAGCATGGTTTTTGCTTTGTTTCTTTCGCTTGCTTCTTGGGTTAATCACATCATCAAGGTTCCTTTGTTTTTATTACTGCCTGTTTTCATGACAACAAGAGATCTTCTCTTGCACCACTTCCCTTTTAATGGCTTTCCTTGGGGAGCCCCCCCTTATGCATTAGGAGACTGGCTCCAATTTTTTCAATGGGTAGATCATACAGGCATCTTTGGATTGTCATTTTTTATTTACCTCATTAATGGGCTTTTTGCTGGTGGCATGCTTCTCTTTATACATCGAAAACAAGTCGACAAAATGGTTTCCCGCCTTATTGTTGTTTGTGTTCTTATCGTATTATCAATCTATTTGAGCTCTCTTTCTAGTCAGGCATATGAAAAAAATAAAATACCCCTCAAAAGCCTTAATATAGCGCTTGTACAAGGCAACATCCCACAAGACCAAAAATGGGACCCCTTTTATGCTCAAGACATCCTAAATAATTATTTTAAACTAACTCACAAAGCCGTTAAAGATGGGGCTGATTTTGTTGTTTGGCCAGAAACGTCTTACCCCTTTGGGCTTAGGTACCCCAAGCTCCTTGATGAAAAGTTTTTAAACAAAGAGCGTCTTTCTACCAATCTTCTTATTGGTGCCTTTGTAGCAGAAAAACACACGGATGGTGTTCAATTATTTAATTCTATTGTGCAGATAAATACCAAAGCTGAAATGCTGGCTGTTTATCGCAAAATGCACCTTGTCCCCTTTGGTGAATACCTTCCCTTTAAAGAAATATTTAAACATTTCCCTACTGTGAGACGTGCTGTGGGAGAAGTTAGCAGAGGACATGAAGCTGTCCTTTTTGATGTGCTCGATTTAAAAGTAGGCTCTCTCATTTGTTTTGAAGATATTTTTCCTTCTTATGCACGTGCTCTTGCAAAGAAAAAAGCCGACATTCTTATAAACTATACAAACGATGCGTGGTATGGAGACACATCTGCGCAACACCAACATTTGGTTTTTTCACAATTTAGAGCCTTAGAAAATCGACTTTTTCTTTTGCGTGCAACCAATACTGGCATGACCGCTATCATCAACCCACGAGGAGAGGTTTTTGATAAACTCGCGCCTTTTAAAAACAGTTACCTTTTGCACAATATCAAAGTAGATAGAGCTACTTCTTTTTATTCTCTACACGGTGATAACTGGGTCTTTGGTATAGCTGTTATTTTCTTCATGCTTTTTTTATACGCTGTTATCAAACGTCTGTTAGGACCAGTTAAAATTAGATTTTAAGGGAATGTACACCCATTAAGGATTAAAAATGTCTGACCACAAACAACAACACCAACACCTTCTTGCCGAAACTCAAAAGCTCAGGAGGTCACTTTGACATTGATAACAAAGAAGAAAAAAAGGCCTCTTTAGAAAAAGAGTCTCTTGTAGAAGGCTTTTGGAACGACAATAAAAAAGCAAAAGAAGTCATGAGAGAACTCGAAACTCTCAAAGCCAAACTCAAAAGCTTTTATGATCTGAATTCAGCTGTCGATGACATTCAAGTTCTTATAGAATTTTTCAATGAAGATTCTTCTGATGACAATCTTAAAGAGCTCGAAACAGCTCTGGGCAATGCTCAAAACAAACTCGAAAACCTTCAAATAGAAAAAATGCTTTCAGGAGAGCTTGACTCCTACAGCGCGTACCTTCTTATCAATGCTGGCGCTGGAGGCACAGAATCTTGTGATTGGGCCGAGATGCTTTGTCGTATGTACATGCGCTATGCAGAGAGACATAACCACGATGTGGCAATCATCGATTTTACCGAGGGAGATGGTGCGGGTTACAGATCTGTAACTCTTAAAATTGATGGCGAATATGCTTATGGGTATCTCAAGGCAGAATCTGGTGTGCACCGCTTGGTGAGGTGCTCTCCTTTTGATGCAAATAACCGCAGGCACACTTCTTTTTCTTCTGTTTTTGTTTACGCACAAGTTGATGACAATATAGATGTTCAAATCAAAGAAGAAGATATAGAATTTGAAGCTATTCGAGCCAGTGGTGCTGGAGGTCAAAAGGTCAACAAGACATCTTCGGCTGTTCGCATCACACACAAGCCCTCAGGCATTGTGGTCAAATGTCAAAATGAACGCTCGCAACACCAAAACAGAGCTTTGGCCATGAACATGCTTAAAGCCAGGTTGTATGAAGTTGAGTTAGAAAAAAAGAATGCCGAAAAGAAAAAGATTGAAGACGGCAAAATGGATATCGGGTGGGGTTCACAAATCCGCTCTTATATATTACACCCCTATCAGATGATCAAAGATCACAGGACTGAGCTCGACACGAGCCAAACTCAAAAAGTTCTCGACGGTGATTTGGATGAGTTGATTAAAGAGTATTTGTTGAAGAAGTAACAGTTTCCAAAACGATAATATTATCATCCCTGTCTTAACCTGATAATATCTTGTCACAAAAGCCATAAAACATCCCTTAACATTTCCAACATCAACAATCACAACCATACGAAATAAACGGAAAATCTCACTGTTTTTGTTGGCATGCAAATTGCTATACTAACAACTAAGGGCACACAGATTTCTGGTCATTTATCCTAAGAGACAAAGTAAACCAAAATCTGATTACAGAGGGCATGGTAGGTCGTGTACAGTATGGAGGAAACATGAAATACATAACTAATGCCCTTGGCATATCTATATTTTCTTTTATTTTCATAATTACATTTCTTATCATTCTTAGCCCCTCTTCTGCCTATGCAGAGCAAAAGGTCTTGGCTAGCGATGCGGATGCTTATGATCTGTTTGGAGACACTGTTTCAATAGACGGTGATGTTGCGATTATTGGAGCTTTGGGGTCGGACTATAATGGCTCTGATAGTAAATCAGCATATATTTTTAGATGGGATGGCTCTGCCTGGATCGAAGAACAAATATTAGTAGCCAGTGATGCAGATGTTGATAATGATTTTGGAAGAGCGGTTTCAATAAACGGTGATGTTGCAGTTATTGGAGCTACTTGGAATAATAATGGAACCCTTCTTGGATCAGCATATATATTTCGATGGGATGGATCTTCCTGGATTGAGGAACAAAAAATACTAGCAAGCAATGGAACTTCTTGGAATAATTTTGGAGGCACTGTTTCAATAGATGGTGATGTTGCGATCATTGGTGCTGACATGGCAGTTGCTAATGGATTAGTTTCTGGTGGTTCTGCATATGTGTTTAGGTGGGATGGTAGTAGCTGGGTTGAAGAAGCTATATTGATTGCCAGTGATGCATTCTCTTATGATTGTTTTGGAAAATTTGTAGTCCTAGAAAATAATGTTGCAATTATTGCTTCTGCTAATACCAATAATTCAACCATGAGTCAGTCATCATATGTATTTCGATGGGATGGATCTGTCTGGAACGAAGAACAAAAATTGTCCGCTAGTGATGGAGATCCAGGGGCTGTTTTTGGTTCTTCTATAGCTGTAAATGGGAATAGAATAATTATTGGAGCCAATCAGGATAATGAAAATGGGTATCAAAGTGGATCAGCGTACATATTTGAGTGGGATGGTAACACCTGGTTAGAAACAGCAAAACTGCTAGCAAGTGATGGAACCTCAGGTGACTATTTTGGTCATTCAGTTTCTATATTCGGTGACCTGATTCTTATTGGAGCTCCTTATGATGATGACAATGGACTTAGCAGTGGATCAGCGTACATATTTGAGTGGGATGGAAATACCTGGTTTGAAACAGTAAAACTGCTTGCAAGCGATGGCAGCTCAGATGACTTTTTTGGTATTTCCGTTTCTTTAAGTGGAGATGAAATTCTTATTGGCGCTTCTCGCAATGATGATAATGGAAATAACAGTGGTTCTGCCTATTTTTACGACATGTCATCAATTTGTTCCACACCAAATCCTGCTGTTGGTATTTATGTAGATTCTATAAATGGCTTGCCAGCAGGCCCTGGTGGCGATGATTGTCCTTTTTTAACAATCACAGATGGCATTAGCGAAGCTATTTCTTTAGGTTTTTCCAAAATTATAGTTCGTGGAGGGCTCTATTTTGAAACTGTAATATTGCCAATAAGCGGGCTTGAACTAGAAGGCGAAATGGTTGGACTTGCACCAGGAATCGATCCCTGGTTACCTCCGATTATTATGGCAACAAGTCCTTATCAAGACTTCCTTGTAGAAGGAAATAATGATTCCTCTTTAAAATATTTCATTCTTGCTGGAGCGGGCATTGAATTAGACGGCATGAACAATATGATTGTAGAGGAAAACTTTGTCTTGAGTAATACAAAATATTCACAGGGACTGTATATTACTAATGGAGGACATGGGAACACATTTTCAAACAATATCTTTATACATAATGTTGATGGTATTAGTTCAGGCATTACGTTGGACGTTAATAGTTTTAATAATACTTTTATTAATAACACGGTCCATACTGTGCAAGCCTCCGCTGAAAGCGCATCAGAGATCATTGGAGTTTATTTAGATGGCACAACTTCTAGTAACACCTTCATCAACAATATCATGGAAAGTGATAATATGTATGGTGGCACTCCTTATGGTTTTTATTCAAATGGCACTCCCACAGCAACCATCGACTATAACCTGCTCCCTACAAACAACACGACACTAACACTTGGTACAGGTAATATCACATTTCCAATTGGTTTTGCTGATTTTGTGGATCCATGGCCAACAGGATTTCAGTATAACCTAAATCCTGGATCAGATGCCATTGATAACGGTAATCCTGATCCAATGTATAATGACATTGATGGTTCACAGAATGACATGGGCGCTACTGGTGGCCCAAATAGTATTGATTTTCAACTTTAGATACAAGACGAGGAGTTAACATGAAGAAACAAATTTTTATCATAGCATTTATACTATCTTTCTTTGTTGGATTAAATATGGCTCAAGCGAGTAATACCCCAAAAGATGTTGCCAGCGCATTTTTGGCAAAGGGATATGAGTTTAGCCAGCAACAAAGCAATGAAACACTCATTGAGTTTGCTGATTTCTTTTCGAATCAAGCCACGCCCGAACAAAAACGTGCGGCCCTGCTGTATTTTCTGATGAACAAAAGCGAGGGAGAAATGGTGATCAGCAAAGAAATCGTAAGAAAAAACAGGGCCATTGTCGTTGCTCAATATATCTCAGACCAAGGCACAGATCAGATCAAGCTCACACTCAAGGCAGATAAGGAAATGATGTGGGAAGTAGTTAGCATGGATGTAGATTGAAAATCTGAAACCACTAAAAGATCTGTTGCAGATAGAAAAGGTAATTCTCGACGGTGATTGTCCATATTGCCATTTACCTACAAAACCCAATCTTCTTTTTTTCTGACTGAGGTGGATTCATAAGTTGTTGAATAGCTTGAAATAGTGACCTGATTTGTGTGTCATATTTCTTTTCCATCGAATTGATTTTACGAACAATATCTTTATGCGTCGACATAAGCTTTCTTAGGCGAACAAAGGCTCTAACAACACGAACGCTAGCCTGTATGGCTATCTTACTGTTTAAAACGCTAGCCAACATAATAGCACCATGTTCAGAAAACACATAGGGAAGTGAAGGTGAATATTTCATACTTGAAAGGTCTCCGCAATTTGCGGCAACCTCTAACATCTCGTTTTTATTAAGCTGGAACATGAAATCATCAGGAAATCGTTTTAAATTTCGTCTTACCTGTTCTCGCAATCTCTTTGCTGTCACACCGTAAATTTGAGCAAGATCAATATCAAGCATTACCTTCTGACCCCTTATTAATAGAATCCGTTGTTCAAGATATTCAATTGAAACTAAATCTTTCATAATTATATCCTTTCTCAACAATATGAGTAGCAAAAACAATGCCAAGAAAAGAAACGAAAGAAGTGACAAATATTAGAGGGTTAGCTTTTTATGCAGTCCCAGCACAGTCCCCTCCCAGTCCCAAATTTGGGACCGTATAATTTTTAGAACAGTTTCTCAAATTTATAGAACGTATTCGATAAATTACTGAAAGAGGATTTGTTGAAGAAGTAGACATCCCAAGGACCTAAAACCTTACCTACAAAACCCAATCTTCTTTTTTTCTGAATGAGGTGGATTCATGAGTTGACGAATAGCATTCAAGAGAGAAATGATTTGTGTATCGTGCTTAGCTACTTTATTTTCCAAGAGGCTAAGTTTATGGGCGATTTGTTTGTGGCTAGTTAAAGTTTCTCTCAATTTGACAAAAGCCCGTACAACAAACACACTGATCTCAATAGCCCTATTAGAATTTAGCACACTGGCAGCCATAACAGCCCCATGCTCCGTGAATGCATAAGGCAACCCTCTGTAATACTTTAACTTATTGAGGTTGTCACAAATTGTGATAACCTCTGTTTTTTCATTTTCTGTAAGCTGGAAAAGAAAGTCCTCTGGGAAACGTTTTTTGTTACGCTTTACAGCCTGATTTAATACGCCTGTTGATACCCCATATAGATCAGCTAGATCAGCGTCTAAAATAACTCGCTCTCCTCTCATAAGAAGAATTATATTCTCAACACGTGGCAAGGCAGTCAGCTTTGTAGTCACCATAAAAAACTCCTTTTTATTCTAAAAATAATCTCATGAAAAATTGAATAAGCAAGAACAATGCCAAGATAAGAAATAAAAGAGGTCATAAATATTGGTAGGTTAACTTTTTATGCAGTCCCAGCACAGTCCCAGCACAGTCCCAAATTTGGGACTGTGGGATTACGAATGCACTTCTTCAAACAACCTCAATCTAAAATTCTCTGAAAAATTCGACAAACACTCTTTTGGGTGACACGGGTAGCTATTATTTTTGACCGAATCTGCCAAAGGCAGGCAGAACGAGCCCGCGAGTGATGAGGTCAAAAAAATAGCTTCCCGGGGCAGGACCCAAAAAGCTAAAATTAAGAATTTTTCAGAGAATTTAACCCCTACTCCCCTGCCATAAAAGCTTCGATTCTTTTATAATCCTCTTGAGACAGGCCTTGAAACTTAAGTCCAATACCTGGCGTGATGGGACGACGGCGCCCTGGCCCTCGTTTTTTGGTCATTTGCCGCATGACCTCTGCTGCTACGCGAATGGGTTTATCTTCCATAAAAAGACAGAATTTGAGAAAAACTCTTGTGCCAGCTTTAAGCGGCAGTTTTGTCTGAACAAAAATACCAGAAGTCGAAATGTCGTTTGAGATAAAATAAAGAATGTCTTCATTAAATTCATCTTCGAATACCACACGCGTTTGAAGCGTCTTTCTGGGTGAAATGCGTTTATTCATTATCTAATCCCCAGGTTCTGAGAAACCATATCGATCAACTCATCTGGTAAAAATGGTTTTGCATATGAATGTTGAAAGCCCTGAGCCTTTAGGTATTCATGATCTAAATCCACGTCCCGAGAAAACATGAGAATTTTTTTTGCCTGTTTTAACTGGCGCTTACCAAAAGCCTGCTGAAAAACTAAATCACTGTTCTCTTTAGGAATGCTATTGTGATCAAGAATAACAAGTTGTATATTTTTTGGAAAAAAAGCCAATGCCACTTCATGCAAGTCATCAAACGTTGTAAAATCAATCTTTCTTGGAATGGTTTTGACAATAAGTTCTATAAGATTCTGCGATAATTTTGATTTGCTGATAAAAACAACGTGTTTAATTGACATCATCACTCCATCATGTGCCAAAACGACGCTTATCGATTATGGCATCTTTCAAAAATGGAAATCTTTTTCTATATTTTTCTACCTCATTCATTTGGATCACGCAACTCCCTACGCTTTGTTTTTTATTCATCAAATATTCCACATCACCCCATGGCGAAATCACACAGGAATGGCCAACAAAAGAAAGATCTCTTTTCTTTCCCAAACGATTACAAGCGATAATATACATTTGATTCTCAATCGCCCTTGCCTTGAGAAGAGCCATCCAGTGAGCATCCCTGTCTTTGGGCCATTGAGCACAAATCACAGCAAACCGTGCCCCCTGAAGTGCTTGTTTTCTTAATAATTCTGGAAACCTCAAATCATAACAAATCATTGGCGCGCACTTCCCCCACGGCGTTTTAAATACCGGGACCTTGTCGCCTTGTGAGAAAACCTTGGGTTCTTCATTAAGAGGAAAAAGATGAATCTTATCATAAAATCCAACCACTTTGCCCTGAGAAGATAATAAGAAAGCCCTGTTCACATATTTCTTAGGTCCCCCACCCTTTTTCTCTTCGAACAAAGAGCCAAAGAAATACACAGAGTTCTTTTTTGCAATGCTTTGCAAATCCGAAAAAAAATCTCTGTAAAAACCAATATAATTATCTCTGTAGTTGGTTGATGCTGGTGATCCCAAAAATACTTCTGGCAACATGATAAGATGAGGCTTCTTTTTCAAAGCCTTCTTTAGCAGAGACAAAAGCTCCTTTTTTGTCTGAGCGATCTTCCCTTGAATAGGACTGTTTTGCACTAAACTTATTCTTAACTTATTAGATTTCATGACATTTATTTTATCTGTTTTCTTGACCTGATCTATAAACTTGTTTATCCTTCCTCTTGGTTTTTTGCTTATTTTGATAATTTTGTCACTAAAAATAAGAGGATGAAGTCCTGAGTGAGGAGACTTGATGAAATCCTGGAATGTCCGACTCTGTGTATTAAGTTTTCTCTTTTGTATTGTTCTTTCAAATTGTGCTTCACATAAAAAGATTTCAATCAAAAGAATTCACTTTGATTATAATAAATCTTTCATTCGTAATGACATGATCCCAATCATGGACATGAATGTAGCTTATTTTAAACAAAATCGTTCTTATAATATTACCATTGAAGGCCACAGCAACAAAAGAGAAGCAAAATACAAAAGCAACATCTTAGGGCAAAAGCGAGCTGAATCCGTAAAAGAATACCTAGTTCATTATGGCCTTAATGAAAAAAGGATTAAAACGGTAAGTTACGAAAATAGCAAACCGTTATGCAAACAACAGAATAAAGCTTGCCGGTACTTGAATCGGCGAGTCGAGATTTACACAAGAAAAAAATGAATTAACAACTTACTTCAATATTTCTTTCAAACTCCCTTAAAATGTGGGCTTGAGAGTGATATTGAATATAATATTGGGGGCTGATTATGAAAATGATTTCCGGACTACTTATGATTCTATTAACTGTGGCTGTATTCACAGGTTGCCAAAACAAAAAAGTCGAAGTGCCTGTACAATCCTATTCATTACGTTCCATCTATTATGATTATGACCAGAGCCTGATTAGATCTGACTCTGTAACTGCCATGCAAGGAAACGCAGCCTATCTTCAAAAAAACACCAATCAAGGTGTCACCATTGAAGGTAATTGCGATAATAGAGGTTCTAATGAGTACAACCTTGCTTTAGGCCACAGAAGAGCGCAATCAGCAAAGAATTATCTCTCTAACTTAGGTGTTTCTAATACTGGCATAAGAACTGTGAGCTATGGTGAAGAAAGACCTGTTTGCAGAGGACAAAACGAAGATTGCTGGCAACGAAATCGTCGCGCTGACTTTAGAAAACACTAAGATATCTATCGTCGGATTTGTTTATTTACTGTGAAGCATTTAAGGGGTGGCCCATGGGCCGCCCCTATTTATATTAAGAGGTTATTATGAAAAACCACGAACGTATATTTATTATCATCATTCTTGTCTTACTTGTTTTTCCATCATACGCCCGAAAATCATCAAGCAACTTTACCGATAGCCAAGAATACGAGAACCTCAAAACAGCTGTCACTAACCACGGCACAAGCATTGCCAACTTCCAAAATCAAGTCAGTGATCTTATTGCAAAGGTACAAACCTTAAACGGCGACATTAATCGCAACTACAAAAAAAACAAAGATCAAAACAAAGCTCTTTCTGACTCTCAAATAAGACTACAAACGATCGAAGACAAAATCACAAGCCTCACAAGCCAGTTACTAGAACTTCAAAGTGAGGGCTTTCTTTCCCCACAAACAACGAGAAGACTTAATGAGTACAAAATATTTGCTCGTGGTCTTGAGTACATTAATTCAGGTCAATACGGTAAAGCAATCAAGGCTATGAAAACATTTAAAACCCAAAACTCAAAAAGCATATTTAAAAGTTATGCGCAGTTTTGGATTGGTGAATCGTATTACATGCAGTCTGACTACAAAATGGCTATCAAAGAATATCAATACTTGTTAAAAACAAACTCTAGATCAGCCAAAGCCCCCACAGCTCTTTATCGGCAAGGGCTTTCTTTCTTTCATTTAAAGGCTTACGATGATGCCAACACGTTTTTTGCTCAAGTCATTCGAAAATACCCCAAAAGCCTCGAAGCCGTTCAATCAAGCTCTCAAATAAAAAGAATTAAAGACATTCAAGAACTTCAAAGACAACAAAATCTCGAAACAAACCTCATACAGTAATGAGTAATGAGTGATGAGCAATGAGTCAAAGATGAATTTAATTAAGAGATTAAAATATTCCCCTTTTTTTACTCAAATCGTAGTTATCAGAAAATGTAATTTGAGCTGCACGTATTGCAATGAGTTTGATAAAGATTCTGAACCTGTTCCTGTAGACATTTTAAAAAAAAGAATTAAAAAGTTAAAAGACCTGGGTGCTTTTTCTGTTTGCCTCACTGGCGGCGAACCCATGTTGCATCCAGACCTGAATGAGCTGATCCGTTATTGTCGTCATGATCTAAAATTTTTAAACACGAATATGATCACGAATGGCTACTATCTCACGCCTGAGAGCATACAAGACCTCAATGATGCGGGCCTGCAAGCCATGCAGATTTCTATTGATGGTGTGAAACCCAATGATGTGACTGTTAAGGTTTTGGATGCCTTAAGAAAACGACTCACTTACTTAAAGGACTATGCTAAATTTAATGTTGTTGTTTCTGGTGTTGTAGGCGCCTGCCCTCCTGAGGAGTCCTTTGAAGTGATAAAGTTTGCCAAAGAAATGGGGTTTCGACCACGCATCCTTCTCATTCATGGACCAGATGGCCAGGTGAAACTGAGTGAAGAAGAACTAAAGGCCTATTACAAAATCAAAAAAACGATCCCAAAACATATTTACGAACTTTCTGATTATCGCGAAAAGATGATAAAGTTTGGCAAAGCACCATTCAAATGCAGAGCAGGAAGCCGATATCTTTATGTAGATGAATTTGGTCTCGCTAACTGGTGTTCACAAACACGCGACTATTTTCATAAGGATCTGATGGAATACACCCAGCAAGATCTTAAAGAACAATTCTATTCAAATAAATTCTGCCAAGACCGCTGCACACTCGGCTGTGTGCGGTCTGCCAGCTCGTATGATGGGTGGCGAAGGCAGAAGAAGTAAATTACAGCACAGTCCCGCAATAATCCCACTTAAGTCCCATAATTGGGACTGGGACTACCTTCTTGGATACCAACCCCAAAACCAGTTTTTAATGCCCTGTAATAATTGATATATTTATTTTTGCCTATTCCAGTTTCTTGGCATGATCTGTGCTTATGAATAGTATGAAAGACTTAATTGACACATACTACCTAGTAGTATATACTACTAGGTAGTATGTTCTATGCAAGGAACATATGAAAAGAATATTCATTGAAACTGAAGGATTTAGAAAACAACAAAATAACTTTGGAGATGATTCGCTACTCAGTACAATTCAAAATGATATTTTGCAGAATCCTAAACAAGGCAAAGTAATCATTGGTACTGGGGGAGTGAGAAAGCTGAGAATTCGAAAAGGATCGAAAGGAAAAAGAGGCGGTTTTCGAGTAATTTATCTAGATTTACCTGAAGCTGATAAGACCTACCTCATCTGGCTCTATACAAAAAATGAAGATGAAAACATATCATCAAGCGACAAGAAAATAATAAAAAAATTAGTCACTACTTTGAAAAAAGAGGCACGATCATGAAAAAAACAAAATTAGGTTCAAATATCATTCAAGGCTTAAACGATATTGTTGAATATGAAAAAGGAAAGAAAAAACTTCGCGAAACCTCGTTAGAAATTCCTGATCCACCAAAGGCTTGGCACAAAGACCAAATCTCTCGTCTTCGTAAAGAAGTCTTTAAAGTAAGCCAACCTGTTTTTGCAGCCCTACTCAACGTAAGACCCGCAACAATTAAAGCCTGGGAACAGGGCCTAAAAAAACCCTCCAGCGCTGCTAGCCGCCTTTTACAAATAGTATCTTTATTTCCGAATATTTTTAAGAAAATGAATGGCTGACATTCATTTTTAACTTTCCATTTTCTCCCATTCATCTTAACAACTCCCCATGCCCCGATTCCTCCTCAAATTTGCCTACAATGGCATTGGTTACAAAGGCCTGCAGATTCAGCCTAGACAGAAGACTATTCAAGCTGTGGTTGAAAAAGCACTTAAGCAGGTTTTATGTGAAGAGATAAAAACCACTCTTAGTGGAAGGACCGATACGGGTGTGCATGCGCTGGATCAGCTCGTGCAGTTTACTGTGAGAACCGAAAAAGCCATTAAAAGAGTCTCAGATAAAAAAATAACACTTCAACTCAATGGTGTCTTGCCTGATGATATAGCCATCATTGATGTGAAACGAGCAAAAAAAGGTTTTGATGTACGGAAACATGCCAGAAAGAAAACTTATGTTTACCACATCCTCATATCCAAACAGAAAAATCCTTTTTTGAACGATCTCATTTGGCGCATCCCAAAACCAATAGATGAAAAAGAAATGAAAAAAGCTGCCAAACATCTTATTGGTAAAATTGATTTCACTGCCTTTTGCGCCACAGATAGTTACGCCACAAATAAAGTGCGCGAACTTCTTAAAATTCGCTTTACAACCACCTGCCATTTTCCCATGTTCAAACTCAAAGGTGAAAGATATTTGAGCATTGAATTCACAGGAAATGGATTTTTAAAACAGATGATTCGAAACATTGTGGGTACACTTGTAGCTGTCGGAAAAGGGGATCTGAAAGAAAAAGACATCAAAACCATCCTAAAGTCCCGCGATCGAAAGAAAGCTGGCCTCTGCGCCCCTGCGAGAGGTTTGTATTTGAAAAAGGTTCACTATTAGTAGCTCGTATCTTGTCGTCAATTACCTGTTAATTACATGGACATACAAGGCCTTAGGCATAAACCTGCTGAGTTCAATTGGGTACAAATGTGTCCATTATTTCATTCACCATCACAACTTTATTTTTTTTTCACCGATAATATAACAAGAAAACAAATATTATTGAGGTAACCCCAATGGCAACTTACATAAACGCCGATTTTTTAAAACAATACCCATGCGCTAATGATGGCTCTATCACAAGAGAAGAAGCCTTAAACCTAAGAAACGAACTCAAAAAAACAAAAAAATCTGATCCATTGGCAAGAGAATCATATGACAAATTAACTCAGCTACTAAAACAAGGGATCTGGGATCAAGCAGATGAACCAGTAATGCTTCGTAGTGCTGCTATCAGACTTTGCTCAGAAAGAAGAGATACTGGAGGTTATAACATCGTACAATGTTCGGACAATTCTCCAAACCAGCTCTCTAATAGACAGATAGGAAATCTCAACTCCTGTGCTGTAACACGAGATACAGGTGGCTATGATTATCCCATTGCCTCTGTTCCTGTAGATGACACAGCACGTGGTGCTGTTATGAATGCAACTGATCCTGATTTATCACGTGAAGACTATATTATTTTTACAAACGGGGCTCGTAATTTTTGTTTTGAACCTGAAAGTACAGATAGTCTTGATGTCCTTATGATAGATGAATAAACTTAGTTAATTTGACGAAAGGAAATAAAAATGACTACAACCCTCTCTCCACTTTATACTTATAACTTAGAAGACACTTCAAAAAACAAAGCCTATTTGGTAGAAAGAACAACTACAACATCAGACGATGGCGAAGATTCTGCAACACAAATATCTTCAATCAAAATTTTTGAAGATACAAATAAAAATAACATGAAAGATGATGGTGATAAACAAGTATCAATCCATAGTTTTCTAAGAAATTATGGATTCACGCCACCTGAATCATTAGTACAAGGAGAAGTTGAATTATATTTAAATATGATAGAAGGAATTGAACTCTTAAAGCTCCGTGTATTGCAAGAAAGCCAAGAAGGCTCATGGAATGGCGCTGATACTCAAACTTGCTCTGATATGACGCTAGGTGTTGCTTCTATATTTCGTACAGGACATTTATTAACTATGGATGATGCCTCTATACAGGGGTTTTTAACCTTCTTACAGCCTTGTCTAAAAGTTGAGTCATCAGACACTTGTCCTTCATTTAAGGACAATTTCTTTTCAGATCAATCAGATGCCTGCATAACAGGCGGTGGGATGCGGTAGCACTGAATATAAACGCCTTATCCAATTTACTTGAACAATTCTCATAATCTACGCCAAGTCCTCAAGCGCATTGATATTTATTATTTATTATGATATACTATTATATATTATGATTAACTGGTATACATTAGATGAAATAAGTGGACACCTCAAGGTCAGCCAGGCCTCTTTATATAAACTAGCACAAAGCGGTGAAATCCCAGCTGTAAAGATAGGTCGAAACTGGCGCTTTGATCCACAAGAAGTTGATGAATGGCTCATACATAAACACAGCACAAAGAAAAAAAGATTCCCTTTTGATGAATCTCTCAAAACATTTTACAAAGCCCTTCAAGAATATTTTGGTGAACGTCTTTTAGGTCTGTGGCTTTTTGGTTCTTGGGCAAGAAATGAAGCCACAAAAGAATCTGATGTTGATCTCATGATAGTTTTAAAAACTATAGATAATTTTTCAAAAGATTTTTCAGATGTGTCTAGCCTAGCCTACAAATCAACTTTTGAAAAAAACAAATCCATTGTTTTTTCTTGTACACTAACAGACAAGAAAACTTTTTTGACAGGTATTGAGCCATTACTTCTAAATATTAGGAAAGAAGGAATAAAAATTGCATGAAGGATGAAATCAATAAATTAATAAACAAAAGCGAACGCGGATTAAAATCAGCTCAATCAAATTGCAGTGAAGGAGACTATGATTTTTCTGTATCAAGAGCATATTACGCCATGTTTTATATTACTGAAGCCCTTTTGCTAACTAAACAACTTTCTACTTCAAAGCATTCAGGAATTTTAGCGCTGTTTTTTGAACACTTTATAAAACCAGGCATATTTGACAAAGAATTGCACAAAGCCCTACACAAGGCATTCGACTTAAGACAACAAGGTGATTATTGGTCAGACCCACAAATATCAAAAGAGTTGGCCGAACAAACATTATTAAGCGCTAAACAATATATTAATATACTAAAGAAACATATTTTGAATGTCTAATAATGGAAAAAATCAAAACAGCTATCATTGGTGGCGACGCTGTAGGATGCGCCATTGCCCATGAGTTGACTCAGAATAAATACAAAGACGTCTTTGTATTTGAAAAAGGTTTGGTGTTGATGTCAAAATAACGACAAATGAACAACTTTGAAGCTGTCAACTTCGATACCTGGATGAGAATGGGCATTAAAACAAGAAAGAAGCCATGAAAACCTGGCAGCTTTATCATCAAATCTCGCTCAGAAAAATCAATAGTGACATTTATCAAAACTACTATCAATATGCTAAAACAGCTAAGCTAATTCAAAAGCTATACTCTGAGCATGATGAAAAAAAGAGAAAAGAGCTCTATTCTAAAGCATGCCTTCATGATGACACTATTTATAACCATGCTCAAAAGTTTTTTGAAAGCATCGTTGATCTTGCCAAACAAGACAACTTCAGCAGTGTCCATGATTGGATTATTGCTGAAGACAAACACTTAATTGATTGGAAGTCGCTTTTTGAAAACAAGGAATATAATAAAATTATTTCCGATTACTCAAAAAACTATTCTAGCCAAAGAAAAAATGATCTGAATAAATCCCAATATCCTATTTGGGACCACTGGTATGTGGGCCCCAACAATAACACACTGTGCTTCAACTCAACACAACTTGTACCTTCATTCAAGAAATCGCTTAAACTTGCACAAGAATTTTATATATCACTAGGGTTTGAAAACATTATTTCAAAAATCAAATTTATTAAAAAAGACAAATCTCCTACATGCGCTAGTATTAACTATTATAATGGCAAGTGGACAAATGAAGTGCATCTATCTGAAATAGGCGCTGGCTCGACTGTTGGGAGCCTCGCCTATCTCATAGCCATAGTTCATGAAATAGCGCATAACCTACAAGCACGCCTCATAGATCAACCTGACAAACACTATTTCCTGCCCCCATTTTCCTTGATTGAAGTCGTGTCTATGTTTTTTGAACAGATTTTCATGCGCTCTGAGTTTTTAAAATCAAAAATAGATCCATTTTTGAGCATCGATAAATCAGTCAAACACATTCAAGAAAAAAACAAAGAACAATTGGCTCGAGTTTTGTCATGTTTAGAATTTGAATTGAAAATCTATCAACTTGTTGAAAGCAAAAAACTCACTCCAGAACACATGGCCTATATTAATAGCTCCGTATTAAGAAAATACTGCATATGACGGCCAAAGTGGCCAGCAGGAACGGAGCAAAGTGGCCAGTTAGTC
>CAZSTS010000013.1:0-24785 GCA_964609965.1 uncultured Nitrospirales bacterium
AGTCTGGGCCGTGTCTCAGTCCCAGTGTGACTGGTCGTCCTCTCAGACCAGCTACCCGTCAGAGCCTTGGTGAGCCGTTACCTCACCAACAAGCTGATGGGACGCAGACTCATCTTACCGCACAACCTTAGATCAGAGGGCTGTCTTTCTTTCAAAAGCCTTTACGACTTCTGAAACGTATCGGGAATTAGCAGACCTTTCGGTTTGTTGTCCCCGTCAGTAAGGTAGATTATCTACGTGTTACTCACCCGTGCGCCACTGTACTCGCTCCCCGAAGGGAACTTTCTCGTTCGACTTGCATGTGTTAAGCATGCCGCCAGCGTTCGTTCTGAGCCAGAATCAAACTCTCCAGTTAAATTCTGATTTGAGTGTCGACCTCTAAAAGAGGTCGCTCAAAAAAATTGTTAGGTCATTGTCTCACCTAGTGTAGCCTTTTAGAACACGAAAAAAATCCGCCTTCGTCAAAACTACGGCGGACAATGCCCGCTCATATTTGTTAGTCATTCTGTTATTTAATTATCAAAGATCCAACTTACGTAACAAAGCTCCTCTTCGTCGCTTTGTCTTCTATTTCAATCTAACGCACTTATTTGTCCTCGTAATACTCGGACACGTTTTTTAGTCCAAAAGGACTCGCCCCGCTATCACCTAGCAGGTTGTAGTGCAAATGATTTTTCACATTTTTTAAAGATTTCGCTAAAAGCCCTGATGGCCTTTAGCTAGCAAAGAGGAAAGGCTAAACTTTCATATGCAAACGTCCGGCTTAACTACACTATTCTATAATGGTGTCAACAGTAATTATGGGAAAAATGAAAAAAAATGAGGGCTTTTACGTCTAGCGTCTAGAGTCTCGCGTCTAGTGGAAAAAACTATCGATTATTGTTTACCCTGAGTACAGTCGAAGGGCCTATCGTCAATCGCATCCCGCGACCCTGCGAACCAGCGATCCTGCGACCCCTCGACCCCCTGACCTATAACTTCACCACATCGATCTTGATATTTCCTCAAACTCCCATTAAAGCGAAATGCCTTATGATTAAACTCAATCAATCAGGCTTTACCCTAAAGGAATTACTCATTGTTTTTATTGTTATTGGTATTCTCTGCGCTGGATCCATTCCCCTCTTCCACAAACTACAAAAGGACATGCACCTAAGACGTGTTCAAAAAACAGTTACCCGAGTGCAAAAAGCCATCCATAAATACACAGCACCAGACACAAAACAATACCCAGCCACACTCGATATTTCTCCTGTGAATGAAGTTTGCAATGGTTGCTTTAATCTGGTTTTGACAAGAGGACTTATTGATAAAGGTTGGTTTAAGTTATCGAACGAGGAATATCTCTATTCTCCATTAAGCACAGACAAACTTGACGAAGTCCTCAAACACCCCCACCAATTTAGAATTCTTTATAATAATAAGACAGGGACTTTATCTTTTGTGGAGATGAAGTGATTAGGTAAATGAGTCTAAACCTCTTGATAGATGTTTAGAAAGTTGGGCAACTCATAGTATCGCCAGATTCAAAATTAAGAAATTTCATCTGATCAATTTTAACAATCCAAGATGTTGCACCGTCTTCGATTGATGACATATTCATATTAACAATAGTTTCTGCATTTTCTGTCATCGTATAACTTGATGGCATACTCAGCGCTGTCCAAGTCTCGCCATCACTGCTCTGGAACGCGCTCATAGTTTGCCCGCTTCTAATCCAACAAAGATAAAAATCGTCCACTGTGGGGGTTACAGAATCCGCATTTTCAAGATTCTCTTCATCGCCTAGAGGTTGGAAGTAGACATTCATACCACCAGTACCAAGTATTATTCCCATCACATTTGATTCAGCAGCTGATGAATCTTGTACTCCAAAAATAAAAAGGGCATTGGCACTTCTGTTATCTAAATCAGCATCACTCATATGAATAGCAGCACTAAACATGGTGTCTTCTAATGTTTTACTTATGATCACACCAGTACTTGTAGACTGATAAGTAGCAACAAGCTCGCCATCAGATACCGTGAGATTAGTGACACCATCGGTTACATCCAAGCAATCAGAGATGATGGTACCATTAAAACCATCATCCAGGGTTGATATTGTTCCAGTAAAGGCAGAAGCCAAAGCGTTTCCTGCTGCATCTGTCACAGCAGTAGAAACAGTTACAGTCATATTTTCTAATTCAGAACAGTCCAGATCGCCTAATGTGCATGTCGCGATATACCCTGTTGAGTCATAGTCAACTGTTGCACAATCTGAGTCAGATGCTCCCTCTGCATTAACTGTAAACGAACTAGTCGTAATCGTACCCCCAGCCATTGCTTCTGAGAATGTGACTGTAACAGTACCTGCTGAAGGTGTTGTTTGATCTAAAGTAACTGTTGGAGCTGTAGTATCAGAGCTATCTGTTTCTTCATCATTGATACTTCCTGTTCCACAGTGAAGTGTAAAAGCAAAGACGATAGCAATAAAAATACATAAAGTAATAATAATTTTTTTCATCTCTCCCCCATTTTTTTAAATCATTAAATAGATTTAGCACTTACGAACCTCAAAAATATCACTTAGAACTTATTAATGCGCTATTTGCGTTGTTAATCTGAGAAGAAGAAATGCTATATAGCTAAATGGTTTTAAAAATCCAATTATAATAGCCGCTATAGCCACACGTCTTGTTCGTTTTTCTGCTTTGTCTGATTTTTTTAATGAAACAAAACCCAGAATAATACCCACGATTTCTAAACCAGTGATAAAAAAGAAAACAAAAAGCCATGAAATGATACTCAAAGCTAATGCGATTTTTGATAGGCGTGATGTTTTCATGAAATCATTCCAATAAAACTAAACTGACGTTCTTTGACGGGATTACGGCGGTGGGAAAAGAAAAGATCATCACGTTCAAACGTGCAATAATCTAAACAGCTAACATGATCAGGGTGAATGCCAAGGCCATCCAAAACATTACGTACTGTGGACTTTAGATCTAGATGAGGCCTGGCTGCTGGAAAAGTCTGATAGCATGCTTGTTTGCCAAGTGTCTGTACAACAGCTTCAATAATCTCTGGCCCGACTTCGTAATGGTCAACCGAAATACAAGGCCCAACACCCACATACATATCTGCCACGTGACTACCCATGTGATCTGTCATCATGTGAACTGCGTTTTGAATAATGCCATCAATCATGCCTTTGTAACCAGCATGAATCGCAGCTACCACATCTTTTTTTACATCGTAAATAAGAATAGGAACACAATCTGCAGTCTTCACACCCACAATCACATCTTTACGTTCTGTGATATAAGCATCACCTGGGGGAACGTGAACAAGATCCATATCGTGATCAAGGCAGACGATTTCGGTAGAATGAAATTGCTTGAGTGCATAAATCTGACTGGGAAGCACATTTATTTCTTGGGCAATACGATCATAGTCATTGGCAAGATCCCTTGTGGTAAAACCATGGATGAGTTTGGGAAACTGTGAAAGGGTTTCTGCTTTATAAATATTTTGCATAAAACTCGGCTCGTCCCTATCATATATCGTTTTCAAAAACGAACTTTTTTCTTCTTAAACCCTTGTCTTTACTTGATTTTAGCCTTAACCCCTTGATTTGTGTTTGAGATTTATAAAAAAAACAGTGAAAAATCAGGCAACTTTTGATTAAGAATAGCGAGTAGAATTACGTAAGGCATACAATACAGAATATAGGAATTCGTTAAAATGGGGGGAGCATTGACATCAATAGCCTCAGGTGGAGGCACGGCTTTAGTAGCACCAGTTGTTTTTGGCCCAGGATTGGTTGAAGGTACAACTGCAACCACCCTTCCTTTATCAACCATATCCGAACCCAAAGCCGCTTCTGCTGCCATGCAAGACGATCAAGTAAGATTGAGTGGGGTTCAAGCTGGGAGAGGAGCAGATGCTCGAGCAGATTCCGCTGAAAGACATCACTTACACCAGCGTATCCCAGAAGATGATTTTGGTCTACCAATCCTCTGCCAAACTGAAATACCAGTTCTCCAACTTCAACTAGCTCCTCTTCTAGTCAAAGCTATTCAAGGAACAAAGGTGATCGCCATTGCCCATCATGCAGATGCTGACGGCGTGGCAACTGCTCTTCTTATAAAAAGAGCTCTAGTTAGACTTGGCTTTCCAACTGAACGCATTCACTGTTATCCCGTTAACACTATGGATCGCTCAATAGCACCTTGGCATCGTGAAGGCATTACAACCCTTGATCCAGCTCCTGCACTACTCATCATGGCTGATTTTATAAGCAACACTTTTGATGATGTAAGAGAGCTTAAAGCTGCCCTGCCTGATACAGATATTATCAATGTAGATCACCATGCCCTCAAAAACATCGTAGGCTGGTCTAATGCCCACGCCCTTGTAGCAAATTCACCAAGACTATACAGACCTGCTAAACCTTGGCATCTTGTTGCTAGTGGTTTTGCAAGACGCCTCTTCTTTTTATCAGATCCTAAAAAAGAACTTCCTTTACCAGAACAGGACAACTGGCTCGAAAGAGTGGGCATGATTGGAGATCTTGTCATAAAAAAAGAATCTCCAGGACATGCAACCGATGATGAATTCAAGGTTGCAGATATTCTGAATACCATTGGCAATGCCAGAATATTGCAAGCAGATCCCAGGCAATTAAATCAAAGACAATCTGAGCTTTTCGATTTATTAGAAACCTCCACTGATGCAAGTGATTTTATGAGGCGATTCTATTCAGAGCCTACTTATATACAACAAAGAGAACTATATGAGGCCATACAAGCTGATATGGCAAGGGCCATTGAAGGAATTAGAGCACTGACTACAAAAGAAGGCCAGATCTATCGCTATCACATCCAAGCTGATACAAATGCCTGGTGTATTGACCCTATCTTAAAGTCCTCACTCAAATATCTTCCAAAAAATGTAACACTCATCCTTACACAAGAAGGTTTTCCTGATGTATACATGTCATCAACAGTGCCAACACCAGGAGAAGATGAAACCTTTCACTGTGGTGATATTTTACAAGAACTTGCAGCGGGACGTGGTGGTGGACACTGCCATAGAGCTGGCAGTGTACCTCAAGGTTCACAAAGTGATTTCTTAGTCCGTCTTCGTGAAAGAGTGAATGACGAAATGCGCTCATTGGGCGTGTCGGTTCCGTGAGGACGAATAGCGAATAGCGGAAAAACCTAATTCCTCTCCCTAATTCTCTTAATCATCTTTGAAAGATTATCGTAGATATCCTGACGATGTTCGATTGAATAGATGAGAATTTGTTTTTTTTCTAAAAGAACTTTGTAAATAATCCTGTATCTTTTAAAAGCCAAAGATCGAAACCCAAACAAATCACGTTGTAAGGCTTTTCCTATATAAGAATCTTCTTTTAAGGATTCTAAAATTTCTCTAATACCTCTTTTGATTTGAGGAGGGAGTTTTTTGATTTGGTTCTTTGCGATTTCTGAGTAAATTAACTTCATTCGTCAAAAACCTGTTTGTGAGTAAATGTCTTGCCCTTTTTGAATTGCTTATCAGCTTCATTAAGATGATTCATTGTTTGTTGATTACTTAAAATGTCTAGGGTTTCGATAAGCCCCTCATATTCTTCGGCACTCATCAAAACACCTGCAGCCTTACCTTCTTTTGTAATGAGAAAAGAAGAACCATCTTTTTGAGCCTGCTTTAATAGACGCATGAGCTCTTTTTTAGCTGTTGTAATGGGTAATATTGATTTCATAGAAAACATATTTACATCCTTTTTAATGTCCCTTATAGGATACCTTTTAACGATCATTATTACAACCCCTTAAAGCCTTTCGCGTCACCAAGCTCTCTACTTGTTTGATTTTACTAAGCAAATGAACACATAAAAATTAACACAACTTTATAAAAAATCAGCAGATAATAGTGTTAGGGTTTAGGATAGCACGTAAACAGAGTCCGCTTTCGTCGGCCTAGGCCGACTACGGCGCGACAAGGAGACATACAATGAGCTATCCAGAAACTATAGAGAACAACAAAGTCACATTCTTAGCTGACACAGAAATAAGCGTGCAAACTGTAGCAAGAGATCCACTCGAAACAACAACAACTACAATCTGCCCTGATGAATCGTGTAAAGGCCGTGAGGACTTAACTGCACTTATTCGGCGTGCGAAAACTTCTCTCTTATTTAATGCAGGTAGCTTTCCTCAAATGCAGGCCCTTTTTCGCCAAAACAATCCAGGAGGCATTCCCATGGAACGAAGCCATGAATTACGAGGCGGGCATCTCGAAACACGTAAACTTAAATTACCTTCATTTTCGTGTTCTTCTGAATCAGAAGGAAAATGTCAGGAAATTTCTTTTACGATTTATCCAGTAGAAATCGGAACAGATAATCCCTTGGATGTTTCTGTATCTCGACAGTCTGCCCTGACACTAGCCAACCCAAATCTTGAGACGATATTTGATAGCTTTGATGCGTTTATAAAAGCAGAGGGTAATTAGGAATCCTTGCCATCCTCCCCAGCTCCGCAGTAAACTCCTTACCAGTTGATAAGAAACTAAATCTATACCAGGTTTAATTTATGATTATTTTTCTCGCCACACTCAAAGCCGTGCTTCTCTTCTTTGGAATTGGTCTTATTGGTTTTTGGATCATTGCTAAAAAGAAAGTCCCCACAAACATCCTCGATGTCCTCTCACCACTCGTGATTGACATTGGACTACCTTGTCTTGTGTTTTATAATATTATCACGAAGTTTGATCCCTCGCAAATGCCCAATTGGTGGCACCTTCCTCTGTGGTGGGTTGGTTTTACTTTCTTTATGTTTCTTCTCACCTGGGTGACAGGAATCATTTCAAAAAAAGACCTTCGGGGTGAATTTAAGCTCTCTCTTCTCTACCCTAACAGCATCTTTTTCTCTCTCGCCATTCTCCCTGCTATCTTTGGAATATCATCTCTAATGCTTGTTTATCTTTTTCTGTTTACTCTTTTATTCCCTGCTTTTGTCTTTAACACGTACATGCTTTTTTTCAAAAAGACTAAGGACAAAGAACAACCCGTTGATTGGCTCAAACTCTTTAATCCCGTACTCATCGCAACTCTTATAGCTGTAGCCTTAAGACTCGCGAACCTTCATGCGCATATCCCAGATGTAATTATCGATATTACTAAGCACTTAGGAGCCATCACACTCCCTCTAATCATGCTCCTTATTGGTGGCGTTATTTTCATTGATAGTGAGAAGAAAGCAAAGGTCCAGTGGGGAACTTTGATCAAATTTGTTCTTGTGAAAAACGTCGTGTTTCCAGCTGCCACCCTTCTCTTTCTTTGGCTAATTCAATTACCATTCCCCGTAGCGCTTCTCATAGCGCTCATTAGCGCAGCACCGCCCATTAGCGCTTCACCAGTCTTAGTAGAACGTGCTGGCGGCAACACATCACTTGCCAATCAAATGTTGTTAGGGAGTTTTCTTTTCTCGATACTCACCGTTCCAATCACGATGATGATATTTAGTAGACTGTATGATTTGTCTTCTTGGATTGCTTACTAGCTACGAGATACGAGCTACAAGTTTTACGCTAGACTCTAGACTCCAGACGCTAGACCTCGCCTCATAACAATCAATCCAACCAACAGCAACAGCATCAATCCTAGCGAATTCGAATCCGAAGCACCAGCCTGATTCAAACTACACCCACTCGAGCCACCTTCTCCTTCTCCTTCTGCTTCATCAGCACCACCCAAAGGATCTGCAGGATCTTCAATGATCTCTATAGGATTCTCTTCATCTACAGTAACTGTGCCTGCTGTATCAGTGTCGGAACCAGTGCTCGTTGTTGCAACAGTCGCACCAGTCGTTGAATCAGTATCATCATCTGAACCTGAATCCTCTTCCTCCTCACCGCCTGATCCCGAAGAAGAGGCAGGAGAATCCGAAAACGTAAACTTTGTTACCAGAAAATCATAATCGGCATTGCCAGTAGCTATAATTGTATTATCATCTAAAATAGCTGAATAATACACGTCTACAGCACTCAGCGTATCATCAGTCACATACCCATCATCATCAAAATCAGTATCAAAGCTCCCATCTGAATTGAACTTAGCTACAACTAAATCAAAATCTACAGTTGTGCCCATGCCGCCGACAAGAACAATCTTATTGTCATCATCAACCATAATAGTTCCTGGCCAAAACATGGTCGATGAATGCATGACCACAACAAAGCCATCTGTACCAAAACTGGTATCAAGCACACCTTCAGACGTAAACTTGGTCAAAACAGGATACATCTGCATAGCTGTCGCATCAGAATAATAAGCAACCATGTAAACATTACTGCTATCATCCATGGCCGCATCAACAACCGTGATGTTTTCACTTCCATAACCAGCTGTTTCATAACCACTTGTCCCATAGCTTGTATCTAGAACACCACCACTATCAAACTTAGCCACAGCAAATTCTCTGGTCCCTGAGACCGAGGCCTCACCAGCCACAATAAGATTCCCATCGTCATCTTCAAACACCTTGTGAATCTCATCTGAACTCCCAGAAATATCCAGTGTTGTGATACCATTGGTTCCAAAAGTCGCGACAAGTAACCCAGCAGAATCAAGTTTTGCCAAAGCAAAATCATCTCCAGTTGTAGACATATATGCTAAACCAACAGTAATAATATTACCTGATGAGTCAAAGATCATATCATAGATTTTATCATCACCCGAACCAAAATTAAGCGCTGTATAGCCACTACTTCTCCCAAAGCTTGTATCAAGATTTCCATCACTCTCATCATACTTAGCAATCAAAAAATCATCAGTGCCTGAAACATCGGTATGCCCTCCAAGAATAATGTTATTACTCGAATCAACTAAAACAGCTCTTGCCCTGTCTTCCGTCCCTCCAAAGTTGTGAATCACGTATCCATCAGAATCAAAGTTTGTATCTAGATTGCCATCAGAATCATATTTAGTGACAACATGATAATAAATGTTTTCATATTCTACATACCCAGCTAAAATAACATTTCCTTCAGTATCTTGAGCTATATCATAACTCTCCTCAGTACTGTAACCATAGTCTTCGGTAAGATGTCCCGTTGAGCTATTAAAGGACGTATTTAATAGGCCTTTTGGAGTGTAGCTAATGAGGAAAAAATCCTCGTTACTATTATAAGATTCACCTCCACCAATAACAGTCCCATCACTCAAAACCACAACATCATTTAACTCATCATTACTCCCACTGCTAGGATCATAAGTAACATAATTCCTCGCGAGAGTAGGAAAACTAGCATCTGAACCATCAGAATTAAACTTCATTACATAAGTATCATTATAGGTTCCATCGCTCAGATAACCTGCTACAATGATTTTGCCAACACCATCCACTGTAATACTATTTGCCTCGTCATTGTTACCACTACCTAGGTCTTCTTGTACATAACCAGTTCCACTATTAAAAGCAGTATCAAGCTGGCCTGTCGTCACATCAATACTCCCTATGAGGGAATCATAATTGCCGCCAGATTCTGTCCTTCCACAAAAAAGGATGTTTCCAGAAGTGGCCAAAGCGATTTCTCTGATCTCTTCATCATAGCCAGAACTTATATCATCGGTAAAATAACCTGTTCCACTGTTAAAAGTTGTGTCAAGTGCTCCCAAAGATGTAAACCTAGCTATATAAAGATCATTATCGCTCCCGTTATCTAAATGACCACCCGCTACAATATTACCACTACTATCAATGACAATATCATAATTATAATCTTCAGTACTTCCACCAAAGTCATAAACAACATATCCACTGCTACCAAAACCCTCATCAATATTACCTGATGAATCAATTTTTGATAAAAAAGAATCCACTGTTGATGAATCCATAAAATCTGTAGCAGTCCCTCCTGAAAGAATGATGTTTTGAGCACTATCAAAATCAAGCCCAAAAAGAGCTACAAAGCTTGAGTAATCGATCTCCAAAACACCATCGGTGCCAAAGCTAGTATCCAGAACACCTGTTGAAAGAATCTTAACAACTATGCCTTTTGCAGAATAGCTAGAAGTTGAATCATCATCAAAATAATAGCCGACCACATAGATATTCCCTGAAGAATCTAGTTTGATATCAGTTGGCATCATACTCACTGTTGTATAATTATACCCCGTTTCATTGAATGATGTGTCAAGGGCTCCAGCTGATGTGTATTTTAGAACACCTAAATAAACCTGCATTCCTTTAGCAATGCTGGCTGCCACATAAATATTGCCTGAGGAATCAGTATCTAACTTTTCGATCGTATTTGTCCCTGTATTATAAAAATTAGCTGTAGCGTACCCAACAGAATTGAATTCTGTGTCCAGTGTGACTGAACCAGCTTGAGCAATATTAATTGAAGAAAATAATAGCATGAAAAACAGAATTGCCGTGTATTTTAATGAAATTTTAATAGTATTTTGAAACATTGTTATCCCCTTATATCTGTGATGACCCACGTCATATATTGCATAAACTATGCCAACTAACTCTTCGTAATTTAAAAGAATAATAGCAAATAAAACAAGAAAACCAATCGGTTACAACCTCCTGTTTTTTTCATCATTCACACAGGTGAAATAAGTGTCAGATTTCCATAAATTCTGGCAAAATTTGCCTAGCTATTCTCTCATTTTGATAGAATCTATATCGATGAATTGTAAGAAATGTTTCTAATTATTTCAGAAAGTGGATACATTTGTGTCCACTTACTACTCACGCCCCCTCAATCTCCTCAACATAGCCACCATAGCGAGAACACTCATGAGACCAAATATGAGATTAAAGAAAAGATTAAAAGATTTATGATTGATCTTGGTCTTTTGTAATGAACAACTCGTCCCGCCAGGTCCAAGACCTGAACCTGTTATCGTTGTTTCATCAGAAGCTTCTTGGTTTATAAAGTACGTATTATTATCGTCATCTCCACTATTAGTTATAATAGCAATATCGCTTCCACTACCTCCCGAAACATAAATGTAATCACCAATGCCTTCACCTTCATTACCAACTATCTCAATCATATTTGTCTCATCCATACCAAACACAATATAAATACGTCCCTTGCCACCTGCTGCGCTTGGACAACCCACTAAGAGATCTGCAGTACCATCTCCATTAGCATCGCCAGCAACGAGAGCTCTAATGGGACAATCATCAAAAGTGATCGAATCTGAAGCTTCAATGACTTCTTGTAGCACATATTCAGACACACCTTCATAGAGATCAATCGTACTTCCATTTAATTCTGCCACAACCAGATCGTCATGAGCATCGCTATTTACCAAATCACCTGTGGCCATGAGATTTCCATTTAGCTCACTTGCCAAATAAAGTTCAGCATCTGTCTCTACATTCATGGTGTCTGGAACATCATCGTCCCAAGTAATGAGATTATAACTCGCTGATTGCGCCACTGTTTCTGCAAATGAATAATCAAGAAATGAAATTGAATCTAAATCAACATTTGTTGGCAAGAGACCAATGATGATATCATGTGAGTCTTTACCAAGATATCTTGAACAAATCAGGTTATTAGATATTTTAGAACCAGCTTTACCTATAATCAAATTATTGATTTCTAAATCAGGGTAAGTCAAAACATAAACCGAACCATAATTCGCCAGATTAGGAGCTAAGATTTCATATTCACCATCACCATTAAAATCACCACCTATCAAGCGTGAACCAAAATAACCATCTGCTACTGCGCCATAGTGTACAAACGAATCTATGCCATTGCCTAGGCTATCATTATCAAGATCTACCCTTCTATTAGTCACCTCGCCAGTTTTAAGAGCATAAAGAAGCCCGTAATCACCTCTGAACGCTGGATACCCCACCAATGTCCAACTACCAATTCTTAAGAGATGCACATCTTCACCCTCAGAAACAAAAATCATATTATTATTTCCTAGAATCAACCTTGTCTTGGTTTCACTTCCAACTGTAACTACCTCTTCAATAATAGAGTCGCCTGTTTTAGTATTACCCTTCACCGTACCTGATCCTTTCACACTATGTGTATTTTCATCTGTAAGCACAGCTGGTCTGACAAAGATGTTTACAGTATCAGACGCTGTTTGCGTGCCATATGAAACAGTGAGTTCAAACGTGAGTGTAAGAATCTTATCCAACACCTCGGGCGCTGTAAAACTGGCGTGACAAGAGCTCGCATTTTCAATCGAAACAGTTTCTGTACCATCCACCTCTAACCATGAACAAGTCACACCACTGATATTGGCCCTGCCACGAAGGTGAGCTGTTTTCAGTTCTTTTACACCATGATCTGATCCAGCATTAGCTACAAGCTCTTCATCAATCTCTACTTCACTATCATCCAAAATGCTCATGTTAAGAGATGAAATGGAAATACCTTTATAGTTTGCATCTGTGCTTGTTGCTGTGGCATGCACACCAGCTGAATTCCCTGTCACAACTGCATCAACGCCTAGTGATAATGTAATGTATTGAGTTACATTCCAAGTAGATGGTGAAATTGTAATAGAAGCAGGATTAGCCACCAGGCCTTCACCTGAAGTAAAGGCGACTAATACATCAGCTGTGGGTTTACTTGTAAGGACAAGGCTCGCTGTATTTGTTACGCCACTTGTTGTCACAACATTACTTGTGGTCAAATTAAAGTCCACACCTGCTGCATCATCATCCACAACAGTGGAATCAATAAATGCTACACTAATACCATCGTAGAGATTATCTGCACTCTTCACTGTGTGAGTAATGCGACAGGTCTCACTACCTTCGGCAACAAGGTCATCTACTGCAGTCACTGTAGCAGTGACAGGGGTATCCCATTCAGCTACAGCAAATGTTACCGTGGCAGGACTCACTGTACAATCTTCAGCTGTCGTGATTTCTACTTTCACGTGATGTGTAGGTTCGTTTGCGAGCACTACTGTGTAATTATCTGTATTTCCCGCTTCTGTTACACTTGTCGTATTATTTGATGCTGTGACTATCACACCAGCAGAGTCCACAATGTTTACCGAGAGATCATCCAGACTGACTGCGTTATACATTAGATCATCACTGGTTGTTGTAAAGCTGATAGCACAGGTATGAGCCCCTTCTTCATCATCATCGTCAACAGCAGTCACAGTCACGGTCTGCGGCGTATTCCAATCTGATGTTAAAAAAGTCAGACTTGATTTATCTGTTAAACATTCAGCATCAGGCAAAACATTCACAATCGCATTATCTGTTGGCTGACTCACAAGTTTAACTGTAAACGTATCAATGCCACCGATTTCTGCTACGACTGTTGTGTTGTCTGTTTCTACAAGCACTGTACCTGTAACAGTTACTGTTACTGTGCCATTTGTCTCACTGTCATTAGAACCATCATTTGTCTTAAACGTAAATGTATCTTCTCCCACATACCCTGTTGTTGGCGTGTAAACCACGGCACCTGTAGCTGCATCAAATCCAGAAAGCGCCCCATGTGTAGGATCACTCACAAGAGCAAACGTCATCTCTTGCCCTTCGTGCTCTAAACCAGTTAATGTAATTTCTTTTTCAGTATTTCTCTTTGTTCTCACACTCTGATCATTGGCATCAGGTTTGTCATCAACAGCTGTATAATTTAATGTAATTGTATCATTGGCTGTGCTTGAACCATCATCCGTAGCAGTAAGCTTGAGAGTACAGGCAAAATTACTCAATGACTCTTTTGTGGTGGAGACTGTGGCATTGAGCAGTGTGGGATTTGTGAGAGTACATTTATTTCCTGGGTTGCTTGTGAATTCCCAAAGATATGTCATCACCCCTTGTTCTGGATCAAAGGCTGATGCTGGTGTTGGGGCAAAGGCACTTGTTGTCTTTGAAACACCTTCAGTCAAATTGGCTGTTTGAACCCCTGCTTCAACGTCTGGAGGATCGTTATTAGCAGAAACACTGATTCTCATGGAATCTGTTGAGAATTGTTTGCCATCACTGACTCGCATTGTAAGATCACAAACGTAAGCCTCTTTTTTATTTAATACATTAATTGTAGGTTTTTGCACTGTTGGTGAAACAATCGTGCAGGCATTTGATAGATCAGCATCCTCAATCCACAAAAATGTAACAGGTTCAGTATTGGGATCAGAACCCGAAGCACCAGTGAGAGTCACAGAACCTGTTTCTTCATCAATTGCTCTATCAGGTCCAGCATCCACATTAGCTGCTGCATTCACTGTGATCAAAACATCATCTGTATCCGTGGCCATGCCATCATCACAAGTCAATCTAAATGTAAGTACTGTATTAGCATCTACGCTTGGATTTACATAAGATGCTGCAACACCAAGAGGAGTCTTTCCTGTATCAGGTGTTCCATTGAAACTACCATTGCCCGTTCCATTTACTAGCGTCCACGTACCAGTGAGATCATCATCGACGTCAGCATCAGTACATGATGCTGTTGCAGGAAAATTAAAAGTAGCTTCATTCACTGTCACAGCATCACCAGTGCTAGCTACTGGAGGTGTATTGTTGACTGAAACAAACTTCACTTTGTCTAACTCAACAGCCTGAGTACTATCTGACACAAGAATGGCTCTGTAAGAAAAATCACCTGTGCCCAATGAACTCAGATAGGCATTCACCAGTGGTGCTGGAGTGTATTGACGTTGATTGGCTGTAATTGTTTCCCAAGTGAGATTAGCAGGATTGAGCCACTTATAAGTTGAGCCCCCATCTGCCGAAACCTGAAACATAACCTCGCCAGCGCTGTTAGATGTAGGCACTGACTCAAAGAAATAGGCCTGCGTGTACGTGGGTTTTGTACCACCAGCAGAAGGCGCTATTGATATTTTAGATTCATCTGCATTTGTTTGTTCACTCAAAAAGTTCACCGAAGGTTGTACAGCTCTATACTTACTTATTTTTACATTTCTGACTCGGTGATAGTGATTCAGCCCACCAGTTCTCGCACCAAAACCTAGATAAGGTCCTGTTTTGGTTCTGGATGAATCTGTATGATCAATCTTCAACACATTATCTAAATACATTTTTGAATTAGTTCCTGAATGAACAACCTTGACCTGACGCCACTGGGCGTTATCAATGCCAGATTGACCAAGAGTGCTAATACTTCCCCCATTCCACTTTAATTGGATTTGATCATTGTATTCGTCAAAAACAAAATTGTAACCACCATTGGCCTGATCTTCACCAGCCTGTCTGCTTGTAGCATAGGCATAAAACCAGACAGCATCAGCCCCATTACCACCACCTGTCCAAAACTCGAATTCCGCAATAAACGAATCACCAGGATTGAGGGAATAATACCAATGACCCCATTGTCCATTACTGTTTTGTGTCAACTGAATATATTGACCACTGACATAAGAGGCATTTTGCTGGAGTGTTCCACCTGGATCTGTTTGCATATCCTTGTAAAAAAAGTATGTATTAGCAGCATTACTTAGTGAAGACGCTCCACTATTGCCATAATACATCTTTATAGCCCTAGTTCCATTAGGCAGTGATGGCATTTTGACAATAATGCTTGCTGTATCAGCATCAGTCTTTGAAACAACGTAATAATTAAGCGCTGTTTTATCTGAATCTACAAATCTAAGATCACTAAAATCAGATTTCATGTCACTATCATAGGTAACCGTTATTGGGACTTGATAATCTGTAAGAGTCGTACCTGAATTGCTAATATTGACAGTTTTCACCCTTGTCCAATTTCCATAAGCAGCATCACCATTGGTTTGATATAAGACGCCTGCACCTGGGTCCAAATCAACTAACTGTGCCCTGTTCTCGCTCACATCAGTCTCATTTACAGTGATAAAACCGTTATCAAACGTAAAAACATTCGCAGGATTAGCATCATTAAACTCCCAAGTTGTTGTAGTTGCTTTTGAGGGTAAGTTGAGAGTAAATTTTACGTTAGTATTTCCATTATTATCTGTACATCCAAGGGTACAATTCATCTCAGTACCACTTACAATCGTGTCACTCATATTTACATACTGCAAGGCACGACCGCTTTGGGGATCAAGAGTAAAGGCATTTCCAGGAGAGAGACTTGCTATTGTGAGCTTGCTACTAGCACTAGTACCATAGGCCATGAAAAGGCCTGTAAAGGTGTATGTAGTACTATCATCAAAAGAAAGAGTGGCATTAGTTTTGGCTGACTTTGTCAAGCCGCTAAAAGTCGTGGTTCCTGATATAGATTGATTGCCACCATCTAATGTTACTGTATTAGTTCCTGAGGTATATGTTCCTGCGTTAGCCCAATTACCTGCCAAATTGATATTTTTGCTATTACTATTCAGTGTGCCATTCGTAATGGTAAGATCACCATTCACATCAAGATTAGCTGCTTGCTGCCAAGAGCCATCAACACCATCAAATTCAAGATTAAAATAATTATACCCTCCAGCTAATTTATTATAAGACGACGTACCCACATACTCAATAGTTCCTGAATTCGTGTCATTTGTAAAACTCACCGTCTCATCACCCTTTAAACGCAATGTAGCTTCATTATTTACAGTGCCTGTCACTGTAAGGTCATTTCCATCTAAGAAAAACAAACCTTGCTTGATATTAAGATCTCCGCCAATGTCCTCAGCCCCTGTGAGTGTGTATGTTCCTGGCCCATCAAATTCTAGATTTTGATAGGCATAATCCTTTATGTTGTAAGAATTTGGCCCATAATAAATAAATGTACTTGCCGAATCGAGTTGAGGGTAACCGGCATTTGCTGAAATAGTTTCATCACCTTTGGTTTTTAATTTAGCACCTGTTTTTATAACAAATTTACGACTGCCACCGCCACCTGTTGTGAGGTTAAAACCATTAAGATCAAGGGTTCCACCATCAACATAAAAATGCTGATTATTTGCATTCAATGTAAGTTGAGAGAGAAGTTTTACTGCCCCATTGCCTGTTTTATCTATCGTGATAAGTCCATCAAATAGAGCATAAGCATTGTTGAGATTAAATGTTGTTTCCTGATCACCTTTAAAAACGAGTTTGACTGAGTTTCCACCACCGTTAAAGTCACTATGAATCTCTACATTACCATCAACTTCTAGAGTGGCAGTAGCAGGAGCGATCACACCATCATTGATAAAGAGATCATTTTTTACTTTAATAATATCATTGGCACCAATATTACGAGAATTGTAATTGTTAGGATCTAAGGTCAGATCCCAGACTTCAAGTTCTGTATCCACATCAAAGAGTTGGTTGCCACCGTATAATTTAACATGACCCTGACTGTGTTGAAAGTCACCATAGACCTTAAAATAATTTGTAATACTCGTTATGTCAGAGGTAGCAATATAGGTTCCTCCAGCAGCTATTTCTAGATTATCAGAGTGCGTGACGACTGAATCTTTGCCATCAAATTTTCCACCTGAATTGACCTTGAGCCTTGTCATACTCAAAGTATTAGAACCTGCATTGATGAGCTCCCCCCCATTATTGATAGTCGTCCAATCACCCACAGTGACATCATAAGAACCAATGTTTAATTTATCATTTAGCGTTAGATCCTGGGCCCCGTTATTCAAGAGCATGCTTGAACCTAAATTAACATCATTGTTGATTGTCACATTAGCTGCAAAATTGCCTGAGCCTCCTACGTAAGTAAATGTCTGAGCCCCTGAAGTCCCATTAAAAATAATGTTCATGCTACCACTATCTTGAGATTCTGCTTCAACATAAACATCACCCTTGGCATGAATGATTGCACTATCTATTCTATTAACAACACCTCGTTTAAAACGCAGCTCATCATTTACAATAATAACATCATTACTCGCCACATTGCGAGAGTTGTGAAGAACCGGTTGAAAATCGATTTTATGAAATGTTTCTGAACTATTCACATCAATTTTTTTGCCAGCACCAGTAAACAACATTTTTCCGCTATTATGATTAAATGTCCCTGAACCTGTGTTGAGAAAATCATCAATAATCGTTGTTGTAACACCAGCCGTAAACTCACCACTATTTTCAATCCAAAGATTTTTTATTGAGGGGCTCGATGTTTTACAATCAAAGTGTCCATTAACAACCCATAATCTATTATTCACTTTCATGGGAACATTTCCATCATGCGCAAACACACCACCATCAAGCTTAAAAATGTCATTGACTTCAAAACCATTACTTCCCACATTAAGTGTGCCACCAGTCAGTGTAAGATCTTGCCCACCTTGATCTAGATCAAGTTTGCCACCAGTAACATTCACAACACCACTTGATTTACTGATTGTAATATTGCCGTTTAGTTTGTCTGCACCACCAGTGAGGTTCAGTGTCTGGGTAGCTGCATTACCAGAAAATGTAATAGGGAGATTAGAACTTTGAAAACCGGCTTCAACAACAACATCACTATTAACAGTGAGAGCGCCCTGTTCACTGATATTTGCATAACCACCCTCAAAGGTAAGTGTCCCCAGAACTATGATGGGATCATAGACAGCGCGATTTTGATGAAGGTTGGCTTTAAATGTAAGATCTTGAAACGTGAGTGTGCCACTGGACTTAATATTTTCGCTATTACCTTCAAATACAAAGAGACCACCATTGTGAGTAAAGGTTCCATTTGCATCTAAATCCCCCCAAACCTTTGTCGTAACAGAACTAGCTATAAAAGTCGTCCCCTGATCAACCTGAAGATTATTAATATTAACTTCTCTGTTTTCTGAATCAAACTGGCCACTAGCAATCCAGAGTTTATTATTCACTGTAACTTTTCCAATGTCGGTAAGAACACCGCCATTTATTTTTAACTGGTTAGCAACTTCTAGTTCATTGTCATTCATGTCTAATGTACCGTCATTTAAATAAAGGTATGAATTTGCGTTTAGCTTAAGATTGCCTGCCAAAGACACGACACCACTGGTTTTATCGATGATGGTATTTAAATTATTAAGTTTATCAGTCTCTCCTGTTATGGTTTGCAGGGCTGTGTCAGTTACAAATTTTATGGGTACATTATTAGATTGAAAATTTGTTCCAATCACCACATTACCATTAGGCCTAAGCTCACCAACATCACTATGACTTACATAGCCATTATCAAGTGTGAGCGTACCTAATATGATAATAGGATCATAGACATAACGATGTTGGTTGTTGTTGGCTTTAAAGGTAATGTCTTGAAACGTGAGTGTGCCACTGGACTTAATATTTTCGCTATTACCTTCAAATACAAAGAGACCACCATTGTGAGTAAAGGTTCCATTTGCATCTAAATCCCCCCAAACCTTTGTCGTAACAGAACTAGCTATAAAAGTCGTCCCCTGATCAACCTGAAGATTATTAATATTAACTTCTCTGTTTTCTGAATCAAACTGGCCACTAGCAATCCAGAGTTTATTATTCACTGTAACTTTTCCAATGTCGGTAAGAACACCGCCATTTATTTTTAACTGGTTAGCAACTTCTAGTTCATTGTCATTCATGTCTAATGTACCGTCATTTAAATAAAGGTATGAATTTGCGTTTAGCTTAAGATTGCCTGCCAAAGACACGACACCACTTGTTTTATCGATGGTGGTATTTAAATTATTAAGCTTATCCGTATCTCCTGTTATGGTTTGTAAGGCTGTGTCAGCTACAAATTTTATGTGAACATTGTTTGATTGAAAATTTGTTCCAATCACCACATCACCGTTAGGCCTAAGCTCACCATTCTCACTATGACCTACATAACCATTATCAAGCGTGAGCGTACCTAATATGATAATAGTATCAAAGACGTAACGGGTTTGATGAAGATTGGCTTTAAAGGTAAGGTCTTGAAACGTGAGTGTGCCACTAGATTTAATATGTTCGCTGCTACCTTCAAATACGAAGGTCCCACTATTATGAGTAAAGGTTCCATTTGAGTCTAAATCCCCCCAAACCTTTGTCGTAGCAGAACTAGCTATAAAAGTAGCCCCCTGATCAATTTGGAGTTGTCTAACAACAACAGCCCTGTCTTCACAATCAAATGTGCCATTCATTACTCGGAGCTTATAATTAACTGTTACTTTTCCAATATCGGTTATCACACCGCCATTGTCTTCTATTGTATGGCCCACCTCTAAATCCTGATCATTCATGTCCAATGTACCACTGTTTACATAAAGATATTGATTTCCCTCATTAAGATAAAGACGACCAGCCATGGATACAGCACCACTCGATTTAGCAATTTTTGTGCTTACTTGATTAAGCTTATTTGTCTCTCCTGTAACAGTCTGAGTAGCAGCATCACCTGAAAACTCTATATGTACATTATTCGATTGAAAGGCTGCATTAATCACCACATCACCCTGTGGTTTAAGAAGACCATCCCCTTGAAGACCTACATAGCCGTTATCAAAGGTGAGTGTACCTAAGATGATGATAGGGTCATAGACATAGCGATTAGTATGAATGTTAGACTTAAAAATAAGATTATTAAAGGTGGTTGTGCCATTATCTTTTATGTGTTCATTGGCACCCTGAAAAGCAACAGTTCCACTACCATGATTAAATGTACCTGATGTGATTTCAAAATCACCAATGATGTTTAAATTTCCTGAAGTACTATTAAATATTCCGCCATAGAGATAAATATGATTATTTATTGAAACCGTGGCATTACTCCCCGTAAACGTACCACCATACTGTTTAAAATGGTAATCCCTCACTTGAATAGTAATACCTGATCCCTGTGAAACAGTCCCTTGGTAATCAGCCTGTATTTCTATCCCTCTGACATTGATTGATTCGTTTATCGTGCAACTCACACTAGATTCCGCACCATTGAAGATAGCCTTATCAGCAGTTCCTGGCTTTGTACCTCCAACCCAGTTGTCGCCATTACTCCAACTACTACCTTCACTACCATCCCAGGTAATATCTGCTGCCAAAGCATCTAAACTGACACCCATAAATAGAATTAAAAGAATAGATAAGATTACGATATGATTAATCTTTTTCAAGATATTCTCTTCCTTTTTTGTTCAATGATTTCGTGTATTTACCCTATTATCCCATGCTCAGAATCTTAAGCCCCCTACTAAGTTTTCTCTAATATATAAGCAATTCTCGTACCAGTTTTTAGAGTATTTTACGTAGAACAAAGACAGACAACCCGAGTCATATACCTACAAATGAAACAACAAACTTTGCCTAGGGACATAAATGACTAGGCAATTATTGCCGATACTTAAGGGAAAAATATTAGGATTGAGATGCTGGATGCCCGGCTTCGCTAAGGCTACGCCGTGGCAAGCTGGATACTAAAAACAATAGACGATAATCGATAGACGATAGGCGGTAGATTTCCTTAATCCTTAATCCTTACGCCCTCGCCTTACGCCTTACTTCTTAATATTCAATCTCCTCAACATAGCCACCATAGCAAGAACACTCATAAGCCCAAACATGAGATTAAAGAATAGATTAAAGGATTTATGATTGATCTTGGTCTTTTGTAACGAACAACTCATCCCACCAGGTCCCATTTGCCCATAAACAGAGGTTTCGCTTTCTACTTCTTGGTTGATGTAATACGCACTCGTATCATCTTCTCCATTATTTGTATAAATGACTATCTCACCATCAGAATCTGTAGACACAATAATAAAGCCCCCTATAGCTCCATTGTCTTCGCCTACAATCTGAACCATATTCGTCTCATCCATACCAAAAATAACATAAATACTTCCCTTGCCTCCAGCTGAGTTTGGACAACCCACTACGAGATCTGCAATATCATCTCCATTTACATCACCAACTGCTAAAGCGCCTATTCTACAATCTTCAAAACTCATTGAGGTTGTGACTTCCATAACCTCTTTTAAGTCATATTCACTTACACCTGCATATAAATAAACAGTACTACCAGATGTTGAAGCCACAACTAAGTCTTCATTGCCATCATTTTCCCACAAATCCCCAGTGGCCATGAGATTAGTTGATACTACTTCTGATAAATAAACTTGAGCATCTGATTGGATATTTAATGTATCCTCATCTTCCCATGAAAGGACATTATAATTAGAAGACTCAGCTGTTTCCAAATAACTTAAATCAACAAATGGGATAACATCGAGATTAATACTTTCTGATAAGACACCAATGATAATCTCATCAGCATCACCACCAAGGAATCTTGATCCAATAAAATTACTTGATGCTTGATATTCATCTGTTCCCAAAAATACATTATACAAACTCAAGTCTTCTGCATCATGGACTGTGATCGTGCCATTATTGGCCTGACTACTTGCTGCAACATCTTCAATGCCATCTCCATTAATATCAAGGGCTACCAAATAAGAAGCAAAATAACCATACGCCTGACTACCATAATAAACACTGGTGTATTGGTATTTACTCAAATCATCATTATCTAGATCAATTTTTCTATTCTTTTCATCTGGCCCCACTGAGAGAAGGACACCAAAATGATTGTTATAACTTTTGTAACCAATAATCGTTCTACCACCTATGCTAAGAACTTTTATTTCGGCTCCCCTTTCAAAATAGACCCAATTATTATTGGGAAGTCCTAGTCTATCCCTATGTTCACCATCATAAATTATTGTCTCTTTTTTAATAATTCCACCAGATGAAGTCGTACCTTTAACAGCACCTGTCACACCTACTTTTTGAACATCATCTTCTGTCACAACTTCTGGTAAAACACGAATGTTGACCGTAGCTGTAGCCGTATTTTCACCATCAGAAACTGTGAGTTCAAATGTAATTGTAGTTCCAGCAGACACATCTGGAGCTGTAAATGTAGTTATGCAAGAGCTGGCATCTTCTATTGTCGCAGAACTATCGCCCACCTGGGTCCATAAACATGTCACATCATCCACATTAGAAGACCCAATCAACCCCCCAGTTCTTTGCTCGCGAATACTCTTTGCAGCTCTGGCTGTGGCTGTCATAGCTTCTTCTGTCCCCGTGTCATTATCGGTAATCGCTACAACTACTGCTTCGATACTTAAAGCTGCATATATAAGATCTGCGCTTTCGGCCTTATGATTGATAGTAGCTGAAAGAGCCTCTTCAGCAGCAGTATCATCAACAGCTGTCACAGTCACTGTTTGAGCAGTGCTCCAATTACCTGCTGTAAAGATTAGCGAAGATGGTGATAAACTCACCTGCTCATCAGCTGTCATTACAATCTTCACACCAGATAATGGCTGGCTGGTTAATGCCACTGTGTATGTGACTGGATCGCCTCCTTCTGCCACAGTCAATGTTGGACTGCTCTTTGTGATCGTCACACCTGCTGTATCATTATCCGTAATCCATGCTGTAACTGAAGGGATTGTCAGAGAATCGTAATCATCATCAGTACTAAGGGATACATGTGTGATCGTTGAATCGTGAGTACCTTCTGCCTTTGTATCATCAACTGCTGTGACTAAGATCGTCTTTGGTTGATCCCAGTTTTCTGATGTAAATTTAAACTGTGTTTTTGACAAAGTCACTTCAGTATTTGCTATTAATCTCACTTTTACATCTGCTAAAGGTTTACTCGTCAAAACAATTTTATAATTATCAGTAGCGCCACCTTCTGTGGTATTTGTTGCCCCGGCTGTCTCAACAATAACCACAGCTGCTGTGTCATTATCCGTAACATTCACGTTCACTGGCGGTGCATTAGGAATATTATACTTGGCATCACTACTTGTTGAGGCATGACTGATACTTTGTACATGATTGCCTTCATAAAGATTATCATTAACACTCGATACAGTGATGGTCTGTGGTTGGTTCCAATTAAGTGTTGTGAATGTTAGAGATGGTTTATCAACTGTCACATCGTCACCAGGATCAACAGTAACAGTCACATCGGCCAGAGATTTAGTCGCCAACCGAAGCGTGTATGTATCATTGGCCACATTGCCTTCGGTCACATTCGTACTTCCCCCTGATTCCAATTTAATTATCCCTGCCATATCATCATCAGCGATAGTTATTGTTTGGATTTTTGTAGCTCCTTGAAAGGCGTTTGTGGGCGAGCCCATGGTTACAATCACGGCTTCGCCATCTTCATCAATGGGATCATTTGCTACTGTGAATGTTTTTGTCCCTTGAGTCTGACCAGATGTTACTGTGATATTGCCATTGGCTAGATTATGATCAGCATTACCTCCATCCTTATCTGCACTGCCTGTTACTGTGTAGGAAACTGTGACAGTACTACCAAATGAAGTACTTAGGTTAACTGTAATAGTCACTGTGCCTACTGTTTCAGTAACATTTTGTGAGGCTGTACTAAAATTAGCTGTAGGAAGTTGTTGGGGAGTTACTTGAAAATTTGAACCTGCAACAGGACTACCATTTGCTCCATCTCCTGTTGCTCCACCTGAAGCTGCATTGGTAAGAGTATCAAGAAAATTATTTAAATCATTCTGATAGTTAAGAACAAATCTTCCACCACCGCCGCCACCGCCGTCATTGTAAGTACCTGCACCATTGCCCCCTTTTCCTCCTTTAGCATAGATATTTCCTGTGCCTGATATATTTTTGGTCAGAATATTGATAGAACCACCAGAACCACCACCTCCACCACGGCCACAACCAGTCGCATTTCCACCTGGATTACCACTTGCCTGTAATGTGCCATCAACAACTAAAGAAGTACTATTGACGCTAATAACACCACCACCACTGCCACCACTTGCAGAAGTACAGCCACAGGCACCACCACCACCACTACCAGGATCTGTAGGGTTAGTAGAACTTCCATAGGTTGAACCACCAGCACCACCATCGTGT
>CAZSTS010000013.1:24841-58727 GCA_964609965.1 uncultured Nitrospirales bacterium
CCGCCACCTGACCCATTACATTGTCCACCACTACCGCCACCATCACCTGTGCCAGCTGCTGCAGGATTTCCTGGCGCCCCACCAGCACCACCATGACCTGAAGTGGTCACATTACCACCATTATTTATATTGAAAGTTGTAAGATCAGCTACAATTTCATCAGCTTCAAGAGTAGAAGTTCCATCAACAGTTACTGTTGTGCCATTCAAGTTGATTTTCTTTAGCTTCATTGATGAACCAGTTAAATTTAACGTATCAACATTGAATATGAGGTTTTTACTTGTATCCGAAATAATAATAGAAGCCAAATCCAGCGTACCGGTTTTTGTCATCGACAAAGGAGAAGCTCCGAGGGAATAATTATTTCCAGGCAAAATGTAAAAAACACCACTTAGGTTGCTATCAAAATTATAGCCCTGTTTATAATATGTGCTACTGCTATCAGAATCGATAACAAGAATCGTTCCTTCAGTACCATCTTGAGGAGGCCCATTAACCCCACCTTTTAATCCCCCATCTACTGAAAAACGAGAAGAACTAATATCACTGCTATCCCAGGCCATGTTAGCTGTAATAGAAATTCGACCACCACCGCCTCCAGCACCATCTTGGTAAGAGCTTGAAGCATCACCCCCGATTCCTCCTTTTGCATGTATATTACCAGAACCTGATATTGAACCAGCTGTAATCCAGATACTGCCTCCAGAACCAGCTCCACCCGCACGACCACAACTAGTTCCGTTTCCTCCCGCAGCACCATTGGCATAAATATGACCTGTGACTATGAGTTCACTTCCGATATTCAAGCGTACACGTCCACCACCAGCTCCACCAGGAGCCGCCGTGCAGCCATTACCACCACTGCCACCACTACCAAGTGTTATGGGTGAGTCTTGACTGCCATGTGTTGAACCACCGACAGCCAAATTACCATTACCGCCCTTGCCACCATGACCACCACCAGAGCCACCACTAACACCACTAGGAGCATTACCACCACCTGTGCCTTCACCAGCTACTGTTGCTGCTCCACCAGAGGAACCTTTACCAATAACATCAATGCTTCCAGTTGAATCAATCTGAATTTTATCTGCGACAATTTCCAATCCAGCAGAGCTACCTTGAGCGTGTGTTAATGCAGCATTGTCTTTTATTACTAAATAATCTGAGTTATCCAGAGTCATTGTCCCACTAAAAGTTGTCGTGATACTTGATGATCCATCTCCAATAATAAATTGCCCATTTCCAACTAAATTAATCGTACCGCTCAAAGTTATGGTCAACGCATCATTTATGGTCTGAATCTTTCCACAGGAATTGTCGTTAACAAAACTTTGATTGATTACCGTATTTGCACCCAAATAACATGTTAAATGGGAACCAGAAAAAAGCCTGCCATTGGCACCATTTGGCGTACCTGAAGGAGGATTACCAGAACCAGAAATAACACCACCAGTTGTGTTATTTGCCGCAGATATACCTGTGAAGACACCATTTGTTACATTGTCAGATAGAACTGTAATAATACCACCACCGCCTGCAGCACCTTTTGTTTTATTGTAAGCACCTGCACCACCACCATTACCACCTTTGGCTTCAATGACTCTAGAATAATCACATGTGCTGTCTGTATTGCCATCAGTACAAGTAACAGTTGGGGCTTTTACATAAATGGCACCACCAGCACCACCACCAGCACCCCTGGAGGCTGTTGCGCCTACATTCCCATTAGCCAAAAGACTTCCATCAATGGTTATCGTGTTCGTGGCTATAAGTCGTATTAAACCACCTCCATTACCCCCATCGCCACCGGTACTATAAATACTACCTCCACCACCAGAGCCTAATGTGGTGGGGTTCCCAGGATTTCCATAGGTACCATTTTGATCACCTGTTGAATCATTTGTACCGCCTAAACCTCCATGTGATCCACCTTCTCCTGCTTGTGAGCCACCATTACCACCACCTCTACCTCCACCAGGACCATTTCCATCAGCAGCTGGCCCAGCATCAGTAGCACCAATGCCACCAGCATAGCCTTTTCCAGTCACATCAATCTTACTGCCATTTTGTATATCAATATTTGCTGCTATTACATTCACACCTACAAGGCTCTCATTACCATGTTGAACTACAGCTGTGTCAGTAACTGTTAATGTCCCTGAGATCTCAATAGCACTAGTTAATGTAATAGTAGAAGTTCCTTCGATAACAAGATCTGTACAAGAACCATTTGTAACATCTGTTTGTGAAAAGTTCTGAGTCGTATCCGTAAGTTTGCACACTGCTGCCATGGCATGAGACGAAAAAAAGAATAAGACTATTGCTATGATAATAAAAAAAGATAAGATATTACGTTGACTTATTAAACGTTGAGACAAAATTCCCCCAAAGCAAAGAAAACTTAATAATATTATTTAATTACCCAAACCCCCAATACGCGCGCTCAGTCCCAGAAGAAAACTAATACATATAGAGTAGCATTTTCCGTGCCATGATTTGATCTATTTTTACTAAGACAGGCTTTCACAAACGTTAACAATCACGCATAAATCATACAGAAAATCTTGCCTAGGGGTATAAATGACTAGGCAAATATTTCCATGTACTCGGAAGTTTTTTTCGGTGAATACACTATGAGGAATGATTCTAGATACCCGGCTTCGCTAAGGCTACGCCGTGGCAAGCTGGATGCTGGATACTAGCTACTAACTACTGGCTACAAGCTACTAGATGCTAGACCTTGCGCCTTACGCCCTTAGCCTCCTTGCGGACACATTTGTGTCCGATTTCAGGCCAAAGGCAGAAACTTATATTGAAGATAATCGATAATAGATTATTAGCGCTATTCTCTAAAAACAGAGAACCATAACACAAAGTATGAATGCAACGGCCTGTACATTCCTTCCTCCAACGCCTGTTCCCTATACACCTGCGAGAGAATGTCATGCAGGTATCGAAATGTTTTTGCTGACTCCAGAACTGAACCATACCTTTAACAGATTAAGAAGAGGTGAATCACGCTTAGAAGCAAGTAGAGCAAATAAAGAGCGCTTATCTATTGATGCACGCCAGCTTTCTACATTAGCTCAAAGAATCTATGAGGAAAATAGAGGAAGTTCATCCCGTAGATTTGCACGTAGCCCCGAAACAGTCATTCTCACTTGTCGTACAACCGAATACTTGAGAGGAATTGCTGATTTTCCCATCGACATGACTGCTCAAAGACCAACATGCATTGAACAAGGCACTACCAATGACGGTCTTTGTTATGCTATTCCTAGAAATAAATCGCATCGTTATGCATTGGCATCACGTATCATGGCAGAAATTCTTTTGGATTTAACCGATACTTCTATTTCTGGCATAATAGATAGCGATCCAGTCATAAGACCCGTTCCTATTACAAGGCTGTTATCAAGATTATTTGGGAATAATACAGATTTTTTTACATTCGCTCGTGGTATTATGAAAGGCCTTGTAAAGCCTAAACCATCTTTTCATAAACTGATCACAGAATTATATGTTGAAAGATTTGGTGAAGCCCACCCTTACTCAGTCATGGAAACCCTAGGCCTGCTCCATGCTTTTTATGCAGATTCCCATAATTTATTTGATAGACATTATTCTTCAAGGGGTATTGACCTTGTTTAAAATATTTTCCCCATTGCCAAAACACTTATCGTCGTCTAATCTTTCCCCATGCAAAAAACTGACACTCCTTATCTCATTGGCCTGATCTCAGATACACATGGTATATTACATCCTGGAGTTTTTGACGTTTTTAGAAATGTTGATGCTATTATTCACGCAGGTGACATTGGGAACACGACTATTGTGGCGCAACTCAAGTCCATTGCCCCTCTTGTAGCTATAAGAGGAAATACAGACACTGATGAATGGGCAAAGGATCTCCCAGAAACCACTGTTTTTGAGAAACTAAATCACAAATTATATGTCATACACGATCTAGGTAAACTCGATTTTGATCTTAAAACCTCTGGATTCAAGGCCGTGATTTATGGGCACACTCACCAGGCAAAAAGAGAAGAAAAAGACGGCGTGTTTTACATCAACTCTGGATCAGCTGCAGGCATTCGAAGTAATGTCTCTACTGTCGGTCTCCTCAAAGTGGCTGAAGAGAATATCGAAGTTCTGTTTGTGGAGATGTGAGGGATCGTCAAAGGGTTTCCGGTGAGGAAGCCCGTTTCGTCAATCGGTTACGGTTAGGTGTTGTTTTCAGACGTAATCCAAACCGCTAAACGATACGGGCCTCGTAACCCTAACCGTCTTACGAAATCGAATCATGATTATCGTTTTCTCCTTATTTTTCAACTATTTGCATATCAAACATAAACCATCAATTAAAACACGCAACATTTCGTGGACCCCGACGACAAGATCAGTGTATTCAGAACCGGCATACAGGAGAAAATATCATGTCATATATAGCTCGAGCACAGATTCATTCGGCACTCCCTATGGACGCTGCATTTATGAATCAAATGTTGGCAGCTGGTGGCGTCCAATCAGACGGATTAACGGCTGCACAACAACGATTACTCAGAAACTACCCCAGAAAATCCCTGCCAGGATTGGCTCATAGAGCTGGTGTAGCTGCCCTATCCCATGGCCATGAAAGAGCGCTCGGTCAAAGAGGTGCTAAATGGCTTCATCAAATTTCTGTTCAAGCCAGAAGAAACTTTGGTCCGCACTTGCTTACAAGAAGACTAGCAGGTTAATAAGCGTTCATCATGAAAAGAGAACGCAAAACAATCGAGTGCATGATTGCCATTTATTGCAAGCATCACCACAAACATGAACAAAGAATTTGCCCTGAATGCCAAGAGCTTCTTTCGTATGCGAACTACAGACTCGACAAATGCCCTCTTAAAGAAAATAAACCTTCTTGCGCAAAATGCCCTATTCATTGTTACGACAAAGAAAAACGAGAAAAGGTTAAAACCATCATGCGCTATGCCGGGCCGCGCATGATGACCAGACACCCTATCCTTGCTTTACTTCATTTATTTGATGGATTAAAAAAAACAAAGGAGAAATCCAATGATCGTTAATTGGTTTTTAAACTTAAGCCCTATTTACCAAGCACTCGTAGCCACAATTTTCACCTGGTTCCTCACAGCACTTGGTGCCGGACTTGTCTTCTTTTTCAAAACCATTAACCGAAAAGTCCTCGACGGTATGCTGGGATTCGCAGCAGGTGTGATGATTGCAGCGAGCTTTTGGTCACTCTTAGCACCAGCAATCGAAATGGCAGAGGCGGAATCAACTTTACCTTCTTGGGTCCCAGCCACTGTAGGATTTTTACTCGGCGGTGTTTTTCTCTGGGGAATCGATAAAGTCTTGCCTCATCTTCACTTAGGATTTCCACGCAAAGAAGCCGAAGGCATAAAAACAAGTTGGCACAGAAGTATTCTTCTTGTCCTTGCGATAACCCTACACAATATTCCAGAGGGTCTAGCCATTGGCGTGGCCTTTGGTGCGCTTGCCTACGACCTTCCTTCGGCAACACTTGCTGGAGCTGTGGCTCTAGCCATTGGTATAGGGATTCAAAATTTTCCTGAAGGCACGGCTGTTTCTGTTCCCTTAAGACGTGAGGGTTTTTCGAGACTCAAAAGTTTTTGGTACGGCCAAATGTCAGGCATTGTTGAACCCATTGCTGGTGTGATTGGGGCAGTGGCCGTGATTCTCATGCGCCCTATTCTTCCCTATGCTTTAGCTTTTGCTGCAGGCGCCATGATTTATGTTGTGGTCGAAGAACTCATTCCCGAATCTCAGCTTCAAAAAAATACCGACACAGCTACTGTTGGAGCCATGCTAGGTTTTGCTGTAATGATGACATTGGATGTAGCTTTGGGGTGATTGGAAACGATAGGCGATAGACGATAGTCAATAGTTTTCCTTTGAGCCCTAAGCCCTAAGCCTTGAGCCCCGAGGAACGAGGAACGAGGAACGAGGAAAAAATATATGTCTGAAATAACATATCAAGATCAATTAAATCTAAAACCCAAAACCTGGATGCAAAGAAATTGGAAATGGTTTGTACCTGCAACCTGTCTTGGCAGTCTTATTGTCTTTGCTGCTTTTTTCATGTCCATCCTTCTCTTTGTCTTTGGCATCATTAAATCAGCAGACGTCTACAAAACTGCTTTTGAATCAGCCAAAAACAATCCAACTGTAATTGAAACACTGGGCTCTCCAGTTGAAGATAGTTGGTATGTATCAGGCTCTGTTAGAACCACGGGTTCTTCAGGTCATGCCAACATCACCATCCCTATCCATGGCCCAAATGGCAAAGCCAAAATCTATGCCATAGCCCAAAAATCAGAAGGCAAATGGTTTTATACCAAACTTGTGGTTGTTGTTGAGGGGACGGAGGTTAGGATTAATCTGTTAACAGATTCGATAGGCGATAAACGATAATCGATAGTTTTCCTTTGAGCCTTATGCCCTAAGCCTTACGCCTTTTAAATCAATACTGCCCTGCTACTGTACCTAAATCAAAACGCACATAATCAATTTGAAAATCAGCTGAAGCAGCGAAAGCTGGATCTGTATCGCTTTCCCAAGCTGCACGACAGTCAGGACCATAACAATCCAATTCATCAGCATCCACAAATCCCATATAAAATAGCGTCTCTGTTTCTAGACCAGCAACAGTTACAGCTCCCACAGTGGTATAATTCTCTGTGCTACCACCTTTTACAGAAAAAGTGACAGTACCTGAACCATCTTCTTTTTGAATACGTATATAAAGAGGATCATCGGCAGATGGAGTAAAGGCACAAAGTGTTTCACTTACGGTAAAGGCTTCAACATTATCTGTTGCTATACAATACTTGGTATCAGATTGCTTACCCATGGCCATAATAGCCCCTGATACAGAATCTGTTGTGGAAATACCAACAATGAAATTATCAAGCATATTACTTGTTCCATAGGGATGGGTTGCGCTATAAGGCACACCATCAATTTCATCCATCACTACGGTATCGCAAACACCAGTGACTTCATTAAGATCATCATTCCAACATTCCCCTGTATCATCGACTATATCCGCCTGGACAGCTATGACAACTGCCACCTCAATATCAATTGCGCCAGTTACTGTCCCTGCTGTTTGCATAATTGTAGCATTTTCTTCCATATCAATTATCGCATTCCCAACAGATAAAAGACCATCATTGGTCGTATCAGCATCAAGGGTACCAAAATATGTGTCATACAATAGTGTCCAACAAGTATCTAGTGTTGTTGGGTCATTAAAATGGTCTGTAGCAGAACACGCAGCGGTAAAATTTAATGTCAGAGCGTCCAACTCTGCCCCACTATCTGCTTCAATATCTGATAAGCTCATCACACAAGTATGACCAATGGTGATGAGTTCAACAGGATCAATGGTGAACACCTTGTAATCAGTAGTTGTTACACTTACAGTCATTGCAGTTTCATTACAGGTGAGGGAAAGGCCCGACAAGGTAACGCTCGTAGTAGCCAGTGATACTGATGTATCAGCTGCCGTAGCTGTTATGGCTTCGTCAAAGGTTAGAACAATCGTATTTTCGATTCCAAATACATTATCAGCAGCAGCTGCAGTAAATGATAATGTTGTGCCATTACTGGTAACTGTTGGTGTGGTAACTTCTGTGGTGCTTGATGATCCTGTACTACAACCACTTATCCCTATTGTTGTAAAAGCCACGCCAAGTGAAAATACTAGAGAACAAACAATGAGAATTAGTATACGAATATTTTTTTCAAAACCCATGACTCCCCCTTATAATATTATTAGATGATATGCCCATTTTTTAACCCACCATGATAGATAGACTAATTATAGTACATTCCCTGATATATGGGAATTGAAAAGTTAAAAAGTCTTTATTTTTTAGGGGAATCCTTCGACTCATTACATTCGCTCAGGACAGGCTACGAACTACGAACTTCAGCCATTCTCGCTACATACTTACCCAGCACGTCAAACTCGAGATTAACTAAAGTGCCGATCTTATATTCAGGCATAGTTGTTTCTTTTAAGGTGTGAGGGATGATGTAGAGATCAAATGTCGTGTTTTTGAGATTACAGACGGTGAGTGAAATACCGTCGACGGTGACAGAGCCCTTTTCGATGAGGAGGTGGGCGAATTTTTTTGGATAGGAGACTGTGTATTCAACAGAACCAGGATTCTTTTTTATGGACTTGATTTTACCCACGCCATCAACGTGACCGAGAACAAAGTGACCACCGAGAGCATCTTTGGCCTTCATGGCTTGTTCTAGATTAACTTTTCTCCCAGGACCATGATCTAGAAAAGCTGTTTTGCGAACAGTCTCGTCAGAAATATCAAATTCAATGGAACCATTTTTTTGACCCACAACTGTAAGGCAGCAACCATTGATCGCAATGCTCTGCCCTAGTTTGACACCAACATACTTTCGCTTGGGTTTAACACCCATCCTACCACCGTTCTTAGCTGGCTTCCATTTTGTGATCTTACCTGTGTTTGTAACGATTCCTGTAAACATGAAATCTCCTTCAAGATTCATTTATAATATTTTGTCGCCCCTCATCCGCCCTTCGGGCACCTTCTCCCCAACAGGGAGAAGGAATTTTCCCCTCGCCCCTCTGGGGAGAGGGTGGGCGCTAGCCCGGGAGAGGGGCAGCATAAAAAGCAAACAACTGTAATAATATTGCTCAATCATCTGTGTTTTGCTACTGCGATATCAGGCATAAGAGGTCAATTTTTTTATAGGGTGTACTATGGAATCAGGCTTGTTAGGACAATATATTCAAGGTGGTGTGACAGTTCTTTTCGGACTTATTGGAGTTTTTTTGCCTCGAAAATGGAACCCTTTTCGATTTAAAAAAGATGGAATTGGAGAAGTGCTATCAGGCTTCATCCCCGAAAAAATACTCGATAGAATTCCTAAAATAATAGGTTTTCTCTTAATATTTGTTGGGTTATTTATTCTTTGTCTCACACCAGTTTTAGGAAAAATGCCATGGTGAATATGAAAATAAGAAATTTAAAAACAACAGACGTAGATAAACTCCGCCAACTTGTGGATCGCTGCAAGCCTTTGCGTCTCCACCCTCCCTACACATATTGGATGCTTGGTCAGTATTTTGGTGATACTTGTTTTATTGGTGAAGAGAATGGAAGGTATGTTGGATATGTCACGGGCATGCATAGCAGCTTGAACCCTGAGGTGATGTTTCTCTGGCAGGTTGGAATTGATCCTGACTATCGTGGACGGAAATACTTTAAAATATTTATCGATAAATTGATTGAGATGGCGAGAAGCAAATCGTGCAAATTTCTGCAATTTAGCATCTCTCCAGATAAAAAAACCAGCTTTGCCGCATTCACATCTGTGGCAAAACAGCTTGAGCTTCCAATGGAAGAAATTGCGATTTGCGAATATCACGATACGATTTGGAATGAAGATGAACACGAACCTGTTTATCAATATACGTTGTGATTTAAAATCCATAAAACTACTTTGCCACCAGGCATAATAAAATGAACACTAAACTCAAACTCACCGCACCAACCCTCATTCTCATCATTTTTGGTTTGCTTGATGCTATCTCATTTTTTCGAGCTATTCCATTCCTCTACAAATTGATTTACAGCCTATTCACCATTGATTTTCATACCTGGAAATTCGTGGCATTATTCAACGTCTTGTACATTATTCTTGCTTTATCCTTCGCCTTCTCAGCCTATGGCTTTATCAGACAAAGGCGATGGGCCTTTATTCTGTACTACAGCCAAATCCCCTTTCGCATCCTCTACTTCTCTCTGTCTCTAGGGTTCATCACATTGATCAACATACCTTTTCAATCAAAAACCCTGAATTTAACACTCCTTGGAATTGTAGTATTGGCCGAAATTGCCAGACTAGTACTCACAATAGTTATTCATCGGAGAAAGAGATAGATCCATCAAACCATATTTGCCGCCAGGCAAAACAAGCCCGCTTCTTGTTTGAAGACGATTAAAAAATGGTGCGATCGATAAATAGTTGCCGCCATTTTTGTCCGCCAGCAAAGCTGGCCTTCAAAAATGGAGCTCATTTGAATGATGTCCTCCATTTTTTTCCGTCTGAAAACAAGGAGCAAAAAAAGAGCCTCCCCTAACAGCAATAAGCAAAAGAAACACATAATCCTTGATCAAATTTAAAGATCCACTAATGATTAAAACTTATGAATGAAAACGGTTTCGAATTCCCTTATATCACCCTAACAATTTTTCTGGCCATAACAACCTACGCCCTACTCTCAGTATATTCCACAGTCCACTGGCCAATCTTAAGAAATGCCCATAACATCAATGTTATTGTAATGAAGACAAAAATTGACAATGAGGTTTCAAAAAAAGATGTTTTATCAAAAGAGTTGAACGAAATAGAAACAGCTTCTCAAAAAATAATAGCAGCTGGCCACAAAGCCATGAGCATCACCTCTCTCTATCATTTTACCGGATTATCTGCTCTTATTTTAAGTATTGTAGCCTTGTTTCGAAAAAAAGGCTGGAAGAGATATGTGGCACTCCCCTTTGGTTTTTTAGCGGGACTTCAAGGGATAATTGTAATGTAAATAAAATGTTTTTTCCCAAGGCCCCATGGTCCTATGGTCCCAAGGTCCTAGCATACAAACATCTCATCTTCACCCAAAGACTCAACCTTTTTGACCTTAAACTTCTTCTCATTACCAGGCTTCATCCACCCGACCCCTTTAGAACCAATAACCTTTGGCGCCACAATGATCCGCCATTCGTCGACTAATTTTGTCTTAAGCAATGATTGGAAGATCCTCGCTCCACCTTCAACAAGAATAGAATGAATCCCGAGTTTGAACAGCTCCTTCATAACTCGAGTGAGATTAAGTTCATCACCCTTGACTGGAATATTTGAAATAACTTGAATACCTTTTTTGCGAAGCTTTTTAACTTTTGGATCTGAATCTTTTAACGCAGAAACTAAAATCACCTCGCCACCATGAACCTTGAAAAGGAGTCGATCTGATTTGATATTAAGAAAAGGATCGAGGACCACGCGTCTGGGTTGCGGCTTTTTGCCATTACGAACATTGAGTTGAGGATTATCGATCTTAACTGTGCCATCGCCCACAAGAACAGCATCGACCTGTGATCTTAATTTTTGAACATACTGTTTGGATTTGTTTCCTGTCATCCAGCCTTGTTTTCCCTTGGCAGTTGATATCATGCCATCAAGACTCTGCCCTACTTTGCAAATCACAAAGGGCTTCTTATTTTTCAAAGCGCTGATGAAATATCGATTGAGTTCCTGGGCTTCTTTGCCACAAGTGCCCACCAGCACAGAGATCTTTGCAGCCTTTAGTTTTCTAACAGATTTTCCATTTGTGAGAGGATTAGGATCCTTCATAGCCATCACGACTTTTCCAATGCCTGCCTTGATCACAGCATCCACACAAGGAGGTGTTTTACCAAAGTGATGACAAGGTTCAAGCGTGACATACATTGTGGCTGCCTTTGCTTTTTTGCCTGCTTGCCTTAAAGCATTAACCTCTGCATGATGAGAACCACATTTTTTATGATAACCTTGGCCAACAATTTTATTCCCCTTCACAATCACACAACCAACAAGGGGATTAGGTGAAACACGGCCAGCACCTTTTTTGGCAAGATCAAGAGCAAGAGACATGTATTTAATATTTTGGGTCATTTCTTCAGCAGCCCCTGCAGCTCATCCATAAACTCATTCACGTCTCTAAAAGAACGATACACAGAGGCAAAACGAACATAGGCTACGTGGTCAAGGTGTTTGAGCTCTTCCATGACAACAACGCCAATGTCGGAAGAAGGGATTTCTTTGAGATCAATTTCTTGAATCTTTTTTTCAACCTGAGTGATCAGTTCATTGATTTTATCAATAGACACAGCTCGTTTTTCACAAGACTTTTTAACACCGTTGAGTATTTTTAATCTATCAAAGGTTTGACGACGGCCATCTTTTTTAATGACCATGGGAAGGACTTCTTCGATCCGTTCATACGTTGTAAATCTTTGAGCACATTTTTCACATTCGCGTCTTCGGCGAATATTATTGGCCTCGGATGCCACACGAGAATCAATAACCTTACTTTCAATATGCTGACAAAACGGACATTTCATTTTTTTATGTGGATAGTGAATTGTGAATAGTGGATTGTTTCTCATCATTTGTAATTACAATCCACGACCCACGACCCACGATTCACGCGTTGAACTAGTGAATAGTGAGGAAAAGATAAAGAGAAAACCAAATCTTTATCAATAATTGTCAAATCTAAAGGTTTTTGTTACTATTAATGAATTAATATTCAAGGAATAGAGTTTTGATGAAATCTTCACAACCATCTTTCCGGGGATTAAAATCCCCGGCTTTATGCTTTAGTCCTTACAGGACTTGAAATAAATGTCCCAACGGGACAACAGGATATAGCCGGAGACTTTAGTCTCCGGAAAAGAAGGCTAGATATTTTTTTCAATAAAAACATAAACTATACAGGGGTTTTATGAAAAAAATCATTTTTACTTGTCTCTTAGTCTTATTTATTTGGAATTGTGGCGCTGGCACCACCACAACAGACAATCCCACCACTGAAGGCACAGGAACCGATTCCGATCCAGCCACAGAAACAGCACCTACATACACCCTGCTCAGCACAGCTGACATCTCTACAGATTGGCAACTCTGGAGCATCCCTGTTTATGATGGAACAAATATCGTTGTTTCTACAGAAAAAGATGGCACGATTTATCTTCTTACATATGACTCAGATTTAACTCAAATTGGAACTGCAACAGAAGTAGCCAGCTCTGATGATACTTACGAAAACGACGATATTGCAGATCATAAACACATCTTTCAAAACGGCTACCATTACATCACGTTTTCTACATCAGGCACAGGTTCTGGAGGTTATCTCTATCTCATGAAGCTTGATACTGACTTTACTCGTGAATCAATCGTCACTGTTGTGAGTGATGACGATCCAACAAACGACATGATCTTAGTAGGTGATGGCACAAATGTTTATGTAGGAAAATTTGAACCTGGCTTTGGTCACACAATATATAAGTATGACGGAGATCTCACCTATGACACAAATTATTCAGCTGGCGGAAGCGCAAACAGTCATTCAAATGGTGCTGCTGCTCTTTATTACGACAGTCTGTTTTACATTTTTGCAAACAACACACTGGCACCAGGTGAAGGAGACTACGTTTATAAACTTGTATGGGATACTTCATGGGAGATTTCAACAGACCGCGCAGTATTGATCGAAGATGAAGACAATATCAGCCTAACCACAGGGGCTTCATTCGACACCACAAACAATGTCTTCATTATTCATTATACAAGAGCTTCGGATGCTGATGGTGGTGATATTTACCAGGCTATTTATAACACTGATTGGACACAGCTTGCGGATGAGAAGATTATCGAGGGATCTTATCACAGACCGCATTCACTGATTGTTGGTGATAAAATGTATCTGGGATATGATAGCCACGATATAGATATTTTTCTGAAAGTTTATCAGATTACACCAGGATCGTGACTTGTAGCTAGTAGCTTGTAGCTGGCGTTCCGTCTTCGTCAGTCATTCCACAGCCGCCAATGTACACCCATCAACTTCGACTTTGCCATGGAAGGAGTCTGGAGAAAAAAGAAGTTTTAGACTTTATCTAATCTGTTTTGCCCAATAGAAAGTTCAGCAATAATATCTTGAGCAGCTTGACTTCCATCAGTTCCCATAAATCTAAGCACGTCTAAAGGCCTCGCTCGACCCACAAATATCTCATTGAACCTTGTATTTCCCTCAAACAACATCACTCTTGTGGGTGCATTTGACATAAGGCGAATAGTAACAATGTATTCTTTGTCATCATATGTACCCTTAAAGTTATAATCCACGTAATCATCAGGAGGTGTAGGATCATCGTAATTATCAGGTTGAGTTATATAATTCTGATATGAAAATGATGAAAGAGGCTCTACATTTCTTACAAAAGAAAGATGATAGGTTTCGGTTTTCTCACGCCAACCTGTTTCTTTATATTCTCCCACAGCAACATCATCTGGAAAAATAAGCTCATAAGAATCCTTAGATTCTCCTTGAGCCATCTCAACCTGAGCAGGATCTTCGAGATACTTGCCTGTGATTTTCCAAGCATTATCTCCCTCTTTAACTTGATGCGAAAAATTTGTTATGCATGTGCTCATATATTTCCTTTCACCTTTTAGCTAGTAACTGGTAGTTTGTAGCTAGTCTTTCCCAAGGCCCATAGGCCCTAAGGTCCGTAGGCCCAATATCACCCCTCCAACCCCAATCTCTCCAACATCTCCATAAACTTTGCATTCTCAGGAATATTTGTCCCTGCGCGCCCGCGCTCAGATCTCACAACAATGTCAAATGTGTCGTCTCGTGGACAAAGCATAATGGTTATTCTATTTTCCCTATCAAAATATCTTCCAAACAAATCAGCTGTTTCAGCAAGCTCCAAGCCAAATCTTTTAGCAATTTCTGGAATGATTTGTTCTGCAGAGGCTTTACTGGGACCGGGGATAACAATCTCACCATCACTCACTCTTCTATTCATAAGATGAGGACGGTATGTCACAACAAGGCTTGTTTCAAGAGACTCAAAAAAAACGCTATTACCAACCGTAGAGGCATCCCGCCTGTCGCCCAGTGCAGCCAGTGCAGCTCTAGCGCCATCTCTGATTTTATCCCTTGTAACTGGATCTACTGTAAATGCTGCCCTCAAAGGATCAACAGCAGGAGGCTCAACCTGGAGAGCTGGCATTAATTGAATTCTAAATCGTCCAATAGCTTGAGTGATAGGATCACCGTCTTCGGGACGCAGGCTTGGAGTCCAAGAACCATTTCTCATAGCACCTTTTACACGTTGACACCAACCCTCTCCAAGATTGTTGGCATTTCCAGCAGCAATCCAATCTATAATACTTTGTTCAGCTGCATTTGGTGCCCACTCTTTTTTTTCTGCTAGTACAGAAGCAGAACTGGAAACTAGCAAGCCTGATCTTCTTGGTAGTGACAAAGCATTCAACGACATCCCTGCGCCAACACTCGAAGCAAAACGTCGACCAGCGTTCATTAAAGCCCTTCCTGCAAAAAAAGTCGCTACACCAGCACCAACAATAGCTGCTCCTGCCACCCCTAATTCACCAGCAGAACAACCTCCAATAAATGCGGCTGGCATGACTGCTGCCATTGCTGAAGATGTGAAACAATTTAACGCACCAGTCCCTACTGTAGCTGAACCTGTAACCATAGTAACACCTTTCGATAAATGAATTTCTCTTTAGTAGTTATTATCGACAGTTAAAATGATTTGTTTTGTATTAAACCAAGATATCGTGTCCTAGGGGACACAGGGCACGGCCACCCGAATAGCGAATATCGAACACGGAATATCGAATACTGAAGTAGGGGTAGGCCTTGTGCCTACCCGACTATATTATTTATTTCGGGCGCCCACAAGGGACGCCCCTACACCTTCGAAATTCAGTATTTATCCTGAGCAAAGTCGAAGGATTCCTTGTTCATTACTCGTTATTCACAAGCCCCATCCTTTCCTTAATATTCATAAAAGCTACATTATCTCTCTCATCAGCCACAGCATCTGTTGGATTCATTATCGTAATAACAACCGAATATCCTTCTCCACCACTCGTTATCATGAACTTAATATCATTACCGTAATCTCGATATACTCCAGGCCCATCAGGCACAAGAGTCAAAGCATGTTGATCAGCGATAGCTTGAACAATATCATCTCCTCGATAACCAATACCAGTAACAGTAATCGAAGGACGTATGAACTTTGTGCCTGCTTTTCCAGGCATGTACTCTGCAACATAGATTCCATCGACGCTAGGAAAACTGACTTCACTTTGTACTACGCCTCTTTGAGCTTCGGCTGCCTGCACAGCACCTAAAAGCGCTCTAGCACGTCTTCTTGCATCTGCCATTCTTGCTGGATCTGGTTGAAGAGCCTCTCTAATAGAATCACCCTCTATAAATACATCGCCTCTCCCAGCCATTCTTAAATCAGCAGGGACAGACGTAATAACAGGTATCTCATGAATACATTGACGTTCTCTTAAAGCTGTTGCAAGATCAGGTGCCTGTCCTACAGACTGCCTACTTTTGGTATGTGGTCCTGTTGTTAATTCCATAGCCTGTGCAGCACTATAGGCAAAACGATTTGAAGGCCGAAGACACCGAACCACAGCAGTAGTAATACCAGCCGCAACTAAAATCCCACCAGCTAACCCTGCTGCTATCTCTCCACCAGAACAATCAGACAACAATCCAGCTGGCGCTCCTAATCCAATGGCAGTTGCACAAAAAGACTGAACACTCCCTGCGGATACAGAACCTACACTCATAATAACACCTTTCTCATTAAAATATTCTCTCTAGCCCTTCGATTCGTTTCACTCACTCAGGGTTAGTGTTGAGTGACAAATCAATAATTAGATTCATTTTGAATCGTAGCACTAATATTATTATCGGCAGGAAAAATGATTTGTTTATGATTATTTCAGAAATCGTGTTCTGAGTGAACACGGCTTATCTATCCCCGGGTTCAAATAGGAAGTGCCCCACCAGAGAATCTTTTCTCTTTGCCCTGAAAGGGCACAATAAGTTAGCCCAGGGTAAGGCCCGTCTTTAGGCGGGCCGCCACCCTGGGCCTCATAAATAAAAAACAATCCTAACCCTGAAGGGGTTTAATAACGATTTGTGAAATGTTTGCTTCGATTATGTATCCCTTTCAGGGAATCAATTGAATTGGAAATGGAAATAGATTTTTTTGTTTTTGTTTACCCAGGGTAGAAAAATCCTTTCAGGCTTTCTCAACCCTGGGCTATGTCATTTAACCCCTTTGGGGTTCTTTTCAGAGCTAGAATGATGGCCCATGCCTAAGTGGAACACTTCCTACTTGAATCCAAGAAGGACTGGTTTTCCTACGACACTTGATCAATACATTAAACTCAAATAGAGATTAATATTATGAGTGTATCAACCATCTCTTTTATCATATTAATTGTAACAGCTCTCATCGCTTCGATCATTTCTGGAATTACCGGCATGGCCGGAGGGGTTATATTACTTTCTGTCATAGCCCTCATTGTAGAGACATCATACATTGTCCCCTTACACGCTGGGGTTCAACTCGTCAGCAATAGCACACGCCTTATTTTATTTTATAAGCATATTAAATGGAATATTATCCTGTATTTCCTTTGCGGCGTACTCCCTGGTGCTTTTATAGGCATTTTCATCTTTGAAATGCTCGATAAAGACCTCATAAAACTCATGATGGGTGTATTCATTCTTGTTATCACTTATTTACCCAAAAGAAAGAACCAGACAAATTTAACTTATAAAATATTTCTTCCTGTTGGTTTTGTCTCGGGATTCATTGGTATCTTTTTTGGCGCCATAGGCCCTTTTATAGGACCATTTTTTCTTCGCAAGGATGTTCTCAAAGAAGAATTAGTAGCAACCAAAGCTGTTTGTCAGGCAATAACTCACTTAATAAAAATCCCTCTTTTTGGTCTTATTGGAATCAATTTTCTTAATTTTTGGCAATTATTTTTATTTTTAAGTGCTACAGTTATTATCGGAACATTTATTGGAAAGAATGTCTTAAAGAAAATCAATGACAATCTCTTTAGGATAATATTTAAAGCGCTCCTCACGATCATTGCCCTAAAAATAATCGTAACGCAGATTCTCGTATTTATTAATAACTAAGTTTGGACACAACTTCTGCCTGGCACTAAAGTGCCAGGCTCTATGCTTTTGTCCCTTCGGGACAATAGGATATAGCCGGAGACTTTAGTCTCCGGGAAAAGTTATTTAGGTTCTTCTTAATTGTCATCCTCGTCTACCTAGGCGAAAGGATCCATAAATACTTATAAGACTGGATTCCTGCCTCCGCAGAAATGATATCAATTTGGGATTTGTATTCCTACGGCACTTCGGCACCTATTTATACAATGGAAACTTACCGCATAATTCCTTCACCATACCCAAGGTTTTCTTATGAAAACCCTCATCAGTATCATTGTCAATCACATCGCACATCCAACCTGCAATGAGTTCCATCTCGGACTCTTTCATGCCTCGTGTTGTGAGGGCTGGAGTTCCCACGCGAATACCGCTTGTAACAAATGGGGAGCGTTGTTCTCCAGGAACTGTGTTTTTATTTGTGGTAATGCCAGCGCGCTCAAGGGCTGCTTCGGCGTCTTTGCCTGATATGTCTTTTTTGGTGAGATCGACTAAAATAAGATGCGTGTCAGTACCACCAGTGACAAGATCAAAACCCTTTTCCAAAAATACTTTGGCCAAGGCCTTTGTGTTTTTGATAACTTGCTCACAATAAACCTTGTAATCTGGTTTGAGGTTTTCACCAAACGCCACTGCCTTGGCAGCGATCACATGCATGAGAGGTCCACCTTGAATACCAGGGAAAATTCTGGAATTCACTTTTTTAGCGTGCTCAGTCTTACACATGAGCATGCCACCACGTGGACCACGAAGAGTTTTATGTGTGGTTGTTGTGACAAAATCACAATGAGGCACTGGGTCTGGATGAAGACCTGCAGCCACAAGACCTGCAGGATGAGCAATGTCAGCAACTAATACAGCCCCTACTTCGTCAGCTATTTCTTTAAATTTTGCAAAATCAATGTGGCGAGGATACGCGCTCGCGCCACACATAATCATCTTTGGATTATTTGCCTTAGCAAGATCACGCACCTGATCGTAATCTAAAATACCTGTTGTGGGATTAAGCCCGTACGGAACAACTTTGTAAAGACGGCCCGAAAAGTTGACAGATGATCCATGAGTGAGATGCCCACCTTCAGAAAGATTCATGCCCAAAAATGTATCGCCAGGCTCAAGCACTGCCATATACACAGCCATATTGGCCTGAGATCCGCTATGGGGTTGCACATTCACATGCTCGGCGCCAAAGAGTTTTTTTGCACGCTCGATAGCAATGTCTTCGGCAACGTCTACAAATTCACAACCACCATAATAACGTTTGTGAGGATAGCCTTCTGCATATTTATTTGTGAGTGGAGAACCTAAGGCTTCTAAAACTGCTTTAGACACAAAGTTTTCACTAGCTATCATTTCTAATTTGGTTTCTTGCCTATCCACCTCACCAGTGATGGCTTGAAACACGTCATTATCTTTTTCTTTTAATAAATCGAATGTCATAATTACTCCTAAAAAGGTTCTCTGGGCCCCAGGATCCCGGGGTCCCGGGAACCCGAGACACTGGGAACCAAGTTATCTTCACAATTCAATCTTCTTCACCCGTTCCGCGTGTCGACCTTCTTCGAACGCTGTGTTTAAGAACTTATCAAGAATCTCTATAGCCTTGTCTTTGTCTAATATTCTAGACCCTAAGCAAAGCAGATTTAGATTATTATGTTTACGCGCCATTTCAACAGAATAAAGATCAACAATACTCGCAGCCCTCACACCTTTAGTTTTATTCGCTGTGATAGCCATGCCAATCCCAGATCCACAGACCAAAACACCGTAATCACATGCCTGATCTCCAATATCTTTGGCCACGAGTTTGGCAAAGTCTGGGTAATCAACACGACTGTCATCACTGGGTCCAAGGTCCTTTACCTGATAACCAGCGTCATTGAGATAAGAAACTAATTCATGCTTGAGAGCAAAGCCTGCATGATCTGAGGCTATTGATATTCTGTTCTTTTCCATGCCCGGATTGATAGTTAATGAAAGGGGAAAAATAAAGAGATTTATTAGATTCGATTCTCAGGGTCACGGGGTCACAGGTTCATAGGTTCGCAGGATATATCCCACGACCCAGCGATCCCGCGACCCTAATACATTGACAACCTTTTCTTTGAATTGCTACACCGCCTCCCATGCAAACCATCAATATCAACCAAATATCAGCCACTAAAGGGCTTCAAATAAAACTTAACGGAAATGATGAGTGGCTGACCAATATTCTCAAAAATGTTCTTCCCACAAAAAACATCGAATTTGATACTCTTATTGGCAAGATTGATTTCTTAAGAACTAATATGAATATTGATATCACGGGCACTATCTCATTCACCCATCACCCATTATGTGCCAGATGCGGAGAGGAAATCACTGCTAATGAAAACATACGATTTGTCGCACACCTAGCCCCTCTTGATGAAGTGATTCATAAGAATAAAGATGATAAAGAAGAGCTCACCAAAGATGATATGGATTTTTCATTTTACTCTAACGACACGATTGAACTTGAGCCGATTGTAAATGACGAAATAGCCCTGGAAATACCCTATAATTACTATTGTTCTGACCAAGAAAATTGCCGGCTTCATGAACCAACTAGTCAAAATATAAGCCTTAATGATAAGACAGATCCCAGATGGGCACCCTTAAAAAACCTTAAGATTATGCGTAAATAAGCGCTTTTTCCTTGTTTCCCTGCCTTGAAAGTACTCGTTATTCCTAAAGAAATAGAATGAAATCAGCAGCCTACTCCCTTGACACAGGCATCTTTTGTATATAAATGACTGCGACTTATTATCAGGAGTATATTATGGCAGTCCCAAAACGAAAAATATCAAAATCAAGACGCGGCATGAGACGTTCACACGATCATCTAACAGCACCTGACATCTCTGTATGTCCAAATTGTCAAAGCGCAAAACTACCTCACCGAGTATGCAACCATTGTGGCTATTACAAAAACAAAGAAATCGTAGCAATGGAAACGGAGTGATTAGTGACAAAAGCTAGTATCGAATCTAAGCTTGTTTCAATTATTTCAACTCAATTATCTATCAATGAAGATGAGATTAAGCCTAATCTCAATTTCGTCGATGACTTAGGCGCTGATAGCCTAGACCTTGTCGAAATGATCATGGAAATTGAAGAAGAATTTAAGATTGAAATTTCGGACGAAGATGTTGAAGGCATGTCCAAGGTCAAAGACCTCATCGATTACATTTCTAAAGTTAAAAAATAATCTTATTCATTCCTGCAAAAGCAGGAATCCAGTCTTAATTAATCATCACAACTTCTACCTGGCACTGAAGTACCAGGCTTTATGCTGTTGTCCTAAAGGACAAGGTTCTCATGTCCCTTCGGGACAATAGAATATAGACGGGGATTTCAATCCCCGGAATAAATGATTGGTTCTCAATTTGAGTGGTTTTTCAGAATCTGAAAGTTATCCCCTACTCCCACTCTATCGTTGCTGGTGGTTTTGAAGAGATATCGTAAACAACGCGGTTGATGCCTTTAACCTCGTTAATAATACGATTGGCGATTTTTGATAGGACTGTATGAGGCAGATCAATAAAATCAGCAGTCATGCCATCCGCTGAATCAACAGCACGAACAGCTGCTGTATACTCATAAGTTCTTTCATCCCCCATAACACCCACAGATTTTACAGGCAAAATAACCACAAACGCCTGCCAAATCTTTCCATACCAACCAGATTCCCTGATTTCGTCCATGGCAATCTTATCTGCTAATTGGAGAAGCCTGATTTTTTCCTTTGAAACCGAACCTAAAATACGCACACCCAGCCCTGGCCCAGGAAAAGGATGACGCATGATCAACTCTTTTGGCATTTTTAGTTGTCTGCCGAGTTTACGAACTTCGTCCTTAAAAAGTTCACGTAATGGCTCGATAAGTTTAAGCCCCATCTTTTTAGGAAGCCCGCCTACATTATGGTGCGACTTGATCACAGCTGATGGGCCTTTGAAAGATACAGATTCAATCACATCTGGATATAATGTGCCCTGTACTAAATGTTTTGCGTTTTTTATTTTTTTTGCCTCGCGAGTGAAAACCTTAATAAAAACTTTGCCGATAATTTTTCGCTTCTTTTCGGGATCAGACACACCTTTAAGAGGCTTTAAGAAATCATTGCTCGCATCAATATATTTTAATTTTATTTTATAATGTTTTTTAAATATCTTTTGAACGTATTTTTCTTCCTCAAACCTTAAAAGACCATTGTTGATAAAAATACATGTGAGTTGTTTGCCAATCGCCTTATTGAGCAAAACTGCAGCTACAGAAGAATCTACACCACCAGAGAGACCTAGGATCACATGGTCTTTACCTACTTTTTGGCGAATCTCTTTACACTCATACTTAATAAAATCTCGCATATTCCACTGGGCCTTGACCTTGGCTATTTTAAAGAGGAAGTTTTTGAGAATTTTTTTACCTTCTTTTGTGTGATGCACTTCTGGGTGAAATTGGAGGGCATAAATTTTCTTTTTATCATTGGCAATTGCAGCTATGATCTTCTTTTCTGTCCTTCCTAACACCCTAAATCCTTTTCCCAACGCTCTTAGCGAATCTCCATGACTCATCCAAATCCGTGAGTTATCTTTTACTCCGGCTAATAAATGACACTCACGAGTCCTCCGTAGCTTTAGCGAAGGAGGATTCTCATGCTTTAATTTCGCATGTCCGTACTCTCGGTGTTTGGAAGCTACAATCTTTCCACCCAACATCTTTGTCATGAGTTGCATGCCATAGCAAATGCCTAGAATGGGAATACCTAATTCAAAAACCTTTGAATCAATCTTAGGTGAGCCTTTTTTCAAAACACTGGCAGGTCCGCCAGATAAAATAATCGCTTGAGGGGAAAATTTTTTGATTTTTGAAAAAGATTCTGTACAAGGCCAGATTTCACAATACACATTTAATTCACGCACGCGTCTGGCTATGAGTTGAGTGTATTGAGAACCAAAATCTATTATTAATATTTTGTTCATTATTAAATGCGCCTACTCTCCTATATCAAAAAAACTATCGATTATCGTCTATCGTTTTTTCGTATCCACGTGTTTTCGTCTTCCAAAGCCCCTAGACCCAATATTTTTGTTGCCTTGTCCTAATATCTTCTTTGTTTTCAGGCAACTATTATTGGGGAATCTGCACCAGCGCACCAACGATCCTATGCTCCTACGCCAGAAGCATCCTTTCGCCTAACATATCCTGCGTCCCCGGGAACCTGAGATCCTGCGACCCTTATAGCAATCGACCTTGAAACCTCCATCAACATCGACTAGACAGAAACCGTCACTATAGTCCGCCTTCGCCCCTTCGACTTTGCTCAGGGCTACGGCGCGACAAGGAGGAATCATGTTCAACAATCTCAAAATCACCTGTATTAAGTGTGAAGGCAAATGCAATCGATCCAAGGTTGGCTCAACCTATTATGTGCGAGATGCCAAGCTGGAGATCCCAGAGGGAGAAAGTATTTGTGTTTTTGCCTTAGGCAGCATCTTACCTGCCATTACTGGCTCCATCATTAGCAGCAAAGAGGACGAAGGCCTCATGGATATCCTCCAAGAATGGCAATGCCCAGACCCAGAAGCCAAAGTGATTTATCGAATTGAGAGGGATGGGTAATTAAGAATACACTAACTTAGATTTTAGAATTATCGGTTTAGGAAGCTTTTTGAGTTTATTAAACGCTTCATACAGATCAACTGCCTTTTGGGCATTCAACCAAAATTCAGCTGTTGTTTTAAAAGTCGCCGCTAATTTCAAAGCCATCTGCGCTGTCAAGGTCGTGCGATTATTAATAAGACGATTAATCACTTTAATATCACAACCAATGTGATCAGCTAATTGCTTCTGAGTCATCTCCAATGGGACAAGATATTCTTCATTAAGTATCTTTCCAGGTGTTGTTGGTTTTCTTTTTGGAACAAGCATATTTCAATCCTTTTAATGATAATCAGTTATACAAACATTTGTTGGCCCTAATGAAGTCCACTGAAATATTATCCTCCACTGATTATTAATACGAATACTATACCAGCCCTGCCAATTTCCTTTTAAAGATTCTAATCGATTACCAGGTGGAGATCTAAGGTCTTCAAGTGTTTCAGCATAATTTAATATATCCAACTTCCTCATGGTTACTTTAGAAACCTTCTGCCATTTTGAATTCTTTTTTAACTTTCCATATAAAAAGAACTCTTCTGTTTCTTTATTATTAAATGATGTAATAGCCATATTTATTATACCTTATTTAGGTATACCTTATCAAGGTATTTCCCCTAAATTCTATTTCAATAATTAACATAGCAATAGTCGTGCCAGAATGAATATTCTTAAATTTCAGTTAGTTGGAAATATATCATTCTCATTTGAGTCCCAAAAATGAGTCTCAAGTGAGACTGTGGGACTAATCTGGGACTCTCATATTTTACATTTTCTTTTAACTCTGCATATTTCTTAATATTTTCTTTTTCCCATCTTTGGCATGCTCGTTGCTAATATTATTCTCGAGCGCCCTCGTAGCTCAGAGGATAGAGCCCGTCCCTAACGAAGACGTAGTCCTGGGTTCGATTCCCAGCGAGGGCGCAACGATTTTAAAGATGCAGGACTTAATGGGGACGCTTCTTTAATCTTTACATGAGTAACCCGTTTTAATATAATGTTCTTATTCGTTAGGGACTTATACTGAGCTATGAGAAAAAAGCGTGGGCGAGCTTTACGAGCCCAAATAAGCGCGTTAGCAGTATTAAAACAAAAGGCGCGAGCCTTGTGTCAAAAAAACCCGAGTCAAGTGCTCGGGTTTTTTATTAACCTATGAAACAAAACAACCTCACCATCATCGAATGGCAAGACAATACAGTCCTCATGCTCGATCAACGCAAACTCCCTAACGAAGAAACATACGTTATTTGTCGAACATACAAAGACGTAGCCAATGCCATCAAAAACATGACTATTCGTGGAGCACCAGCCATTGGTGTTGCTGCAGCTATGGGGGTTGCTTTGGGAGTCCAAAGTCAAAAGTCAAAGGTCGAAGGTCGGGAATTTGATAGAATCTATGATGAGCTACTCTCAACGCGCCCTACTGCTGTGAATCTTAAATGGGCATTGGATCGAATGAAGAAGGTTTTTAACGAGAGCAAACATCATGGGGACCTCAAAAACATTCTCATAGCTGAAGCAAAAAAAATCAAAAAAGAAGACATTCAAACAAACAAGACAATGGGTAAACACGGTCAAGCGCTACTGAACGATGGCGACACAGTGCTCACACATTGCAATGCGGGAGCTCTAGCCACTGCTGGCTGGGGAACTGCTGTGGGTGTTGTGTATTCAGCAGTTCAAGCAGGCAAGGAAATCAATCTCATTGCCGACGAAACACGCCCTGTGCTCCAAGGCGCTCGCCTCACCGCGTGGGAAGCCCAAAGGTTTGGGGTTCCTGTCACTGTGATTTGCGATAACATGGCAGCAAGCCTTATGGCCAAAGGTCTCATCAACAAAGTTTTGGTCGGCGCAGATCGCATTGCAGCTAATGGTGATGCGGCAAACAAGATTGGAACTTACTCTGTTGCCATTGCAGCCAAACACCACGGCATTCCTTTTTATGTTGTGGCACCTTTTTCTACGATTGATTCAAAAACACCAACAGGCAAAGAAATTCCCATCGAAGAACGCGATTTTGACGAAGTAAAAACAATAAATCGTGTACAAATTGTACCCACAGGAATCTCTATTAAAAACCCAGCCTTCGACGTTACACCAAACGAATTGATTACCGGGATTGTAACGGAGAGAGGGATTTATAAAAATCCTTACAACTTTGCCCTAAGCCCTAAACCTTAAGCCCAGAGAAACGAGGCACGCTAGACCCTAGACGCCAGACACTAAACATGAGCTTTCAACTACTCAGATATTAATTGTAAAAGTGTATCAGCAAGAACTGAATCTAGCTTTTTCAAAACATCATATTCCTGCATCGCTAAATCATGGTTACCTGCTTTTAGATAGACGAGAGCTCGTCCAAGATGGGCTTTTGGATAATTTTCGTTAATAGAAATTGCCTTATTATAAGATTCAATCTCCTTATTCATATCTCCCAATTTTCCATATGACCAACCAAGATTAAAATACGTTCTTTCATCTTGAGGGTTGTATCGAATTGCCATGAGGTAAGATTCTGCAGCCGCTTGATAATCACCCAAATTTCCAAACGCGTTACCCTTCCCATAATAAGCATCTGCTGAACCTTTATCAATTCGAATAGCCTGATTGTAAGCCCAAATAGCCTCTTCATGCTCGCCAGAGAGATCATTCACATGACCCAAATTGCAATAAGCCTTTGAATAATTTGGATCGAGTAAAACAGCATCTGTGTAGGCCTCTTTTGCTTTCTCAATCTCGCCTAAACTTTGAAAGATAATCCCCAAATTATTGAGAGGCGCCTCTCCTAAATCTGGTCTTATTTTGATGGCAATACTAAGAGCCTTAATGGCCTCTTCATACATCTCCATATGCCCCAAAACAATACCCAGGTTATTAAACGCATCAGTTAAACTAGGCGTGATCACAATAGCCTCAGTGTAAGCTTCTACTGCCTTTTCAAATTCTCCCTTTTTCTGATGAACCACACCCAAACCAAAATAGGCTGTAGAATTTAGGGGATCTATCATCAATGCAAAGTCATACATTCTTTGAGCATCATCGTTTTGATTTAATTTTAGATGGACAAGAGCTTTATTAATATATGCTTCTACTAATTGCGGACTCAATTTAATGGCCTTTTTGAACATGGCAATAGCTTCATCATACTTTTCTACAGCATCAAATGCCATTCCAAGTGCAAAGTAAATTTCGGCATCACTTGGATCAATTTGGATAGCCCTTTCAAAGAAAACAACAGCCTCATCATATTGCTGCTCATCGAGTTTAGTCAGTCCATAATTGATAAGAATTTCAATTTGCTCATCTTGAGAGACAATTGCATTGATTTCTTCCTGCGCATGTACGGGTGTTGCTGTCAGAAATAGACAGAAAATGATGAAGAAAAGAGGTATTGCTCGTTGATGAAAAACCTTCTTCATAAATTATCTAAGATGTTGCCCCTTGTTAAGCTCGACCTACTCTTAATTATACAGTGTTTCTGGGCACGCGTCTCCTAAAAAATGGCATTTTTCTGGCTTTGTGTCCGTATATAGTCAATTATTTGACTATTTTCAGAACTGAATTCATAACTCACTAAATTTAAAGTTGTTATTGAACTGTTAGATTTTTCGATCTATGTTTTTTGACAAATTTATTTTCAATAATTCTCCCTAATTTAACCAAGGAGCATGCATGGTACAAAAAGTAGATAAAATTTGGATGAATGGTAAATTTATTAATTGGGATGATGCAAACGTCCACATCCTTACACACACGCTTCATTATGGCCTAGGTGTTTTTGAAGGCGTGAGGTGCTACAAACTCGCTGATGGTAAATCTGGTTTTTTTCGACTCAGAGAACACTTAAGACGTTTTGACGATTCAGCTAAAATGTTCTGGCTCAAACCAATATACACCCCGGAGGAACTTTTAAAAACAGCCATCGAACTCTATAAGGTTAATAAAATGGAAGAAGGTTATTTAAGACCTCTTATGTTTGTAGGAGAAGGTGCCATGGGGCTTTATGCCATCGACAACCCTCTTAGCACAGCCCTTATTGCCTGGCCTTGGGGGGCTTACCTAGGAGATGAGGGACTCAAAAACGGTATTAGAGTCAAAACATCTTCCTATACTCGCCTCGCTGTAAATGTGAACCTTCCCAAAGCAAAAGCATGTGGAAACTACATCAATTCCATTCTTGGCAAACGCGAAGCCATGCTTGCCGGTTATCAAGAAGCCCTGATGCTCGATACTGAGGGCTATGTTGCCGAAGCTTCTGGTGAAAATATTTTTGTCATCCGCGACGGCATTGTGAGAACACCCCCTGCTGCCTCATCAATCCTGAATGGGATTACAAGAGATTCCGCATTAACTATTCTACGCGATGAAGGCATAGAGATTCGCGAAGAAAAGATCCTTCGTGAAGAAACATACACAGCCGACGAAATCTTCCTCACAGGCACAGCCGCCGAGATCACTCCTGTAAGAGAAGTTGATCATCATCAAGTGGGTCCTGGCAAACCAGGCCCTATTACTCAAAAAGTACAGTCAATCTTTTTTGATGCTGTGAGAGGAAAGATCGATAGATACCGCGAATGGTTGGAGGTGTTTTAACAAATGAAAATCCCAAATCCCAAGCACCAAATCCCAAGCAATAATCAAATTACAAATTCCAAAAACTCAAATATCAAAAGAATCCGTTTGGAATTTGGATTTTGGGATTTGCCTGGAATTTGTGATTTGGAATTTGGAATTTAAAAAAGTTATGTCCCAAACAGAAGATAACAAAATTATTTTTTCAATGGTCGGCGTCAGCCGTATCCATCCCCCAAAAAAACAGGTCCTAAAAGATATTTACCTTTCATTCTTTTATGGTGCCAAAATTGGTGTGCTTGGATTGAATGGCGCTGGCAAAAGCAGTCTTCTCAAAATCATTGCAGGCATCGACAAAGACTGTACTGGCGAAGTCGTTTTCTCCAAAGGTTATTCTGTAGGCTTTTTAGAGCAAGAACCCAAACTTGATCCCGAAAAAACTGTTTTGGAATGTGTTCAGGATGGCGTGAAAGAAATCATGAACCTTCTCAAGGAGTACGAAGAAATAAACAACAGCTTTGCCGAAGACATGTCTCCAGAAAAAATGGAAAAGCTCATCGCGCGTCAAGCAGAGGTCCAAGAAAAGCTCGACAACTCCGATGCCTGGGAACTCGATACAAAACTCGATATCGCCATGGAGGCCTTGCGCTGCCCTCCTCCCGATCAAAAAATCAAAACTCTCTCAGGTGGCGAAAAACGACGCGTAGCTCTGTGCAAACTGCTGCTCGAAGAACCTGATGTTTTGCTTCTTGATGAACCGACAAACCACTTAGATGCCGAAACAGTGTTCTGGTTAGAGCGCCATTTGCAACAATACAAAGGTACAATCATTGCTGTAACGCACGATCGCTATTTTCTAGACAATGTCGCTGGATGGATTCTTGAGTTAGACAGAGGAATGGGACACCCTTACAAAGGCAATTACTCATCTTGGCTTGAGCAAAAACAAATAAGACTCAAAACCGAGGCCCGACAAGAAGAAAAACGCCTACGCACAATAGAGAACGAATTAGATTGGATACGACAAACACCCTCTGCCAGACGCTCCAAAAGCAAAGCCCGAATCACAAATTACGAAACCCTGATCAGCCAAGCCAATGAACAATACAATGACAATATTCAAATTTTTATTCCACCAGGTCCAAGATTAGGCACTAAGGTTATCGAAGCCAAAAATGTTTCAAAGGCCTATGGCGATAATCTTTTATTCGAAAACCTAGATTTCGCTTTACCCCAAGGCGGCATTGTAGGTGTAATTGGTCCTAACGGAGCTGGAAAAACAACTCTATTTAAACTGATCACAGACCAAGAAAAAGCCGATAAAGGAACCTTTGAGATAGGCGATACAGTCAGTTTAAGCTATGTTTCGCAAGACAGGTTCCCTCCCGAAGATAAAAGATCTGTTTGGGAAGTCATTTCAGAAAATCACGAAACAATTAAAATCGGTAATCGCGAATTTAATTCACGCGCCTATGTGTCTCGCTTTAATTTTGCAGGCTCTGATCAACAAAAACCAGTGAACCTCCTCTCAGGCGGAGAACGAAACCGAGTTCACCTAGCCTTGGCCCTCAAAAATCCAGGTAATGTTCTTTTGATTGATGAACCTACCAATGATCTCGATGTTAATACTATCCGCGCACTCGAAGAAGCCTTGGTTAACTTTGTGGGTTGCGCTGTTATTGTCAGCCACGATCGCTGGTTTCTAGACCGTGTAGCCACACACATCCTAGCATTTGAAGGTAACAGCCAAGCGGTTTTGTTTAATGGTAATTTTTCGGACTACGAAGAAGACAAGATAAAGCGCTTAGGAGATGCAGCCCTTGTGCCAAAGAGAATACAGTATAAAAGATTTAGTCGTCCATAAAATATTTAGACCTATGGACCCATGGTCCTGTGGTCCTATGGAATTTCACATAGGCCCTTAGGTCATTCGGCCCATAGGCCCATAAATATGCATTACCTCTTCTACAAAGTTAACAAAAACGAAATCCATTATATCAAACACATCCTCGAGGCTTATGATAATATGACACAAGTCTCGACCATTGATACGGACATGCCAAAAATCCAAATAACAATTGCTCCGGATTTTTTAGAAGATGTAAAAGGGATTCTTGCTGACCTTGAAAAAAGATTTTTTATGCAGCAACTTGATGAAGATTCTACGAAAAGTCAGGGACGATATTAGGCCCTTAGTGCCTTAGTTTCTTAGGTCCGTGGTAAAACCCATGGCCCCAAGGTCCTAAGGTCCCAAGGTCCAGAACAAATGCCAATAGACCTAAATAATATCACAGAAGAAACATTACTCAATAAGCGCCTCTCTGAACTCCCTATTCAAATCAAAGACACATGGCTCGATGCCTGCGTCACCGAACTTCACAAAGAACTCGAAGCTAAAGGACTGTGTTTTCGCCCCCCTTGTTATCTGGCAGATGAGTGGCTTACGCCGGACAGGATCCCAATCATAGGCATCCCTTTTTATCTAGCACACCCTACTCTCATCAAACTCGAAAAAAAGATGATGCTCGAGGCCGAAGGTGAAACAAAAGAATGGTGTATGAAACTTTTGCGCCACGAAGCTGGTCACGCCATCAATTATGCCTATAAACTATTTAAAAAACGCTCCTGGCAAAAAACTTTTGGTAAATTTACAACTGAATATGAGGAGGGCTATCGTTTTAGACCCTATAGTCGAAGCTTTGTGAGACACCTCGAAGACTATTACGCTCAATATCACCCTGACGAGGATTTTGCTGAAACCTTTGCCGTGTGGCTCACTCCAGACAGTAATTGGCAAGAAAAGTACAAAGGTTGGAAGGCCATGGCCAAGCTCAAATACGTGGATAGCCTCATGCAAGAAATAAATGCCAAAGAACCATTAGTAAAAGACAATAAGGAATACTGGAAAGCCTCTGCAATCCGTCGCACACTCAAATATCACTACAAGAAAAAACAAGATCATCATGCAGAAGACTTTCCTCACTTTCATGATGCCAATCTCCTGAGAATCTTTTCGAAAAGAGATAACACAAATAAAAAGCAACCCTCAGCAGCCAAGACAATCAGAAAGTACCGTAAAACCATTCTACAATCTCTCTCTCGATGGACAGGCGAAAAAAAGTATGTAGCCAACGATCTCTTTAACAATCTTCTCGCAAGGTGCCGCGAACTAGATCTAGTCTGCATAGAATCCGAAACTGAGATATTACTCCGTACATCTACCTATATGACTACGCTTCTTATGAATTACATGTACACAGGAAAATTAAGAGGAGAAAAATGACAAAAAAACTCAACATCCTCCTTCTCATTGACGCTCCTTTTGAACCAGAACCAGGCTATGAATATAAAGAGGAACTCAAACACGATGATTGGGCTGCTGAAAAAACTATATTAAAAACACTCACCAGCCAGGGGCACAATGTCAGGCTCCTAGGCCTTCATAGCAAGCTTGAACCACTTTTAAATGCTGTGGAAGAAAACAAACCTGATGTAATTTTTAATTTAGCAGACGTCTTTAAACAGAACACACACTTTGATAAAAACATTGCCAGCATTCTAGAACTTTTAGAAATCCCTTTTACTGGCGCCTCACCCATTAACTTGATGATCTGTAATGACAAAGCATTGAGTAAAAAAATCTTAAGCTACCACCGCATCAAGGTTCCCCAGTTTTATACTTTTTATCGAAATCACAAAATCAAACACGTCAAACGACTCAAACTTCCTTGCATTGTCAAACCCCTGAGCGAAGAAGCCTCGCGAGGCATATCTCAGGCCTCAGTTGTAGACAATGACGAGGCCTTGACTGAACGAGTCAAATTCATTCACGATAGCCTGAATCGCGATGCCATTGCAGAAGAATACATTGAGGGTCGTGAGTTTTATGTGGGTGTGCTTGGCAGCAAACGTGTCCAAGCTCTCCCTTTGCGCGAAATGTATTTTGGGGACCTGCCAGAGGACGAACCTCGAATCGCTACCTACAAAGCTAAATGGGATGAAAAGTATCGAAGGAAATGGAAGCTCTTAAATCGCCCAGCCACGGGACTCACACCTGAGCTTACAAAAAAGGCACAGGATGTCTGCAAAAGGGCTTACAAGGCCTTGAATATGAAGTGTTATGCGAGATTTGATATCCGCATAACCGACAAAGACCAAATCTACATCATTGAACCCAATGCCAATCCCAATTTACAACCCTTTGATGAGTTTGCTCGAGCTGCCGAAAAAGCAGGGATTACGTATGATAAGCTTGTTGAAAAGGTTCTTAATTTGGCGTTTCAGAGAGCGCAGTAACTAAGTCCTTCTAGGACTTGCCTGTTGAGAAATCCTTCTACTTTGATGTTCTTGGATTCTGGTGGCTGTCTTTATCATATTTCCAACAATCATTTTTCCTTTTGAAATATCTTCTTGAGTAAAAGATCCATTTACAAAGCGTTGCAACACACCCACATGGGCAGATGTTAACGGCACATTATTCATGGCCTCGATAGAAAGTATCTGCATCAGTCCAACAGCATAATAAAAAAGATTAGCAGCATGCTTTACAATTGTAGAATCATCTAATTGCAAATAAGAACTCAGAGCAGTCACGAGAGTACTAAACATTTGTACACCTTGACGTGCTCGTTGGAGATAGACTGGGCGCCCATCTCTTGCATACTTGTATTCATTAAATGCTGCTAAGTGATAACCATAATATGAATGTTGTGAGTGCTGCCCCATCACTGCCATGTAATCATTGGCAAGTAGGCGTGCAGCATCAGCTCCTCTCTTGGACTCTAATAGGGCTTGGATAATGTAATGAACAATAATAGCCTGCCTTGAGTCAGCGCTAAATTGGTTAACAAGAGGATCCAAAACTGCCTTTAAAACTTTAGCCCCCTCTTGAACAACAGGAGAGGCCAACATTCTTTCTGTTCCTGCTGGCACCTCTCCAATATCATCTAAATGCATAACCATCTCTTTTTCAAAGCAGGCACCTACAGCAGAAGCAATGATATCTTTGCCATCATCTACATAACCTTCACCAATGAAAGCAAAGGCAGTATTCATAGCAGCCCTAAACCTGTTCTCATCGGTTGGTCTTTCTGCAAATGCCAAAGCCACAGCTTTTGCTCCCGAAAGATTTCCTCCTACATACTGTCGTGCTCCAGAGGAGGCAAAGGCAAATCCCTGCCCTTCTAAAACAACTCCCATAAAATGGTGTTGAGGCTCAGGAGCTACTAAATCTACTTTAGGTCCTGGACAGGACATGACTGTATCATGCATGATATCAAGATCGGCAATGCCCCTCATCATAGTCTGCATATCAACTGGAGTCCCTCTTGTGGCAGGCAAGAGAACCTCGCCATGAATTTGAGCTCTACGAAGAAGCGCTGCACTTTTAGCCGAATCATCAACTCTATTCGCAAAAAATGAGGTAGGAACATAACCAAATACCTGAACAGCCCTCTCTACACTACTCAGGGGTCCAGTACCAACACCTAATAATGCGGGATTTGGACCAACTACCCCAGAACCTACTAGTGCAGCTACACCACTCATAATAACTCCTTTATCACGGCATAGTCAGCCTAGGCTGACGAAGCCGGACTTTGCTCACCTAACAAGCCTCCTTTCTTGTTCGGCAATAAGTTCAAAAACTCTTTATGCAGGAGTTATCGTTTAATTTGAATATTTGTTGTCTAATTAGAAAAGAAAATGGACACAAATGTGTCCAGCGCTCTGTGTGCTGAATTCAAGGAGCAA
>CAZSTS010000014.1:0-55978 GCA_964609965.1 uncultured Nitrospirales bacterium
ATCACTGGCCACTTTCCACCGTCATGAGTGGCCACTTTGGTCCGCGATATGCACATTATCGACTAGACCTTATTGAACACCAAATGGCCCATGCTGTCCGTGATGCTACGGGTCGTGCATATAATCGTACCACGCATTTACCTGCCCGAATTGAAATGATGCAGAAATGGTCTGATTATTTGGATGAGTTAAAAGAAGGTAAAGTGACTCAGGGTTTGGGTGAGGTGGTGCAGATGAAGGTGAGAGGAGTGGCGTGAAAAGGAAGGCATGAAAACATGAAAAATATTATAAATTCTAGAAACAAACTACACATTAAATCTGAGAAGTTTACGATCGAACTTAATAATATCAAAAGTGAAAGGATAAAAAAAAATAACGACCCAAAAACTTTTGATGAATTGTGGGATAGATATCAAGATTTAGGTGAAATAGGACAGATATGGTCCTCAATAAATAGAACTGAAGTTTTGATTAATTATTGTTTACAGCTTCTTTATAGAGATATTGCCCTAGATATCACAGTTGATAAGGAACTAAAGAAAAAACTTAATAAAATCAAAACAAACAAATTATTTGCAGAAAAAGTTCTTCTTGGAGATAAAAAAGAATTGTTTATACTGGGTTACACAAAACAATTTAATTCTGAGTGCCCTAAAGAAAAAGAACTGAAGGACTTTCATGGTTTGCGAAACATGTTTGCTCACAGCATTATAAGTTATTCAAACAATCACAAGGCATATTATATCGAAGACAGAAATAAAAACACAGTTTCTAATATACCGCTGTCTTTTTTCATAGAAGAAGTACAAAACAATTTGAGAATACTGTTTCCTTGGTTAAGCGATGTAGCGTCTAAGCTGTTTAAGATGTCTGTTTGGCCATGAAAATGAATTTTGATAATGTGGGGTTATACAAAAAACTTAGGTTGTATAATGTTTTGAAATTTGTTGTTATAAATTATCTTGCTGATACTTTTGAATGATAAGACTTTAGCATGGGAAACTTCGGCCACAAATCAAGGTCAGGATAAAGAGCGTTCATCAATAATGTATACACTAGCTCATTGAAAAGAATTTTTGCATTGTCAGCAGCAAGTCCTTCTGTTTTAAGCTTCTTTATTGTCTCATCAAGGCTTATTAAACGAGTATGGGGCCCTACAATGTCTGGCAAAGGCTCTATAGATGGAGTGCCCGCAATAAAAGCATCATGAAAAACCCGACCCCTCATTGTCCTGTAATAATTAATTATTTTATAATACGCTTCTTTATCTTCAAAATTGCTTAGCAGCTTGTATGTTCTTTCACGAAAAGTTTTTTTATAGTGTTTGAAGCTATGTTCGTTTTTTTCATCTTGGTTTTTGCAACCATTTGGACACGAAATTGTTGATGAGCACCAATCAGCTTTTGTTAGAGCGTCTATTATAACAAAATTTAAGCTTATTTTTAAATAATGATTATTATACAAAGTTAGCCATTGATTTGGAGTATGGCGAGCTGGATTAAATAAATACAAGTTAATATAGTTTTTTAGATCATTATCTGCTTTAAGATATGTAGAAAACAATTCACATAATTTATATTTTGATTTGCTCTTAGCAGGATGAATCTGAATTGCCACATTGTTTGGATCAAGAGATTCAGCTGAACGAGCACAGCTTGCTGCCTCGTTTCTTTCTGGCAATTCAGTTTGTAATATAGGCGGTTCATTTCCATTTTCTAAATGGGATATGGCATTGCTTTCTGCAAAAGCAAAAGACCAAAACCTAATAAATTCTTTTAAATTGTTCAGATTCATTGTTTTTGTTTTATCTGACACTTTTTCAGCATACCAAAAATAGTTTATATTTGAAGTCACAGCGCTTGTTTTGTGCTCAAGTTTGCCGCCGGGAATTAAATTAATATTTTTATTTAGCGGGCAAGCTTCTGACAGATAATGTTGTGTTGGTATTTTGAATAGTAAATATTTCATTGTTTGCCTTTTTCTATATATGCAGGTTTTTCAATTTATTTGACTCATAATATAGTAGCCCTCTCTTGATTTTACTCTCTTTTCTCTCCATAATATTATTCATGATTGCACAAACAAATACAGTCGAATCTATTACGCACATAGCTAGATTACTTAAGGTTTCCCGTCAAACGCTCTATAGACGGATGAAAGAAGGTCATTTCACATTTATCAATCGTGACCATGCCGGAAAAGCATGGGTTAATATAACTGCATTAGAACTTTTCAAAATGCATTGGTGCAAAGGCCTGCATCTCAATAAACGTAAAAGTACTAAAAGTGTCACAACTTCAGATTAGCTGTTTGTATATTCAGTTTCTAACAACATGCTTTTCTTAACATCTTTAATGTAAAATTAGTTTGTACAAATCTCAAAATGATATCGTTTTGAGACATGGGATCTAAATTTGATGTGTGTCTTCTGAGCTGGGTTACAATGGAAAATGTAAGTCCATATTGACCAAGTGGTGGGGGTGGGGGTTCAGTTATGGAAGCAAATCACTTGCTTTGCATTTGAATGCCTTAGCTATTTTGTAAAGCATCTTGATTGTTGTGTTTGTAGTTCCTGATTCAATTTTTTGATAATGTTTCACGCTTACACCGTGATCATCTAGGTCCTCTTGAGTTAGTCCTGCCTGTAGTCTTTGGGCTCGTATATTGCGCCCTACTTTAGTAAGAACTTTATCCTTTTTCATCTAACACCTCAAATATAAGGTGTCTTGTAAGCTGTATTGACTAATTCTAACACCTCACATATGAGGTTTTTTATGAGCGGGCTACGGTTTTTTATATTGTCTATTCTCTTTTTTCTTTGCATTTCAGCTGTTTTTTCATCTCCAGCATATTCAAAAAACAAAGACTTGATCGATAAAGAATTCAAAGAAATGGAACGATTTTACAATAACGATGCACATATTCAGTATCTAATTAGCTACTGCTATTATCATGGTAAATGTGGCGCCTATAAGAACTATAGCTTAGGTGCTTACTATTTAAAAAAATCTGCGAAAAAACACGGCTTATCTCAATATATTCTTGGTGTATCCTATAAGAAAGGCCTTTTTGGTATAACAAAAAATGGTAAGCTAGCCATAAAGTATCTGAAAAAATCTGCCAGACAAAATATTAAAGAGCCTATCCAAATCCTGAGTGTTATCTATTCCGAGGGCCTTTTAGGCGTAAAGCCAAACAAATATAAAGCTCAATATTGGACTAATAAATTACGAGCAGCAATTCCTGCTAAAGATTATGAATATGTGAGAAAGCCTTCCTTTGCTGAAGTGTTCTCGGGTGTTTATAGAATGCTTGGTTCAGGCTCTAACTCAAATAATTCAAAGTCAATACAAGTAGGCCCACTGCTAGAAATAGAACCTAACGCATATGGTCTGGGAGTACATTCTGATCAGTATGGCAGGCCTGTAAAAGTAGTTCCTGCATATTAACAATCAATGGATTGGGTGTTATGAAAACAAATAATATTTTACCATTAATAGTAATTTTTATTTTAATTGCTCTTATCAATTGTGATTGGATTCAAAGAAAAATAAGCCCTACATGGATGGGAACATATTATCCACATGGAAGGCCTTATAGCGAGAAGACATGGGTTAACAAACATGGCTTTGAATCTCTTGAGGCCTGTCAAGCGTGGGCTAAAGAAATGATGGTCAATCCAACTGATGAATATGAATGTGGCAAGAACTGTTATGAGGATCAACCAGGCTTGTACTTATGTGAAAGCACAACTCAATGGCAGTAATTTATTGTCCCACAAACAAATGTTTTTGGCCACACCACCCCTATAACTCAAATCATTTGGTTTTCTATCGCCATTTCTTCATGGGGTTTTTGAGACAAGCTCTTTTGAAGGGCTCGGGCCAATGTGGCTCGTTTGATTCCCATTCGTTGTGAGATCTCTCTAATTGTAAAGCCTGAAGCTTTTAGAGTTAATGCCTGAGCGATGTTTACCTGCTTTCTAGGGCGCCCTAAAGCCTTTCCCTTGGCCTTAGCTCTCTCTAGTCCTGCTTTCACCCTTTCTTGGATCCTTGTACGCTCCTGTTGAGCCACCCAAGCAAACACAGATAATAAAAGATCAGAAATTGGACCAGAAGTATCTAACCAAGGCTCCTGGTGACTCATAACCTTGATGCCCTTTGACTTAAGAGTCTCTAGATAGCTTGTCATACGAGCTATCCCCTGTCTAGAAAGACGATCAAGAGCCCAAACAATCAAAACATCAAATTCATTTCTATGAGCGCTTTCAAAGAGATTTTTGAGAGCCTCACGATTATTAGAGTTGCCAGAAGCCTCATCAACAAACTCATGAACTATTGTGCCGCCGAGTCTTTTCGACCATTTCCTAAGTGGTGTTAACTGGTTTTCAATATGTTGAGACCCATCCTTTTTGGAAACTCTGCAATAAATTGCTACTTTCATGAAAGCCTCTCGTATTAACTTTTAGTTAATATCTAAATGCCTGTTTGACAAATGTCAACATATAATATTAACCGATTGTTAATATGCCAATATATTGTAAGCTAGACAAACTTCTTAAAGATAGAGACATGACTTACCAGGCGCTATCGAAAAAAGTTAAAGTGAGTTATGTTGCTTTGTGGAAACTGGCAAGCAACAAAGGCTTCGCATCACGAACCTTGATTGAAAAAATATGTAAAGTTCTTAAATGTGATGTTGGTGATTTGTTTAGCTTGCGCAAAAAATGAATTCTTAGCGCTGCCCAAAAGCGCTCCTAGGCAAAAAAATTCACACCACATTGTTTTGCCACAGATAACTAGCCGTTTTTAAACACAAACATGGTTTTTTATACTATAAATGACGTTGTGTTTTACATAACAAAAAGCCAGACATTTTTTGTATGTGTTTTTGAGATGTAAAAAATTATTATTGTTTTCTTCAAAAAAATCCATATAATTTTAAACAAATTTAAATACTGCGCTCAGCGCAGAGAGGTCTTAGGAAAAATCAAAACGCTATCTGGATTCGCAACCGGAAATTTAGGCCAACCTGATTCTGTCCTTTAGACATCGTACATTGTAACCCGATTTGTAGTATAAAATGGAGGGATTTCTTCATTTATACTTTGAATCGGGTTTTTTTTGGCAAAAGGAGTCAATATGCAAATAGGAGACAAGGTTAAGAAAAAACGAACAAAACTTGGAATGCGCAACTATCAACTAGCAAAGAAACTTGGGATATCATCATCATATCTATCCCTCATAGAAAATGGCTTAAAACCAACAGGACCAACCAAAATTGTTTTAGAACGCTTTATTAACGAAACAACACAAAAACACGTAAAGCAGGTAAAAAAATGATAGTTAATAACGCCCAAAAACAGCTTTACATACTTCTGATCCAAGAAAAAATCGATTCTGAGGATTTTTGGTATAAAGAAATGAATGAACTTGTAACAGAATTCTACAGAAAATGTACTGAATCAACTTTGAAACTACTCAATAGTGGCCTTATTACTGAGTCGGAATTTGATGCAGAAATTGATGAATATGAATCCATCGTAAGCCCCCTAGAAAACCGGGAGCAAGAATGGCAAAATGAGAAAAAAATATTGCTGGTGCTAATGCAAACACTGAGGAAACCTACATGAACGCATGGAATAACATTAATTTTAAAGAGCTTGTTGAATCTGGTAACAGCAAAGGTTCTGTATATACATTGCCTAATAAAAACACCCTATCCACTAGACCAGTAGAAACAAAACCCAAAACAAATAAGTTAGAAACTTTAGTATCAGCTGCTTTCCCACAAGAAGGCTGGATCAAAGATTATTGGGAATTTATTAAAGACTCGACTGATGCACCAGACATAAATCATCTCATTGCCGCACTGGTAGGCATTTCCACTGTCGTGGGCAAGTCAGTTTATTTCTGCTCTGGTGATGATATTATATATCCCAATCTTTATGTTTGCTTAATAGGCCCATCGTCAACCAGTCGAAAAACAACAACCATTAAACCTATCAACAAGATACTCTGGCGTATTAATCCTAAATACCTCTGTGCAGATTCTGGTACACCTGAAGGATTCCTAGATGAGTTGAATGAAAAGAGACAAGCTCTTTTGATCAAACATGAATTTGGTGCTTTTTTGAGCGCTTCATCAAAAATCAAATACCTAACTGAATGGAAACCTCTTTTAACAGAGCTTTACGATTGTCCACAAATATATACACGCAAGATACGTCAAAACGAGTTCAGCATAACTGAGCCATTTATTAATTTATTTGGGGCTACAACTGTTGACTGGTTTAAATCAAAACCTGAAGATTTTGGGTCAGGCTTTCTAGCCAGAATACTTTTCATACCTCCTGATAAGCCTAAGCTGGCTATAGCACTGCCTCCGAAAACTGATACAGATAAGCGCAACTGGCTCGCTGAAAAGCTAGTAATGTTAAGAAGGGATGATAAATGTGAAATGGAAATGGCTCCAGAAGCTTTAAAAACCTACCTGATGTGGTTTGAAGAAAACCAAGCAGACAAGAAACAACTATTATCAATTAACCCTTTATTAATTCCATGGTGTGAGCGTTTAAATACATATTTCTTTAAACTCAGCATGCTCTATGAACTGTCTATTAACCCAAGAGCAAATAAAATAACAAAAGCTGGGGCTGTGCCTGCATATTGGTTCTTAACACATATAAAAAAATCTATGAAAAACCTTGTAGATCAAAGCATTTCATTCTCAAGAGTAGATCATCTAGAAAAGATAATTGTTGAGACTATAGGCAAACGACCTGGATGTTCTTGGAGTGAACTAACAAACCATGCCCACTTATCTAGGCATGGTTTTAAGGCTAGAGAAGCTAAAGAAACTTGTGATGATTTAGAAGACAAAGAATTTATCGTAAAACAAGAAGGACGGTTTTTTATTAGAAAACCGGCTTAATGGCTTAAAGATTTAATCTAACGATGACGACCAATATAATTACAATATATTGCAACATCGTAGTGATTAAGCCATTTAAGCCTTTAAGCAACTAAAGGAATATAATTATGACTAGGATATTAAGATTGCCAGATGTTATTAAAATTACAGGTCTCAGTCGTAGCTCAATTTATAATTATATTGATCTTGGCTTGTTTCCGAAACCAATCAAACTCGGTAAGCGGGCTGTAGGATGGCCTGCAAATGAGATAAGCTCTGTGAATAAGGCAAGAATTGAAGGAAAAAATAATGATAAAATTTATGATGTTGTTAAACACCTTGAAGAACAAAGGCATTCAAAATAAGTAATAGCAAACATGTGCTGTGAACAACAAAACAATAATACAGAATTAGACATACTAAAAAAAACATTAGCTGTTAATCTAGAAACCTGGGAGCTTTTTAATAGAGCGGATTTTACTGAAGGCGAGATTACGGGCTATAGGCTTTTTTTACTTATCTCACTTGATAGAGCATATAAATATTGTGAATCCGTTTTTTTATTATGCGAAAAAGGTTTTGTTACTGAAAGCATACCTATCATAAGAACCCTGTTTGAATTGTATATATCTGTAAAATTTATACACCAAAATAAAGATCAGCTTGATAGATATATTGACTTCCAATGGATTAGGCGCAAACGATTTCTTGATATTTTAACAAAAGATCAGCCAAAAAGAGCTCATTCAAGCCAAAATTATACATCAGATGAAATTGTACGATATGCAGCTAGCGCTGGAAAAAAGCACAAGTTTAAAAACAAAAACAATTGGTGGCCAAAAGGTTTTAGAGATGCTTGTTCAAATGTAGGGGAAGAAAAAGACTACAATATTGTTTATAGATATTTATCTGACTATTGCCATTCAAACGTAATGACCGTGCTTGATTATGATTTTGTAGTTAACAAGGAAAAAAAATTGGCGTTTGTTAAAAAACAAAAAGAGGATTCTCAATCAATATCAGCAGCATCTATGTTACGAGTTATGTTAGAATTTTTTGAAGAAGAATACAAGTTGGGCACAGAAGCGAAGCTGGCCCACTTGTTTGATATCATTAATGATTATAAAAATACTAGGGGCTGATTATGGGTTTTTATTGTTTGTGTAATTTCTCTGGCTTGTTTGCTAATATGACGGCTCAAGATGCTCGTGAATGGACTGCTTTCCTTTTCATGATCGTTGGTGGCTCTTTAGCTCTCAGAACATATATTGTGAATCAGCAACAACGGAGACTGGAGAATACCCTTAAGCTTATTGAAAGATTTTGGGCTGCTGTTAGCAAAGAAGACCTTGGAGAATGGATAAATATGTACAGAGCAAGTTCAGAATGTGCTGGTGCGACTGAAGGCCATTTTGTTGATGAAGCCTCTAACCAATGCTCTTTAGATGAATTGTTTGTTGAAGGACCTGCGGACAAAGGCGCTACAGATAGAATTGTTCAAGAACTAAATATTATTAGCCAAGAAATTTTAGAAAAAACTATAAATCCCCGAATGATATATTTTGAACTTGGGCAGTTTATTAAGGTAATTCATGGTTGGCTAGCGTCAATTGATAAACAAAGTAATGATGGGCTTTCTTTGCTTGATGATCACTTTAGCGCCTTTGGTAAGGCGTATCAAAAATATAAATGTAAATTTGATAAATGGCCCCACAAAATTATCGCTTATATTGAATAGAGTATAAATCGTTGTTAATTATCAATTCCTAGGGGGCAACTTTGGGGGCATGTCGGCCAGCCCTAATCCACAAACAACAACAATCATAATTAGTTAATTAAAGAATGTGACTCCCACCGGCTCCACTCGACTCACCCCTTGCAAAAGCAAGGGGTTCGCTCGTGGTAAACCACATCAATCTTACAATTAGTTCTTTGTTTTTAGGGGGTCGAGTGTCCCGAGCATCGTCGAGGGGCTTTTTCTATTTTTTTTCGAAACTCTCGTTACTTCAAACAAGATACAATAATCATGTATTATGTTTACATGCTGAAAAATCGATCTAACAAGCTATATATTGGCGCATCACAAGATCCAAAACAGCGAACAAAAGACCACAGCCAAAAATTAGGTGCTAAATTTACTAAGCATGGAAGGTTCGAATTGGTATTTTTAGAACAATACGAAAACATGTCTTTTGCAAGGAAAAGAGAGATTCAAATCAAAAAATGGCGAAGGGAAAAGAAAAACAATCTTATCAAATTATATCAGCAGGGAATAGACACAAGACAATAATTCGCAGTGCCAACGTTAAGCGAACAAAAAGGACTCCCACCCTTAGGGTGGTTTTTTTATGAAGAACTTCCTTTGAACCTACTTTTTCTGCAGGCTCATCAGGCATGTTTCAAAAAGCGATTTTTGTTTATCAGACAGGGTCTCTTTTTTGCCAACAAAGGTGATGACGAGTGTTTTTTGGTCATGTTTTGTGATTAAGCGTAAGGCTCGTAATGAACCCAAAATACTTGACCAGGAAACATCTGATAGATGAACCGAAACACCATTCACATTTATTGTTTCTGCTTTGAGCACGCTTGGCGATGGGAGTTTGGATTTTAAACTCAGAAAAACCTGTTCAGGCGTTTTGCCCGGATGGTCTTCTAAAAAAATATTGAGGTTCGGATAAAATCCTTGTTTTGATTTGAATGAAGCCAAAACACTTTCACCGGACACTCCGCCCGCAACCCATTCAGACGGACGAGATATTTGATACTGTGTTTGTGGGATATCCATTTGCATGGTTGCCGGTTCAGCAGAATAGCCAGGCAAAGAAATAACAGACAAACCAAGAAACATAAAAAGAATTGTAGTGATTTTTTTATTAAACATGGGTGTTTTGATGGCACCCCTCTTTATTGTTGTCAAGAAATGGGAAAACAGAAAAAAAGCCTGCCCCCATTCTTTCCTGGCTCAACAAGTGGACACAAATGTGTCCACTACCTCTTGTAATCACACAACTTTTTGATAAAAGTGCCGATAATCAAAGACGCAGAAGTTTATTAGGAATTCAGATAAGAAAGAGGTTTTGTTGAGTTTTTTAGCAAGTCAAATAATGCCTTTTACCGGCTTTGGTTCTACTTCAGGCACAAGTATGTCTCGTTTACATTGGCTTGAACTACATGGAGCCACAACTTGTGTGATTAGGCCTGCTAATGAAGACCTTCTTGCAGCACAGGGAGGTTCAAGAGCGCTAGAGAGTCAGGCCAGTAAATCTTCTTATATGCAAGCCTCAATGGTTGATGCTTTACAAACTATTAAGGATGGTGATGGTACATTTTCAATAGAAGCTTGGGAAAAAGTAAGGGAAGGCGGCTATGCTCCTGCAATCCCAGCAGTTCGCCTGACAGATCCTACGCAAGGGACAATAAATGAAAGGTGGCAAGCAGCAAGGCGCAATGTTCGAGCAGGCATATTTGAGTTATCTGAAGGAAATATCACACGAAGAATATTAGAAGAAGGATTTGAAGACGTAGTGGTTAGAGGTAGGCTAGAAACGCGCGGCCTAACCTTTGCTTCACAGGTAGGTTTTTTAAGAATGTTAGAAAGATTTGGCTCATGGGAGGCTTGTCGTGTTTCGCGTAATATAGCTCTACAAGATAAGTCTCATTTGAGGCGGCAGGAAAAACCTGCAAAATTGCCTAAGCCTAACTATAATAAAACCAATCCATGGGAATCAGTGGCTCAAATTGTAGAAAAACGCATTTTAGAGCTTGCAGCTGGAGCGATAGAAGCAGAAGAGCTTACAACATTAACGCTTGCTGAGCAGGTAGGCCTGATGAGGTTATTAGAAAGATATGGTAATATAAAAGATGTTTGGGACGGATTGAATACTGATTTAGGCAGATTGTGCTGTGGTCATCGTCACTCTTCTTTGGTCATGCAAATGGCAAATCTTTTAGAGGCTTATCCTGATTTAGGAAAAGTGCTTCCAGATTTAATCAGTGATGCGCCGAACTATGAAGGAGGAAAACACGGCCATGTGCATGCTCTCTATTTTTCTTTTTTACAAAAACGCAGAGATTCAAGTCTTGTTGTGGAATATGAAGAACGCTTTGCAGATCTTGAAAGCGCTTCTGGATCAAAGATGTGTCATGTAAGCATGGATCATTTTATTCCAAAAGGAGCACATGGAGGTCCCGAAGGACATGAAGTCAAACATAAGTTGTTTGAAGGGGCTGGCAGCCCAGGCTCTGTAAGGCGACACGAGCCAGGCACTGAAAGGCAACAGACAATACAAGCAGCAAATTATGGCAAATGGCTTAGGGTACATCCTGAGGCCAGATTCCATTATGACTTATTGGATTTTGTGAACCCAAAGTTTTTAAACTCTCTTAAAGAGGGCGTTCCCGTAGAGGTTCAAGATAGGGTGATTATTAATGTGTATTTACCAGGAAGCTATGAACAGCCTTTTTTAAGTGCCAGTTTATTAGACTTGGATCCCAAAGAATTTTGCAAAACATATCGGCAACGACTTAGTTTTTTAGGGGGGTCAAAAACCTTAGCCAAAGGGTTAAAAGAAGAGGCTGTTCGGCTGAGGTCCATGGTCAAAGAAGATCCCTCTCAGGCTTATTATCAAGATCAGGGTCTCGGTGATTTTTTTACAGGGTGGGTGGGGTTATTAGAACGCGTTTGTGCGCCAGAACTCATGGCTTCTGTTTTGCCTGTGTGGGAGAGCTTTATTCAGCAATGGAGCCAAATAGAATCAAATGAGTCTGCCAGGAATAGACGGTTAAACACCCTATTAAATGATTTGTTGTTACAGATGAGATCCTTTTTAGTGAGTCGCGGTCGAAAAGCTTTTTTGAATGCTTTTTTAATGGCCCAAGAAATTATAAATGAATCTAAGCCAATTGATTCTTTAAACCCTGATAACGCAGATGAAGTTTTGTATGGTGTGTTTCATGAGTTTGTGTAAAGGGAGTTGTGGAATTTTTCTTCTTACAACCCAATCAATACAATGCTCTTAGTTTGCAATTGAGCACGAATATCTGTTGCCCGCACGTCCTGAATAACCATGCCTCGAGCAGCATACTCTGCGCTAACCTGATTAAAGCTAATGAGTAGGGCGCCTCTAATATAATTAGCGCCAATGGAATCATCATTAATTATTCTTTCAAAGACAGGGTGATCGAGGTTGTCGTAGATCTGATCTTTTAGTGCCTGAACCAGGTTTTTGTACGCTATTTTGAGAGCGGGTTGATTATCCGCAACAACCGCTAGCTTAACAGCATTACCAAAGGCATTTGTCGCAACTTCTTTGTGCCCGCCTGTATACAGAAAAGCACCCAAGTTATTGTAGCCCACACTCGTGGGATAGTTTAGGTTGAGTGATTGAAGTTCAGGGATAACAAATGCAGCTTCTTTTTTGCCGGCAAAAGCCACGGTAAGTTCATCGAGCCGCTGACTAAATTTACGAGATTTTTCAGGATCGTTCAACTGTCCGGCCAAGGCATGAATTATTTGAAATTCTTCCAGGATATGTGCGCCATTGAGATAATAGAGCCCCTCTTCGATTTGGCCAAGATCTCTGTACGTGATAGCGAGATTATTCAGCGTAGATATGTTTCGAGGATCCTGTTCATAGGCTTGCAAGAGAGTTGTTTTTGCTCCCTCAAGATCGCCTGTCTTTAGCTGAAACGTGCCAAGTCGTGAAAGGATGTCTGGATAATCAGGGGACAGGGCATAGGCTTCCTGGATTGTCGCAAAACCCTCATCAAGACGTTCTTGTCTCTCAAGGGCCACGGATAAATCTACAAGTGCTCCAACATGAAACGGATCCTGGGCAAGTGCTGCTCTTAAATATTCTTCAGCCTCTTCATTGCGACCAAGCTCAAGAAGATCTTTGCCAAGAGTATATGACAGCTGTGGATTGTAAGGGTCGAGTGTAGCAGCTCTTTGTCGAGCTTGAATGGTGGCTGGATCCTGGTTTTTGTTATTGAGATGTTGTTGGCCTATGTTTTCTGCAAGAAAATGACTTAAGTGTTGGTGCTGAGTATTTGTGTAAGGGGGATCACAGAATCTGTTATTGGGATCAAAATACATGGTATCACCTGGCGAAAACTCAATACCTATAAAAAGATGTCCGAGATTTAATTGATCTTCAGGCACGGTGTAACCAAGGGTTTCAAAGTTTTGTTGTGAGACTTCTTTTGTCATGGTGGCAAAGAAAGGATCGAGTCCTGCCTGATCAAAGACAGCGTACAGGACCTTGGAATATTCAGAACACCAGCCACAATCTAGATCAAGGGCACCTTCGGCTGTTTGTTCGTCTTCACAGTCGCGATGAAGGGGATTAAAAGCACCAAGTCCGCCGTAAGCAAAAAGGTAATCCTCAAAATCTCCCAGATCATATTTATAAAGTTCTCGTGCTTCAACGATAAGTTCTGGCATGAAAACGTCGATGTCACTTTGTTTATCAGGAAAGATCGTGAAATAAAACAGGCCTACAGCCATCATGGTTTTGTAAGCAACTGAATCAGTCGCGATTCCCTGATATTGAATGATTTGATCCAGCACAGCTATCGCATCAGCAATACGTAACAAATAAAAACGATCTGTAATTTCCATTGGTAAAGGGCCTTCAATGATATCAGAAACCAGTGATCGGTATACAGGATTATCGGGGGTTTCTGAAAAACGGCGTACTGCAGTTTGTAGGCATTCGCATGCCATGATATCGCCGCCAGCTCCAACGGTTGTAAAATTGGGAGCCAGTTCAAGGGGATCAATTGCTTCACACCCCTGGTTGATATCATCCCAGCTAACACCAGCATCATGGAGCTCTTTGCAAACATCTTTGGCAAAAGGGGGCATTGTTGGGTCTAAAACAGAATCTACCATGCGGGAAACCTCAGGCAAAACAGCGGGTTACATATCTGTTTCAATTATCGGCCAATAAGGAGAAAAGTTGCGAAGTTTTTTTCGCCTGACGGCAAATCTGGTGATGTTGATTTTGTTGAAGAGATTATAAGTTGATTCTAAATAGAGACTGTTTATAACTGATGCTTATAAAGGGAGGAATTATGTCAAAAATGATTTATAAACTTATTGCTGTCTCGTTCATTGCTTTTATTGGCGTCTTGTTAATCTCTTCTGAATGTCATGCAAAAAATTATTATGGAGCCTTTGCCTACTCAGACAAAACAGGGGGGTATGGTTATTCAATTGATTATTCAACAAGATATTCAGCTGAAAAAAAAGCAATTAATGTTTGTAAGAAAAAAACTGGAGACAGGGGTTGCAAGGTTCTTGTTTGGGTAAAAAACGCATGCAGCGCGTTGGCTCTTGGCAGCAATTTGACAGCTGGTACGGGTTGGGGCAACAACAAAACATTAGCAAAACGACACGCGTTAAATTCTTGCCGTAAATACAAAGGTAAAAATTGTAAAATTGAAAAATGGTTTTGTACGGCGCGTTGGTAAATAAAAATTCGCTTTAGCGCTCGCCTGCTGTGTCTTTTGTAGAATCAATAACTTTTAAAGCTTCGTTTACTGATGGGTTGTTTGTTGGCAAGCAAATGACCTTGTCTTTTCCATGCTCGTTTCTCAAGAATGTGAGAACCTCGTCTAGCCAAGAGGGTCCTACGGAAATAACTTCTGAAAAGTCGAGCTCAATTATATCTTTAGTGCCAGGGGTAATATAAGCTTTAATCGTAAGCGCGGCATCTCTGCCAGCAGGACGGGAGGTGAGTATTTTTCCGAATTTTTTAACTTGTATTTTCATTCCATCCCCCAAGCTATTAATGTTATTGTTCCCACTTTTTTGTTTGAAACAGTTTTCAAAACTTCTGCGCAGTTATTTCCCAGATTGCCATATTGAATTTTGCCTTTTCCAGAGACACAGGCAATGCCCCTGTTTGCCTTTTTTAAAATGATTCCTGTTACAAACTTTAGTCCATTGCCTCTTTGTTCGGGAAACCTTCCCGAAATAGTTTCTTTAAATGCTTTTTCAATGGCTGTTTGCTCATTTGTAATGTCAGGAAAAACTTTTGAGAGAGAACCGTAAATTCCTTGGCCTCGGTCAGCTATTAAAATCCAGAGACGTTGCCGGGTAATTTGAAATTCAAACCAACATCCTGGCACATCATGCCATTGGCCTAGGTTGTGATCAAAAGAATTGTTGCCTAACTCCCCAGCCATAGAGATAACCAAAGGGAGGTCGTTCTGAGAAAGACCTCTTTTTTGTAAAGGGACAAAGTGGCTAAGCCTGGCTGATAGAACGTCTCGTGTTTCACAGACTTCGGAGAAGGGACCGGGATCAGATTTTGATTGAAACCAATTAAGGGCGCCATCAAAATGAGGAATATCTGCCAAGACATAATAAGTTGTTGGAGGTTTTTCTCGTGATTCAATCATGCCATCAACAACGAGTGATTTTAAATGTCTATGGATAGCCTGAGGAGAAATGCCTAGAGATTGAACTAGCTCAATAGGCCGGGCCTGCCGAGATACTCTAATAAAATCAAGTATATGTTCTTTTGTTTTTGTTTTCATTTATAGTTTATAGTTTATAGTAAACTATAAACTATAGCAACGTAAATTTCATTGTTAAATTATTTGGATATTATTGGATATTAGAGAAAACATTTATCCAATAATATCCAAATACAATATCGTTTTTTTTCTGCTCTCAAGTCAGCTCTATAATAGGGATGGATTTGTTTTGCCTGACGGCAAATTAGGTGTTGTTGATTTTATTATTTCTTGGGCATAGGTTGATGTGCTGTGGTGTGCAAAATAAACCTGTGTTTGGAGAATGAGAATGGCAGAAGATAAAGAAACCAATAGTCTAAAATGGAAAAAGATACTTTCTCTCTTACGCAAAGGTGACTATGCGCATCCTGGCGAAGAAGAGGCGATTGAAAAAACATTCAAGCCCATTCCAAAAGGCGTTCACCAAAACATCCTTGATGTTGGTTGTGGCATGGGAGGGACAGCTTCCTATGTGCAACAACATGGATGGGGAAATGTTGTTGGCATAGATTTAAACCAAGAAACAATAGATTGTGCCTCAAAAAAATACCCTGAAGTTTCGTTCCATCAATCCGATGTCCTCTCACTTCCAGAAATCATTAAAGATGGCATAGCTCTCATTTATCTTTTTAATTCTTTTTACGCATTTGATGATCAGAGTGAGGCGTTGAAGATGATGAATGAAATAGCCGCTCCAGACTGTCGCCTTGTGATTTTTGATTATGTTGATCGAGGTGGTTATCAGGATGAAGGTAAAGCGGAACCTGTCATTCCTTATCCCCTAAATATAAAAACGATTGGGCAAGAGCTGGAGAAGGGCGGTTGGCAGTTAGAGGTCATCGAAGACTATGATAAGGAATATATTTCTTGGTATAAAGAACTCGTGAATAGAATCGATGAAAAGAAAGAAAAAATTATCAAAGTTGCAGATCAAAGGTTGTTCAAAAAAGTTCGAGGCGTTTACGCGCATATTTTAAGCGAGATTGAAAGAGGGGCGCTTGGTGGTGCTGTTGTGCGGGCGAGAAAATGCAGATGATAGATACAAGGAAAAAGTATTCTTTTCCCCTCTCTATTTCCATCAACCACAACAATAATAACAACTTGTGTCTATTTTCGTTGTTTGTTAGTCCAAAACCCACAACATTGCCCATCATCTTGAGTCCTCATTAATCTATAGGGGTCTTTACTATGAAAAAAATCATTTTCCTCCTAATTTTAGTTGTTACATTAATGCTTGTTGGTGGTTCAGCCTTTGCACTAGACCGAGGTCTCGAGGCGTCACAGCTAAGACCAGCAGCTGACAATGGATCTTACTTTGGTGTTTGGGACAGTAAAACCATGTACAAGTTTGAATGGCGTGCAGGTACGTTTTTTACCTATGAGTACCGGCCATTGCAGCTCACAGCTGGTGGTGCACGCGTACAAGGAATTATCGACAACACCCTTATCCAGCATCTTTACGGTTCATTTGGTATTTTTGATAAATGGCTCTCCATTGGTTTTGATTTGCCCGTTGGTTGGTGGGTTGATTTCCGAAACCCCAATGTAGCTGGATCGACTTCTGGCAATAACATGGCATTAGGGGATTTGCGCATTAACTTTAAGAGTGGTCTTTATCAGTCTCGCTGCAAAAGATTTGGCGTTGCTCTCGTTCCTTTTATCGACATCCCCACGGGTTATGGTTCGACTTTCTTTGGAAATGGCACAGTTAATGGTGGAGGGTTTTTGGTTCTTGATGCCAGGCCTTTTAAGCGATTCAAATTTTCTTTAAACGCAGGAGTTTCGGGTCGCTCAACTTATAATTTTAGAAATATCGAAAGAAGAATCCAGCTCTTATTAGGTCTTGGTGCAAGCTATAGGGTTTCGAGAAATGTTTCACTCAATGCAGAAATCCACAGCCAAGCAAGGCTTACAGGTATTTATCAAGAGGTTGTCGAATCTCCCACAGAGATCCTGACAGGCGTTAAATGGAAGTTAGGCCAAACAGGTTTGGTGGCTTCTTTTGGTGGTGGAATGGGAATCACGCATGGGTCAATGTCTCCACAGGTGAGATTGTTTACAGGCCTTTCATACACGCCCATAAAAAGAAAAATTCGCAAACTTAAACGCGCACTCAGAAAAACAGATGTGTATTTTGACACAGGAAAATCAGAAATCAAAGAACAAGAGGCTTCTAAATTAAGCGCCCTTACAACACTTCTGAAAAAAACCTATGGTTATCCCATCAAGATAAATGGCCATACAGATAACGAAGGCGAAGCCGATCAAAATGATGTTCTCTCATTAAATCGCGCTTTAGCGGTAAAAGACTATTTTGTAGGACAAAAGATAAAGGCTAAACGTCTTTTTGTAGAAGGCTTTGGCGAGGCATCCCCCACATGCGCTAATAAAACAGAGGCAGATAAAGCCAAGAACAGGCGTGTAGAATTTAAAAGGGTTTCTTGTAAGAGAAAATAAGTCCAGAGGAATAGCAGATGAAAAAACAGCACAATATATTACAGATTATTTTCATGGTTTTTATAATGGCGTTTATCACAACATGCTCAACAGGGCCAAGTACGGGCGGCGGAGCAACAGGGACCGCTAGTGTTCAGACTGGCGCGGTTGATGTGGGCATAGACCAAACATTTACAGTCACGTTTTCGGCCGCAGTCAATACATCGACTGTGACAACATCAACTTTTTTTATTGTGCCTTATTCTACTCCTGCTCCATCTTTGCATTATGCAACATTTGATTCTAGTGTTTGTGTTTTAGCCAACGCTGTTACCTCGACTGTGTCGTGCTCTACTTCAACAACATGCGACCTCGTGCCCACTGTTGATCTTGATGTAGACGCTCAATATGTTATTTGTATTACCGATATTGAGTTTGCTGATGTAGATGCTTATGGATTGTTTGAAGGTTTGATGGAAACGTTTACAACAGCAGAAGCTTCTGAAGATGAAGGTGGCGAAGGTGAAGGAGAAGGTGAGGGCGAAGGTGAAGGTGAGGGTGAAGGTGAGGCGGACACAGAAGCCCCTGTTCCTGGTGCTAGTGGGGTTGTTACATCTTCGGCTGTCACAACAACAACTCTTACACTGAATTGGACCAAGGCCTCAGATGATACCTCAGCACAAACAGCCTTAGCGTATCGTGTTTATTATTCTCTGAGTGACAATTTAGATACAATTGCAAATATCGAAGCCAATGGGACTGCCCTTGACACCGCCTACGAAGAAGATATTGCGACCATAGATGTTACAGGTCTTGATGAAGGAACCAGGTATTACTTTAATGTGATTGTCATAGATGAAGAGGACAATCAGGCCGCTTATACAACAAAGGCAGTGCTTACATTAGATTCAATTGATCCTGTTCCTGGGAACAGTGGTACGCTTACGACCTCTGGTGTGACAAGTGATAGAGTAACAGTAAATTGGACAGCTGCATCAGATAATGCCACAGCTGTAGGTGATCTTCAGTATCTTGCTTATTATTCAACAAGCAATAACATCGATACCTTGGTAAATATTGAAGCAAATGGAACAGCTGTCGGTAGCTATGAAGCTGGCATCACTTCAAAGCAAGTCACCGGATTAGATGATAGCACAACTTATTATTTTAATGTGATTGTTAAAGACGAAAATGGCAACCAGGCAGCATACTCAACAGTGAATGTGACAACCGTCGACAATACGCCTCCAGTTCCAGGCAACAGTGGCACCGTCACAACTTCGAGCGTAGGAGGGCAAAGTTTAGCTATAAATTGGACGGTTGGAACTGACAATCTATCAGCCCAAGCAGATCTTGAATATCTTCTTTATTATTCAACAAGCGATAACATAGACTCTGTTGATGATATGGAAAGCAATGGTACGGCTGTAGGTGCTTACACAACGAATTTTGCTGCTAAGTGGAGCCAGGGTCTTACAAAGAATACTACTTATTATTTTAACCTGATCATCAAAGATGAGGCAGGGAACCAGGCAGCTTATTCAGCTAAATCACAGGCCCTGCTAGCCCAGCCAACCTGGGTACAGCAAGCTTATGTAAAAGCATCAAATGCTGCTAGTGGTGATGGCCTGGGTGATGCTGTTTCTATTGATGAAGATACCTTGGTTACGGGAGCTGCCCAAGAAGATAATAATAGATCAGACATACAAAATGGTGATACCATTGCAGTCGAAACAGGCCAGGTTAGTAACTCAGGTGCTGTCTATGTTTATAAACGGGCGGGAGATCAATGGGCACAAGAAGCCTACATCAAGGCGTGGAATGTCGATACTTCAGATGATTTTGGTTCTGCAGTAGCTATAAGTGGCGATACAATTGTAGTTGGTGCAAATGGCGAAGACAACGATGTAACTGGAATATTTAATAGTGGTGATTCACCAACAGATGACGGATTAGACGCGCTAAGCTTGGCCGGGGCTGCGTATATCTACAAGCGCACAGGTACAACGTGGGCACAAGAAGCCTATCTTAAATCAGATTTTCCAGAAGCTGGAGATTATTTTGGTGGGGCTGTCGATATTGATGGAGATACAGTTGTTGTCAGTGCCTATGGTCAGGATGAGCCTTATTCGAGCACCATTACCACTTCTGAAACAAATGTTGATTCCTCAAATCAAGAGGGAGCTATTCATGTTTATAAGAGAACAGCTGGAGAGTGGGCAATAGAGGCGTTTATAAAACCATCTGAGGAGTGGATTGAATATCTGGGTTGGTATTCTGTAGATATTGATGGTGACACAGTTGTCGCAGGGGCTCCTGGCGGTAATGGTTATTGGGGAGCCGTTTATGTAGCTACACGTACAGGGGATACGTGGACACATCAAACCGATACTCCTAATGTTGCCACTATCAATATAGCAGGCCTGACTGGGACTGAGTGGTCCAGTAAATATGTTGCCTTAAGTGGAGATACAATTATTGTTGACCATATGGATGAAGACAGCATTCCTGGAGACGAGTGTTTTGCTTCTGTTCCTGGCAGGGATGGTTGCGAGTCTAATAATGTCCCTCAAACAGGAATTATTAATGGAACAGGTTTTACTCAAATAAATAACGGTAGTGGTGTTGACAGTGGAGCGGCCTATATTTACAAAAGAACTGGGGCTTCGTGGGCACAAGAGGCTTTTATTAAGGCAGAAAATGCAGAAACAGATGATTCGTTTGGTTCACGCTTAGCTGTTTATGGCGATACAGCGGTTGTTTCAGCTCTCGGAGAAGATAGTGCCAGCACAACAATTCTCAATGTGACAGCAGGTGACACGATGGTTAATGAGAGCACCGATAATGACGGCGCATCAAATAGTGGCGCTGTCTATGTCTATAAGCGAACCGGAACCACTTGGACACTCGAAGCCTATATCAAAGCAGCTAATGCGGGGAGTAGTGATAGTTTTGGTTATGCTTTAGGTATAGATGAAGACACGCTTGCTGTCGGTACAATAAGTGAGGATGGTGGGTCAACAGCCATACAAAACGGAAGCACTGTCACCGAAAATGGAACTGCAAATGGCTCAGGTGCGGTTTATGTTTACACACGTTAGGAGAAGATCATGAAAGACAAAGTTGTTGTTGTGTTGTTTGGCATAGCTGTCATTCTTTTTGGTTACAGTGTTTTTCAAAATACAAATACAGGTCAATCAAACCACCCTTTGTTTTTGGGTGAACGTGGCAAAGTAGTCGATCCTTACATAAATCGTGAAGTCAAAAATACCATGAGAGCCAATGCTAGGGATATTCAAGTGTGCTACAACAAATTTATCGCTAGAGCCGAAAAAAACAAAGATGCCATAACAGATGGCGCTCTTCACATTGATTGGCTTGTTAGTGCAAGAGGGAAGGCGTCAAAAGGTCGCGTTGTTTCAAACCAGCTTGCAGATGATAAGCTCAAGGCCTGTGTTCTCTCCCGCGTGATGAGTTGGTCTTTTCCTCCTTCAGGAGAGCCTAGATACTGCGAACATAAGTTTAATTTTAAGAAGAAGTAAGGCAGTGACCTACTTTTAACTAAAACCGCCAAGTATATTCAGTTCCTGTTTCACCCGAAGAAGAAAGTGCTCCTGTATAAGTTCTGGTCCCATAGGGGGTCATGACTCTGATTGTATAACCTGTATCAACATCTTCAGAACCACAAGACCCACCATCACCTGCATGTTTGGCATAAAATGTATAGGTTCCTGTGCTGGCAGTTTCTGCAGTATAAATTTCGGGACCCCATCCTGTGCTACAATCTAGTACTAAAGAACCATCATCTCCAGTAGTGTTGTTTACACTAACAGTTGTTCCCCCTGGTTCTTCTATATAAAGATCAAGATCAGGGCATTCGTCCCAAGAAAGCATGACAGCTAAATCATCTTGAGTGCCTGTGTTTGTAAAGGTGAGAGTTCTTGCTGCATAATAAGAACCGCTTTGACCAACAACTTGAATGCGATTGAGACCAGAAGCAAGATTAACATAGGTGCTCCAAGAACCAAATTCTATGGTTAATAGCTGTTCATTAAAGTCATTAAGAATGATTCTTGCTTCTGTTATTTCACTATCATCTCCCTGAAACGAGCCACCAACTCTTACGACAGAAACATCGCCAGACCCGCCATCATCAAGCTCTGGCCATCCTTCGGTAATGAAGTCTCTTAAAAAAGCCGTTACAGTAACATTGCAGGTTGTGTCTGCTGTTGCATCACAATCCTGGATAATGCTGTCATCACAAATATCAAAAGCACCTGGATAAATAGTGCTATCAAAATCATCACAATCAACATCAGCTGCATAACCATCCTCATCAACATCTACCTTAGTAAGGTCTGTTGCGGTCGTTTCTGATATGTCTTCACAGTCTGTAGCTGAAGTACAAGTTAAGTCAGATCGCATTTCAAGGATCTTGGAATAATCAAAGGCCTCCGTGCCTGTTGCATCTGGAAGTCTTAGCGTCCAACACATATTTGTTGTTTTGCTTATGCCGGCACCAGCAAGGGCTGCAGAAGCCACTTCGTCCCAAAACATGTCCTCTAGCTCATCTTTGATGGCAGAAGTCATTTCTGTTAGAACGAGCTCATAAACACCTGTTGTAGTGGTGGTTGCACCAGCAGATGCCATGGTTGTTGCAGTCCAAAAGATTAAACCAAAGGCTTCTGAAGCAAGCTCAAAATGATCGAGAAGTGTGTCAAAAGAAAAACATTCTGGGTCTCCACTTGCAAGGCGATAAGGGTCAATGGAGCCAGCAACGTCATTGAACTTGTTGTTCCAATCAATGGCTGCCACGGCAGACACTAAAGCAACGCCTGCAACTGCAACTAGAGTTGCAATTGTAATTACCTCTTTAGTTCTTTCGATGCCGCTTTCATTCGTTTGACCGCTTTCTAAATATAGAAAGGGGATTACAGAAGAGCTTGCTGTTGAATAATCATCTATATCGAATGTAATAATTGAAGTTTGATAGAGATTGTTTGGGTCGCGAACCACAAGCATGACATAGCCATCTTCTGCTTCAGTAAAGTAGACGTTCATTCCACTGGCAGCCTCTCCATTAGGGGCGGTTAGGGCTACTTGAACGGTCTCAACGCCACTCAGCTTTGTTACATTAAACGTTGCCTCTCCTGCGGTGTCAGTTTGTGCTTTTGTTGCTGCGACAAAACTCGTTGTGCTATCTGAACCATTTGTATCAGAACCATTTGTGTCTGAATCACTGCTCCCACCACAGCCTGTTGCTGGGCCTAAAACAAAAACCATTAAATAGGCAATGGTTGTTAGAAATGAGATGCGCGTTAATAATGACTGTTTCATAATAAACCCCTTTCTCGTTTAGAACATTTATTATTATAAATTACACTAAAGGTTAAGGCATTTTATTTTCAATAAAAAGCATGCTTAGCAGCAGCAAGGTTTATTTCATTGAAGTCTTCCATTTCAAATCCCGCTTCTTTCATAAGCAGGTAATAATTATCTAATAAATCAAAACCAAATATCTGCGGATCATCGGTATTAATACTCACGGGAATTCCATCGTCATAATACTGTTTGATTGGATGCTCTGATAGATGACCAATGTCACCCATTCTTCCAACATAATTACATAAGGGACAAGACTCGACATGCAGACCTGATTCTTTAAGCGCCTCATAGGCTTTGGCAGATTTGATGGTGGTGAGGGCATGGCCAAGACGATTTGGGCTAAGATCTCTTATGGCGTCAGTCGTTGTGCTGCCATCTCTAAACTCAGATACATGGACAGTCGAAGGGATTTTACTTTCTTTGGCAAGAGCAAAGGCCTTTGTAAAAAGATGATGAGGGTATTTGACTTCATCACCTCCCATTCCAATTGCGCAAACTGTTTCTCGTCCTCTTTTAATAATTTTTTCAACGCTCTTTATAGCGTTTTCTGGTCCTGAACGACGAGAGATGTCTAGAATGACGGCAGCTTTTATTGAAAACAAGCTCCGGGCTTTTTTTATCCCTAACGAAATCGCGTCTACCCATTCATCAAAGGGAAAAGTTTTCATCAAATAAGTTCCAGAGACTGTAAATTCAGAATGAATAACCCCTTGATTGCAAGAATCTTCAAGAAATTCAAAAACAATTCTTTGCAGATCATCACAGGTTTTTACACAAGACCAGTGCCATTGATAGGTTTTGTGAAACAGCTGCCAAAGATATTCGCTTTGAAAAAGAACCAAGGGTGCGGCGGCTTTCAAAAAATCTTCTTTTGATGAAGGCAAGGGAATGTTGTTCTTTTGTGCCAGATCCAGGGCTGTTTCTCTTCTTATGGATCCTCCAAGGTGAACATGAAACTCATGTTTGGGAATCTTTTTCAAATCTGCAATCAGATCATTATCTACAACTACAGACCTTATATGATCCAAACGGGATTTTATTAATGATGTTAGGCCAGACATGGTTTTGATCTACTTAAACCTTTGAATAGGGGCAAGCATAAGGGGGATTAAATTTTATACAGGAAAATCGTATAATCACCAGGAAGGTAGTCTTCTATAAGAACAATTTTATTGGGACTAAGGCGGCGACAGAGGAAGAGGACTTCTTCTTTTGAAATCTGAAAAAAATCATCTTGTTTTGCTTCGTACATGTTAAATGCAAAAGCAGTTTTGCTCAGATCAAAGGCAAGCTTGATCATTTCTTCAAAAAACATCTTATTACCATGTGCAAAAATGCCGCTAGCAAAAACATACTCAAATTTTTCTTTCGGACGTGAAAACAGAATGTCCCGCTCTTCAAATTTTGCATCTTGATATGTCTTTTGACAATGAAAGATAAAATCAGAAACAATATCGTATCCAGTATATTTTGTCTTGATACCCTGTTCGTCTAAAAACTTAAAAAAATCGCCAAGGCCACAACCAAGATCTAAGATTTTCTTTCCTTCGATTTTTCCAATTTTCAGAAATTGTAAGAAACGAATCATTTGAGAATAGTCTGATGCAAAGTGAAGCCCTTGAGAAGAGTCTTTAAAATTTTGATACAGTTTTTCGTATCTTTGCTTTTGTTCATTGTGAGACTGGATAATAAGGGGATCGATTTCGAGTCTTTCTTCCATCTAATATATAGTATATCAGAGTTTGACGAATAAGGCGTAGTTGATTACATTCCAATCATGAGCCAGCTTCAAGGCCTTAAAAAGACAGGGTTTTCTTTAGCTTATCGCTTCTATGGCGAAACGGTTCCTCCTCCTTATCATCGCGAATACACGATTTTCACAAATTCAAAAGGCGAGGGAAAAATCGCTTTTTGGCCTGATTACATTGGAGAGGGTATTCCTGTTTGGAAATATTCTTTCGATGTCAGTCAAAAACAAATTGATCATCTTTTATCTTTATTTACTGAATCAAACTGTCTCAGGGATGTGTGGGAAAAAGATGAGATGCAACCTGCAGGCGGTGATCTCGAAAGTCTGACAATAACTGTTTTGGACAAAGCCTACAAAATTCCCCCTGCAATCAAAGAAAGAAATACCGTCACAAAACTCTACGCCTTCATCAATTCACTCGTTCCTAAAGAAGTTTGGGAAGAGCTAGAAGAGAAGAAAAAGGCGTATGAAGAAGGGTAGCTTCCTGTCAAAAACTGCCTTCTCATGATGCTAAAGTAGGAAAAAATTACCTAATAAAAGCAGGCGGAAAAGAAGTCACCAAGAAAAGCCCAATAATTACAACCATATATAAATCGCGTTCAAATGGCATGTTTGTTGCATTTTAGAGGGCTGAAAGAGTCTTAAAATCCGGCTTGGTTCGACTTCGCTCACCACGAGTCGCTCGAGACAACGCCGTGATAAAGGGGGAAATAATGAGACGTAAAGTAATATATATGATACTTGTTGGTGCGGCTGTTTGTTTTTTTGCTTTTACCTTTAACTCAAATGCTATGGATATGGATGGCTTTTGGCTACATGAATACCGCCAAACAATTCAGGATCATCAAAAAACAGTTAAAGATACATCGCATGCCCTTCATGTTGATGAGGTAAAAACAAAGGAACATAAACACTTAAAAGTTAAGCCAAAAGAAAATCCCAAAAAAGTTGATGCGTTTTTAAAACGGCACCATGATCGGTATCGTTTTCTTAAGCTATAATGTGTTTAGGGTCTAGCATCTAACGTCTAGCGTATGTAGGGTTATAGCGTGCATTGAATATTTTTGCATATAGGGGAGGACCCTGATATTCGATGTGCGCTTTTTTTATTTCCTTTCCCCAAGGCCCTAAGATCCTAAGGCCCAAGGACCCCATTATTTTAAGTTGATTTTCTTTCCTACACTGCTAACAAAAATCCCATCAGTTTTGTATTGTTAATTAACAAAAGTCCGGCATCGTCTTTCGACTACGCTGCGACAAGGAGGATATATGAGAAAGTTTTTGAATGTGTTTTTATTTGTTATCATAGCTGTAAGTTTAGGCTTGGTAAACTGTGGTGGTAGCACTGGTGGCACAAGCGTGACCGGTGATTTAACAGGTGTCACAATTGTGAGCAGTGAGGCTTCGGGTGACTTTACTCCGAGTTTGTCTGCCTCTGTTGGCGATGATGGAGAACTTAAATTTACAATGACAGCACTTGATGTTGATAGCGATGGTACGCTTGAAACCCCAACTATTTCTAGCGTTACTGCCACAAGCGGCGGGTCTGCTTCCTTGGTAAAACATTCGCTTAGTACTGAGGTCATTACTTGCGCTGATGGAGTGACGGTAGGTTCTAGTGGTACATTCCTGTTTGATATTGGTTTTAGCCTCGATACAACCTTAAGCATGCAATATGCTGTTGAAGCTCTTTCAAATGAAATTTCTGACTTTGCTACAACTTTGACAGATGCTGGTGTTGATGTCTCGTTTGCTGTTATGACGCTTGGAGATGCCTTTGATACAAAAGATACATCGTCTTCGTTTACAGACGCGGTTTCAGACGGTGTTTTAGGTGTAGCTCCTTCTTTTGATACCTGTGAAAGGCCTTCGACAGGTGCAGATTTACAAACATCTACAAATCTGGGGCTTTTCTTTGATGAGCTCGTGAGTGTTTATCCAGCGGGCTGTAATGGGGAGGATTATCCAGAAAATTATTTAGGTTCTCTTGATCGCTTAAATGCCGCAACAACTTGGAGGACAGGGGCAACTAGAATCCTCGTTTCAATAGGCGATGATTGTTCACACACTGATACAAGCTATACAGCAGCATCTATCATAGCACCTTGGATTCCTCCTGCAGGAGCTGATTTGGCTTCTGAGCTTGCAGGCGTGGCTACGGTTCATGTTGTTGGTCCAGAAACCACTTGTTCTGATGGGTACTATGAGATATGGCAGGGATTGCTACAGCAACAGGCGGAACGTTTACAGAGTTTAGTTGTTCTGACTCAACTACTTGTAACGTAGACCTTTCAACACTTCCTATTGCTTCTTCTATCACTGGTGGGCTGGTCTATCTCTGTGATGGCACGACGTCTACATTTACAGGTGATGGAAATTTTACATTTGTTATTGAAGTGAGCGTGGTGGGTAGTGATGGCGAAACATATACATCAACTGTGACATTTGTATTAACACTAGCATTCTAGTTAATAAACTATTGCTAATCACTATGCCTGTTAACTTACTAAGCCATAGTGAAAAGGAATCGTTAAAAGTTTAAAAGGGGCATGATTTTTCGTGCCCCTTTTTTTTTGGAGAATTTCCCTCCTCATAATGAGAATTCTCTCATCAGCCTGTCAAAATATTGCCTCATCAGAAGAGTGGCTTGCAAGGCCCCTAAAAAAATCATCTTAAATATTAACACCTTGCTGCTTTCGCTCCTTGGCACAAGAGTTGCAAATAGAGTTTTAGGAATTTAGATTTCAACGGGGGAAAAAAATGAAAAGCTTATTTATCGTCTTAGTACTAGTTCTTGTAGCGGCCTTTTGGGGTGAAACAACGAATGCCAAAGAATACAGTTGGTATGATTTAGAAAAATATGTCGTGAAACACGTAAATAATAAGACACAAGATTCCTCTCACGCCGTGTATGTTGATAAAGCAAAAAGGCATCATGGAACATCTTTTCAAAAAAGAGCAGAACACAAAAAAAACAATCATCTCAGGCACAGCCATTTTAAAAGCGCTCATGACCTGTTTGATTATTTTGATATCTATTAAAAAGATCTCATCTCAACAACTTACACTTCATCCTTGCCACAAATAAGCTGGCGCTGTATCTGCAGACCGAACACTAAATCGGAGGCATTTATGAAAATTGATCTTTCTGGCAAAGTAGCTGTGGTAACAGGCGCAGCAGCGCAAGGTCTTGGTAGAGCTGATGCTTTGGCGCTTGGAAAAGCAGGATGCAAAGTAGCTGTTCTCGATGTAGCTGATCTTACCGAAACAGTGAGCGTTCTTACGGGTGAAGGCATAGAGGCCAAGGGTTACACATGCGATATTTCAAATGTTGATGTTGTGAATGAAACAGTCGAAGAAATAGTAAAAGATTTTGGTACGATTCACATTCTTATTAATAACGCGAGTATTCTTTCTACCGTTGGTTTTTTTAACAGCATACCTGTCGAAAAATGGAACCTTGATATTCAGGTTAACCTTATTGGTTCCGCTAATATGACACGAGCTGTTTGGCCCCATCTTCTTAAAAACGAATGGGGACGAGTTGTTTTCTTAAGCTCTGTGGCAGGAACTCGCGGAGGAGCTGGTCAAACAAGTTACTCTTCAACAAAGGCAGGTGTTATTGGTTTAGGAAAGTCTTTGGCACTTGAAGGAGCGAGAAAAAACATTACATCAAACATTGTCGCTCCAGGAATTATTGGAACAGAATCAGCAAAAGGTTTTATTCGAGGTGACATGTTAGCGCGTATGGAAAAAGCTGTTCCCATGCGACGCCTTGGTGAACCCGAAGACATCGCAAACACCATTACTTTTATTTGTAGTGAACAAGCCAAGTATATCACTGGTCAGATATTTGAGGTTGATGGTGGGCTAGGACTGTTTGTTTTTTAGTTATGAAGATTAAGGTAGACATCACAGATTATTTTTATTCAGATAAAGAAATTATCGAACAATATTCTAAGGACTCGGTTTATGAAGGTCATCCAGATTTTGTTTATCGTGCAGGAGACTGGGAAACGGTTCAAGAAGTTCTTCAATACTGTTCCGAAAACAAATTGCCTGTGACGTTTTGTGGCTCACAAACATCTATGACAGGGGCTTCGGTGGCAGACGAGGGGCTTGCTCTGTCGATGTCTCTCAAAAATAAAATACTAGATATTGGAGTCGATAAAAAGACAAATGAACCCTATGTCATTACAGAGCCAGGCGTTATTTTAGCAGATCTTAAAAAAGCAGTAAAAGCCGAAGGTTTTTATTACCCACCAGACCCAACGAGTTTTAATGAGGTGCAGGTTGGCTCAACAATTGCTACAAATGCTACTGGCGAATGTAGCTTTAAATATGGTTCCTCACGAAAATATGTTGATAGCTTAGAAGTTATTTGTGCTGATGGACACATAAAAACATTGGCCAGGCAAAAAAAGGTTCCTCTAATGATTCAAAAAAATAGAGGTGGCTATTGTCTGGATGGAGAAGAGATTGATGAAATTATAGCTTCAGAAGGCACGTTGGCATTGATTAAACAATTAAAACTCAGGCTCATTAACCACGAAGAGCCCAATGTGTTTTTGTTGATGATTCCTTTCTCGAGCTTTGAAAAATGTATTCAAGCAGCGTCTCTCTTGCTTAAAAAAGAAAAACAACCTGTCGCCTTGGAGCTTGTGGGCCCAGGCGCTTCAGATTATTTCCAAAAATGCTCAGCTTGTCCAGAGGAGCTCAAAAAAGAAAAAAACTTTCTCTATATAAAGGACGAATACCATAGTGAGATGGATTTTAGAAACAGCATTGATGCGTGGTTTAATCTCCTCACCCAGGTTTACAGGCAAGTTAATGATCCAGCCCCTTTAGAGCGGGTTTTTATGGCAAGAACAGACCAGCAGCTTAAAGATATTCACGAGTGCCGTCATTATATCCCTCTTATGGTTAATGAAGAGTGTTTTAAGTTTCACGCTGATGGCGGGGGCAAGGTTGGTACTGATTGGTGGGTTCCCACACGCCACATGTACGACATGATGATGAACGTCTACAAAAAAGCAAAAGAGATAAATGTTCCTTTCTTGGTTTTTGCTCATATTGGTGCGGGACATCCTCATTGGAATTTTTTGGCAAAGAATAAAGAACAATGGCAGATTGCCAAAAATTTCATCAAGCTCCAATGTAAGCAGGCCGTTCATTATGGTGGTGGCGTGGCAGGAGAACATGGCCTGGGTAAAATCAAAAAAGATCTGTTAGAAATTCAGCACCAGCCGCCAGTTATCAGAAAAATGTTAGCACTAAAAAATAAATGGGATCCTAATTGGATTTTTGGAAAAGGGAATATCTTCTCGGCCTAGTAATCTCCTCTTGTCACCCAGTCTTCAAGGTAGGTATAGCCTTCAATTGCTGTCTCATAAAATTTAAGAAGCATGCCAGATTCTTTAACGGTGATGAGCTTTTCTCGTACTGCTTTTTCAACTTGTTTGTGCATTTTATCAAGAAGGTCTTCCACGTCATACTGTACGTAACTTAAAACCTCTTTAACCGTGTCGCCCTTAACAATTGTTTCGATTGTGGGCTTGCCCTTATTGTCAACGCTCACATGAACTGCATTTGTATCTCCAAAGAGATTGTGTAGGTCGCCAAGTGTTTCTTGGTACGCGCCAACGAGGAAAGAGCCCAGATAGTATTCATCATTTTTATTAAGAGAATGAAGTTTAATAGTGCTTTCGCCTTTTTTGTCGCCTACAAATAGATCAACCTTGCCATCACTATCACAAGTGATATCGGCAATGATTGCATTTGAAGTTGGTTCTTCATTCAGACGGTGAATTGGCATGAGAGGAAACTGTTGTTCGATAGCCCAGTGGTCTGGCAATGATTGAAACACGCTAAAATTGCCAAAATAAGTATCAGACAGGATTTCTTCTAGGTCTTTAACTTCATCTTGATATTCTTCGTCTCTTTGTAGAACAGTTAAGCAGCGCTTTAAAGAACTGAAATAAAATTCTTCTGCAAGACCGCGTTCAATAATCGACATATACCCTAAACCAAAAAGGTGCTGACATTCCTGGAAGCTGGCTACAGCATCATGATAGTGTTCCATGATCGTGAGGCTTTTTGTTTCGGTTCTGAGGGCTTCACGAATATCGAAAAGTTCACGAAGCGGTTTTGGGGAAGTTCTTTTAACTTTTTTTGGAAGGTTTACGCGATCATACCCTGAACAGCCCAGTACTTCGAAAATGAGAATAGCATGATGCGCTACAACTGCTCGGCCAGATTCTGTAAAAATATGAGGAGGGTCAACGTCTGCCTCGTCACAGATTTCTTTAATCTGAAAAATAACATCGTTAGCATATTCTTGTAAGTTATAGTTGGCAGAGCTGTCCTGATTTGTTGCGGTTCCATTATAGTCTACACCAAGCCCGCCACCGACATCTAAAACAGCTAAGGGGACACCAAGCTTTTTGAGCTCGACATAAACACGGCCAGCTTCTTTAAAGCAGCGTTTAAATGTGCTGATGTCAGGAACTTGTGAGCCCTGGTGAAAGTGCAAAAGGGTAAACCCATCGAGCATTTTGGCTTTTTTAAGCAAGGTGACACCGCGAACCAACTCATTGATAGTCAAACCAAATTTTGAACGAAAACCACCCGATTTTTGCCACCGGCCAGAACCGATTGTGGCCAACTTCATTCTCACACCAAATTCAGGTTTTACATCAAGGCGACGAGAAACCTTAATAAGGGTTTCGAGCTCAGAAAACTTTTCGATAACAGGAAAGACTTTTTTGCCAATTTTAGTGCCCATGAGAGCGATTTCAAAATACTCTTCATCTTTATAGCCGTTACAGACAATAGGCATGTTTTGGTTTTTTGAAAGAGACATAACAGCCAAGAGCTCTGGTTTTGAGCCGGCTTCTAATCCGTGATTGTTTTTAATATTGTAATTTACAATTTGGTCCACAACATGTCTTTGTTGGTTCACTTTAATGGGATAAATAATGGAGTGAGCTCCAGAATAATTGTATTCCGTAATAGCTGTTTGAAAGGCTTGAGAGATTTCTGAAAGTCTATGCAATAGAATGTCATTAAATCTAAGCAAAAATGGTGTTTGAATATTTCGTTCGATGGTTTGGTCTACAAGGGTTTTAAGACTGAAGGAGCGGTTTTTTTTGCCACGTGGGTGTATAGCAACTTCACCTTGGCGATTGATAGAAAAGTAGGGATAACCCCAACCAGAGATGTTGTAGGTTTCGTCAGATTTTGAAATGTTCCACTTTGTTTTCTTCATAGAGATACCCAGCTCTTCTTACGCCATTTGTTGTTAAGTTGAAATTTACGATAAATCAGGATCGATATGCAACACAAACCCATAGCTTTGGAACCATTTTTCGGCTTTTTTATATTCTGGACAGACCTTTTCTACTAGTTTCCAGTAGGTTTTTGAGTGGTTTAGGTGTTTTGTATGACAGAGTTCATGAAAGAGAATATAGTCGCTAGCAAACCTTGGGGCCATGATAAGCCGCCATGAAAAGTTGAGCTTCCTGTCTGTTGAACAAGATCCCCAAATAGTTTTTTGGTCTTTGACCGTAATTTTACATGTATCAAACGTTCCTTTGTTCAGGAATTCTGTTCTCAGAGAAATGTAAGAAGAAGCTTTTTCTTGTAACCAAGCAATGAGTTTTTCATTTATTTTCTCAGAGCAAATAACTTTCTCTGTAAATCCCATAATTATTTCAGAGTTTGTTTCATAGATATAGTTTTTTGGTTGGCTTGGTTTTGCTTGAATGATTTTTTCTTTTCCAAAAACAAGAACACTGTTACCATGTTTTTTTATTTTGGCAATATTTTGCCTTTGTTTGCTTACAGACTTTAGGGATCGTAAAATCCAGTCAGATTTTTTTTGAATAAGCTTCTGGGCTTTTGTTGAATTAATCAATTTGGGCGCCTCAATGACAAGTCCTTCTTCGGGAGAAATGAGAAGCCGCTCATTTTTTATTCGAGAATTTTGTTTGATGCTAAAATGGATAAATTGATCGCCTAAGACTAGACAGCCGGATTCGGGGGCAAACAGGTTTTCTTGTGTTGTTCTCAAGTGCTGGTTGTTATGTTTTGGACTTATGGGGGTAAAGATTAGTACCCACGACGCAGTTGACGGACATAAGCCTTGATTTTATCTTCGTCCGCTGACAACCCGTTAGTTTTCATGAGTTCGCGAATTTCAATGGCAGACATTTTGACGCCATTCTTCTTGAGAATATCTTGGATGGCTTTTACATTTTTATCGTACTTTTTCACATTATCACCTGAAGGGTCTATATCGAATTAGAAATAAAAATACTAGTATTTGTTGCTAGTCCCTCGACAGCGCTCGGGACACTCGACTCATCTATTAAAAACGAGAGGAGTGAATGCTTGTGGCTTGCCACGCCTTCGATTCCCGTTGGTCTCTCAGGCCAAGGAGCAAGTTCTTATGTGGCCTGCCACGAGCGAACCCTTAGCGTAGCTAAGGGTGAGTCGAGTGGAGATGATCGGGATCGAACCGACTACCTCTACAATGCCATTGTAGCGCTCTACCAATTGAGCTACATCCCCAAAAATTTTGCTTCACCCTTCGACACGCTCAGGGCAAGCAACTTTTCCTCTATTTTCGATCAACCATTTTCGAGTACGCAAATTTTCAAAAATTGCATGGGAAAATCGAGAATAGAAGCATTTGCGGCGTTTCGCCTATCAAAAATAGATTAAAAGGTCAATATTATGGGGGTCTTACTAGAGTTTTCAAGATAGTACAGTCGACTATCTAGCTGAAAGAGTTCACTTTCCAGTCCCACTTCAGTCTCAAAAATGAGACTATTTACAAAAACTGAGACTCAAAGAAAATGAATATAATTGAAATAACAGGACGTTAGCAAATTCAGGGATTGGCACAGTATTTGAATTACTCCTTTGTGTAATAACAATTAACCATCCGCCTTTGTCCTTCGACTCACTTTGTTAGCTCAGGACTACGGCGCGACAAGGAAGGAGAATCATGTTTGCTCAAATTTATAGTGCTGGAATACACGGCATAGAGGCCCGCCTCATCAATGTTGAAGTCGATATCAGAATGTCACAACTGCCTCAATGGAGCACAGTTGGACTGCCTGAATCTGCGGTCAAAGAGAGCAAGGACAGGGTCATAGCAGCTGTTCGTAATTCAGGGTATGATTTTATTTTTCGTCGCGTAACGATCAATCTTGCCCCAGCAGATACAAAAAAGGAAGGAACAGCTTTTGATTTACCAATAGCCATAGCTTTGATGGTGGCTTCGGGAGAACTCAAATCAACACTATTAAAAAGCACGATTTTTGTAAGTGAGCTGAGCTTAACAGGAGATTTGCGCTCGATTAAAGGGGTGTTACCCATTGCTATTTTGGCGCGGGAATTAAAGATTAAGAATCTGATTTTACCAGAAGCTAATGCGAATGAGGCATGCATGGTAAAAGGGCTCAACGTTTTCGGGTTTTCTCATTTTAGTGAGGTTGTCGAATTTATTAGTGGAAGGACGGTCGTACAGCCCGCTGTTTATAAAAGCTATTCATCAGAAAACAAATCAGACATCTGTGATATCGATTTTTCGGACATCTACGGTCAGCATCAAGCTAAGCGCGCGATTGAAGTTGCCGCAGCTGGGGGGCATAATATTTTGTTTAAAGGCCCCCCTGGTTCGGGAAAGACAATGTTGGCTTCAAGGATCCCCACGATCCTGCCTCCTTTAACATTCGAAGAGTCTCTCGAAACATCAAAAATATACAGTGTGATGGGGCTTTTAAAAGACAAACACTTGTTGTTAACACAAAGGCCTTTTAGAGATCCGCACCATTCCATTTCAAACGCAGGTCTTATCGGCGGTGGTTCTTACCCAAGGCCAGGAGAGGTGAGTTTGGCTCATAATGGGGTTTTGTTTTTGGATGAGCTGCCAGAATTTCAAAAGCATGTTTTGGAATTATTAAGACAACCACTTGAAAGTCATGAAGTAACAATTTCGCGCGCATCAACTAGTTTAACATATCCGGCGAGATTTATTCTCGTAGCCAGCAGCAATCCTTGTCCTTGTGGTTACATGGGGCATTCTAAACTTCCTTGTTCCTGTACAACAACTCAAATCCAACGTTACCGGGCCAAACTTTCTGGTCCTTTATTAGACAGAATTGATTTGCACATCGAAGTCCCACCAGTTCCTTATGAAGATATGCGAAAGTCATCAGAAATAGGTGAGCGCTCAACAAATGTTGCAGAGCGTATTGTGAGAATGAGAAAACTTCAGGCTAAGAGATTTCAAAACAGTCCTATATATTTAAATTCTCAAATGACAACAAAGCTGATTGAAAAATTTTGTAAGCTCGATCCTGTGGGTGAAAAAATTCTCAAATCATCTATGGACAAATTTCAGCTCTCAGCAAGGGCTGTGAGTCGTATCTTCAAAGTCTCGCGCACGATTGCAGATATGGATAGTTCCGATGTGATTAAAATGGATCATATCTTAGAAGCGATTCAGTATCGAAGTCTTGATCGGATGGGAATGACGGGCGGGTTTTGATTACAAATCTTAAGGTTACGCGTTTGAGGTTCCAATTTGGAACCTCAAACAAAGGCCATGAGATAAACGCTAATATTATTAAATGGTTACAATCTTAAGGTCGCAAGCTGCGACCTTAAGATAAATTGAAAGGAGATATTATGGATAAAATTATTCCCTATAATACAATTATTCAAAGCATCATATTGCTTCGCAAACACAAAGTAATTTTAGATAATGAATTAGCAGTTCTTTACGGAGTGCCTGTTAAGAGACTAAAGGAGCAGGTTAAGCGCAACATAAAACGATTTCCTGAAGATTTTATGTTTGAATTGTCTCAAGACGAATATCATTATTTAAGGATCAATTATTTTGGAGATGTTCGAAAACATGGAAAACATACAAAATATTTGCCCTATGCTTTTACAGAACAAGGCGTTGCAATGCTTTCATCAGTTCTCAATAACAAAAAAGCTGTCCAAGTTAACATCGAAATCATGCGGGCCTTTGTTCGCATGAGACAAGTTCTCTCTTCACATAAAGAAATCCTAGAAAAGCTAAAGCAGCTGGAAAAGAAAGATCACTTACAAGACAAACAAATAAAAATAATCTTTGATGCTATTAGAGAGATGATGAAACCGATTGAGAATAAAGAGAAGAAAAGGATTGGATTTGTAAGGTAATACACAAAAGCCCAGCTCAGTAAGGGCGCTCGCGTTGAGTGCCCCTAGCTGAAACCGGGCTTTTGTATTCTGTCAATCAAATGGAAGGATCGTTACCTTCCAGACATAGTAAACAGGAAAACTGAAGTTCTTCACAAGAAAAAAAATCAAAAAAAATAATGGTCATGAAATGATTGAGAAATTTTTTTAAGCACTGTTTTATCCACAGCTGTGGATAAGTCATATGGCAAAAATCTTGTGGATAACCCGTTGAGTTGATTAACATATTGAATAATAAAGGTTTGAAAAAATGCATTTTGTGGAAAAGATTGTATGCCTTTGAATGTTAAGAGAAAAAACAATGAAAAATATTATTAATAAACAAAATTAGTTTTTTAGTTCAAAAACAGCCCAAACAGGCAGGTGGTCGCTGGCTACGCTTTTCTCAATTTTCGTTTCTTTGAGTTTTAGGTTTTCCGGATAAAAGATGTGATCTATTTTAATGTCAGGGGCCCAGCTTGGAAAGGTGAGTTGTTCTTTGGTTTCAGCATTTAGGTAGCCTGTGCTGTTTTGAAATGCGCTGATCGTTTTACTTGAAGAGGCAAGATGACTTTTTTCTAAAATAGATAGTTCGGTTCTTGTTATATTTGTCACACTATTAAAATCACCTATTGCAAAGAGTGTTTCTTCTTTCTTTTGTGTAATATTTTGAGCTAAAAACCTTGTTTGCATTTCACGGGTGTTGAATTCATAGGCTTCAAGGTGAACGTGAAAAATCGTTCTATTCTTAGGGCCTATTTCTAATCTTAGCTCTTGAATCTTGCGATCCAAAGAAAACCAATTATACCAAAAGGGATTTGTTGCTGGCTTATCAAGAGGGTGAATTCTTTGATTCAGAATCGGAAACCTACTTAAGACCGCCTGTCCTGAAACAACTTGTCCAAATTGTTTTGAAAAAGGCCAAAAAGGCCAGGGCAGGTAGTTATGATTCCACGTTATCACTGTTGCAGCAAATGGCATATCAAGTGCGTCAGCTATTTTTTTGAATTGATTAATATGATGAGATCTTTTTGAATTAAAATCCACTTCCTGCAGGAAAACAAGATCAGCATTGATTTTTTTGAGTGTAGCCACAATTTCAGAGAGATTGTTTTCGACTTCCTTACGCGTGAGAACATTGCCCTTGTTGTTTTGTTCTCCCGAAGCATAGCCAATATTATATGTCACAACCTTTAGCAGCTTTGCTCTAGGCTGATTGTGGTCAATCACCAACGGAGAGAATTCATGAAGACTAGCCTGAGGAAGGTTCTTCACAGCAGGTGACCAGGCATAGAATATGCCGAGAGCCAATAAAGCACTTAGAAAAAGAAGGATAATCACAAAATAATAAACAATTCTCATAGTTACAGCCCTCGAATTGACATTTTCTCGCTTAAAACGCTATACACCGCGCCGCGATAACAAATATGTAAGGAGCCCTTTATGGCAAAGAAAAATCAAGCACGAGAAAAAATCAAACTAGAAAGCACTGCTAAAACAGGTTTTTTCTATACAACAAGAAAAAACAAAAAGAATACTACAGAAAAGCTTAAAATGAAAAAATACGATCCTGTAGTTAGAAAGCACGTTGAGTTTAAAGAAACAAAGATGAAGTAGTTTAGCGAAACAGGGCTTTTGCCTTTTCTACAAAAACCTTGGCATTCTTTACAGGAACCTTTGGTGTAATCCCGTGTCCTAAATTAATAATATATCCTTTGCAGGGGTTGGGCACAGAAGAAATCATATCTTTTAATCTCGATTCAATAATAGCTGGTGTTGACAAAAGAAGGTCCGGATCAAGGTTGCCTTGAATCGCATGCCCGGTTTTTGTCATTTGTCGTATTTCATTCAGGTCCGCACGCCAATCAACCCCAATAGCATCTGATGATATTTCCCCCATATCCTTGATAAGATGATTTCCGTTCAAAATATAATGAATACTTGGAACATAGGCTTTTTGCAGGGCGTTGAAAACTTTCTGTGTATAAGGTTTCGCTAGCTCTCTATAATCTTTTACAGACAAATGACCTGCCCATGTATCAAAAAGCTGAATAGCGCTCACGCCAGATTGATATTGTTTTAATAAATAGTTGATCGTTGCTTCTGTGAGAACATTCAAAAGCTGCTCAAATACTTTTGGTTGAGTCCAAGCAAAGTTTTTCACCGTCGAAATGTTGAGTTTGTTACTGCCACAGATCATGTAACAAGCAACAGTGAAGGGCGCCCCTGCAAAACCAAGAAGAGGAAAGTCTTTAGGTAATTTTTTTAAACTAAGTTTGATGGTTTTAAACACGTAGGATAGTTTTTTGTTCAAACCGTCTGGATCTAGTTTGTTTAACGAAGCGCAATCTTGAAGGCAAAATTCAAACCTAGGTCCTTCGCCTGTAATAAAACTAAGCCCCATGCCTAAAGCGTCTGGGATCATGAGGATGTCGCTATAAAGAATAGCGGCATCAACGCCGATAATAGGAATGGGCATCACAGTAATTTCTGAAGCAATCTCTGGTGTGGTCATCATTTCTTTGGTGCTGTGTTTTGCTTTTATGGATCTGTATTCTGGTAAATAGCGGCCTGCTTGGCGCATGATCCAGATAGGTGGCCGGTCAACTTCTTTATTAAGGCAGGCGTTTATAAATCTTTCTTTTGCTTTCATTCAGATATCCTTTATGGGTCTGTTGAAAAATGCGCGCCTACTGCGTTGGATAAAAATCTTAATTCAATTACGTACTCTGCGTACGCGCATTCATTAAGTTTTTTATCCGCCTTGTATCGACGCATTTTTGAACAGACCCTGGGGATTCTGTTTTTCAACAGTCCCTTTATGTTTTTATGAGCTGTTATCTTTGTCTGTGTCTAAATTCAAATCTTTTATTTTTCTAAATAAGGTTGAGCGTCCAATGCCAAGAACTCTTGCGGCCATATTTTTATCGCCATTGGCCACTTTGAGTGCGTAGATGATTTCCTCTCGTTCTAAATTTGTTTTCGCTTTAGGGAAAGGGGCTTCGTTCTCCTCATTATCGATAATATTTGTTTCTGGCATGTCTGGAACAGCATCGGGTGAAGGGTCTTGTTTGTGTATATGAACAAACTCAATATCGTCTGCAGAAAGATAGTTTTTTTGACAAAAAGCAAGAGCTCTTAACATAGTGTTCTTCAGCTCTCTGACATTGCCTGGCCAGGAGTGTTTTTTTAGTATTTCAAGTGCCGATTGATCTAGGTACAAAGATTTGTCGGCAGAACCCATGTCGACAAATATTTTTGCCAGAAGGTCTATGTCTTCTTTGCGGGTTCTTAAGGGAGGTACAGGAAGATTTAATACAAAGAGACGATAAAAAAGATCTTCTCGAAATTCTTTTCTGGCGACCATGTTCACCAAGTCTTGATGTGTTGCTGCTATGATGCGAACGTTGACCTTGATGTCTTGATTGCCTCCAAGCCTTTTAAAACTTTGATATTCTAGCACGCGTAATATTTTTGATTGTAGATCAAGAGGAAGTTCTCCAATTTCATCTAAAAAGAGGGTGCCAGAATTAGCTTGTTCAAAGGCCCCCAAATGCCTTTGAGTTGCCCCTGTAAAGGCGCCTTTTTCATGGCCAAAAAGCTCGCTTTCGATAAGGCTGGCAGAAATAGCTCCGCAATTTAGTACAACATACGGTTTACGCCTTCTGTTTGATAGATCATGGATGGCGCGTGCGACCATTTCTTTTCCTGTCCCTGTTTCGCCTTGAATGAGAACGGTCATGTCGGTTTCTGACACCTTTCTTATCTTGCTAAACAGCAGGCGCATGCTTAAGGTTTGTCCGTAAATGCCACAAAAACAGTTTTGAGAAAAAGGTTGAATTGATACGGGCGTTGTTTCTTCGAATGTAATAAGAATGCTAGAGCTGCCAAAATGAATTCTTTCGTTTCCTTTGAGATAGCATTCCTTAATTTTTGATTCGTTAACAAATGTTCCATTTGTAGAATCTAAATCAATGACATGAAAACCATGGTCTGAGAGACGAAATTCAGCATGATATTTTGAGACATATTCGTCATGTAGTTTAATGTCGCAATTGGGGTCTGTGCCAACAACAATTCGATTCTTTTTAACAAAAAAGGAACGCTCACCTTTTATTGAATCATGGATTATTAAGTGCGGTTTTAATAGCTTGAAGGTTAGGTCCCCTGGTTCAAGTTGAAGAATCTTTGTTGTGTCAGAAGGGGCTTGTTTTGTGAGTTCTGTAATTTGGGTTTGGCGTCTTTTGTTTTCTGTTTCTTGAATAGCAGAAGAGGGCTTAAAGGTGAGTCGCCAGTTGGCTATTCCTATTTCGCATTCATCCGCTAGCTTTGTTGGCGCATCAATACGTTGTCCATTAATTGCTGTGCCCGCTGTAGAATGGTCTTTTATCCAAAAGCCATCTCCTTTTTGTTCGATAACTGCGTGGTGGCGAGAAACTTGCTCGCCAGTTAATATCAAATCATTTTTTGAAGAGCGACCAATAGATAGATGACTAGCATCTAAAGGAATGCAAAAAAATTTCTGATCACCTTGGTAAACAATGAGCTCTGGCATTGTCTTTCCTCAAAATTAACCCAAAAATTTGGGTTTTATACTCGCCTCTTGATGCGCAAACGAAGTAAAATATTCAGATTTGATGTCCCGTAACTTGTTGCTGGGCTCTTCATTATCTATCAAATTTTGTTAATAGAGAAGCAGAAAAAAGTAAACAGGTGCCCATAGATGGCAGTGTTAAGAAAAGTGTTTTTTATGAATTTCAAGGAGTTGGAATAAGAGATTAGGAGTCTTTTTCGTAATAAGCTGGTTCGCCTGAGGTTTCTGTATCTAATTCAGTTGTTTCGTTTTCGAGCTGTGACAAAAGGTCGAGCATAGTCGTTTTCTCATGATGGCTTTCTAAAAAAGGAACCGCTTTTTTAATGGCATTAATTATTTCGTTTCTTACGCTGTTGTTGTTGCTCAGCCCTGCAATCATTTCAGCGTACGAAAATCTTTCATGTGCGGGCAAAAGACATATAACAGATGCAAAATAGTCGATAGATTTTTTTACAAGCTGAAGATCTTCAAAATAAATAAAGGGGGCAACATGGTCTGCAATGAGAACTCTTTCGACCTCAGGTAGGGCTGGAGTCATATTCGTCAGTAAATCAATGATGAAATATCTTGTGTGAGGTTGGTCCTCTTTGTTTAACATTTCTGCAAAGAACATGGTGAGGTTCATTTTTCCATCATGATCAGTTTGAAACAAGAGTGATGTTAAGCCGTCAAGCACAAGGGCCTGCTTGTCGGGATTAGTTGTTAGCATAAAAACATCATAGGCAAATTCTTTTTGGTTTAGAGGATGAAGGTGTGGCAGAATATTTATCAGGCCCCAGAAAGAGGTATCATTGATCAATAAGCCGCTTCCTTTCATATGTTCAGAGAGTTCATAGGCAAGTGATATCAATTCTAGGGGTTGTAATTTCTCAATTATTTCCGAGCTAATAACCGTTTTTTGGTTAATTCCTTGAATAGGCATTTTTATGTTTAATAGAGAAATGATTTGAGAAAGCCGATAAAAGAGTTTGTCTGGCTCTAAATTGGGGGTCATTTCAATAAGACAGCGAAGGACATGGCTTCGTGTTTCAGGGGGGCTTTTTTTCATATGATTTACCAGGGAGTCTATGAGATGGTTTTGTTCTTCATGTGATAATCTTTCGATTTCTGAATATGGTACTTCATTGGTCTTTTGAATAATTCCTTGAGACATTTGATCTAGCTTAGAAATGTTCATTTCTTCCCCCTTATAGAAGCTCCAAATATAATCGACAGCCGAATGCCTTGTAACCCTTTGATATTATACAAATGATACCAAAACCCCGTTGCTGCTTACGGCTAATAACTATGCAAACTTGGTGCCATTTCCTATGGAACGGATAACCTGTTATAATTATTATAAAATACAAAACAGTGAATGTGATTGTACTTCAAACTAGGAAAAAATTGCCGGAAAAGGCGTCACAACTTGCTAATTTATAGGACGTTTTTTGCAGAAAAACGAGGCTAAATGGGCTTTGGTGATTTGTAGCTTTATTTGCTGCTAAAAGGGGCTGCTCGGCGGCAAAAAGCCTTTTTTATTGCATTTGTACAAGGGTTTACATATAAAACCCACGCTCAAATTGTTTATTTACCTTGGGGCTTCTCTAGAGCCCCTTTTTTTTTATATTTGTAATGATGAATGATAATATAAATAAAATTTCTACCCTAATAGCACCCATAATTAAAGAAGAGGGCTGCGAGCTCCTGGATGTTGAGATTGTCAGTGAAAATGGAAAAAAAATCGTACGTCTCTTTCTCGAAAAAGAGGGGGGAGTAGCTTTGGGAGACTGTTCCAAGGTTTCTCATGCTATTGAAGATATTCTTGCTGTAGAAGGGTTGATAAGTGGAGGGTACTCACTCGAGGTTTCTTCACCAGGATTAAATCGCCCGTTAAAAACAAAGGAGCATTTTCAGGCAGTTTTAGGCGAAATGGTTTGTGTGACAACGATAGAAAAAATTGATGGTAGACGAAAATACCGAGGATTGCTCAAAAAAATTGAACAAGACGACTTGATAATTCATGTAGATAATCAAGACTTCACCGTGCCATTGTCAATGTTGTCAAAAGCAAATCTTGAATATAATTTTTCTCAGCCCCAAAAAATGGGACAGAAAAATTGACAGTTAACAGAACAAGGAGAATGAAATGATTTTTGATCTCAATCATGTACTCGATCAGATACAAAAGGATAAAGGAATTTCTAAAGAAACCCTCATCGAAGCTATTGAAGCGGCTATGATGTCAGCAGCCAGAAAAAAACTGGGTTTTTATGGAGATATTGAAGCGCAATACAATCATGAAGCGGGAGAGGTTGAATTGTTCCAATACAAAGAGGTTGTTGAAGAAGTTGAAGACGACCAATTGGAACTAGACCTCGCAACAGCCAACAAACTTGATGCAGATGCCATTGTTGGTGACAGCTTGGGTGTAAAAATTGACCAAAAAGAGCTTGGGCGTATTGCTGCTCAAACCGCAAAGCAAGTTATTATTCAGAAAATGCGAGAAGCAGAAAAAGACGTGATTGTGAACGAATATGAAGACAAGCTTGGCCAGATTCTTTCAGGCGTTGTGAGACGATATGAAAAAGGCGGCATTGTTGTAGATCTTAACAAAACCGAAGCCATTATTTATCGTCGAGAACAGGTTGAAGGAGAAAACTTCAAACCAGGAGATAGAATACAGGCTTTTCTCATGGAGATCGATACAAGGGCCAGAGCGCAGATGCTTAACTTGTCTAGACGGGTTCCACAATTTGTAAAAACATTGTTCGAGATGGAAGTTCCCGAAATATCAGAAGGCATCGTCGAAATCAGATCTGTAGCACGCGACCCTGGTGTAAGATCAAAAATTGCAGTGTATTCTTCTGACAGTGATGTTGATCCTGTTGGTGCCTGCGTTGGTATGAAGGGCTCTCGCGTACAAGCTGTTGTTCAAGAACTTAGGGGTGAAAAAATTGATATTGTTTTATGGGATAATGATCCTGCCAGGTTTGTTTGCAATGCTGTGGCGCCTGCTCAGGTAACAAAAGTTATTGTCATCGATAAAAAACAATCTATGGAAATTATTGTTCCAGACGATCAACTCTCTTTAGCCATAGGACGTAAAGGACAAAATGTAAGGCTTGCTGCAAACTTAACAGGCTGGAACATTGATGTGTATAGTGAGACTAAAGTTGAAGAGATGTCCGCTTTTGCAAAATCAAAACTTGTAGAAGAACTGGATGTTAGTGAATCTATGGCCACTTTGCTGTATGGACATGCCTTCAGATCTGTTGAGGAAATTGCCGATACCGAAATTGATGAATTTTTGAGCATTCCAGGCATGGATCAGGATGCGCTTCGAGAAATTCACAAAAAAGCTATCAAAGCCGCTAAACGTCTAGAAGCAGAAGGCTTGATAGATGGCAATGAACCTAAAACACCAAAAGAGACAAAAGAAGACAAGGCAACAGAAAGCAAAGAAGTTGTTGCTGAAGAAGAGGTTGTTGCTGAAGAAGAGACTGTCGCCGAAGAAGAGGTTATTAAGGAAGAAGCTGTTGCAGAAGAGGGTGATGATAGAAAAGCAGGAGAAGATGCAAGTGTTTAAATAACGTATAGATGAGGCAGTCAATGCCGATGAGAGAGCAAAGGCGTTTTGATAAACCCCTTTGCATTAACAAATATGGAAGAAAACAAAACAGAAATTGTTGAAAGACGCTTGAGCAAGGGAGTTATTCGTCGTCGAGCCAGGCCAACTCCAAAAAAAGAAGCTCCTGCTGCAGCTGCTGCAAAACCTTCGGCGCCAGCAGAAGAGAAAAAACCAAAAAAAGCGGTTAAAAAAACAAAAGAAACTAAAATTAGTAAAAAAGACGAAAAGAAGTTTGTTTTAAGCAAAGAAGAAAAAACAAAAGCTGAAAAAAACATTCAGAAAAATGTTGTTGGCGACCAACCTCAGGCGGTCGAAGAACAAGTTGCTTCAGCTGAAGTGGTCCAAGCAACACCTAAACAAGCCCAAGAAGAAGCTGCGGTAGTCGCAAAACAAGAAAAACCAAAAAAAGAAGAAAAACCAAAAGTTCTCTCTTTTAAAGACCGTATTCGTGGACATATTGATCTCAAAAAAACAAAAGCACCAGAAAAAGAGGGGTTAAGTGAAGGACGTGATTTAGAAAAAGGGCAGCCATCAAAGGCCGAACTTTTAAAAGCAGAAAAACAAAAACGAGAAAAACTTCTCAAAACACGTCGTGGAGTTAAAACAATTGGGGGAGATCTAGACATTGATGGCTTAGGGCGCGCAACAAACTTATCACAAATTGCACGAACATCACCTGTTGATCGTGTTTTTCGCCCTTCTGGCGGTGGTCGTTTTGGCAAAAAGAAAAAGATTGTCTCTCGTAAAAATGTCAAACAAACTGCGATCACAACCAAAAAAGCTTCAAAGCGAGTCATAGGAATTGATCAATTTATTACAGTAGGAAATCTCGCACAAGAACTAGGCGTAAAAGCAAAAGAGATCATAAAAAAATTAATGGACCTAGGGGTGATGGCTGCTATCAATCAACAAATTGATAAAGACACGGCCACGCTTATTGCACAAGAGTATGAGTACGAAGTTAAAGATGTTTCATTTAAAGAAGAAGAAGTGCTCACGGTCAAAGAGCCAGAAGAAGAACAGCAAAAAGACGCTCCCACACGACCCCCTGTTGTGACTATTATGGGTCATGTTGATCACGGAAAAACTTCTTTGTTAGATAAAATTCGTTCGACAAATGTTGTGAGCGGTGAAGCTGGCGGCATTACACAGCACATAGGCGCTTATACAGTTGTCCTCAATGACAACAAAATCACGTTTCTTGATACCCCAGGACACGAAGCTTTTACAACAATGCGTCTTAGAGGGGCACAATCAACAGATATTGTTGTGCTTGTTGTCGCTGCTGATGATGGTGTTATGCCCCAGACAGAAGAATCAATTAATCATGCAAAAGCAGCAGGAGTTCCTATTATAGTTGCGGTAAACAAAATAGACGTCCCTGATGCTGATCCAGAACGCATCAAGAGGCAGCTAGCAGAAAAAGGGCTTGTTCCCGAAGACTGGGGAGGAGATGTTATTTTTAATAATGTTTCAGCCAAAGAAGGGACAGGACTTGATACGTTATTAGAAAGTATTTTGGTACAGTCCGAAATGTTAGAGCTAAAATCTAGAGAAGAGGGGCGCGCAAAAGGTACTGTTGTTGAATCAAGACTTGATCGAGGAAGAGGGCCTGTTTGTACTTTGCTTGTTCAAGAGGGAACTCTTAAAACAGGTGATTACGTTGTTGCTGGTTTTTTTGCTGGTCGTGTTCGAAATCTCTTAGATTGGACATGCAAACCCATTAAAGAAGGCACACCTTCAACGGCTGTAGAGCTTTTAGGCCTTGAAGGGGTTCCGGATGCAGGGGATTCTTTTCATGTTGTAGAATCCGAAAAAGATGCGCGGGCTGTCATAGACAATCGTTTGAATGAAAAACGTAAAAAGATTGGAGATGCACAAAGTCAGGTGACGCTCGAAGATATGTTTGCTCGAATGAAGGCCGGTGAAATTAGCGAACTGAGCCTGGTTATCAAAACAGATGTGCATGGATCTCTCGAAGCGATCAAAGAAGCAGTATCAAAAATTGGCAACGAAGAAGTAACAGCCAAATTTATTCATACTGGAGTCGGTGGTGTTAATGAATCTGATGTTCAGTTAGCCATGGCATCAAAAGCAATTATAATTGGTTTTAATGTTAGGCCAGACACCAAGGCGCTTCATCTTGCAAAAGATCACCACATTGATGTTAGGCTGTATAAAGTTATTTATGATTTGGTAAACGACGTTAAGCTTGCCATGCAAGGTCTTTTGGCTCCAGATATCGAAGAGAAATATTTAGGAAGAGCTGAAATCAGAGAGACATTCGAAGTTTCTAAGATAGGGACTATTGCTGGAAGCATGGTTACCGATGGCGTTATAACCCGAAACGCAAACTTAAGGCTGCTTAGGGATAATGTTGTTATCCACGAAGGCCAGGTCACCTCATTAAAACGATTCAAAGATGATGCCAAAAGTGTCAAACAGGGTTTTGAATGTGGTATTGGTATTGAAGGACATAATGATATCAAGCCAGGAGATGTGATTGAGGCCTTTGAAAGAATAGAGATTCAAAAGACATTATAAAGGATTCCACAAAAGGAAAAAGCGACATATGAGCAATAAAAGACAAGAGCGAATCGCAGAAGCTTATCAAAAAGAGATTACACAAATTATTAGGTATCTAGTCAGAGACCCAAGGCTCGATGATGTGACGATTACACAGGTGAAAATTACTCCTGATCTTAGGCTGGCAAAGGTTTATTATAATACTCCCGAAGGGAACATAAGAGCACAAGAAATCGAAAAAGGGTTAAAAAACTCAAAGGGGTATATTAAAAGAGAGCTTTCTCAGAGGGTTAATATTAAATATACGCCGGATCTTAAGTTTTATTATGATGATTCAAGTGAAGTGAGAAGCAATATTGATAAACTTTTTGCTCAAATAGAAAACGAAAAAAATGCAAAAAACCAAGAAAATCAATCTTAAGAAAATCTATTCTCTCATTAAGTCAGCACAAAAGATACTAATTACAACACATGAAAACCCTGACGGAGATGGTTTGGGAGCCATTATTTCCCTTGGTATGGGTCTTAGGCAGCTGGGAAAAAAGGTGGTTTTATACACAAAAGATCCTGTGCCACAGATGTATCGTTTTTTACCAGGCCAATCTCAAATAAAACACAAGCTTGGATTAAAAGAAAAATATGATCTCACTCTTCTCGTAGATTTGAGCGAACTTCAGAGGGTGAGTCCTGTTGTTGAAAAGCACAAAGGTTTGGGGATGACTCTTTGCATTGACCATCATGCTAACGCTAGTCCGAATACTGATTACAGTTTTTGCCTGCCAAAGCAGTCGTCAGCAGGTGAGATTGTTTATAAAATACTTTTAGGCTTAAGTGTTCAAATCAATAAATCCATGGCAACGAATCTTTACACCGCCATTGCTACTGACACAGGGTCATTCAAATACTCAAACACAAACAAAGAAACATTTCTTATTGCCGCTAAATTAGTAGAGCTTGGTGTTGACGTTTGGGATGTTGCTCTCAATTGTTTCGAAACCTATTCTCGTGCACGAATGGAGCTTTTAAAGCTGTGCATGAAGACCATGCAAATTCACCCAAAAGGAAAGATGGCGTGGATTGTTCTCAAGAAAAAGGATTTCAAGCAAACAAAGACAAGATCAGAAGACGCTGAAGGCTTTATTAATTATCCTCGTTCTATTGAGGGCGTCGAGATCGCGCTTTTGTTCAAAGAAAAAGAAGCCAAGAAATACAAGGTCAGTTTGCGTTCCAAAAAATATGTCGATGTGGCAAAGATAGCAAGGCTCTTTGAAGGCGGCGGACATAAAAGGGCGAGCGGGTGCACAATGGAAGGCTCATTAGAAGAAGTTAAAAGCAAAATTTTCAAAGCTATTCTCAAAAAAATATAATGAGCGTCTTAGAACAATCATCAAAATCATTCTTTGTCTTCCTCAACAAACCAGTAGGGCCCACTTCTCAACAATGTCTCACAAAATTCAAAAGGACATTTGGCTTTAAGAAGGTTGGGCACTTTGGTACGCTTGATCCCTTTGCGAGTGGGCTTTTGCTTGTTGGTGTGAATGAGGCGACTAAGTATTTTCAATTCATAGAAGACAAAGAAAAAACATATGAAGCAACCCTTTGTCTTGGGGCAGCAACGGACACATTAGATAGCACAGGAGAAGTGGTTGAAGAAAAGCCTGTTCCAGAAATCAGCAGACAGTTCTTAGAGGGTGTGGTTAAAAAGTTCATTGGAAAGATAAAACAAACGCCTCCCATGTATTCTGCTGTCAAAAAGGATGGCAAGAGATTGTATGTTTTGGCAAGAGAAGGCAAAGTTGTTTCAAGAGAGCCCAGAGAAGTTGAAATACATAGCATCAAAATCTTGAGCTTTGAAAAATCGTTTCTTAAGTTTGAAGCGACTGTGTCTCGGGGAACGTACATCAGAGTTTTGGCAGAAGATTTGGCAATGGCGCTAGGGACTGTGGGACATTTAACAGCCTTAATAAGAACAGGTTTGTGTGGGCATGATTTATCTGTTTCAGCTACACTAGAAGAGGGCGCCTCTGGTCTCAAAAAAGCGCTTCCCATACAATCATTGCTCAAGCAATATGAGCAAATTGACCTTAGTCAAGAAGAGGCAAGGCTTCTATTTCAGGGAAAAAAGGTAACATTATCAAATCTTGAGAAAATTGACGCAAAAATCATAAGAGAGAGATTAAAGCCGGGTATAAATATACTTGGTTTATACAACGATAATTTCATTGGTATCTTGTCTTGTGCAGACGAAGATATTCAGCCTCTTAGGCTAATGAATCCTGAAGGCCTTTCATTATAGGGATTGCGACAAGTTCAAGCTAAAAACCCTTTCTAATACTGATAAACAAAGGGTTTCCAAAAAAAAATAATCTAAGCTTCTTTTTCAGAAAACCTGATTTCAAAAGAATTCCCATCCAATAAAGCCATCTCTAAAAAGGGTATAAATATACCACAAATAAAACCTTTTTTACTGTCCTTTGCTGTGTCACAATTTAATTAAAGATGGGGGTTAAGGATTCTCAAGGGGATCCGGACGATAATATACATTGGGAACAACAATGACAGACAAAGTATGCGATACACCAAAAGAATTCGAACCTGATAATCGACTAGAAGATTATCTGGGTGATGAACAGGCCTGCCTAGCCCAAGATCCTTATAACTATGCTACGCGTTCTTGTGATCTCGCTGTTTCGGCTATGGATCAGTGTTCTGTTGAAGGGCCTGATTACTACGGTCCTCAAGGGGCTTCACTTGCCCACGCAGAAAGCACGCTCCTTATTTCTCACGATGTTTCTGAAACTTCCAATCAACCTAATCGATTTTTGGCAGCGCTAGATCCCTCAACAAGGCAGAAATTAGTTGGTCTTCTAGAGCTCAGCCCTGTTGTTCAGGCAGGGAGGCTCATAAGCAAAGGCTATGAGGCTTATAAGGGTAGCGAAACAGAAGAATATGTGTCTGGTCTTGTAGAGGCCATTGTTCCAGAAGAGGTTTCCGTCGAAGCTGTTACTGAAGCACTTACCCGAGGTGCTGATTATGTGTTTGGCCCTGAGCCACAGGAGACAAAAGCTAGCGATTCAGAGGCCCTTGTTTATTATGAAGAAGACCCTTATGATTACGATTTTGAGTTTGGCGATGACATGTATGACGATCTCATGTGTTATGATACTATCGATGAATTTGATATTTTTGAAGAAGAAGAACTTTGGTGTTCTGTTGATGATGGCTTAGAAGCTGATGGATTTGAAGAAGGCGAAGACGCTCAAAAAATAGCAGAAGCCAAAGGTCAGGCAGAACCAACCCACGAGGCGGAAGAAGAAGAGGGTGAGTTGCTATTTCCCTTTTTAATGTTTTCTGCTCACACAGAGGTTTCTCAACAACCAGCAGCTTACAGTAGTTATTATTCTGCAGGATCTTATTCTCCCCCTGTTGTGGTTGCTGCGAGCAAAGATAAAGAAGAACCAGCGCCAACATCTTTTCCTATTGAAGAAGAAGACGGGGTTGCACAGCTTCTCATAAATGAAGAAGGTTATGAGGCGGCTGGTTCTGAATCAAGTGATAACCCTGGCAGCGTTGCCAGCAATCAAGAGTTAGATGTCGAGAATTTGGTTGATGAGCCAGCAGACGAAATAACGGCTGAGGGTGTTCAGGCGTCCGTGGTTGTCGAAGAAGATGTGGTGTTGCCTGAAGAGCCCGAGGTTTTAACAGCAGCAAATGATTTTGTAGAAGGGCATAATGGCTTTGTTTCAAAACATAGCGCTGTAGGACAACAAGGAGAAAATAGTAGTGCTATAAGGGAAGACAGAACATTAACAAATGGAGAGGCTGGCAAGGCTGTTGCAAGACCTTTCCCAGAGGCTGTCTCTTCATCAGTCGGTCAGCCAAATGAAGTTTCTTCTTTTTCCTCTCAGGACGGTCTTGAAATAAATCGTAGTACTGTAGCGGATGAAGGCGGTGTTAGACGATTAACAAGAAGTTATAATGAAGAATCTTTCTCGGCTATAGGCCCTGTTCCCTTTGCAGTCATTTCAGGGTCAGCTTTGTTTTTCAGAAACCAAGCGACTCGAGGGGACAAAAACGCTGAAATGTTTTTAGGACAGATTGTTGTTCACGCAGGCATGTTGGCTTGTTTTACAGCGCGGAATCAACAGGCAAGGGTGAGAGCAGAAAAGTCTTTGTTTGAAGTGGCTTGCACAAGGCAGTTTTACACAGTTTCTGGTAATCAAGGGGCCATGGGACAAGGAACTCATCAAGAAGGAAATAGCCATTCTCAAGCTGAATGGGTTGATTACAATGACAGCGCTCAACAAATAGCTTTTATTAACGGCCAAGCAGATCAGCATGAAGCCAACATGCCTGACCTCCCTTATCGCATCCCTGTTGATGTTATGGTCTAAGTCTCAGTCTCAGTGAGTCAGCTCTTCCTATTTCTAAAAAACAATCTCAAACCAAACAGTGCCAAGAAAAGCATGAGCAAACTCGAACCATGAACTGCGCTAATGGAAACAACGCTTAAGCTGCAGCCACCGCCACCTGTTGCTGTTGAGCCATCAAGCTCTTCATCGCTGAGAGATTCATCTGTGTCAGCAGGGACATCAGCGTCTTCTTCAGGACAGCTTGTGTCTTCTCCATCACAGTCATTATCAATGCCATCTCCACAGATTTCATCAGCACCTGGGAAGGTATCATCATTTTCATTATTACAATCTGTTTCATAGAGAGAATAATTCCCAGACGGTTGAAGACAGGCGGTTAGGTATGTGTCTGCTATGCCAAATCCATCAAGATCAACATCTTCATACCATGTGTAAGCTGTTGTTGTGTCAAGGTCATCATCGGCATCATCATAGAGGCCGTCACAGTCATTATCGAGACCATCACAAACCTCAGGAGCGCCTGGATAAATGCTGGTGTTATAATCATCACAGTCACCTTCAAAGTCGCTGTAACCATCACCATCATCGTCTTTACTATCTAAGTAACAAGACTCTTCAACAATAGCGTTGCAGTTATTGTCAATGCCATCTCCACAGTGCTCTTGGGCTAAGGGATTGATTGTTGCATTGGTGTCATCACAATCAAGTGCGTAGCTCACATAATCCTCTGGTTGGTTGCAATCAAGCACAGTGCTGGCTGAATCACCATAACCGTCACCATCTTCATCTGCGTACCAAAGAAGGGCGTCAACAGCCTCTCCACCATCACTGGTGCCATTACAGTTGTTATCAATGCCATCACCACAAAGCTCATCAGCTAAGGGATTGATTGTTGCATCGGTGTCATCACAATCAAGAGCATTGATTGAAAAACCAGCAAGGCGTACGCAGGTTCTCACAGAAATCGAGTGCTCACCAAAATGATCTCCGTCAGCATCAGCATACAAAACCGTAGCATCAACAGCGTCTCTGTCAACAACACCATTACAGTTATTGTCTATTCTGTCACAGATTTCGGTAATGCTTGGATTGATGCCGGCATCTGTGTCGTCACAATCTGTGCCACCACAAGAGCTATCGTCAGAATCATAGCCATCGCCATCAGCATCGCAAGCTGTTGTTGTACAACCTTCGTCAACAACGCTATCACAGTTATTATCAACACCATCACAGGCTTCGGCAACGCCTGGATTAAAGCTAGCATCTGTGTCATCACAATCTGTTCCGCCGCAAGAAGCATCGTCAGAATCATAGCCGTCGCCATCTGCATCGCAAACAGTTGTTGTGCAATCTTCGTTAACAACAGTGTCACAGTTGTTGTCGATTTCATCATCGCAAGACTCTGCTTCTCCGGGATTAGCTGTAGCTTCTCCATCATCACAATCTGTATTGTCTTCAACATAGCCTTCTGGGGCTACACAATCATTTGTTGAAGAGTCTGGATTGCCAAAACCATCACCATCAGCGTCTTCGAAATAGTCTGCATAGGCAACATCATTGTCAACAACACCATCACAATCATTGTCCACAAGATCACAGAGTTCTGTAGCGCCTGGATATGTGGTAGCTTCAGCGACATCACAGTCTGTTGCATCTTCAACATATCCTTCTGGTGCAGCACAACTAGGTGTAGAAGCTACCGCTGAATCACCATAGCCGTCACCATCAACGTCTTGATAGTAAGTTGTTGTGGCCAGGCCATCATCAACAAGTTCATTACAATCATTGTCAATGCCATCGCATTCTTCTGTTGCTCCAGGATATCTGCTAGCGTCAGCATCATCGCAGTCTACTTCTGTGCTAGCACAGTAAGAATTTTGAGCGCCATCACCATCTCTGTCACAAAAATCATCACTGCAACTTTCATTAACACCACCACTACAGTTATTGTCTATGGCATCATCGCAATCTTCTACTGCAGCAGGACTGATCGCGGCATCTGCATCATCACAATCCGTGTCATTGGTCACATACCCTTCAGGCTGAGAACAGGCATCAACGGCAGTTAAAGGATCACCATAACCATCTTCGTCTGCATCACTATAGTAAGTCGTTTGAACACCATTGTCTACGATGCCATCACAGTCATTGTCGACTTCATCACAAGACTCCGAAGCTCCTGGGTGGATGCTGTCGTCTTCATCATTACAATCTGTTCCACCACAATCGACGCTATCTGATGGATAACCATCTTCATCAACGTCGCATTCATCAGCACTACAACCTTCGTCAACTCCTGTGTCACAGTCATTGTCGACACTGTCTGAACAAAGTTCTTCGGCATCTGGATAGGTGGTGGCTTCTGCATCATCACAATCAGTGCCATCTTCGACATAACCTGTTGGTGCTTCACATGCTTCTGATGAGACTAAGGGATCACCAAAGCCGTCGCCATCTGTGTCTGCGTAATATGTGGTGAGCGCACCTTCGTCAGCCTCACCATTGCAGTTGTTATCAATGCCGTCACAGGTTTCTGTGGCCCCTGGGTTGATGGCCGGATCATCGTCATCACAATCATCTTGACCACATAAGTACATACTGCCGTACCCGTCTCCATCAGGATCACAAAAGTCAGCATGTGCTGTGCTTGTAAATCCTATGATAAAAATAAAAACGACAAGACAAAGAATTAACTGATATTGTTTAGAGGACATGTCCCCTCCTTATTAATAAAAGATTATAATGAACTACCAAAAAGCAAATGAGCTACGCCTTGATAGTTTCCAGATTCACCAATTGGAATATCGGCCGTACCATCTCCATCAGCGTCTTCCATGCTGCCTAGAGAAGAAGCGAGTTGACCACCGTCTTCGAGGCCATAGACAAAAGTTTCTGTGGTTAGATCTAAAGTGGATGAATCTAATTGATGGTAGCCTGACACAGGGCCTAAAAATACAAGGGCTTCGCCTCCATCTGAAATAGTGGCGTCAGAGTTCGGAACACCAACGACAATGTCATCATACTCATCACCATCCACGCTGCCATTGCCGCTAACTGCCCATCCAGCATAATCGTATGAACTAGCGCCATAGAGTCTGGCGTCTGCATCGCTTAGTGAATTAGAAGTTAAGGCAGGGCCACCAAGAACAAGATAGGCAGCTCCATTTTCCAATCCTGAATTAGGGGCGCCGACAATAATATCATCGTATCCATCGTAGTTAGTATCTCCTGCAGCAGCGACTGAATAGCCAGCATAATCTCCAGCTTCTTCACCTGTGAGTACCTCGCCAACATCACTTAAATGTTCTATTGCGCCAGAATCAACGGTTCCGTTGCCAGGGACAAGATAGACTGCTCCTGCATCACTAGCGCCTACGTTATCTTCATAGGCGCCAATAACGAGATCGCCATAACCATCGCCATTAACATCGCCGGCTGCTGCGAGCGCTGTGCCAGCATAAGATCCACTGTATCCTTCTAAGATATAAGCTTCATCAGTGGTTGTTGTATTTGGAAAATCCGAGTAAACATAAACTTTGGCAGCTCCTGCCTCAGAAACAGCCACGTTTGGATAGCCGCTGCCATCGAGGTCGCCAACGCCTTGCACTGCATAACCGTAGGCCTCTCCTGATGAACCTAAAAGTGTTTGATCGGCTTCTGCAAATGTCTTGGCGCCTGTGACAGGGCCTAAATAGAGATGGGCTGCCCCATTATAATAGTCATTTGCGTAATTGCCGACGAGAAGATCAGCAAAACCATCTCCATTTACATCACCAGGACCTGAGAGTGCTCGACCAATTTCTTGGCTTGCACTTTCTCCCGAAATTTTAGCTGTGGCATCTTCAAGATTAAAAGAAGAATAATTAGTTAAAGGACCACTCACGAGATAGGCAACGCCAGGAGTCGTGTCTTCGGCAGCTGCCTTAGGTGCGCCAATGAAAAGATCCATGGATCCGTCGCCATCAACGTCTCCAGCGAATGTTACTGTAGTTCCAGCTTCATCACCTTCGGCTTCTCCATAGAAAACACCATCAGTTTCATCAGCAGCTATTGTGCGTAAAAAATCAATAACAGGTCCGCCTGTATCACCGGTCTCTGCAGTATCTGCTTGTCCGGTTTCTACTGAATCACCAGTTTCAACAATAGGGCCAGTCTCAACTGTATCAGTATCTGTATCGGTATCAGCATCGGTATCTGTATCTGTATCACCTTCAATAAAACCTGTTTCACCCGAATCCAATTTAGTTCGACATCCAGTTCCTAGCGCTATGCCTTTTGTTGCTGCAGCTTGCAGAATCTCATTTGGTACAAGGTTTTCATCGATTATGATAAGTGGCTTGCGCATAACATCAGTACCGCTTTCATCTCTAGCATCATCTGCGTCATAGTCTGGAAAATGTCTGTCTAGTTGTTCTTGAACTGTTGGGAATTGGTTTGTGCCTGATACTGTCATAAAATCCTCCTTGGCTCGCCAAAGTTTTTACAAAGGCAGCCTAATTATTATTTGACTGATTCTAAAAACGCTAAATCTATTACCTGGCATTCGAGCATAAACAACATAAGTTGCTATCAATTGAAAGAAAATGGACACAAATGTGTCCAGCGCTCTGTGTGCTGAATTCAAGGAGCAA
>CAZSTS010000015.1:0-53233 GCA_964609965.1 uncultured Nitrospirales bacterium
ATGAGACCCAGGGAAACCCCGGACCAGCGTAGCGCAGTCCGGGGAGGACGTCATTTTATTTTTTTATAAATTCAGCTCAAGTTATTTCATAGAGCGAAATCTTAAAATAACAACTGGAGCAAACATTGAGAAGATCAAGAAGAATAGACGTAGGTAATGAGGGCTCATAGCGGCTTGGTTAAGGCTACAGGCGCCACCAAATACTCCGTATAGGCCATCAATGATTTGTGTAGAGGGGACGCAAGCATCGCCAACACCATCGCCGTCTTCGTCTGTTTGGTCCTCATTTGCAATACTGACACAGTTGTCACAGAGATCAAATACACCATCGCCATCTGAGTCTATGTCACCACAAGGATCAACTTCACAGGCATCACCAATGCCATCTTGATCTGTATCAGATTGTCTGGGTTCACCATCGAGGTTATTAGGATCGTTTGGATCGAGGTCGTTAGGATCGCTGTTATTATTATCTAGATCCGCGGGATTATAGAGTCCAATACAGTTATCACAGCCGTCTTCATAGAGTTCCCAATTTGGATCACCAACACCATCAGCATCAGTATCTGTTTGAGATGGATTCATTGTGCATGGACAATTATCGAGTTCGTTTATGATGCCATCACCGTCTTTGTCAGCAGTAGGATTTGCTAGGAGATAATAAGGATCACAGTCAGAGGGTTGGCAAAGTTCAGTGTCTCTGATACCATTTCCATCTTCGTCTTCTCCGTGGTAGGCCCAAGTATTACCATCAGCTGATTCATCGCATGTATCTTCACATTCACCAGTTTCTTCATCAATGTTATAGAGGTGCATTAAAGAAGTGCCTGAATTGTCTGAGTAGGCTCTTTTTGAGATGATATCATAAAAACCATGAGAAGAAGATGCGCCTGGAAGAAGTGTGCTATCAAAGTAAGCATGATTAAGAATCACAGGCGCTGTGTTGTCATTCATACAAGTGAGCTGAATTTCTCTTTGTATAACAGTAGAAGTTTCGCTTCCAAGGACGGTGTCAACAAGAGTATCTGTAATTTCTGTAACACTAGCTGTGTCATATTTTAACGCAGTTCCTTCTGCACTATTTCTAAGAGAACAATTAAAAGTAGCACGACTGGCTACGTAGATGTCATTGTACCCATCAGGTTGTGTAAGAGAATATGTGATTTGAAGTGTTTCTTTTCCTAGTGAGCTTGTGGAAGTTATTTTGTTATCAGAGCTATGTCTGCTAGCAGTATCATCGGTTACATAGTCGGCAACATTACACCACAGGGCTGTGCCGCCTATTGTGGTGAAAGTTTTAAGATGGGCTATTCGCGTTATATTGTTTTCTGTGATCTCAAAGAAAATATCTGGAACATAGCCTAGTTCTGGAGGAAGGGGTATTCCAGATGAATCAAAAACACTGCCCAAAAATTGTGGATTAGACAGATCTTTATTAAGGGCGGTTAAAATGCGTTCATTAAAAGCACCGACTGAAATAGTACCGAGTTCATAGTAACCTGCTGTTGTTTTTCCGAGGTAGATAATATTATAACCAGTGGCGTCTAGCCTGATTGATTTATAGGATTCAAAGGCAGGGGCCCAAGAGGCCCAAACAAACGGACCGTCAGCTGGGGTTGGATCAGAGTAGTCATACACAATAATATCGTTAGTAATATTGGTGTCATCTTTCATGATACGGCTGGCTTCGTGCATGAGAAAGTGAAGTTGGTTATCATCAGTAATAAAAGGTACGCCGTATGTAGGTATTGCGTTAGAACCAGTGAATAGTAATTTAGCTGTATTGGTTGTATAGGGCGCAGCATAGTCAATGATGTTGTAAGTGGAGCCAGCATCCCATTCAGTGAGTTTAACGTCAAAAATGATATTAGGGGTTAGTGTATTAAAACCAGTAAAACAGAGAAAGTTTAGTTCTGTGTTGCCATCAGCGTTGCTGTCAGCAAGATAATAAACCCTTTGACCTTCTCTACATTCATCACCACTTCCGCTTGTGAATGTTTCGTAAACTGTTGTCAAATTGCCTTTGCTTGATCCGCCAAATTGAGCATTGAATTTATCATAGAATGTGAATGTGAGAGGAACTTCTGTCATTGTTGCTGTTGGATCAAGTGTGGCTGACGCATCTAAGTATTGGTAATACACCTGGATATAACCAGTGTCGTCTTTTTTAGTGTAGATCCATGCATTGTGCCCATATTTATGGGCTCTGGCATCAGAAGGGACGTTCACTGTGTCTTTAGTCATTGTTTCGTGTAAACCTGTTTCGGCACAGATGTTTGTTGAGAATAAAAACACGGCGAGAAAAACAGAAATTCCAAAGGCTACCTGCTTAATCCATGTTTTGTTATTTAAGGCTCTCATAATTAGCTCCTAGTTGCCTTTTTTTGTTTTTGAGCTGACCCCAGCTATTAGGCAACTGTCATACGTTGGTGAGGACTCTCTAAAAAACACCTTTTACTGCAACAATGCTTTTTGGCTTGCAACTTCGTCAAATTTCACAAAAAGTCCTCAACGTAGCGCCTTGGCTACGCTTCCGGGATTTTTGTTTATTTTCCTCGTTTCAGCTCAAAGATCATTGTTTCGTAACAAAGCTATTTTTCAGAGAGTCCTAAATACCTATAACTCTATTATAGCAAAAATCGTTCCATTTGAGTGACGCATAATTACCTCAAATGACGTACTTGCTACTTAGCAAAGAACCAACAAAAACAAGTAGATGCGATTATTGTCAATAACCTGTCGTTATTATTATATAATTTGACAGATCTCTCTAGGGTGCTATGTCCCCGTTATTTCACGGATAACGGGGGTTTCAGTGCCTAAAAACAATTATCGCAAATTCTTTTTCATTCTATTTCTTCGCAAAGCGATAAAACTTAAGAGAGAGATCAATAAAATTGAAAGCCAAGAGGTGTTTGATCCTCTGGCTTGAGATAAATTACAGTCACAATCAAAACCACCTTTGACAGTGTAGGCTGCCAAGATTTCTTCAGGCGTTTCTTGTGGCTCAGGTTCAGGATCATCTGGTGGAGGTACTTCAGAAACTTCAACAGGAGGTATTTCACATTCATCTCCCCAACCATTGCCATTAGAGTCGAGCTGTCTTACATCTGTGTCGAGAGGGCTAAGAAGACCGTCGCCGTTATGGTCCCAATAAGCAGGGTTTGGTACTAGTGGACAGTTGTCGCAACCATTTTGCCATTCATAGAGTGAAGGGTCTTCTTGAAAGTTTGGATCTAAGACCTCACAAACAAGATCGCCATCAGGGTCCCATTGATCAGGGTTCCATGTACAAGGACAGCAGTCCTCAAAGTTTCTCCAACCATCATTTTCATAGTCACCATAGGGATCAGCATTGATAACCTCCAGTGTACAACCAGGGTTTTCACACCAGTCAGCATAGCCATCACCATCTTCAAAACCATTATTATCAACAACAGGTGCTCCTGAAGGTGTTTCAGTACAGGATCTGCATTTTCTCAGATCAATGGGAAAGTCTATTTGATAAAGGTGTTCCAGGTAGTTTTCTTTTTTATCTTTGCTCAGGTTTAGCCCAACAATGTCATAGAAACCATTTGTCGATATCTTATTGGTGAAGTTCTCAATTTTATGAACATTGAGAAATGATGGAAATAGGTTATCGCGCATACAGGTTTCTTGTATTTCTAGAGGGATTTTTACGCTTGGATCTGTAACAAGAGCAGGGTTATCTGTGATGATGACATTTTCTTCAGCACGAGAAATAGGAATATCTGAATATTTACCACTACAGTTGGGTGTGCGTATTGTTGTAGCGTAAATATCATTAAGCTCATCCAGTTGTGTGCGTGCATAGGCTAGAATGTATTTTGTAGGATGAAAAATCGGTTTAAGATTAGGCATTACATTCCAAGGGATTATCTGTTTTACTACAGGTTCGTAGGCTGTTGAAGCTCCAATCATAGGAAGCGCGAGCATGGCGGGGGGGAGGCTAGGTATAACCCTTGCGAGTGATAAGGGTTTTTTAATTTCTAATTGCCAACGCCTGTGTTCATTGTCAGACAAAATATCGGCATGGTCACACCATTCTGGCGTGTCATATGAGCCTGACACTGTAGAATCATAAGGTACGGGCCAATTGAGTTTGAGGTAGGCAATGCGTCCCACAGATGAGCTGTCTACGGGTTCCATTTCGAAGAAAATAAATTCATGATCATCAGGACCAAATTGTGTGTGCATGAGGTTTTCTTCTAAATTAGTGATGATGACATCATGCTGCTTTCCTCCAATTGTTCCGAAGATCGTTGTAAGACCAATTTCGTTGGGATCTTCTTCAGATATCTTTGAAAGAAACGTAATCATTCTTCTGTTTTCTCCACCGAGTTTAGGATAATTGTAGATTAAATTATTAGTATCCTGATTGGCAAGATAGGCTGGCCAGAAATAAGTAGAAGCTAAGTCTGGGTCATGAATAAGTTCATAGCCAAGGGCTGAGTCATCAGAGTAAAAATTTACGAGATGATGGCCTAGAAGATGTATTCTACCATCTGTAGTTGTAAATACTATGTAAGCAGAAGCTGATCCAGAAACACCCATTGCAATGTTTTTGTCTTGAGAAACATCATAGGATTTGACATCAAAACCTCCAGGAAAGGTGAGGGGAATATCGTACATGGGCGATGTTCCTGTTCCAGTTGGAATATAATCAGTAATGCAGCCTGCGTTGATTTCTTTTTGTCTGTTATTTTGTGAATCTCTTAGATAGTAATAAAGGAAACCTGGTCCGCATTCTTCAAAGGTTAGTGCCCCATAAAATTCATAAAGTCTGATGGATCTGGCTATTTCCCGACCCCATAAAGGGCTGTATTTGTTAGATTTTGAATGAGTGAGCTGAACTTCAGTAAGAATGCCTGCATCTAGTCTTTGGAGATGGACCTGTAAGAAGCCCTCGTCGTCCATTTTTGTGTAGAGCCAATCGTTTAGACCTGCTTGATAATTTGCTTGTGGTCCTGAGCGATAATACAGTGGTTCATTGGTTGTAGGTTGGACTATTTTTGCTGAGGCGGGCAGGCTCACCGTCAGCGCGAGACCAATGATAAATGACCAAATGATTAATTTAATGATTAACTTCATAATTCGCTCCTAATTTGTAGTATTCCCAACTCCTAAGGACTAGTAATGCAAATTACATTCCAAATTAGGAGAAAAGATGATGAAAGGAGAGGTTTCGGCGCAATCCTGAAAAAACCAAAAAATACAAGTAGATATGATTTATTTTTAAGAGCGCATTAATATATATAGATATTAGGAAAGCTTGTTTGAGAGCCAATTTATGATAATTTTCTCAATTTGAGAATTTCCATTGTGATTGATTTCACGGATACCCATGGGGGAGGTGGAATTGATTTCTGTGACTTTATCACCCAAGACATCAAGGCCTACAAAGTAAAGCCCTAATTCTTGAAGGGTTTTTCTGATTTTGTTTACTATTTCCCTATCGCGTTTTGTGATCACTGCCTTGGCTAATTTTGCACCGCTGTGTAAATTTCCTCTAAAATCTTTTTTAGAAGGGATGCGCACAAAAGCGCCCAGAATTTTGCCATCTAATAACAAAATGCGCTTGTCACCTTTAGTGGCTTCAGGGAGATATTCTTGGGCCATGATATACTGAGTTTGGTTTGTTGTGAGAATATCGATAATTGAATTTAATGAAGGATCTTTGGCATCGACTTTGACTACACCACTTCCACCGCTGAGATTGAGAGGTTTGAGCACTGCCATTTTATGCTTTGTGACAAAACTGTGGATGATGTCTCTTTTTTGGCTCACGAGACTATCAGCTGCGATGTCTTTAAAGTGAAAAGTAAATATTTTTTCGTTGGCTAGCTTAATTCCTGAGGGGTTGTTAATCAAAAAAGTCTGGCCTGACAAAATCTCCAACATTGAAAGATGATCAATGTAGTGTAAATCAACGGGAGGGTCTTTTCTAATGAAAACAGCATCAGTATTGGCGAGATTGAGAGTTTTGTGGCCAGTAACTGTATACGAAAACTTATTTTTGGTGTGTTTGACCTGAACCCTGTTTAAAGTTGCATGAACAGTGCTGTTAAGAAGAACGAGATCTTTAAGCTCACAATGATAGCATTCCCATTTTCTTTTTAAAACTTCTTTCATCAAAAAAAAGGTTGTTTCAGCAATAGGATCAAAGGTTTGTAAAGGATCACCTATGAAGATGATTTTTTTCATTGTGCTTCGTGGATAGTGGATAGTGGATCGTAGATCGAGGATTATTTTTTCCGTAGGTTCATAGGTTCACGGGTTCACAGGTTCGTTGGCTCGTAGGCGCGTAGGCTCATCGTTTTTTCACATCCTTCAAATAAAAGATCTTCTTTTCATATTTACCAGATCGACCTTTAACAATGAGTGTTATTGATTTGGGTTTTTTGGTTGGGGGAAAGTAGAGAACGCCACCTAGTGTCATGCCAGGGGGGATGCGTTTGATACTGCCAAGACTGTTATTCTCAAAAGCAATGAGCTTGTTTAGTTTAGCCCTATTTTCCAAGCTTTTTGTGAGCACAGCTACACCACCAACTGAAAGAGCTCCCATAGCCAGTCCAAAAGCTACATCACTGTTTCCTCGTGAAGTACCTAAAGCCGCAATGCCTAGGCCCACAGCTAAAACTGTTGGGACAATAGATGCGCCAGGTTTCTTGTGTTCAATGGCTCGAATTTGATCCATGGTGAGCAACCCTTGTGAGTATTTTTTCTTATCATCCAAGTAAATTTCTTTGGGTCTAAACGAGACATATTTACCCGTTGTATTTGTAAAGCCAATTTCGACAGCTGTGTAATGCTTTTTCTTTTTATAGCTGTAAACTTGGGCTTCGACTTTATTGTGGATAGTTTGAACTGCTGAACTGGGACCTTTTTTGCTTCTGGCAAAGGCTGTGCTAGGTTGCGCAAGAATCACGCAAGTTACTAAAAATATTGATAAAAGTCTTTTCATAATACCCCCTCAGTGTTGGCTTTAGGCTTAATAACTCTATAAGTAACGATTCTTACAAAGAAAAGGTTTTTTTTAATATGGTCGTTGTGTTGAACCTAATTTAAAAATAGTAGGGGCACCTCAAAAAACTACCCATCTGCGGTGTTGAATTAAAAATCGTGCTCAGTTACGTACTTGTATGCACGCTCCTTCGCACGGTTTTTAATCCGCCTTGCATCTAGGCAGTTTTTAGAAGTGCCTGTAAGAGAGATGGAAGATTTATGTCATCAGAAAAAAAAATTTGTTTTCTTTTAAGTGGTGATGAGGCGGCTGATGTCTTAGAGCATGTTTATTTGCTTTGCAGACATTTTACTGAGTACTGTGACGTCACTGTGATTGCTCCAACTCATATGGCGCATATTGGTTCACGGTTTTATGAAAAAATGACAAAAGCAAATGTTCAGCTTTGTATTCTTCACACAGACAAAACCACTTCGTCAAAGGCTTTAAAAGAAGTAAAAAATATTTTATCTGATCTAAAAATTTCAATTATTCACACGCATGATGACAAAGCTGCACGTTGTGTCACATTACTCAATTCACCAAAGTTTTCTTTAAAGCATATCAATACGGTTTTTAGTTATTATCCTTACAAGGGGATTGGAGGATTAAAAAAAATATCTAAGAATAGAATTCTTAAAAACTGTGATCGTACTGTTTTTGTTACGCGCCATTGCCAAGAAATTATGTTGGGTTCTTATGCAATTCAAAATCCCATTGTCATTTATCCTGGCGCTGAAGAATGCAAAGATTTAGTTTCTAGTAACAATGCTGATGATCAGATAGTCCTGTTTGTTGGGCCGTTATTGAGATCGAGTGGTTGTATTGATTTGCTCAAGGCTTTTTCTTTGATGTGTACGGGTCGCTCTAATCTTAAATTACATATTATAGGTCGTGGTCCTCTTTATGAAGAACTTAGTAAAATCGCCCAGACATTAAGAATAGCAGAAAAGGTGATTATTAGTGATCAAGTGAGTGATGTTTCGGAACAATATAAAGGTGCCTCTGTTTTTGTTTTGCCGACCTATTTAGAGATCATATCACAGTCTCTTATTACAGCGATGAGTTATCAAAAGCCTATTGTTACGAGTAATACACAGAGTCACAGGGAATATTTTGCTGATAATGCATCAGCCGTTTTGGTAAAACACGGTGATGTGTTTCAATATGCCATGGCCATTAAAAAGATTCTTGATGATCAAACCCATGCAGATGATTTAAAGTCGAGAGTAAAAGAAAAGTTCAAAAAGTGTTTTTTGGCAAATCAAATGATCGAAAAGCATAAGATGCTTTATAAAATGGTATAAGGCGTAAGGCTTAGGGCTTAAGGCGTAGGTGAGAAAGCATATGGGTTTATTCAATTTACAATCAGACTATTCTCCGTGCGGGGATCAGCCTCAGGCGATTGCTGAACTTGTCAAGGCAGCTAAAGAAGGCAGGCACCATCAAACACTATTAGGTGTGACGGGTTCTGGTAAAACTTTTACTGTAGCGCAAACTATAGCAGCGCTAGAAAAGCCAGCCTTAATCATGGCGCCAAATAAAACTTTGGCAGCCCAACTTTATTCTGAATTCAAAACATTCTTTCCTGAAAATGCTGTAGAGTATTTTGTGAGTTATTATGATTACTATCAACCTGAGGCATATATTCCACGGAATGATCTTTATATCGAAAAAGATTCTTCTATTAATGAAGATATCGATAAACTCAGGCACTCCGCCACACATTCCTTATTATCCCGTCGCGATGTGATCATAGTTGCGAGTGTTTCTTGTATCTACGGCCTTGGTTCGCCTGAGGCCTATCAGAGCATGCTAGTTGATATTGAGAAAGGCATGAATGTTAGCCGATCCGATATAATCAATAAACTCATCGAAATCCAATATGAACGCAATGACATTGATTTTCATCGAGGGTGTTTTCGAAGTCGTGGAGATGTGTTAGACATTTTTCCAGCTTACGAAGAAGATCGTGCTATACGTATGGAGTTTTTTGATGACGAGATAGATGAAATCAAAGTCATTGATCCTATAAAAGGAGATGTGATCGAAAAGATTGATCGCATAGCTATTTACCCTGGTTCTCATTATGTTTTGCCAGAAGATAAACGGGAACAAGCCATCATCAGCATTCGCGAAGAGTTGGGTGAACGCCTAAAATATTTCGAAAATCAGGATATGCTAGTCGAAAAGCAAAGGCTTGAACAGCGCACACAGTATGACTTGGAGATGATTGAAGAGATTGGTTTTTGCAAAGGTATTGAGAATTATTCGCGCCACTTTGATGGGCGTCAACCTGGTGATCCTCCGCCAACCCTTTTACAATATTTTCCCAAAGACTTTCTTTTGTTTATCGATGAATCTCATATTTCAGTTCCACAAGTAGGAGGTATGTATAAAGGGGACCGCTCACGAAAGCAGACATTAGTGGACTTTGGTTTTCGTCTTCCTAGCGCATGTGATAATCGGCCATTAAAGTTTGAAGAATTTGAATCATTTCTTGATCAAGTATTCTATGTTTCGGCAACTCCAGGTGAATACGAAATCAATAAATCAAATGGAGTTGTGGTTGAGCAAGTTATTCGTCCTACAGGGCTTGTTGATCCTCGTATTGAGGTAAAGCCGGTAAAGAATCAGGTCGACGTTTTGATGACTGCTATCAAAGAAGTGGTGGATCAAAAAGAGAGGGTATTAGTAACAACGCTGACAAAGCGCATGGCAGAGAATCTCACAAAATACTTTGCCGAGATGGGTATTCGTTGTCGCTATCTTCATTCAGACATCAATACCATTGAGAGATTTCAAATCCTAAGAGACCTTAGGTTAGGAGAATTTGATGTATTGATAGGGATCAATCTTTTGAGAGAAGGATTGGATCTTCCAGAAGTATCGTTGGTTGCTATTTTAGATGGAGACAAGGAAGGATTTTTGAGATCGGAGCGTTCTCTCATTCAAACTTTTGGTCGAGCAGCCAGGAACGTAAAAGGTCGTGTTCTTGTTTTTGCTGATACGATGACAGGTTCGCTCAGAAGCGCTATCAAAGAGACAAATCGTCGACGCAAAATTCAAGAAGCCTATAATAAAGAAAACAACATAGCTCCAAAGACTATTATCAAAGCTATCCGAGAAGGTTTGCCCCAAGCTATCGAAGCAGATTATCTAGATCCAGATATCAAACTAGATATCCCCGAAAATATAAATGTGAGAGACATACCAAAGATTCTTATCAAGCTGAGAAAAGAAATGGAAGCCTGTGCCAAGAACTTAGAATATGAAAAGGCAGCAAAACTCAGAGATGAAATTAAAAAATTGAGGGAAGTGGAGATGGTTCTTGGCGTCTAGCGTCTAACGTCTGGCGTACAGCGGTTAGGGTCGTAGAGCCTTGGGGATATGGGGTTCTAGTCGTTTAAAAGATTTTCCCACAAATTCTTTCAAGTCCTCTAAAATAAATAAAAACAAAGGTAAGAAAAATATCGTGATGATGGCGCCTGAGACAATGCCGTAGTTGAGGGCTAAAGCCATGGGACGGATAAAGGGATCAGACCCTCCAAGACCGTAAGCAGCTGGGATTATGCCAAAGAAGGTAGTGAGTGTAGTGAGCATGATGGCTCTGAGTCTTGTGGTCGCGCCTTCTATAATTGCGTCTTTTGTGGAAACGCCTTTGGCTCTTAGCTTATTAATAAAATCAATCATGATGATACCACTATCTACCACAACGCCTGTCATACCAATGATTCCCATCAGACACATAAAGCTTAAGGGTTCTCTGTGGAGAAAAAAGGCTAATATGATACCTGTGATAGCAAAGGGGATGGTGACCATGATCATTAAGGGTTGTGCTAGAGAGCGGAGCATCGCAATGAGGATCAAGAGAATAAGAATAGCTGCTAAATAAAGAGAACTAAACATATTATTTAAAGATTCTTTTGTTTCTTGTAGCTCTCCTCCAAATCCAATTGTGTAACCAGGGTAGTCTTTCTCAACTTTTTCGATCAAGGGTTGGATGAGTTTGCTCACTTCTAAAGAAGAAATCGTTTTTTCATTAATATTAGCTGTAACATTTATTGTGCGAGTTGAGTCAAAGTGTTTGATGGCGAGAAGACCTTTGTGTTTTTCAAAAGTAGCGATTTGATCAATCTTAATAAGGTTTCCTTTGTTGTTGGGAATGGATAACGCGGTGATGGCTTTTGCGTCATGTCGTAGTTCATGAGGAAACTTAACGACCACGTCGATTTCTTCTTCGGAGCTTTTAATTTTTGTGGCAATGTTTCCATCAAAGGCATGGCGAACAGTTGTTGCCACATCTTCAACAGTGACACCTGTTTGCGCTGCTTTGATGGGGTCCACAATAACGCGGTACTCGTCCTTATCAAGATCGTAGTCATCTTTGATGTCGTTCACACCTTCAATTTTGCTGAGTGAATCAACGAATTTGGCGGCAATTGTTTCTGAAAGAGATAGGCTATCGCCTTTGATACGAATTTGAATTGGTTTTCCTACTGGAGGCCCCATGCGGACCTTTTCAAAATCCAGTCGTGTGAAACCATCAAGATCCTTTGTCTGGTTACGTATATCATCGATGATTTCTTGTGTAGTTCGGTCTCGGGCGCTCTGGGGAGTTAGGTAAACTATGATCTGGCCCACGTGAGTGAGAATTTTTGACACAGGATCATGAGAGTCTCTTTGAATAATACCCACATTAGCTGTGTAATGTTGAAGCTCTTCGGGTTTGAGTGCGTCGATAGATTGTTCGATTTTGCTGACTTTATCAGACATTACAGCCAGGCTGTCACCTTGAATGCCCTCGATTTGAAGATGAAGAATTTCGATGCCTTTTGAAGGGAAAAGAATAAAACGCATTTTAGTGACAGCAAATGTCACGCTCATAATAAAACAAACAGCCAAGACGCCAACGAATAGATAACGTCGATTAATGATTCGTTTAAGGATGTTTTCGTAATGTGATTTCCACCAATTAAAGCGTTCATGTCTTTTGTCTTTGCGATATTTTGGAGTAAATCTTCCACTGTTGAGATGATGGATGTGTGAAGGCAAAATAATCAGGGCCTGAAACAAAGATGCTAAGAGAGTTATGGTGAGAACAAGGGGAATGTGTTTAAGGAATTTTCCCATCATTCCACCCATAATCAGAATGGGTGTGAAGGCGGCAACAGTTGTGAGGACTGTTGTGATAAGAGGCCAGGCAACTTCGGCTACGCCTTGTATTGTAGCTTCGGCCGGTGATTTGTGCATCTCAAGATGACGAAAGATATTTTCGGAAATAACTATATCCTCATCCACTAACATCCCCAGCACCATAATCAAACCAAACATGGCAATGAGGTTAAACGTGATACCCATGGCATTCATACATGTAAAAGTGAGGAAAAGAGCCGTAGGAATACCTATAAATGCAGCGATGGCTGTGCGGACAGAAAGAAAAGAAAAAAGCAAGATGATGACCATGGCCATGCCTAAAAGACCATTGTTGACGAGAACATTTTGCCTACGTTTGATATAAAAAGACATATCATTCACGTAAGTGATCTCGAGATTTTCTGTTGATTTGAGAAAGGTGGTGCCGATGTCTTTGACTTTTTCAACCATGTTAATGGCATCGCCTTTTTCTTTTTTGATAACCACAAGGTTTATTGAGCGAGTTCCTTGGGTGCGGTTGATGATTGTTTCTTCGGCAAAGGTTTGAGTGACGTTTGCAATATCTTTGATGTGGATCCAGTTTCCTAAAGAGCTGGCTCTGACAATGGTTTTTTTGATGTCTTCGGCGTTTTCAAACTCACCAGTGGTGCGCAAAAGGTATTCCTGGCCATCTAGGTAATATTTTCCGCCAGGAATAGCTCTGTTTTGTTTACTTAAGGCTTTGCTGATTTCTTGGATGCTCAAATGTTTATTTGAAAGAGTTTGAGGGTTAACCTCAACCCAAATCTCATAATCGCGCAGTCCTTTGTATTCGACTCGAGCTACTTCGGGCAGATCGAGAATCTTTTTTTCGAGAGTTTTGGCGTGACTTCGTAAAATCTTTTCGGGAAGATTTCCAGACAGAGCCACTTCAACAATAGGACTGTTTTTTGTCTTGAGATCTCTGACAAGAGGGCGGTCTTGAAGATCGCTAGGAAGATCATCCACGCGGTCGACTGCTCGCTGGATATCGTTAATCACTCGATCTTTATTTTTAACCTTTTCTTCTAATTTTAAAGTGATGACTGAAATGCCTTCGGAGGAAACAGAGCTCATTTCTTTGATATCTTCGACTTCTTTAAGCTCCTTTTCAATCGGAATGGTGACAAGTTTTTCCATCTCTGTGGGTGTGGCACCGGGGTAGGGTGTAGTGACCATAACGACATCAAATGTGATGTTGGGAAAGGCCTCGCGTTGCATTGATCTTGTTGTAATAAAACCGGCAATAATAATGAAAACAAAAAGGAGATTGATAAGAAGAGTGTTATTAATCGAGAAGTTGGCCAAAAATTTCATAGAAGAATTTTTTAGCATGAAGAAAAAAAGATGTCGAATGAATATGTGGGGATTGGTCAAAAGTCAAAAGTCGAAGGTCGAAGGTCGAAGAATACAGAATACGATAGGCGATAACCGATAATCGATAATCGATAGGTTTTACTCTATTTATTGTGTGAAAAATTAGTTTAATATTAGGAGAGGATCAGTGTCGAAAGTACCATCAAGAATGGCTGTGAAGTCGGCTCCTGGAAAGGCTTCGGAAACAGAAGATACAGAACCTGCTGCTACAAGAACAACAGCTTGTTCAATGATGATTTCGCCACTGGCTTCTAGGTCACCCGAAATAACGATGTCAGTTGTTAGATCGAGAATCAGTCGATTGATTTCGAACAGACCTTCAGCTGAGTCTTCTGCTAAATAACCATCAAGATTTTCAGTGACCATAAACGCACGGATTCGGATGCTCACATCGGTTAAGTAGAGTGAGCCATCATCATTGAGAATGCCAGAAAATTCAGAGTCATCTTCTGATCCACAATCAGAATCCGAAACAAAGCGACCACAAGAATCAATGACTAGATCAATGTCAACGCCATCGGTTTTATCTGAATAAGCATGACAGCCAGTAGTTTCGGATTCAAGAGTACACACGCGGTATACCATTTTTGGCATGTTTTGTGCTCTTAGCGTGATTGTATAATCTTCATTAAGAGTCATGTAGATTTCATACGTGTCTGGCAGGTTAACACCAAAATCCCATTCTTCATCATCAGAGTCGAGCTGTAGATTGAGATTGAAATAAAGAGTCATGTTTGTTGCTGGAGTGTTCTCTGAAGCAGATCCGTCATCAATTGTTTCAGATTCAGAAGCAGAACCATCAGAGGAGGGTGAACCTCCACATGAATTAAGTGTAAAGCTTAAGAGAAAAATGACGGCGATGATGATGTAGTAAAAAGTTCTTTTTTTCACTCTATATAATGTATCGGGCAGGGAGGTACTTGGGTTGCTTAGTTTTATCACAGACAGGGTGACTATAATAACTCAAGAGGAATAATCCATCTTTTTTCAAGCTTTTCATGACGTTATGTGGCATTGAATTCTCAAATAACTCTAGGGAGATGATGCTTTGAGTCATGGTTTTCGTCTTTAGAAGTAAGAAAAAATCATGATTGATGAGATGAACAGTGTTTTATATAAGTTTTGGACAAATATTGAGGCATAGCAACTGTATTAGAAGTCGTTATTTTATGAATAAAAATCTAATAAAAAAAATATTAATAATTTTTCTTATCATTATTTTGTTCGAACCATCATCTGTTTTTGGGTTTTCGATTAATATTGGTAAGCCTGATAGCTTTTCTAAATTAGCAGAAAAGGTTGGGCCAGCGGTTGTTAATATCTATACATCCAACAATATACGTTATTCATCACACCCTTTTGGTGGGGTAGATCAATTTTTTAATGAATTTTTAAAAAGAAAAAACTCTAATCAAAAAGCCAAGAAAGAACAAAACTCACTTGGCTCAGGCCTTATCATTTCTGAAAATGGCAATATACTTACAAATTATCATGTTGTGTCAGGTGCTGATGATATTTTTATTAATCTCAATGATGATAAAAAGCTTAAAGCGAAAATAATTGGAATTGATAAGAAGCTTGACCTTGCTTTGTTAAAAATAATGGTTCCAGGAAAATATCCGTACGTAAAGTTTGGAAATTCTCATAAAGCTCGCGTTGGAGATTGGGTTATGGCGGTGGGTAATCCTTTTGGTTTAGGACAAACAATTACAGTAGGCATTATATCTGCAAAAGGACGTATTTTAGGAGCTGGGCCTTACGATGATTTTATTCAGACCGATGCTTCTATCAATCCTGGTAATTCAGGAGGCCCCTTGTTTGATATGGATGGAGAGGTCATTGGAATTAATACGGCTATTGTGACAAGTGGGCAGGGGATTGGGTTTGCTATTCCCATAAATCTAGCAAAGCAAGCTGTTGACCAGTTAATGTCCAAGGGCGAGGTCACGCGTGGTTGGCTTGGTGTTTCGATTAAAGATATTAACTTTAGAGAAGCAGAGGAATTGAAGATAAATAGAAAAGATGGTGTGCTAGTTACCGATGTTGTTCCTAAAGGCCCTGCTTATCGTTCTGGATTAAGGCCTGGTGATGTTGTGACAAAGGTTAACGGTGACTCCATAAAATCCGCAAAGATGATGCCTGGTTTGGTAGCACAATTCGCACCAGGATCAGAGGTTGAATTAACGATCATTCGTAATGATAAAAAATATAAGGTGAAAGCACTTCTAGGCGATCTCGACAACCCAAATAAATCTTTTATTTACCCCACAGAATCACAAGTCGGAATGCTCACAAATAAACAAAAGTTGATCGGCATTGATGTAAGAGACTTAGAGAAGGATGATCATGAGAGCATTAAATCTGGTGTCTATGTTTCAAATGTTCATAAGAATTCATTGGCTGCTAAGGTGGGATTGAAACGGGGAGATATTATTCGCAAACTCAATAATAACGGCATTTCAGGTGTAAAAGAGTTTAAAAAGAAGCTCAAAAAAATCGATTTAGGTGATATTCTCAAATTAGATGTGGCTAGAGGGGATAAAAAAATGTATTTTGCTTTTCAAAGATAGCGCGTTTTATAATTTAATGTTTTTTGGCCCAACAATACTCTGAACAGATCTTTCAGGTCTGATATATTTTTGCGCAACTCGTTGAACATCTTTTACGGTAACCTTTTTTATTTTTTTTGAAAATTCATACCACGATTCAAGGCCCAAACCATAAATTTCGTTAAGGGCAAACTGTATGGCAATTGAGCTATTCTTTTGGTGCTCTATTTCTTGGTTTCCAATAATATAATTTTTAGCTCTTTCTAACTCACTTTCCGAAATTCGCTTTTCTCGTATTTTAGACAACTCATCTAATGTGCCCTTAATGGCGGTTTTTACTTTGCTTGGGTCTGTGGCAATGTATGTGCTAAAAAATCCTGTTTCTATGCCTTCGACAAGTGTTGTGGCAACGGAATAGGCAAGAGACTGCCTGTCGCGAAGCTCTAGAAAAAGTCGCCCACCTTGTCCAGACAAGATATTGCTGATCAATTCTAGTGCATGCTTGTCTTCGTTGTAAATAGACGTGCCAAAGAAACCCATAGCAATATGAGCTTGTTCACGTTGTTGGTGTTTTATTTTTGAAATAGGTTTTTTTATTATTCCAGGTTTCTTAATTTTGATATTCTTGAACGCAGTGTTTTTCAGCTGAGATAAGTTGCTGTTAAGAAGGTCTAAGATTTGGTCTGAATTTACATCGCCCACTATGGCTATAACCATATTTTTTGGCACCATGATATTTTGAAAATATTTTTTAAGTTGAGAGGCAGAAAGATTCTTGACTGACTTTAGCTCTCCTAGAATATGGCGTTGGTAAGGGTGTCCTTTAAAAAGACTTTGAAAAAGTTCACGAAAGCAAGTTTGTGCAGGGTTATCAGATCGATTTTTTATGGCTTCGAGAATAAGGGTTTTTTCTTTGTTAATTTCTTCATCGTCAAAAACAGGGTTAAGCATGACATCACGAAAGAGTGGGATGGCTTGTTGCAATTTTTCGCTCAAGAATGAAAAAGAATAACCCAGTGAGTTGCGTCCAGAGTAACCACTGATATGTCCTGCGAGCCATTCACACTTTTCTGCAAGCTGTTCTTGGTTGAGGTTGGTTGTGCTGCGGGTCATGATGTTGGACAAAAGGTAATTCATGCCGTTGTTATTGGCCGTTTCAAAGCGCAAACCACCTTGAGAAGCTGTTTTAATAGAGACGAGGGGAAGCCTGTGGTTTTCTTTAATGATGACTCGGATGCCGTTGTCTAACTTATAGAGGGCAGAATCTTTTACGCGATGAATTCTTTTTAAGCGTTTAGCTTGCGTAGTTGGTTTTTTAGAAAAGACTGATTTGTCGACATGGACTTTGACCTTTTTGGGGTGAAGAATAGCGAGTGTGGTTTTTGTAAAATCGAGATACTTTTGCGCGATTTTTTGGATATTGATAGGGGTGAGTTTGCTAATCTCTTCAATGTATTTTTCGTCAAATTTGTAATCAGCTGACATGCATTCGTAGGTGATCCACTTTTTTGCTGTTCCTTCACAGGTCTGTCGCTCATAAATAAGCTGGGCCTTGGCCAGAAGCTTGGCTCGTTCGATTTTTTCTTGTTCAAACAAGTTTGATTTAACATATTCAATTTGTCTGCGGATTGATTGCAGGGCTTTGTTGATTAATTTTGGATCAACAAGACAGCTGATAATAAAAATACCAGGCTGTTTTGGAGTGTAGCAGACCGTGTTAATATTATGGACGAGTTGTTCCTTTTCTTTTGTGATTTGTTCAAAAAGAGATGTTTCGGCTTCGCCAATGAGGTGGCTGAGGATATCCATGGCTGGAACGTCTTTGTGTGTGAGTTTAGGCGCTGGGAAGCCTATTTCGAGGTATGTTGCGTTGATGTTCATTCCTTTTGTAGCAACGTTGTATCTTGTTTTAGGTGGTTCGACAGGGAATTTCTGTGAAGTGATGGGTGAGCGAATTGTAAATCGAAAAGTGTTTTCTAAGGCATGGCTTAAGTCTGTTTCGGAGATGTTGCCACAAACAGCGAGCACCATATTTTGTGGGTTATAGTATTTTTTATAAAAATGACGAATTTGTTTGAGGGTAAAGCCGTTTACTAGTTTTTTTGTGCCGATAATAGATCTACGATAATTATGTTTTTTATAAAAACCACTAAAGAGCATTTCTCCCAAAACTCGTTGGGGACTATCTTGTGAACGGAGTATTTCTTCGATGATGACTTCTTTTTCTCGCTGGAGCTCTAGGGGATCCATGGTGGCATCAAAGGCCATTTCTTTAATGATGTTTAAGCCAAGATTAAAATGTTCATTTGGTAGATTGATGTAATAAGCTGTTTGATCCCAAGATGTGTATGCATTGAGTTCTCCCCCATGTGCTTCGACAAGTGTGGCTATTTCTCCAGCTTGGTAGGAGGTTGTTCCTTTGAAAACCATGTGTTCAATAAGATGGCTGATACCAGATTCTTTGTCTGTTTCTTGGGCAGAGCCAACTTTAACACCCAAATGAATAGCAACGATGTTAGTTGTATCAACTTTTTCGTAAATGACTGTTAATCCATTTGTGAGCTTAATTTTTTTTGAAAAATTCGACATAAATACCCTTTATTGTAAAAGGATTGTATAAAACACTTTTTCGTTATCGGTCAAACCACATTTGCTTTCGCTATCATGTAGTAATTATTGGACTTGTTGAGACTGATTGTTAGCTATGTGTCAAAATACTAACTCTTGTAGAAAAGTATCAAAAATAGTTAATTTGTTTCTTTCCAAGCGATGAAATGTCTGTTAAAATATATGATTATAGGGGGTTTTCCCATTCTTTTACCGTTTTTGGGTTATAGACCTGTATGGTTATGAAAAAAAGAAGCATTTTACTAGTCGAAGATGATGTCTCATTACGGTTTGCCATTGAGGCATTTTTTGCACAGCAGCATGATTATGAAATCAAATCTGTTGGTAGTGCTGTTGTAGCAAAGGATCTTCTTGCAAAGGAAGAGTTTGATGTCATTTTATCAGATATTAAAATGCCCGAAATGAGTGGCTATGAATTATTGGACTATGTGAAGGAGAAGCAGAAGAATAGTATTTTTATTATCATGACTGCTTATGGCACTATCGAAGAAGCTATTCGTGCTATGAAAAATGGAGCTTATGATTTTATTGTTAAGCCATTTCAGCTTTCAACACTTGAGAATGTCATTTCGGCAGCTTTTAATGATCTTGTAGAAGTTGAACATCAAAAAAAGAAAATAACTTCACAACAAAAAGGCGAATCCAAATCTAATCCTCAAAAAACAAAAATACCTTTTATTACTAATTGCGATAGGATGAAAGATTTGATCGATAACATCAAAAAAGTGGCAGCAAGCAAAGCAACAGTTCTTGTTCAAGGGGAGAGCGGTACAGGTAAAGAGCTATTGGCTAATATGATTCATGAATTCAGTTCCAGACGAGATAAACCATTCATAGCTATTAATTGTGCAGCTTTGCCTGACAATCTTTTAGAAAGTGAACTCTTTGGGCATGAAAAGGGTTCGTTTACTGGTGCTATTCAGCGGCATATAGGCAAATTCGAACTATCTGATAGTGGGACTATTTTTCTTGATGAGATCAGTGAGATGAGTCTTAACATGCAAACAAAGTTATTGCGTGTTCTTCAAGAATGCGAGGTCTATAGAGTTGGAGGCACAAAAGCCATTCCTCTTAATTTGCGTGTTGTGGCCTCAACCAATCGAGACCTGTACAGATACATGAAAGAGGGGAATTTTAGAGAGGATCTTTATTATCGCATAAATGTCATTCCAATAAATGTTCCTCCTCTTCGGGAAAGGGGTGATGACGTTCTCACGTTAGCGACTTATTTTATCAAAGAATTTGTTGGTACTCATGGTAAAGAGCCTTTGGCCCTCGACGAATTAGCGCGATATAAAATTATGAATTACCCATGGCAAGGGAATGTGCGAGAACTTCGAAATGCCATGGAACGTGCGGTTCTTGTAGGTGACTTTGAACAAATTGTGAATGATGATCTTATCTCTGGAAGTGTTAATGTGGGAGAAATTATCAATCAACAAACAGTGACAGAAATAAAATCTGAAAAACCTAAATCAGATATGACTTTGGAAGAGGTTGAGAAGAGAGTTATCTATGAAACCTTAAGAAAATGTAATGGGAACCGAACAAAAACTGCCGAAAAATTAGGTATTAGTCTAAGAACACTTCGAAATAAGCTTAAGGCTTTTCGCATTGAAGAAGAAAGTATGTTGCAGAGTTGAAAAGAGTCGAAAGCCAATAATCGAAAAATTATTTCATTTCAGGAATATCAATCTTGAGGTTTGCCTCATCTTCTTCGGCAGCAGTAGTTGATTTTGGAAGAACAATACCACGAGCGATTTCACGAAGAACTGATACGATTTCTTTGTTATCACAATCCACTCGAATTTTAGAGCCGTTAAAAACCTGTCTTACACGATTAGCTGTGAGATGAACCAGAGCAAAACGGTTTTCGACATTTTTCAAGCAATCTTCTACGGTAACGCGGGCCATAATATCTCCTTAACATAAAGAAATCATAAGAATTGAAAGCGCTTATTAGTACTGATAGGCCTTTGGGTCAAATAAATAGTGACGAAAGGGGATGTCACAGGTCGCAGGATACAGGTTGTAGGATATAAATATACAAGAACACTCCATTACTAGGAGTGCTTAAGAATAAAAGAAAAGGGTTTCTCTATGTGTTGCCGTAAAAACTCCTTTGCTACTCATGAGACATAGAACAATGAGATTCCAACCACTTATTGAGATCTGAGCGGCGTACACGCCATTGAGACCCAATTTTAAAGGCTGGGATTTTCTTATCCCGAATCATCCTATAAAAGGTCATTTCATGAATGCCAAATTCAGCGGCCATATCAGCAACAGAGAGATATTCTTTTTGATTTGCCAGGTTTTCGCCTATTCTAGTCATAATGTACCTCGTTGTTAATCACTATATAGCCTTGTATAATGCACTTTGCGTGCCAGATGAGCAAAAAAAATAAGTTATTGAATTCATTAGGCTTGTTACTTTTGCTCTTTGTAGGGGGTGTAAAAACTGTCAAAAAATGACAAAATTTGCCTACTCATATGGGTAAATATTACTCATTTTGATAATACAGCGTAAAATCTAATCATTTTGATAAAGGAGTGGTTGATGGGGGCCAAACAATCAGCTGTAAGCTATAAGGGGTGCAGGTTACAGAATGAAGGCTCTTTGAGCCTATGGACCTGCGGAGTTAAGGGCCTTTGGAAGGAAGGTCATACAATTTTGTTGAATATCTGCTTAGCGCTAAGTATAATACCAGTATGGATATTAAAGGCATGGCAAAAAAACTCGGGAGTTTGGGAGGGAAAGCGCGTGCAAAGAAACTTTCGACTGAGCATAGAAGAAAAATTGCTTCTTTAGGTGGTATGGCAAAAGCCACTTCATTTATTGCAGCAAAGCGTATTCGTGAAAATTTTTCTTATTTAGATGCTATTCGAAAACTTCGCCAAAAAACCACACAGGTAAAAAGCATAAACTCTGTTTCTTGTAAATTACCAGGGATACTTGGTTATGAAAAATAAACAAACACAAGATTTTCTCGAGGATGTTGGCAAAATAAGTGCAGCTCTTACAAGGTTGGGCTGGCATCCAGTTTTGATTGGAGGGATGGCTCTTGTTGTGCTTGGTTCTCGAAGAGTTACACGCGACTTTGATTTTGTGATTGCCAAACCAGATGAACAAACGGATGAATTGGTCGAATTGTTTTACTCTCAAGGATTTGAACTTGTGTCACAGCTTGATACTCAAGGAGATATAGTAAGCACAATAAGCAATCGCCGTGTTGCAAAAGCAAGGTTGGATTTAGATTCACCACCTGCTGCCTATTTCTATAACATTAAAATTGGATTAAGAATTGATTTGCTTTTTGATTTTCCAATGCTTGCCAAAAAACTAATCATCAAGGCAAAAAAAATTAAAATAGCCTCACACTCAATTCACATAGCTTCTAAAGAGGATCTATTGGAGTTAAAAAAGATCGCCAAAAAAGCACGTCATAAACCTGGGGATGAGGAAGATATTCTTTTTCTAGAAAATCTCATAAAAAACTAAACTAGCTACTAGCTACAAGCTACAAATCTACTCCATCTTAATCTTCCCAGTTGTTTCTTGTGTGGTGTGGTTTTGAATGGTGTCCCATTGCTTGGCGAGTTTTTTCACGATTTCTTTTTCTTCGTCAGTTGAGGCTGCTTTTTCTAGTTCCTTTATCTCAGTTTTGAACTGATCTTGAAGTCGATTTTCGAGGTAGAGTTTTGCCAAATCGAGTTTTACATCGAATTTTTCGTTTCTTAATGTTTCGGAGCTTGTCACAAGCTTCATTCTTTCTAACTGAAAACCCAAAGCCTTCATAGCGTTCTTATCCTCAACCGAAAGCATGGCAAGTTCATTGTAGCATCGTGAAAGCAAAGATTCATCGTAAGCGAGTCTTTCTCCTTCTTTGCTTTCTAAAACTTGTTTAGCCATCAAAAAACGTCGTGATGCTAAGGCAATGTTACCGCTCTTGTGATAAATGATTCCTTGGTTGTAGAGGAGTGCTGCTTTTGATGTCATCTCTCTGAGTCTCACAGCCATTTCAATTGCCTTTTGGTAATTTGTAATAGCTTCTTCGTTATTTTGTTGTGACAGATACGCGTTTCCTAGGCCATTGTAGACACGTAAAAGCAAAGGGTGGTCATTGGTTGTTCGGCAAAGTCTTCCGCATTTTTCATAAGCCTTAATAGAAGGTTCGTATTGTTGCTGCTGTCTCAGAACTTCGGCATAAGAATAGACAGCTCGAGCGAGAGGGCCTTGATTGGCTAATTTTGAAAACAACTCGATGTCTTCAGTAAGGAATTTTGCAGCATTATCAAGTTCTTCAATAAGCAAATAAACATGCCCTAAATCATTGTTAGTGATTTTGTGTTGTACTTCTAAGGGGAGTTTTTTTGCTTCTTCTCGTGATTTATGAAAAATATTAATTGCTTCTTTGCGGTGACCCAGCATGGATTCGATTTCGGCAAGATTGTTTTCGAATCTTAATTCTTGGACCTTAAATCCCCCAGTTTTTTTAGCGTGTTTGAGGCCTGTTTCGAAATAGGCTTTTGCTTTTTCGATTTGATACTGGTGAAGAAAAGCGAGTCCCTTTTTTTCGAGTAGAATCAAAAAACTTTCAAAGTTTAAACTTGTTTTTGTTTTTTGGATTTCGATCTCGATTTTGTTGATGAGTTCACAGGTTTCTTTAAAACGGTCTAGCCAGATAAGAAGAGTGCTGGCCTGGATATACCAATCTAATCTGTCTTGAATAGGAGTGTCTTTGTTGCCATCGATGAGATTAAGATAGCATTGTGAAGCTTTTTCGCGGTCTCCTTCATCTTCGTATATTTTGGCTAGTTTAATAGTTGCTTTGCGTTTTAAATCTTCGTTGTCACCAAGGCTTAAATGATAGATAGCCCAAGTTTTATCTAAAGCTGTTTTTGGGTGCGCCAAAAGAGTGTGTCTTCGTTTCACATCAGAATCTGGAAGGTTGGATTGGATGAAGTTTTGGAAAACACTTTGGTATAAAGTGTAAAGATTGTTTTTTTCTCGTATGAAATTCTTTTGGATGAGATTTTGTAAAATCTTGTCTAACTCTTCGTAAGAGACGAGGTTACTGAGCTGGTTTAGTGATAAGGGGTGAGGGCAAAGACTGAGCCAGTTGACAATGTCTTCTTCTGGGCCACTCATGGAGTTATACATTTTTTCGAATTCTTGTTCTAATGTCTCGGATACTTCAATACAGTCAAAAGTGGTTTCTAAGTTGTTGAGAAGATCTGCGTTCCATCGGCCGCCTTTATCAAAAAGAAGGCCGTTTGCAATCATAGACTGGATAAGGTCTAGGGCCACACCGGGCAATCCCTCGGTGTTTCGATAGAATTGATCTACAAACTTATTGGGTATTTCTTTTTGTCCAATAATGTTGCGCAAGAATTCTTCGGTTTCTTCCTTGGTGTATGGTTTTAAGTAAAGATTTGTGATTTTTGTTTCTTCAACAGGGAAGAGCTTTGTGATTGAATCTAGTTTTGATTCTTCACAAGAAGAAGCAATGAGCAAGAAACGAGTCGTTGTTGTGGCTAGGATTTTTTGTTCGAGAAGATCAGTGATTTGTTTGAGGTTAATCATTTCGGTCGCTGTGAGGAAGTATGTGTCGAGGTTTTCGATGATAATAGATTTTGAGTTATTCAGAACCTCTTTTTGCTGGTCTGTAATAGGTGTGCTCACTGTTTCTACGCTAATTTTAGCTAGCTGCAATTCATTTTTAATTTTTGCAATGAGACGCCCTTTGCCTACGTTTTTTTGACCATGAATCAAAATGAGATGATAGGGCTCTTTGATGTGTAAAGATTTGAAGTCTTTGAGGCCTGTTCTCATATCCATAATAACTTCTTCTTTACCTGTGACTTCTGATTCTGTGGGAAGATAGGAGAGCAGGGTGGCTTCTGTTTCGACTGAATATGATTTTTTGGAATAACCATCGATTTCTTCAATAACAGAGGCAGCACTTGGAAAACGTTCTTCGGGTTTTTTGTTAAGAAGAGTGGCGATAATATCGTTAATATATTTTGGTGTTTTTGGATTTAGCTCGGAGATAGAAGGTGGTGTAAAACAGCGATGGCGGTCATACACTTCTTGGAGATCCTTGCCAGAGAATGGCTGGGAACGCGTGAGGCAATTATAAAAAATAACACCAACAGCATAAAGATCGCTGGCAATAGTGTGGTGTTTGCCGTGAAAAATTTCTGGAGCAAGATAAGTGGGAGTGCCAACAATATTTTTACCCCAGTAACCAGCGAGACCAAAGTCGATGATAATGACTTGATCGTCTTCGATATAAATGTTTCCTGGTTTGAGATCACAGTGAATGAGGTTTTTTTGATGGAGGTAATTTAAAGCACGTAAGGTTTGAACAAGGTATTCTTCGCAAGCTTCATAATCAATTTCTTTAGTGACATCGTAAATATCTTGTCCTTTTAACCAGGGGAGTGTGAAGAAAACTTTTCCGAGTTGTTCGTCATAACCGTAATCGTAGATGCGGCCTATGTTAGGGTGGGATAGTCTTTTAAGGACTTTAAATTCGTTTTCGAACTGTCTAATGGCTTGTGTGTTTTCGTCGGCGTCTAATGATTTTAAAAGTTTGATGGCAACAGGATCTCCGTGTGGTGGTAAGACAAGATAAACTTCACCCATGGCGCCTTGACCAAGTTTTTTGAGAACACGGTATTTGTTTGCAATAAATTCCATCGTTAGTTTTTTAGCTAATAATAAAAAAAATAAAAAAAGTCACTTGGTTGGGGGAATTTCGTTGATAGTGGATAGTGGATAGTGGGTCGAGGTAGGGGTTAGATTGTGAACAAGACGTTGCAGAATTTTTATAATTTTAACGCTGCTGCTTAGTATTATATTGAAAAAGGCGCTTTTTATGTCAATGGTGTCTTGACACCTCATTGAAGATTGTGTTTAATGCGGTGCATAGACCCCATCAATCTAATGGTGACGGCTATAATAAGTATAATTTTTGTGATAACGGTATCTTAGAAAAACGGGGTTGTATTACCCCACTTTATTTCATCTCATTGATGTCTTGAGGCCTCTGATTTGAATAAACTACTATGTTGATTTGGAATTACAAAATAATATCAAGAGGATACTAAATCATTTTTTAATTCTTTTTGGCATAGTGCTTGCTAATATTATTAATATGACAATGACCCTGAAAAAAACCATCTTTGTACTCGTAGCTTTTTCATTCCTTTCTTCTTCTTGTGCAGGACCTGCTACAGGGTTGGATAATTTCTCGCTTGGCAATTCAATCACAGGTGATGAAGAATTAGGCTATAATTACAATGAAAGTGATATTGATTCTATTAACGAAGAAATCGATGCGTCTTCGTTTGGCAATGGTGCGGCAGATAGCGTTGATGTCATAAACACAGATGCAGGTTATTTTGGAGATGAACCAACAGCTTCTTTGCCTGTCACGCTTCCAAAATGTGAAAAAAGCACTGAAAAAGAGATGCAGCAGATTAGCTGTGATGTGGATCCTGAAGATATGGATGCTCTCTATTGTATCCGTTCTCCTTGGGGCGGCACTGTTATAAAGAAGAATTTCACTCTGCCTGATGTTGATAAAAAAGAGAGTTTAACAGTGACAAATACACTTCTTCGCTGTGAGCTTGATCGAGAAACCGGAGATTACGCTTGGACTAAAAAACAGGTAACAGATTTTGAGGTTGAGATTCAGTTTAACGACGACATGACAGTTGAATATCAGGATTTCTTACCTAATGGAAAAGTAGAAATCGACGAAGAATTAGTCGATATTAGCTTTGAAACCCCTATCTCAATAACTATCAAAGACAAGACCACATTTGAGACTGTTAAGAATGGTGGGTTTGTTCTGCAGGAAAATACTCTGTTCTAACATTTCCCTTATCAAATCAAATAAATCTCATATCGTAAATCGGTTAGGGTAACGATGCCCGTTTCGTATTTCGGTTAAGGTTAAGTACGTGAATAAACCGTTGCCCAAACCGCTAAACGATACGGGCTTCGTAACCGATCAACTCTAAACGATACCTCAATCATCGGGACCTCGGCACATCGGCTCTCCAGCTCGTTTTTCCCCTAGTTCCCCAAAAACCTTGACTCTCCATATACCTATATATATCAAGGCGATCTTATTCTTTGACCTGCTGACAAAATGTATTATAAACAGCTCATCACATTTTAAGAATAGTAAAGGATATCATTATTATGGAGAATATTGTTTCGTTATGTAAAAGAAGAGGCTTCATATTTCAAAATAGTGAAATCTATGGTGGAATCAATGGGTTTTGGGATTTTGGACCTATAGGCGTTGAACTGAAAAACAATGTCAAAAAATTCTGGTGGAAGAACATTGTAGATACCAGACGCAATATCGTTGGAGTAGACACTTCTATTATTGCCCATCCAGAAACGTGGCGAGCTAGTGGTCATGTAGAATCTTTTTCGGATCCCATGGTTGATTGTCGTTTGTGTAAAGGCCGTTTTCGTGAAGACCAGTTAGAAAAAGACGAAAAGGGCGCTCTTATTTGTCCCACCAAAAAATGCAAAGGCGATCTTACAGATGCCAGAGCCTTTAACCTCATGTTCAAAACATATGTAGGGGCTCAAGAAGACAACACTGCAGAAGCCTATCTTCGTCCAGAAACCTGCCAGTCTATTTTTACACAATTTAAAAACGTTCTCACTGTTTCTCGTCAAAAAGTTCCTTTTGGAATTGCTCAAATAGGAAAAAGCTTTCGCAACGAGATTACCCCACGTAATTATATTTTTCGTTCACGTGAATTCGAACAAATGGAATTAGAATTCTTTGTTAAGCCTGATCCTGCTATTCAAAAAGAATGGTACGAATATTGGAAGCAAGCACGTTATCAATGGTACCTCGATTTAGGCATTAAAAAAGACAAGCTTCATCTCCGCGATCACGAAAAAGACGAGCTTGCCCATTACGCGAGCGCTTGTGTGGATGTAGAGTATGATTTTCCATTTGGCCGAAGTGAGCTCGAAGGTGTGGCTGATCGTGGTGATTTTGATTTGAATCAACATGTCAAATTCTCAAAAAAGGATTTGAGCTACTTTAATCAAGAGTCCGGCGAAAAGTTTATTCCAGCAGTCATTGAAGCCTCAGCAGGTTGCGATCGCACATTGCTGACAGTGCTTTGTGATGCTTATTCAGAGGATGAAGTTGGTGGCGAAAAACGTACAGTCATGCGTTTTGCTCCCCATTTGGCTCCTTTTAAATTAGCGGTATTACCCTTATCAAAAAAATTGGGTGAACAAGCTCAAAAACTCGAGGCTGATTTAAGGGTCGATATGAAAACTGACTATGACGATGCAGGTTCAATAGGAAAACGCTATCGTCGCCAAGATGAAATTGGCACACCGTTTTGTGCTACCTATGATTTTGATTCTGAGTCAGATCAGAAGGTGACTGTCCGTCATCGCGACACCACACATCAAGATCGAATAGCCATTACTGAAATACAAAATTATATTAATAAGCAAATGAATTCGTAGTGCGTTGTGCGTTGTGCAAGAAGGAATGGAACTCATCATTTTCAGACACATCACATAAAGTACCATGCAAAAAATAATTATGGTAAAAAAGAAAAAGACAACAAAGAAAAAAGTGGTAAAATCATCAGCTAAAAAAGTTTATTTTTTTGGTGCAGGCAAGGCCGAAGGCAAAAGCACACAAAAAAACCTCCTTGGCGGCAAAGGTGCCAATTTAGCTGATATGACAAAGATTAAAATTCCTGTGCCACCAGGGTTCACGATCACAACTGATGAGTGTTTAGAGTATAATCGTAAAGGAAAAAAGATCACTCCAGCTCTCGAAAAAGAGGTTTTACAGAATATTAAAAAAACCGAAAAGGTAATGGGTAACACCTTTGGTGATCCAAAAAATCCATTATTGTTTTCTGTGCGTTCTGGGGCTCGTGCCAGCATGCCTGGGATGATGGATACTATTCTTAATCTTGGTTTAAATGATGTCACTGTTCAGGGTCTGGCTAAGAAATCAGGTGATGAAAGATTTGCCTATGATTCTTACCGTCGCTTTATTCAAATGTATGCTAATGTGGTGATGGGTGCCGACATGGAAAAGTTTGAACATCTTCTCGAAAAACTCAAAAAATTACGCAAAGTAAAAGAAGACACAGCTCTCACAGCTAAGGATTGGAAGAAGTTGGTTGTGCAATATAAAGATAAAGTTCTTGAAGAAACTGGACGTAAGTTTCCATCAGATCCTTACAAGCAACTTTGGGGAGCGATTGGTGCTGTTTTCAATTCTTGGATGAACAAAAGAGCTATTGAATATCGTCGTATCAATGGCATCCCTGCAGAGTGGGGCACAGCCGTGAATGTTCAGGCCATGGTTTTTGGGAATATGGGTAATGATTGCGCAACAGGTGTTGCTTTTACTCGTGACCCCTCAACAGGGGCAAAAGTTTTTTATGGAGAATTCTTGGTGAATGCCCAGGGCGAAGATGTTGTGGCAGGAATACGTACTCCGCAGCCTATCAACATTGCTGGGAAGAAGCCTGGAGACAAAAAACGCACATCCATGGAAGAACTCTTTAAAGGTCCTTATAAGGAGTTAGTTAAAATTTATAAAAAGCTGGAACAGCACTACACTGATATGCAGGATATTGAGTTTACCGTTGAAAAAGGTCGGCTCTGGATGTTGCAGACTCGTAATGGCAAACGCACAGCTCATGCAGCAGTCAAGATAGCTGTTGATATGGTTCGTGAAAAAATGATCACACAAGAAGAAGCGATTCTTAGAATTGAGCCTGAACAATTAGACCAACTCTTGCACCCCATGATTGATCCCAAGGCTAAAAGAAACATCATTGCTCATGGTTTGCCAGCCTCTCCAGGTGGTGCCACAGGCCAAGTTGTTTTTACGAGTGATGAGGCAGTTGACGAAGTGAAGAATGGTAAGAAGGTTATTCTTGTTCGTGTCGAGACCTCTCCCGAAGATATTCAGGGTATGCACATTGCCGAAGGTATTTTGACTTCTCGAGGTGGTATGACTTCGCACGCTGCTGTGGTAGCTCGCGGCATGGGTAAGTGCTGTATTGCAGGCTGTGGTGCTATTACTATTGACGAGTCTAAAGGGACTTTTTCGGTAGGCAGTCACACCATCAAACGTGGTGATTGGATCACTTTAGATGGAACCAAGGGTCAAGTGTTGTTGGGAAAAATGCCTACAGTGCAAGCAGAGCTTAGCGGTGATTTTGGAAAACTCATGAAGTGGGTTGATAAGAACCGTCACTTAAAAGTGAGAACCAATGCTGACACACCTAATGATGCAAAAACAGCGCGTGGATTTGGTGCAGAAGGAATTGGCTTGTGTCGTACAGAACACATGTTTTTTGCCGAAGATCGTATTCTAGCTGTTCGCGAAATGATTTTAGCCTCAGATCAAAAAGGGCGTGAAAAGGCTTTGGCTAAGATTATGCCTATGCAAAAAGGAGATTTTAAAGGGATCTTTAAAGAAATGAAGGGGTTCCCTGTCACGATTCGTCTTCTTGATCCTCCTTTACACGAGTTTTTGCCCCACGCAGATGCCGATATTCAGGCAGTTTCCGACTCATTAGGGGTTCCTTTCAAGCAAATTAAAGATAAGTGTGAGGCTTTGAAGGAGTTTAATCCTATGTTAGGTCACCGTGGTTGTCGATTGGGTGTGAGCTTTCCCGAAATCTACGACATGCAAGTACAGGCTATTATGGAAGCGGCTTGTGATCTCAACAAGAAAGAAAAAATCAAAGTTGAGCCCGAAATCATGATCCCCTTAGTAGGGCATGTGAATGAACTCAAACTCATGCGTGAAAATGCTCAGAACATTTGCCAACAGGTTCTTAAAAAGAAGGCCATCAAAATAAAGTACACCATTGGGACTATGATTGAATTGCCAAGAGCAGCTCTCACAGCAGATGAAATTTCTGAGTACGCTGATTTTTTCAGTTATGGAACAAATGATCTTACACAAACAACTTTTGGTCTTTCACGCGATGACTCTTCTAAGTTTTTGCCAAGTTATGTTGAACAGGACATTCTTCCCATAGACCCTTTTGTTAGCATTGATCAAAGTGGTGTGGGTGAGTTGATGAAAATAGGGAGCCAGAAAGGGCGCAAAACAAAACCAATGCTTAAACTTGGTATTTGTGGAGAGCATGGTGGAGACCCACAATCAGTGGAGTTTTGCCATAACATCGACCTCAACTATGTGAGTTGTTCGCCTTACCGTGTTCCTATAGCTAAGTTGAGTGCAGCGAGAGCTAAATTGCAGAATAAAAGTAGGAGAGTTAAATGATAAATAATAAAATATTATTTATATTATTGTTACTTGTAACAAGTATCAATTTCACATCTTGTGCAACCGATGCAGGGATTTTTCCTCTGATTGATCTCAGTACATCAGAGGATGTCCTTGTTTTGCCAAATCCCATTAGTATTGTAGCAGACGAAGCGAATTCGCAAATCCTTGTTGCCAATTCAAATGTCGACATTCTTTATGATGCAGGATCGTTAGCTGTGATTTCTGTTGACGCGACTGATACAACCGCTCCCGTTCTCACTGCACAAGAACTGATCGAAACTCCCAATTTTGCAACAGAGATGTATTTTGACGGAGCAGACACAGTCTACATTCCTTTTCGAGAATCAGATGCGACAGATTCAACATTAGATGTTTTTGCTCGATACAGCTTGGGAGCCGCAACTGTTTCAGAAACAGGCAGAGTTTCGATTTCGGACGATCCCTTTGGCATTGCTGCTAATGCTGGTGTTCTTTATGTGGTATCAGATGATGTGCTTGAACTCTATGACAGAGCTCTCAATAACACAGCTTCGATTGATCTCACTGAGGCTGAGGATGCAGGGCTTGACGATGCTGATTCTGCTGATGTCATGAGTGTGGCCATAGATACTGTTGGGAATAGGGCTGTTGTGAGCAACTCTGGTGGCACAATGTTTGTGATTGATCTCACTTCAAATGAACTTATTCAGACTGTCAGTGGTCCCGAAAGCACCAGAAGCGTTTTGATTAATAATGATATTCTTTATGTCGTCGATGCTATCACAGAGACAGTGATGTTATTTGATCTAAATTTGTTAGTAGCGCCAGCATCTTCTCCAGAGTCAGTGGATGATTCAGAGTTTTTATTGGCTTCGATTACTGTTGGCAATAATCCTTATGGCTTAGCATTAGATGCCGCAAATAATAGACTCTACGTGGCTAATACTGATGATGATACGATTTCTGTGATTGATATCGTGACTTATCAAGAAATTGCCAGGATTTCATTAGCTGCTGATGATATTTCAACAGCCTTTTTAAGGGATTGTGACCAACCCTTTGGATTGACTGTGGGCACTTATAATGCAGTTCCTTATTTGTTTGTGGCGTGTATCGCGTCACATGATGTAGCTGTGATTAATTCTAATACTCTAAATTTAGTTGCTATTTTTCCAAACACTGAAATGTAAAGTGGGTTTATCATGAAAAAATCTTTTCTTATTATTTTCTTTTGTCTTTGTGCCTGTTTCACGGTTCATTGTGGAGGAAGCAGTAATTCTGGGGTTTATACAAACGTCAATCAGATCGCTGTTGATTCTACAAATGATCGTTTGTTCATGACTCAGCCCCGTCAGGAGCTTTTTGCAATCACAGCTTCTACTCTAGAAGCTATTGATGAGCAGCCTATTGTTACCGAAGAGTACAATGAAGATATTTATGCTTTGCTCCCTTATTCTACGACTCAACTAGGTGTTTATGCTGCTGGGACTACTTCAAGACTTTTTGTTATGGGAAATTTTGATGATTCAAATGGTGATACAGTGTTGAATCAAATCCTCGTACTTAATTTTGATGGAACAAGTTTTACTCAAGCGGATTTTTCACCTATCAACATTATAGATGGTGATGTTGATACAGATGAATCTGATAATAGTTTTTCTGATTTAATCGTAGATCAAGATAATGCCGTGATTTATATCACTGATACATCAGGTGCAAAGTTATACGCCATCAGTGCTACAGATGGAACCGCTGTGACAGCTCCCTTGGATATTGCAGGCAGCCCCCAAGGAATGGCGCTCGACAATGGTTATTTGTATGTTTGTAATTCAAGTGCCACAGATGCTGAACAGGTAATCACAGTTTTAAATACAAGTGCTGATACGACGACTACCATTGATTTAGATGTCCCTTGTCACGAAATAGACGTTCAGACAAATGCTAGTGGGACTGTGATGTTTGTCAAACGTCACGATTCTCAAGAGGTTTTTATTCATCAAATTGATTCAACAACTTATGCAGCGAGTGCCTCGATTTCTTCGGCTTCAGATACTTATAATGATGGGTATTTGACTGGGGGCACTGGAATCTCTTCAGCTGTTTCTGATTTTGTGTTGGTGCTTGCCAGTGATGGATCACTTTATGGGTATTTATCAGAACTTGATGGCAACATTCAGATGATAACCATTGATTCAGCTCTTAGTTCATATTCATTAGAAACTCTTTCGACCTCTGCTACTAATCTAACACATGGGACAGCATTGACAGACACAAGCGGGGACGCCTCAATGGTTTATATTATATCTGAATCTGGAGCCCTTGTTTCAATTGAGGTTGGGACAACAGAAACTGCTGTTGCAGATTAAGAACTCGTGAATCGTGGGTTGTGGATTGTGGATTGAAAAAGAGAAAAAACATGTTCAAAAAAATTGAAAGAGATCTTCATAATCATCAATACACATGGCTCATCACTGGTGTAGCTGGTTTTATTGGTTCTCATCTTCTTGAATCTCTCCTCAAATATAAGCAAAAAGTGATTGGTCTTGATAACTACTTTAGTGGGTTTGAGGACAATCTCAAACAAGTTAAAGATATTGTGGGTACAGCTAATTGGAAGAACTTTACTTTTGTCGAAGAAGATGTTCGCAATAAAGAAGTTTGTTATCAGCTCACCAAAGGTGTGGATTTCGTTTTGCACCAAGCAGCTTTAGCATCTGTGCCTCGCTCGATAGAAGACCCTATTTTAACAAATGACATCAATGTTACTGGCTCTTTGAACGTTGCTAAAGCCTCTGTGGATAATGGTGTTAAACGACTTATTTATGCCTCAAGCAGTGCTGTTTATGGGCTTGATTCAGTTTCGGCAAAAAAAGAGGACGAGACTGGTGGTTTTCTTTCTCCTTATGCGGTTTCAAAATATCTTTTCGAACTTTATGCAGAGAACTTTGCAAAAATTTATGGTTTCGAAAGTGTAGGGCTTCGCTATTTCAATATATTTGGTTCACGTCAGGATCCTGATGGTGCTTACGCAGCTGTTATTCCCAAGTGGATCTCTGCTATGCTCAATAACGACCCTGTCATTATTTATGGTGATGGAGAGAATACAAGAGATTATTGCCATGTAAAAAACGTTGTTCAGGCAAATATTTTAGCTGCTTTAGCTCCAAAGATTGAATCTTTGCATCAAACTTTTAATATTGGTTGCGGTTTACGGACAGATCTTAATCAACTGTTTAAGGCTTTAAAAAATATGCTCATCAGCCAATACCCACATCTTAAAGACTGTGCTCCTGTTTATGAGGCTCCGAGGCAGGGTGATATCGTACATTCTTTAGCCGACATTGCCAAGGCGCAGGTACACTTAAAATATACTCCAGAAGTGTTGACCAATGCGGGGTTAACCAAATCCATTGTTTGGTACAAAGAAAATGTATAAAAAGTTTTTCTTTATCTTTGTTTTATTTATTTCACTTATTCACATTAATATTGTTGATGCACGAATCATGACATCTGAATGGGATTTGCGGGCAGATTATGAAAGGCTTGTGAGTTGTGGCGTTCTCTCTACTCCTTTTTATGGGCAAAGATTATGGACAGCTGGGGCTATTGCAAAAGAATTGCAAGGCATTAAGACTGAAGATTTTCCAGAATATTGCAGCCTTGAAGAAATCCAAGAAACTTTATCTCGTTTTGAAGAATTTATTAAGAAACAAGATTACATCATCCAAAAAGCTAAGGGCTCCAAGCCTTATTTAGGTCTAGTAGAAAGTTTGAGCTCATCTTATTTCTTTCTTTCGGGAGGAAGCAGCCCATACCCTAATAATAATCGTGGTCAAATTGATGCTGTCATAAATACTTTTAGAGAAAATACAGCTGGTAAGGTTCGAGGAACAGGCCATACATTAGCTTTCAGTAGTGAACATGAATTTGCGTGGAAGGGGCAGCGGTTGTTTTTGATGCCCCGTTTTTCATTCACGTTTAATAATCAATTATCAGCTCATCGAGAGACTTTGGCCACAGTACAACAGGGTTATTTTCTTTTTGATTTTTGGAAATTAAACGCTGTGCTTGGGAGGGCCCCTGTTATTTGGGATCAGGGAGAGTATGGCGGGTTTCTTTTTTCGGAAAACGCGAGACCACTTGATCACATTCAAATTACAAATGCCCAGTTGTTTCGATTGCCTTGGGTTTTTAAGTATTTGGGAAAATGGAAACTCAGTGTTATTTTTGGAAACCTAGGCCCCGAAGAATTTTTCTCTTGGGGTTATTTCTCTGGCATGTCCATCGGTCTAAAACCCACAAAGAATTTAGAATTTAATGTATCTCATATCATGCAATATGGAGGAGAGGGCAGTCCGTCCATGTCTGTAGGCAACTGGTTCCAGGAGTTTTTTGGTTTTATACCCATGATAAGTCAGAGTGCCATAAACAGTTCTAATAAAATATCGGCCATACATATGCGTTATTCGTTTTCAAGATTAATGGGAATGCAGCTGTATTTTGATTATGCCATGGATGATAGTAATTCTGGCAGTGCTAGGGCTTATAAAAAACATTTCTTGCACAACAGCTCCTATCAAGGAGGGATCTATTTCCCGAGATTTCTTAATTCTTTTAGAGATACCTTACGTCTTGAATACACAACCACTTCACATATAGCCAACCGCCATGGCACTTTTGCAAATGGGTGGACAATCAATCAAAATATAATTGGAGATCCCCTTGGTTCAGATGGGAACAGAGCCAAGATTAATTGGGGGCACCGATGGTCTGACAAAACAAGTAGTCGTCTAAATTTAATGTGGCAGGGCAGGGAAAGTAATGTTTATACGCTTAGTGCAGATAATCTAGATGTCATCATCACGACTGATGGGCCTGAGGAGGATCGGTTTACTTTTTATTGGGTTCAAAAAATAAACTGGAATCCTTGGCAGGTTGAATTAGGGGCAGGTTACGAATACATTCGCAATTATCAGTTTGTGGCAGGTAGTTCTCAATCTGTAGGGTTTATTTTAACAGGTGTAAAATATATATTCTAAGTTAACGGAAATAATAAATCCCAAATAGCAAATCACAAATAATACACAAAATACAATTTACAATAACAAAACATTGGATTTTAGAATTTGAAATTTGGAAATTATTTGTATTTTGGTGCTTGTTATTTGGAATTTTCTTCACTCACGATATTCTCCAAAGACATCTCTTAAGACATTCGAAATTTCTCCAAGGCTTGCATAGTGTTTTACAGCTTCAACAATGGGGGGCATGAGGTTTGTGTTGTTTTCTGCGGCAGATTTTACAGCGTTGAGAGCGCTTTCTACTTGAGCTGTGTTCCTTGTTTCCAAAACTCTTTTAAGATTGTTGATTTGAGTCTTGCCAAGGGCTTCATCTACTCTGAGGAGTTTGTGGTTTGTGGAATCAGGAGAGACAAAATCATTAACACCAACAACAGTCATTTCTTTAGTTTCGATAGCTTTTTGAACTTGATAAGCTGCATTTTGGATTTCTTTTTGAATATAACCATTTTCAATGGCCTTGACTGTGCCACCCATTCCATCAATCTTGTTAATGTATTCTAAGGCGAGGGTTTCGATTTTGTCAGTTAGATCTTCAACATAATAAGAGCCAGCTAAAGGATCTATGGCATCAGCAATGCCTGTTTCGTTCGCTAGTATTTGTTGTGTGCGCAAGGCTATCTTCACAGCGTCTTCAGTGGGTAGGGCTAAAGCTTCGTCTCGGCTATTTGTGTGTAGGCTTTGGGTGCCGCCCAAAACAGCGCTTAGAGCTTGGTAGGCGACACGAACAATATTGTTGTCAGCTTGTTGTGCTGTGAGTGTTGATCCAGCTGTTTGAGTGTGAAACCTGAGTTGGCAAGAACGGTCATTAGCCTTAAAACGTTCACGCATGATTCTTGCCCAAAGCCTACGGGCAGCCCGAAACTTTGCTGCTTCTTCAAAAAAATTATTATGGGCATTAAAAAAGAATGAAAGGCGAGGGGCAAAGGAATTCACATCGAGACCTGTGTCAATCGCTGCTTGAACGTAAGCTATGCCATTGGCTAAGGTAAAGGCGACTTCTTGAACAGCTGTGCTTCCTGCCTCACGAATATGGTATCCCGAAATCGAAATAGTATTCCAAAGGGAAACATGCTCACGGCAAAAGGCAAAGATGTCGGTGATGAGTCTCATTGAAGGTTGAATAGGGTAAATGTATGTGCCACGGGCTACGTATTCTTTTAATATATCGTTTTGAATTGTGCCTTTGATTTTATCTGAGGAAATACCCTTTTTTTCAGCCGTGGCAATGTACATGGCCAGAAGGATTGCTGCTGTTGAGTTGATTGTCATCGAAGTCGAAACTGAAGAGAGATCAATCTCATCAAAAAGTATTTCCATGTCTGCCAATGAATCAATCGCAACTCCTGTTTTGCCAACCTCTCCAATACAGCGTGGGTCATGAGAATCTAATCCCATTTGTGTGGGGAGATCAAAGGCCACAGAAAGACCTGTGCCACCTGAGGCAATGAGTTTTTTGTAGCGTTTATTAGATTCCTCTGCAGTGCCAAAGCCCGAGTATTGTCTCATGGTCCAAAAACGGCCTCTGTACATTGTGGGTTGAACACCACGGGTAAAGGGAAACTGACCTGGTGTGCCTAATTCTTGTTCATACGCTTCAGGTTCTTTATCTTCTGGAAGACAAAAAGGGTCTACAGTGATATTTGAACTTGTGGTGAAGATATCTTTACGAGTTTTTTGTTTAGGCTTCATTTGTTTGGGCCCATGGGCCTCTGGACCTGTGGGCCTAAGTTAACATTGGTGCGTAGGTTCGTAGGAGCGTAGGTTCGTTAAAAAGGAATATCATCGTCTGCATCAAAGGGTGGTGGACCAGAAGTTTGTGCAGCTGGTGTTGCTTGAGTAGCCCCTTGATTTTGCCCGGCGCCTTCACGTTTTCCTAAAAACTGTATTGTTTGTGCTATGGTTTCTGTAGTGTATTTTTTATTACCGTCTTTGTCCTCCCAAGAGCGGGTTTGCAAACGGCCTTCTACATAAATTGAGCGACCTTTTGATAAATAGTCTCGGCATAACTCAGCGAGTCTGCCCCAGACAACAATACGGTGCCATTCTGTTTTTTCTTCTTGGTTACCTGTTTGTTTGTCTTTCCATCTTTCTGTTGTGGCTAGGCTAAAATTCGCTACGGTTTGACCATTTGGTGTAGAACGTACATCAGGATCTTGTCCGAGATTTCCTATTAGCATTACTTTATTAAGACTTGCCATGTGTTGTTTCCTCCAGTTTGTTTAATTTTGTCGTGTTATATGTTAAATCTTTTATAATCATCAAACATTAAATACCAGGAACCCAGGGTGGCGGCTGTTTCACAGGCCTTATACCCTGGGCTAATTTATTTCTGCCCCCTCAGGGCGCCTTTTGAATGCCCTGAAAGGGCTTAATAAAATAGCCCAGGGTTACATCGCCTAGCGAGGTTACCCTGGGAACCAAAATATTAGGTTTTTCTTTTGGTTTTTTTTACAAATTTTTTCAATTCTTTTTTAAGCTTGAGATCCTCTCTATTGAGCTTTTTATTCTTCTTAATCTGATTTTGGGCTTGTTTAAAAAAGTTTAAAGCTGTTTTATATTCTTTCTTCTTAAGGGCAATTTCCCCAATGAGTGTGATATTGTAGGGGTTATTTGGGGCAATTCTAATGGCTTTTTGAGCGTATTGGGAAGCTAAATCTAGGTCGCGTTTGATTTGGTTGCTAATCATGGGCATGGCAGGGGCTTTTAGGTACAGGTAGCCCAGGGCAACGTAGGCGCCGCCGTCGTCGTAACGCTTGTTCATTTGTATGACTTTATTAAAGTCTTTGATCATTTTTTGTAATTCTTTATTCACACTCGTGGCGCGTGTTTTGATTTCTAATCCTCGGTTTACTCCACGGTAATAATAGCAACCAACTGATCTTGGATTTTTTTTCAGACAATTATCAGCGTAAAAAACTCCTTCTCTAGCTAGTTTACCTATTTTTCTAAAGTCATTTGAAAGAAGGGCTTCGGCACTTTTTTGTTTGGCCAATTGAAGGAGCTCTGCCTCAGTGGTGAGAGGGCAGACTGTGGGGGATTTAGCGTGGGCTACAGTGGCGAATAGAAAGCAGAGGAGTAAGAGTGTGGTTTGTATATGTTTCATGCTATAAGATATTGGGCCTATGGACCTAAGGGCCTATGGGCCTTGGGGGTAATTAAAAAGCGTCTTTCAACCGTCTCAGGGCTGCGAAAACACTAACAGGAGAATTGAGTCCCGTAAACCCCTTTTGTTGCAGATTTTGAAGGATTTCTGAGCTTTCAGTGCGCAAGAAAGGGTTGTATGTTTTTTCTTCACCAATGGTTGAAGGTACAGTGGGTTTGTTTTGGGCCCGGCTCTTTTGTGATTCTTTTAATTTATTCATCACATGAGGGTTTCTTGGTTCGACTGTGAGGGCAAATTCAAGGTTATTGACTGTGTATTCATGAGCGCAATAGACCTTTGTTTCGTCGGGAAGATCTTTAAGTTTTGATAAAGAAATAAACATTTCTTCTGAAGTGCCTTCAAAGACTCGACCACAACCCGAAACAAAGAGAGCGTCACCGCAAAATAGGGCTCCATGACCGTAGAGGGCAATGTGACCTTGTGTGTGGCCAGGGACTTCTATGACAGAAAAATTCAAGGTTCCAACTGTGATGTTATCCTTTTCAGCAACTGCCTTCGCATCTGTTATTTGGTGGGCATCGTGTGTGCCTGCTAATACATCGATAGCGTATTTTTCTAAAATCATCTGATTACCGCCCACATGATCTCCGTGGTGGTGTGTGTTTATTATGGATGCTGGTTTAAGTTTTTTGTTTACCAGCTCAGCAATGACAGGGGCAGCTTCGGACGGATCAATGATAGCTGCTTGCTGTGTTTTGGGGCAGATAATGAGAAAAGCGTAATTATCGAATGAAATTGGAATTGTAGTTATTTTCATGATAAGAATTCCCATTTGAGCTCATTTATTTTTCACTGGGCCCCCAGTCCTTCGGCCAGCCCCGGTTCAAATAAATAAGCCCAAATGGGAATTAGTTAATAATTTACTAGGTTGCGTGTGACTTTGCCTGATCAGCTCTCATTGTCAAGAAATGAGAGATTTTGAGGGTGTTTGTAACTACCGCTTTAAAACGATTCTGCAACCTGTTGAAATATAGTATGAAATTTACAGCAATGACGCGGTGCATATAAATATCAATGACCCTTAAATAGTAGGAAACATTTTGGGAGAGTTGACGATAATATCATTAGGTTTTATTGCATGTATCTTATTTAACTTGGTGCTTAAATTATGCCTCTTGGAGTCAACACAACAGCATTGCCTGGACAAGGAGCCCCAACCCTTGGTCTTTTTTCAGAATATTTATTATCCACTCAATTAGGACAAAGCCTTACTGGAATGCTTCCAGGCCTGGGTGTAGAGTCCGGTTCTTCTTTGGCTCTAGGACAAGGACCCTTATCATTTTATTTCAGTCCAGAAGTTCAAGAAGCTTTGGTTCAAGAATCAGCACGAGGACAAGTTCGCGCACCTTTAACACATCCAAACGAACGCCAAGTTGCAAGAGGAGTATCACCACAACAAGCAGCATTAAGGCAAAACCATGGTCGAACAGTAGCTGTTCGTACAGAGGTTTCTGCAGCTCGTTTTGATGAAAGAGGGCAGCAGGGAGTTGGTCGTGCACAGGTTATCGATACTACTTCATCTCCAAAGGTAGATGCTGTTCAGGTAAGAGCGGCACAAGAAGTAGAAGCTGTTCCAACTCAAGTACAATCTCCATCACTTGTAAGTTCATTATTTGATAAAGGTTCAGCATTATTAACAGGGGCTTATCGAACAGCTCAGGTAGCGACTTATAGACTGGCAGCTGCTATGACAGTTGGTGGTGGTTTGACTACTTTAGCCAATGTGGCGCGCGCTGAAACTTTAGAGACAGATCCATTATTAGCTGAACCTGAGACTATGGTAGCTGTTCCTCTTGCAGAGGTTTCTAGTGGTGTTCCTTTGTGGGGTTATGTTGCTGTTGGTACTATTGTATTGGCTCTCGTTGGGCTCGCTTGGCTTGCAAACAGTCGTTCAGGAAATGATGGCAAGGTTAAAAAGGTTAAGAGAGTTAAGCCTCCAAGAAAAGAACCTGCGGTTGGACCTTTGCCAGCGCCTAAAACTAGCCCTTTACCTAGAGCTGAAGGAAGAGCTAAAAAAGAAAGATTTCCAACAATTCGTGCAATGGGAAGAGGATTAAGAAAGCTGGGCCAAACTGAAGTAAGACTTTCTCGTTTTGGAAGAGCTGAACAAGAGTCTAAGCCTCTTGCTGGGATGGTATCATGGGTAACAGTGACAAGCACAGCCTCTGCCAGACAGCTTGTAGAGCTATTGCATACCACAGATGTTGTAACGGATATTGAAATCGGCGTTTCCCCTGAAGATCGTGGAGAATTTACCACACTCATGGGTCAGCTTGATCCAACTGCCACTATTTTTGCAAATCCGAATGCCTTAAGTTTTGATGAACGACACAGAGCAATACAAGATATTCGAGGCGCTATTAATAGACTCGAAGAACTTACAACTTCAGGTGATGGTAGTGGTTCAGGTTCGGGTTCTGGTAGTGGTTCGGGATCAGGGCAACAAGGCCATTCTGTTGTTACAGAGCTTGGACAACGTATGACAAATGCAGCGAGAAATCATCGAGCTGAAGATGCGTTAGATAGTGTTCGTACTCAAATGAGGAATGCAAGTGTTGCACGTGCTGGTTCACCGATTTCACTTGAACAAATAGATGCTGCTTTAGATTTAGCGATTGCTCAGGTTCGAGAAAACAATCAAGCTCAAGGAGCTCTTTTTGAAACGCCAGACAATACAAGAGGCGTGCCTTTGGTTTATGCCCGAAATCTTATTTCTGAAGCCAATTTAATGGGTAACGATGGTAACATTGCTCGTTCTACATTAAGGCAAACTTTACTAGAATTATACGAAGATTCAGATATTAATGCTGACACAGATCTTGCTAATGGTAGTGCCTTGGTTCGGGAATCTGCAACAAGACTTAATAGAAACGTATCAATTGTTTATGATGAGGCGGGTCGAGTGGGTGGACAAGGGGATCCTGTTGTGGCAGATCTGTTGCAATTGGGCATCAGAGGTCCTGCTGTGGGCAATGTGCGAAAAGCTCTTGAAGAAATAGCTGGGAGTTCTTCTGTAGCAATTTCTCCGGCACAAAATACAGCCCTTATGGAATCTCTGAGTAATTTATTAGATAGATTAAGGTATATTAGAGAAGAATTTGCTGAGTACAGTGAATTAGTGCATGGAGACCGTGAAAGCGCACGAGATAATTCGAGAGTTAGATTAGAGGCAGCCCTTAACGAATTAGAAAGAGACATCCTTGTTATGCGGGCTTTTCTGACAGCGCGACAAACCCCTGGAATAAGCCCTACAACTCGAGCTGTGAGAAGCATAGGGATACAAGTACCTCCTTTTGAAACTGTGGCTCCTGAACCTATGCCAGCTAGAGGGATGAGACGCCCAGCGGAGATGTCAAATGAACATTTGTTAAGAGGCGTGATTGGCAGTTATTATCAGTATATTTTGACTATAGGCGAAAACCACCCATTAAGGGAGCCTGTTTTTGTTCAATTAAGAATATTGCGTGAGCAAGTTTTGCCTGTCATGCGGAATTTAGATGCAGATCGAACTCCTGAACAGTGGCTTAATATTGTGATTATGATGCAAGATGCCTTTACACAATTAGATACTCTCATAGATCAAATTTCAGCTCCTACTACAGCTGTGCCAGATGGAATGACTAGGGAGTTTGTGAATGTTACTCAGGCGCATCGGAATTTGGGAGAATTACAAAGTCGAGCTATTGTTGCAGAAAGGTATTTGATGGCTCAAAGACGAGTTGTGAGACTATATACATCTCTAGAGGGAATTGATGCTGATTTATACATAGCGGCTGGTACACGTCCTGCTTTTATAGAGATGAGAGAGGCTGTTTTAGGATTTTTGGAATCGCTTAATGAAGCTATTGCAACAGGTGCTCTTATGCAGCAACGAACAGTCAATGCTGCTTTTGATACTATTTTGGATCGAGTGAGAGCTTCTATGATTGGGATTCGTGAAGCCAACCCAGGTGTATCAAGAAGATTTGAAGAGGTTTATGAAGAAGAAATTACTGTGATTCAAGATGAACTTTCTAATTTTGTACTCCCAGATGCTGAAGACCCTGCTTGGAATACAACTATGGAAGTTGCTCCACAGAATTTTGGAGAAATACCAATCACTCCCACTGACAGCGGTGCTGGCGGTTGATAGAGCTGGCATGAGCATCCTCCTTCGCTAAAGCTACGGAGGACACGTGAGTTGATAGAGGGTGATTTTTGTTCAAATCTAATTATAACAAATAATACTTAGTGCTACGTCCTTTCCCTTGTTTCTTAACAATTTTAAGTTCAATGAGCGTGTTAAAATCTATTCGTGCTGTTTCATCAGAACACTTATTCATTTTACAATATTTTTTTGTGGTGATTCCTTGTTCAGTTTGTAACATGTAATTAAGTGTCTTCACTTGTCGTTTATTAAGTTTATTAAATTTGTCTTTTTCTAACTGATCTTTGATTGTATTGACCTTGGCCTGTTTTTTGATTTCAGTTTCTAATAAGTGAAACTGATTGATAATAGCATTTAGGGTAAAAATGACAAAATAAGTTAGATCAAAATCGTGGATCTCTACATTACGAATGGCTTTGTAATATTGAGGACGATTGTCATCATAATAATGGGATGGTGAAAGCATATTAATGAAATCATAACCATGATTTTCTAACACAAGATTTGCTAGCAACCTTGCCGTACGCCCATTGCCATCAGCAAAAGGATGAATGTGAACAAAGTAAAGATGAGATATGGATGCTTTAATAAGAGGGTGGGTTTCTTGGTCATTTCTCAACCATTCAAGAAGTTGAGTCATCATTGACACAACATGCTTTGCCTCAGGCGCTTCATAAATAATCTGACCAATGCTATTCACAACATAAACTGGCGAGTGACGATACTTGCCAATAGGAATGGGTGTTTCTTTATGGGTGTTAACCATGAGAGCTTTATGTAAAGTATAAATTGTCTCATGATTAATATCTTGATATTTAAGCCCATCAAGTAAGTCTAAAGCTAACTTGTTATTAACGATCATTTGCTTGCTTTCATCTTTGTATTTTACTGCGCTTGATTTCAAGCTCAAAAGAGCTTCTTCGAGTGAAGTACGTGCTCCTTCTATGTGACTTGAATAGTAAGCTTCATAGTAACGTGCTTTTTTTGTGATTGTTTTTACAAATGATCTTGGTAATTCTGTGGCGCTTAATATGCCTCTTTGTTTTTCGATAAATGAAATCTGTTGAAGTAAATCTGGTGAGATAACATACCAAAAAGGTTTGGAATCTTTTGTAAATAATTCTACAATTTTGGCTTGTTTTTTTCTTTTTGAAAGCTCGTTTTTCCATTTTGTAAAGCCAAAATGAACGATAAATTCTTTTTTGTTGTAATATTGCATGGTTAATCGCCTTTTTGAGATTTTAAACGCCAATTAAATGCCAAATTAAACGCCAAGTATTCGCCAATAATTATACGGGTTTTTTGGCGATTTATCAAGGGATGATTTATATGATAATAGAATTCAACCGCAGAATTCAAAGCTAAAACTGTTTTTTACTAGGAGTATAAAATAGTTAATATGGAGATATTGTGCAGTATTTATAAGCTGTTATGTGCTGACCAATTTTGAAAATATAGTTGAATGAGAATGAGTGGATAGAATGAGGTTTCCTACCTCACTCCACTTGATTTAATCTTTAAAACTGTAGATTCAATGATTGGCCCTTCGCCAAGTTTAAATCCCCTTATCCCCGTAACTCCCCTAAAACCACGTCCATGAGAGAGAGCACTGTGAATGCCTTTGGCTCCTTTATCAGAAGCGCTTTCGCGAATCATCATCATGATGTCATATCCATAGGCTTCTAGCACACGAGGGGCGCGACCAAATGCTGAAATGAATTGATCTGTAAAGTCCTTTACCTTTGAATCGCTTGAGGCAGGGTTGTAAAGATCTATGAAAAATGAACCAGGAAACTTGCTCGCAATGGCTAAAGTAAGGTCAGGATCATTCCAAGCATTTGTGCCAAGCAAAGATACCTTTGAAATGCCATTGAATTCTAAAGCGCCAACCAAAGCATTAATGTTTTGATAACTATCAGGGATGAAGATGGCATCAAATCCAATGCCGCTACCAGGAGCGCCTACACGACCAATGCTTTTTTTAAGTTTACGGGTCTCTGCATAAACATCTTTTGACCACTTATTGTATTCAGCAAGCGCTGTGATCTTTAATCCATTAGCGCGGGCTTCTTCCATGAAAAGCTCTGCCATGGTTTGTCCGTAATTTGTGTTAGGGTGAAAAACACCAATGGATCTGTGGCCGTGACTACGAGTGGCTTTCACTAAAGCGTAAATTTGTTGCTTAGGTTGCATGCCTACTTGAAAAATATAATCTCCCTGAGCCATGAGAGCTGTTTTTTGTGTAATAGGAAAGATAGGGATTTTATAATTGCTGGCAATGATACCGGCCTCAATAGCCAGACTTCCTGATAAAGGACCAATAATAGCTGCGACGCCAGACCTGGCTAACTCAGAAACAGCAGAGCGGACAGATGTTGTGCTGTAACCAGAGTCTTTCACAATGAGCCTGATGCCAGAGTCATCCAAGCAAACATCGTTAATGCCAGCTGCGCATTTAACGCCATCTAAAATAGAATAACTGTAGGTTTCGTGCCGTCCTGCCAAAGGCAGAAGAATCCCTACCTTGTAATGTGCTTTTTTAAGATTGAGATCATCTGCAGTCGTGCCAAGTTCTTTCAAAATCTTATGAGCAACTGGAGCGTATTTGTTTTTTGGATGACGGGTGACAAAACGGGCTAAAAGTCGTTTGGCTTTGCTGTATTTTTTTGCTTCGTAATAGGTTTTGCCAAGTTTAAAATCGATGTATGCTCGAGCAGGAGCAGATGCTGAATATCTTTTCATCCATTCAGTGATTTTTGAGGTCAAAAGTGGTGTGGCAATCCAGGCAGTAATGAGCTTCTTTGTTTGAGAGAACGATGTGACATCAGAACCTCTTAGGCCTCTGAGAGCAGAGCCAGCAAAGCTTTCGTAGGTATCAAAAAGTTTTAATTTAGCATAATCACCAAAGCTTTTATTTTTTTCTGATCGTTTAGAACTGCTGATAACAATCGAAAAATATTGTACTCGCATTTTAGCAGGGAGTTTATCGGGCTTTACGCGTTTGAGATCACCGAGTGCTTGGTCGTAACTTTCTTGTTTGAATCTTGAATAACCTGACATGTGCCAAGCTTTGGCTTTGTATTTGGGGCTTGGGGTTTTGCCTGCCAGTTCTTTGAACTTGGTAGAGGATTCATCTAATCTGGATTGGAGAAAAAAGATTTTACCTTGTTTGTAATAAGCCTCATCCGTGAGTTTGTTATAGTCATGCGTCTTAATAAAATTTTCGTACCCGTGAAAGGCATGGCTGTAGTTTTTGTATCGGTACTGTTTTTCGATTTGGTTAAACTCTTTTTGAATCTCTGGTGTGACTTCGCTTGGATAAACGACTTTTCGATCACCGCTACCACCACAGTGAATGAATAAAGTAGTGCAGAGAACAAGTACGAGAGAAAAAACAATATTAGTCTTATATATCTTTTTCAATCCTCCTTCGTCCGCCATGGCGGACTTCGTAGGACGAGTTGGCTTAGTTTGATTATTATTGTCTTGCCAGATAATCTCAGGCGTATGGCTTGCTTTATGTTTCATGATCTTGAAATATCCCCCCAAAAATCCGTTTAAATAATGACTGCTTTTTGTTTATGAGTGTCACCAGGAGATCTCCTCGTTCCTTTTTTGTCCCACTAAAATAGAGACCAGCACCTGGAACCCTAATGACATCGCTTTCACAAGCATTTTTACTTATCGTTAAGGATACATTCTCTAAAGGTGTTTTGAGAATGAGAACTAATTCCTTGTGATGTTTACTAAAATCAAGGTGGTACTCGCATACCAGATCATAATTATCAATTTGAAAAACAGGGTCATGATAAGGGCGGGGCTCAATGCAGAGGTCTGTATGCGTTTTTGTGACGAGGTCAAAACTTTGGATAGTATATGTTTCGAAGGGTTTGAGGCCAACCGTGATAAAAAATTCCTGAATGTGGGATTGTCTCAAACGACCAAAACCGTCACAGCGCGGGCATTTGTCGGTGATGGTGCGTCCTCTTCCACGGCATTTTGGGCAGGGTTTTTGTTTAGCCATGGGATGGCTTTTTCGTTTGATCACTCCGTGGCCAAAGCAATAGGTGCAAATTCTGGCCATGCTTCCTCTTCTGGCACCAATGCCACGACAATCTGGGCATTTTTCATACCCTAAAACTTTTTGTTTCTTTTTTACCCCTGTCATGAATTCTTTTATGGTGAGATTGATGACCTGAGGTTCTACATACCCTAATTTCTGGTTAGTTTTTGAAAAACCAAAGATATCTTCAAATATATCATCAAAATTTTCTATAACAGTTCTTGCTGTTATTTCATCAAAGTCTTGTTCAAGCTTTACATCAAAGAAATCATATAAGGATTTGATGTTGTTGAGACAATAATCGTAAGCGGTTACGATTTTTCTAAAGTCATCTGATGTATCTTTATTGGGATTTTTATCAGGATGATATTGATGGGCTAGTTCGCGAAAACACCGACGGAGATCTTCTAAGTCTTTGAACTTTTCTAATTTTAGGATTTTTATGGCTTTTTTAAGGTTCAAAAGATTCCCTTCTTGACCGGTTGTTCGTGGTTGCTATTTTGCTCTTATTTAAATAGTTCGCTATATCCAATACTTGAGTTCAAAATCGGAGTCACTGACACTATGAAAGACAAAGTCTCAGAATTAAAAAAGATTCTCAAACAAAAAAAGACTGTCGAATCAAAAAAACGACAGGCCAGATCTCAGCCAAAAAGCTTCGATCCCGAAGAAACCATATCTGATAATCAATCCGAAATCAAAGCAGTAGATATGGATAGTGATGAGCAAGGAGTGATGAGTGATGAGGGGGAAGTGGATAGTGATGAGCAAGGACCCGGTTCCGCCGCGGCAGGCGAGGAACAAGGAGCGGGGGACGAGGAACTTCAGAAAAAATATGATGAATTACTCAAAGCCAATCAAATTCAAAAGGACATGTATCTTTCCAAAGCGGCTGAATTTGAGAATTATAAAAAGAGATTAAAAAAAGAGCATGATGATTTTTCAAAATTTGCTAACGAAAAGCTGGTTTTAGAACTTTTGCCTATTATTGATAGTGTTGAAATGACGCTTAGCCATGCTAATGAGATGGAGGATGATCCCTTCATTTCTGGTGTAAAACTTATTCATAAACAATTTATTAAAGCTTTGAATAAATTTGGTGTTAAAGAAATACGGGGAGAGGGCAAAGAATTTGATCCCAATCTCCAAGAAGCTATTGGCACAGAAAAAAATGATAAGCTTGGTTCTAATAAAGTGGTTGCTTTGCATAGAACAGGCTATTCCTTAAACGGACGTGTGATTCGCGCGGCCATGGTGACTGTGAGTGAGTAAAAACCATGTACAAAGAAGTTAAAAAAAAGAAAAAGCAAAAACCCATAGCATTAGAAAAGACAAAGGCAAAACCAAAGACTGTTTCGATTTATGCTGTGAATAAAATTCTTATTATGTTGCTTGTGGTGTTTCTATCGTTTTTTGCTACCTACTTGTATAACGAACTTCGTTCGCCAGTATTTGAGGCTGTTTCAAAAATTACGATACAAATGCCAGGACAAAATGCAGTCTACCCATATGACTATAACAATTATTATCTGAGTCAGGCGCAAATACGCCAGCACACTGATTATATGGTTTCACAGACTGTTTTAGAGGCCCTGGCAAATGATCAAGATGTTCAGTTTGTTTTTACAGCTGAGCAACAAAACCAAGCGCTTTGGAAAAAAAGTTATTTATCTTTTGGTTCTTCTCATTCCGATGCAACACCGTTTTCTCTCCAAGAAAGAATCGCACGTATTGATGCGGCTCTCTCAATTGAGTTTGAACAAGAGTCACAGCAGGTTTTGCTTACAGCAAAGGATAGCAATCCATTTTTGGTAAAACTCATCGTCGAAAAACTTCCAGTCATTTATCAGGGTTTTCAAAAAGATATGCAATCTAAACAAAAAAGCGTATCAGCGATTCGCCAAGATCTTGAAAGTAAGATCGATAATTCCTTAAAAGAAAACAGGCTAGGCAAGGGCGGCTTTGTGGCGTTGCAATCTAAGGTTGAAGAAAAAAAGGTCGATAAAAACATTCTTAAAAATATTGTAGAAACACCCTCTGACATGCCTTTTGGTCTTGTTGGTATAGTGTCTATGCCTAAAGAGGCTTTGCTTATCAATAAGCACCAGAAGAACGTGAATCTCATCATAGCGATCCTATTGGGACTTTTGGTGGGGTTTGGTGTAGCGCGGTTTTGGTTTTACAGAGCCATGACAATTCAAACCGAAGGCCATGTAGAAAAGTATTTGCATGTACCCTTGTTGGGTTCGGTCCTAAAACAATAGGGCAGTTTTTAGAGGTGCCCAATAGATTTATTATGCCAGATAATATTTATTCTTTAATCCATTCAAACCTAAACAGACATTCAATTCTAAAACCTATCCAACGTCTTACTGTAACAGGAGCGCAGCCAAGTTATGGGCAATCACAAGTTGCTAATGAATTAGCTAGGGAGTTGGCCAAAGATCATCATAGGGTTTTGTTTGTGACAGCAGGTTCTTTTTCAAAAAAATAAGTTTAGCACATGGTGGTCTTTCGCATTTACATGCGCAATTGATTGATAGGCCGCTTTCTCGAGGGCAGTTGATTGATTATGGTTTAGAAGATCTCTTTTTTCTTGTTTATTTGCAGGGGCAAACTGGGGAGCTTATATTAAAAGCAAAGGATAAACGAGTGTATCGAGCTTTTTTTCGTAATGGAATTCTTTGTTGTCTTGTGACTCCCGAGACTGACATGCGGGTGACGCTGCCATTTTTTAAAATGCCACAAAATTCAAAGTTGATTGCATTGAAAGAACGGGCACTCAAAAGAAAAATACCCTTGATAGACTTTTTTATTAAAAAGGATTGTTTTGGGTCCAAGGAACTTAAGTTTGGTTATTTGAGCGAACTCAAAAAGGTTTTCAAAGAGATCCCACAAGACGATATTCTTTCATTTTTCTTTAATAATACAAAGCTACTTGGATTTAATAAGGTCCCTGAGATGTTGGAGAATGAGTTTGCTCTTTTTGATTCCCCGCTTAAGGAGAGTCATTTTATATGGCGTTGTCTTCGATTGAACACCGTGAGAGAAGAGGCGCATTATCATGTGATGGCTAGGGGAGCACAAGAGCTGCCTTTGTCACAATCCAAAACATATCAAGAGGTTATGCGTCTTTTCAAGGTCCTAGGTAAATACTATGACCGTATTGTTATTGATGCCCCAGCACTCAATGAAGGGCAAAACTCTGTTGCGCTGAGCCAGTTAACTGATGGCACTGTCTTTGTTGTTGATAAGGATCTTGATCAAATACAGAGCGTGATTAAATCAATTCATAAGTTGATGACAGCAGAGGTAAACCTTGTAGGGACAGTCTTGAGCGGGCCCTCAATACAGGAGTAAATTATTTATTGACCAGAAAAAATAAGCTGTTAAATCCGTTATGCTCAAAACTGAGCAAGTAAATTCATAATTTGCAGAACGACTTCCAGATATAATGCAAAAAAGCACTAAGTCTTGAGTCATGTAACTGCCTAAAATATAAAGACTATGAAAGTATACAATACAGAAAAACTTCGTAATATTTGTTTATTTGGAGATAAGGGTGTTGGTAAAACTTCTATGGCCGAAGCCATGCTTTATATGGCTAAAGTCACCACTCGTCTAGGAAGAGTTGACGATGGAAATTCAGTTGCAGATTATGACCAGCAAGAAATTGATCGCAAACAAAGTCTCACAGCAAAACTTTTGGCCATTGAATGGGATGGTTGTAAACTCAATCTTATGGACACCCCAGGGTATGCTGATTTTGTGGGTGAAGTTGTTTCTTCGCTTTGGGTTTCTGATGTAGGCTGTCTCACTATTGATGCTTCACGGCAGGTGACTATTGGAACACGTAAGTATTATGATTTGGCTGCTTCGTTAAACAAACCTCTTAGTTTTTTTATTAATCGCGTGGATTCTAGTCGTGGTGATTGGCAAGCAAGCTTAGATCAGGTAAAAGAACTTACTAACAAACATGCTGTTCTCTTCAGTCTGCCTTGTGGAGTGGGGTCTTCATTTTCTGGTGTCGTTGATCTCATTGAGAAGAAGGCCTTCACAGCTAAAGATGGCAAAGTTTCCGAAATGCCTATTCCAGAGGATATGAAAGCTGAAGTAGACAAGCTCCACACAGATCTTATGGAAACGGCTGCTGAGACTAATGAAGATCTCATGAACAAGTATCTTGAGACAGGAGAAGTCACTCTTGAAGAGATGAGGACAGCTTTAGTTTCGGGTATTGCTAATAGAGATATCTTTCCCGTTTTTGCTGGTAGCGCTGCTCAAAATCTAGGTCTCATTATTTTGATGAATGCTATTGCGCGTCTCTTTCCTTCGCCTGCGCAGATTCTCACCCCAAAATGTGAGATGGGTGGCGAAGAACAATCACTCAAACAAGATCCTAACGGACCTTTGGCTTTGCAGGTTTTTAAAATTACAGCCGACCCTGGATTAGGTGAAATATTTTACTTAAAAGTATTTTCAGGTAAGCTTGTTTCAGGTTCTGACTTTTATAATGTCACCAAAGGATCAGGTGAGCGAGCAGGGCACTTATTTGTGATGCGTGCGAAAGAACGTATTGAAGTCCCAGAAGTTATGGCTGGTGATATCATCGCTACAGCTAGACTCAAGGCCGTAGCAATCGGTGATAGTCTTTCTGATAAAAAAGAACAGATTAAGTTTGCAGACATTCCATTTCCAAAGCCAGCTATTTCTTTTGCTTTGCATGTCGCGTCAAGACAAGAGCAAGATAAACTGAGCATGGGTGTTTCTAAACTCATGGCTACTGATTATACTTTTAAAATGCATATTGACCAAGAATTTGCCGAAACCATTGTTTCGGGCATGGGAGAACAGCACATTGACGTGATGATGGAGAACTTGAATCAACGTTATGGTGTTAAACCTACTTTAGGTAAGCCCCATGTGCCTTTCCGTGAAACTATTTCTAAAAAAGGTGAAGGTCAGGGCAAATACAAGAAGCAAACAGGTGGTCATGGTCAGTACGGTGATTGCTGGTTGCGAGTAGAACCTCTCCCACGCGGAACTGGTTTTGAGTTTGTAAAGGCCATTGTGGGTGGTGCTATTCCTTCAAAATTCATCCCATCAGTCGAAAAGGGTGTTCGCGAAGCTATGAAACAAGGCTTTTTAGCTGGATGTCCCATTGAAGATCTCAAGGTAACGGTTTTTGATGGTTCTTATCATGACGTAGACTCTTCGGATTTGGCTTTTCAGATGGCTGCATCAATGGGTTTTAAAAAAATCATGGCGCAATGCAACGCTCAACTTTTAGAACCTGTTAACAATGTAGAGGTTGTTGTTCCATCCGAATTCGTTGGTGACGTGACCAACGATATTTCTTCACGACGCGGTCGTATTCAAACCATGGAACATGAGGGTGTTGTTGATGTGATTAAAGCTCAAGCTCCTGTAGCTGAGCTCTATAAGTACTCAACGTCTTTACGTTCAATGACTAGTGGTGCTGGAACATACACTATGGAATTTTCCCATTATGATATTGTTCCCCCTCACATGGTTGAGAAGATTGTTGCCGAAAAGCAAAAGGAAAAAGAAGAAAAAGGGAAATAGTTCGTGGATCGTGATTCGTGATTCGTGATTCGTGGATTGAAAATTTATTTAGGGGCAGGTTTCAAACCTGCCCTTTTTTACATTCCAGGAAACCCCGTACGTAGGCTCTTCTTTATGGGTTCCTAA
>CAZSTS010000016.1:0-52093 GCA_964609965.1 uncultured Nitrospirales bacterium
TTGTGTTACCTATGTTCCCGGTTCAAAATGTTACCTATGATTCAGGTTGCGCATGGGACTGTTGTGAGACTTTTCTAAATGTGGGTGTACCTTTTTTTCGGAAAGTAGCCCGACACTTTTTAGATCTTCCCCAATGTAAACGTCTCTTGCCTCTTCCAATCTCTTGGCATTTGTTTGTACGTGATCATGCCAGTTACAGGACAGACAAAACTGCACACCATGCAACTCAAACACTTGTCTTCATTCAGCTCTGGCCTGCGTGTTTCAGAGTTCCATTTAAGTGCCTGCCCACCTGCATCACGGCAAACAGTAAAGCACTGTCCACAGCCAACACATTTGTCCATGTCATATTGAGCAATCCCTTGATGCCCAAGATCAAAATCACTCGTGTCTCCCAAGTTAGGGAGTGCCTTGCCAATAAGTTCAGAGACATTACCGATATTTTTCTGCTGCATGTAATCAGACAAGCCTTCGATGAAGTCTTCGACGATACCGTAACCATAGCGAATGATCCCTGTGGTAACTTGAATCGTTGTTGAGCCGACTAAGAGATATTCCAGCACATCCACCCAGGTTTCAATCCCACCCATGCCCGAAAGAGGAAGGTTAAGATCTTTATTCAAGGCCATGTCAGAAATAAAACGAAGACCAATAGGTTTGCACGCAGGGCCTGAATAGCCACTAGAGGAACTCTTACCGCCAACATTTGGTTGTGCCGTGAAAGAATCTCTATCAATCTCACTCACAGCGCGGATAGTATTGATAGCAGCAATTGCATCAGCCCCACCCTTTTTAGCAAACATCGCAGGCACATTCATGTCAGTGATATTCGGTGTCATCTTAGCCATCACAGGAATGGAACAGGAATTCTTAACAACCTCTGTAAACTCTTCGACCAAGTGATCTGATTGGCCAACTTTAGAGCCCGAACCTTCTACTGTCATGTGTGGACACGAAAAATTCAGCTCTAGCATGTCTGCACCAACATCTTCGCATGCCTTGGCGAGATCTGACCACTCTTGTTTTGAAAACCCCATAATGCTTGGAATAATCACGCGATCAGGCCACTGATTTTTGAGATATTTGAGATCAGCAAGATTATCTTCTAATTTTCTATCAGAAACCTGCTCGACATTTTGTAGACCGACTAATTTGTCATTGCCATAGTGATAAGGATGCATGCGAGGGGATGGATGAATAATCGGCGTCTTGCCAGTAGGAATGGTTTTGAAAACAACACCACCCCAACCTGCCTCAAAAGCCCAGTTCACCATCTCTGCACTATTTGATACAGGCGAAGACGAAAGAAGAAAGGGATTAATAAAATCAACACCACAGAAATTAACTGCTAAGTTTGGATTTTGTTTCATTACACTTCCTCCCCTGAGATTGTCTTGATGATTTCCCACGCAGCGACTTTTCCATCCTGGACTGCATTGACGATGAGTGAAGGACCTCGCACAATATCACCGCCTGCAAAAATACCCTTCACATTTGTCTGTCCAGTTTCTTTATTGATCTGAATCAATTTCTTTTTGTCGACATTAACCGAAGGATACCAAGTCGGTGAATCAGCTTCTGCTTGAGTGCCAATAGCCTCAATCACCACATCTGTTTTAAGCGTCCATTCAGAACCTGGGATTTCGACAGGACGACGGCGTCCACTGTCATCAGGCGCACCCAATTCTGTGCGTACAAGCTTGAGACCTGTGATTTGGTTATTATCTGCTTCAAAATCTACTGGTTGGTTAAGAAGTAAGTAGTGAATGCCTTGATTAAGAGAAGAGAGACGCTCATCTTCCTGGGCAGGCATTTGAGAATAAGAACGACGGTAAACGAGGTAGACATCCTTGGCTCCTAAGTTGAAAGCACTCTCAGCGCAGTCAATGGCCACTGAGCCACCACCAATCACAGCCACAGTTTTATCTGAAAACATTTTATCTGTCTTGTCTTTAGCTTCTTTGAGGAATTCAATCGCATCCCAAAGTCCTTGAGCTTTTTCTCCACCATCTTTGAGACGTTGAGGAGCCCAAAGTCCGGGAGCCAAAAACACAGCATCATAGCCTTTTTGCAAGAGATCTTCTGCCTCTTTTTGATTTTTTATGGGAGTTGAACATTTGATTGTCACACCAAGTTCTCTCACATCTTTGAGTTCTTGTTCTAGGTATTCTTTCGAAAATCGATAAGAAGGAACTCCATACCTCAAAACACCACCTGGCTCAGCATGTTTTTCAAACACTGTGACCTGCACACCATTCTTAGCCAACTCAGAAGCACAGCTTAGGCCTGCAGGCCCAGAACCAATAACCGCAACATGATGCTTCCCAGCTGTTTTATTTTTGAGGGGATGGAAATTTATTTCCCATGAGTGCTCAACCAAAGCCCGTTGAATCTTTCCGATGCGAATGTGCCTATCAATGCCAGTTGCCACACAGGCCTTTTCACAAAGCTCAGCAGTAGGACAAAGAACACCGCAAGCACCACCAAGAATATTATTCTCTTTGATCGTGCGAATGGCACCTGTAACGTTTTTCATCTTAAGTTTTTTGATGAATTGTCCAGGGTCAGTTTTTGCCGGACACGCAGTTGAACAAGGCGCATCGTGACACAAAAGACAACGATTAGCCTCTGCAGTTGCCTGAGAGATATCAAATCCCTTATCCATGTTTGAACAATACTTTGATTCACTCATAATTTACCTCTTAGTTTACAAACCAACCAAAACATCTTTCATTGTTTGATAGAGCTCACTCACCTGATCATCCGTAATGCTCATGGGAGGTGCCAAACGGATCACATTCCCATTAAGCCCACCCTTACCAATCAAGAGACCTTTGTCCTTTGTGGCCTCCATGACATGAGCTGCTGCTTCTGGATTTGGTTCTTTAGTTTGTTTGTCTTTCACAAGCTCTAGGCCGATCATCAAACCGCGCCCTCTCACATCACCAAGGCAAGAAACAGTAGGCTGAATCTCTTTAAAGGCCTTGATCAAGGTATCACCTTGGCGCTTGGCATTGGCAATGAGACCTTCTTCTTTAATGAGTTGGATGGTGAGCAATGTCTGCAAGGCCTGATACGGATCACCACCAAAGGTGTTGAAGTGAAGTTTGCCTGTGAGTGGTTTTGCAATTTCTGGTCGCATGAGCACAGCACCAACTGGCGCGCCATTACCAAGACCCTTAGCCATGGTGATGATGTCTGCTTCAACACCCTGCTCTACGATACCGAAGAATTTGGAACCTGCTCGACCAACACCTGTTTGCACCTCGTCACTGATGTAATAACCACCGTATTTTTTTACGATCTTGTAGACCTTTTGATGATACTCTGCAGGTGGATCGAGAAAACCACCAACACCTTGAATGGATTCTGCAATAAAGGCAGCGATCTTACCATCTGTGGCTGTGCGAATCACTTCTTCGACATCAGCCGCACAAGCACCTTCGCAGGTCTCGCGATCTAAGCGATAAGGACAACGATAACAATCAGGGGCCAAGGCATGCACAACACCAACATTAGGTGCTGACTGAAAACGCCACGTTGAATGGCCACAAAGAGCCAGAGGAACACCAGTGCCGCCGTGATATCCATGTCGTAACGCAACGATAGTTTGACAACCTGTACTCTGACGCGCTGCCATGATAGCAAGCTCATTAGCCTCAGAACCTGAATTGACCATAAAACCTTGGTCAACACCTTTTGGAGCTTCTTTAGCTAGTTCTGCAATGACTTTAGGGAGAAACTCAGAGAGATAAAGAACTGATGTGTGTTGGATATGATCAGCATCAGCTAGTTCTTTGAGTGCGTTTTTTATCTTGGGATGATTGTGTCCAACCGAAATACATAATATCCCGCCAATGGCATCCAAATAACGCTGACCATTTTCATCCCAAACCTCACATCCCTTAGCCTTTACCAACTGCACAGGCTCTTTATAATACGTCACCGCTGTGGGGATGAGGTGTTTTTGCCTTAGTTCTTTTATCTCTTTGTTTTGCATAAGCTCTCCTTTTACCTTTCAAGGAGACCTAGGAATAATTTTTTGAAGGAGTCATTAAAATCAATATCCAAATAAAATATAACATTGATTTTAATGGTGCAGAAAATCTTGTGATTAACATGATTTTCAAACCGACTAAAAAAATATTATTCCTAGGTCGACTCTATCTACAATCTCACTAATCTCTCATACATCTCAGGCCTTCTATCTCGGTAGAACTGCCATAGATCTCTTACTTCACGGATCTCGTCGAAATTTAGATCAGCGACGATGAGTTCACTCTCAGTGCCACTGCCTTGAGAAATAATCTTACCGCGTGGATTCACAAAATAAGATTTTCCATAAAATTCGCCAATATTCCAAGGGGCTTCTGTGCCAACGCGATTGATCGCAGCCACAAAGTAGCCATTAGCTACGGCGTGAGCTGGTTGTTCGATTTCCCAGAGATACTGAGAAAGACCTGCCACTGTGGCACTGGGATTGAAAACAACCTGTGCCCCATTGAGCCCTAATGCTCGTGCGCCTTCTGGAAAATGGCGATCATAACAAATATACACGCCCACTTTACCATAGGCTGTGTCAAAAACTGGGTAACCTAAGTTTCCTGGTTTAAAGAAAAACTTTTCCCAAAATCCAGCGACCTGTGGAATATGTGTTTTACGATATTTTCCTAAATATTTGCCATCAGCATCAATCACAGCAGCTGTATTGTAATAAACACCTGCCATATCTTCTTCGTAAAGAGATGTGACCAAAACCATATTATATTTTTTGGCGATTTCTTGCATGAGCTTTGTTGTCTCGCCTTCGGGAATTTGCTCAGCCAGGCCATACCATTTTTTGTCTTGTGAAGGACAAAAGTAAGGTCCGTTCATGAGTTCTTGAAATCCAAGAATCTTCACACCTTGATCAGCCGCGCTTTTAATATAAGGCATTGTGGCCTCAATCATGGCATGAGAATGCTCTTTGCACGATGCCTCTGTAGGCATTTGATTGGCTAATTGAATAACACCAGCTTTAACTGTCATAATTCCTCCTTTTTTTAAAAATCCCAAATAACAAATTACAAATTACAAATAAATTTCAATTCACAATAACCAATTCTTGGTATTTAGTATTTGAAATTTGATTATTATTTGTATTTTGGTGCTTGTCTTTTGTGATTTTCATTAATTATTCCCTCTGTGTATACTTCTCTTTAAAAATCTTCCTTGTCCTTTTTCGACCTTCATCTGACCTTCATCACAAGCCACCCTACCGTCTTTTAAAACTTTGATAATCTGACCTGTCAGCTCCCAACCCTCATAGGAACTGTAGTCGCAATTATGTTTATGTGTTTTCACACTTAATGTGGTTTTTCCTTTAGGATCAAAGATGACTAGATCTGCATCTGATCCTACAGCTATTGTTCCTTTTTGTGGAAAGAGTCCGAATATTTTTGCAGCTGCTGTACTTGTGACGTCGACAAATTGATTGAGGGTGATACGATTTTTGCAAACACCTTCGCTATACATAAGTTCTAAGCGATGTTGGATTCCTGGCGCTCCGTTGGGGATCTTGGCAAAACTGTCTTTACCCATATCCTTTTGGCCTACGAAATTGAAAGGCGCGTGGTCTGTACCCACTGTCTGGACATGCCCAGCTGCCAAGCCTTTCCACAGAGCCTCTTGATCATGTTTTTTTCTAAGCGGTGGACTCATCACCCACTTAGCAGCCTCAAAACCGTCTTTTTCATAAAGTGAATCATCTAGGAGAAGATATTGTGGACAGGTTTCGATCAAAACATTTTGTCCACGAAGATAACTCTTGTATGTGTGCTCAAGAACCTCAGTACAAGTGGTGTGAACTATGTAGAGTGGACAACCTGTCTCATAGGATAAGTCAATAATCTCACCCGCGGCCTTTCCCTCAACGCTGCTTGGACGTGAAAGATAATGGTACCTGGGAGCAGTGTTTCCTTTTTCGAGATTTTCAGCCACAAGACGATCAACAGTATCACCATCTTCAGCATGGACTGCCATGATGCCACCGTACTTTTTGATAGAGTTCATCACGCCAACCATGGACTCACCTTCGAGCATGAGAGCCCCTTTGTAGGCCATGAAAGTTTTGTAGGAAGTCACACCTCTTTCAACGAGAGCTTTGATTTCTTGATCAGTATCATCTGTGAAATCTGTCACACCCATGTGAAAACCATAATCGATCACAGCCTTGCCTTTGGCCCGTTCCATCCAGGTATCAAGCGCTGTGAGCATGCTGTCACCACGCGTTTGCAAAGCGTAGTCGATAATCGTTGTTGTGCCACCAGCTAGAGCAGCTGTTGTGCCTGTCTCAAAATCATCACAGGTGTACGTACCCATAAAAGGCATGTCGAGATGTGTGTGCGGATCAATACCACCGGGAAAAACATAATTCCCTTCTGCATCGACTGTTTGATCTGCGGTGTACAGCGAGGTGAAATCCGAACCAATCGCCTTAATGATTCCATCTTCGATATAAATATCCGCCACATAATCATCTGTGGCTGTGACTATATGACCATTTGTTACTAAAGTCTTCATACTCTTCCCTCTCTCATAATCAGATCGGTGAAAGGTAATACTTCGTAAGGAGTCATTAAAAGCAATGCCCCAAAAAATATAACATTGATTTTAATGGCGCTGAAAATCTTGTGATTAACAAGATTTTCAAGCCGACTGAAGAAGTGTTACCTTTCAGCGATCCCCTCCTCAAAACCATCTCTGTATAACAACCTTCTTATCTGTAAAAAACTCCGCACCATAACGACCATGGGCCTTGTTGTCTCCAAAGAAGGAATCCTTGTAACCACCAAAACCAAAATAACTCATGGGCGCTGGCACACCGATGTTCACACCGATCATACTAGGATCTGCGTAATGATAAAGGTCGCGGGCATTTTTGCCACTTTGAGTGTAAATTGTAGTTGTGTTGGCATAAGGGCTTGCCTTCATGACCTTGTGAACTTCGTCCATTGAATTTAATGTCATGATACACATGACAGGACCAAAGACCTCTTCTTGAGCAATTTCCATATCAGGAGTGACTCCGTCGATCACTGTGACGCCTAGGAAGTAACCTTCTGGATGACAACCTTTGGGGGGTGTTCGTCCATCGATGAGAATCTTAGCCCCCTGCTTTTCGGCATTATCAATAAGCTTAATAATACGTTGTTTGGATTGTTCTGAAATCACAGGCCCCACGTGATTTTTCTCATCAAGACCATCACCTACATTCAATGAATTTGTGTATTCGAGAACTTTTGGAGTGAATCTCTCATGGGCCTTGTCTCCCACAGTGATAATGACCGAAGCTGCGAGGCAACGTTGACCAGAACAACCAAAGCAGGAATCACCTACGGATTTTGCTGAATCTTCCATCTCAGCATCATCCATCACAACCATGAAATTTTTAGCTCCACCTAAAGACTGTACGCGTTTGCCGTGTTGAGTGGAAAGTGTGTAAACATGTTTGGCAACATATGTAGAGCCTACAAAGGAAACCCCTTTGATGTCAGAGTGAGAACAAAGTGCATCCACAACTTCTTTTGCTCCGTTCACACAATTAACCACACCTTTGGGAAGACCTGTTTGATTCCATAGGTCACAGAGATATTCTTGTGTGAGAGGCACCTGCTCACTGGGTTTCATTATATAAGTATTCCCTGTGGCAATGGCATAGGGCAAGAACCAGAAAGGTACCATGGCGGGAAAATTGAAAGGCAAAATCCCTGCAAACACACCCATGGGACGGGCGTATGCCATGCAATCAACACCTTTAGAAATATTTTCTAAACACTCACCCATCATGAGATTGGGGATACCAACAGCTTGATCAAGATTATCGATAGCTCGCATCACATCACCACGGGCTTCGAAAAGAGCCTTGCCATGCTCAACAGTGACAAGCTTAGCAATTTCTTCGAAGTTTTTTTGCATGAGCTCTTTCATCTTAAAAAGATATTGGATTCTTTGTGCTGGAGGGGTCTCACTCCAGGCTGGAAAGGCTTCTTGAGCGGCTTTGACTGCTACATCAACTTCTGCACTCGTACAAATTGGCACCTTGGCAATAGATTTGCCTGTAGCAGGGTTTGTAACTTCGATTGTACTTGAGTTTGACTCTACAAACTCACCATTAATAAAATTTTTGACTGATTTATAAGACATGTTTGCTCCTTTGTACGCTGCCAGCTATCAGCTGGCAGTATCTATATGACCCGTGATTAAACGTTCGAGAACGCTATTAAAGTGCGGATGATTTGGCAAGTTTGAAAACAGCTGAAGTGTCAGCTGAAGAAGACAGAGGTAAAGAGTGATTTTTAAAGATGATTTTACACTGCGAACCCTCGATCCTGTGAACCTGTGACCCCTTGTCCCATTTCATCTCTCATCACTCATAACTCATCACTCATAACTCATCACTTCCCAGAACACACAATCCCCCGTCTCGAAAACGTGTAGAGCACAGGAATCAGAATCAGCGTGATCACGGTGCCAAAAACAAGTCCCCACATCATAGCCAAAACCATGGGCACAAGAAACGGTTCATACCCTCCCCAGCCATAGGCTGTGGGCATAAGACCAAACACAGTTGTCACAGTCGTGAGAAGCACAGGACGCAAGCGTGTCTTTGCGCCTTCGATGATGAGGTCGATGTTGATACACTGAGCTTTCTCCCTCAGTGTATTCAGATATGTCGTCATCACAAGGGAATCATTCACCACAACTCCAATCATGCCAAGAGCCCCTATAATTCCAATGAAACTCAAAGGGAGATTGTGAAAAAAGAAAGCCACAAGCACACCCACCAATCCAAAAGGAATCGCAATCATGATGAGAAATGGTTGAATGTAGGAATTGAGCAAAATAACAAGGATGAAATAAACACCCAGCATCCCACAAAAGAAAGCCATGACAAAATTATTCATACTCTGCATGGTTTCCTTTTCTTGACCACCAAAGACAATATTAATCCCAGGTGTGTTTTCAATTTCTGTCAAAAACCTATCTTTAATCTTCTGATTAACCTCTCCTGGTGTGGTGACGCCTGAATCTACATCACCCTTGATCGTGATAGCCTTCTTGCCATCAAAATGCGTGATGGTTTGATCAGCAAAACCACTTTTAAATGTCACAAACTGTCCGATGGAAATGAGATGGTTTTGATTGTTGAGAATCTGTAACCTCTTTAGCACATTGATATCTTGCCGCTGTTCATCACTGAGCTTCACTCTAAAATCAACTTCTTCACCGTCACGCCGAACAGTAGTAGCTACCTGGCCATCATAAGCCACACGGATAGTATCAGCAAGGTCTAGCGCTGTGATGCCCACACGTGCCATGTAATCATAATCTAATGTGAGACTTATTTCTTTTTTTCCTTTTCGATTTGTTGTTTCTAGATCTTTCACACCTTTTATTTCTTTAAGAAATGCCATGACTCTTTTCTCATACTTCTGACAATTCTCAAAATTATCCGAAACAAGCCTCACCATAACAGGTGATCCCACAGGAGGTCCATCTTGGAGTTCTCTCACATCAAATTTAACAAAATCTTTTTGAATGTCTTTAAATTTGACCTTGAGATCTTCAATGATTTTTTCACTACGCACATCACGCTTTGAAGCTGGATGCAAAAAAACCGTGACCAAAGACCAATTAGAATGCAAAGCTGGATCTGCTGCAGCCTCTTCAGTGCGGTGCTCTCCCACAATCGTCTTATAGTTAATCATGAGATTCGAAGGGATTTTACTTACAACAGCCTCGACAGATTTTACTTTTTTAGACGTCTCCTCTAAAGAATCTCCTTCATCTGATTCCATCACAATGTAAAAGAGATCAAAGTCCTCAGTGGGAAAAAGTTCAAACTTGCTGAACTTATAGAAAACAGTGCCTGTAATCAAAGCAAGCAAAACAAACCCCATCACAGTAGCTTTGCGGTGAATAAGAAAAAATCTAAGAAGATGGGCATAATGTTCACGAATTTTATCCGTGATCTCCTTTTTTTTGCTAAACGATACAGTTTGAGGCTTAGCGAGATGAGCTGGCAAGATAGTCACTGATTCAAAAAGACTCATGAGCAAGGTAAGAATGACGATCGTGGGAATAGCCACAATGAATCTGCCCAAAATACCCGACATGAAATAAATAGGCGCAAAACAAATAATGGTTGTGATGATTGTTGCTAATACAGGACTGAAAACCTCTTTTGTACCTTGAATAGCCGCTGTTTTAAAATCCTCTCCATTTTCCTGGTGCCTATTAATGTTTTCGGCAATCACTATCGCATCATCCACCAGCATCCCCAGCACCATAATAATCGTGATGAGTGTGACCTGATTAGTGGTGATCCCAAATAAGGGAAAGAAAATATAAGCGGAGAGAACCGAGAGAGGAATTCCAATAGCCACCCAAAAAGCAGAACGAAGATTAAGGAAAATAAAAAGCGCGATGACAACTAAGCAAAATCCAAAGAGAGCATTTTTTGTCACAATATTGAGCAGAGACTTTGTGTAATACGTGTAATCAACAACTTTAATAACCTCTATGCCCGATTTCTTGTAGTTCTGGGCATACTTTGTGATAACTTCGTCGATTTCCTTACTTAAGTCTATCACATCTGTCGTGCCTCGACGTTTGATAATCATATTGATGCTATTGATGCCATTTGTACGGCTGATGACATTTCTCTTTTCATAATCAATGGCAATCGCAGCTACATCACTCACTTTAACCTGCTTGCCTGTAAAATTGCTTCGAATGATCACATCTTCGACATCACGAAGATTTTCAAACTCTGATAAAGTAACAATCTTCTTCTCGTCTGCAAAAGACTCTAATGTTCCTCCCGATAGCTTAACGTTTCGCGCCTTGATAGCACTGAGCATTTCCACAAAAGAAATATGGCTATCTTTCATTTTATCGATATCTGCGAGGATTTGAACTTCACGCTTGCGATATCCCACTTTTTCAATCGACCCCACCTTCCCCACAGCTTTGATCTCAGCTTCCATGTCTTTTGCAATATCTCTGATAAGAGCTTCTTGTGATTTATCTCCTGCAATGGAAACTTCGACAATGGGAAAATCCGTGGACTTCATTTCTTTAATGAGCGGACGATCCTCGACCTGGACTGGGAGAGTCGTCACGCGATCCACAGCATCTCTTAAGTCTTGTTTTATTTGAATCGTATTATGAGCATCTGGATCAAGCTGAGCATAAATATAAGACATGCTTTCAACAGAAAAGCTCGTTAGCTCTTCAATGCCATCCACCTTCTCAAGTTCATCTTCAATCAGGTCTGTGACATTGATTTCGACATCCTCTGGCGAAGCGCCTGGATAGAATGTGGCAATGGTCATGATGTTAAAATCAACATTAGGTGAGTCTTGTCTGGGAAGGCTGTAAATAGACATGGCCCCTGCCACGACCATGAAGATAACAATGAGATTTGTAAGCTTACGTCGCTCAATAAAAAATTTGGTAAAGTTCATGGGCCATCTATATATAATAGCCGAAAAAAATCACCTATTTTTTCTTGAGGAGGCTTAACCTCAGATATATCGAGGAACGAAGCACGAGGCACAAAAAAAGGGCGAGCACAAGGCCCGCCCCTACTAAAAACTACTAGCTACTAACTACTAGCCACTAGCTACAAACCACTAGCTATGCTTCTTATCATACCAACGAATCACTCGATCATAAACAAGCATACCAATGAGCGAAGAAAAACCAATGGCTGAAATATACCACCAAAGTTTTTCTGGATGATACGTGTCGAATAAGAAGCGTTGTGCTTCTAGAACAGTCATGTTGAGTTTGGTAGCCAATGTTGGCATGACTTCTGATTTTTGAATAGCAGCCACAGCATCTTTACTCATACCAAGAACATTAATGAGGTGTTGCTTAGCTACATTCACTTTATCGCCATGGGCATCGTAATAGTTTCCTGCAAAAAGTGAACCTGCCATCCAACCAATGGCCACTGTGAAATTCACATACCCCATATACAAACCAGATTGCCCTGGAGGGGCCAGTGTGGCCAGGTACTCAGTCTTTTTTGGTGATGAAAGCATTTCACCAATAGAAAAAACCATAATACCGGCTATACACACCCAACCAATAGCTGCAGTCCCTGCTACAAATGCACCTATAGTAGCTATAATAATACCTACAATAATAGAAACAAGAGGTCTTACAAAAGACGCGAGATAGGCAAAAAATACCATAGTGAAAATAATTAACGCAGGATTGAGATTAATCATCCACTCAGGATTTACTTGTTTTCCTTCTTCGGCCATTTTGATAAGTGCGGGAGCACTTGAGATAAAAAGATCTTTTAAGATAAAGAAAACAGGCACAGCTGAAATCACAAAACCTGCCTTATAAAGCCACGAAGCCTTGATCTTTAACATCTTGCTCAAGACAGTTACTACCAATGCTACAGCAATAGTGACAATGTAGAGATTCTGCCCTGCCAAATAAAGCTTGAAGGGAAATATCAAGACGCCAAAAAATACAACCGCCAGAAAAAAATAAGGTGGCCATGAAATGTTTTTGGTCTCTTGACGATCTGGCCTCATGGTTAAGAAAATCGTGATACCACAAATAGCACCATAAACCAAAGCAAGTAAAACAGCTAAGATAATAGGAAATACCGGTGTAGAAAAAGCCACACCGAGACTATTAATGACGCCTGATGAATCCACCCAATCATCAATTACATTTGGGAGAATATCAAAAACTTGGTAGGCCATGAGCCAAAAACCAGAGAACACAAGACAGAAAATAAAGACACGTGGTCTGAAAAAGCCTCTAAGTGTGAGCATGAATACAGCCAAAGGACTTTTGTTATTTGGATCAATTTCAAAATCCTTGGAGGGATCTTTGTAAAAAGGCATCCACAAGAAATTAATCGCTACAATAATAGCACATGCATAAAACACATACTGCCAGTCCATGAGACGTAAAACACCAGCTAAGATGGGCCCTAAAAAACCACCAATATTCACAAGCTGATAAAAAATGCCCCATCCCATCGAAGCATTGTTCTTACGCAAAATAGCAGCCAATGTCCCTTGAACACCTGGTTTAAAAATCCCAGTACCCAAAGCCAACATCAGGCAACCTGCGAAAAAACCACTATAACTTATAAAATGGGCCATCATCACATAACCAATTATCTTTAAGACAATTGAGAAGACTACAGTATTTCTGTGTCCATAGCGGTCAGCATAGCCTCCTGAAAACATGGGAACAATACATTGAACAGCAGCCCACCAAAAGAATATGGTCGCTTTTTGACTATGCGTGAACTCAGGTCCACCAAGTTCTGTAGCCAAAACCATATAAATAGGAACAACCATTCGCACACCATAGTATGCAAGTCGTTCAAACATCTCTAAAACGTTTACAATCCAAAACGTATTATCGAGACTTAATATTTGCTCTTTAAAACCGAGTCTTTTTGTTTGAGTATCTGACATAATAATTTCCTTTTGAGATTAATATAAACGTAGGGGCGGGTCACTGTGCCCGCCCGTTACCATATGGTAATCGGGCCCGCCCAAAAATATTGCGGGTGCCCCCCTACAATAAAACAATAATTATGCTGAATACCCAATAAACGGGCGTCCATGAAAGACACCCAGACGTGCTACAAATAAACACGTAGGGGCACGGCGCGCCGTGCCCCTACAACAAATTACAATTCACGATCCACAATCCACAATCTATGCATTTGCATCTGCCCATTTTTTGGCAAATTGATTATAAATCATAATACCTACAGCAGCAACTGCCGCCCCGAGAGCTATAGGCGTCCAAACCTGACCAGGATTATACATATCCCATAAGATTTGAGTAGCTTGTGTTGCATTAACACCTAATTCCTGCATCATGACTTTAAAGGACTCAGTACGTCCAGGTAAATCGGTTAGATGAAGCTCTTCAGAAAGATAACGTAATGCTAGCCCTGCTTTTTCACCAGACTCAGCATAAATTTTACTCGCCAAAAAGGAACCATATCCCCAACCAATCGCAAACGGCATATTAGCATATCCCATGTACAGGGCTTTTTGGTCTTTTGGAGCTATCACTCCGAGATACTCATTCATCTTTGGTGAACAAAGCATTTCACCAACAGAAAAACCAGCAATCCCTAATAATGTGAAATAACCTAACATGCTATAGCCTAAGAGTAAAAGAGCCGCTGCAGAAACTAACATGCCCAGCATGATTGATGAGAGTCGTCGCATCTTTTTATTCACATACCAAGAAATAGGCACAACAAAGAAAATGATCATGAAGGGATTAAAATTAATAACCCATTCCTGAGCAATTTGTGGGCCCCTTGACATATCCGTTGCCAACATGGCTTGTGGCAAAAACTGAGCAATGGATGAACTATCAACCCAGTCTACAATGAAGTTAGGCAATAAATCCCAAAGCTGCATAAAAGCAGCCCAGAATAATGACATGATCAGGATAAAGCTAAATAAGCGAGGTTTTATGATGTTCTTACCTGTTGTTTTAAAGACATGCATAATTCCTGTTGTTTTATCAGCTTCAGAATCAATTTTCTTATAAGTTAATAGCATGAGGAAGTTTAAACTGACAATAACAGCACAACCATAAAACACTGTTGGCCAAGAAATACCATAGAGGTAATGAGCCAAAGGAGGACCAAAAAATCCACCGATGTTTACCACCTGGTAAAAGAACCCCCAACCCACTCCAGAATTTTTTGGTGTGAGTGTTTTAATCATAGTCCCTTGAATAGGTGGTTTGAAAACAGCCGTACCAGTTGCTAACACCATACATCCTGCAAAAAATCCCCAGAATTGTACTTGTGTGGCCATGATAACATAACCAACAATCTTTAGGAGAATAGACACAAAGATTTGAATTTTATAACCATACCTGTCTGCAAAACCGCCAGTAAAAACAGGTAGCAAACATTGCACCAATGCCCACCAAAAGAAAATTACACCTTTATCGTGTTGAGTAAAGTGCAACCCGCCAATGGCATCAGCCTGTGCAATGTAAATGGGAATGACAACACGAACGCCATAATAGGCAAGACGTTCTATCATTTCCATGATATTCATAGCCCAAAACGGCCATGAAAGTTCTTTGATTTGTTTAAAAAACGGAATGTGTTGAACTTGTTCTGACATTTTACTCTCCTGTTTGTTTTTTGTACCTAATAATGTAGGGGCGATCCCCCTGTGGTCGCCCGTCATATTTCGGGTGGGCACAGGGGCCCACCCCTACAATTTTTATTTATGAAAATCTACCGGCCGATGTTTCCACCGAGGCAGGTTTTTCTTAAACGCAATAAGCGCCATGAGATGTCCTGCAACAGGAATGCTCACAGCCTGAAATACAATAGCCAAAAAAGTTTTGAACCCTACCATATCGTGACCAAGATGAATCCATGTGGCTATGAGGATAAGGTTTATCCCTAAAGGCATAGACTTGGCTAAGGCATGAAGCCTACAAAAAATATCGGGGAATCTCAGCATTCCAAATGTGGTAAGTAAAATTATTAAAGCTCCTGTGATGAGTAATGTAATGGTTAGAATTTCTAAAAGCATCTATGATATTCCCCTAAATGACCAAGGCGAGGAATTTAATGAAAAGTATGACGAATGTCACTTACTAATGTAGTTTTCTAATATTTTATTTTCTTATTATATTTTAGGTGGTTATGGCTGATTGTTAAAGAATCGTGTGCTCTTTGTACCTGCTCATCACTCATCACTCATCACTCATTACTCTCAAATCACGGCTCAACATCCTCACCCTTAATCAATTCTTCGATCGCCCTTTTCCCCATACCTTTGGTGAGACGACTCTCTTTGAGACTCATTTCCCCGTCATCTACAGTATCAACAACTGAATATTTTTTGTTGAGATAATAAACAAAAGCAACAGTTCCTACAAAATTAAACAAAGAAAAGACGAGAATGATGTCGATGAAATAAGCTGAATTTTCTCTGATGGACTCTAAGGCTAAGATACCTAGCACAGCAATAGCAATGCCATCCATGGACATAACCCTATCCATGATCCTGGGTCCCTTGATCAGACGAATCAGTGCAAAAACTATCGCAACATAAAGTATAACCTGAGTTATATGTATTGTTATTTCCATATTCTATTTCTCAGTCCCCGACATCCTGACATCAACACATCCAGACATCGTCTCATCTGGTAAATTTTAAAATCTCTTTCTTCAGTCCATTCTCAATTGATGCACGAGCTTCATTAGGATCTTTGGCATCAAAGGCATGGACGTACAATGAAGTTTGATCATCTGACACCATCACTGTTGTTGTACCAGGTGTGAGTGTAATACACTGCGACAACATAATAATCTCAAATGTTGAGAGATCAGAAATATCGAGTGTGATAATGTTAGGATGAATCTTATTATTGGGCTTTGTGAGAATAGCCCATGCAATCGTAATATTAGCGAGTAAAAATTCCTTTAGGAAATAAATCACATAATAAATAAATCGCAGTGTTTTTCTGACATAATCCGCGTTTTGATAAAATCTTTTTTTAAGATACTCAACGCGATGAAACACAGGCCTGAAAATAGCGATCATGATAAAACCAATAATAAACCCCACCACAAACCTTGCCGTACTCGGTTCATTTCCTAACATAAGCCATATAGCAGCGATAAATATGTTTAGTACAAATAGATTCATGTCATCAGTTCGTAGTTCGTAGTTCGTAGTTCGTAGACCAATTTTCGCTGTACGCTGTACGTTGTACGCTGTACTCAATCTGATCCTGCGACTCTGCGACCCCAATCCCCAATACCCTCTCAACATATCCCGCCTGATCCATCGCCATGGTCGCTGCCCTTTCAGCAATCCCCATGTACATGTTTGCGCCCAGACCAATAGTCAAAGAAACAAATGTCATGAGAACAACCACAGCGGTCATGAGTTTCCATCTTATAGTATTAATAGCTACTGGCACTGCATCAGTCACGCGCCAAAAAGAAGTGAGCCAGATTTTGAGCATGCTCACTAAAGTCCAAATCCCAGCTAAAATCGAACATGCCACAAGCACATAAGCCACTGGGTTTTTCAAACCAAAACCCACAACCACAATCATGTATTTTCCCCAAAAACCACTGAGTGGTGGAAGTCCTGCTAAAGAGAGGGCCTGAAATAGGAATAAGACACCCACAAGAGGTGCCACTTTCCACAAATTCCCCATCTGATCCAATGAATCACTTTTATTAATTTGTTGTCCAATACCACCAATGAGAAAAAGTGACGATTTTACTATAATGTGGTGAACCACATAAAAAATACAGGCAGCCACTCCTAGAGGAGTAAAAAAACCAATAGCCAAAAGCATGAACCCAACCTGAGAAATAATATGATAGGAGAGAATAGATCGAATGAAACCTTTAGACATGGCTCCTATCACACCAAAGATCATTGTGGGACCCGCTAAAATAGCCACAAGCCAATGTATACCAACAAGCTCGTGTGGCAAAACCGTGCTAAAGAGACGGATAAAACAATACACACCAACTTTTGTGAGCATGCCTCCATAAAGACCAGCAAGCGGTGTGGGGAGAATGGGGTAACTTTTGGGCAACCAATAATAAAGAGGAAACATGCCTGCCTTGATACCAAAAACAACCGCGTACATAAGTGCGATAATCATAAGACGTGGGTCATTGATAAAAGGCCCTGCCCTTTGAGCAATGTCAGCATAGTTGAGTGTTCCTAGAAGCGAATATGTCAGCCCTGCAGCACAGAGAAAAATCGCGGACCCAAAGAGATTGATCGCAATGTAAGGAAAAGCGTGTTTGGCTCCTTTGATATCTGCCTCAAGAGTCATGAGTGCGTAAGAGGCAATGAGCATGACTTCAAAAGCCACAAAGAGATTAAAAATATCGCCAGTTGAAAAAGCCATGTTCATCCCAGCAAGTAAAAACATGACGAGCGGGAGACGAAGAGGATTTTCTTCTGCACAGGGATCTTGAGCAAAGCCATAGAGAAGAGCACAGAAAGTAATAAAGCCAGAAAGGCTCAACATGATCGCACCCAAGAGATCAACTGTGAGCACGATTCCAAAAGGCGGTTGCCATCCACCGAATCTTAAGACCTGAACACCATGATGGTAAGTAATGTATCCCAAATAAAGAGACCAGATAAGAATAAAACAACCTGCTAAACCAGCAAACACACGCCTACCCGCACATGGCTTTCGCCACAAGAGCAGCATGAGCGCTGTGAGAAAAGGAACAATAATGGGATGTATGAGTATATTTGTTGTCATTCCTCGAACATCTCCAGGGCATCTGTTGTATCATTGTCGCGAAACAAGCGATACAACATCACGACTAAATAAGCTGTCACACCAAAACCAATTACAATAGCAGTCAGAATCAATGCCTGTGGTAATGGATCAACGTAACTCGTCACACCATCAGTAATAATAGGAGATACTTTATCACCTGGCTCACCTGACATGGCGAGGATAAATAAATTAGCCGCGTGTGTGAGCAAGCTAAAACCAAATAAAATTCGCACAAAACCCCGTTGTAAAATGAGGTACGTGCCTCCAGAAAATAAAAGTGCGACAATTATGGCTGTTAATAACTGCATTCCTCGTCCTTCGTTTTTTCTTATCCTCGTTTCCCTTTTAAGTCCTCTCGTCTCCATCTAATTTATTAATTGGCTTCTCTTCTTTAGCCGAATACAAAAATGTTTCTTCCAGGAAATATTCCTCACGTTCATAAATCAAATAAGAAAAAGTCATCAAAATCTTACATGTCACACCTATGACCACCAAAAAAACACCGAGGTCGAATAGAAGAGGTGTGCCCACATGAACCTCACCTAAAAGTGGTACATGATGAAGATGAATGAATTCATGTTTCAAAAAAGGCATGTCTAATAATAGAGGGACGAAAGAAGTTCCATACGCCAGCAAAAGCCCAACCACGGCGATAAGAACAGGGTCTACACGCAAAATTCGTTTAACTTCTTCAATGCCCAAACTTAAGCTTAAAAGGACAATTGAAATGGCCGAAACCAAACCAGCGATAAAACCTCCGCCTGGATAATCATGGCCTCTGAGCATGAGATACAAAGCTAAAACGTTGATAAAGAAGACAAGCAATCTGGCGGTGCTATTTAAAATAATACTATTTGGATTCATATACTCGTGCCTTGTTCCTTGTTCCTCGTGCTTCGTCATCGATCGAATATCGTTTCCTCATCACCAACCCCAAGATCCCCAACATGGCTATAGCGAGCACAGTGATCTCGCCCATGGTATCGTAACCTCTAAAGTCTACAAGAATTGTATTCACCGCATTGCTCCCTTGAGCCAATGAAACTGTGTTATCTATAAAATACTGGCCAATAGGTTGAGAATGAGGATGACTTGTCATGATCAAAATACTTACAAAAACAATGATACCGACAGATAAAGAAGCGATAATTGCAAAAACATTTTTACCTTTGCCCTGTTTGAGAAGCTGATTCTTAATATTATCTGACTTAGGAAGTCTTGTGAGAAAAAGAAGAATGAGAATCAGGCTCACAGCCTCAATCAAAAGTTGAGTCAAAGCAAGGTCTGGTGCACGATACAAAATAAAATAAAACGTGATCATAAAACCTGTGACTGAAAGAGCAATGAGCTTTTTGATCCAGGTCTTGTAAAACACAGTTCCCAAAATACCGAGAACAATCACTCCAAAAACAAAATAAGCCAAGTGATCAGCTTTGTGGATGATCCCAAAATCAAATCGATAACCATTCATCACAATATAAGCACAATACCCACCAATAATAAGAAGCGATGCCCCAATAATGATGGAAAGGTATTCAAAAGGCCTGTGCCCTAAAAGGGCATTTGTCACTGTCTTGGCGTGCTTGATCATGCCTTCGTAAAGAGCGTTAAAATGATGATCAAATCTAAATGGTTCAGGAATATGAGTGAATGCCCACTGTCTTTTTTGAGCCCAAAGATAAAGACCAAGGCCGCAAAGAATAATAATCAAACTAAACGTCAGTGGCATTGTAATCCCGTGCCAAAAAGCCAAGTGGCTAAAGTGAATCTTTTGCAGACCTGATACTGAGAGCAAAGCCAGCTTGTCACCTATGAGATGAGGGAACAGACCAAAAGCAATCACCAAAAACGCAGGGAGTATAGCTGGAAGCTGAAAAAAGAAACTGGGTTTATGAATGCGGGATCTTATTTCATCAGGCATTTTTCTAAAAAACGTATTGTAAAAAAGTCTGATCGAAAAAGCCACCATGCACAGAGCATAAACAAATAAACCAAGAGGGAGCAGCCAATAGATGCCACCACCATGAACTTGTACAGTGTGAAAAATATCCTCGAGCATGAGCTCTTTACTAATAAATCCCATGGTCCCTGGCACCCCTGCCATACTCAGACACATGATGATAAAGGCAATGGCTGTGAGCGGCATGACTCTAAACACACCTCCTAGTTTTCTAATATCGCGTGTGCCTGTAGCATGGTCCACGATTCCTGCCACCATAAAGAGAGATCCTTTGTAGAATACGTGGTTGAGGACATGAAAATAATCGTGCCCTATTCCCTGAGTCGTGCCCATACCATAAAAACCAATCACAAAACCAAGTTGTGCTACCGTGGAATAGGCCAAAATAGCTTTGAGATCATTTGAAAGCAAAGCCAGACTACTTCCTGTCACCATGGTGAGGAAACCAATGGTCATGAGAAGAGGTCCCCAGAGTTCAGTGCCTACGAAAATGGGATAGATTCTCGCACACAAAAACAGACCTAATTTTACCATGGTCGCACAGTGAAGATACGCGCTCACAGGTGTTGGGGCTGCCATGGCATTAGGAAGCCAAAAGTGAAAAGGAAATTGGGCTGACTTACCAAAGGCGCCTAACATCATGAAAAACAAAGCCCAGTTCATCCAGTCTTTTCCTGATGAAAGCACCTCAGGGTTGTTCATGATTTCTGTGATACTGTACGTGCCTGTATTGAGACCAATGATCACCACACCCACCATGATCATGAGACCTGTGATTGATGTGACAATCAGGGCCATGCGTGCGCCCATGCGTGAGAGTTCTTTGTCGTGGAAAAAACCGATGAGAAAGAAACTCATGAGCCCCGTGAATTCCCAAAAAATAAAAAGCAGCATGAGATTATTGGAGAACACTGTACCCATCATGGCTGCCATAAAAAGCATGAGGTATGCGTAGAATCGATTTTGAAACGCGTATTTTTCACCCAGATAAAAACGGGCATAGAAAACGATGATCACACCCATACCACTCACAATCAAACCGTAAACCGTGGACAGTCCATCAAAGAGAAATGAGAGGTTGATGCCTAAAAGAGGAACCCAAGGCACTTCAAAAACTGTGCTCGTGCCCCACCCTATTCTTGTAGCAATCGTGATAATACAAATAACTGAGATGATGGGAAGAGGAAGAGTGAGCCATCCTGTTTTGCCTTTAAGCTTTGTGCCAATGAGACTGATAAATGGTGCTGAAATTAGTGGAAGGAAGATGGCTATGAGAATGAGTGTTTGGTTTGTCATTTATGCGTACCTTGTAGCTTGTAGCTAGTAAGGGCAAAACGCATAACGAATTCAGGGGCTCTATGCAAGAAAACTTAAGACTGCCTATCTGCTTCTTCTCTTAGTCTTCTTAGCTCTGCTACTGCAGCTTTTTTTTCTTTTTCTGCTTTTCGAATGCTATCCTCTAAAGCAGGGCTATGTATTCCCATAAAATTAAGAAATTCAATTACCTTTTCTGGATCATCGAGCCACTTTATGACCTGCCTATAATCCTCTCCCAGAAAAGCTGTTACCCGCCATTCGTAATCTGGATTTTTCATGGCTTCTTCTAGCCGTACTAGCCTACGAAAAATAAAACCTGTATGTTTACTCGTATCATCCAGATAATCAGGATCATACCCATGAAGAGGAACAATAACGGCCTTGCCACTGCGACGCTTTGCCAATGCTAAATATTTATCTATATCCTCCTGTCTAATAAGACCAGCATCTCTAAACAAACTAAGGATCTGTCCTGTCTGATCTGGTGTAGCAGGGATATGCGGTTCAATCATAAAAGGAACCCCATACATAAAACACTCGAAATTAACTGCAAAGTGCTCACTAAGATGGTATTCAGGTCTAAGCTCATCTGATCTTAGCTGCAGTAGTGAATAAGCCCCAACAAACTCTTGATACTTTGATATAGCTAATCCATTTAGCCATCTCACAAAAATATAACGGCCAATAGCACGCGTGAGAACTGACGGATATTCTCCAATAATAATTGTATTTTCCAATAAATTATAGGCAGCACTTTCAGGAACACTGGAATCAAATTTGATTTCTAGAGGGTCATCTTTCCTTCTCAGGTCCCCTGCTAACCTTTTTAAAGTTGTATAAGGTATTGCTTCCATCACGGGGACTTCGGAAGGTCTTATGCCATCGATCAAATAACTCACAGCTATATCATCTGCTCTAAAAGGATGCATTTCTAATTCAACACGATCAAATACATGCCCTCCCATTATTTTTTCCCACAAGACTTCACGAGGCTGAAACTCTCCTTCAAACCCTTTAGAAGCACGTGCAGCTTTTACAGCAGCTAAAGCATCTCTTCTTTCTTGCGCAGCCGCAGCAATTGCCTCCTCTACAGCCGCCTCTTCAGCTGCATCCATTGCATCAAACCTGGCTTCTCGTTCTTGTCTTGCTATTTCAGCTATCCTCGCTGCTTTTGCTTTTGCTACTGCTGCTTCTGCTATTTTCGCTTCTTCTGCCAATCTATTTGATCTTCTTTTCAAGAATACAGCTGTTGTAACAGCAACTGCAGCCGAAGCAACAAGACAAGATGCTGAACACGCAACACCTGCAACGATTTGGACTGCCTCTTTAAGACCTTCTGATGACATAACACCACCACCAGCAACTAAGAGTGAAGCTGTATTTCGCACAGGATTCGAAGAAGAAACAGGTGATTGGCTTGCAAAGCGTTGAGACACAGCAGCAACAGAGCGCCCTTGACTCTCAAGACGCGAAGTCTGAACAAGTTGAGGCTGTGACGTTGGCGTGACCAATTGAACAGCGCATGCCTGAAGCGACATCCAGGCGCTATTTGCCCCTGTGGCAAGTGTTTGTATTAATGATGTTTGCATTTTCCTGTATTACCCAATTTACTTGAATTTTTGCCCTTACGCCCTTTTCGTCCCATAAATCGAAAAGTTGCGTGAAAATTCGAAGCGCTTTTTATCAGGAAAAATGCCCAAATAACAAGAGATTTCATAAGGTGAGCCTCTACTTTCGTACAAAAAGGTACAATCACTTTACTCGCTACCCCCCTACTTATCGTTGAAAGCAATAATCCTTGTCACTTCACTATTGATTCTACAGCATATATGCTGTATTATTCTAAGACTGGAGAAAAACTATTATGATTCAATATCAAGCTAAAATATTTAAAGATGATGATGCTTATACGGTCATTTTTCCTGATTTACCTGGATGTTTTTCTATGGGCGAATCTCTGGAAGAAGCAAAAAAATATGCCAGAGAATCTTTGAGCCTATACTTAGAAGAAGCCCGTGATCCAAAATGGAAAGTGCCAAAACCAAAAATTAGAAAAGGACCAAATTATTATTGGATAACACCTGATGAAGATGTGGCTATTCCGCTCATGATCAGACAAGCCAGACAAAAACACCGGCTTTCTCAAAACAAACTCGCAAAACTTCTAAAAATGTCATTGCAACAATTGCAAAAACTAGAAACACCCGGAAAATCAAATCCCACAATAAAAACCCTGGCATCAATTGCTAAAGCCCTCAATGAATCTCTTTCGATTTGCCTAGTAGGAAGTTAAGAGACGACTAATAGTGATTTTATAAACTTCTGAACCTGACCCACTAAAGTCTTCTTCTTCAAATTCTTCTCAATCACCTTAATGATCGCTGACCCCACAACCACCCCATCTGCGAGTGGAGCGAGCTTTTTGACATGCTCTGGCTTAGAAATACCAAAGCCAATATTGATTGGTATTTTAATATGCTTTTTGATTCTTTGAATGTTCTTCTTGATGTCTTTGGGATCAACGCTTCTTGTGCCCGTTGTCCCTGTATAAGAAACATAATAAACGAAACCTGATCCGTGTTTTTTAACTAGCTTGATGCGATCAACTTCACTTGTGGGTGTGAGAAGATAAATAATGTCGATGGGATATTTTTTGAGAGCTCTTTCAAGATCTTTTGATTCCTCAATGGGTAAGTCCACAACAAGAACACCATCAACGCCAGATGCTTTAGCCTCTTTCGCAAACTTTGTGAGACCATATTGTAAAATCGGATTGTAATAACCCATGAGCAAAATGGGAATCTGGGTTTTCTTTCTAACTTTTTTGACAAGTTTAAGAATCTTATCGAGTGTAACACCATTTTTGAGAGCAATCTCCCCTGCCTTTTGAATCACAGGTCCATCAGCCATAGGATCAGAAAAAGGAACGCCTAGTTCAATCACAGAACAACCAAGACGATCAAATTCGTAAATTAATTCTTCGGTTGTTTTCAGATTTGGAAATCCCGCTGTAATAAAAGGGATGAAGGCTTTCTTCTTAGATTTTTTAAGGAAGTTAAGTTTTTTTGTAATACGACTTACTTGCATTTGATAACAGTCTCCAAATCTTTATCGCCTCGACCTGATAAATTAACCACAACCACATCACCCTTTTTATGTTTCTTATAATTCTTCATAACAAAGGCAATAGCATGTGCTGATTCTAAAGCTGGAATAATGCCTTCGAGCTCGGTCAAGGCATGAAAGGCTTTGAGGGCTTCAGCATCAGTGACACGCGCATATTTTACCCGGCCGACATCATTTAAATAAGCGTGCTCTGGCCCAACACCTGGATAATCTAAACCAGCACTGATAGAATGTGTGGGCTGAATCTGACCTTGTTTATCCTGAAGAAGATAAGTCATATTGCCATGAAACACACCTTTTGTGCCAACAGAAATACTCGCAGCGCCTGCTGCCTCAACACCAATCATCTTCACAGATTTATCTTTGATGAACGCATGAAAAAGTCCCATGGCATTTGAACCACCGCCAATGCACGCCACAAGATAATCTGGTTTTTTTATACCGTAATTTTTTAGCTGCTCTTTTGTCTCTCTCCCTATGATGGATTGAAAATCACGAACCATCATGGGATAAGGATACGGACCTGCCACAGTTCCTAAGCAATAAAAAGTCGTTTCCACATTTGTTACCCAATCTCTTAATGCCTCGTTCAAGGCATCTTTAAGTGTTTGAGTCCCAGATGTAACTGGAATGACTCGAGCTCCCAAGAGACGCATGCGATGAACATTGGGTTCTTGGCGCTTCATGTCCTCTTTACCCATGTAAACATCACATTCTAAATCTAATTTTGCACAAAGCGTAGCTGTTGCCACACCGTGTTGCCCTGCCCCTGTCTCTGCAATCACTCTCTTTTTGCCCATTTTTTTTGCGAGTAGGCACTGACCCAGAGTATTGTTCACTTTGTGTGCGCCTGTGTGACAAAGGTCTTCACGTTTGAGAAAAACTTCGAATCCAAATTTCTTGCTCAACGTTCCTGCATGATAAAGAGGTGTTGGGCGCCCAATGTAATCTTGTGAGATGATATCAAATTCGATTTGAAAAGATTCTGACTGCGCTATCGTTTGATACGCTTCATCAAGCTCAGCTAATGCTGGCATGAGCGTTTCGGCAACATACTGACCACCAAAGGGGCCGAAATGTGTTTGCCCTGAGCGAACTTGTCCTGAGCGAAGTCGAAGGAGTCGAAGGGTCTGGCGTCTAGCGTCTAGCGTCTGGTGTTTTTGTGTTTTTCTATTTTTCATATTATATACAAACTTTTCTTTCAAAGCACGAGGAACGAAGCACGAAGCACACAACTAATGTCGAAAATGTCTCATCTTTGTAAACACCATGGCCACGTCCTGCTCATCACAAGCTTCAATCACTTCTTTATCGCGCATAGATCCACCTGGTTCAACAACAGCTTTGATACCATACTGCGCTGCCTGATCTAGACCATCGCGGAAAGGAAAAAAAGCATCACTCGCCATCGCAGCACCTTTGAGAACATCCTCATTTTTAAAATTTTCTTTTGCCTTCATCGCCGCAATTTTTACAGAATCCACACGACTCATCTGACCAGCACCCACACCAAGAATCTGCCTATCTTTGGCAAAGACAATGGCATTTGATTTAACATGTTTCACAACCTTCCAAGCAAAACCTAAGTCATCAAGCTCAGCCTCAGATGGTGACCTCTTTGTCACAACATCACAGGATTTGAGATCAGCCATTGCCGTGTCTCTCTCTTGAACAAGCATGCCTCCACTGATGCGACGATAGTCCCAATCATTTGCACCTTGGGAGGAATCTAACTTATGCTTCATGATGCGCAGGTTTTTCTTTTTAGAAAAAATCTCGAGCGCCTCTTTTTCGTAATCAGGGGCGATAATGACTTCGAAAAAAGTCTCAGCCATGATCGTAGCTGTTTGTTTATCGATAGGACGATTAAAAGCCACAATCCCACCAAAACAACTCACAGGATCTCCTGCTCTCGCCTTTAAAAAAGCATCACTCAGCTTATCAGCCATGGCCACGCCACAAGGGTTCATGTGCTTGACGATCACACAAGCTGTGTTTGAAAATTCCAGGCAACAATTCCAAGCTGATTCCATATCCATAATGTTATTAAATGAAAGCTCCTTGCCTTGAATTTGCTCAGCTTGAATAATTCCCTTAGCCAAACCTTTTTCTTGATAGAGAGCGGCTTTTTGTTGAGGATTCTCACCATAACGAAGATCCTGGACCTTTGTGAGCTCTAAAGCCAAACCCTCTGGCAGTAATTCTTCTGACGCTTGACCTTCAACCTTTAGCTGTTTTTGTAAGTAAGAACTAATCGCTGTGTCGTAACTCGATGTACTGGCAAAAACCTTACAAGCAAGTTCGAATCGGAAAGCCTCAGATAATGTCCCTGTCTTTTGGACCTCATCCATCACACGCGCATAATCTTTGGGATCAATCACAACAGCCACATCTTTGTAATTTTTAGCAGCAGAACGCAGCATGGTTGGTCCGCCAATGTCGATGTTTTCGATAGCATCGTGGATCGTGGATCGTGGATTGTTGATCGTCTTTTCGAATTCGTAAAGGTTTACGACGACAAGATCTATGGGTTGGATGTCGTTGTCAGCAATTTGTTTTTGATGATCTTTGTTTTCGCGAATGTTTAAGATGCCACCATGAATTTTGGGGTGAAGGGTTTTGAGTCGCCCGTCTAATATTTCTGGAGAGCCTGTGTGGTCCGAAACATCTGTGACAGGAATATCTGCTTTGCGTAAGAGACTAGCTGTTCCACCTGTAGAAAGTATCTGGACATCTTGTCCTGCCAAAAACTTTCCAAACTCTTCTAACCCAGATTTATCCGTACAACTTATTAAAGCTCTTGTTATTTTATACATGATTTCCTCATCTATCGTCTATCGGTTATCGTCTATCGCAACCTGAATCCTGTAACCACCTATCTCATCACTCATCACTCATATCCCTATTCCCCCACCATCTCTTCAATCCGACCCTTCCACAACTCCATGATCATAAGAGTAATATCACCTGTGTCACCACCCGAAATCTGGCGATCATCAATAGCCATCACAGGCTTAATACCTATAACTGAGTTAGTGATAAAAATCTCTCGTGCGCTTGAAAGTTCTTTTGCTGTGATAAGACCTTCTTGAATGTGGATCTCTTTTTCTTTTAATAAATCGATGAGCTGCTTTTTCATAACACCCGAAAGCAGACCCTGCTCATCAAGAACCGTCCACAACTTAGCATCTTTATCGACCCAAAAAATATTAGCCGTGCATGTTTCTGTCACATTGCCCTGGCTGTTTAATAAAACACCATCATCAAACCCAGCATCTAAAGCTTCAAACTTGCCTCTAAGCTTGGCGAGATAATTCGTGGTCTTCATAGCAGCTAAAGGCAACGAATCGTTTACGTAATTTTTGATAATCTTAAGCTTACACGGCTGTTCACTCGGAACAGAAGTCAAAGGCTCACAAAATATCGTGACATTTGTTTTATACCCATCATCATCCCTGCCACGTGGCGAACAAGAACAAGCATTGAGGTTTTTAGGTGATTGGGAGAGAAGAATTTTAAAGCGCGCATCTTCTAAGTCATTTTTTTCGAGGAGCTCTTTTAAAATCTTTTTGAAATTAGCCTGTCCAGGGTAATCAAAGCCTAAAAAAGAAGACGACCACTCCAACCTTGCTAAATGATTTTCGAGCAAAGGAAATACCCCTTTAAAACTTCTCAATGTTTCAAACACCCCCTCACCAAAGAGATAAGAGCGATCAAAGGGGGATATTTTGGCCTCTGTGGCCTCTAAAAACGTGTCGTTTATATATAAGATAGTCATGGTGGGGCCCTTCTAGCTCGATGCCCAATAATGTGCAAGACGATTTGCCCACATACGTCCCACACGCTAGACGCCAGACATGTATCCTGCGACCCCACGACCCTGCGATCCTGTGACCCTACGTAAATGGGCTCTTTCGTAGGCTCGTAGGCGCATAGGTGCATAGGCGCAATTATAAAGCTTTATCTGATTTTCAATTTATACTAAGCAACCCCCCATGAATGAGCTCAAAAAAGTCCTGAATGTCAACATTGCTGGCTATGAGGAGCTGATCACCCCTGCCAAGATCCAGAAACAGGTGCCTGTCACAAAAGAGGCCTTGCACAATGTCTTGATTAGCCGTCAAACCATTCAAAACATTCTCGATGGCCGTGATGATCGTCTTTTCTTTGTTGTGGGCCCCTGCTCCATTCATGACCCAAAAGCAGCTTTAGAATACGCTGAAAAACTCAAAAAACTCTCCGAAAAAGTCTCAGATAAATTCTTTTTTATCATGCGTGTTTACTTTGAAAAACCAAGAACAACCATTGGCTGGAAGGGTTTGATCAATGACCCTCACATGGATGACTCTTTCCACATCGAAGAAGGTCTGAAAACAGCCAGAAAGCTTCTTATTGATGTTAATACCATGGGTCTTGCTGCTGGAACCGAAACATTAGACCCTATCACGCCCCAGTATCTTGCTGAATTGATAACCTGGGCAGCTATAGGTGCCAGAACAGCAGAATCACAAACCCATCGCGAAATCTCGAGTGGATTGTCTATGCCTGTGGGCTTTAAAAATGGCACTGACGGAAACATTCAAGTAGCCATCAATGCCATGAGCTCAATGGTCAATCCCCATCATTTTTTGGGAATCAATGAACAAGGTAAGGTTTGCAAATTTTCTACAAAAGGAAATCCTTATGGCCATGTGATTTTAAGAGGCGGTTCCGAAAAAACAAATTATGATGAAAAAAGCCTGGATCTTTGTTTAAAAGCACTTGTCAAAAACAACCTTCGTGAAAAAATCGTTGTAGATTGCTCTCATGGCAACTCAGCCAAAGATTATCTCAAACAGGCCGAAGTTCTGAATAGCTGCGTAAACCAAATTATAAAAGGCAACAAATCACTCACAGGTTTTATGATCGAAAGTAATTTATTTGCAGGAAATCAGAAAATTGAAGACCCAAAAAAACTCAAACATGGCGTTTCTGTTACTGATAGCTGTGTTGATTGGAAGATGACTGAGGAAATGATTTTGAAATCGTATGATCGGTTACAGTAAATCGGTTAGGGTTACGAGGCCCGTTTCGTCCCTCGGTTACGGTTACGTGTAAAAATTTGACGTCACCTTAACCGCTAAACGATACGGGCTTCGTTACCGTTACCGCTACCGAATGACCCTACATTATATAGACTGGCTCATCCTTGCCACCTATCTTTTAGCTGTCCTTGTTGTAGGACTTTATTTTTCACGCAGAGGAACAAAAAACGTTGATGAATTTTTTGTGGCTGGCCGCAACCTACCATGGTGGCTGGCTGGTATTACAATGGCAGCAAGCGCCTTTGCCATTGATACCCCTTTAGGAATTCTGGGACTTGTGGCCAAAGAAGGTATCCCCGGTGTTTGGTATGCCTGGGCCTATGTCTTGGGTGGAGCTGGAGCTTTAGGTGCTTTTATTTTTGCCTCGCTCTTAAGACGATCCGAAGTCATCACCAATGCGGAGTTGATTGAACTCAGATACAGTGGAAAACCCGCTGCTTTTTTACGTGGGTTTAAAGGAATTTATTTTGGGATTTTTTCTAATGCCATCACCATGGGCTGGGTGATCAAAGCTGTTTTTACTATCAACAAAGATGTTTTAGGCTTTAACCCCCATTTCACACTGGCCTTTATTCTCATTCTCACCCTTGTTTACACAGCTTTGTCAGGACTTTGGGGTATTGTGGCCACTGACTTTGTTCAATTCATTGTTGGCATCATAGGTGTTTTTACTCTGGCTATCATGGCCTGGAATCACATTGGTGGACTTGATCAAATCATGGAAGGCATGGTTTCGCGCTATGGTGAAATAGATGCCACTGAAAGGATGAGTTTCTTTCCGAGTTTTAGTTCTCCTTTTTTCATCACGTTTATTACATTTGTGACTCTTAAATGGTGGGCCAATCCACCTGCTGCCATTCACCAACGCATTGTGGCCTCAAAAAATGAACGACACGCGTCTTTTTCTACATTGTTTTTTGCTATCACAGCCTTTGCCATCAACTATTGGCCTATGATTGTCATTGCGATCATTTCACTCGTCATGTTCCCACAACTCAAAAATGCTGAAAGCGGTTATGGCATGCTCATGGTCAAACTCATTCCCACAGGACTTTTAGGCTTGATGTTGGCTTCTATGGTAGCAGCGTTTATGTCGACCATTGATACGCACCTCAATTATGGCGCTTCGTATATGGTAAATGATATTTACCGACGATTTATTAAAAGGAAAGCCAGCACAAAACACTATGTACGTGCTTCGCAGATCAGTACAGTCATCATGTTAGCCTTTGCTGTGATTGTGGCTTACTCGCTCGATTCAGTCCAACAGGCCTGGTATTTTATTTCTATGTTAGTCACCAGCTATGGACTGCTTATGGTTATCAGATGGTTTTGGTGGCGCATCAATCCTTGGTCAGAAATTACATGCTTGGCCACATCAGGGATTGGAAGCCTCATACTTTCATCAAAGGTCGCTAAGTTTTTTGGTTATTGGGAAACCATTTACGCCTGGGGCTATGGCTGGCGTTATCTTACGCTTGTACTCTTTACAACAGTCTGCTGGCTGGTAGTGACTTATTTTACAAAACCCAGTGATGAAAAAGTTTTGATCAGTTTCTGCAAAAAAGTAAAACCCTTCCCCACTTTTTGGGGCCCAATAAAAAAACGCACAGACATTGATTGGAATCCTTATATTTTGCGCTGTTCACTTCATTGGTTATTTGGCACAGTGGGAATCTTTTGTATTTGTTTTGGAATCGGAAGTTTTATTTTCAAAAACCCCTATCTAGGATCTGCCCTTCTCGCCTCAGCTTGTGTTATTTTCACAACTATCTTTTTTACTTGGAAGGATGTTTGATACGCTCCTACGCGCCTAAGATCCTACGCACCTATGTTCTAAACTATCGATTATCGTCTATCGTTTACCCTGAGCGTAGTCGAAGGGTCTATCGTATCCAGCATCCAGCATCTGGCATCCAGTATCCTGTAACCTGTAACCCAACTCCCATCTCTTATAACAAAACAGTCAAAAGTTTTAACATAACTTCCAAAGCACTGATTTCTTTTGACAAACACTTCATTCATCCTTCAAAATTTTATTATTACTTATAGGTGGGTGTTACAATCAAACCATAAAATGAGGGGGCATTATGGTAGTCAAAGCTATCACAAGTTATTTCCAAAAAGATGTACCAGACATCGACAGAACTCACATACCAAATCAAGAAGCTTTTGTAAGAGAAGTCGCTCAAAGTTATTCTTCACAAGGAATGCCATCAACAGCTGCTTCACACGATCTCTATGCTAAGGGAGAAAATCTACCTGAGCACTTATTTTCTCTCACCGAAGAAAGACAGCTCGCTACCTCAATTCTTGGCAGAGAAAACATTCAAAAAATCTCATACATGGAAGTTAATTGCGAGGGAGAACCTGTTGAAGTCGAAATCGGTGATTCAAATCCTGTCTATCTCCCCAGTGAAATAAGATCAAAAGAGGTGATCGAAGATATTTTGCCATCAGTTGTGACCCTTTCTGTGGACGGCGTAACAATTGATGAACAAACTGGAAATGAGAAACCTGCTAGCTGGACAGGTTCTGGGTTTGTTGTAGATCCCGAAGACCTGGGATTGCAAGGATACATGCCAGGTGAAGGTGAATTCCTTGTAGCCACAAACCACCACGTGGCCAATGGAGCACAGTATGTTGAAGTGGAACTCTCTGACGGAACAGTCTACGATGTAGAGGCCAATATTTTGATCTCGAACGAAGACATGGACGTTGCTATCTTAGTCGTCAACGCCGGTGATGATTATCTTCCTAATGGTGTGCCCATTGGAGACGTTAATGATATCTCTCAAGGCGAATTTGTCTTGGCCTTTGGTTCACCTTACGGTCTACCCTTTCGTGTCACGCGCGGCATAGTAAACAACCGCCACTTTGATGAAGAAGGGTATATCCAAACTGACGCTGCCATTAATCCAGGAAACTCTGGTGGTCCACTCGTGGATCTTTCTACAGGAAATGTTGTTGGCATGAACACTTTCATCTACAGAGGCGCCAACACCATGGGATTTGCCATGCCCATCTGGCAACAGTTCGAAGTTTTAAGAGAACTCTGGCAAGAAGAAAACTGGACCTGGCACACAGTCGCTCAGGCGCCTATTTCTGAAATATAATATCGATGGGAATATTGAATACGGAATATTAAATATTGTAGGGGTGGCCCCCTGTGGCCACCCGAAATATTTCGGTCAGGCACAAGACCTACCCCTACTTCCAAATTCGATATTCCTTGTTCAATATTCGATATTCCCGCGACCCCATGACCCTGCGATCCACTATCCACAACCCACGATCCACAAAATACAAATCTCTCGACTCTGATCCGAATTATCTGTTATCGAGCCCCCATGAACATATACGTATACGCCATGAAAATGGAAAAAGAAGGTGAAAATTTCTACAAAGAACTCGCTGAAAAAACCAACAACCCAGGTCTGAAAAAAATCCTCACTTTTTTAGTAAAGGAAGAAGTCAAACACTACAACGTTCTTGCAAAAATGAGCGAAAATGACCCTAACCCATTCATGCCAGAAGAAACAGTGTTTGATGATGCTAAAACTATTTTTTCTGAAATGAAGGATACGTTGAATCTGGATGATTTTGAAAAATCGGAATTAAGCTTTTATGAAAAAGCGAGAGAGATAGAAAAAAAGAGTTATGACTTCTACACTCAAAAAGCTGGCGAAACAACTCACGAAAGACACAAACACCTTTTTCATTCCATAGCTAGCGAAGAAAAAAAGCACATGCAAATCATAGAAGGAATTATTGAATTTGTTTCAAACCCCAGCCAATGGCTTGAAAATGCTGAGTGGAATAATATTGGAAAGTATGATTGATCCCACCATAGGCGCGTAGGCTCTTAGGTGCGTAGGCTCGATTTCTTACACAAACTCTTTCCTCTTAATCTTATCGAGAATGATTTTTTCGGGCATCCAAGGATCGTCGGGTGCGACGGAGAAATACGCTTGTTGTTCACAACGACGTTTGTTTCTGATGAGCCATTTGAGAATATTTGTCAGACCTTTGTTCTTTTTGTCTTTAAAGAAAGGGTCATTTGATAAAACATCCCTGGCTTTCTTTAAAGCCCGCGCTTCTGATGTATCTTTTTCGCGCACACCATAATCAGGGAGATCGTATTTTTTTATATCTTCGGGAAGAACACCCAAAAAACGAACCTCTGGGGCAGAAAAATCACTGTTTCGGATAAGGCTAGCTGCTGAGCCCGCTTTGAGAGTCCTAAAAATATTTTGCATGGTATAGGCGTCGAGATCACCAAAGAAATAAAGAGGAATTTTAAGTTGAGTTTGAATCAGGCGGCACCAGCCACGAACCGCATTACTAGGCACACCCTGCGCACCAATCAAAATGCATTTATTACGCTTTGTAAAACCAGAATTTACAAGAGTGTTTGCCGTACCTTCTGATTCTACAATCAGACAAAAGTCTATTTTCTTTTTTGCCTTCAGTTTTAAGTTTTGTGGCCTGTTTTTTGGTTGAAACGGTGAAGTCCCGAGTTTTGAAAGATCTATAACCGCTTTTTCGCCACCAGGCATGGTTTCTTCTACAATAAGATGTTGTGAATAAGTTTGCCCGCCGCGATCATTGGCATAACAATTTAAATCTTCGCGATAACATTCTAAAAGCTCGCCAATAAAATCAACAATCGAATCACTCTCACTTTGATCTTCAAAATCTAGCGGTTTAAGCTTGGGATTGTGTTTAATTTCACCTTTAGAAATATAGTAAAGCTCACGTTTTGTATTAATAGCCCCCACATTAATGTTACGCATAATGAGTTCGAGCATAAAGACCGTGCGCGACATCTTTTTAACTGAACTCACATTCAGCTCTGTAGAAACTTTTTTATCACCTGCCACCAAGTAACCCACCTTGGGATTATACTTACTATTATCTAAGGAACACTTTGTGGCTTTAAGCACAGGTCGCTTTGCCTTTTCTAAATCTGAGAGCAATCGATCACAAACCTCAAAAGAGAGTTTGCCAACATCAAAATCTTTGCGTTTTCTTTTTGCTACTTTTTTTGGTGGCATAATTTAGTCCAATAAATCCATTTGTCCTTTTGTAGGCTCTTCTTGTTCTACCCCATGCATTTGATCATGCAGCTCATCATGACAAATACCAATGTTATCTGCTAATTTTTTAGCAACATCTTTTGATTTGTTGTGCGCGTGTTTAAATTCTTTCTCAGCTGCTTTTGTATCGCGTCCTAAGATTTTTGCTAACCCATCTAAAGCCTTTTGTTTACGACCTTTTTTGGCAAACGTGATGCGACACAAACCATCGACTAGAATAGGCGCAAATTGTTCAATATGTTGTAATTTTCTTTCGACATCAGCCGCTTTTACTTCACGTTTGATGTGAGCCGACAGACGTTGGCCACATTGTTGTAGAGTTCGGCGGATTTCTTCAACCAACTCATCACTGGCATCCACTGTTTCTTTAGAGGCATTTTTGAACTTGATAAAAGGGCTCACTAGACTCACAGCGAAAATGTATGGTCCTTGAGGCTGAGATTTTTTTGGTTGTGTGAGTCCATAAGCACGCCAATTCACAGATTCGATCGCCTTGCTCATAGCGCAAGCTGCTTTGTCGAATTGAAGAGGCACGCGATTAGCAAAACGCAAGATTTGCACAGGGGTATCGCGTTCGCCATCACCTTTTTCTTTTAATCTAGCAATGGCCACCTCAACTTGAACAGGTTTGAAATCACAAATGGTGGGTTTACGTGAATTAACCGAAAAGAAATCGATTTCGCCCAGGCGTTGAATACTTTTGGCAAGATCTGATTCACCAATAGACATCACAGACTTTGTAGGTGGAGCCATGAGTTTGATGTTTTGCAAAACCGAGTACATCTTTTTGAACTGATCTTCATTAAGAGTCGACAGGGCTTTATTAAACCAGGCAGCAGGAACACCATTTTTTTTCATCTCAGAAATCACAGAATCTGACACTCGAGAAAAACCATCTTTAAACCATTTGCGAACCGTTGTTCTTCCAAACAAATGAGAATGCGCTAAAAACTCACCAAGCTTCATGGTATGGGGATGTGGTGCTGTTCGTTCTGGAATTTTTGGAACAAAATCTGTGACTCTATCAATGGTCACTTCTTTGTTATCGAGTAATTTGTATTTGAGTGTGAGATGGGGGTTAACCAGAGCCGTGCCTTGTAAGTAAGTATTGAGACCAGCATCACCATTGAGTTGCACACGAGCATCCATTACAAACTCACAACTGGTGCCTGTTTTTTGATCCCATTCAATAGATTCTTTGTTTTTGACAATGCCTTTATTTTTTTTGATATCGACAGAAATTTCACACTTGTAGGCCTGCTTCATGCTTTTGGTGCGTGTGATGACTGTGGCACCAGTGCCATGAGTGAGTTGTGACCAGGTAGTGACGGCCGAAATGCCGATTCCTTGTTGGCCACGACTGCATCGTCCTCGGCCGAACTTTGAACTCGCGAGATATTGGCCAAAAACACTCACAGCATCCTCAATTGAGATACCTGGTCCATTATCAGTGACTTTGACACGAATAAGATCAGCTGTTTTGGCTCCACCAGGCCCTAATCTTTCAACTTCGACCTTGATTTCGGGCAAAATCCCCCAATCTTCACAGGCATCGAGAGAGTTATCAATGGCTTCTTTAATGGTTGTGAGTGTGGCTTTTGTATAGGACGAAAAGCCTACTTGCTGGAGATTTTTGGAGAAATATTCAGCTGAACTTGTTTTGGTAATAGATCGATCAACGGCCATGGAAAGTCTAATGCCTGATAACCTACCTAGATTGCAAGAGAAATTAATTGAGTGCGTCCGAACCGCAAGACGGAAAGGATGAATAAACACGATAGAACGTGAAAAACCAAAAGGTGACGGGCGACTTTCCGAAAAAAGGGTACACCCACTTTTTAAACACTCATTCTATAGACTCGTGCTCATTCTTAATATGAATGAGTTGATAGAATGAGAATGAGTTTTTTGAAAATCTTATGATGCTATTCCATATCTTTGAATTGGTCTATCATCAGCTCCATCAACTCCTGCATCATCCTCTTCATCAAATAAATCTAGCCAAAGATCTATATCATGACCCTCTTGGTCTTGTTGATCTTGTTGCGCATGCTCTGCGGATAATATTTCTCCATGAAAATTATCGCGATAGGCATCATAGACCGATTCAAGTGGTCCTGGATATCGCTCCATATTGTAGGCTGTAAAAACTATGTGCACATGCTCTTCATTAATGCCTAGAGTCCTAGCATAATCTATTATCGTATTGGCAAATGCTGTTTTTTGATAAAATGAGGGTTGTGCGTATAAGCAATCGACAAAAATATGTCTGTTACCATCTTTATCAACCGCGATTTCCATATGCGCTCTTCCCATTTCATTATTCCCGATTTTATAAATGGCAATACCAAACTGAACTTCTACGCAACGTGTTGCAGGCTGACCATTTCTATTACCTGGTGCTGATTCAGTTGGACGAGTGCAAGCTTTTCTACCAATCAAGCCAGCCCTTAAGATGTCTTGTGGTCTTTTGCTAAGCAGAACTGTGTGCTTACCTTTTCGTGGTGAAAACTTTGCATTCACTCCTAGCTTGAGTTCTGTAAGGTCAACCCCTGACTCCCTAGCATATCCTCTTTCTGCTCCATGCAAGTTTGTGCAAATTATTTGAGCCTCATCAACCAGCCTTGTTAGTCTTTCATCGTCAACCCCTGCATCAATCATCCTAATGATTTCTTTAACTGTTCCTACATAAAACCTGAAAAGCCCTTCTTGAAGTTCGCTGTCAAACCACCTTCCAAGATGCCAGCCTAGTTGTTGTTTGATACCGCTTAAGAAAATTCTTTTGGCTTCATGTGGATCGTTTTCTTCAACCTCTCTTACATCTAACACTCTTGTTTTGTTCCATGAATCATCTTGTTGACTCAAGGGGTAACTTCCCAAGGCAGTGGCTACTCTAAATTCTTCTGGAAAATTTCTTCCACTAGGTTCTGTTGAAATCAATCTTAACACAAGTGCCCTTGGTATCTCTGGAGGGCAAAAACTTGTCAACATAGCCAAATAGTAAATAAAATCTTTGTCTTCCCACGCTTTAGTGTATTTATCATAATGGTCTGCAAGAGCTCTCCCTTCTTCATCAGCGAGACCCAAGTTCGATTGCAGGCTGGCAACAACTGCCTCTGACCACCTTTTTCTCATTTTAAGCGGATCAAAGTAGTTTCTGACAGCACAGTCAATTTCTACTAATCCCCCTTGTGCGCCTTCGTAGGTTTGCATTTCTTGAGTTATAAAATCCCCAAGAACTGGATTTGTATCAGGTGCGTTTGAAAAAGAAAGAAGAAGATCTAGCCAAACAGGTATTCTTTTGGGATGCTTAGCAACATAGGCTATGGTTTTTTCAAAATAACTTTTTAAATGAACATTGCCAGGTCCTGTGACAGCATAGCAGATTTCAAAGAGTTTTCTTCTGTTAATCATGCTACTCTTATTTTTTTCTGCATGAGGTCCTATTTGAAAATATTTTGAACCATACACCGTTCTTAGATGAGTCATGCTGCTTTCATCAAAGGCATAGGCTAAGTATTTTTCAACCTGTTCTAAGGACTCTATTCCAGAAACATTGAGTTGTTCTTCAAACATTCCACGGAATTCATCTGCTGCAGCAGCTCTCACACCTTCATTAGCATGGGATAAAGAAGCTTCCAACAAAGGTAATGGGCTAGCAATTCCAGAAATAGCTCCAGCAGCACGAACCAATGCTATCCTATCATTTGGATCAGCATCTTCTTCCTGAAAAAGCAGATAAAGATAATCAGCAGCAGTTTTTCCCATCGCCCTTAAAACTTTTTTTGCAGATGCTTTACTCCCAGTATCAATCCTTAATCGATCTTCATAATTTCCCTGTGGTGCTACAGACTCTCCAACCGTTTCTTCTTCTTCAGCCACAGATAAGACAAAATCATCAAAAATCGAAGGAGTCTCTACCGCTAATACCCTAGCCAAGGGAAAAATAACTTGAGAGCCAAAACCAACAAGTGCGGCTTCAACAGAAGACAATTCCTCCACATCAAACAGTGAATCACGGTCTGTTTTTCCAAGAGAATCAATGAGAGTGGGAATAGATCTTTCATTTTTAAATTCGGCCAATGCCCAAGTGACACTGTACAGTGCATCACCTTCCGCCGTTTTCGCAGCTTCTATTAACTCATCGACGTATTCAGTTGCATCCATCATCCTAAGTGCGTGAGCAGCTGCACCAACAACTTTTGGACTTTCATGTTCTAAGTTTGATGCAATCAAAGGTAAATGTGGTTTTAATTCTGGTACATCTTGAACCTTACCTATACGTCCAAGGCGTTCAACTACCAAATGAAGTCTGTGAGGGTCTGTTTCCGTTTCAATGAGTTGTACACTTATAGGAATAGAATCAACATCTTTGAATTTGCCTACAAGTGCTGTTGCCGCAGCTACACGTGTGAGAGGTTTTTCTTGAGGATTGGTTGCCACCTCTTTTAAAGAATTAATAGCACGTGGATCATTAATCCATTCTAAAGCTGAAACAGCAGCATATCTAGTCTCACTATCTGGGCTCTGTAAGCACTCTATCAAAACTGGAACAGCTCGTTTATCAGCTGCATGATGTAAAAGCCTTGCTGCAGCGAGTTTAGATTTTCTACTTGTGGGATTTTTCAGAACAGCCATCAAGGGAGTAACAATCATAGGATCGATTTCGATGTCGTAAAGCAGATTATTAAAACGGCGTAATTCACCGTACGCTTCTGTCAAAGCCACAACAGCTTGTCTGGTGCCTATTGACATTAAAGACCTGAACGCCTCTTCTCTTGTCGTTTTTTCTAAATCTGTATCAATGATGGTTTCTTTTAACTGTGCAATGGTTTCTTTTCGTTTTATTCTTTCATTCCTAAAAACAAGACCACCTATTCCCATGGTAAGACCAAGCCCAAGACCCGTTGCAAGGACAGGCGATACAGGAGCTAAAGTGACAACACCTACAGCAATGGCACCTGCTACAAGTGGTCCACGTCTATGAGACACAGCCTTGCTTCCTTGCCTATGAGGGTCTTGTAATGGATTAATTGTTTCCCATAAACCTTTTGCTAATGGCTTTATGTGTGCGGAAAAAAGAGAACCTAATAGACCCATTTCATTTTGAACAGGTCCGATAACTTGATTAGTTAAAGGGCCGTTTGTGCTGTTAATTGGTGTTACGACGGAGGATGTTATGGGTCTAACAGGTAAATTCATCTCATCTATAGTTATCGGCAAAAATTTGAAATTGTTGCTAAAAAACTACAGAATTTACGCTATAATAACAAATAGTTAAAAACAGCCAAAAGGTGTCAGCCCAGAACCTGCAAACGGTTCAGAGAAAGCAGCTACAGTACTCCATCTACAAAAGCCTGTATCACACGGGAAAAGAAATAAACTATAACACCTAATACTATAAATTCCGCTATAGTTTCACCCTCCGAGCAACAATTAGCTGCGGCAGGTAATGCTTTACCCATAATTCCCGCACCTAGGGTCAACAAGCCTGCAGCTTTTCCAACTAGAGAAGATCTTGAAGCAGGTGCGTGAGGTGAAAAACGTTGGGCAGAAATGCCTGCTTTAGGCATAGCAAGCTGAGGCAAAAAAGCACCTGATTGCATTCCAGTGTTTTGAACACTCGGAACACAAAGCTCAGAAGGCATACCCATGGTCATATATAATGGAAATGCAGAACTACCTGCACATATCGATGCTAATTGAATTGTCATAAAACCCTCATTCTGTATGTCTAACGCCCCTAAATAGCGAAAAAACTTTCCTTAATTCCACTCTCTACCAGATATACTCAATGCGCCTTTAACATTCCCTTTATGAGTCTTTATCCATTCGCACTGATCCTTTGTTATAATAGCTTTATTAAAATCTATTCCCGAACAATCTTCAGGCAACTTTGCCCCACAAAGATCTGCGCCAACAAGACCAGCTCCTTGAAGTTTATATTTTCTAAGATTTGTATTAGATAAATTGACACCTGTGAGATTGGCACCGCTGAGATCCACTTCATATTGATATGACAACTCACTGAGATCCTGACCTGCTAAATTTACTCCCTTAAGTTTTGCCGTGCCCACAGAAAGAGTATATTTCCTTACAATTTTTATAAAACTAATCCTATCAAGTCTACTTCCTTTAAAATCCGTTCTATCATCAATGTTTATCTCTCTTAAATCCGTACCGCTAGGATTCGCATTCCTCAAATTTGTTTCTCTAAGATCTGTGTTTCTTAAGCTAACAGCAGAAAGATCAGCGCCTTCTAGGCTAAGTTCTGATAGATTAAGGCGGCTTAACTCCTTATATTCCAAAACCATCAAAGTATCTAAAGCTTCCTGTGCCTTTTTTCTGTTTTTGCCATTGATAATTCCCCTAAGCTCATCAACATCAACAGGCTCACCCTCTATTATTTTATTCACGCTTCGTTTTTTAGATAAATGTCCAAGTAAAAGGCCTACACCAAGAACAGTAATAAGCGCACCGCCATAAGCTATTAGAGATTTAACCCCAGAACCACTTCCATCTTGCGCTCCTGCATGTAATGCTGGAAGAAGTGACAATGCGCCAAGAGTTAATAAGCCTCCAATTTTTTGAGAAGGTCTATCATGAATACCAGAACCAGGCCCTCCACAACGTTCCACTGAAACACAAGTTATGCCACCTGGACTTTTTTGTAGTGGAGCAACTTCATTTCTTGGTGCTGGGCTAGAATAAGAATCATACCCATTCACAGCATATAAATCCGTAGGCATTCCCATTGTCATGTATAATGGAAGCGCACCACTGCTCACACTTGTTGCTAATTGAATTGTCATAAATACCTCATTCTGTATGCCTGAAAAAAAAGTGAACTAAAATTCACCTAAACCTGACTTGTATTTATATGATCGGAGGAAATAAAGATTTGTTGTGCTGATTAATAAGAAATGGTTTTTTAGAAAAAACGGGAGAAAAATGATTTTCTAATCATTATTTCCATCCATCCCATACCCCAAAGGGGTTAAATGAGTTAGCCCTGGGTCAGTCGCACACACATGTAAGTGGGTATGTGCGACGCCACCCAGGGAAAAAGCAATGCTTTAAACGTGAGATATTTAGCGTTTAGGCCAACCAGGACTTGCTTAATTTTACGTGAAAAATCATTAAAGTGGTGCTAATAATTTCGTCAGAAATAGCAATAGTTTATTTGGAGGTCTTTATGGAAAACAAAAAATTCTTCCCTTGTTTTTGTACCATCATTATTGGCATCGCCATCATTGTTTTTACCTGGTGGACGTTTAGTTGGACTCAAATACTTATGACAGTCCTTGGTTCCATCGTTATCTTAAAAGGACTCGCAAACGGATGTTGCTGTTCTTCGGCAAAAGATAAGTGTTGTACGTAAATTAACAAACATCTTCTGAACCTTCTTGCCTTGCTGAACCACCTTGACTCACACTAGCCAACAGTATTCCAGCACTTTCAATATAAGCATCATTCCATGTTCTCATTTGCGCAATTTCATCCGCAAATGGCTCAACCTCTGAAACTGACATATGGGGAGAAAGTTCTTCAAGAGTTTCTTGCGCCCGTTCATAGTAAAGCAAAGCTTGAGTAAGAGAATTCGTAGCAATCCCAGGGTTATCTTGGTTAATATATTGATGAGCAGCCTCGAGCATAATATTACCCTGCCGCATACAAAGGCGTGCCTGTAAGATTCGAAATTGAATGGCTATAGGATCAGGCAAAGTTAGCTGCGAATTCATACGAGCTACATCTTGCTCTAATGACACAAAATTCTCCATTGCCCCATTTGCATCATCAGGTAAAAATGACAAAAGGCCCCTAAGTTCTCTGGCCTGCATCGCAGTTAATGCCAAATCCAAATCTCCTGTCTCATCTTCATCATAGGCTTTGATTAATCTACCAATAGCAACAAGAGCTCTCGCTGTATTTAGCCGCAGGCTGTTAGGAAACCTAAAAAAAGTAATTGGCGTATAAGGATCTGGATTATTCTCAAATAAATCTGGAGCTTCAGCTTCTGAAGCAGCTAATTCAGGATCTTGAAGCAAAACAGTATTTTCTATAGCAAACCTAGTAAAAGTTGTCGCTAAGCCAAATAAACGAGCTCTGTTTTCAGAAGATGTTGGATCTAAATTGAGTATTCCTTCCACATGTCCTTCTTGTGCAAAAGGAAAACAGTGTCTAACACTCATCATTTGTGCTTCAAAATTTTCTATTGCTGGAGGAACATTGCTTTGTGAGCGAGGTTCTGCAAGAGAAAGTCTTGATGGATCCAATGGTTGAGTAGGATCAACATCAGCTTTCATTGCATGAACTAAATGAGCTGTGTGTAAAGCAAATTCTGTTGGTAAACATGTAAGTGTCGTACCTTTAACCATAAAAACCTCTCCCTGTATTTGTTTGCCATTGAGACTATTATTTTTGTTTGTTTCCAGTTAGATTATATGCCCATAAAATAACCAGTCACCACTGTATCGCCAATACAGCCTATCTGTTGCTAAAAAAATAAACAAATATTCTATCACCCCTGCGATCTAACGACCCCGCGACCCCACGACCCTTCCCCTGGCATATTTATTGCAATATAATCCTATATAATATCTGACTTTATTGAAATTATTGGGCATTTCAATGTTTAAGTCACTGAATTACGTCTCAATGTGATAAAATGATTAGTAAATTATCACTTTGAAATTTTAAGGGGAGATTCAAATGTGTGGAAATATCTTATATAAAACAGCTATTATTGCTTCTATTCTATTCTTAGCCGTCACTCTTCCTGGCTGTAATGAAGAAGTAGAAGTCGATTCATCGGGTGAAACTGTTGTGATTGATTCGACAACCTCAGAAATCGCAACAAGCACAAGTACAGTAGAAATTTTAGATGACCTGGATAATGATGGTAATGGTCTTATTGATGAAGGGCTTGAGCGAAATTATAATCTCTTTACCGATGTTTTGGCCTGTGCTGAGTCAGATTATCAACCTTGGAGACCTTCAATTTACGAAAACGAATCCGCGTATCAGCTTTATATTTATAATGCTGATGTTGATGATCTTGACGGTGATGGCAACACCGAAGAAGACATATATTTTTCTCTCAGTTCTTATTGGACAGTTTCCCCTAGTGATAAACCAGACTTTTTAGAACACCATAATAATAATATTGATTTTTATTTTACCGGCTACATTGACGAAGGTTATAATGCCATAAAATTTGATCACATAACCGATCCAACATCTTTGCACTATGATTGGACAAGCGATGACAAACCAGATGAACTTACTCAAAATTTTTGGGTGAATTACTATGACAAACTCGACATCTATCAACTCAATCCTAATCCTGGCACTTGCTATCACAATACCGAAAACGAAACAGCTATTATCTTATTAGTCGCCTACCCTATGGCAGATGCCAAAGAACAGATGGAAGACTTGGTCTCTGGCTATACTGATACTATCTTCAAACTCACTAATGGTTGGTATTATGATAAGAACAATTACCAAAACCTGTTCATCAAAAAAATGGATGATGAGAATGAAGGACTCATGAGTATTTTTGATGCCCTTACTGAGGGGAGCGCATTTAGTTGGTAAAGATAAGTTCGTGATTGAGCGTTGTCAGTAGCTCACATCTCTTTTTCATTGTTCATTTATGTATTTTTCATTTTTCAATTCGCTAACTTAAGTTAGCGAGTATTTTCCCCGTTTAATCATATGAGCAGCAATAGCCTCACGATATTTTGTGGAGTTGATTGGCGAAAAGAGATCGAATCGCGCCAAAGCCTTTTGATATTTAACTAGACCATCCGCGTCTTCATCAGCTACCTCACCAATGAGTGAGCGCGCTGTCACAAATAACTTATTGTATGTTTCGGCAATATAAAGAGCAGTCAAACAAGCAGGAATATTGTTCTCATCGATTCCCACCTCTTGATCTTTTTTACCCTCTTTCTCGAGAAGCTGTTGCGTGCGTTTATAAGCACTGTCCATAGCAAATACATAAATCACTAAATCAGCCATTTTCTCCAGTGCGTATTGTTGATCTTTTATATCTGCCATGTACTTTTGAAGCGCCACACCACAACTGTAGATGGCTAACTTCTTGGCCAAGTTTACACGATCTTTAAACGTACCACTTCCCCAATCTCCTAAAGGTGTAACCTTGAAACCAGCTTTAAGTTCTGCGAGAACTTTTTGAATCTCGCTCATCATATCAAAATCACCACCCATAGCACGTTTGAGAATTGTGCCAGGAACTAACATGCGGTTGATTTCGTTTGTGCCTTCAAAAATACGATTGATTCGTGAGTTTCTTTGAATGGCCTCTAAAGGATATTCAGCCGAGAAGCCGTAACCACCAAGGGCTTGGAGACCTTCATCTGCTGCGTCCCACAAAGCCTCTGATCCAAAAACCTTGGCGATCGATGCTTCGACAGCGTATTCTTCAATAGACTCAATGCACTTTTGATCATAACCTTCTGCAGACTTATCAATAGAAGCAATGGCATCATCATAAAGACCTGCCACACGATACACCATGGACTCAGAAATATATGTGAGTACAGAAATATCGGCAATTTTTTTGCGAATGAGACCAAACTCAGACAAGTTCTTTCCAAACTGCTGACGTTCATTTGTGTAAGGAATAATATGCTTGAGAACTTGCTTACACCCACCTGTTGTACCAGCACCTAATTTCCAACGACCGATATTAAGAACATTAAAGGCAATCTTATGTCCCTTACCAATCTCTCCTAAAACATTCTCAACAGGCACTTTACAATCATCGAGGTTAATCGTTGTCGTAGACGAACCTTTAATACCCATTTTATGTTCTTCGGCTCCAACTGAATACCCTTCAAAATCCTTTTCGATAATGAATGCTGTGAATTTTTCGCCATCGACTTTAGCAAACACTGTCATCACATCAGCCCAACTGCCATTAGTAATAAACGTCTTTGATCCATTGAGAATGTAATGCTTGCCGTCCTCACTTAAAACAGCTTTTGTTTTTGCTGCTAAAGCATCAGACCCGGAATTAGCCTCGGTCAACGCATAAGCCCCCATCATTTCACCACTGGCTAATTTTGGAAGATATTTTTTCTTTTGTTCTTCGGTTCCAAAATAAAGAATGGGAAGTGTTCCTATACCTGTGTGACACATAATGGTGACAGAAAAACTCCCTTGAGTCACTGATTCCTCGGTGACAATCGAAGCCGTGCACTTGTCCATGCCCAATCCCTCATAAGCCTCAGGAACCTCGACCATGAGCAAGCCTAGTTCACCTGCTTTTTTAAGAAGACCAACACTCACGCCCTCTTTCAAGGCTTCGATGTCTTCATTTTTTGTGGCGACTTCTTTCTCAAAAAATTCACGACAGGTGTCGCCAAAGGCATTCTGCTCAGGCGATAAATCTTCACGAATAAAAACTTTGCCTTCTTCGACAGGAAAAAACAAAAAACTTGCTCCCATTTTTGGATCCATATTTTTTAGTTTCTAGTCGCCGGTCTCTAGTCTCTGGTTGAAATGACCAAAGACAGAAGACAAAAGACTAAAGACCTAAACTAAATTGCCTACACAACGTATCTAATCTTCTTCCTCATTCCTCATCACTCATAGCCCATTACTTCTCATGACATACCATGTCATAAATGAATGGTCAATCATTCAACAGCACCACCTATCTATTTGATTTCATTCGCTGATAAAGACTTCTTGACATTGTATGCATATATTATATTCTGTCTTAAATGAACCAAAACACAGATTTCACTAAAAAAATCAATACTGAGAAATACAATAAAATTATCGAAGCTGCCATCAAGGTTATTGCTAAAAAAGGGTTCTATAATGCCAAAGTTGCTGATGTAGCCAAACAAGCAGAAGTGGCAGATGGAACCATCTATCTCTACTTCAAAAACAAGGACGACATCCTCATTAGTATTTTTGAAAACAGCATGGACAGTTTTTTCAATCAGGCAATTTCACAACTCAATACCCAGGCAACCCCACAAGAAAAACTAAAATCCTTTATTTCCCTTCACCTCAATCTTTTGCAAAAAAACCAAAAACTAGCCACAGTTTTGCAAATCGAGCTCCGAAGTTCGCACAAATTCATGAAGGAATATAAAGCAGATAAGTTTTTTCAGTATTTGCATCTTATCGAAGACATTATTATTGCAGGACAGCTTCAAAATATTTTTAATAAAGACATCAACCCTCAAATAGCGACTCGAGCTATTTTTGGCGCTATTGATGAGTTGGCTTTAGAGTGGATTTTAATGAAGCATAAACGTTACACACTTGAAGAAGCCGCCAATCAGCTTTTTGAAATAATTATTGGAGGAATCAAAAACTAAAGGAGGAATGATGAAAGTCGCCGTACTACTTAAACAGGTCCCCGACACAGAGACCAAAATCGTCATCAATGCAGACAAAACTGGCATTGATGAAAACGGTATTAAATATATTATTAGTCCCTATGATGAATACGCTGTTGAAGAAGCCATTAAAATAGGTGGTGAAACAACTGTTATTTCCATGGGACCAGAACGTTGTGTTGAAGCTATCCGCACAGCCCTAGCCATGGGCATTCAAAAAGCCATCCACGTTGATACGGGTGATACAGGTTATGATCCTTTTCAAACAGCAACAGTTCTCTCTAAAGTTGTTAAAGAAGGTGGGTTCGATCTCATTCTTTGTGGCAAACAAGGAATCGATAATGACAGCGCTGCTGTGGTGCAAATGGTTGCCGAGCTGAGCGATGCTCCACAAGTCATGGTCGTTGATAAGATCGAAATCAATGGCGATAAAGCAAAAACATATCGTCGTATAGCTGGTGGAGCTAAAGAAGTTTACGAGACTAGCTTTCCTGTCTTTATTGGTTGTGAACGTGGACTCAATACTCCTCGTTACGCTTCGCTTCCTGGAATCATGAAGGCCAAGAGCAAACCCATAGATAAAAAAGCAGCTGCAGACCTCTTAGATGGCGCCACGCCACTTGTTCAATTTACAAATTACGAACTTCCTCCTGAGCGAGCAGCTGGAAAAGTATTAGAAGGCGAACCAGAGCAACAAGTCGAAGAACTTGTTAAACTCTTAAGGGAAGAAGCCAAAGTTATATAATTGCAATTAGCCGTGCGCTATGTGCTGTGCGCTAATCAACGCACAACGCTAGACGTTAGACGCACGACGAAGTAAAGGAGACATTATGGGAGACATTTTAGTATTTGTAGAACACGAAAATGGTGCGGTAAAAAAATCAACACACGAACTTTTATCAAAGGCAACTGAGCTTGCAGGTTCTGCTGGTGGAACTGTGGTTGCTGTTGCAGTCGGGAATGGATTGGACAGTCTCACAGCTGATCTCGCTGCCTACGGTGCCAAAAAAGTTGTTTTGGCTGAGAATGATAAATTAGCCCAGTACAATACTGTGGGTTATGCAACAGCACTTGCCGCAACTATTGATGAGTTAAAACCTTCAATAGTCTTAGGAACAGCCTCCCCTGCTGGCAAAGACTTGTTTCCAAGACTCGCTGCAAAAATCAAAGCAGGGCTCGCGCAAGACACTGTCGATCTTAAAGTCGATGGCGGAAAACTCGTAGCCACAAAGCCTATTTATGCTGGCAAAGCAATTGTCCAAGCTACCTTTAATTCAGACATTCAAATGGCAACAGTGCGTGCTAATTCTTTTCCAGTCAATGCACCACAAGATGGTGCCAGTGCTGACATTGTGAAAAAAGCAATCGACATTGCTGATCTCGTGAACCCTATTACCGAAGTCATTCATGGCGAAGGTGAAAACAAGGCTGACTTGACCGAAGCCGAGATCATCGTCTCTGGTGGCAGAGCCATGGGAAGCGCTGAGAACTTTGCAATCATTCAAGAATTGGCCGATGTTTTGGGAGCTACTGTGGGTGCTTCACGCGCTGCTGTGGATTCTGGTTATGCCACACATGATATGCAAGTGGGACAAACTGGTAAGGTGGTCAATCCCAAACTCTACATTGCGAACGGCATCTCAGGCGCCATTCAGCACCTAGCTGGTATGCGCACATCAAAGGTCATTGTCGCTGTTAATAAAGATCCCGAAGCCCCAATTTTTGCAAAAGCAGATTATGGTGTTGTGGGTGATCTTTTTAAGGTTGTGCCCTTGCTCACTGAGTCTTTGAAGAAGGTGATGTCGGCGTAAAATTAGAACCGACGTGACAAAAAATCCCTGTTTATTTCCCGGGGCTAAAGCCCCGGGCTATTATCAATTGCCCTCTAAAGAGGGCATCTTTTTAGCCCTTTACGGGCTATTGAGAATAACCCGGTCGTTTACGGCCGGGAAAAGTTGGATTTGGAATTTGGGGTTTTCCTCAATCACACACCCCATCATCCCCATCCACGTCTACAAACTGATACTCATAACCACCTTTGGCTGCGAAATAATCACTCCGCCCCAACCTTCCTTCTGCTGACTGCCCACAAAACTCGTAGTCAGATGATTTGATCTCATAGGGGATCGAATGAGACTTGAGCACCTTTCCAGCGTTTTCAAAATCAAGACCAGCGATCTCTTTGAGAATATCTAATTTATAAACATCACCCACATCAGATGGATTAATAATTAATTCTGTATGATTTCCCTTTTTTGTCAGATTGTTTTCTGATTCATAGCTAATGCGCACTACTGTTTTGTGAATGTCGGAAAGACTCTTAAAGTCATTTTGAAAGTCATATCGATGCTCTACAAAAACCTGAACACGACCATCAAAATCCTTCTTAGTTGATGAAATGGAATTGTATTTTCCTACACCCAGCTTGTGTTTCATTTCTGCATCAAGCTCTAAACCAGATTTCATAATTAGCTCTGGTTGCTCTCCTTCAAAATCGATCACTGCACCTGTAAACAAACCTGCCTTTGCTTTTGCAGAAAGTCCTCCTTTGAAAAGATGGCTCAAATCCTTAATAGGTAATGCACCATCCAATTCACCCTCGCCTTGGATAAAAAGAGAAGCCGTACCCTCTATTTGCGATAAGCGATAATCAATGTCTGGCATGTTATTGAGATCAACGAGATATTTGCCAACAAGTGGGAGCCCTGAACCTTGAGTTGAGAGTAGATAGGCCATTGGCGGCATTGTCGTGGCTATTGGCACAGCCAAACTACTTGTGAGAGCTGCTTTGCCTAAAAAACTCACTGCCTTTTCAACTTCTTTGGCATTAGGAAATGTCAATCTTACTTTTCCTTCATTGCCCATCATCGCTGCTAAGCTGAGTTTAGCATCACCACCTGGAAACTTTGTAGCTAGTTCTTTGATAAAACCCACTCCGATTTTTCCATCTACAGTGACAATAAAATCATCTGCTGATTTTTCCACCTCACAACCAGCTCCCAATTCAATTTGTTTATTCGCAACATCAACCTTGCCATTGAGCCTAATTGACATCTTGTCACCCTCTCCTAGCTGATTAAGCTCACTTACTAAGATTGAAGATTCAACTTTTTTGGTGCCTGTGATCAACTCTGAGTAAAATAGCTCTCTAAAATTCTGCTCTTCCAAAGCCTTATCAAGATCCTGGGTTAAATCAGGGTCAATCAACTGATCAGTATATAATTTTGGATCAATAGCATTAAATGGGTCTGGGTTATCAAGAACCCAATCAGCAAATTCGATTTGTTTAATTTCCATTTTTTCCTCCTATTAATGAGCCCGAAGGCGTATTTAGTTTCTACAATGACTATTGCGAAAACCATGCCAACAGAGAATACAGGATTAGATCAATGATTTCATCTATTTATCATTTTGATAAGTCTCAGTCCCATCCATGAGTCCCAAAAATGGGACTGGACTAAAAAACCTTGCTTCAAAAACCCAATATTGCTAGTAACTCGCTCACTTTTTGAACAAATAATAGGTGACTATATGAAATTAGGTATTAAAATTGGTGATAAAGTTGAGGTTATTAAAGGTAAATTTGCTGGCCAAAAGTCAACAATAGCCAAAATCGACAAAAGAACTAAACGTATTGTTTTAGAAGACCTTAAAAAACAAAAGGTTAAGACAAAAAAGAATGAAACAAAAGAATTACACGGTAGCTTTCATTTTCTAAGCCTTAAGGTCATAAGACCAGAAAAACCCAAGGTAGAAGAAGAGCCAAAGCAAGCTGAAGCACCAAAAACAGAAGGTGATGCAGCAAAGGCTGAACCAGTAAAAGCTGAAGCTAAAGAAGAAACTAAAGTAGAAGCTAAGGAAAACAAGAAGGAAGAGAAAAAAGAAGAGCCTAAGAAAGAAGCTAAAGCTGAAGAAAAAAAGGAAGAAACAAAAGAAGATAAAGCAAAAGAAATAGGTACTGGCGAAAAGTTAAAGAAAAAATAAAAATATAAGGATTATTCCGATAAACCCTGAAGGGGTTTTATAACACAGCCCAGGGTAACACCCTGGGAATATTGAATACGGAGCAGTTATGTCAAACGTATGTGAAATAACCGGTGTTAGACGTTACAAAGTTAATCGCGTCTCACACGCCAATAATAAATCAAGACACTTTCAACAACCAAACATACAAGAACGTCGTTTTCTTATTCCTGAGCTCGGACAAAGAATTAAAATTAAAGTTAGCTCAAGAGGTTTAAGGACTATTGACAAACACGGTGGTTTATCACGCTATGTGGTAAAAGCCAAAGTTGAAAAATTATCTCCAAGCTTGAGACGACTCAAGAAAGTTCTCATCAAGAAAGGTTTACACTAAAGGTTCATTATGAAAAGATTAAGAAAAGACGATATCATCGAAGTCATATCTGGTGTTAATACTGGCAAACAAGGCAAGATCCTTCGTTTTAACGCAAAACGAGACCGTGCTTATGTCGAAAAAGTCGCTATGGTAAAAAAACATTCCAAAGCAACTAAAGAAAACCCTGCTGGCGGCATCATCGAAAAAGAGGCTTCAATTCATATTTCAAACTTAATGCTCGTTGATCCAGGCAGTAAAAAGCCAAGTAAAGTTGGCACTAAAACTTTGAAAGATGGAAAAAAGGTTCGAGTCTTTAAGAAGACTGGAGCTGAATTAAAATAATTTTGAATTAATATTCTAGATTATAAAAGGCGGGGAGTGTAAATAATTTTGTGTAATTGGCCAAAATGAGGGATGAGAGTCCCTAG
>CAZSTS010000017.1:0-46983 GCA_964609965.1 uncultured Nitrospirales bacterium
TAGGGACTCTCATCCCTCATTTTGGCCAATTACACAAAATTATTTACACTCCCCATGATTCAAGATTACCTATATTTGCGCAGTTGGGCTCTCTTTGGAACCTGTATTTTCTTTGCTGTTAAGGAATTCCTTCAGGCCTTTGAAGAGGTAATGTTTGCTAATTTTGTTTATCTTATTGCTGTGTTTCTCAATGTTTTATTGAATTTCATCTTTGTATTTGGTCTTTGGGGCTTTCCACGTATGGATATGCTTGGTTTGGCTTTGTCTAGCTTTCTCATTCGTAGTATTTTGGCTGTTGCGTTACTCATTTATTCTGGAAAATATCTATTAAAAAGCTGGCAATATAATCGTCAAATAATGAAAAAAATATTCAGAGTAGGTTGGCCTATAGCCTGTACGTTGTTTGCTGAGATAGCAGGGTTTTGTGCAATGACTTTCATTATTGCACGTATTAGCACACTCCAGACAGCAGCCCATAATATTGTAGTCACGTTAGCTTCTATCACTTTTATGGTACCTCTTGCTGTATCATCAGCTGCTTCGGTAAAAATTGGACATGCTTTTGGTGAAAAAAACATGTTTCGTATTGTTAATTATTCTCAAGGGTCTCTTTTTCTCTCTGTTTCTTTTATGTTGGTGATGGGAGTGCTATTCTATATTTTTCCCAAATTTTTTATAGGATTATTTTCAGCAGATTCTGAAGTTATTCATGTTGGGATTCCCATGATAATTGTTGTGGCTTTTTTTCAGATCTTTGATGGGGCACAAGTCACTTTGGGGGGAATTATTCGCGGTCTCCATATTTCAAAGCCTATTTTTATTACACAGACAGTTGCTTTTTGGGGCATTGGTCTTCCTTTGGGTATTTATCTAGCCTACTATCAACACAAAGAAGCTCTTGGTCTTTGGCTTGGATTCGCTCTTGCCTTGGCTTTTTCTGCCGGCTGCCTCACAATTGTTCTCAAAGTTATTTTACGAAAACTTAACAAAAAATGGGCAAGTGTCTAATCATAGACAAACATTTTATTTGCAAAAAGCATAAAATATTGGCATAGTTACCGCATCCCATTCGTTCCCAGCGGCAATGGTTCACCAAAGGAGTGAATTATTTGCTGGTAGCGGTCCTCAAAGCCATATTCAACCTACCTATCGGCAATTTAATCATAAAAACATGGGAGCAACATTAAAAAAATATATCTGGGTTATTGGTCTCATCTGTGTTGTGATTATTAGTTATCTATTAGCAAAAATCACCACATTGTATATCGAAGGTTATTTTCCTAATGTTGTGATTACAACCTCAGGCCCTACAGAAACAAAAACAACAACCGCACAACCCAAGGCAAAAGCAGTCAATATTGATGTCATTCTCAAAAGAAATTTCTTTGATGCTAGTGAAACGCCTATCGATAGCATCATTGTATCAGATGACCAGCAAGACACACAAATATCGACTACATCTGACGAGGCTGTTGAAACAAAACTCAATATAAAACTTATTTCTACAATCGCTGTTGGAAATGGGAAAAACGAATTTAGCTCGTGTGTTGTCGATGCCAATCGAATTAAAGATACCTATTTTATAGGGGGTAAAAAATCTTTTGCACCTGGCACCAAACTAGTCCGTATTTTGCCCAAACGCGTTGAGTTCATTAACAATGGCCAGTTAGAATATGTCAAATTGGAAGAATTCGCCAAAAATATTAACCTCACCAAAAAACCAGTTCTAAACACAGATACAGGAATCAAAAAAATTACACGAACTGAAGATTCTACTGATGAAAGCATTGTGAGAGAAGGTGATAGTTTTCAGATTGCGAGAGCTGAAGTTGAAGCAGCTTTGGCTAATATGAGCAAACTTTATACTGATATACGTGGTGTGCCTTTTTTTGATAATGGGGTAGCCAAAGGTTTTAAAATTCTTAGTGTTAAGAGAGGTTCTTTGTTTGAAAAATTAGGGATTCGTCGTGGCGATATATTAAAATCTGTTAATGGAAGAACTCTCGATATCCAATCAGGGTTTGAAACATTTAAATCACTAAGAACAGAAACGGAATTTGCTTTAGAAATTGAAAGACGAGGAGAGAGTTTATCTTATAAATATGAGATTATTTAAAATGAATTCAGAAACACAGGATCAGAAGACGGGAACAAACCTTATTCTGAAATCTGTGATTCTGGGTTTTTAAAAGTATGAAATCAAGAATCATTACTATTTCAATCGGTTTATTTTTGACAATAACACTATCTTGTTCATTGAGTTTTGCACAGGGATTTAAAAAACTCGATGTGAGCGATAAATACGGGACAGAAGGTTCCACGCCAATAAAAACCGACACTACAGAAGGCTCTTCTATCCTTTCTCAAGAAGAAGATCCCAATTCAGTGTATTTTAATGGTACTGATGTCGAAATCAAAGACATGATACGCCAAATATCAGCTCTTTCGGGTAAAAACTTTATCATTAACGATAAAGTTCGTGGCAAGATTACCATAGTTTCTGACAAGAAAATGACCAAAGAAGAGGCTTATCAAGCGTTTTTATCTGCCTTGGAGATCAATGGATTCACCACTGTGATGACTCCTTCTGGTTTAATTAGCATAGTGCCTCAGAAAGAATCGTGGAGCAAGCCTATCGACGTTTATAAAAAAGAAAATCCTACTACAGATAAATACATAACACGCATTATTCAGCTCCAGAATATTTCAGCAAATGAAGTTTCTTCTCTTATTAAAGGGATGGTTTCTAAGAGTGGTAATATGTTTGCGTACCCTACAACAAACTCGATTATTATTACAGACACAGGTTCTAATATTAACCATTTATTACAATTGATTAATGAACTCGACAAAGAAGGGCCACAAGAAACCATGGAAATGATTCCTATTATCCATGCTGATGCAAAAGACATTGCAGACAAAATCACTCAAATATTCGATAAATCGGCCTCCAAAAGTAAGACATCGGTAAGGAGCCGTCGGAGCAGGAGCAAAACAACTCAACTTGAGGATGTACAGTCAATTTCAAAGGTTTTGGCAGATGAAAGAACAAATTCTGTTCTTATCATGGGAACAAAGAGAGCTATTATTAAGGTGAGAGCCTTTATTGCAAAACTTGATCGTCCTCTTGCAGGAGCTGAGGGCAAGATTCATGTGTATTATCTCAAATACGCTAAATCAGAAGATGTCGCTACTGTGCTTTCTAATCTTGTTTCGAGCTCAAAATCAAAATCATCAAAGACATCAAAGAAATCAACATCTAAAAAATCAACAGCAGGTGCTGTGACTCTTCAGGGTGGTGTGCAAGTAACAGCTGATGCTGACACAAACTCACTTATTGTCGTGGCTTCGGCAAAAGATTACCAAATTCTTGTTGATCAAGTGATTAAGAAACTCGATATTTTAAGACCTCAAGTTTATCTTGAATCAGTTATCATGTCTTTGGATGTTCAAAAGTCATCAACAGTAGGTCTTTCAGGCTTAGGTGGCTTATTAAGCTCAATAGCTGGGAGTCAAATTAACTTCTTTGGATCTATCATGCCATCAACACCCAATGCTATCACAACTTTAGCTGGTGCTAGTGGTGGTTTTGGAGGCGGTGCGTTTTCGACTGATACCATTGATTTTACACTTTCAGATGGTTCCACCGCATCTGTTCCGTCTGTGAGTGGTATTATTATGGCTTTGGCTTCAGATACTGATGCCAATGTCTTGTCAACTCCTAGTATTCTCACACTCGATAATGAAGAGGCTAAAATTCAGGTTGGTAAAGAAGTTCCCGTCCCTTCAGGAACAACAGTATCCAGCGGAGTGACAACCTTTGATGTAACACGTGAAGACACAGGTATTATTTTAACCATTACACCTCAAATTTCTGAGAATGATACAGTTCGACTTCAAATTTCGCAGGAAATTTCCAGTGTTTTTACATCTGATGCTAATTTAGGTCCCACTTTGGATAAAAAATCAGTTGAAACAGTCGTTGTGGCTAAAAACCGACAGACAATTGTAATAGGTGGCCTTATCGATGACAAACAAACTGTCACAACCCACAAAGTGCCTTTGTTAGGAGATATTCCTGTTTTAGGAGGTCTATTTAGAACAAGGATTAATTCCAAAGAGAAGACTAACCTTTTGGTGTTTATTACGCCTTACATTATTAGAGAGCGTAGAGATTATCTCGCTATTCTCAAAAAGAAGATTGAAGAGCGGAATAAATTTATCGACACTAATTATGGTAAGAGCCAAAGGAAGCATATTCGTAAAGCCATTGTAGATCATGCTGAAGAATTATTAGAGTTTAAGTGCCAAGATTATACAGATACAGACCCTTGCTATTCAGTGCCTCAAAGAACATCTCAGAATGGTCAGACACCTCTTGCTCCACAAACAACTCAGCCAGTGCTCCCTAAAGCTCAGAGTGATTATTACGGTCCACCAAAAAAGATAAGGTATAAGAATTAATCGTGGATCGTAAATTGTGGGTCGTGAATCGTCATTCAATAAATATCAATTGATCAATTCCAATATATATTAAATAAGTCTTAAGGTCTAAAGTCTAAAGTCAAAAGGAATTAATATGCAGTTAAAAATTAAACGACTACGTGATAACCAGGATTTGCCTTTACCTAAATACGAAAGCACTCATTCATCAGGAATGGATCTTAGGGCTGATGTGAAAGAAGATATCGTGCTTAAGGCAGGGGAAAGAACTCTTATTCCCACAGGACTAGCAGTTGAATTTCCTGATGGGCATGAGCTCCAAATTCGTCCTCGAAGTGGCTTAGCTATTAAGAATGGTATTTCGATGGTCAACACACCAGGCACGATTGATGCAGATTATCGAGGTGAAATTAAAGTGATTATCATCAATCATGGAAGTGAAGATTTTGTGATAAAACGCGGAGATAGAATTGCTCAAATGGTGATGGCCCCTATTGTGCAACCCGAAATTATCGAAGTCCAAGAAGTAAATGACACAGACCGTGGTGCAGGTGGTTTTGGATCGACGGGATCGTGATTAGTAGCTGGTAGCTAGTAGCTAGTAGCTAGTAGTTCGGAGAACAATATGAGAAAAATAGCATTAAGTTTATTTTGTTTATTTTTTTTCATTTCATGTACTGGAGCTAATCAAGATAGTTCAACAAAAGACTACCTCAAACAATATAAAGATCAGCAAGGTCCTCTCATTGTTGATTATCACTCACCAACAAATGACGTAACCATTGACCAGAACAAGGTTGTTATTCACTTTTCACAACCCATGGTGCCTCTGACCAGTTTGGGAAAAGCAGAAAGCACAGGCCTTGTCACGATTTCACCAAAACTCGAAGGTTACTTTAAATGGGTCAATTCTAGGACGCTTGTGTATCAAGCTAAAGGGGAACTGCCTTATGCCACAACATTCAACGTGATTGTGAGTGCTGGCAAAGAATCTCTTTTAGGTTATGCCATGCTCAAGGATTTCTCCTTTTCATTTAAAACTCCAGAACCTAGAGTTTTTCAAGTATTGCCCAATGGTGAATCTAATGAAATTTCACAAAATCCCATATTCAGAGTGAGTTTTAATCAAGCGGTTAAGGCCAAACAGCTATATGAAAAATTAGAATTAACTCAAGGAGAGCCTAGTCAGAAAGTAAAAATAAAGACGGAATGTTATTACCATGAAGAGCTTCAAAAAACAGGGAGCGGAAAAGGTTGTACTCAAGTTAATATCAGTCCTCTGTCTAAATTAAATAAAATAACAAAGGTCACTTTAAAAGTATTAAAAGGACTCGAAGGGATACAAGGGTCAGATCTTTCAAAAGAGGACTATGCAATCTCATACAAAACCCATGGGGATTTTGAGGTAACAGACATTAAGTGTGCGAAGGATTGTTTGCCATATTCTACCCTACATATTCATGCAACAACTCCCATTGATAGAACAAATTTCCATAAGTATGTTTTTTTCGATCCCCCTGTGCCTAATGTTGAAAGGATGTATAAATATTGGGACAAAATAAATAAGTATTTGGCTGTTTCTTTAAATTTCAAGCCATCAACCAACTACACTGTGACTGTTAATCCTGAGATTAAGGACATCTATGGTCAAGAAACAGGGACAAAGAAGCAGTTTAAATTTCAAACAGCACCTCATGAGCCTACAATTTTCACTCCTTATATTACTGATCAGGTTATGAGTTATCATTCTGGTGCTAATCTTGGTTTTTTGGCCAGAAATGTTAAAACAGCAACGGCGAGATTTAAGTATTTTAATAGAGACTCAGATATCATCTCTTTTCTTGAAGATCCTAATGAATCATTTGATTCTTTGGTTGGCAATGCTCAAAGCTGGGATTTAACAATGGAGTTTTTGGGCAAGATTACAAACAAGAAAAAATATTTTTCGATACCAGCTTCTAAAGTGCTGGGTAATAGAAAATCATCAGTTGTTTTATCTGAATTTTACTCTCCTGACTATGTCCACTATAATCACTCAACCAAATCTTACGAAGTCATCCATGACTGGGTGTTAAGACAGATCACAGATCTAGCTATTGATTTTAAATTATCAAAAACTGATGGTTTGGTATGGGTAACAAGCTTGTCTTCGGCCAAAAATCTCGCCAATGTAAGGGTTATGATTTACAATCCCTGGGGCAAACTGATTTATCGCACACTCACTAATTCCAAGGGATTTGCGAAAATACCTGGTCGAGATGAACTCCATCGGATATCAAGACGTCTTGTTCCAAAAGATGAAAAAAAGAGAGCCACTGACCCTTTATATATATTTGCTCATTATGGAACAGATCGAGCCTTTGTGACGGACTACTGGAATGATGATATGGGGTATGGGTATTATGGTTATGATGATTATAGTGACTCAGATGATGATAGTGATTCAAGCAATCAAAAGCCCAAAGAAACTGTAAAGGTGAGGGGGCATGTTCTTACAGATCGAGGTTTGTACAAGCCAGGTGAAGAGCTAAAAATTAAAGGATATTTGAGGCAAATTACGGCAACTGGGCTTAAGCCATTTCTTGATCCTGTGACAGTTGTTATTAAAGAACCACGTCAGAGCAAACCCATTAAGATAGATGTGACGCCTAATTCTCGTGGTAATTTCTCGGTTTCTCACACTCTCTCAGAATATGGACAATTAGGTCATTATTCTATTAAGATTTTGCCTCAGGTTGAAGGGGCTGACATCAACTCCTATGCAGGGTTTAGGGTCGAAAAGTTTCGCAAGCCAGAATTCAAAGTTACATTTGATAAAGCGAACAAGGAATTTTTTAAAGGTGATCAAATCAAATTTGATATTCGGGCAAATTATCTTTTTGGCGCTCCTATGAAAAAAGCGCCTATTTCAACCTATGTTGCGTCCTTTCTCACAAGCTATTATCCAAAAAATGACTTAGAACTTAGGTTTGGGCGTCTTTATGAACACCGGAAAGAGCATCAACAACAGATATATAAACTGGGTAAGTCAATTGAGGCCAAACTTGATGATAAAGGGCTCTATGCAATTCAATATGAAACTCAAAAGCTCTACAAGGACTTTATTGATCCTATACGTATTCGTTTTGAAGCTGAAGTGAAGGATGTAAGCAAACAATCTCAGGCAAGTACCAAAAGAATTCTCATGCATCCTGCTTCTTATTATGTTGGGGGAAAAGTTAATCAGTTATTTTATGATGAGAATGAAAAGATTCAATTAGAATTCGCAACCCTGTCTCCAGAAGGAAAGATTCTTATTGATAAAGAAGTTGCTGTTGATTTGATGCGAGTGAAATGGATAAGTGTTAAACGCGAAACTCTCCATTCGCAGTATGAGACAGAAACAAAACGAATTGAAGAGCGCCTTGATGGCTGTATCAAAAAAACTCAGAAAGAAAATAATGCATGCGATTTTGCTGCAAAAGAAAGCGGGTATTATTTCTTTAAACTGTCATCTAAAGATAGTCAGGGAAGGCTGAGTATTTCTGAGATCCCTTTTTATGTCACAGGCTCTAATTATTCTTATTGGCCGAGTGAAGATGGTTTTAACATAGAGATGGTAACCAATAAAAAAATGTATGGTGTGGGTGATGTTGCAGAAGTTCTTATTAAGTCGCCGTATGCTAAAGCCCATGCACTTGTATCAATTGAACGTGATCATATTGTTTCGTACGAAGTCAAAAACCTTGAAGGTAGCTCGCCCATTATTAATATTCCAATAAAAGAAAGTTATGCTCCCAATGTTTTTGTTAAAGTCATTCTTATCAAAGGATCGAGTGAAATTGATCCTTCTCACTTGAGCAAAGAAGAGGGTAAAAAGAAACGTTTAGCTCTGCCTTTAGTAAAAACAGGAAGGGTTGAGATCAAGGTAAAACCTCATGGCAAAAAGCTCAAGCTGGTAGTTGAGAGTGAGAAAAAGATATATAAACCAGGAGATGAAGTTAAATTAAACTTCAAAGTGAATGGTTTTGCTAAAGAGAAAACAGCTGAAATAACTGTGATGGCTGTAGATGAGGGTGTTGTTTTAGCAGGAGGGTATGTTTTACAGGATCCTTTGTGGACATTATTCGCACCTTATTACCATGCTGTGATGCAGATTGATTCCAGATCTCGTTTTGTAGGGACTCAAGGCCTAGATGATAAATTAGATGATCCTGCTAGTGGCGGTGGTCGGATGAAAGGTTTTCGCAAAAACTTTATCCCTTTGGCTTACTTCAATGGTTCCATCGAAACTGATGATAATGGGGTGGCTTCAGTTTCATTTAAATTACCAGATCAACTTACAACTTTCAAAGTTATGGCTATTGCTAATGCCAATAGTGATCAATTTGGTTTGGCTGATACAAGCTTTCAAACTCAAAAAGATATTATGATAAGGCCTGCATTGCCACGGTTTTTAAGGGTTGGAGACAGATTTGAGTCTGATGTGGTTGTCCACAACCAGACAGATAAAGAATTACAGGTTACCATGGCAGCTCAATCAGATCTTCTTAAAGTGAGCAAAGGAGAGACCGGAAACCTCGTTATTCCAGCTAAAACCAGTGTTTCTCATACTGTTGAGTTTATGGCAGATGAAGTTTCTTTTACAGAAAAGGCTGGTGAATTGTTTGGAGAGGACAGTGTTCTTGATAAATCTATAATAGCAAATGTGAGAATTTCGGCAAAAACGGATTCAGTAGAAGATAAAGTGGCGATTGAACTGCCTGTTTATTTGGAGCGACTTGAAGAAACTGTTTCGACTTCGGGTGCTTCTGCAGGCACAGTAACTGAATTTTTTGAAAAAAGTGAAGGGATTGTTGAAAACTATGGTGGCTTAGACATTAGTCTCAGTGCTAATCTTTTGTCTCGTGTTAAAGATAAAATTCAGATTCTAAAAGAATACCCTTATGATTGTTTAGAACAACGTCTTAGCAAAATATATCCCCTAGTTCTTTTTCCAAAAGTGGATCAATTTTTTGCAGGTAATGAAAGAAATCCTTCAGTGCGTATTGATAGGCTTAAACGGTTTATGAAAAGACTCAAAAGTGAACAGGCCTATAATGGAGGTTTTTCTTTTTGGCCTGGTCGAAAAGAATCACCTGCTCTCACGCTCATGGTGGCAGAATTTTTGATACATGCTCAAAGGGCTGGACTAGACGTCGATGATATCCTTAGAAAAATAGTGAATCGCATAACAGATGTTTATTCAAAGGGCACATCTTATGCGATGCGTGGCTATTCTGAATCCTATAAAAAGAAATTAATGGTTCATGCCTTATATGTCATATTCAAATTAGGCGAAGCACAGCCTTCTTATTATCCAGCCTTAAGACAGGTTTTTTCTGACCTTGACCTTGTCAGCCAGCAGCGTCTGCTAGAAATGTTTGCCTCAGAAAACCCAAAAGACCTACTTATTGATGATTGGTTGGGCCAGATAAATAATAAGATTCGTTTGAAAGGTCGGCTGGCGTATGTTGAGACAGGATCTTTGTCTGGTGACTATTACTTTGGTTATTCAAACCGCGTGATGACAGCACAAGTTCTTCAAACACTTTTAAAGATCAAACCTTCTCATCCTATGGTTTTCCCTCTTTTGTTGGGAATGATGGATGAAAAGAAAAATCAGGCTTATTCAGTATCCTATGAATCACTAGCTGTTCTTAAGGCTCTAAAAACATATCAAGCTGCCATGCCCATGCAAACCACTGCGGTGAACGCTAGACTGGTTATGAATGACAAAGACCTGATCTTTAAAATCCTTGATGTCAAAAAGACTGAAGAACGCATAGAGCTTCCTTTGGATAAGTTGCCTTCAAAAATGAACCTAAAACTTATTAAAGATACGGGAGATGTTTTCTTTTATGATATGAAGTACAGCTATGCTCTCAAAAAGTTTAGAGAATTTGGATTAGAGGAGGGGATTACAGTTCAAAGAGAATACCAAGACCTACAGGGAAATCCCGTTGATCCTAAAAAACTTGAACATGGCAAGACCTATAAGGTTGTGCTGAATTTCTTTTTTGCTGATCAAACAGATTATCTTGTTGTTGAAGAACCTTTGGCAGCAGGGAACGAACCTGTTAATTTTGCACTGAAAACCGTCAGGCAAAGTTTGAGGCAATACGATACAGGCAAAAACCCCACACTTAAATGGTATTTAGAACACAAAGAGTTTCACGATAAAAAAATTATTTTGTTTGCAGACCGTATTCCAAGAGGATTTTTTGATTTTACTTATTTCATTAATGTTACCAATCGTGGCACCTATCTCACCCCACCTGCCAAGGCCATGGAAATGTACGATCCAGATGTTTTTGGGACGACAGGGAAGGAAGATGTGGTGGTTAATTAGTTATGAGTGATGAGTAATGAGAGATGAGTGGGGAAAAAACATTTTTTCTCATGACTCATTGCTCATAGCTCATTACTTTACTGTTTCGTATAATCACTAACGTTATATTCAACAGAACAATGTGGACACGTAATTTTCTTACCAGCATAAGCAGGTGGGATTTTGAGTTTTGTTTCGCAGGGACAAGGAATAAAGATATAGTTATTTGCCTTCCAGACCGTGTCTGTTGTTTCTCGGTGTCTTTTGTGAGATGAACTGTCATCAGTTGCCACAGCCATCATGGGCAAACCAGCGGTCTTAATCATATCCATACCAGGAATCACAGATTTTGATTCCTTCATCACTTCTTTGTAGGCCGTATCATAATTTTTGTATGAAACCGTTCCGGCTGTTGTTGATAGTCCGGCCATTTTATTCAAAATGGCGACGCGTTTAGAAATAGCTGGGTGCGTGCTCGATAAGTCACTCAGGCCTTTTTTGGTAAAGGCTAAAGGATTAACAATGTACATGGGGGCTGTTGCCTTTGAGGCGCCTTTGAGTTTTTCTGTATTTGACGAAATCTTTTGGAGCGCATTAGCAAGGCCTTCGGGATATCTGGTGTATTGCGCTGCTGAGGCATCTGCCAAAAATTCACGACGACGTGAGACAGCAAAATAGATGAGCTGTGCAATGATGGGAGCCAATATCATGAGCACAATCGCCACAACCGCAATAATAAGCTGAGCTTGTCCGCCGCCTGATGAGGATGAAGAACGACTTCTGCTTCTACCAAAGAACATGGATCTTATTCCCACATCAGCCAAAATAACAATAGCGCCCATCATAGCGCTGATCATCATCATATAAAGAATGTCTCGATTATTAATGTGAGCCAATTCATGGGCTATCACACCTTGGAGTTCGCTACGATTAAGCCTTTCGAGAAGGCCTGTTGTCACGGCCACAGAGGCCTTTTGCGGGTTTCGTCCAGTGGCAAAGGCGTTTGGAGCAGGGGAGTCTATGATGTATATTTTTGGCATGTAGGCAAGTCCCGAAGCAATCTTCATTTCTTCTACAATGTTGTAGAGCTTGGGAGAGTCTTGCTTTTTGATTTGCTTGGCGCCGCTCATCAAAAGAAAAACAGAGTCTCCACTGTAATAACTGATAAGAAGTAAAACGAGCCAAACAATCAGGGCAATGCCAAGACCAAACAAACCGGCACCAGGAGACACGAATTCCGCCACGACAAAACCAGTGGCAAAGAGAAAAAGGGCCATGCCCATTATGAGAAAAGCAGTTTTGCGTTTATTGGCTCTGATTTGGTCGAACATTCGATCGTTCCTCGTGCCTCGTACTTCGTTCTTCGGAATTAAAACGCTACTTTAGGAACTGCGCGTTCTGCAGCGTCTTCCACTTCAAAAAACTCAGCTTGTTTGAAATTAAACATGCCTGCAATGATGTTGGAGGGGAACATTTCTGTCTTATTATTAAGCTTCATCACAGAATCATTATAAAATTGTCTGGCAAAGCTGATTTTGTTCTCAGTTGTTGTGAGTTCTTCTTGCAAGGCCAAGAAATTCTGGTTTGCCTTTAAATCAGGATAGTTTTCAGAGACAGCAAAGAGTGATTTAAGAGTTTGGCTGAGCATGTTCTCTATTTTTGCAGTGTCAGCAATAGACCCTGAGACATTAACAGCCTGTTGTCTGGCCTTTGTCACAGCTTCGAGCGTTTCGCGCTCATGTTGCATGTATCCCTTCACAGTTTCTAAGAGATTGGGAATGAGGTCATGACGGCGTTTGAGCTGCACATCGATCTGTGACCAGGAATTTTTTACTTCGTTCCTTAAGCGTACCAGACCATTGTAGATGCCAATGATAAAAAAGACGAATAAAACGATAATCACTAATAAAATAATAAAAATACTCATAGAATCTCCTATATATTAAGTTTTAAAAACTTCTCCTAAAAAACTTACCATTTTTTCTGTTCCCGTGTTTGTTTCTTTTGTAAACTTTTGGATCGTTTGGCTAAGCTCACCCGCATCAAACCAGAGTCCATCTCCTTTAGGGCAGCGATCAATAATCAGTTTGGATTCAATATCGAGACAGGTTTTAATCATTTTTTTATGACAGCGGGGGCAGGGGCGTTTTTTTTCGCTTATGGGAACTATGGGAAGATGGTTCAAGTCAGGCAGGCTGAAGTCAAGTCCATGAAGTTCAGATAGACAATTGATTTCACCCTCATCAAACCAAAAACCCTTGCACTGATGACAAAAATCCAATTCGATTTCGTTTCTTTCAACAACAATGAGAGGGGCTTTGCACACAGGACATTTCATGAGGGATTTGGTAGACTTAAATCTATTAAAATGCAATTATTATTGTTTCTTTCCTTCATTGAAACTTCTTTCAAAAAGACCTAACAAACTTAAGTGATGAGAAAAACATTCATACTCATTATTACTGCCTCATTATTATTTATTTTATTTGATCTAATAAATATATTTCCAAAACCAGGGCTATTAAAAGAGTATGAAATAAGTCGATCAATCAAAATCTATTCTTCTGATGGCACTTTACTCAGAAATACATTGTCAAAAAAAGGTGGTCGGCGTGGATGGGTAAAGCTTCATGAAGTTTCACCTGATTTTAAACATCTTCTCATTTCTACAGAAGATAAACGCTTTTACACTCATCCTGGAGTTGATGTGTTGGCCTTAGGCCGAGCCACGTATCAATTTATAAGACAGGGCAAGGTTGTTTCTGGGGCGTCAACACTTCCTATGCAGCTAGCAAGGATGGTGAGAGGTGGGAAGAGATCCATTTTAAATAAAGGCAAAGAAATTCTCTTTGCATTGCATTTAGAGTTGGCCTTATCCAAAAAAGAAATATGTGAGATTTATCTTAATCAACTCCCTTTTGGAAATGAAATCTATGGTCTATCTGAAGCGAGTGCGACTTATTTTAAAAAACACCCAAAAGATCTTTCGCTCTCAGAATCAGCTTATTTATTAGGCATCATACGAGCGCCCAGTTATTATAACCCTTATGAAAAGCCAAAGGAGACATTACTTCATAGGAATAAGGTTCTTCAAACTTATCAAAAGAAGCATAAAGGTCTCAAAGAGAAAGTCATTCAGGCTTTTCAAGAAAAAATCGTTGTCTATCCTTTAAAACAGAGATTCATGGCCCCTCATTTTACAGATTTTGTTTTGAGAAATACTTCTCGCAAAACAACTACCATGCGTACGTCATTGGACATTGAGCTTAATGAGAGAGTGGCTGATATTATAAAACAACAACTCTCTTTTTTAGAACGAAAAAATGTATCTCAAGCCAGCGCTTTGGTTGTGCATAATCAAACAGGTCAAATAGTCGCTTACGTTGGGTCAAATGATTATTGGGATGATCGGTTCCAGGGCATGATTGATGGGGTGAACCAAAAGCGCCAGCCTGGTTCAGCGCTCAAGACATTCACTTATGCTAAGGCTCTTGAGTTAGGTGTTTCTCCTTCACACGTTCTTCCAGATGTTAAGCAATCCTTTTTAAGTGGCGTAGGTGATTATATTCCCGAGAATTATGATAGGCATTTTCGTGGGCCGGTGCTTTTGAGAGACGCTTTAGCTAATTCTCTCAATGTGCCTGCTGTGAATCTCTTGCAAGAGATAGGTGTTCCCCATCTTTATGAGGTCCTCAAAGAATTAAAGTTGAGTCAGCTCAAAGAAAAACCTTCTTATTATGGTTTGGGTCTCACTTTAGGCAATGTTGAAACAAGCCTGTTTGAACTTGTAAGAGCTTATTCTATTTTTGGTCGTTCAGGACAGTTTTGTGATCTGACATTCCTTTATCAAGAGAATCAGAAGTCGTGCTATGATAAAAAGGATCAGTTGATTCTTTCAAATCGTAGCTTACAGATTGTGAGAGATTTTCTTTCGGATAACCATGCTAGAGAGATTTCTTTTGGGAGATCTAGTCCCTTAAATTTTGATTACCCTGTGATGATCAAAACAGGGACTTCACAGAATTATCGAGATAACTGGACATTAGCAGTGACACCAGACTTCACTGTGGGTGTTTGGGCAGGGAATTTTAATGCTGATCCCATGCTCAATGTTTCGGGTGTGACGGGTGCGGCGCCTATTGCGCATGAGATAGTATCCTTTCTCCATGAAAAAAATCCTTGGCATGCGTGGTCAGATGAAATCAGTTTAGAAAAACATCGTGTTTGTTCGCTTTCGGGAAAAAATCCCACAAAGCATTGTCCTCATATGAGAGAAGAATTTTTGCAAGCTCACCATCCTGATTCGGATTGTAAATTTCACACAGACTCTTTTCTCAACCTTCCTTTAGTCTATCGCCTATGGCAACAAGAGAACCTTCCACAAACGATAAAACCAATGGTTTTGCAGAAAAATTCTTTGAATGCTTTTTCTATACTGTCTCCTGAAAATGGGGCCACTTATCAAATTGATCCCCTGCGCCCTAAAAAGGCACAATATCTTTCCTTAAGAACAAGTCAGCAGAGTGATAAATATGAGGTCTATTTGAACGGTCATTTAATATCATATCAAGAGGCAATGAAAATTGAGCTGGTTCCGGGTCGTCATGAATTGAAAATACTCTTAGAGGAATCTTTATTGGATAAGGTGAGGTGGGACGTTCATTAGGGTATATTTTTATCACTGGGCCCCCAGTCAGCATTCGCTGACAGCCCCGGTGAAAAAACATACCCTAATGAACGTCTAGGGAAGGGCAGAGGATTTTTATCACAAGGATTAATGGGTGTAACTTGACATAATTACATGTCTTTTCGCAGCGTGCCATAAATTTTAACATTTATCAGTTTTTCCACTAGTTTTAAGCAACTTGAGGCCCTAGTTAGCCGAAAAAGTAAGTGACTAAATGTTTCTATCCGCCTTCGTCAGCCTAGGCTGACTATGGCGGACAGGCGCACTACGCGCCAATGTTTTTTCGTTGGATCGTTGGAGCATTGGCTCAATAAATCTTGCATGAAATATAGAAATACATATTTACCACTACTCACTGTCTTAATAGTACTTACATTTATAATAAACTGTAGTTCTTTGCGGGATTCGGATCAGTTTACTAATAAAATTGAGGCTCCCTTATTTGTATCTGAACTCTATGGTTCTTCAACTCAAACGCTTTCAATTAATCATCCAGATGGTGGTCATGTTTCTTGGATGGGTTTTATTCAGTCTAATAATTATAAATATTTTAAAGTGACAAAAGTTCAAGTTGGTTCAGAAACTATTGTGAGTGATGGTGTAGAAAAAGAGGGTGAGTTATTCACCGCTTCATCAAATAGTATTATTCAAGATATTGATATTGGCTCTAGTGAGTCAGGAAATAATGAATATGTTGATGGAAGTATCAATGTAGCAGGGAATACTGATCTCAAAATTACAATTAATTATGCTCCTCTTCAAGCTATCGAAGATGAGAATACACCTCATGAAGCTTTTCTGGTTATTAATTATGATTTACCAATACCAGGGTCAGTTCTTATTTGGCTTAAAGCGGAAACTGACGGTACAAAATCCGAAAAATGCACACAAGACCCTTCGACAATGGAAGTCATAGAATATAGAGTCGTTGATAGCGCGTTTGATTTGTATTTTTGCAGTGCTGAGGTTGCAGCAAATAATCAAAACAATACACCTCAAGAATCAAGTGATCCAGACTACCACGGTGCTTCTACAAACATAGCTTCTATTGCTATGGAAGATGATGTGATAACGTTTTATAAAGTTGATGATGAAACAGTTTGTGTGCTTACCGAACCAGACCCAAGTATTCCTTCATTTGTTTTACCTATCCCAGATGGGTTAGCCCCTATTGAAAGTATGGATATTAATATTATGGAAGGGTCCTATGCTGAATGCGCTTTAGATCCAGAAGGCGGTAATATTTTTTGTGATGCCAATATTCAGATTGATGCCCTTGTATCTCTTACAGGCATGACTCTTACTAATCAGAGCTATACGGCTGATGAGCTAGTAACAAATGATTGCCCAGACTTTGGGGCAATAAGTGGTTCTGGTGTTTTTGGAGATGATGAACTCACACTTATTTTTGTGGGCAAAACCATCTCTGATATGAATACTGAAGAGTATGGCATTGTGGATTCATTGATTGTAGCAGAGATTGCTTTGGAGAAGTGATTCTTTGGTTAGGTTTACATGGGGCCATCTGTTAGAATAACAGATCTTCCAGTCAGTTCATATCCATTTTCTTCTGCAATATCAGATAATTTTTCATCATCAAGATTAATGAGATGAAATAAACCACCTTCTGTATAACCATTTGCGCCTGCGAGATTCACATTAATAGCTTCAATAGATGCGTATGTTGATTCGTCAATTATACCACCTTCGAAATTAATAACGTCACCGATGTTAACTTCACTAGTGTCTAATTCTAAACCTTCACAGATGATTCTTACTTGGTCGCCATCTTCGTTTGTGAGGACAATCACAACGTTACCGTTTTCATACTCAAATGTGATCGTACAATCCTCTGCATCGATTGTGAGAGTATCAAGTGTTTCAGAATCGAATGTCACTGTGTATTCTCTTCCGTTGACAAAGTCTTCGTCACTTGGATCAATTTCGTATTCATTGTCTCTATCACTCATTTCAACTCTAGTGAAGTAACCCACGTCAGAGTTGTAATCATGTCCGTAGAGTGAATAACCATAAGAGTGCTCAGTGGTTGCGGTAGAGTAGATCGTCATGGCAAGATCTTCTGGAATACTGTCAATGTTTACGGGGAGAACAGGAAGAATAATTTTTGGGTTACCAAGGATGTTGTAGTAATAAAAAGTTCCGTCTGCTAATGTGACTTTAATTCTTAAGGAGGGAGGGTCAGCTGTACCATCATAATCCATGAAATTCACAATGGCGTTTTCTGGGATACTACTAAGATCTACGACTGTTCCATTTGTGCCGTTAGAGTATTCAGGACTATCGAGTTCACTAACCACGCCATCTCCATTTACATCCTTCAAGTTACCATCTTCATCATAGATGTAATCCTCATCTGAATTTTCAATAATACCATCATGGTTTAGATCTTGATAGTGCAGAGGGTTATCAGGATCTACGTAATTAAGAGGGTTGTCTGGAAAATTTGTGCTATCTCCTTCATCAGCAGTGGCATCAATATTGTAAACATCACCATCTTGTGGGTTATCAGGATCGGGTGCAATGTGGTCATCATCTTCAGTAACGACGTTATGATCGTTAAAAAGGTCTTCGGCAGCATCGAAGTCATCCATAAATTCGCCATCACACATATCTTGAATGGATTGTAATTCGGTAATGAGATTTGAAATGGCAGTGGCATCAGCGGTGTCGAGAGTTTCACCAGAGTTAAGAATAGCCTCAAGCTGGCTCCATTCTTGCCAAAGATAAAGGGCCCAATCGTCGAGTTCTACTTCGATTGCATCATGGATGAGTTCAATCGTATCAACACTGCAGTTGAATTCTTCGAATTTGGCAGCAAGATAGGTCTGACGTTCCGTGGAAGTCATATCATGCCAAGCTTCTAGACTTATAATATCACCAAAATAATCAGTGATAGTTTGAAGCGTATAACTTTCGAGATCTATGTTGTAATCTGTGCTTGTAACGTCACTCATGATACATCCTTATATTCATGCCCAGTATTCAGTATATCACAAATATTATAAGCAAGAATAATGCCATTTTTTTTAAAAATTCACATGTTATAGCTGCTTGAATTTATTGGGTTAATTATGGCTATCAGAAAAACGTCAATGATATTGTGAGGTTTTCCCTCTCTTAATCTGAGAAAAATGGGGAGAAGATTCCCAAATTGATAATCACTGTTACTATTTGTTATTAGGAATTTAATAAAGAAGGGGCATACATGAATCCCGTTAGACCTTGGTACTATGCATATGTTTTACTTAATGAGAAGACAGGTAAATTTTATACAGGAGCTAGCTTTGCATCTAACGGGATAAAAGGAGGTCTAACGGGATGAAAAAAACATATTTAGGCATATTATTTCTTATCACGATTTTTTCTTTTTCATTTTCAGTGAGCGCATCAGATGACATCCATTTTGGAATTGATGGGGCCATGTACCCAAATGTGCAAAAGGTAGGGAGAGAAAAGATCAAGTTAGCAACAAAGAAGATGAGTGTTCTTGGAAATATTCCCATGCGTGTTCTTTATAATAATGGAATTTCTTGGGCAGAGGTTGAACCTAAACAAGATGTTTGGAATTTTAATCAACACGATGCCATGCTTGATGGCAACACACATCCACTCATATTTACTGTTTATGGGTCTATGGGGACTCCGTATCACTTTGATGTGATAAAAAATAAGAACACAACCTTTCGTGAGTATCTTGAAAAAATGGCAGATAATAAAGGGGCTCGAGCAGTAAAAAAATACATCCGCACTCTTATGTTGGATTTTAATAATTCAAAACAAAGAAGAGACGTCAAAGAGTATGTTAAAAAATTTGTGGGTCGCTATAAGGACAGGGTAAAGTATTGGGAGATTGGAAATGAAGGGATTACATCCAAGGATCGGTTTGATATTATTAAGTACACAGCCACTTGGATCAGAGAGGTTTATCCCGAAGCGCAAATACTGATCACAGCTGTGGCTGGGGATGATGAAGCCACGTATCAAAGAGGGCTCAATGCTTTAGATAAGTTATTAGCTCAAGGCGCAGGAAAGTATTTTGATATAGCCAATATTCATTATTACGAGAAAACAGATTCCAATCTCGAAACAAAGATTGAGAATGCCTATGATCGTTACAAATCAATTTTAGATAAATATGGAGTCAACAAACCTATTTGGGTGACTGAAACATCAACATCAAGTTATGAAAGATCGCCTCTTTCTGGTCCTGGTTCAGAAAAAATCCAGGCAAGGGATCTTGTAAAACGATTTGTGATTTTTGCAGCCAAAGGGGCTGATAAGATTTTTTGGCATAAGTACAGGCACACAGCTTTGAACAATAAATTTCACGGTTGTAATTTAGTAAATAAAAAGACTGGTCCTAAGCCAGCCTATTACACCTTCAAATTATTAGTCGATAAAGTAGGTGATTACAAAACTGTCGAAACACTCAAACGAGGAAATGTTTGGCTTTATAAATTTGTAACTGATAAACCTGTTTTTGTGGCTTGGAGTAGATCTAATCAAACAATAGATTTGAGTGGGTATACAGATGCTCAAAAGCTTAGGGTTATAAACATTGTAGAAAGTAAAGGCGAGCGGCCAAAGGCCTCAGAACAAAGTGCTTCAGCGATAAAAATTTCTCCCAGTCCGGTGATTATTCAATGAAGGGGATTTTGTGAAAACAAAGATTTTAAACCCATGAGAAAAAGGCATAACCGTCTTCAAGTACTGAATGCTCCCAAATGGGTATGCCATTGTAAGTCATTAAAGCCCAGAGGGCTTGTTCTGATTCTCCAGATGTAATGTTATCGCAGTAAACTTCGGCAAGGACATCGTAGTTGTCTTCTGAACCTTCAATATCGCCGCCATTAATATTAATTCTATCTGCTTCAAAATCACTGGTAGCAGTTAAATCATTTTGAGAATATTGCGCTCCAATGATTGTGAATGTGGCTGTTCCTTCGCTTGTAGTGGCTCTGATAATAAGATTGCCACTCTCATCCGTGTCAAAGGTAATAACGGCATCATCAGGAAAATTAAGATCTAAGACGTCTGGCTGACCTTCAGTGAAATGAAAAGTGTAGGCTGTATTATTTGTATAGATATCAGCGTCTGCTGGAATATTATAAGAATTATTTTCGTTAGCCAGAGAGATGCTATAGGAATCCAGAACAATGCCTGCTTCTTGAGCTTCGTCAACGAGACCGTCACCATCAATTGTAATAATACCATAGAGACCGCCAAGCATATCAGGCTCATTAGCAGTGCCTCCAGATATAACGTAAGAGCTCATGAAATTAAAGCCATCTTCCGTCATTGTTGCATTTTCGATATTAATGGCATCACAAATATCTGCGTCTGAAGAATATTCTAGACCTACACACACGACTCTAACTTCTTTTCCTTCTTCATTAGTGAAAATAATAACGAGGTTACCATCTCCATCTTCTTCAAAAGTGATGTCACAATCATTGCCGTCAAGGGAGAACATATCTGCATCTAAAGCATCAAAGGTTACAGTGATGACTCTTTCATTTTCAAAATCTTCGTCTGTAATATTATAAGACCATTCATTGTCTTTATCACTCATATCAACCTTAGTGAAGTACTCTACATCAGAAAGATAATCATGTCCATAGAGTGAATAACCATATGAGTGTTCAGTGGTTGCGGTAGAATAGAGTATCATAGCCAAGGCTTCTGGAATGCTATCAATGTTTACGGGGAGAATAGGAAGAATAATTTTAGGATTGCCTGTGATATTGTAGTAATAAAAAGTCCCGTCTGCTAAAGTGATTTTAATTCTTAGGGATGGAGGATCAGCATCAGGGGCATAATCCATGAAGTTCACAATGGCGTCTTCTGGAGTATTGCTAAGATCTACGACCGTTCCATTTGTGCCGTCAGAGTACGCGGGATTATCGAGTTCATTGACCACACCATTTCCATCTACATCCTTCAAGTTACCATTTTCATCATAGATGCAATCTACCTCTGCATTTTCAATAAGGCCATCATGGTTTAGATCCTGATAATCAGGGTGATCGTAATTAAGAGGGTTGTCAGGAATATTTGTGCTATTTCCTTCGTCAGCAGTGGCGTCAATATTGTAAACATCGCCATCTTGTGGATTACTAGGATTGGGTGCAGTCCAGTCGTTATCTTCACTAACGATGTTATGATCGTTAAATAGGTCTTCGGCAGCATCGAAGTCATCCATAAACTCACCATCACACATCTCTTGAATTCCTAGAATTTCGATCATGAGGTTTTCAATGGCAATTGCGTCAGCAACTTCGAGAATTACATCAGACTTAAAAATGGCGTCGAGATCGTTCCATTCTTCCCAAAGAAAGAGGGCCCAATCGTCGAGTTCTATTTCGATAGCATCGTGGATGAGTTCAATCGTATCAACACTGCAATTAAATTCTTGAAATTTAGTAGCAAGGTAAATCTGACGTTCCTCAGAACTCATATCATGCCAAGCCTCTAGACTTATAATGTCACCAAAATAATCGGTGATAGTTTGAAGCGTATAACTTTCGAGATCTATGTTGTAATCTGTGGTTGTTACATCACTCATGGAACATCCTTATACATTTATTCATAACAGTTACTATTATAACACTAATACTAATACTATAGTAAGCAAAAGCTGTGCCAGAAAGCCTCTTGCTGAGGCTAATCTAAACGATTGATATTATTAGACTAATAGATCTCTCAATTTGGGGTGTTTTGGAGTTGAGGTTTTTTGTCATAAGTTTTGAAGATAAAAGGGGAAAAATACCCAATAAAGATCAATTGTTATAAGCAAAGCGACAGACCCTTGTGATTCTGTTTTTAAAAATCCCAGTTTGTCAAAACCTAGAGTTATTGATAAACAGTTCGCAGTATAAAATGATAGGCGATAATCGATAATCGATAGGTTTCAATGAACTAAAAGGGGGAAAAATGTCTCAGTATTATATTTGGAAGAAGCTTGATGAGCACATTGATAAGCTTGTTGAAAAAAAACTAACAACAAAAGAACGAATAGATATTGCCAAGGAAGCGCAAGAGGCAAACTCATCACTTTCTCTTTGTGATCTTTTGATCAACGCGGGATTCTTAGACAAAGAAAAACTTGTAGAATTTTTTGGAGAACTTTTGGAAATTCCTGTGATTGATCCCACTGAGATCGAAATTGATCCTCAGGTTATCGCCTTTATACCAGCCTATTTGGCTAGGCAGTATAAATTAATGCCTTTTAAGCAAGAAGGGCAAAGTCTCATGGTTGTGATGGCTGATCCAGGAAATGAAATTGCTCTTACAGAACTTCAGGCTACGTATCCTGAACAAATCGAAATCTGTATTGGGCTAGATGACAAAATCACTCAAGCTATTACTCAACAGTATCAAGCTCAAAATCTTCTCTCTGGTTGCAAAAATGAGATCAAGGTTGTGAAGTATGAGGCCATTGATCCTAAAGAAGAACGGTCAGAAGTGACAGGTGAAGAAGTTGTGAACGTTGTTAATAATCTTATCAGTCTGGCTGTTGATGAGAAGGCTAGTGATATTCACCTTGATCCGATAAGTCAGGGAACAAAAATTCGTTACCGTGTTGATGGTCTTCTTCACGAATTGCAAACAATAGACAAACTGCTTCATCCGCTAGTTGTTTCGCGTATAAAAGTCATGGCTGGGTTAGATATTTCAGAAAAAAGAGTTCCGCAAGATGGCCGAACCAGGGTAGAGGTTGGCAATAAAGTTATTGATCTCAGAATTGCAACATACCCATCCATGTGGGGCGAAAAGGTATCCATCCGAGTTCTCACAAAAGATGTGAGTCTCAATTTAAAATCTCTTGGTTTATCAGAGGAGAATCAAGAAATCTTTCAACAAATCATCAGTCAGCCTCATGGTTTATTTTTAGTTACAGGACCAACAGGATCTGGAAAAACAACAACTCTGTATTCTGCGTTTATGAAAATCAATCGCTTAGATAAACATGCCATGTCCATTGAAGATCCTATCGAAAACGAAATCAGTGGTGTAAATCAAGGGCAGGTGAATGTTAAAGCGGGTATCACATTTGCCACAGCCTTAAGGGCAATGTTTAGGCATGATCCAGATATTATTCTTGTGGGTGAGATCAGAGACCACGAAACAGCCGATATTTCTTCACGTGCTGCGCTGACAGGGCATTTGGTGTTTTCAACTCTTCACACAAATTCAGCCATTGGGACTATCACACGGCTCGTTGATCTTGGGTTAGAAAGGTTTCTCATAGCTTCTTCTCTTATTGGAATAATGGCACAACGACTGGTCAGAAAGATTTGTCCCCATTGCATTGAAACCTACGAGCCTACTGAATATGAACTTGAGCAAGCCAAAGGGGTAGTGAAGAATTTTTCACGAGGTCAAGGATGTGAGAATTGCCTGCAAACAGGTTATTCAGGCCGGACTGGAATTTACGAAATCATAGCAATCGACGAAGATATGCGGCACATGATTGGAGAAGGCCTTTCTGAATCAGAGATAATACAAAATCTCAAGGAAAAGGGCTTTAGAATGATGTGGGAAGATGGCCTTACTAAAGTGGATCAGGGAATCACATCAATGGCTGAGGTTTTGAGAGTGACCCGTGTGTAAAGAAATCTTAAGGCATTGATAATAGGGAGCTTTACCAGATTTCCCCCTCAAAAGAATAATCTTATCAATATATTCAAATTTATTGACAGTTTAACCCTATTTCGCATAGTTACTGCCGTCCTGAAAAGGAAGTAATGGATTTTTAATAAGTTTTTTTAATTTTAATATAATATTTAATGGAGGCTAGGACAGATATTATGCAAGCTCAAGTAAATGAAGAATTCAAAAACCTGTTTGAAAAACAATATGCTAACTTAAACATTGCCGAAGGCGAAGTGATTGATGGAACGGTCGCATCTGTTATCAGAGACTTTGTCATCATCAACATTGGTTTTAAATCAGAAGGTTACATCAATTTTGAAGAGTTTCGTGACCTCGATGGCGAAATCAGTGTTAAACCAGGCGATAAAGTAAGAGTGTTTGTTGAAGAAGTCGAAGATGACAGCGGTCACATTATTCTTTCAAAAGAAAAAGCAGATGCCTTTGAAGCTTGGAAACAAGTTGAAGATGTTTTTGAAAATGATGGTATCATTGATGGGCTCGTTGTTAATAAAGTTAAAGGCGGCTTGTCAGTCAATCTTGGTGGTATTAAAGCCTTTCTCCCAGGCAGCCAAATAGATCTTAAGCCTGTCAAGAGTCTCGATAAACTCATAGGACAAAAATTCCAGTTTAAAATTCTTAAGCTCAACAAAAGCAAAGGCAATATAGTCTTATCTCGCCGAGCTATTCTTGAAGTCGAACGTGCCAATATGCGCAAGGACATCCTCGAAAACATCAAAGAAGGTCAGATTATTCGCGGTATTGCAAAAAATATCACGGATTATGGTGTCTTTATTGACCTTGGTGGCATTGATGGTTTGTTGCATATTACAGACCTCACATGGGGACGTATCAATCATCCTAAAGAAGTGTTAAAAGTTAATGAAGAAATTGACGTTGTTGTTCTTAAATATGATGTCAAAACCCAAAAGGTTTCATTAGGATTAAAACAACTTCAAGAAGATCCTTGGTCAAAAGCTATTAAGTATAAACCAGGCCAAAAAATTAAAGGACGCATTGTTTCTATTACAGATTATGGCGTTTTTGTTGAGATCGAAGAAGGCATCGAAGGACTGGTTCATATCTCTGAGCTTTCGTGGTCAAAGAAAGTTAAACACCCAAGTAAAATTGTTAAAATAGACGAAGAAGTCGAAGCTATTGTTATAGATGTTGATGTTGAGAACAAAAAGATAGCTCTTGGTTTAAAACAGCTTGAACCTAATCCTTGGGATCTTTTACATCAGAAATATCCTGTTGGCTCACAAGTCAAAGGTAAAATTAGAAACATCACAGACTTTGGTATCTTTGTAGGTATTGATGGTGAAGATGTAGATGGACTCATCCATATTTCTGATATTTCATGGGATAAGAATCTTAGTTGGCCTTCTGATGAATTTAAAAAAGGTCAAGACATTGAAGCCCTGGTTATAAATATCGATAAAGAAAATCAAAAGTTTGCTTTAGGCCTTAAGCAGCTATCTGATGATCCTTATGCAATCATGATGCGCAAACAACCTCTAGGAGCAAAAGTCGAAGGTGTTATCGAAAGTCTTAACGAAAAAGGAATTAATATTCGTGTAGATGAGAACACGCTTGCTTTTATGCCTAGCTCAGAAGCTGGTGTTGGCCGTGCAAGCATTAGTGAAAAGTTCAAAGAGGGCGAAAAGATAACTGCTCAAGTGAGAAAGTATGATGATCGTGAAAGAAAAATGATTTTATCTGTTAAGATGCTTTCAAAGCGTTTAGAAAAAGAAAACATGAAGGACTTTCTCAATAAACAAGGTGATGCTTCTGTAACGCTGAAAGACATCATGGAAAAGAATACAAAAGAATCAGAATAAAAGACTTCGCAGTATATTAGGATCTTTGCATGAAAAAACATCCTGTATTATCATTTATTCTTCTTTTTGCAGGGATTATTACTGTATCCATTGCACTCATGTTGATAATTGTTAACTTATCGACTGGCAAAACGACATTCCAATCAAAAAATATTGCTATTGTTAAAATCGAAGGCCCTATTTTGGAATCCTTAGATGTCTTGAAGGAACTCAAAGAAATAAGCCTCGATAAACAGATTAAAGCGGTTGTCTTGCGAATAAATTCACCAGGCGGCGCTGTTTCACCATCACAAGAAATTTATAGCCAGATTCTCAAACTGAAAAAAGACAAAAAGGTTGTTGTTTCAATGGGATCTTTAGCAGCTAGTGGTGGCTATTACATTGCCTGTGCTGCCGATAGAATAATGGCTAATCCTGGAAGTACCACTGGGAGCATTGGTGTTATTATAGAATTCTTTGGTTTGCAGGAATTGATAAAAAAGATTTCTGTTGAGCCTCGTATTATTAAAACCGGTTCTCATAAAGGTATGGGAAGTCCTTTTAAGGAGCTCACTGATCGTGATCGTAAATATCTCCAAGGGATTACTGACAATGTTTATCAACAATTTATCGAGGCTGTTTCTATTAATAGAGGAATTCCACTTGAAAAAATGACCGCTGTAGCAGAAGGTAAGTTGTTTACTGGTGAACAGGCTCAAAAAATAGGTTTAGTTGATGAGTTAGGTAATATATATGATGCTATTGATTTGGCTAAAAAATTAGCTGGCTTACCAGAAGATGCTGGTGTTAAGTGGCCTGAAGAACCTTCACCTTTTGAAAGGTTTATGAGTGGAGATGATGCTAAATCATTGGTGCACACTGTTTTACGTAAGATAGGGATGTCTTCATTGCCTTTGTTTATGGTTAACGAAGAGCATTTACCTGTTTATAGATAAAAATGAATGGCTCCGCAGTAAGCTACGGGGTATTAATCTAAAAACACTAATGTGTTAACGCTCCAAGGAGCGGGGTATCAAACCCACATTGTGGGAATAAATATTTTGTGAGGTAATTACTATGACAAAAAGTGAACTTGTTGAAAAGTTGAGCTCTCAATTAAGAAATCTTTCAAAAACTGAGGTTGAAATCATTGTTGATACAGTTTTTAATAAAATTTCCGACGCTCTCAGAAAAGGTGGCCGTGTTGAACTAAGAGGTTTTGGAACTTTTGAAGTACGGCAAAGACCTACTAGGCAAGGGCGTAATCCAAAAACAGGTGTAACTGTTTATGTAAAAAACCGATCTGTACCTTTTTTCAAGGTCGGAAAAGAACTTCGTGAAAGAATTAATCAAGACGCTAGTTCTCAAAGAGTTTTACAAGAAGACACAATCACAGAAGCCATAGAAAATATTTTATGAAGAAAATCTGGGCTCCATGGCGTTTAGAGTATATTCTTTCTTTATCTAAAGAAAAAATGTTGCCAAAAAACAAACAAAAACCATGTGTTTTTTGTGAACGAGCTAAGGGTAAGCCTGGAGTTCGCAATCTTGTTCTTTTTAAAGGTAAAAAGTCTTATGTGATCATGAACAGGTATCCATACACTGGTGGGCATCTTTTGGTCATTCCTTATCGACATATTGGCAATTATTCTCAAATCACAAAAGCAGAGCACACAGAAATGGGTGTTTTGATGGACAGATCTATCAAGGCCTTGAATAAGGTGTACAAGCCTCAAGGTATCAATCTAGGCATGAACCTGGGTGAGGCAGCAGGCGCTGGCATCAAGGACCACCTTCATTACCATGTCATCCCTCGGTGGACCGGGGACCATAATTTTATAACCGTTGTGGGTGAAACACGGGTGATTATGGACGATCTCAAGAAGTCTTATCAGAAGCTGAAGAAGGTGTTTTGATTGTTGCGTATTTTATTTGAACTGGTTAAAATTCTCACAAATCTACCATGTTTAAATTTAAACAAAAAACAAAAAACCTCTCACATTACACATCTAAACTCGATACATTTATTCATGTTATAAAGAGTCATGCTGTTCACGCTGAAAACTTCTTGGATTCTCTCACACAATTTAGCCGGGTTTTTGATGCAGAGTATGGCTCTATTTATCTTTATGAAAAAAAGACAAATCTCTTTTTGATGCGCAAATGGTTTGGTCATGAGCCAACTCGGTATTCAGTCTCTGGTGACTATGAGTTTATTACGCTACTTAAAAAAAGGGGTGGAACCATTCACCGTAAAGAATTTACCGCGAAAACCACTAATGAGATGCGTCAGCCTGCTTTGTTTTATTTTCAACAAACCCTGTCTAATGTTGTTTGTCCAGTTATAGACAATGGCGAATGGTTAGGCCTTATTAATTTACAAGTAGATGACTTCTTAGATAATGAAGGCCAAGTGATGTTTGATTCTCTTTTAGAAATTTACGTAGATACCTTTAAACGATGGCTGTGTTGTCAGAAGCTCATGGAAGATAATAAAAGACTCTCTGAACTCAGTGATATAAAGAATCAGCTTTTAGCTAATGTGACACATGAGCTGCAAACCCCACTCAATGGTATACTTGGCGTATCTGAAGCTCTTTTAGATTTTCCTCAAGATGAAATCACAGCTCAGGTTAAAGACCACATTAATTTGATTAAAAAGTCTGGAAATGAACTGAATAATACGGTTAGCAATTTATTAAAACTTGTTCAGATTGAAGCAAAAAAAGATCATCTTAAAAAAGAAAAAATAGATATATTAATGCTTATTAAGGAAGTGGCGTTGCTTTATAGTGATTCTTGTCAAAAAAAGAATATAAATATTACTATTCCAAAATCCGAAGAAACTGTTTTTGTTTTTAGCAGTGCGGATCAGATCAGAACTGTTCTCATGAATCTTGTAGGAAATGCTATTAAATTTACTCCCAAAGGACAAATTACCATCAAAATTCAAAAGAGTGGTGAAATGCTCCATATTTCTATTGCTGATACAGGGATTGGTATCGAAGACGATAAACTCGATCTCATTTTTGAGGAATTCTATCAGGCTGATGGTTCTCATACGCGGCTCTATGGTGGCACAGGTTTAGGCCTAGCTATTGCTAAAAAAATAGTGGCTCTCCAAGGGGGGCGTATTTGGGCAGAATCCCAGCAGGGTCATGGCTCTTGCTTTACTTTTACTTTGCCGATGTATCCTGTGTGATGCACCTACGATCCAACGCACCTGAGCACCTACGTCCATACAGTCTTTCGTAGGCTCGTAGGCTCATAGGAGCATAGGCTCGTGAATTCTCTCCCATTGATTTATTAAAAAAACATGTCTAAATAGCGATCCTTAGTCGTTAATCATGAACTATGGATTGCTATGAATCACGAGTAACTAGCGATCAATGACAAACGACTAGCCAAAAAAACTATGAAGTTTATTGATGCTTTAAAAGAACATATTATCATTATGGATGGTGGCATGGGGACCATGGTCCAGGGTTTAAACCTATCAGATGCTGATTTTGGCGGTTCTGAGTTCAAAATGCTCGCTGATTTACTGGCTTTTTCAAAACCTGATGATCTTAAAGGTATTCATCTCAAATATTTACAGGCGGGATCCAATGCGATCGAAACAAATACCTTTGGTGCTTCGGCATTGCGTTTACAAGAATATGACTTTTCAAAACTTGATACATCCTCTTTTTTAGGTCTTCCAGATAAAACTGATATAACCAAAATATCTCATAATGAATTTGCCTATCACCTCAATTCAGCATCAGCAAAAGTGGCTAAAGAGGCTCTCCAAACATATCAACAGGCAAAAGACTATGATGGGCGTCCTTTATTTGTTGTAGGCTGTGTTGGCCCTTCAAATTGGATTTTGTCTAGCACGCAGGCTGATCTTAAGCAGGCAACTTACCAACAAATAGTCGATAATTTTTACTATCAAGTTTTGGGGCTCATTGACGGAGGCGCAGATGTTTTGAGTTATGACACATCTCAAGATCAGCTAGAGCTTAAAGCTGCTATTCATGGCGGTCAGAAGGCAATGAAAGAAAGAGACGTTTTGTTGCCCATTATTGCGCATGTGACAGTAGATAAGTTTTCCAAAATGCAAATATTTAATACTGATATTCTTGCGGTATTGGCTACTGTTCAGGATCTTGGTATTGATGCTTTTGGAATCAATTGTTCGATTGGTCCTGATCTGATGGAAACAACTGTCAAAAAATTATCCGAGCTTTGTTCTCTGCCTATTTCAATTATGCCCAACGCTGGTTTGCCTGTGAGTGAAAAAGGACAAACCGTTTTCAAGCTATCTCCTAAAGATTTGGCAAAACACATACTTCATTTTGTAAAAGAGTATGGTGTTAATATTGTGGGTGGTTGTTGTGGAACGAATCCTGATCACATTGAAGCTATCGCAAAGGTTTTAAAAAACCATAAGCCAATTTTAAGAAATACATCACAAAAGACTATGGTTTCTGGTCCTCAAAATGCTGTTTTGCTAGATAGTTCACAGGGACTTATTCGGATTGGCGAAAGACTCAACGTTCGTGGTTCAAAAAAGGTGCGTGAGGCTGTCGAAAGCCAGGATGACATTCACTACGATGTATTAGAAGCTGTTGTTCATGAACAAACAGATAGTTTGGGATTAGAAATTCTCGATGTGTGCATGGATTCCAATGTGGTCAATACTGAAACAACTCTTTGTAAAGTAATTCAGTCTCTCACAGTAAACTTTTCTGGAGTTTTTTCAATTGATTCCTTTTCTGCCAAGGCTTTAGAGCAAGCAGTTTCAGTCTATTCCGGGCGACCCATTATTAATTCTATTTCTCTAGAAGAGGTTTCCCCTGGGGTTGATAAAATCAAAGCCGTTGTGGGTCAAACGTATCAACATCATCCAATCTATATAGCCTTATGTACAAATGAAGAGGGTCCGGCTAAAACAGCTCAGGCTAAGGCGGAGATTGCGAAGAAAATATATGAGAACTGTCGTGATCAATATGGTGTTAAAGCAGGGCAGCTCATCGTAGATGTGAACGCGTTTCCTATTGGTTCCGAAAGTGAACCTGATATGAAATTTGCTTTAGAATCATTAAAGGCAATGCCTTTGATAAAGAAAATTCATCCAGACATTATGGTGAGCATAGGTGTAGGTAACCTTACAAATGGTTTAGCAAAAAAACCCTACATGCGTATGGTTCTCACATCTGTTTTTATTCATGAGGCTCGTCAAAAAGGCTTAGATGCGGCTATCATTAATCCTCACCATTATGTTCCAATAGAATCTATTGATCCTGGCGATGTTTCTTTAGCTAAGAAGATAATTTTAGAACATGATATGGAGGCTTTTTCTGAGCTAGAAGAGATTGCTCTCTTAAAAAAGGGAAAAGTTAAAGAAAAAAGAACTTCATACGATGATTTGAGTGCTGAAGAAGCTGTTTGTCAAAAAATAAAAGATGGATTCAAGCAAAAGCTCGAGGGAGTAATAGAAGAGGGCGATTTTGTTTATCCCTATCAAGACGCGCTTGTGCCACAGGTAGCAGAATCTCTTAAAAAATACCCAGCTTTAGAATTTATTAATGATCATCTGATGAAGACTATGCAGGTTTTGGGTGAGGGATTTGCTCATGGCGAAGTTTCTTTGCCCCATCTTCTCAAATCAGCTGATGTTATGAAGCAGGCCATGTCTTTTATTGAAGCCAAGATGAAAAACCAAGAAGGTCATGAATCAAAGGATAATGCTTCTCAGAAAAAAGTTATTGTTTTAGGCACTGTTTATCAAGATGTTCACAGTATTGGGAAGGATCTGGTTAAAACATTGTTAGAAAATTATGGTTATCGTGTTGTAGATCTTGGTGTTCAGGTTCCTTTGGAACGATTTATTAAAGAAGCTAAAGAGCACAAAGCTGTGGCCATTGGTATGTCAGCATTGTTAGTCCAAACATCAAATCACATGATTGATTGTGCTAAAATGGCTAAAGAAGCTGGTTTAGATGATGTGGCTCTATTAATTGGTGGTGCGCCTGTAAACCATGGTCACGCGGCCTCTGTAGCTATGCATGGCCAAAATGATGTCGAGCATCTTATTTCTTCTGTGTTTTACTGTGCTTCGGCAATGGATGGCGTGAATATCCTCAATCAATATACGACTTCTTCTGAAAGCAGAGAAGGTCTTTTAAAAAATAATGCTACAAAGTTAAGAGAGCACTATCAAAGCCTTGTTTCTCGTTCTCAGGAAGCTGAAGAACTGCTCACAACATTACCTAGGCGCTACATCACAGACCATTCAAAACAAAGGGATGTGAAAGATTATTTTAAAGAAAAAAAGTCAGAGATGACGATGAAAGAGTTTTCTTCTTTCATAAATCTCAAATCACTTTTTTCACTCAATTGGAAATATGGTGGTCATGCGAGTTGGCAAAAAAAGGGTATGACCGAAGAATTGCTTAAAGAGCAGTTTGAAAAATGGGTGGGTCTTTGCGATGAAAAATCTTGGCTAAAACCTCAGGCGATTTGTGGTATTTATCCCTGTCAATCTCACGGAGACGCAGTTATTATCTATCATCCAGAGGATCTCAAAAAAGAAATAGCTTGTTTTGATTTTTCACCGGTTGTAGGCAAAGAGAAAAAAGATGTGTTTTCAGCTGCCCAATATTTTCTTTCAAAAGAAACTAGAAAATACGATGTGATTGGTCTTCTCATTGCATCAGGCGGATTAGGTGTTCAGAAACAAATCAAAATATTTCAAGATCAAGGTGATACCGAGTCAGCTTGGTTGTTGCAGGGCCTTTCAGATCGTGTGGCTGAAGATATGGCTGAATACACGCATCACATACTGCGTAAGCACATGGGTTTGTCCGAAAAAGAGGGGACGCGCTATTCGCCTGGATACCCTGGATTAAAAGACATCAAAGTGAATCAAGTCATTGTTGATTTATTAAGAGCTCAGAAGAATATCAGTGTCGCGCTGACAGAAGCTTCAGTCTTTGAGCCCACAGGAACAACAGCGGCTGTGGTTTGTTTTCATCCTGAATCGAGGTATGACTGATATGAAGCGCCTCGAACTCCATCCCATAAATCCCCAGGCAAGACTCATGAAGCAGGTGGTTCAAGTTTTTGAATCAGGGGGTATTGTTATCTATCCCACAGATTCTGGTTATTCCATGGGTTGTTATGCTAATGATAAAAAGTCTATTAATCGCCTGTATCATATGAAGCGTAATGTCACAAAATATGTGATGGCACTTATGTTTCATGAATTCTCATCAATTACGGATTTTGCTATTGTTGAAAACATTGCCTATCGTTACATGAAAAATCGTCTTCCTGGTCCTTACACTTTTATTCTCAAGGCCAACAAACAAGGAAAGAAGATTCTCGATGTAAAGCGTCCCGAAATCGGTGTGCGCATGCCGGAGCATCCTTTTTTTGAAACCCTTCATTCTATCAGCACAGAACCTATTTTGAATACAGCTGCACGTATTCATCACGATGACTTCTACATTGATCCAGATGATATTGAAGAGGTGTTTGGAAATTCAGTCGACCTTTTGGTCGACATGGGCCCAGTCCCACATAATCCCACCACTGTTGTTTCTCTTGTTGATGGTATGCCTGAGCTTATCCGCCAAGGAGTAGGGGAATTTTAAAATTTCTCATGCGTTTCCCAAAATGTGTCCTTTAGGACACGATTCTTAGACTAATTTAACAACAAGCAATATTTTTTTCCGATAGGTTTGGTTAGGGGGAAATTTGGAGAAAAAACTATAAAAGCTCTAATAATAAATCCAGGTGCTGTTGAAACATCAGGTGTGCAATTGGTTGATGTTGCGAGTCAGGGTATTGCTGCTAGTTCTAATTTGTCCGGCGCATTGTTAACACAAAGATCCACTGATTGTTCTTTGGGCTTATTAGATTCGCAGGGTCTTCCTGAGCCACTTCCACCTGTGGCTAGAGATTTAGCTAGAGTTAGTAGTGCTCCAGAAAGAGGGGGATTCGGCCGTGTTCTTGACTTTGGTCGCCAAACACTAGGTTCACGACCAGCTAAGCTTCTTTTAACTGCAGGGGCTGCTCTTGTAGGTTTTGGGTTATTATGGCATACAGAGACACAGGCAGCAAGTGCTCCAGTATTGATGAGCGCAGCAACATTAGCACTGCGAAGGCCTAGAGTAAGTGTAGATTTGTCTATACCGGTCTCAATTCGACCTTCAGAAGACGAAAGGAGAATTTTAACAGAGCTAAGTAGAGCTATTGTTGAATTAACTCGTTTTGATGTCCCATGGTCTTTAATCATTCGTGACGCTGTCATGTTTTTTGACTATCTAACAAATCATGGAAAAACCTCGGAATTAACGCTTCAGGAATTTTTAACTGAAGCCATTCCAGGCAGCTTAGGAAACATTCCCCAAGTAAGGGCTGATATTTTTGAATCTAATAGCACTACAACAAGTGTTGGCCAATGGCAGCCAAAAAAATGTCCTGCTTATTTAGCCACAAGGCTTCAAGTAAAAAGAGATAGAGGTCGTTATGGGCAGCGGACTGTTGAGGATACATTTAAAGATCTTGTACAAAGAACATGGCCTGCTTATGGCGGAAAACCTTCGAGTATTATAAGAGCTGCGGTACGAGTCTTTTGGGCCTTTTTATGTTTGGCCAATGAAACTCCAGATTTTAACATCTCTCAGTTTTGGGAAATAGTGTTTTGTGGGAGGGTGTTAGAGGGCGATCAAGCAAAATGAAGTAAAGTAGTATCAGAGACAAGTTTTACCTAGTCCCTTATTATCTTTAAGAATATTTTAAAAAAATCACTGTATTTCTTGATCAGATTTCACTATCGTCCTGGCCATGCCAAAGCGATTTTCCTCAGAATTTGACCTTATCGAAAGGCTGCCACCTTACCCACTTACTGAAGTAGTGGCTCAAATGAATGACCTTCGCAAAAAAGGGCACGATGTAATCAATCTCGGTATGGGCAATCCTGACATGCCTTCAGCTGATTTTGTGGTGGATAAACTCTGTGAAGCTGCAAAAAAAAGCAAAAATCATCGCTATTCTGTCTCTCGCGGTATTCCTAAGCTCAGGATGGCAGTTTCTGATTGGTATGACCGACATTATGGTGTGAAACTTGATTTTGATACTGAAACCGTGGCGACCATGGGTGCAAAAGAGGGCCTTTCTCACTTGATCATGGCCATTACACAGCCAGGCGATGTCGTATTGGCCCCGAATCCCACATACCCCATCCATTATTTTGCGCCAGTAATTGCAAGAGCGAATGTGCGTGATATCCGATGTGATGACATGAGTTTTTATTTTCGAAATCTAGAACGCGCTATTAAAACCGTTCATCCCAGACCAAAAATTCTTATTTGTTCTTTCCCATCAAATCCAACTGGTTTCTGTGTTGAGCTTGATTTTTTTAAGGATCTAGTTCGTTTTGCAAAAAAACATAAGATTTATATTGTTCACGATCTCGCTTATGCTGACCTTTGTTTTGATGGGTATAAGGCTCCAAGTATATTACAAGTGAATGGAGCTAAAAAAGTGGCAGTAGAGCTCTATTCTATGTCTAAAGGCTATAATATGCCTGGGTGGCGCGTGGCATTTGCTTTAGGTAATCCCTCCATGATTGGGGCGCTTAAAAAAATAAAATCTTATCTTGATTATGGAACCTTTCAGCCTATCCAGATTGCTGCTACAGTGGCTCTTAATCAAGGGGATCGTTTTGTTGGAAAAAACTGTGCACTCTATCAACAACGAAGAGATGTTTTTATTGATGGCATCAATAAAGCAGGGTGGCAGGTAGAAAAACCAAAAGCCACGATGTTTGTTTGGGCAAAGATCCCAAATAAGTTTCTTAAACAGGGAAGTCTCAAATTTTCAAAAACAATGTTAAAAGAAGCAGGTGTTTGCTGTGCTCCTGGTATTGGCTTTGGAGAATATGGTGATGAGTATGTTAGATTTGCCTTAGTTGAGAACGAAAAGCGCATTCGCCAAGCAGTGCGTGGGATTAAAGCTTGGTTTAAACAAAAAGGTGTTTCATGAAAAGATCCGGCTTCGTCAACCTAGGCTGACTTCGCCGTGACGAGGGCGCTGAATAGAATGATAGGTATGTTATGAAAAGAAAAGTTACAAAAATTGGTCTTTTAGGTTTTGGGACTGTGGGTAAAGAAGTTTTTCGTATTCTCAATGAACAGCAGGATTACTTTGCTCATAAAATGGAAAGTGATATCGAAGTTAAATCAATTTGTGTGAAAGATCTCAATAAAGATCGCGGTATCGATAAAAAATATTTTACAACTGATTATAAGGCTATGGCTTCTGATTCTGAGATTGATGTTATTGTTGAACTCATTGGTGACTGTCCAGAAGCTCTTGATGCGATTAAGGTGGCACTTAAACATAAGAATTCAGTTGTCACCGCTAATAAAGCACTTATTGCTAAACATGGCCAAGAGCTCTTTGCCTTGGCGCGTGAACATAATGTCGAAATATTATTTGAAGCTAGCGTTGCAGGGGGCATTCCTGTTTTAAGGTCGCTACGTGAAGGGTTGGCTGCTGATAAGATAAAATCTTTGTATGGAATCATCAATGGCACATCAAATTATATTCTAACTAAGATGACACAAGAAAAAGCTGATTATGAGACAGCGCTTAAAGAAGCCCAAGACAAAGGATTTGCCGAAGCTGATCCAAGTGCCGATGTCATGGGACATGATGCTGCTTATAAGCTCTGTGTTTTGACAATGCTCTGTCATGGCAAGGTCATTTCTGTTGATGATGTTTTTTGTCGAGGGATTTACTATATTCAACCAATAGATATCGAAATGGCAGACAAATTTGGATTCGTGATTAAACTTCTTGGAATCACAAAAACCAATGGCAATGAATTCGAAGCTCGCGTTCATTCTACAATGGTGTCTAAAACAGATCCATTGGCTCATATAAATGGCGCCTATAATGCTATTCAATACAATTGTCATTACGCTGGAAAAGGTATGCTTTATGGTTTGGGCGCTGGTGGAGCTCCAACAGCATCTGCTGTAGTGGGTGACATAATCGAATTAACAAAGAACATTCGTTCAAAAAACAAGATCAACATAGAGCCCAGTGGTTTCTTGTCAGATTCATTGGTTGTTACCAAACCAAAGGATATTTTAGACCTTAAAACACGTTATTATATTCGCTTTTCCGTTCTAGATAAACCAAATGTTTTAGCAAGTATTACCTCTGTTTTAGGTAAGAATAACATAAGTGTACAGCATCTTTATCAACATGGAGAGGATGAGGATCAGACAATTCCACTCATAGTTTTTACACATGATGCTTTTGAAAAAGATGTGCGAAAGGCTTTACGTGATATTGACAAGATGGACTTTATCACGCAAACAACAAAGATTATTAGGATTGAGGAATAATTTTGCGTCCAGCGTCTTGTGTCTAGAGTCTAGCGTGCAGTTAGAAACGTAAGACACAAAGTTTTTATTATGTTTTCTCATTTTTGTGATTATTTGATCACAGGGAACGAGGAACCAGGAACGAGGAACGAATTATGATGGATAGGAACTTTGCTTTAGAATTTGTGAGAGTCACAGAGGCAGCCGCTATTGCAGCCGCTCGTTTGATGGGACGTGGTGATCGGAACGCTGCTGATCAAGTGGCTGTAGATGCTATGCGCACGGCTTTTAATGGTATGCGCTTTCAGGGGACTGTTGTTATTGGTGAAGGCGAACGTGATGAAGCACCTATGCTTTACATTGGTGAAGAAGTAGGTACTGGAAAAGGCCCCAAAATTGATATTGCATTAGATCCACTCGAAGGAACAAATCTTTGCGCAACAGGAACAGCTAATGCTTTGGCAGTTATTGCTGCAGCTGAGGATGGAAATTTCCTCCACTCTCCTGATACTTACATGGATAAAATTGCCACAGGTCCTCAGGCAAAGGGTTGTATCGATATCACAAAATCTCCGACTGAGAACCTAAGAGCAGTGGCTGCTGCAAAAAAATGTTCTGTTCAGGATCTCTCTGTTGTTATTCTCGAAAGAGATAGACATAATGAATTGATTGCTGAGGTTCGTGAGAATAACGCTAGAATTAAACTTATTAGCGATGGTGATATTTCGGCTGCCATTGCTACTTGCTTTAAAGATACAGGCATTGATTTGCTGATGGGCATTGGTGGGGCGCCAGAAGGTGTGATTTCCGCTGCTGCATTGCAGTGCATTGGCGGTGACATGCAAGGACAGCTCAAGTTTAGGAACGATGAAGAAATAGAGCGTGGGAAGAGAATGGGAATTACTGATGTTAATAGGATATACAGTATAGATGATCTAGCTAGTGGCGAGGTCATGTTTGCTGTTACTGGAGTGACAAACGGTGATTTTTTAAAGGGCGTTCATTTTCATGGCGGAGGTTGCTCAACACAATCCATAGTCATGCGATCGAAGACTAAAACTGTTCGTTATTTATCAACTGAACATCATTTTGAACATAAACCAACTTATTAAATAGTGGCTGGTGGGTAGTGGATAGTGGATCGAAAAAGAGGTTCACAATCCACAATTCACAATTCACAATCAACAATCTATGGAATCTCGAACAATCGAAATCAAAGCAACCCCAAAGCAATGTTACAAGGTTATTACCGCTTATGACAAGTACGGTGAATTTTTAGGGTCTGTGAATAAGGTCAAAGTCAAAAACAAAAAGGGTAATACCAGTGAGGTAACATTTTACATAAGGGTGATTAAAGATATTAATTACACCCTAAAAATGAAGGGGACTCCTGACAAAAAGGTTGAGTGGTCATTTGTCGAAGGCAATATGATGAAGGATAATAAAGGCTATTGGGAACTCAAAGAACTGAAGAAGGGTGTGACAGAGGCTACGTATAATATAGATATTAAATTTGGGCTTTTAGTTCCAGGAGCCATCACTAAAAAACTTGTGGGAACAAGTTTACCATCGATGCTTAAAGAGTTTAAGCAGAGAATAGAATCAGCTAAATAGTGCCTCGTTCCTCGTGCCTTGTGTTTCGAGGAACTAGGAACGAAGTACGAGGTACGCCAAATGTTAGACGCAAAAGATAAAATTATTAAAGCCGTTACACAGGTTTGGGATTTTAAAGGTCTTTCAAGAGATTTAGTATCTGCTTTGGTAGATAGGGCCTCCAAACAAAAAGATATTCTCATCAATGCATTAGCAAAAGAATTCACGATATTTTTGTCTAAAATTAATATTACCGAAGAGGCTCAAAACATTCTCGAGGGCATGACTCTCGATATCGAGACAACAATTCGTCTCAAAGGTAAGCAAAAAACATCTCAAAAAAAGACAAAGAAGAAAGTTTCTCTTTCTCGTCAAGCTAAGGTCAAAAAAGTATCTCATAAAACTCGTAAAAAAAGATAATCACCACTTTTCTTTTCATCATTGATCGGAATTTTATTATGGAATCTGAAGGGTTTGCTAGCGCGGTATCAGATAGATACCACGCTAGCATAGGGTGCCTAATTGGGTAGATGTGTAAGTTTACGGGGTAGTAAACTATCACACTTATATTCGGCTCAATCCTTTCATTTGTGAAGTCGAAAACACAGTTATCGTATTCTGAAGAATACAGTTAAAATAGGTTGCCGCTTCTAATTGCCTGTTATCATAAGCTAAATAATCAAGTGACAGTTGAAATCAATTCCAAATTTATTCAAAAAGAACTTACTTATCTATTTTATCGAACTTTATTTCATAGACGATTGACGTTATCTGCTTTGAGCCTGTAAAGCTCTTCTATGCTCAAAAAATACATTGCTGTTTCAGGAAACATGGGGGCAGGAAAAAGTACTTTAGTCGATTTTTTATGTAAGACATATAAGTTAAAACCCTTCTTTGAACCCAATGATTTCAATCCTTATCTAAAAGATTTTTACGAGGATATGAAAAAATGGGCTTTTAAATCTCAAATATTCTTCTTAAGCAGAAAATTTAGAATTCACCAAGAGCTTGGTAGATCTCGTACAAAGGAACCTGTGATACAGGACCGAACTATTTATGAAGATGCAGAAATATTTGCGGCTAATCTTTGTAGGCAAAGAATCATGTGCAAGCGTGATTATCAGACGTATTATGAAATGTATCAGAACATTCTTCATTCACTCAATCCACCCGATCTTATGATTTATCTTGAATGCCCAGTGCGTACGATTAGAAAAAGAATCAGAGAACGCGGTCGAAAAATGGAGCAAGAAATTCCCTATGCTTATTTACGAAGATTAAATGATATGTACGATGATTGGATTTCGCGTTACAAGCAATCGCCTGTCATTCGCATAAGCACAGAAAGACTAGATTACATCAGTGATTTTATTGATCGTGATGATCTTCTCAGAAAAATTGAAAAAGTGATTTAGTTTTATCGTCTAATATGAAGAATGACGCTTCCACCTAAACCCCACATTTTTAATTCATTACCAACTAGGCCGGTTGGAAATACAGGTACGTGAAATTCAAAACCTAAGCTAGCGTGTCTGCTTCTTACGAATACGCTAAATCCAAATTGTGGATAAATAATTGGTGATTTTTTGCCGTTTGTAAAATCTGATAAATTATCTTTATTTTTTTGATAATCGCTTTCGGCTTTTTTTCTTTCTCTATCATCCATGTCCATAGCCATGGTGTCTTCGTAAGCACTGTCCAGTTGCTCGTTAAGTCCTTCTGAGTAGTCTTCTTCTACGTTAAGGCTCCAGTCAGCACCTTGAAGCTCAGAATTGACTGTGAAACCAAAATCAATTTCTTTAGATGGATGAAAAACAAAACCAGTTCTGAGAAAAATGCCACCACCATAAAAAGTCATAGACATAGCATCATCAGAAGCCAAATCAATGGCTTGTGTATCATCGAGATTATATGCCCCGTTGTTTAAATCAACTGTACTATCTACTGTGAAGTGCCCGTTACCGCCAAAGGCTAGTGAAAAAATTCCCAAATTGGGAGTAAGAGCAAGTTCAGGTCTCACAAAAGAATTTACAGCTGCTCCTTCTAGAGAGTAGCTCCCTTCGGCATAGGAATAGCTTATATGATTTATTCCAGTGGATACACCAATATTAACAAGAGAATAATCTCTTTTAGGCGGAGCCGTCTCCTCAGTTGGTTCTGGATTAGAGGAGGCAATAGGTGGAATTTGATCTGTCATTGGATCTCACTCATTCATGTACATTTAAGTCCCATGTATTGTTCGTCTATAGTATTTAAATGTTTCTGTTTTTTTTACATATTTTCCAATTATATGCTTTTTTTGAGAAAATGTAACAGCTTGCATTATTATGGGATAGTGACATAATAGATGTAACTGACATAATGTATATATAAGTCTTGCAAAGCGACAAAAATATGACATATATCTTCTAACATCTTTGAAAACAACAATAAATAGGTGTATTTGGGTGAAAGAGTATGGTCCATAAAAAACAAAACAATCTTTTTATATTTATAATTTCTTTAGTCATAATGGGTGGTATTTCTTTGTGTAAAACAGGTTCCAGTGAGAGCTGATTTAGCCTCACCTTTGTGGTTTGATTCAGATTGGCACTACAGAGTTCCTGTAACCATAAATTCTGGCAGCACTGGCGACACGATTTTGCATTCAATCACGTATGCTGATCTTCTCAGTGATATTTCTGTGACAGGAACATTTGATGTCAATTCAGTGCGTCTCACGCGTGCAAATGCGACAAGCCTAGTTGTCCAACAATCATTTACAGATAATGGTGCTGATGGGGATCTTGAGTTTGTTATAGAAGACGACTCACCTGTTACATACTATCTTTATTTTGATATCACTGAAAATTCTGCTGGAAATAAGCCTGTTTTATCATCCACTCTCAATGCAGAATGGTATGATGATGATTGGCAATACCGTATCCCTATCACGATTGATAATTCGACAAACTCAAATGCTCTTAGTGAATATCAAATTAAATTAGAAATTGATAATACGCTTACAGATTTTTGGGCGAACGTTGATGCTGATGGTGCTGATGTAAGGGTTGTCGAAGCAGATGGAATTGTCGAAGATTATTTTATTGAATCATTTGATGACAGCAGTCAGGAAGCAGTGATTTGGGTTCAGATCGATGGAGATATCCCTGCTAATGATACAAAAACAGTCTATCTTTACTATGGCAATGCTAGTGCAACAAGTGATAGTGCTGAGCTAGCGACTTTTAGTTATAGAACAGCTAAACCTACTAAGTATGTTCTTCACGGTAATCTGTCTACAGTGAGTGTGGTGAGTTATGCAAATGGTAATAGGATCACCCATAGTACAGATACAGATTGCACAACTGGAACGACTGTGAATGTTGGTGAAGGAGATACAGACACGTTTAGTAGTGTAGGACAGGATGATATTTTCTGTGCAAAAAAACCTTTTTCGGCACGAGGCACAGAAGAAACTACCGACGCATTAGTCCCTATCAGTTTTGCTTCAACTGATTTTGTTTTGCCCACAGATCGTAACACAAATGTTGTTTCAATCATTTCTCCCTTTGGACCTGCTTCTGTGAGTGTGTATACAGGAACATCAGAAGTGACTGGTTCACCATTTTCGGTTGGTTCTTCTGCAGTTGACGTGACGGCTGATTCATCTGGTAATAGCATTGTAATTTCTTCGAACATTCCTGTTTTGGTCACACATTACTCTTCTTCTTATGATGCCTTTGTTGCTTACGGGGCTACAACAGAAGACCTTTATGGCGTGGCTTCAAATTATGCTTATTTAGGTTACATAACAGATAGCACTTCGGGCTCTGCGCTGACTTCCACAGGGAGTACAATTCCTTTTTCAGGAAATACAGGAGAAAAAGATACTTTGATTTCAGGTGCTGGGACACAAGGATCAGGTCCTGCGTTTGTTGTTAGCACCAATGAGGCTATTGGGATTGTTCAAGAAGCAGATAGTGATGGTGGTGAAGCCACGGTGTTTCTCCCCCTCAAAGAACTTGATACTCTCTATTACCTTCCCACTGCAGCGCAGTATATTGCCATTTCTTGTCCAACAGTTGGAACATCGGTAAGTATTAATGATGGGGCCGAAACAGGAACATGCTCAGGCACAAATGTAGGAAAGTTACTCTTTAATGCAGGTTATTCAGCGGGCACAAAAGTTGAGGCAGATGATCCCATCTATGTTTATTATGAGGACTCAACTCGAAATGACGAAACCAATGTTTGGGGCATGAAAGCTCATCGCCAAATGACATATCCTGAACCTTCAATAAGCTTTGGGTCAGAGACAAGTCTATTAACTGATACGACAGCAGGGACAGCCGAAGGTTTTGGTATCGAAGTCGATACAGTTGTCGAAGTTCTTGGTGGTGGGGCGTTACGTTGTAGTGACACAGCAAAAATTCTTTCCTCCTCTGATGTGGGAATGTATCTTGATGATTCCACTGGCAACACTATCGAAGCTACTATTGTTGATCTTGATACCAATACATACACAGCCACACTTTATGACGATGGTGCACAGGGTGGTGATGTGACAGCAGGTGATGGTGTATACACGAACACAAATTCTTTTTCCGTACCAGCGTTAGCTACTGGTGGTGTGTGGAGCATTACCATAAAAGCAGGCTCTTTAGCAGGAGGTTATGATAACGGTTATGTGACTACTGATGTCGAAAGTTTTACAGTTGTTTGTAGTTATCAACCTGATGCTCAAATAAAATTAAGTGGAGATGGAAGTTATGTTGGGAGTGATGATTATTATCCTACAGACCAAGAACGTTCTTCTTCGCTAGATAATGGTGCTACAGCTACTTATGAATTACTCATTGAAAATGATGGGGCTGTTTCAGATGATTTTACGATCACAGGCACAGCAACAACAGCTATTGGCGGAGGCACTTTTACAGTGCAATACATTGGAACAGATGGATCCACGGACGTCACTACTCAAGTTATTGGATCAGGTTATTCCATTACATCTGTTGCAGCTGGAGCGTCAGAAACCATGACAGTGAAGGTCACACCTTCTCTTGCAGTGGTTGATGGCACTGAGTTTGATGTCAACGTAACAGCGACTTCAGGCACGAATGTCGCAGCATTTGATGTCGTATCAGCTTCAACTTCGGTTAGCGCTGAAGATGATGATAGTGATGGGCTCACAAATGCTCAAGAAGTGTTGATTGGAACAAATCCTGCAGACGCTGACTCTGATGATGATTATATTCAAGATGGCGAAGAAGTAGATGATGTGGATAATCCACTTGATACTGATGCAGATGGAACAATTAATGCCTTAGATGCGGATAGTGATGCAGATGGTATTAGCGATGCTACAGAAGCGGGCGATACTGATTTAACGACTACTGCAGAAGATACAGATGAAGATGGTGTTCCAGATTATCGTGACACAGACAGTGATGGTGATACGGTTTTAGATATCACTGAGGGAACTGGTGATGATGATGGTGACGGTGTTCTTAATTATCAAGACGCTGATGATGAAGATGGGCCTAATGGTGACCAAGATTTGGATGGACTTAGCAATGCAGATGAGGTAACTCTTGGGATTGAACACGACGACGCAGACAGTGATGATGACACGATTAGCGACGGAGATGAAACCCCAGATCCTGATAATGCTCCTGACACTGACTTTGATGGAACGATAAATGCGTTAGATTTTGATTCAGATGGAGATACTATTTTAGATCGAGATGAAGCAGGGGATACAGATCTTTCAACTCCTCCTGTCGACACAGATGAAGATGGCACGCCAGATTATCTCGATATAGACAGCGATGGTGATGGCACAAGAGATTATGAAGAGGCTGGAGATGCATTGCTTCAGACTTCTCCACTTGATTCAGATGCAGATGGAATCCCAGATTTTCAAGACACTGCAGATGATTCAATGACTTTAGAGCAAGAAACAGACTCTGGAGATGATCAAGCGGTGGAGACAGATGGTGCTTCGAACCTCGATGGTTTTGTTTCTGGAGGATGTAGTTTGAGGGTTGATAGTAGGCAGTAGGTGGTTGATAAAGGAACATCGATAAAACTTTGTAAAGCAGCAGGGTCAGGCAGTTAATTAGAAATACAAGCATGAAGTTATTTAAAGGGTTGTCAGTAGTATTGGTACTATTCTTTTTTCTTTCTTTTCCAGTTTTTGCTGAGGGACCAAATATTCAACTTTTTCATCCTGCAGCAGATGCAACAGGAACATTCACACTTTACAATTCATCTGTTTTAGAGCCTAAGGATTGGCGTGCAGCCTTTATTCTCAATTACGGGCATGCACCTTTAGAAATCAATAATCAAACAGCTAGCGAAGGGTTGCTTACATTTGATGCTACATTTGCGATGGGGATTACAAAGTGGCTAGAGCTTGGGCTCGATATTCCCATTGCCATCAGACAAGAAGCGGGCGCTGGATTTGCTGCTGTGATTTCAGATAGCGGACTTCATGATTTTAATTTGTTTGCTAAAATTAATATTTTACAAGCAAGCGATCATTGGGTTGGCTTGGCTTTCATTCCTCGGGTTTTTATTCCAACAGGTGAAGACGCTAGTTATCTTGGAGATGATGGTGGCGCTTATGGGGGCTGGTTTGCTGTAGACAAAGTGTGGGACCGTTTTAGACTCATGCTCAATCTTGGTGCCATGTTTAGACCAACCGCAAATGTCTTTAATAATATCAATGTGAGGCACCAAATGGATTTTGGCTTAGGGGCTGTGTACGAGATTCTCCCAGAGTTTCTTTTTGCAAAAGGTGAGTTTTCGGGTTCAACACAGTTTGCCAATTTTTTCTCTGATTCGCTCACGACTCCTGTTCAATTTTATGGTGGAATCGAGGTTCTTTTAAAGCAAGGGTTTGCTTTGTCTTTGGGCGGTTCTGCAGGGTTAACTGATTCTTATGGCACACCTGATTGGCGTGCTGTATTTGGAGCCACTTTTATTCCAGGTAAATCTAGGTTATTTGGATTTAAAAAGAACAAAGTCGTGGCTGTTCACTTTCCTTTTAATAAATCAGTGTTGCAGTTAGATTCTTATCGTAAAATCGATCGATTTGTTCGGAACTTTAAAAGGGCTTCAAACAAATATCATGTCGAGTTAGTAGGTCACACTGATGGGATAGGGGAGAGCGGTGCTAATAAGACATTAGGAATGAGAAGGGCACAGGCTGTTAGAGATTATCTCATTAAACGTGGCATTGAGGCTTCTCAAATCCAAATCCACAAACCCGTCAACCACCAGCCATCAATTGGCACTGACGCTCCTACCAATATGTCCAATCGTAAGGTTGTGATGAGGTTGGTGAGGTCTTAGGATAAATTTTTGGGTAAAAAAAGTACCCCAGCGGGGTACAATAAAATAGCCCAGAGTTGAAAAAGCCTGAAGGGATTTTTCTACCCTGGGTATCCAATAAAAACAAAATCCCTATCTCTACCCATATATTTCCCTGAAGGGGATGCATACAATTTAATTCCAAAGGTATTTTTCATCATATTCGACATTATGTTTAGAATATAATTGCCGAATCTCCTCTTCGAATGTCATTGTTTTGTGATGTTCTTCCTGGTTTAAGATATATTTTTTAATAAAATTTATTTTTGAATGACTTACGGAAAAGGCTCCATAACCATTTTGCCATTGAAAGAGAGGAAAAGGACCAGGTTTGTTTTTTATCCATTTTGATGAACTTCTTTTTACTTCCTTAATTATCTTTGCCAGAGATTCTGTTCTAGCAAGATTACATAAAATATGAACATGATTTTCTGTTCCTCCTATAATATGTGCTGTTGAATTGTATTCATTCAAAACAGAAGCCATATAGGAATATAATTCCTTTTGAATGTTTTTATCTTTTAGAAAGAAAATTCTGTGTTTTGTGGAAAAAACAATGTGAATGTAAACTTGGGCTAAAGACTGTGACATATTATGTAAACCTTTCAGGTTAATCTTTTTGCATATCGCGGACCAAAGTGGCCACTCATGACGGTGGAAAGTGGCCAGTGA
>CAZSTS010000018.1:0-46447 GCA_964609965.1 uncultured Nitrospirales bacterium
AATGTGGTCGTTTAACAACATGGTTCAGTTTACACAAAATATTTTACGCTCTCCTTATTTTTTAATCAACATATCTGTTTTTCTTGTTTGTATTCTTCTCAATAGCCTTAAACTTAAGATAGGCTTTGCCTTTGGGCTTTTTGCAGTATTTTCTATTATTAGATACCGTACTGAGCAAATTCCCATTAAAGAGATGACGTATCTCTTTGTGATCATCATCATTGCGGTTATTAATGCTCTTTCTGTCAAAAAGATCAGCTATGCCGAAGTCCTTATTTGTAATACCATTATTGTATTGAGTATATACTTCCTTGAACTCAAGAGTCTTAAACAAGGTTTTGATTCTATGGGCATGCGCTATGAGAAAATTGAGCTTATTGTGCCTGAAAAGCGTGAAGAAATGATTGCTGATCTCAAAGAGCGTACAGGACTAGATGTGGTGAATGTTATTGTGGATGAAGTGGATTTTTTGAATGATACCGCTCGGATAAGAATGTTCTATAAAGTCGAAAATAGGTTTCAAAAAATATAAATAGACAACTTATTCTACAGTGAATTGTTTCATGCCTTGATAATCTGTTCCTGCATCGTCAGTGTAGTACGAAAAGGGCATTTGCCAGTTAGTGTCAGGATCAGCGTCATCTCTAATAATCACACGATAATAATAAGTGCCACTTGTCAAAGTCGTGATATCGACTGAAGTCGAAGACGTGTCATCTTCATACACTATATCTCCTGCGGCAAAGTTTGGGTCTGTGCTGATGGTAAGGTCGTAGGTGATGTCGTCTCCTTGAAGGTCGTAGGATTCCTCCCAACTGCAATTCACAGTTCCATCTCCTACAACGGCGTCATTTAAGTAGATGGGCATGGGCCTTTGTAAGGCTGTGATAAAGGTTTGATAGCTTTCTTCTGGTATTGCAGAGAGACGGTCAATTTCTCCTGTCAGCTCCGCAATAATTCCATCTGTTGTATCATCATCGAGTGCTTGCAATTCTTCGAGGTCGGGTGAAGCTGTGATCAAGTCAAAGACGATGTCAGTGTAGACATCAAGATAGGCTGTTGTTTGGGCCACAGTGAAGACGTTGGCTCTCAGATCTTCTACTTTATCGATTATATCTTGGAGGTTATCTGCATCTTGAATAAATCTTTTGTGAAGAACATTTCCCCACCAGTTTGCTATACCCTCAGTCCATCTGGGCCTGTCATCATCAACAGCTTCTACAGGTTGACCATAAAAATCCCAGGCTCCATCATAATCCCAGGGCAGGAAATACCATTTATTAGAAGTAGAAGGGCTGTACAGAAAATAATTTTGTGAGTTTGTGTCGTCATTTCCTAATAAGATATTCACGGCAAGCCAAGTGATGTAGTTATTTCGATGAAAGTGGTTGCTGACAATATCGTTAATATCTTTTTCATAATCATTGACGTCATCGAGCATGGCCAAGAGTTTTGTGTGGTTACCTTCCTCACCTCTTATTCTGAGTATTGTTTCAAAAAGGTCTGCGTTGTAATCTGGATCATCATTATTCAAGAGAGTGTCTGCGTAACGATAAAATTCAAAATTCTCGACTTTATAAATATGACCATCTCTGTCCATGCCGTGATTTTCTAGCATGTCCTCATTACAGCGTTCGATGAGTGTATAGAGGCCATGATCCACTCCATCGATGTAGAGGTGGATAAATTGTGTTCTTAGGCTCGACATATAAGAAACAGTTTTTAGGTAGTCGAAACTGAGCTTTTGACGCATGCGAGTGATTTCGTAGGGGTGTTTATTAAGCTGAAGTGTGCGGTGATTACGCCAGAGAACGTCGTTGCTGTCTATTTTAAAACGGTATGACTTTTGGTCAGCCAATCTGGATGTGTTACCACGGATTCTGAAAATGCCAGCGGCAGTAGTTGTACCATCACTAAAAGTGTAGCCATCTTCTGAGATAGTGGCAACGGCTTCGGGTTGGGAGTCATCATCAGGATCCGTGTCTAAATTAATTTCGGCTAACGTAGCTCCTGATTGTATGGTGACGTTTAAGGTAATAAGATTAAGACTGTCTTGATCGTAAACGCTGCGGTCTTCAAGTTCTTGATCTTCAAGTGCTGCATCTCCACTGTAATTGATGAGACTGCTCCCTTCACCGCATGCGGTGATGAAGAAGAGTATTAGGATGTAGAAAAACGCTGATTTTTTCATCTTATGATTTCTTTCAAATAAGACTCAATTATAGTGCGTTACTATGTTTTTCTCAATATCATATAAGCTTTTGTAAATACATACAAAAAAACGAGTGTTCATTTGAGTCCTATTGTAAGCAGAAGTGAAGTGAATTTGTGATCTCATTCAAGATGAAAACCGGAGAGTTTGAGAAGCAATTAGAATTGTTTACTTTTTTATTATAATCTGTCAAATAGGCACGCTATGATACCAGAAATTGGAAATATCGGGTGGACAGAGATTTCGGTGATAGTTGTTATTGCTATCATCATCTTTGCTGCAAAAAAAATCCCAGAAATATTAAAAAAAAATAAAGAAAAATGAAGTCTACCGAAATTCTTAGAGAAAAAAAATTCATCATAGTCTTTTTATTGCTTCTCCTTATAGGTTTTGTCTACATCATGAAGCCTTTTCTCATGGCCATGTTGTTAGCAGGCATTCTTGTGGTGCTTTTTTATCCTTTGTACGCAAAACTCAATGCAAAACTCGGTAATCGTAAACGCTTGTCATCGCTCATCATGACGTTTCTCATATTGTTTATGATCATTTTGCCGGCGGGTCTCATTGTAACGATTCTTGTTAACCAAGTTTACGCTTATGTGGGGATTTTGAATCTAAAAGAAGTCTTTGCCAATCTCTTTTCAACAGACTTTTATGCATCACATATTGCACCTTTTCTCTTTGATCTTGAAACCAAGTACCAAATTAAGATCAATATTTTTGGTGTGCTCACTGATTTTGGCAAGCAGGCGGCTAAATACGTTGGGGCTTATTCACCAACAGTGCTTTTAGGCACTGCCAATTTTATCTTTAATTTTCTTATTATGTTAGCTGGAATATTTTTTCTTTTTGTTGATGGACCAGCTCTCACTAAAACTGTTTTGGATATTTCTCCTCTAAGAGAAAAATACGACAGTGTTCTCACAAAAAGACTTAAAAATACAATCGATGCGAGCATTCATGGTTATTTGGTCACTGGTTTACTCATGTCTGTGATAGCGGCCTTTACTTTTGCCATTGTTGGCTTGGATTCATACGTTATTTTGGGCACACTCACATTTTTTATGTCTATGGTTCCACTTATTGGTGCTGCAGGCGTGTGGATCCCCGTCTGTATTTGGCTTTTCTTACAGGGGCAAACCTGGGAAGGTGTAGTAGTGATTTTAGGGGGAGGGGTTGTCACATTTATAGATTACTTCCTCAAACCAATCATCATCGAGGGCAAAACAAAAATTCATCCATTGCTGATTTTCTTTTCACTTTTTGGTGGTATTGCCGTCTTTGGTATATTGGGAATTTTGTTTGGACCAGTGATCACAGCATTGCTTATCGCAATGATCAATATTTATAGAGAAGAGTTTGTATGATTGAACCGATCCTCCTTCGCTAAAGCTTCGGAGGACAAGGGTCCTATGGGTTAGATAATTAGGAGAGATATGGCACAACATGATATTTATAAACAACAAAGATTAGATAAGGCACAGAATTTAAGAGATGCAGGGATTAATCCTTATGTGAATGGTATCAAAGCGTCTCATTTTGCATCCCAGCTTCGTGAAAAGTATGAACCACTCGAAGCTGACGCCTTTGAGGGGATGACCGAAGAATTTAGCATTGCTGGTCGTGTGATAGCGATCAGGGCCTTTGGTAAGGCTGGCTTTATGAAGGTCAGAGACAAAACAGGGCAGTTTCAGATATTTTATCAAAGAGGCAAGATGGGTGAAGAGAGTGATGTTGTGCTTAAAAACGCTGAGGTAGGCGACATTATCTTTGCTCAAGGCAAACTCTTTCGCACTAGAACCAATGAACTCACTCTTAAAGTTGCCAAACTCGGAATGGTGACAAAGTCTATTCAGCAACTTCCAGAAAAATGGCATGGTCTCACAGATGTCGAGATGCGTTATCGTCAACGCTATGTAGATTTTATTGCCAATCCTGAGGTCAAAGAAGTCTTTGCAAAACGCTCAAAAATTGTTTCCTATATTCGAAAATTTTTTGAAGAAAAAGATTTCATTGAGGTCGAAACTCCCATGATGCAGCCAATTCCAGGTGGGGCGAAGGCAAGACCATTTGTGACGCATCATAATACTCTCGATCTAGACCTCTATCTCAGAATTGCTCCAGAACTTTATTTAAAAAGGCTTGTTGTGGGTGGCTTGGATCGCGTTTTTGAGGTTAATCGAAATTTTAGAAATGAAGGCATCAGTACTCAGCATAATCCTGAATTTACTATGTTAGAATTTTATATGGCCTATGCTACGTATAAAGATCTCATAAAGCTTACCGAAGATCTCTTTCATGGATTGGCTGTAGAAGTATGTGGTTCTGAGAAGGTTACTTACCAAGACAAAGAAATTTCGTTTGCCAAGCCTTTTGCCTGTTACACCATGCTTGAGTCCTTAGAAAAGCATGCTGGTTATAGTGCCAAACAGGTTGAAGACAGGGCATTTTTATTAGAAGAATGTAAAAAACACGGGTTTGAGGTCAAAGACTCTCAAAACTGTGATATTGGGATAATTCAGCTCATTCTTTTCGAAGAACTAGTAGAAAAACACCTTATTTCTCCCACATTTATCACGCATTATCCAACCAGTGTCTCACCTTTGAGCCGCCGGAATGACGAGAATCCTCAAGTGACCGATCGCTTCGAGATTTTCATCAACGGAAAAGAAATGGCCAATGCTTTTTCTGAGCTCAATGACCCTGTGGATCAAAAAGAACGATTTCTCAAACAGGTTAAAGAGCGAGAGTCTGGAGATGATGAGGCCATGTACATGGATGAGGATTATGTCCATGCGCTCGAATATGGCATGCCTCCCACAGCTGGTGAGGGCATTGGCATAGATCGTCTTGTAATGATTCTCACAAATGCACCGTCTATTCGCGATGTGATTTTGTTTCCGATCTTGAGGCCAGATCAGACGAGTTCGTAGGGGCAGGTCACTGTGCCCGCCCGATACCGGATGGTAATCGGGCCCGCCCGTATAATTAAATTCTCTAAAAAATATTTATATTCAATCTCTTTCCCTGAGACTAAAGTCTCAGGCTTTATCATGTTGTCCTAAAGGACAAGATATAAGTCCCTTCGGGACGTTATGCTAGAGCCTGGAACTTTAGTTCCAGGTAGGAGGAGATAGAGTCAATTTTTCCCTGAGACTAAAGTCTCAGGCTCTAACATTTTGTCCTGAGAGGACAACACCGTCTTAATTTAAACACAAGATCATCACATTTCTAGATCATGGTGTATTCTTTAACGTCATAACTATTCAATAATACTTATTTTCTTTTTTATGAAGTTTGGCATAACTTTTGAGTATGTATACATCGAGGTATATTATTATGGCAGTAAATCTAACCAATCTAGTTTATCATATTATTTTTTGTCCTAAAAATAGACAGCCGCTGTTATTAAAAGAATTACGATCAGAGTTGTTTAATTATATTACTGGAATCATAAGAAAGAAATCAGGCATCCTAATTGAATTTGGCTGTGTAGAAGATCATATGCATCTTTTGGCTAAGTTTTCGCCAAAATATTCAGTTTCTGAGATGTTAAAACATATAAAAGGTAGTTCCTCTCATTGGATTAACGAAAAACAATTTCTTTCTGTAAAATTTCGTTGGCAACAGGGGTATGGAGCATTTACTGTTAGCGAAAAAAATGTCACTTCTTTGAAAAAATACCTTTTAAATCAAGAAGCTCATCACAGAAAAATATCATTTAACAATGAATTAAAAGAAATTCTAACATTGCATAGTATAAAATTTAATGATGACTTTTGGGCTACTGATTAATTTTACCCTGAAATAAATTTTCAGGCTTTATCATGTTGTCCCGATGGGACATAGGATTTATGTCCTTTAGGACAACATGCTAGAGCCTGGAACTTTAGTTCCAGGTAGCAGGATTTTATCTTTAATTTTATTATCTCTTCAATTTAGCTCTTCGTTTAAACCTTTCTAAAGCCAAATCAACTAATCTGGTAATGAGTTCTGTATAAGGAATTCCACTTAGATCCAAGAGGTGAGGGTACATTGAGATTTTTGTGAATCCGGGGATGGTGTTTAATTCGTTGATGTAAAGCGTGTCATTCTCTGCGTAAAAGAAATCAACTCTAGCCATGCCTTCAAGGCCCAATATCTTAAAGGCTTTGAGAGCGTTCTGTTGTAGCTTTTGAGACACGAGTTCGGGAATTTTGGCAGGAGCAACAAGTTCTGCTGTATTCTCATCAATGTATTTTGCTTCATACGAATAGAAATCATCAGGTGGGATGATTTCGCCAATAATTGAAGCAACGGGAGGGTGGCCATCTAAAACTGCGCATTCAAGTTCTCTACCCACAATAGCTTTTTCGATCAAAACCTTGTCATCGTGTTCAAAGGCAAGGGTGATAGCAGGAACAAGCTCCTCCTTCTTTGTGACTTTTGAAATACCTAGTGATGAACCACAACGTGCAGGTTTAACAAAACATACTCCCTTAGCAAATGACCAAAGCTTCTCAATATCGATACTATCTGTTGTTGTGAGTGTGCGTGAGGGAACAACATCGAGACCTGCGTGATTTAAGATTCTTTTTGTGAGATCTTTATCGATAGCAATGGCTGACCCAGCAACATCTGGACCTACATAAGGGACGGCCATGAACTCTAAAAGACCTTGGAGTGTACCATCTTCACCAAATGAACCATGGATGAGAGGAAAAACGATGTCGATGCCGAATTGTTTTAATGTCCCAGGCCTTGGCGTGATGGGCATGTCTTTGCCATGCGAAGAAAGAGAGATTGTTTTTGGATTATCAGGATTGTCGAGCCAGTTCTTTTCATCATAAAGGCGCCAAATACCCATTTTATCGATGCCGATGATGACTGGGGTGAAACGTTTGCGATCAATGGCAGAAAGTACAGACTGTGCTGATTGTAAGGAGACCTCATGCTCTCCAGACATGCCACCGCAGATAAGTGCTAAAGTTTCTTGTGTCATTTTTTTCTCCAGATCTTGATTGCCTTCTCAAGTTTTCCTTTTCCCCATCCCATCAGTCGTTCTGTTCCATCAAAAATAATAACAGGTGTTCCTTGGAATCCATTGGCAACACCTTCTTCAATGTCTTTCTTAAGAGCTTGCATGGTTTTGGGGTTTGCCATGCAAGTAGTGATTTTATTCTCGTCAATCTTAAGCCTGCCAGCAAGGACATCATAGTTTTTAAACTTTAGTATGCTTTGTTGGTCGAAAAGAAGCGAAAAAGCGTCCCAGTATTTACCTTGTTCACCAGCACAACGCAAGAACAGCGCTGCATCGCACGCTGTTGTGTGAAAAGGTTTTGTTATAATGGGGTTACAGGCATGGTCTAAGGGATAGTCTTTATGTACAACCTTAAGGCTGGGGTATTTCTCTGCCATGCTTTTTAGCAGTTTATGGACTGTACTACAATGAGGACATTCAAAATCAGAAAATTCAACAATCGTGACCTTTGGTGAGTCGCTTCCAAAACTAAAGCCCTGGGTAGAGACTTTGTGTTTAAGTGAAATAAATTTTGGAGCGAGTTTTCTCTGGAGTTCTTGTTTTTTCGCCTCGAGATGTGTGGTGTAGGTGAGACCTAAACCAAGAATGACAATGAGAACAAAAATAGCAGTGCCACGCAGAGGCTTTGAAAACAGCCATTTAAAATCTTGCCAGATAATAGAAAAGTGCTTTGATAGAGGTGGTTTGTTCGTTTTGAGAGTTAGGATAAAAAAGAGGAGGTTGGTTATCCATAATACTGCACAGAGGATGCACCAGGTTTCTAGAACAAATTTTGAAATGTAAAAAAGAAAAATCGAGTACAACAGAGATAAAACAGACATCCAAAACAAATAAATTGTGATATTGAGAAAGTTTCTTGCAATAATCTTTAAGAATGAGAGTTCCGCAAAAACAATATAAAACAACATTCCCCAAAGGGCCACAGGAATGCCAAACAATATCGACCATTCACTAGCTGCAACAGCATCACAATTGACGCTGGCATTGACATTGCAAAAGCTCGAGAAGGATCCATCTCCTCCAGTAACCATGTAATGGATGTAGGTGAGGTAAATTGAAACGCCAATACCCACAAGGGACAATAGTATCATTGCAAAATAGAGGGATTTTTTATCAGATGCATTTGTCATAATTATACCCCTTTGACTCTCCTTCGACTCGCTACGCTCGCTCAGGACAAGCCCGGATTTCCTGTTTGGAAATGTTTTTGACACAGGGCAACGTAGGATTCATTGCCACCAATCATGATTTGTTCACCTTCTTTGATAACCTTGCCATCAATGACTCGGGCATTCATGGTGGCCTTTTTGCCACACCAACAGATTGTTTTGAGCTCTTCGATTTCATCTGCCCAGGCCAAAAGCCACATGCTGCCTTCAAAGAGATTTGTTCTAAAATCTGTGCGTAAGCCATAACAGATGATAGGGATGTCGAGATCATTTGTAATGAGTCGTAGCTGTTCGACTTGTTCTTTTTTAAGGAACTGTGCTTCGTCAAGAAGTATGCAACTAATTTTCACATCTTTGTCAAAATAGTTTTCTTTTACATGGTCATAAAAGTTCGTTGTGGTCGAAAATAAAAAGGATTTCATTTTAATCCCTGTTCTCGATGCAATACAGCCGGTTTCAAAACGGGTATCAAGCTGCGAGTTGAATAAGACGACTTTCATTCCACGTTCTTCGTAGTTGTAAGCAACCTTGAGAAGATCAAGTGATTTGCCAGCACCCATGGCTGAGTAGCGAAAATAGAGTTTTGACATCAGTTTTTTCCCTTCTGTTTTAAGAAATTTAGAAATCGGTAGACCGAGATTCTTAAAAGGTCAATCTTTCAGCAGTAACTCATGAAATTTGTGTGATATTTTTAACAGAACTGTATCAGCACTACTACAAAAAAGGAAATCCATGCAGAACAAATTTATAACATATTGAATTTATAAGAGAATAAAACGCATCATTATGGCATGAAGGTTGCTTCTTTTCAGTTTCATGGAGAGGAAAATTATGAATAAAATAACGATTAAAAGTGTTTTCGTCATTTTTATAATCCTAGTGTCTGTAAATTGTTCGGGCAAAGGTCCAGGTAATTCTGATGAGCCTACCTTAACATTGTTGCCTTATTATCTTACACAGGTTGATGAGAGTAGGTTGTCGGCGAGCCTCACTGTTAATGATGCAGGGGGACTCATGGTTCATGAGCAAAATCTATTCATTTCAGATGGCGTTGTGCGTTCAGATAGCTTTGAACTAGAAAACAGTAAGGTTTATTTATTCAAGATTGTTTTTTATTATCAAGATTCAGAGGATAATGTATTGCCAGTTGCTTATGTCCTTTTTTCACAAACTACCTCTGACTCGTCCTTAAATATTACTTATCTCGAAGATACAGTAACCTATGAAAATAATGCATCAGCTAATAATGAACTCTTGCCTCAGTTTGACTACGGTATTTATGAAATTCCTAATTTAGATACTGATGGCGATGGTGAGAGTAATATATTTGAAATACTAGCTGGTACAGATCCCATTGTAGCAAATGAAACTAACAATAACACAAACACAGATGATGAGGTGTGTTCAATTTATTACAATCTCTATTATGATCAAGATGAAGATGGGTACGGTGATTCAGATGTCTCTGTTCTTTCGTGTTCGTCTCATATGCTTGGGTATGTGAATAATGGTTCTGATTGCGATGATGATGATGCCACAATTAACCCAAACAAGGCCTGGTATGAAGATCAGGATGGAGATGGGTATGGGGATCGCGGATCGTGGGTTGTGGGCTGTGAACCGCCAGAGGGATACGTGTCTGATTTAACAGATTGTGATGATGCAGATTTGTTAGTTCATCCAGGAGTAGTAGAGATTTGCTTCGATGGTGTAGACAATAACTGTGATGGTTCGCCAAATAGTTGTTCTGTTACAGGGATTTTTGAAGTCGCTGATATTAGTACCAAGTTTTTTGGTGAGGTTGAGGGTGATTATGCGGGCTGGCAAGTTGCTGGTGGTGACTTTGATGGTAATGGTGTGGGTGATTTTATTATTGGGGCTATTGGTGATGATACAAATGGTAGTGGATCTGGTGCAGTTTATCTCTATTATAATGGTGTTAGTGATGATCAGCTAGATTTATCATTAGCAGACACAAAAATCTTGGGTAGCTATCAATTAGATTCTCTTGGCGAGTCTTCTGTTTCGGCTGGAGATGTAAATGCTGATGGGTATGAAGACTTGCTCGTTGGAGCTTATAAGCGTTCTTATAATTTTGATCATGCTGGAGCAGTCTATTTATTCTATGGCCCAATTCAAAATAGTCAATTTGTTGGTGAAGAGGAAGCCGATGCAATCTTTATAGGAGAAGATGAGAGTGATTTTGCAGGAGGGCGAGTCAAAGGTGCTGGAGATGTGAATGGTGATGGGTATGATGATATCTTAATTAGCGCAATTGGGGGTAAGGTTTATGGCATAGATCTTGGTAAGGTTTATCTCATATATGGTCCTATAGACTCTGGTATTCATTATCTCTCAGATGCCAATGCAATATTTGTTGGTGAATCATCTTCATCATATACTGGCTACAGTCTTTCTGCCGGTGATGTTAATGGTGATGGGTATAGCGATATTATGATTGGGGGAATGTATGATGATACAAATGGAAATGGTTCAGGTTCTGCTTATCTAATTTATGGTCCAATAGAAGATGGAAATTATGATTTAGCTAATATTGACGTTAAGTTTAGGGGGGAATCAGCTGAAGATATTGCAGGCGTTGATGTATCTCTTGCAGGAGATATTAATGGTGATGGGTATGATGATGTCATGATTGGGGCAATGTATAATGATGCTAATGGAAGTAATTCGGGTGCTGCGTATCTATTTTATGGGCCAGTTTCACAAGGGGACTTTATTTTATCAGAAGCCAATATCAAATTCGTAGGTGCGGAATCATCGGATTATGCGGGTACTGCTTTATCAACTGGAGCAGATCTGAATGGAGATGGCTTTGATGATATACTCATTGGTGCTTTAGGAATAAATAATAACTCAGGCGCTTGTTATATATTTTATGGTAAGAGTGGAGAGTATGATGCTGTTACTAATTTGTCATTGGCTGACGTTGTTATTCATGGCGAAAATGCAGCAGATCATTTTTGTGCTCAAGGAGGAGTTGCTTATGTTCCTGATTTTGATGGTGATGGATTGGATGATCTAATTATTGGTGCACCATATCAAGATGTGGATGGAGATCAAGCTGGTGCAGCGTATTTGGTTTCGCTTTCACCGTATTAGCTCCTCACTATATTAAATCGACGGCTCTTCTTCTTAGCAGATGGGTAATCAATATTATAATGGAGACCAATAGATTCCTTACGTTGTAGGGCAGACTTCATGGTGAGATCAGCGACGCGGCAAATATTTCTAAGCTCTAAAAGATCTGGAGTAAGAGTAAAATTCCAATAATACTCTCTGATTTCATCAAGGAGAATATTAATTCGATTTTGCGCTCTGAGGAGTCTTTTGTTGCTTCGTACGATACCCACATAATTCCACATCAGCCGTCTGATCTCATCCCAATTATGAGAAATCACAACCATTTCATCTGAATCAGTGGCTTTTCCTGGATCCCATTGTTTAACAGCTATACGTGTCACTAAGTCTAGATCTTTTCTTTTTGTGAGGTCTTGATACACAAAGTCAGCAAAAGAAATTCCTTCTAGAAGTGAATTGGATGCCAATCGATTAGCTCCATGCATTCCAGAACAACTGACTTCGCCAATGGCATAAAGATTAGTGATGTCAGTTCTTCCTCTTAGGTCAACAACAACACCACCACAGAAATAATGGGCAGCAGGGACAACAGGGATAGGTTCTTTTGCAATATCATAACCAAATTTGCGACAGGTCTTGTAAATATTTGGAAAACGTTTTTTGAGGAAGTCGCGAGAAAGATGTGTTGTATCGAGGTGCACGTAATAATCACCACGCCTTTTGAGTTCATTATCAATAGCCCTAGCTACAATGTCTCTCGGTGCGAGCTCTGCGCGTTTGTGATAACGGGACATAAACCGTTTGCCATTTGTTAATTTAAGTTTGCCTCCTTCGCCACGAAGAGCTTCTGATATTAAGAATGATTTTGCTTTGGCATGGTGAAGACATGTGGGATGGAACTGGACAAATTCGAGATTGGCTATTCGACAATCTGCTCTGTAAGCCATGGCAATGCCATCGCCTGAGGCAATATCTGGATTAGAAGTATAAAGATAAGTTTTTCCTGCACCACCTGTTGCGAGAACCGTAGCCCTAGATTTAATTGTGATTACTTTTAGAGTTTTGTTGTTGAGTACATAGACACCGTAGCAAAGGCCTCTTTGTACTCTCTTTTTTAAATGACGTTGGCAAATTAAGTCGACGGCTGTGTGGTGTTCCAAAACTTTTATGCGAGGGTGTTTTTGAACTTGGTTAAGAAGTTTTGTGATAATTTCATAACCTGTAAGATCTCTAGCGTGAAGGACTCTTCGCTTGGAGTGACCACCTTCTATGCCCAAATCAAACTCTTTTTGGCTTTTTCGTGAAAACTTAACCCCTATTTGTAAGAGCTCATCAATCAAACGAGGGCCAGCACAAACAATTTTTTCTACAGCTTTTTGGTCATTAAGATTAGCGCCTGCTTGAAGAGTGTCTTTTATATGAGAATCAAAGTTATCTTTACTAGCGATAACTGAAGCAATGCCTCCTTGAGCATAACGCGTATTGGATTCTTCTGCATCTGTTTTGGTTACAAGAATTACATCAAAATCATTTGCTGCTTTGAGGGCAAGGCTTAAGCCTGCTATTCCAGTTCCAATGATAACAATGTCGGTTTTTAAATTCATATTACTTTTCCCAAGACCCTAAGGATTTCAGAAAATCTTCAATTCTTTTGTTAATGATTTCGGGAAATTCCATCAACGAATAATGTGAGGCATTTTCTAGCATCATGAGTTCGGATTTTTTAATTTTCTCACACATTTCTATGGCCACATGGCTTGGTGTCATGATGTCTTTAGTCCCAGCAATAATAAGGGCAGGGACTTTGATTTTGCTGAGCACATCTGTGGCATCATGTTCATTGAGCTGATCTAAAAGTTCTGAATAGAGTGAGAGATCTGTATTAACAATATCATGAGCTACTTGTCTGAACATGTCTGAATTAAGATTCTTATTAATCATACCAAGCTTGGTGACAAGTTTAATAAAGTCATTGCTATCAATGACAAGCTTAGCAATGGGCTTAAGCTTGGGCTGGAGCCTTGGCATGAGGGTTTTGAGAAGCATGTTTGTTTTTGGGATGATGTACTTGCTCAAAGGTGAATTGAGAACAGTGTCATAAGGATAACCACTCGTGCCATTGATGAGAATCATGCCTTTGTATTGCTTGGCGTGTTTTCGGTAATATTCCAAACAAACCTGGACACCCATAGACCAGCCAGCAAAGAAGGCTTGTTCCACACCTTCTTTTTTAAGAAGCATGTCAAGGTCACGGCAGTGATGTGCTATGCTAAGGTTTTTGAGGTTTTTGGGTCTGTCTGAAGTGACAATGCCACGGTAGTCCCAGGCGATGAATTTATATTTATTTTTGAAGTGTTCGTATAAAGGTGCCCAAGCAGCTATTGTACCGCCTAGACCATTGCAGAGAATAAAGTGCTTTTTTCCACGGCCAAGGACTTGATAGCCAATTTTGGTGCCATCAAATGATTTGAAGAATTTTTGGTGGACTTTTAAGTTCATTTTATTAGCTGCTATCTTTCATTGATTATAGCTTAAATGCTGATTTTAGTTGAATACAACCGCGATTTTTTGTCATAAAAGGCTTTAAATAGCAAGGAGTTCATCGTGTACTTTCAGCGTTACTTTTTCGACAAAGGACTTAGGTTTTTCTGCCAAGAATGTGGCAAATGCTGCACTGGCGAACCGGGTGTTATTAGGGTCACACAAAAAGAGATTGATGAAATTGCAAAACACCTAAGCATAACACCCACTAATATCAGAGAGTTTTTTTGTTTTCCCTATGAAGGGGTTTATACAATCCGTGAGCATGAGGATGGTCGCTGCTTTTTTTATGAAAAAGGATGCAAAATCTACCCTGTGAGACCTAGGCAATGTCGATCTTTTCCTTTTTGGATAAACATCATTCGCTCAAAAGAAAATTGGGATAAAGCTTCTAAAGATTGCCCAGGAATTGGGCAGGGGAGGTTGTATTCAAAGGAGGAAATTGTGGGGATATTAAAAAATGAAAAATGAACAATACATAAATGAAAAATAAATATTCATTGTTCGTTTATGTATTTTTCAATTTTCAAAAAATGTATTTAAATCCATCCCTCTTCATAATAACTTTTTACCGTCTCCTTCAATGCTTCACTCAAAGACACTGTAGCCTGCCAATCAAAATCATTTTTTAGCTTTTTACTCGAAACCATCCAGGCATCAGCGCCAAGTTGATCATAATACTTTTTATCAAAAATATTTTTTGTTCGAAAGAGATTCGAAATGAATGTGTTTGCTTTCATAAAAATATAAAGCAAGCATTTTGGGACGGGAATGATTCGTATGGATTTATCCAAAGCCTTGCCAACTTCTTTCCAAAGGTCTTGAGGTGTTGTGGGTGTGTCGTTTGAAACAAAGTAAAGACGATGATCGTGACTGTGATCAAAGATCAAAAGATCAATGGCTTTAATCAAATCATCAATAGCAATAAAACTGATGGGTTGTTTTTTCTTTCTTAAAATAAAACCAAAACCGTGTTTTGCCATTTTAAAAAGATTCAAAATGTTAGTATCTAATGGACCAATCACACTGGGAGGTCTGATAATTGTGACAGGGAAATCATTCTGGCTCATTAGTATGTTTTCAGCAGCCAGCTTGGCTCTGCCATAAGCATCAATAGGTTGGGGTGTGTCAGGTTCAACAAGCTGTCGATCAATGGGAGAAGGGCCTGCTGCTGCTTGCGAGCTTGCAAAAACAAATTGTGTAGGTGTCCAGCTTTGTCTGTGTAAGCAATCTAAGAGGTCTTTCACAGCAGTCAAATTGTCCTTTTCATAGTCGATGAGTTTTCTTGCTGTTACTGTTCCTGCCAGATGTATCACCTGATCGCATTTGGGAATGATGAAATTAGGATCTTTAAAAGATTCTAGATTGCCTCGAAGGATCTCAATATTCTCTTTAGGAAGAAATCTTAACTTGGCATCATTGCGAACAAGGGCAACGACTTCGTGTCCTTTTTTGATAAGATGACGACAGAGGTGAATACCAATGAATCCAGTGGCTCCTGTGACGAAAAATTTCATACACTTGTGATTAATGGAGTATTTGGCTAATAGTCAATGAGTATTGAGGAATGGGTTGCTATCTAACCTGTTGTAATGTATAATGATTACGATAAAGGTCTGTTGAAAAATGCACATCTACTGCGTTGGATAAAAATTTAATTCAATTACGTACTCAACCGTAGGTGCTTTCATTAAATTTATCATCCGTCTTGTATCTGCACATTTTTGAACAGACCCTGACTGCAAAGGAAAAAGCTCATGGGACTTAGAATTGAAACAACAGGTTCCGCACTCACTGATCTAAAAAATGCCCCAAAGGTATCTGGTGGCCGAGGTGCCGGTCCAGTTGCAGAAGCGCCAAAAAGTCTTGGTGAAACTCCTCCAAGAATTGTCTCACTTGCCGAAATTGGAGACCTTGCAGAACTTTTTGCTAAAGGCGGGGTTATTTCAAAGCTAAAAAGGCGTCTTAATAAGCTCAAAGGTAAAAAATGTCGTGTCACACCGGCTAAAGGCACCATTGCTTGTGTTGATAGTAATGATCTTGTTTATCTTGGTGTTGAATTTTTACAGGAGTTTCAGAACGATGAAGCCATTCTTGCAGGTGTGATGGCCCATGAATGGGGACATACTTGCGCGCACAGGCCTGTGCAGCAGCAGCTCGATGTCTTAAATTGGGATCAGATCTTTGCTCTTAGACGTGAACACGAAACCCTTGCAGATGAGATAAGTGGACGCTTGATGGCTTTGATGGAATATCCTCCCAAGAAGTTTATTCAATTTCTCAAACGAAAAACAGGGGGAACGCATAATCTTAAATATCATGATCCTGAAATCCGGGCCAAAATCGTGATGAACGGTTTTAAGCAAGAAAAGAAAAAAATCAAATTTGCCAATGAATTGTTTCCTAATTCAGGCGGTTATCGTAATTTCTACCATTCAAAGATTATCGATGATGACATCTAAATAACTTGCTCCAAAATATATATTTCCCTATAAATTCCATCCAAACAAGGAACAATTATGAGTGAACAATATGACAAAATTGTCTGCAATGGCTTGAAATATGAGTGTTTATTGGGAATTCACGAAAATGAACGGGCTGTAAAGCAAAAGATTAGAGTTGATTTTGAAGCTGCAGTCGCTGCATTAGCGAGCCAAAGAGATGAGGCTCATGAAATCAAATGTGATTATTTTAAGGCAAATCTCATGATTGATGAGTTTCTTAAAGGAAGAAAATTTAATCTCATCGAAACTGTTACACATGAGGTTGCTGATTTATTACTGAAGCAGTTTGATATTCTTGATGTGAAAGTGACTGTAACAAAGTTTCCTGCAGATATGCCAAACATGGATTCAGTATCCTATTGTTGCTGCCGAAAGAATACATAAAGGAGTTTTATGTTAGATAAAGAAAATACAGCACGTGATTTAAGTCAAATTGATAACAAAACACTTATAGAAACAGCTACACGAAAGCTGCTTTTGGGAATAGGGGAGAATCCTGATCGTGAAGGTTTATTAACAACGCCTGAGCGTGTTGCCAAGTCGTATGAATTTCTGACAAAAGGTTATCAAGAAGACCCTTCTGAGATTATTAAAAAAGCGATTTTTGAAGAAGATGTTGATGAGATGGTTGTAGTCAAAGACATTGAATTCTATTCAATGTGTGAACATCATCTTTTGCCTTTTTTTGGCAGTGCCCATATTGCCTATATTCCAAAGGGAAAGATAGTCGGTTTGTCAAAAGTAGCACGATTGATCGAGATCTATGCTAGACGACTTCAGGTACAAGAAAGGATGACAAAACAAATTGCAGAGACGCTCAAGGAATGCCTCAATCCTCTTGGTGTGGCTGTGGTCATCAAGGCAGAACATATGTGTATGCAAATGCGGGGTGTAGAAAAGCGTGAATCGGTCATGGTCACATCATCGATGATGGGGGCCTTTAAGAAAAATCCTGCCACACGTTCTGAGTTTATGGATTTTATTAAGAGTAGTTTGTAGGAGGTTTTGTTCCTATATTCACTTGTTTTTCACTGGGCCCCCAGTCAGCCTAGGCTGACAGCCACGGTTTAAACAAGTAAACATAGGAACAAAAGTGAGAGATGGAGAAGAAAATTAATTTAATATGTTCTTACAATATCTGTGCCGCTCATCGCTTGTATAGAGAAGATTGGTCAGAAGAAAAGAATCAAGAGGTGTTTGGCAAATGTTCTTCGGTTCATGGCCATCAATACACTCTTGATATTGTTTTGAGTGGGGAGATTTCGCCAGACACAGGCATGCTTATAAATGGGTATGATGTAGACAAGATTGTGAAATCTTTTTTGGAAGAAAGAATAGATCATAAATTTCTAAATGAAGACATCGATTTTTTCAAAGATCACCAGCCAACAGCAGAATGGATTGCTATTTGGTTATTTCAAGAACTAAAAAGTCGTTTTCCATCTCCTGTTAAATTAGAAAAAGTAAAAGTGTATGAGACTCCGGAGTTGGCAGTTGTTTATAGTGATGAGTAATGAGTAATGAGTAATGAGATAAAACATGTGATATTTGATTGGGCAGGGACGTTGTATGATGATCATGAGCCTAGTTACCTTACAACCGAACAAGTCATTAAAGAACTCTCTGGTAAATCAATTACATTTGAAGAATACAAAGAATATTTCTGCTTACCTGTAACTCCATTCTATCGTCGTTACGGTATTGAATTATCGATCGACGAGATTAATACATACTACTTTGATCGCTATGTGGATAACAGTCTCAAAGGAAAGATCTATGAAGGCGTGATAGAAACTCTCGACTATCTCAGAAGCGCGGGCAAGACCATGAGTATTCTTTCCACACTCCGCCAAGATCTTTTAGACAAACTCTGTGAAAAATTAGATCTTCAAAAATATTTCAAAAAAATCCATGGCTCTGTCTGTGATAAACGTGAGGAACTCAAACAGCATTTATTGGAATTAAATATCCCCACAAACAAAGCCTTGTTCATTGGAGACACTGATCACGATGTAGAGGCCGCTAATCAAGATGGTGTCTTAAGTGGTTGTGTTTTGAATGGGTACCAATCTCGAGAAAGACTGATCAAGGCAGAACCTAGATTTATCTGGGGTTCTCAAAGAGAGTGGGCGGGGTTTTTTAAAGAGCTTTTCTGAATTCAAAGAGCAAGTACCTGCTAGAGAAGATTTTTTTTCTTTGCCCTGAAAGGGCACAATAATTTAGCCCAGGGTAAGGTCCGTCTTTAGATGGGCCGCCACCCTGGGTCTCATATAAAAAAATGCATTTACCCTGTAAGGGTTATATAAAAACAATTTTCCTTGTAGAGGCACGGTGCGCCTTGCCCCTACGTATCGCAATGTTCTGATCAATTATTTATATATCCCTTTCAGGGAATGAATTGGGATTATTAATGGGGCTGTCTTTTTGTTATTAACCCAGGGTAGAAAAATCCCTTCAGGCTTTTTCAACCCTGGGCTATTTTATTTAAACCCTTTGGGTTTTTTTTCTGAATTATAATGATGATCCATATTGAAGTGGGGCACTTCCTGCTTGAATTTAGCTCTTTTAGCCCTATGTGCTAGGTAATAATTTCCTACCAAAATGACCATAATAAAAACACAAATAAAAACAATTAGATATAACTGCTTATTACCTGTCAACCTGGCATAGTAATTGCTTTAAAGTAACTAAATATCACATCTTAGGGGGGGGTTATGCATACAAAGAAATTATTCAATATTTTGGTGGTCTTAGTCATTGCTTTATTTATGGCTCATTGTGGAGGTGCTAGCACGCCTAGTACGGACTCAGGTTCAGTGACGATGTCTGGGACATTATCAGTGGCAACATCACCTTCGATAAATGAAGCCAAGTATCTTTTGCCTTATGCTACAGCAGCAGCATCATACAAAGTTCAGGCACTTAATAAAACAACTGGGTTAACTTCCTATTCATCAGTTGATGCTTCAGGAGCTTTTACGTTTAGCGCTGATCCAGAGGATACTGTGATAATACGTTTTCTTGACGATGATTATAAGAGTGCAGGTGGTCTTGTTGTAAGCTCAGATAGTGATTCTGCAATTGTTGGATTGGAGACGCCATCCACAGATTCAGATTTGGGCAGTGTTGTTCTCAATACTGTAACAGGTGTTGCCACTTCTGATACAGATATATCAGCTTTAGCAGAATCTACTTTAGATTGTGCAGCTACAGGCGGAGTGCCATCTAAGGGTAGTATGATAACAGGAGAAAATACAAGCGTAGTGGATGACGTTGATACTGCAAATATATCTGATACTGATAAAGACTGTGTGGATAATCTCAATGATATAGATAATGATGGTGATCTGATTTTAGATGATCAGGATGGAGACGATGCCATTGAAACCTGTCCAGGGATTGATCAGCTTGTTTTGTTTATGAACAATGGTGTTCGTCCAGGAGATGCTAGTGAGTTAGCTACAGGTGATAACATGCAAATTGTGCAGCATATATATCCTGATACAGGGTATACGATTTCATCAGTTTCAGTTGAAGGCCCTTCGTATTTAGATTCTGTGATAGTTGATGACTCAGCCTTTTATGATGATACAAGTTTTACCACAGGTGGGACATGGGATAAAACTCTGGCAGAATGTACAGGAGAAGGTGATGGAGATAATCACTGTATGTTTATCTCAGCAGGTGCTGGGCAGGATCTCAAAGATGACATGTCAGCAGGGGATACATTTATTTACACAATCACTTTTAATGATGCCTCAACAGTGACTTGTACAACGCAAATTAATTCAGTTCTTCAATATACGCTTTACAATGTTCGCATTGGGGATGATGATGCTGATGTTGCGAGTCAGTCACCTGTTACAAGCAGTGACATAATACAACCAGATGTAGACAATGACGGATACTTCAAAATTGTTTTTGATATCCCAGCAGGGACCCAGTTGGGATTTACTCACAGGTTTGATTTATTTCCTTATGATGATTCTTGCGCGCCAACATCTGGTGGCTTTCCTAATTTAGCAGATATTGATGCCACATTTACAGGTGATACTCGGACTTCGGCTGAAGATTCATTAGAAGATGTGGCTGTTATTGTGAATACTGTAGATACAGAAAATTGGGATGCTTCAGCCAGTGGGACCTGGTATTTTGATCTAACTATGCAGGATGCAAAGGGTGATAATGCAAAGAACGGTGGTTATGTAGTCGGAAACCATATTAGTACGTGTACTGATTAATAAAATTTATGAGTGATTAGGAATAGTGAACAGCAATAGTTATAAACTTTTCACTATTCCTTTTCGCTATTGCTTCTTATAACCCCAATACTTGAACAGCAAATCCACAGATGAAGATCGTGAATCCTGCTAAGGCATGTGTGTATCTTTCTAATCTTTTCAAAGGAAGAAAATTCAAGCCATAGGTTGAGATGCAGACAACAGTGAGCATGGTCAGGATAGTTGTGGCTGCAAAAGCTGTGGTGACGAGGATAAGTCCTGAAATACTTGCTTTGGCAGCAGGGTACATCAAAAGAGGGATCAAGGGTTCGCAGGGGCCAAACACAAATATTATAAACAGAATCCAGGGGGTCATGGTTTTTTTCTTTTCGTGAACGTGAACGTGCTCTGTTTGATGGGCGTGCTTATGCGCATGATGTGTTCCATCATCGTGAAAATGCCAATGAGTGTGTGGTTTATTGCGAATAGCTCTACGTATTCCCCAAACAAAGTAGACAAGACCAAAGGCTATGAGCATCCAACCTGCGATATTACCACGTATAGATTCAATACCCTCTAATTTAAAGACAGCAATGCCAAGGGCAATGCCCAAAAAACCCAAAATAACAGAACTGAATACATGACCAATTCCACAAAGAGTCGTGATGAAAAGTGTTTTTTTCATGGTCCAATTTTTGGCCTTTGCCATGGCAATAAAGGGAAGATAGTGATCTGGCCCAAGAAGGGTGTGAATGAAACCAATGGAAAGGGCGGCGAGGATTAATGGGAGGATGGCAGGGTTCATTATCAGTAGCTTGTAGTTAGTAGCTGGTAGCTAGTCAATATATGAAACGATAGGTGATAATCGATAATCGATAGGTTTTCTTATATACGCTATTCGTAATACGTTTTTGTAAAATCTCATTGATCCTCTAGACGCAAGACGCTAGACGCTGAACGCATGAAACGAGAATCACCTGTCATAAAATGTCTATTTGAACGCAGAAGTATCCGTTCCCTCAAACCAGATCCTATCCCTCAAGAGGATATTGACCTCATGTTGTCTTGCTTAGAGGCAGCACCCAATGCCGGAAATCTCCAACCTTGGTTTTTTTATGTTGTTAAAAATCAGCATGTTAAAGATGAGCTCTGTAAGCAGTCCTTCAATCAAGAGGTAGTTAAGCAGGCTCCGGCTGTCATTGCAGTAGCAGCCAGACCAGAGGTATCTGCTAAAGAGTATGGAGATGTTGGCAGAGAGCTGTTTTGTATTCAAGATACAGCCGCAGCGGTTCAAAATCTTCTCTTAGCTATACACGATATGGGTTACGGAGCTGTTTGGATAGGTGTAGTTAAAGAAAAGGAAATCGCAGCATGTCTTCACATGCCTTCTGATCAAAGACCTGTAGCCTTAATCCCTGTTGGGCTCCCAAATGAGATGCCTGGTAAATATGAGAGAATAGGGTGGGAAAAGGTAAGCAAGGAAATCCTCTGAAAAAGTCTTAATTTTTGGTTTCGTGTAGATCATCCAAAAACCTTGCCGCCTGGTTTGCGCAGGGACTTTATATCAATAATTTCTTCTTTGCTTTGCTCATCTTCATTTACAATAGCTTCATCTACTATATCTTCATCAATGCTGTCTTTTTTGGGATGATCAAGAGATTGTAGATTTTTGAGAGATGACAGTGTTGTTTCGGAGACTTTTTCGCCAACCACAAAATCACTTTTATCGCGGTCTTTTTCTTGATCGGATATCTTTTTAAGACGTTTATTTGTTATGCGGCTAGCTTCTTTCTGCAGTTTTCTTCTTGGTGAAGGAAACTCGTTGATGAGGTACAAAAGACCTTCTTTAAAACTATCGTCAACAATGAGGTTCCCCTTATTATCAATTACACCGTCTTCTTTATAGGTGTTTATATAACACCAAAAAGTATTTTCTCTGATATCTGAAACAACTTGAATTGAATGGAAAAAGAGATCTTTGAGTTCTTGATCTGTCCAAGAGCCATCTCTTAGGTTCATGGGATCAAAATTGATGTCTCCTTCAAGTACTGGACGAAAAACGTGTAGAGATAAAAATTGTTCTTTGTTGAGAAAATAACTGCCATCAGGATTAGAAAATTTAAGGAAGGCGTTTTTCCATTCCTCTAGAGAAAAGCGTCGTGAATCGACAAAACCATGACCGTATAAATAGGCTAGATCCCCTTTGAGATAGTGAATGGTCTTCTTATTCTTTTGTTTGGGTATCTTGTCCCATATATACTCCATTGCTTTAAGTGATTTGCTCATAATTCTAAGACGGTTTATCCAAACACTTTGCCACCAGGCTTACGTAAAGTTTTAATGTCTACGTCTTTTTCTTTTGATTTTTTAGTGGCTTTTTTAGCCTTTTTTTCTTTTTTTGGAGAGGAACCCTGTAGTTTCTTTAAAGAGGCTAACGTTGTTTCTACAGCTGTTGAACCAACAGAGAATTTGCTTTTGCCTCTCTTTTTTTCAGTCTTACGCCAAGTGTCTTCGCCCGTTTCTCGGAGCTGTTTTACCTTGTATTCCAGTCTTGTGCGGGGAGAGGGAAATGCTTTTATAATATTACCTAGGCCAATTTTAATATTAGCATCAATGACGAGTTCGTTCTTTTCATTACTGAAGCCATTTTTTTTAAGATCAGCAAGGAGAGCCTTGTATGCTTTCTTAGGCATTTCTGAGGCTTGTCTAATAGATCTTTCATATAAGATATCGAGTTCATCATCAGTCCATGCCCCATCACGAACTTTTTGGGCATCAAAGACTTCGTGAGAGGGCCCATTATAACGGTATTTTCTAATGCTTAAGAATTGCTGTTTATTAAAAACATAGGTTTCATCACTTTTCTTGAAAGGCTTAAGGGCTTTTTCCCATTGTTTAAGAGAATACTGTCGTGTATCAACAAAACCTTCACAATAGAGATAATAGACATCAGCCTTTGTGTAGCAGATGTTTTTGCTATTATTTTGCTTCGAGACTTTTTCCCAGATGTATTCCATTGCTTCTTCGGGAGTTGCCATGGATTTCTCCTCATAAATAACCGCATCCGATCCGCTCATGCGGAGAGGATGCGATTGTTCTATGTTAGCGTTTTTACAAACTAAATGCAAAGAATAAATATTCACTACCTTGCTTCATTTTGCAACCCTCTAAAAAATTTCGAAATAAGTATCGGGTCTTATTTTCGAAAAAAAACTGTAAGTCTTATCCTTTAGAAAAAAAAGTCTAATACTAGCTCCAACTCTACTGAATTTTTTATAAATAGTAAGATACTTTAAAAAAGTTTCATCCCGTGAAGCGTATTTATTGAGATCATCATCCCAAGAAAGAAAATCTATGTAATTAGTACGGATTGGAGGGATTTCGATAGAATATCTAAAGAAGTCTTGCACTGTATAATGGGAGTCTAATTCTATGATTTTGAATTCATCTTCGCGTTTTTGTATGTCGAGCCCTTCACTCAGTAAAAAATAAGAGGGCATGTATTTGTTTACTAGAGGGTATGATCTTTTGATAAAGTCTTCTTGGTCTTTAATGTGCTTGTCTGTGACTGCGGGTAATCCAAAAAGCAAGTACACATCATTTTTTGTTCCGAATTTTGGAAAGAAATTAATGGCCTTATCAATCTGCTCAGTAGTGATGCCTTTTTTGTATAGATTCAATACTTCTTGATTATAAAATTCAATGCCTAAAGCTATTCCATGGATTGTCCCTTTAGGGCATTTATTTAAAATGCTGCTTAAAGCTTCGATATTACTATCAACTCTTAGGCCAAAGACATAAAACTGGGGTTTGAATTTATTTATATAACCCTTATTATAGAGAATCTCAAAAAATTCAGCCAGCATTTCAGGTCTCATCTCATTATCAAAGAAATAATATAACCTGTAACCAAATTGATCCATGTAGTACATGACTTCATTGGCTACATCTTGGGCGTTTTTGCTTGGATACACACACTTTGTTGTGTGGTGGCAGAACACACATTTATTCCAAGAACAACGACTGTCACGAAAATTAAGCATCACTACACCATCAACAGGATATTCAGGGCATAAGGTATAAGCAGAAACTCTTTTGAAATCTTCTGCATTGTAAATTCCAGAGGGGAGATTTTGTTCTATAATAGCCTTGAGAACTTCTTCTCCTTTTCCCACACATATGTGGGAGATTTCGGGGTAGTGCTTAAATACATCTTCAAGGTTAAGAAAATAGTAGGCAGCACCACCCACAGCAATCTTACATTTTATTTTGCCAAATTTTATTCTAAGTGCCTGGATGAGAATGCTGAGGTTTACCAAAGCCTTGATTGAGGTTGAAGAGATCAAAATATAATTTTCTGGATCGTTCTCAATCGTGTCTAAGTTGTTTAACGAAATAGGGTGGCCAGTAAATTTGATTTTGGAAAACTGTCTTAAATAACTTAAAAGATATTTAACATTTTCATTGGGTCTGTGGATTTCATAATGTTTAGGGTAATATATTTTCATAAGTATTAAGACTTATTTTTTATTATATGAGACTTCTAATATCTTTTTTTCTAAAAGTCGTTGTGCACTTGGAAACTGCTCAACAAATTCTCTCAATGCTGATTTAGCGTTTCTGTCCATGATAAAATTCCCTTTTTTATCTTTTGAACCACTTTTTTTGTGTTTTTTAATATATGTCCAAAAGATTTTTTCATTGATCCTTGATACTTTGCTTATCGATTTTTCAAATAAAAGCTTAAGTTCTTCATCTGACCAAGAGCCTTCTCTGATTTTTGAGGCGTCAAAGATCTTTCCTACAGGACCATTGTAACGAAAGGGTGCTAAGGATAAAAAACGTTCCTTGCTTAATGAAAAATCACCGTCCTTGTCTTTAAAGCTTTCAAAGGCTTGTTGCCAATTTTCGAGAGAGTGTTTTTTTGTGTCTACAAAACCATGAATGTAAAGGTAGGCCACATCTGCGTCTTTAAACGTGATGGTGCCATCTTTGTTTTTTTTCATCTTATCCCAAATATATTCCATGACTTCGTGAGAGGTTTTCATAATCAATCCTTATGTATTAAATTTCTTCTATGTTAGCGATTTTACAAACTAAATGCAAATATTAACTACATTACTTCTTTTACGACCTTCTAAAAAATATCGAAATACGCATCTGGTCTTATTTTCGAAAATAATCTGTGAGTCTTATCCTTTAGAAACAAAAGTCTAATATTTGCCCCAACTCTACTGAATTTTTTATAAATAGTAAGATACTTTAAAAAAGTTTCATCTCTCGAAGCGTATTTATTGAGATCATCATCCCAAGAAAGAAAATCTATGTAATTAGTACGGATTGGAGGGATTTCGTTAGAATACCTGAAAAAATCTTGCACTGTATAATTGTAGTCTAATTCTTTGATTTTGAAATCATCCTTGCGGTTTTTAATTTCGACTCCATCACTCAACAAAAAATAAGACGGCTTGTATAGGCTTACAAGCGGATATGATTTCTTAATAAAATCTTCTTGGTCTTTAATATGTTTATTTGTGACTGTGGGTAATCCAAAAAGCAAATAAACATCATTTTTTGTTCCAAATTTTGGAAAGAATTTAAGCGCCTTATCAATCTGCTCGGTAGTGATGCCTTTTTTGTATCGATCTAAGATTTCTTGATTATAAAATTCAATGCCTAAAGCTATTCCATAAATAGTCCCTTTGGGGCATTTTTTTAAGATGCTTCTTAGCGATTCAATATTGCTGTCCACTCTAAGGCCAAGGACATAAAACTGAGGCCTGAATTTTTTTATATAACCACGGTTATAAAGAATCTCTAAAAATTCAGTCAGCATTTCAGGTTTCGTTTCATTATCAAAGAAATAATATAGTTTATAACCAAATTGATCCATGTAGTACATGACCTCATTGGCTACGTCCTGGGCATTTTTGCTTGGATACACACACTTTGTTGCCTGGTGACAGAATACACACTTATTCCATGAACAACGACTGTCACGGAAATTAATCATCACTACACCTTCAACAGGATATTCAGGGCATAAGGTATAAGCAGAAACTCTGTTGAAATCTTCTGCACGGTAAACTCCAGAGGGGAGGTTTTGTTCTATAATAGCTTTGAGGACTTCTTCGCCTTTTCCCACGCAGATGTGCGTGATTTCAGGATAATACTTTAACACATCTGCATCATTAAGGAAGTAATAGGCAGCCCCACCTACAACAACCTTACATTTTATCTTGCCAAATTTCTTTCTCAGTGCCTGAATGAAAAGGTTGAGGTTTACAAGAGCCATAATTGAGGTTGAGGAGATCAAAATATAATTTTCTGAATCGTTCTCAATTGTATCTAAGTTATCAATCGAAACAAGATGACTTGTAAATTTGATATCAGAAAATTGCTTTAGATAGCTTAAGAGATGTTCAACATTTTCGTTTGGTCTTCCGATTTCGTAATGTTTAGCGGAATAAATTATCATAAGTATTAGGTTCTATTTTTTCATATTATCCCAAATAGATTCCATGACTTCGTGAGAGGTTTTCATATAAATCCTTAAGTATTATTAAAAAAACAAGGAGACTTCCTTGATGACATATGCTCATTCATGTTGTTAGATTACGTTGTGCGAGTTCTCCAAGTTCCCCCTTCTCTAAGCTTATCAGCATCTCCAAATTCAAGGTCAACCTCAGACCGAAAGTCTTTAACGCTAGGAGTTTTACGATTGACGTGATCAGGTGTTTCGAGCTCAATCCGAGAAGCGAGTTGAACTGTATCTAATGCATCTAGAGATGGATTTTGTAATGCGTTTTCTTGCTGTAATTCAAACTCAGTTTTTTCAAATTCTGAAATTTCTAAATTATTCAAATAAGAATTTTCACCGCCAAGCTGTGTTAGCTTGGCTTCGTTTGTTGCTATTCTATTGAGAGAAAAATTTGCATCAGTGGTGCTTACTTTGTTTCTATCAGCGCTTCTTTTTTCAGCAGATGTAGGGACTTCTGTGGTTGATTCATCGCTCTCGGTCGCTTGAGCTTGATTATCTAGTTTATATTGTTCGATTGCTTGAGATCGTTGTTCAATCTCCTCGGCTTTAGCCTGGCTCTCATCAATATTATTGCCGTACGTATTTGAAATCTGGTTAGACATTGATTGAACTCCCTTTTACCAAATGCTGCCATCACCATAATAATAAGCGTTTTCTGCTTTTTCGAGTTTTGCTTCTGCTTCTATTTCTTCGGCCTCTGCTTCGAGGTATTGAGCATCAGCAGCACGCAAATTAGCCTGAGCATTCACAGCATCTACTTTTTCGATTGATTCCATCTCAACTTCAAGTTTGGCTATTTCGACTTCGTATTCCATTTCGGCAATCTTTTCGTCGGTTTTGCATTGTTCTTTAACACCTTCAAGAGCTGCGTCAGCTTCTTTAATGCGGGCATCAGCATCTAACCAAGCTGCTTCAACAGAGGCTTCTGCTTCACCTCCCATAATATCAAAGTCTTTTTGCGCAGTAACCCAGGTTTCCTCAGCGCTACGTATAGTATTTTGGTAAGATTCAAAGGCAGTTGATTGATCACCGGCTCCAGTCTGACCAAATCTTGTAAATTCAACATCCGCATCGTAATCGTCAGGAGTGCTAGTCCTTTGTGATAGATAGTCTTTCTCGTTTACACTAAAACCACTTTGGCCGCCTGATGTATAATTTCCCATAGAAACTCCTTATTTATTCGCCTAAAAATGAAAAAATCCTTACACTACTATTATCGTGTAAAAGGGGGGTGAAAGTTGTTATTTAGGCGCTTTTCTTATATTTTATCAAATACTTGTTATATATACAATAAATTACTATTGTTATCATATTAACCCATTGTCAGTGTATGTTAACCATTGTTAAACAGTGTGTCCTCTCTATTTGTCTTGTTTTATTAATTAGTGCTCCGGTGAGGGCTGAAAGTGCCTTACTGGGTAGTTTATGGGAATCGGGTGGTATTAGCGGCTTATTACTAAGTCTTGACTATGGAGATGTGGATGGAGACGGTGTTAATGACATTGTTTATGTAAGTCGTGGCAAATTGGCTCTGTTAGAGTTTCAAGAAAAGGAATTTAAAGAAAAACTCACTCTCAAATCCGGAAACAACCGAGAATTTCATAGAGTCCATTTAGGAGACTGGGATCAAGATGGTGTGATTGAAGTGCTTGTTAATGGTTTTATCAGAGATCGAGTTTATAGCTGGTTGTATCGAGTTGAAGGCAAAAACTTTGTTTTAGAGCAAGAGTTTGATAAATTATTGATGCCCTTGTCTTTAGGTACGGGGCAAAATCTTTATACTCAAAGCATGCATGGTAAATGGCAGTGGAGTGACGATATCAATGTTCTTAAACTCAAAAATGGAAAATGGCAGGAAGAAAAAACTCAAATCCGTGTCAATCGAGGGATTGGAGGAGGGGCCAGGCCCTTATTTGCCATAACAGCTTTTGATGGCAATCTCATTTCATTAGGAGGAGATCATAAACTCACGGTTCGTAAACCAAATGGAAAAAAGGTTTGGAAAAGTTCTATGCACTACGGCATGGCAATTGATTACTTAGACATCAAAGAAAAAGATCCTTTGGGTATTAAACGTGAGAACAGATTTTACATTCCTTCACGAATGTTAGTTAAAGATAAAAATCTTCTTGTGATTAAAAACGATGGTTATTTAAAGTCCATAGTAGGTACATTGCCTAATATAAAATCATCACAGCTGCTAACCCTAGTCTGGACGGCAGGGGGATTCCAGGAGCTTAAAACGACACCAAGGCTTAATGGGGCTATAACTGATATAAGATTTATAGACTTTGATAAGGATGGAATGGATGAACTTATGGTTTCTTATTTGATGAAAAAGAGTGGTTACTTTGAAGCGTACCGTGGGTATTCAACGGTGATTGCTGTTATCCCAACAGGTTTAGCTCCTAAAGTCCAACCTTCTTCCGAAACTACAAATCCAAATTCACAAGACCCAGAAGCCCCAAAGTCCTAAAACTCCATTTTTTTTCTTTGATTTTTTTTAAGTTTTAACCCAAAGCTTGGGTTTCTATCAACGGAGCCTGTTTCGTAGAAAGGGAAATTTATTTCAGATTCAAACCACGTAGCTTGTTGCGTGGTTATTGCTCCAAGTAAATGAGTTACTAATTTCCAAGAAAGGTTTACTTATGATTAAAACCATAATTGCATCATTATTTATCATTACCTTAATGGGGTGCCAGAGTAGCACGTTACAGACTAATGTCGATGCAGATTCTACTGAAGTGACAAAACCCAAGGTTGTAAGTCAATACGATGGAACCTATAGGTTTGATGCAAAAACCTACAAGGATGCTCAGCTCAAGAATAAAGATTCGTTGTTCAAAAAAATGAAGCCCGAAGATGTTGATAGAATGATGCGTATTTTTAAACCCTTTACTATTGATGTACAAGGGAATGACGTCATGGCGACTTTTTCGCATGATGTGATCAAAGGAAAAATAACCCCGTTATCTAAATCATCAAAAGAGACAAAACTTTTCATGACTCCTTTGGACGAAGAAAAAAAGGATCAGACTGTGACTTTGATTATTCGTGGCAATGAAATGATTGTTGATCCAGGAAAAAAAGAAGTCGATAAGATGTTTTTTAGAAGAGTGGGAGAATAGGGTGGCAGGAGCGAGAGTTGAACTCGCGACCAAGAGCTTATGAGTCTCCTGCTCTACCACTGAGCTACCCTGCCAAATAAAAAAATCGTAAAATTATCAAAGCAACCTTGCCAATTTACTAACAAGATTATTTCCACTTCCTGTCCGCCGAAGTCTTGACGAAGGCGGAAGCTACCCTGCCAAATAAAAATCACTAAATTTCAAATAGGGAGTTGCTACTAACAAAGAGAATCTTTTGATGTCAATCTCAACTCTCATTTACAAAATTTCTTTCAATTCTTCTCGTTCAATGGAATTCCCGTAAACCACTTTGTTGTTTTGGGTGTTGATAAGGGCAGGAGCGCCTTTGAGGTTGTATTTATGCGCTAGATGATTTTCTTTTTTATTAAAATCTACATTTAATTCGTATTTTCCACGACAAACAATGTCGAGGTGGTTCCTTAAGTGGTTGATAGTCTTAAAAACAGATCCATCCATGAATTCAAAGACTAAAATGAATTGGTTCATAGGAGGTGCATGCTATGATGGCAGATGAGTGTCAAGGGATACGGAATACGATAGTCGATAGGCGATAATCGATAGTGTTTTACGTTATTTGCTAGATGATGCATAGCATAACACCATGATATCATAGCAAATACTTATAGACGCATAAAAACAATAATTAACTTGAGAAATTGCATTAAGCTTACTATTAATCCGCACGACTTTTTTATGTAGTTGAAATCACAGAAGATGAGATTAAGGAGAACAGACATGGCAGTAGTTATTAGATTTGCTCGAAGAGGATCAAAAGGTAGCCCATTTTATCGTATAGTGGCTGCCGATAAAGAACGTCCAAGAGATGGAAAATTCTTAGAAGTATTGGGTAATTATAATCCCAAAAATAAAGCTCTTACTATTGATAATGAGCGTGTTAAATATTGGATTGACCATGGTGCAAAGTCATCTGATACAGTGAGCCAGTTATTGGCTAAACAAAGCACCAATTGATTTGATCTTTTACAATTTACTAATAGTTTATGGCATAAACTCATTAGTTATTATTTAAGAGACTGTGACTTAAATCTGATTGGGATTTATGAACTAAGTCCCTTTAGTTATAGTACAATATGAACCGGAGGATATATGAAGCCATTAATCGAATTGATTGCTAAGTCCCTAGTTGACAAACCAGACGAAGTCGATGTCATTGAAGTCGAAGGGGAGCAAACCACAGTCATTGAACTTAAGGTTGCCAAAGATGATCTTGGCAAAGTGATCGGCAAACAAGGTCGAACAGCTCGTGCCATGAGAACCATATTAGGTGCTGCAGCAGCCAAAGTAAGAAAGCATTGTGTTTTAGAAATCATTGAATAGATTTTTAATGAAACATTTTAAAAACCCCTCTTTAAGAGGGGTTTTTTTTTGAGAATAAATCATTTTTAGATGATTTGTTCTCAATCCTGAGCGAACGTAGTAAGTCGAAGGATAACATTTTGATAATAAATAATAAAACACATATTAACCTCGGAAACATCTATCGCGAACATGGCGTTAAAGGCTATTGTAAGTTTTATGCTCAAGAAGGATGTGCTGCCAACCTGGTGGCTGGTCAGGTTTGTGTTCTTAAAAAAGATGAGCAAGAAGAACTAAGTGTGGTTGTTGTTGATGTCATGAATCATGGAAAATATTTTCTAGTTAAATTTGATTGTTTTGATTCTCCCGAAGATATTATTCCATGGCGAAAAGCAACGTTGTGGGTGGATAAAAAGGCTGTGACTCAAGACGAGAATAAGGTTTTTGATGATGAATGGGAAGGTTTTGTCGTTATTGATCAAAACAAGCAAAAAATTGGGGCAATCAAATCTATTGTCCATAATCCTCTGAAGCAATTTCTTATAGACCAAAATGCTCGTGAAATTCTCATTCCTTTTGTTGAGGATTGGTTTATCAGTGTCGATAAAGAAAAAAATGAAATACAGATAAATTTACCAGAGGGATTAATCGAATTATGAAATACCACATACTTGGTTTATTTCCAGAGATCCTCGATCATTATTTTTCACAAAGTTTACTCGGTAAAGCCCGTGAAAAGGGAGTTATCGGATTTCAATACCATCAGCTGAGAGATTATGCTCAAAACAAACATTCAGCTGTTGATGATAAACCCTATGGTGGTGGTGCGGGAATGATTTTTATGCCCGAAGTGGTTTGCCGTGCCGTTCGAGAAATCAAAGAAAAACATAATATCAAACGTGTGATTCTCACATCGCCAGCTGGGAAGCTATTAACACCTCAAAAAGCTAAAGAATTGAGTCAGCAAGAGTCTGTTATGTTTCTTTGTGGTCGTTATGAAGGTGTTGATCAACGAGCCATTGATCTAGTTGTGGATGAAGAAATCTCGATTGGAGATTATGTGGTTTCGGGTGGTGAATTGGCTACAGCGGTTATCATGGACGCTGTGAGCCGGTATATCCCAGGCGTTGTTGGCAAAGAAGAATCTATTCGTCTCGAATCACACGAAGATATATTGCTTGAACACCCACACTATACACGACCTGAAGTATTTGAAGATAAAAAAGTTCCAGAAGTTCTCCTCAGCGGTCATCATAAAAAGATTGAAGAATGGCAAAAAGAAAAAGCCGTCGAAAGGACAAAAGAGAGACGGCCGGATTTATATGAAAAGTATTTGCGCCAACGGTAAGATTTATTCCGTAGGAGCATAGGCGCTTAGGTGCCTAGGAGCAAAAAGATATGCAAGATCTCTACATAGCACTCGTCCATCATCCCATTCTCAATAAGCAAGGAGCAGTGGTTACCACATCGGTGACAAATTTTGACCTTCACGATCTTTCAAGAAACAGTCAAACATATGGTATTAAAAAGTATTTTGTTGTTACGCCATCTGAAACTCAAATCAATATGGTAAATTACATACGTGATTACTGGCATAACGGGTATGGAAGTGACTATAATCCTTACAGAAAAGAGGCCTTTGAGGTGCTGGAAGTCGCCAAAAATATCGAGGATACCTGTTTGACAATTGCAAATCTCAGTGGTAGTCATCCGCTCCTTATTGCGACCACGGCAAAATTGCATGAGAAATCGGTGGGTTACGGATTTGTTAGTGACTTACTTGCTAGTGGAAACCAGCCTGTGCTACTTATTTTTGGAACAGGTCATGGTTTAGTACCAGAGTTTTTTGAAAAAGTGGATTATACATTAAAACCCATTATGGGTGCCGGAGATTATAACCACTTACCAGTAAGAAGTGCAGTTGCAATAACTTTAGATAGACTTGTTGGAAAATAGATTTTACTTATTTTGCTGATCACAATGGAGATGTTAAAATGAATGCAATAGATTGGGTTAACCAAAAATATCATAAGACAAAAAAAATACCCGAATTTAAAGCTGGAGACAGCGTTAAAGTCCACGTAAAAATTCGAGAAGGTGATAAAGAGCGTATTCAAATTTATGAAGGCGTTGTTATTGCTATTCATCGCAACGGACCAAGTTCAACATTTACAGTTCGTAAAGTTTCTTACGGTGTTGGCGTAGAAAGAATTTTTCCATTCTCTAGTCCTTCTGTTGAAAAAATCGAAGTTTCTAGCGTAGGTAAAATAAGACGAGCTAAACTTTATTACTTACGAGAACTTTCTGGTAAAAAAGCCCGTATCACTGCTGTTGATCAACGCGGACTTCTCAAAAAGAAGGAAAATATAGAAGAACTTCAGAACGAAGCTGTTATCCAAGAAGCTCCAGCTCCTGCAGAAAAAGCAGAAGCTAAAACTGAAGAACCAGCAAAAGAAGAAAAGAAGAAATAAATAATGGGTCTTTGGCCCTCAGGGTCCTAGATTTTGTAGGGGCGCTCTTTGTGGGCGCCTTTTTTTTTGGTAATTTTATGAGTTTAATAGATTTCGATTCAAAGTATTTTGACAGCAATGTCGCTCTTGCAGGCATCGACGAAGCAGGTCGTGGGGCTTGGGCTGGTCCTGTTGTAGCTGCTGCTGTGATTATGCCAAAAGATAATATCATCGATGGCATTAATGATTCCAAAAAACTTACACCCAAAAAACGAGATCTCCTCTTTGATCAAATCAAAAGTACATATGTCAGCTATGGCATTGGAATGATCGCATCCGACGTGATAGATCAAATCAATATTCTCGAGGCCAGCAAAAAAGCCATGCTCATGGCTGTTTCACAACTTTCTCCACAACCTAATCTTATTCTTGTAGATGGAAATATCACATTAGATACAGCTATATCTCAAAAAGAAGTCATAGATGGTGATGCCAAGAGTTATTGCATTGCAGCAGCATCAATCATTGCTAAAGTGACTAGAGACCGTTTGATGGTCTCCCTGTCAAAAGACTTTCCACAATATGGGTTTGAAAAGCACAAAGGGTATGGGACAAAAGTGCATCAAGATGCACTCGCAGAACATGGGGTCTTGGCCATTCATCGAAAATCGTATAGGCCGGTGGCTAGGATAGTAAGTAAAGCATGAGTAAATAGCATGAGTTTGTTAACAAATCCTTGGTAACAGTTCACCTACAGGTAAATCCAGGATTCGTTTCCCGCCAGTGAGTGTTTTGAGCATCACACCAGAGGTTTCTGATTTAGCTTCAACTTGACCGATGATAGCTGCTTGATCGCAGTTTTCTTTTTGCTTTAAATAAGTAACAATATTTTCTGCCTTTGAATTTTCGACAATCGCCAAAAAGCGACCTTCACAAGGAAGATATAGGGTATCAAAGCCTAAAAGATCACTCACAGCTTGGACTTCAGGTGTGACAGGGACTTTAGATTCATCAATCGTGATTGTGGCTTTGCTTGCAGAAGCGATTTCATTTAATGTTGTGCCCACACCACCTCGTGTGGGGTCGCGTAGAACATGAATGGCTGATCCAAATTCCTGGAGCAGAGGTAAGACAGAGTTTGTGAGAGGTGCAGCATCAGAAAGAATATCTCCCTCGAGTTCAAGCCCATTTCGCTTTGTCATCACAGCAACACCATGAGCACCAATGTCTCCTGAAACAATCACCACATCACCTTGTTTGGCATTTGTACCCTTGATATTGCTTGAAGACAGGATTTCACCTATTCCCGAAGTATTAATGTAAAGACCATCAGCTTCTCCTTTGCCAACGACCTTTGTGTCTCCTGTTGCAATAGTCACTTTGGCTTGTTCACAGGTTTTTTTGATGGAGATAAGAATTCTTTCAAGATCATCTAAGGGAAATCCTTCTTCTATTATTAATCCAACAGAAAGATGAAGAGGACGCGCACCTTTCATAAGTAGATCATTCACTGTTCCGCTGACAGCAAGGCTTCCAATATCGCCACCTGGAAAAAAAATGGGTTTTACCACAAAAGAATCTGTAGTGAAGGCGAGATGATTAGACTCGGTTCTGATTTCAGCCGCATCATCTAAGGCGGCTAGTTCTGGCGAATTCAAATGTTTGAGTATGACTTCCTGGATGAGCTTATGCATCATTTTTCCGCCTGAGCCATGGGAGAGTTGTATTGTATTATTCATCTGAAAAGTGTGGATCGTGGATCGTGGGTCGTGGATCGAAAAACGATTCACAATCTACGATTCACAATTCACGGTATTTAAAATACGCTGCACATGTTCCTTCAGAAGATACCATACAAGGTCCTATGGGATTTTCTGGTGTGCAGGGTTTAGCATAGAGTTTGCATTCTGGTGGTGTGATTCTGCCTTGCAGAACTTCGCCACATTGACAGCCTTTATTGTCGTCCGAACTTCTTACTTCTACTGGAAACCGTGTTTGAGCATCAAAAACTTTGTAAGATTTACGTAAACCAAGCCCACTTTCAGGTATTTGGCCAAAACCACGCCATTCGGTATCAACAGGTGCATAAACTTCATCCACTACTGTACGGGCCTTCACATTGCCTTGTTCATGGACAACTCGGTTGTACTGAATTTCGACTTTATAATCATTGGTTTCGATTTGTTTTATAAGCATCATAATGCCTTGGATAACATCAGAAGCTTCGAATCCTGTAATCACACAAGCACGTTTATATTTTTGGGCGATGAATGAGTAGGGCTCGGCTCCTAAAATAGTGGAGACGTGTCCTGGCAAGATAAAGCCATTTAGTGTGAGGTTAGGATCTGAAATAAGGGCCTCTAATGCGGGCATGACTAATTTATGTGCAGGTAAAACGAAAAAATTGTTTATATTTTTTTCTTTAGCCATGAGAACCGTGGCTGCAATAGTTGGGGTTGTGGTTTCAAAGCCAACAGCAAGAAAGACGATGTTTTTATCTGGATTTTTTTGAGCCATTTCCAATGCCCCTAAAGGCGAGTAGACTATTTCGACAGGGTAACCTTGGCTTCTTAAGTTTGAAAGCGTTTCGTTTGAACCTGGTACACGCATCATATCGCCAAAAGTTGTCAAAATAACACCGTGTTTTTTTGCCATGGCAATGGCTGTGTCGAGATAGGAGATTGGAGTGACACAGACAGGACAGCCAGGTCCTGAGACAAGTCTTAAGTTTTCTGGGAGCATTTGAGAGAGTCCTGAACGGTGAATGGCCATGGTATGTGTGCCACAGACCTCCATGAGAGAGATGGGTTTGCTAATTTTCATGGATTTGAGGCTTTGGCTTAACTTTTTTAGAAGGGTGTTGTTCTGATTTTGTTCCATGGTTTCTTGTAGCTAGTAGCTAGTAGCTAGTAGCTAGTTCATTCAGTAATTCAATTGTTTCCATTGCGGCTTCTTCATCTAAAATCTCAATGGCAAATCCTGCGTGGACAATGACATAATCACCAATAGCTACTTTTTCGAGAAGACGGGTAGATATTTTTAATAAAACATTACCTGCTTCTGCAGTAGCGTAAGCATTGGGGAAGAGTTCTTTAACCTTCATGGGAACACCGAGGCACATGTTGTTTCCTTTTTCTATTTATGTTTCAATATCTGATGCAGGATACAAGTCACAGGTTTCTGGATGCTAGATGTCAGATACTGGATGTTCATTGTTCAAATACATTCGCTGCTATATAAGCTTGTCCCAGCGATATACCACCATCATTGACAGGAACTTTTTCATTAGTAAATACCAAAAATTTTCTTTTAATAAGCTCCTGAGTAAATTCATTGCTCAGAAGTCGGTTTTGCCACGACCCGCCCGAAAGCACAACATCATTTATGCCAGTAATTTTTCGAACCATTTCAGCAATATCAATGAATGCATGTGTTAAAGTATTGTGAAAGGCCCTGGCAAGTTTTGGCACAGGTGTACCATCTTTCATTTCTTTGATCAGTTCATAAAAAAAAGGTTTGAAATCTAGAATGCATTTTTGTTTTAGCGAATAGTTGTTTTGAGGGCTTTTAAGATAATTTGGGAATAGCTCGAGTTCTTCCATTTGGATTTCGTAGGGGAGCATGAAATCAGTTTCGCATTCACTTGCCATGGCTTCAAGCATCATGGGTGCTTGTCCTTCAAAGGCATTGAAGTGTTTGATGTTAAGAAGACTGGCTATAGCATCAAAAAGTCTTCCTAATGAAGATGTTTGGGGACAGTTGATTTTGCTTTTACAGGCTTGATCTATGAGGGAGAGATTTGTTTTCCCTGTTTGTCGAAGACAATCTAGTTGAACCGTCTTCCAGTCATTTCCAAAAGCCTCTCTCAAATAGGAAAAAGCCATTCGCCAGGGTTCTTTGATGGCTTTGCTGCCTCCAGGAAGTGGTATGGGATTAAGGTGTGCGGCTCGTGTGAATTGAGTAGGTGTGCAAATAAGGACCTCTCCACCCCAAACAGTTTCATCAAGGCCATAGCCTGTTCCGTCCATGGCAAAGCCGATAACAGGTTCTGTGATTCCCTTTTCGCACATCACCGATGCTATGTGTGCATGATGATGTTGGACGGGAAGGGTGCTTTGTTCCTCGTGCTTCGTGCTTCGTAAAAGATCTATAGCGTATTTTGTAGATAGATACTCTGGGTGTAAGTCATAGGCGATGATTTCTGGATCAAGATTTAGAATGTTTTTGAAATGCGAAACTGCTTCTTTGAAATAATCAAGTGTAGGCACATTTTCGAGATCACCAATGTATTGGCTCACAAAGGCTTTGTTTTTATCTGTGATGCAAAGTGTGTTTTTGAGTTCTGCCCCCATGGCAAGTATTTGTGGAATATTTTTGTTCAGAAAAACAGGGGCAGGTGCATAACCGCGTGAACGGCGGATAAAAGAAGGTTTTTTATGATTAATATAAACGACGGAATCATCACATCTGAGATGGATGTCACGATTATGAGTCAGAAAAGCATCTGCCACTGAACCGAGCCTTTTTATAGCTTCATCGTTGTCTTTTATAATAGGTTCTTCACTGATATTACCACTCGTCATCACAAGTGATGTGAAAAGTGATTTCTTCTTTTCAAAATCCCCACCAGCAGCTGGATGGTAAAACAAAAGGTAGTGCAAGGGTGTGTAGGGAAGCATGATGCCTAGATGAGGGGTATTGGGAGCTACAAATGTAGATATACGAGGGACGAAGGACGATCGCTCTCTTCGTTCGCTAGGACGATGGACGATAACAATGGGTCTTTCTCGAGAACAAAGTGCTTCGCGTTCTTTATCTGTGAATGTGGCAAGTTTTTCAGCGTTCCTCAAATCTCCAGCCATGAGTGCAAAGGGTTTTTCATCGCGCTGTTTGCGTTTTCGTAATCTTTGTACAGCTTCATCGTTTGTGGCATCCACAGCAAGCTGAAAGCCACCGAGTGATTTAATGGCGATGATTTTTCCTTCTTTAAGACAGGTAATGGCATTGAGAAGGGGATCACCTTCGATAGTCTTTCCATGAGAATCTAAAAGTTCCAATTGAGGACCACATTCAGGGCAGGCATTGGGCTGTACATGAAATCTTTGGCTTAAGGGCTCTTCGAATTCTTTTAAACAGGAAGAACACAATTCAAAAGACTTCATGGTTGTGCTGGAACGGTCATAGGGCAATTTTTCGATAATGGTAAATCTGGGCCCGCAATCAAGGCAGTTAATAAAAGGGTGGAGATAGCGTCGGTTATCTGGATCAAAGAGTTCTTTAAGACAAGTTTCACATGTACCAACATCAGGAGAAACCAATGTTGTTGGATTCTTGCCGTGTACAGATTCCTTAATAACAAAATCAGTGTAGTTGAAGACAGAATCGATGCTCTCATCATCAATTGAATCTATGCGAGAGAGGGGTGGTGCTTTGTTTTCAAGGTCGTAAATAAATTTCTTTACCGTATCATCATCACCCTGAACCTCAATGCTAACACCTTCGGAGTTGTTCAAAACAAAACCATTGAGATGATGTTCTTTGGCGAGTCTGTAAACAAAGGGGCGGAAACCCACACCTTGAACGATGCCTTGAATTTTTATGAGTTTATGAAACACTAATATCTCTCAAAAAGTTTGCAAATTCATCAATGCCGTCTCCTGTTTTTGCTGAGGTGATGAAGGTTTTGAGTTTTGGGTTGATGGATAGCGCGTTGTTCTTAAGTTCCTCAGCATCCACATCCACGTAGGGGCACAAATCTGTTTTTGTGATAATAAGTACATTTGCCGAAGTAAAAGCAGCAGGGTATTTTAAGGGCTTGTCTACACCTTCTCCTACGCTGATCACAATGAGGCGGTATTTTTCACCAAGATCATAGGATGTTGGGCAGATAAGATTGCCAACATTTTCGACAAAGAGGCATTTTGTCTCATCAAGGGGGAGTTTAGGGAGCATGTCTAGAACTTGCTCAGCATTCAGATGACATCCCCCGCCAGTTTCGATTTGGACAACAGGGACATTGAGGGCCTCAATGCGCTTTTTGTCATTATCAGTCTTCACATCGCCTTCAACTACCGAACAAGGCAGTTTTCCACCCAGATATTTGAATGTTGCCTCTAAAAGAGCTGTTTTTCCACTACCGGGAGATCCTATTAGATTTAAGCCAGTTACACCTTTTTCTTTGAACTGATCCTTTATCTTTTTGGCCACAGCATCGTTTTTACTGAGTACTTTATTTTTAATGTCAATTTTAGTCATTTTTTCTCCAGATGATGTTTACCTTTCCCCCTTTGTAAGGGGGAAATACAAAGGGGGTAGATACAATTTCTACCTCTCCCCAGCCCTCTCCTTACAAAGGAGAGGGGGTATGTCATTCTTCCACCTCCAGATCAATCGAAGCCACGATCATGTCTTTTCCTGAATCCACTATCACATTTGCTGAATGACATTTTGGACATGCCAAAACTTCTGCTTGTATCTCATTAGATTTACAGTCCTGGCACGATACCTTTAAAGGGACAATGACAAGTATTAGCTTAGCCCCTTGGACAGGAGTTTGTTCGCAAGCCAGAGGAAAGCAAAACTTTAACGCATCTGGCTCTACACCTGAATGGGTTCCAATTTGGACTGTCACTGAATTCACTTTAGCCTCTGGGTAAGAGGCTAAGTTATCATTTACAATGTCGACGATATTTGTGGCAATAGAGAGTTCGTGCATGCTATACCTAAGCCATTTTGCCCAGTTCTTCAAAGAGATGCATCTCACTCAAAATCATTTTTTTGAAATCTGAGATGAGAAGGCTTTCATTTTCAGAATGAATATAACTGTAGGGATCATGCATGGGAAGAAGCAAAACAGGGGCGTTGTATGAATCAGCAAATGTTTTCACCAAAGGAATGGCTGCGCCACAGCCCTGGAGAACAACTTCGTGATCAAAGCCTTTTTGCAAAGCTATCATAGCCGCATCAAAGTACTTTTTGTCTTTGCCCTCTGTGTCTACTTGCCAACCATCAAAATGGTCTTCTGCCTCAAGTTCAATAGTGAGTCCCCAAGGAGTGCTTTCTATGAGATGTTTTTTTAGAGCTGCTTCGACGTCCTTGGCTTTCATAGTCGAAGGTGTGCGGACAGTAATTCGAGCCCAGGCTTCAGGAACTATGATGTTTCCCGCTTGTTCGCGCTTAGAGGCTTCAAAGGCATTTATAGCCAAGTGTGGCAGCTTCCATAATTGCGCGTGTGGGTAGTCGCAATGTTTGATGAGCTGAGTTTTTTCAAGAAGACCTGCTTTTTCACGAGCATCTTTCTCATCAAATTTAAATTTGCTCAAAGCTTCTTCTTCTTCTTTTGTAAATTGAGGAATCATAGCTTTGATTTCAGGAACAGCAATCATGCCATTCTCATCCACAAGACTGGCTAATATTTTACTCAGAGCCATAGCAGGATCAGGAATAAAACCACCCCACATCCCTGAGTGAAGAGGCTTATCCATGCCCTTGAGGGTGATTTCAAAGCCAGCCATTCCTCGCAAAGAAGATGTGAGAGAAGGTTGTCCGCAATCGATAGCCGTGTTGTCTGGGACAAGCATGACATCTGCTTTTAAGAGTTCCCTGTGTTTTTTAACAAGATCAGGAAAGTGAGCGCTGCCAACTTCTTCTTCTCCTTCGATCAAAACCTTGATATTCACTGGAGGCTCTTGCCCTGTTTCAAAAAAAGCAGAGAGTAGGGCAGTATGAGTGATGATTGCAGCTTTATCATCGGCTGTGCCGCGTCCATAGAGTCTCAATCCACCCTTGCCTTCTTTGATCACAGGTTCAAAGGGTTTTGATTCCCAAATATTTTCATTTCCTATTGGTTGGACATCGTAGTGACCATAAAGAAGAACTGTTGGTTTGCCTGGTGCATGACAGTAATCAGCGTAGGCAAAGGGATGTCCGCCCTCTATTTCGAGAACTTGAACGTTTTCTAGCTTTATTCTTTTGAAAAGCTCAGCAACCATTTGGGCATTTTCTTTACAGGTTGCAGGGTCAAAATTAGGAAAACTAATACTGGGAATTTTACATAGCTGTATGAGTTCCTCAATATGAGAATCAAAATTGTCTTCAATGTGTTGAGTGATTTTATTTAAGTCCATGTGGCTCCTTTTATAGTTTTAAAAAATTAAATCTTCCTATCAATAATCGTGGCCACGGCCATGCCATAACCAGTACAAAGGGTGACTAAACCATAGCGAAGGTTCCGTCTTTCGAGTTCATCTAAAAGTGTTCCAAAGAGCATTGCCCCTGTGGCACCCAAAGGATGACCCATGGCAACAGCGCCTCCATTCACATTGATTTTTTCTAGAGGGATGTTGAGCTCAGTAGCGATGGCCATGGGAACTGGGGCAAAGGCTTCGTTGATTTCAAATAAATCAATGTCTTTTAATGAAAGCTTGGCAATTTTTAGGGCCTTGTTAATGGCAGGGATGGGGCCCAAGAGCATGATCACAGGATCATCACCTACAGTGGCTGTGGCGATAATACGTGCACGAGGTTTAAGGTTGTATTTTTTGACAGCCTTATCTGAACCGATCATGACCAAAGCAGCTCCATCAACAATGCCACTTGAATTACCAGCAGTAATCATTCCATTTTCTTTGAAAACAGGTTTAAGTCCTGTCAGGGTTTCGATGGTCGTGCCAGGACGCATGTGTTCGTCTTTTTCTATTGTGACCATGTTTCCAGATTCATTCTTACAGACAACAGGGATAATTGATTTTGAAAAACGATTTTCGTCCCAAGCAACTGCAGCTAGATTTTGTGAACGGAGCGCAAATTCATCAACTTGATCACGAGTAAAACCATATTTTTCGATGATCATTTCTGCAGAAAGACCTTGAGAGACTAAATTAGGGTAGCGCGTTTTGAGTTCTGAATCCCCATTGTAAAAATCAATTTCCATGGGCACGCGAGTCATGTGTTCAACACCACCGGCTAGAGTCAGTCTTTGCATACCGCTCATGACAGATTGACTTGCCCAGTTTATAGCTGAGAGACCAGAACCGCAAAAGCGATTGAGTGTAACGCCAGGGATCGAATCAGGTAGACCTGCTGCTAAAATTGCTTTGCGTGAAATGATATTGTCTTGTTCTTCGCGCTGTGAAACACATCCCATGATCACGTCATCAATTTTGGTGGGGTCTACACGGTTTCTTTCGATGATTTTGGTAAGAGGGATAGCTGTGAGATCAACGGGGTGTAAGTGCGAGAATGAGCCTTTGCGTTTGGCTCGTGGTGTGCGAATGGCATCAATGACATAAGTCTTTTTCATACCACCACATCCTCTCTCTTTTCACCTCGTTTGATAATTTTGATAGCGATGCATGTGTATTGAATAAAAGTGGCAATGGTAAACAAACCAGCAATGTAAATAAGTGCAAATTGGATATTATAAGATAGTCCTCTATAAAATAGATTTAAGGCATCAGGTCTGGCTAAGAGGTATACTTTAATAAAAGAGAATGTGAGTAAGAGGAATTGAAACAATGTTGTGCTTTTTGAGAGCCTTGAAGGCTTGATTGCGAATTTGAGTCTTTTTACAAAGTAAAGATACATCATACCAAAAACTATGTAAAAATCTCTTCCTATGACAATCAAAGCAAGCCACCATGGCAAAATATCATTGGTGCTAAGAACTAAGAAGCTGATCAGCATGAGAAATTTGTCGGCCAAAGGATCTAAAACAGAACCGAGTTTGGTTCCCATGTTAAATTTACGGGCCAAAAGGCCATCTGTGATGTCTGTAATGCTTGCAATAATGAGAATTATCAATGCCAAGGCAAAGCGACCAACCAAGAAATAATAAATAAATACAGGAACTAAAAAGAAACGACTGAGTGTAATATAAGTAGCAAGGTTAAAGATGGATTCGCTTTTTTGAGGGGCTTTATTCATCAGGAAGGTGGATTATGCTGTTGTGAGGGAATCTTCAATCATTTTTTTACTTGTGGTTTCAAGAGGTTACTTGGGTGCTTTTCTGACAAATTATATGATTCTTATCAAACTACAAAAAAATCACTTGCTAACGAAAAAATGGCAAATTATGGCTTGTTCGATTTTCAATTGAGCCTATTTTTTTCCTGCAGGCATCATTAATTTAAGAGAGGATTTTTATGATTATTTCATGTTTAAAAGAGGTTAAAAAACAAGAAGGTCGTGTTTGTATAATTCCTGATAACGTAAAAGAATTTGTGGCAGATGGTCACACTGTTCTTATTCAAAAAGATGCAGGCATTCATTCTGGCTTTGAAAATGAGGATTATATACAGGCTGGAGCCACTATAATTGAGCAAACTAAAGATCTCATCGAGCAAAGCGATCTTGTTTGTAAGGTTAAAGAACCCACTATTGAAGAAGTGAAAATGATGCGTGAAGGCCAGATATTTTTTGGTTACCTGCATTTAGCGGCTATTCCAGACACTCTACAAGCTATTGTGGACCAAAAAATTCATGCTCTTAGTTTTGAGACTCTTGAACTTGAAGACAGAAGTTTGCCTCTCCTTGCTCCTATGAGTGAAATAGCAGGCAAACTTGCTACGCAGAACGGAGCGCACGCTCTCAGATTTGACCAGGGTGGTCGTGGCGTTCTTATGGGAGGCACAATCACTGTTAAACCAGCGCGTGTTCTCGTTCTTGGTGGTGGTGTTGTTGGGCAGAATGCAGCTGATATTGCCATTGGAATGGGCGCTGACACAACTATTCTCGACATCTCACAAGATAGATTAGATCAGCTAAAAACTAAATACGGAAGAAGATGTCATGTCATGTTATCAACACCAGAAACTGTCGAAAAACTAGCTATAGAGTCTGACCTTGTTGTGGGTGCTGTTCTCATTGTTGGTGAAAAGGCGCCCAGACTTGTGACAGAAGACTTAGTGAAGAAGATGAAACGTGGTGCTGTCATTGTTGATGTGTCTGTGGATCAAGGTGGTTGTGTAGAGACATCAGAGGTAACAACCCATGAACATCCAACAGTAGTGAAGCATGGCGTTCTTCATTATGGTGTTGCGAATATGCCAGGTTCGGTCCCAGTAACTGGAACGCTTGCTCTGAATAACGTCAGTTTTCCTTATTTTAAAGAACTGGCTAACCTAGGTCTAGAGGGCGTTTGTTCAAAATATCCCGAAATGAAAAAAGCGATTAATTGTACGATGGGTAATATTGTTCACCCTGGGATAATGAATATATTGTAGGAATAGTTTAGGAACTATTGCTATTTCTTTTCACTATTGCTTATTGGATAATGAGTCAGTGAGCAGGGATAGTTAACAGGAATAGTTTTTTCAATATAAAGACATAAATGTTCATATTTTGTAAATTCTTTGCAAAAAAATCCATAAAAAAAACGTTTGCCGTATTGACAATATAATTTATTTCATTCCACGAAATAACTACTGTTATTGGGTTTAAGCTATGTTATAATTTATTATTGTAGAGGAAAAGAGGGATCAGAACCTTTGTGGTGCACAGGAGGAGAGAGGTGTTATGAATATACAAAAAATCTTTGTTATCGACACAGACCCAGAGATTGTCGATAGTCTCATGCAAAAAATAGAGTCATTTGGCTTAGAGGCAAACCCTGTGACCTCTTATGAACAAATTATTGACATGCTCATGCAAGGTACTCCTGATCTAATCATCATGGATCTCGGATTTGCCCAGCTAGAAGGTAAATCCTTTCTCGAAGCCATACGGCAGAACTTATCTCCAGGTGATATGATGCCTCCCGTGAGTGTGATGAATGGGTCTAATGATCATTTCCTGAGCACCTATGCCTATGATTTAGGCGCTTCAGATTTTCATGCCACAAGCTATGATGCGGACTCATTGCAGGCTCTTATTACTGATTACATGCCTAGCGAAGAATGAAGCCGATTATTATCAATAAATATTCATTAATTAAATCTAACAAAAATAATTTTATTTAAAATCGACATTCCAGTATCCCAGGGTGGCGGCCGTTTCACTGGCCTTACCCTGGGCTATTATATTAAGCCCCTTCAGGGCACAGAGCAGTCCCCCTGAAAGGGCGACAATAGTTTAGCCCAGGGTTTACAACGCGAAGCGAAGTAACCCTGGGTTATTACATTCCAGGAAACCCCGTACGGAGGCTCTTCTTTATGGGTTCCTAATTCGAGTCGTAGATAGCCGGAGTGCGGGGATGAATGGATCGATTTTCGTAGTGCAACCCGTAGG
>CAZSTS010000019.1:0-46262 GCA_964609965.1 uncultured Nitrospirales bacterium
TATCACTGGCCACTTTCCACCGTCATGAGTGGCCACTTTGGTCCGCGATATGCATTTAGACATAATTGCCTTCAATGAAACTGCAGCATAGTATTTTAGAAATAATTTGCCCCTCAATAAATCTCGCTTATAAAATTCCATTTCCTTCTTTAGATCAGGATTCCCATAACTATCGTAATTACAAATAGACAAAAACGCCCCAAAAGCTGCTTGGTACAATGTGTGATAATGAGCCAAAGGACCTTGTTTATTAAAAGCATGAATCATTTGGAGATCAAAATCTACCTTTTTTATACATCCTTTAAGGGTCTTCTCAAGCGCTTGAACATATTCTTCAAACTGATCCTCTTTTCTCTCCTTTAAATACAAAAGAAAGAAATCAAGCTCCTCCATATTCAGCTGAATTTGCTCTGTAAACGTCGTCCGCATTTTACTGTCTTCGTTGTATGTATTTACTTTTGTTGTTTGCATTGTTAACCCTTTTCAAGCTTTGTTCATAAATGTACTCCATAACACCATAACTACAAAATAAAGTACATTTATACATCTCTTTGTATTTATTTCTTTTTTTATCTAGCTACTAATCACAAACTACTAACAGCACATCTTCTCCAACACACTCAAAATATCACTTGCGTCTTCATAAATACCAATTTCTGAGAAAGCGTTTTGTATGTCTAAAACAGCAAAAGAATCGTTGTTTTTGGCGTATCTAACAAGGTTACGCACAACATCAAGATAGGCTGCAGACTCTTTTAGCTTATGCATTTCATTAAGTATCTCTTTCTGATTTGGCGTACGACTTAAAGTATAATAACTCACAGCAATATCTTTCTTTCTGTAATCTTTATTCGAAAAATATACCTGCATTTTGTGTAGAATGTATCTAGCTGGATGTGGCACCTTAATCCTGAATTCATCGCAATCAACTTCTATACAGTCCTCAAAAAGAAATTTATAGTCTTTTGCAGGATTTATAAGAATTCCTTGGCCAAGAACTTTTTCGCTTATCATTTGAATAGAATCCTCATCTGCCAAGAAATCAATTGGAATTGAGTTGTATAAAAGTTGATAAGGCCTATCGTGCCCCAGTCGTAAATGCTTGTGTTTAAATCGACTATGGTCAATCTCACTTTCAATAGTTTTATCTAAAGATATATCCTGGCTGAGCCCAATATCTACATCTTTTGTTACAAATGGATTGTCAGTATTTTTCCAGAGATATTCAAAAAATACTGTTGGCACCCACCCGCCAACCAGCATAATATCATTCGATATTGGAATGAGCTGCGACAAAACATCTAAAAAAACATACTTATACTTCATAAAACAACCCGTTCTCTTGCCAATGATCATTCAACTCTTCAATAACAAAAGAACCCCTATCTAATCCGTGTAAGTCTAAATAAAGTTGAAGCGGGCTCACACAATTAACACCCTTAATACGCTTTGATTCAATAAAAACACCTTCCTTTTGAAATGGTTGCAAAATAATAAGATTAGCCTTCTTTAAAACACTGATGTAGTTGTGAATATTCTCTAATTTCATAAGAATTTCATTAAAACTAATTTGAGATTTTTTAAGCGCATAAAGATACACCATCGGGGGAGCATTAAATGTTGTTTCTTTGATGTAATTTGCAGCAACATAGCCTGTAACTGCATATTGAAACCCTAGTTCTGGCCCCAGCTTGTGTAATAGTTTTAAAGGATCACCTTTTAACTTAATGTAAAAATGAATTTGGTTCATAGTAATATTGTAGAGCTGGATCCACTTTTTGAGTATTTTATTTACATCAATGACTTCAGTATAACTATCAGTTCCCTTATTATAGCGTTGCACAAATCTATCGGCCACAAGAGAATCAAGAACGCGGTTTACCCATGCTTGGCTGATATTTAATTCTCTTGCAAGTTCACGACCACTCCATTTTTTATTGGGCATACTTATTAATTTTCTAACAACAAGACCCGCATTCCCCTTAAAAGGATTGGCAGTAACCAGCTTTTGTTTTGATCGTCTATTATTCATAATATTCTACTATTTAATAGACATTATAAATAAATAGACAATCAATAGCAATCAATAAATAACTTCTTATCAGCACAAGACTCATCTATCTAGTTGTTTTTTCTGCTTTATTCTTCATTTTTCATATTCACAAGCATCTAGATACTAGCTACTATCCCCCCCCTACTCCCCCAATGTAATCAAATAAGCCGCACCTGCATAACTATCAAGACCGTTATCCTCATAGTAGGCTCCAATCAGAATTTCTTCATAACCATCTAAGTTCACATCACCAGCATATGAAACAGAGAAGCCAAAGAGGCCACCAGGCTCTGTGCCTGTAAAACTAATGTCGGCGTCGGCTAAAGATACAAAAGATTCAAAGCTTTCTGCCTCTCTACCATGGATCAAATACACACGACCAACACCAGAATTTTGGGACATGTAAGCACCTATGAGAATATCATCATAGCCATCATCATTTACATCGCGATCACAGGCTATTGATCCGCCAGCATCATCACCTATATTTTCACCTGTGAATTTAACATCAGCCTCATCGATGTTTATTTCAACATAACTATCAGGAGAACCCACAGGTCCAAAAAACAAATAAACAGCACCCGAATTGTTATCGTTTCCTATTGCACCAATGAGAATGTCATCATAACCATCACCGTTAATATCACAATCTGTAGCGGCATTTATACCCGCGTAGTTGCTAGCATCCTCTCCCGTGATTCTTACATTGGCATCATCTGTTCTATGAACCCCTGATGAAACAGGCCCATAATAGAGATATGTCGCACCTGAATAAGACTTTCCATTGGCATCCTCCATATAAGCTGTGATTAAAACATCATCATATCCATCAGCATTAATGTCACCATTAATGGGTGCGCGAAAACTAAAATAATCATTCGACTCTGGACCAATAAATTTTACACGTGAGGTACTGATTTGTGTTAAATCAACAATTCCATCTTCGAATGGGCCATAATACAAATAAGCAGCGCCATTATTGGTTAAGGCATCATCATCTCGAGTACGAGCGCTAATCATCAAATCAAGATAACCATCCCCATTTACATCACCACTCGCATGCGGATTGACCGTGGCTTGATCTTCAGCCGACTCCCCAATAAATTTGAGGTTATACCCTTCCGCATTTAAATTGATGATACTCCCCCAATCAGTTTCACCATAATAAATATAAGCAGCACCAGAATTGGGAAGGCTATTCCCATCATGATTATAAGCACCAATGAAAATATCGTCCAGACCATCACCATTCAGGTCTCCCAAATAACTTAATCTGTACCCAAGATAATCAGATTTATTTTCACCATAAAACTTAGTATAATCAGCAGTAGAAAAATCAAAATCAGATTCTCCGTAAAATAAATGCACTGTACCAGTATTATCTCCACCTTCATCATCATCGTGTGCATCGATGAGAATATCTGGTACGCCATCTCCATTCACATCGCCTGCTGGTAAGACAGAACCACCCATTAAATCAGCACTTCCTCTAATCACTGTAGCCATGCTTAAGACTTGAGAATAAGAATAATCAGCACAAAGAAAACCGTTTAAACTATTCCCATCGCAATCGTTATCCACGCCGTCATTTGCACAGCCCTCAAAGGCTAGAGGGTGAATTGCATTACTATTATCATTGCAATCACCTGATAATGTTGCTGAATATAATCCATTTGAAATACAGGAGTCGATAAAGTCTGAAGAAACACCATAACCATCACTATCAGCATCAGAATAGTATCTGGTTTTGACTTCTTCATCGATCAAACCATCACAATCATTATCCACTTGATCACACACTTCATTTACTAATGGGTTTATATTGGCATTCGCATCATCACAATCGTTCGAACTGACTGCGTAGCCTTCTTGCAATTCACAATGCACTATCCATTCGTCATTATCCCCATAACCATCACCATCTGCATCAAGATAAAAAGTATAATAGATTAAACAATTATTCCCGCCATCTGTTGAATCATAAGGATTTGTCTCATTTAGGATTTCTATGAGATTGGGAGTACCATCATCATCGCTGTCTAAATCAGGGATACCAAAGGATGATAAATCAAAAGAAGGACTTGTTTCATCATCAGAGTTGATGTTTTCATAGACAATACTTTCATCTACAAATGTGATTTGTGTGGAAGAACCTGTGATGTAATGTGATAGCATTACATAGGCAATGGATAAGGTCTTTTTATTATCGTCTTTATAAGAAAATAAAATGACAAAGGTATACCCTTGGTTATTTTCTAATGAAAAAGGTTCTGAAGCAACCTGACCATCATCAATACTCAGAATCTGCTCCCAAATAAGCTGTGAATCTGCATCATATATACTAAGAGAAGCAGACAACCTCGCTTCATCTAGCTCTGTGAGGTATATTGGCACATTCATGATAGTTTGTTTTTCAGGATTTGATTGAGAAGAACAGTTCACAAGAACCAATAAGAAAATGATAAGAAATAAATAAAATACTTTGTTCATAAATACCTCAAATTTAAATGACTCAATATTAGGCAAGCAATCTCTGTGCCAATAAGAGTTTTTTAAACTGCTAAACAAAACAAGTTGTTGGAAAAATGTCAGATAGGTTTTTTGATGAACTGTAATATATTTTGAACAAGACTGTCTTAAAAAATAGACATGGAATTCATAATACATAGGCCCATGTGGTGCCCTGTTTCACCTCAGTCCCATCCCAGTCCCAAATGGGACTAAACTGAGACTATTTGGGACTCTACTGGGACTGAGTTTATGCGACAATAAGGCATTTTACCTTATTATTCACACACATAAAAATAACTCGAAGTTGGCACACCTCATGCTTTTACAAAAGGCATGAATACTTTAATAAATGAAATAATAAATATTCCACAAAATCTCTTCTCACAATCAACCACTACTGAACCTTCTGATACACCTGATTGGCTCATGAGACTTGTGAATGACATGATTTCGCATGTGCTCAAGGGCACGATTGTGGATGAGAGTTTTTTACATAGTGTTATCAATTTTTTATCTGCTGATCCAGGGAGCAAAGGAGCCAAAGATCCTACGAGCCTAGGCTCCCAAAATCCAGATAACCTGCGATCCCATGAACCCGTGTCCCTTCGACCCCATGAACCTTCGAACCTGCGACCCCATGACCCTGCTACTCCTCCCTACAAATCCTTCATCGACGGCCTGCGAAAATATGGCAACACCGATCTCCCTGATCCTGATCTTCAAGATGACGATAAAGATCTAAACGGTCTTATATATGACGATCTAGATGGATCGCTTTTTATCAGTGGCGTGAGTGAGAATGATATTAGACAAGGCCAAGTAGGTGATTGTTATTTCCTGGCAGCGCTCTCTGCCGTTGCCAACACGCACCCTGAGTTTATTGAAAAAAGTATTACAAAAAATGTTGATAACACATACACTGTTAATTTCTACAACATCTCTTTATCTGATAACAGAATCTATTACGATCAAGCAGGCGCCTACAGGCAAAGCGTGCGCACAACTTCTAAAGTTAATATTGATGCGGACATCCCACAGATTGGAAACATGAATCTCTATGGTTCGGGACAGACGGCTAATGAGCTCTGGGTCCCTCTTTACGAAAAAGCGTACGCGGTTTTGAAGGAGAATGATTACGATGGCATCCACGGCGGAGATCCAGCAGAGGCTATTTCTGATTTAGTGGGAATAGAAGCAACTCACTACCGGCATAGCTCTCATAGCGAAGGGACTCTATTACGAGAAATGCTAGAAGCCGTGAATAATAATATGCCCATGGTCGCTGCTAGCCCTCCTAGCCCAGATGGAAGTTATACCTCCCCCCAAGGTATAGTCTACAATCACGCCTACACTGTATTGGATGTGTTTACCAAAAACGATGTCCAATATGTCAAACTCCGTAACCCCTACGGTTATTTAGAATGGAACGGTGATGGTTCTGACAGCACTGATGACGGTGTTTTCACCATGCCGTTCTCTTCTTATAAAGAAATCTTCTACGACACGAGTATTCTCGAAGCAGATAAATATGATGGATTATTTGATGTTTTTTCAAATCCAAGAAAAAGGTTTTAAAACCAGCCTTATATTTTGTAAACACTCTTTAGATTCTTCCCAAAAAACACACACGCTGCTCCAAGGGTAAACAGAGTCACGGCACCTAAGATAATAGCAGATCTGATCCAATCTTGTCCTGCGTCGATTCGGTGGGAAATGAGGATGTAAATTGTGCGTATCCATTCTAATGCAGAAAGGAATAGAACGGCTTGAAATATTCTAGCTGTGATGGGGCGTTTGAGGAAAAGCAGAAATGGGAGAAGAAGACAGAGAACAGAAAAAACCCATATACCAACACGTAAAAAATGTGCGGCCATGAGAACAAGACTAAGTATGATAAGTATAAATGATAATGTTTTCATTGTGATCTCCTATGTGCTCAATCGCATAGGAAGTGTTTGAGTGCAAGATTTGTGTTTGGATTGGGTATGATATGCGCCTACGCACCTACGAGCCTACGCGCCTACGTTTTCTTTAAGTATCTATAAAAAGCTCTAATGAAACTAGAAGTCTTTTTAGCCTGTTCTGTAATCTCTTCAAACAAATGATTACTAATGTACCCAATATCTAATGCGGCATACAGATGTGACCTGACTTCAGAACAAGATCGTGCTGAATAAGTTAAAAATCTCATGAATTCTTGATCACTACTGGAATGAATTCCTTCAGCTATATTAGCCATGATCGAAATCGATGATCGCTGTATTTGATCCTTTAGCCCAAAATCCTTGCTAAATGGTTCTTTCTTTGTGGTTTGATAAATTATTTTGACTAATTTGCGAGCCTCTTGCCAGCATTTCAAATCTTCAAAATCCCTCATAATAACTCCTTTCATTTATTTACTCGCAGAAATATACATAGGAGTTTCTTTTTTTATGATTTTTTTGATTCTCCGGCGTAGGTGCTTAGGCTCTTAGGCGCATAGGAGCATATATCACCTTTTCCCTGCCACAAGCTGATCACCTTCTACAGTGTATTCAAAATACTCTTCATCAACCATGGCTGAGGATGGTATAGATGCAGGTGCCATGATGATATCTCCTAGATTTGCCTCAACTTGCGCTTGAATCCACGGGTGTAAACCATGTTTCCAACTACTGTCATAAAGAGCCTGAACAGAAAATCTCATTCTCTGACCAACTATTTCAAGATCCAGAATATAATGATTCTCTCCCTCAGGAGAATTGATATCTAATCCCTCCAAGGTATCAGCACCTATCCCAATCTTGAAAGGTATTCCTGGATAAATATCTTTGGCTAGCACAACCGCCCAAAGCTCTGCCTCTGTGAGAAGCTCGCCACTTTCTCGATGTCTTGGCTCAAAAATCGCTAAAGCACCTTCAAGGAGTAATTTTACCATGGGATTGTTTATGCTACTTGGATTTTTCAGTTCATCAACTCCTGAAACAAGTGCTTCCATTTCATACAATGTTCTGCTCCCCCTAACTAATCTCTCCTGACCTGAACCAGCTTGCGAATCTCTAGCCCCAATTCTCGCTTCCTGAGAAAGAAAATGAGTCCCATTTGATACTGATACCGAAGGCATTCCCAAGGGGCCCAAGTGAACCCTAGATTTTTTGGTGCCTACACGCGAAGTCCATACCAAATCACCTCCCCTGCCTTCCTCTTGAGTGGTTAAAAACTCTTCAAACCCAGCTAATCTTTCTGTAGTCAATGGCTGTGGATTAAACTTACGCACCCCATGAATTGATGCACCGGTCCAAGGCAAGGCCGAAACACCAACTGTTGCTTCATATCCCTTACCTGTGTGAGTTGGCACAACTGGCAAACAAGCACCTGTAAAATTAAAACCAGCACCATAGGGTCCTACAGCAACTAATGCATTCATAGCACTCATAAAAACTCCTTGCTTAGTGTGTATAAGAATACCGTGTACTTCTTGAACACAAATATGTTCATCTAGCTATCGGTTATATGATTTGAATGGTGCGATTGAAATGTAGATTTCGTGTCCTCAAGGACACAGGACAAATTGTTTATTTAGCGCGTCTCACCCTCTACTGCGTCTAGCGTCTAGCGTCTAGCGTCTAGCATCTAGCATCTAGCGTACATCGAATACTGAAGTATTTTTTCCTTCGAAATTCGTCATTCCTTGTTCATTATTCGTTATTCCCAACCCTCTACCCTCTCCTCACCTGCACAAGATTATTACCTACTACAATGTATGGAAAGAATTTAGGATCCATTTGCGACCAATCATTATTATTCGCAGGTGGTACAATAACATACCCAAGACCACGTGTGATCTGAGATTGTATCCATTTATGCAAGCCTGCTTCCCAATCCGCACCGTAGGCAGCCCTAACAGAAAATGCCCTTGTATCTAGATTTACAGTAACAGAATGATTAGCTTCGTCAGATTCTGAAATATGAGTAAATTCTTTCAAAGTCCCTGCATCAATTCTGATAGTTTCAGGCAACCTAAAACCAGGTTTATATTCTTTTTGTCCTCCTTCTCTTATTGTCTCTGCTCCATAATAAGCACTCAGCAGTGACCAAAGATCTTTTTTGGTCAATCGTTCTCCTTCGAGCCTTGGTTCAAATATGGCTATAGCCCCCTCAAGCATAAGATCTATGAGAGGATGATCAATTGAAACACTCTCTGGCGTATCAAAGGCAGGCAAATCTCTTCTGTTAGTTACAAACTCAATACTGCTCCAAAGGACTTTTTGTTCTCTTAATTCGAAATCTAATCCATCTTCTGATCCAATACGTGTCGTCTGAGTAAGCTCATGCGTAGGATCAGTTAACCGATACATCACTTCGTGCTTCTCCATTAAAGCTTCAACCGCCACATTGCCAATTCGCTCTGTTTTGGCAAACCAAGGAGGGCGTCCTTGACCTGTATTCGCCCCTAGAAATCTCTCATATTGAGGTAACCTTTCAGTAGTCAAAGGCTGAGGATTGTGGCTTGCTGTATTCAAATCAACGTCAAACGTATAAATCGTTGGCACAACAGCCTGACACGCTCCAGAAAAATTAAACCCACATCCATAGGAATTGATAACAAGCAATGTACTCATAAACATCTCTCCATTATAAAAAATGCATTTAGTACACGTATCGATAAATGTGGAGATTTGTTTCTTAAATGAAAATAAAAACGGGCACTAATGTGCCCAGAAAACAACAAACACGAATTTTCCTACGTACAGACTATAATACATGCGATAAACACCCTCACCTCACCTGCGTCAGCGTATCACCTTCCACCGTGTATGGAAAGAAATGAAGATCTGTTGGCCAAGTAGATTGATCTTGAGGTGCTACGATAATATGGCCAAGACTTTTTGTGATTTGAGTTTGCATCCATTCATGCAAACCATTCTCCCAATCACTTGGATAAGCAGCCCAAGCAGAAAAACTACCCCTATTTAAGCAAACACTAATTGTGTGATGAACATAGGGAGACTTTTGAATATTAGCATAATTACCTAAAATTCTATCATTCATTTTAATAGCTGAAGGAAAACCAAAGCCAGGTTTAGCTTCATCAGCTCGTCCAAGAACTATTTCTTCTGCATAATAGCGACCCATAATAGTCCAAAGCTGTTCCTTATTTAATAACTCTCCTTGGTCATCTTTTGGTTTAAAAATTGCCAAAGCTGCTTCAAGAAGTAAATCAACTAAAGGATGATCTATACTCAGACATTGTAGACCTTGAATTGCAGGCAAATCTTTTATTCGGCTCTCTAATTGAATAGAGTTATAATGGACTTCGAGTCTTTGCCGTTGTGACTGGGTAGGGTCTTCTCGTCTTATAGCTGTTCTCTGTTGAAGTGTATGCACACCATCTGTTACCAAAACACGAGGATCTGCTCTATTCATTGAAACTTCACACACTACATTGCCAACTCGAGATTGCGCATTCACAGCGGCCACAGCACTCCCATTACCGGTGATTGTATTTAAAAAATTATGATATTTAGTAATTTTGGCGTTTGTTATGGGCTGAGGTCTATAAAATTCGGTCGCACCATGCTCAGAACCCATTCTCGTAGGCATCACGACTCCACAGGCACCTGAAAAACTAAAACCACAACCATATTGGCTCACAGCAAGTAATGTACTCATAGAAACTCCTATTAAAATGACGATGCTTTTCTGGGTTCGTATTTCTCGCCCATACTTAATGATCGGCAAACTATGCGGTTTGTTTCTTGGTTGAACACATAAGTGGACACAATTGTGGGTGCATTTAGGCAGTCCAAACCTAGTCCCATTTGGGACTGAACTGCAGAGGTGAAAATCAGCTTTGCCGCAAGGCAGAAAACACACCGCTCGCTGTTTGAAGACGATGAAAAAAATGGTGCAATTGAAATATTATTGTCGCAAATTCAATAATGGAGATGTTTTCTCACTGTGAGAAATATTCACCCTCTCTCAAAACAGTATTATTGAAACTCAATAACCCACCAATATTACAAAATATTACACGTCTAATTTTGGCATCTATATTGCATTATTTCTATTGTTGAGAGGTGGCATACATGAAGAAAACAATATCAAATAACAACAGGCAACAGAGAAGTTCATCAACATCACAGACATTTATCATAATGATATTGTCTTGTTTTATATTGGTTTTTTGCATTATCAATCAAGCTATGGCAAGCTCGGCAGAATCTTGTGGAAACGGGATTCTTGACGAGGGAGAAACCTGTGATCCAAAAATCAAACTCAGTGATGGCTATAAATGTGATGAAAACTGTAACCTAAAAAGAGACGACTCCTGTTCTCTTGGCACAGAGCTTTCAAGGCTTGTTTGTGTGGCTAACGAAAATGATATTCTCGGCAGTGTAATGTGCGCTAGAACAAACGGAGACAATGTTTACTCAAACACTGATTTTGGACAGACTCCCGGGCCTGTCCTTTATGGTGCTTCTGGTATAGTAGGCGTTGGAGATAAACTCTTTGTCTCAGATGATGTTGATGGCGGTTCTATTAGTTATCTTGATTTTTCGGCCCCTATTATAGAAGAGGGAAAAATAAAATCCGATTCTATACCTGTCTTCGAAATGCTTTCTGGCACATTTGATCACACAAATCCAAATGGTCTCGCCTTTAGCAATGGCAATCTAGGTGTTGCCTTTGCAGCTAGTGGTTCATTTGGCATTATTGATATTGAAACAAGTGCAGGTTTCCAAACAGTTTGTCCTGAAGGCCAAAATCAATGTCATGGCACCATGCAAGCCATAACAACAGATGATCAAGGTGGTTTTTATTTTGGTCATAGCAATGAGTTTTGGCATGCCAAACTGCAAGCCGATAATACTTATCAAGTGGACTTCCTAGTAGACCTGGCTATTCTTTTCCCAGGATTCACCAGCCAGGGTGGAGCTACTCTTGTTCAAAAAGACGACAGTGAATATCTTATTCTCTCAGATTACAATAATGGTAGTCTTGTTATGGCCGATATGAAAAGCGCTGACCCAAAATGGGAATCTGTATCAATCGATGTGTTTCAGCCTCGCGGTTTGGCTTTGGATGAGAACGAAGGTATCCTCTACATAACAAGCTATGGTCACAACCGCGTTTATCGCGTTTCCTTTGATCTGATTCTCGATGCCTTGGACAGCCGTGACAGCGTAACCACAGAAGTATTTCTTGAGAACACTGGCGAAGCCACAGGTGTGGATGTCTCTATGAAAATCTGCCTCCCACAGCTTTGCATTCCCCAAGATGAAGTTTGCGACGGAAAAGATAATGATTGCGATGGAATGATAGATGAAGATTGGTTTACCGAGACATTCTACAAAGACGGTGATGGTGATGGCCATGGCACCCCCCACACCTCATTAGAATATTGTGAAGCTCCAGACGAGTATGTAGACAATAACGATGACTGTGACGATATTGATCCTGATATTTACTTTGGAGCTGATGAGCTCTGCGACGGAAAAGACAATGATTGTGATGGTGAATTTGACGAAGACTGTGATTGTGATCCAGGCGAGACTCAAACTTGTGGCTTTGATGAAGGCGAATGTCAGTCTGGAATGCAGAAATGCGATAGTGATGGCTACTGGATGGCCTGTGAAGGAGTTATTTCTCCAGTTGGCGAAACTTGTGATAGCAAAGACAACGATTGTGACGGCGAGATCGATGAAGAATTAGACTGTTTTGATATCTCTAATTTAGAAGATGGCGCATTTGAAGATGATGCAATAGATGAAAATATTGAAATTAACGAAGAAGATTCAAATGAAATTAGTATCGGAATAGGCAGCAATCTCTCTGGTGGCGCATTTGATTGTGGCTGTGATTTAAATCCAGCAGCCTATCATCAGGCAAATCATCTCTATTATGCTTTGCTAGGTTTATTAATACTGATTGCTGTATTACGACTAAGACTTTCGCTGAAATGCCAAAAGTAATTAACGCGCCCCCCAAACAAGTAGGGGCACGAGACGTCGTGCCCCTACTTCGATATTCCGCGATTCCCAAATAAAATCACGTCCCAGTAAACGTACCCGTAAACGAAGCCGATCCAAAATTATTGTCAGAATCCGAAATAAGCGAATAAATCGTTGAGGGATTGTCTGCATCAAATCCAGTAAGAGTCGTGATGTCTGATTCATTCATGGCCCAAATTTTGAACGTATATGTGTGATTTTCACCTGTTGGAGGACAAGGGCCACCATAGCCAGAAGTTCCATAATCATTATGGGACTCTACCATAGGAGTCGCAATGGTAACGCCCTGTGCAAGAGTCGTTGTGGTTGTGGGAATATTATAAACAATCCAATGAACAAAATCACTAGCATCGTCGTCTGTTACTGTAATGGCAAGACTCCCTCCTGTGCTAGTGGGCACATTGGACCAGCTTAAGACTGGTGATGTGTTAGCCCCACTACAAGTTGTATAAGCAAATGTAGCAGCAATTGTGCCAGCATTAGTTATGTCATCACTTGTTAATGTGAAAGTTCCAGTTGGAGTTTCTTCTTCTTCCTCTTCTGTAGCAGCAGTGGTGCCACAATTAACAACCAATGCAAATAGACACAAAACCATGAGAGTGATACTAAAATATTTTACTAAACGCATTTAACCTCCTTTATTAGTTCGTAGCTAAGAGTTCGTTGTTCGTAGTATAAAATAAAACTACAAACTCCGAACTTTATCCCATTTCATTCCATAAAAATCCAGCTGCCTGACTAGGTTTTTGCATAATTTTTTCCGAAAACCTTACTAGCTCTTTTAACAAATCCTTCCAATTCTCATCAGGTTTAATTTTTCTTTCAAAACCCAATCCATAACCAACGCAATCAAAGAATCTTAAGAGAAATTTTGATGCTATTTCATATGAAAGAGTATTGTCTTTACAATCCTCTTGAATGTCAAACCATAAATCATACAAGCCATGATCGCCATCATGCTCTGGCGTAAATTCACAAATAAGCTCAGCCATAAGGTTTAAATAAGCAAATTGTGTGGGTTTTATCTGATGACCTCTGTTTTGAAAATCTGCAATCTCTTCAACACTCAATAACCGCCATAAACCACGTGTGCTCGGGCGATAAGAGAAATTGAGATGCGCAAAGTAATCAACCAATCCTTTAAATCTCTTTTTAGATTTTCGTGACCCAGCTGCAAAAAAACGATGAACCCCCTCCTTCTGCAATAATACAGTCACTATCTCATCTGCCTCACTGTAAGGAATTTTTTTGAGAATTATCCCACGATGTAATTGTAATGTTCTATTCATTAGTTTGTAAAAAATAAGAGAAATCGAAAATAAACAAGTAAACTAATCGCATCCATGAGAAAATGTATAAACCGTGAACTCGCTGGTTGTGGATCAAAATTAAGTTTCTGAAAAATCAATGGGATCAAAAGTCCAATGCTAATCGAAATCACCGTCACCATAACAACACCCAGACCTAATCCAAGAGAAAACATCATCAGATTTTCAAATCTAAAATACGAATAGGAAAACACCGCCACCGACAGCAATATAGCCACCAAAAGCGTGATCATGATTTGCCCCCAAAAGGCCTTAATCGCGCGCGAACGCTCAATATCCACCTCTAAAATACCTTGTGTCACAAACGTGTGTGTTTGAGTGGCCATGCTTCCGCCCAACCTTAAAACAAGGGGAGCAAAACAAAGAAGAGCAATTTCTTTTGGAAAAAACTTAAAATAATAGAGGATAATCTCACTACACAAAATACCACCAATAAAAAGCAGTCCATACCAAAGCGTACGTGAACCAAAAGCACGCCAGTACGAGAAATCCTCAATCGCCTCTGCCTCTACCCCTGCCATTTGCAACACATCATCCTGTGCTTCATCACGAATGTAATCAATCACATCATCGACAGTGACCATGCCCACAAGCTTACCTTCATCATCCTCTACAGGAAGACTCACAAAATTATATTCCTCTACATAATTGGCAGCCTTTTCTTGTGAATCAAAAACATTCATCTTAACCACATCACGACTCATGAAGTCCTTGAGTTTACGCGAACCTTGCACTTGCAATAATTGTCTGAGCGATATGACGCCCACAATACATTCATCCTCATCCACCACATAAATGTAATAAATACTTTCTACGTTTTTTGTATTTTGAATCTGACTAATGGCCTCTTTAGCCATGATGTTTTGTTCAAATTTATGAACGTTCACCGCCATGATACGACCACAAGTGTCTTCAGCATATTGCAGGATTTCGGTTACTTCTTCTTTTGTGGATTTTTTCATTAAAGAAAGAATCTCTTCTTTGGTTTCTTCTTCAAGTTCTGCCAAGAGAGCTGCCACTTCATCCTCAGGAAGCTCCTGCATCACCTTGGCAATGTGAGCCTTATCGCTAGTAATGTCGATATATGTTTGAACAAACTTACCCTCGAGTTCAACAAAAGTCTCAGGTTCTTGATTGGTATCTTTGATCTGGCCGATAACATGAACACCGTCTTCGTCAGGAAGCTCTCTAATCACAGCAGCAATTTCTGAGGGATGCGATTTTTCTAGGATGCGGCGAATATTGGCATCTGCATTACGATTCAGAAGTCTCGTAATACTATGATGAAGCATTTCAACTCGATTTATTTTCATAAACTCACCTAATAATCCTAAGAAATGGAATTAAACTGAACTAGGGATTCAAACGCTGCAAAACGAGCTTTGATATCATCCTGCGTCAACTCACGGAGTCTATCACACCCAAATTCTTCTACATTAAAACTCGCCATGACTGACCCACACACAACTGCTGTTTTAAGATTGTCAAAATTGATATCAGAGCACTTGTCTAAATACCCCATCATCCCGCCAGCAAAGGTATCACCAGCCCCTGTGGGATCTTTTACTTCTTCGATTGGGTAAGCTGGAGCACTGAATATTTTGTCTTCATGAAAAAGCACTGCCCCGTATTCACCTCTTTTAATCACAAGCGTTTTTGGTCCCATTTTTTGTAGTTCTTTAGCCCCAAGCTTGAGATTATTTTTACCTGTAAGCATTTTCATCTCTTGATCGTTGATCACAATCATGTCCACCATTTTGATGGCAGTGATAAGAGACTCTCTCGTATTGTTTATCCAGAGATTCATGGTATCGAGCGCGATAAATTTTGGTTTACCTGCTGCTTCGATAACATGTTTTTGGAGATCAGGGTGAATATTGGCAAGGAAAAGAATATTTGAACTCTGATAAGCTGGTGGCACAACTGGTTTGAAATTTTCAAAAACATTGAGATGAGTCTCAAGTGTTTGAGCCTCGTTCACATCATCACCGTAGCGGCCCACCCAGTGAAAAGTTTTACCGTCTTCGATAATTTGGAGTCCTGCTGTATCGATCTTATGTTTCTTGAAAAACTCAATATGCTCTGGTGGAAAATCACCACCAACCACACCTATCATACACACTTGAGTGAAAAAGCTGGCTGAGACAGAAAAATGAGTGCAAGCCCCTCCCAAGCACATTTCTTTCTTTCCAAACTTGGTTTCGAGTGTATCAAGTGCCACGGATCCTACGACAGTAATAGACATAACTTCTCCTAATTATTAAGATAATCTAGAATCTACTATCTGCCTAATCTCTAAAGCTCAAGGAATATTTTGGGAAACGCGGCGACGTGCCAAAGGTTAGATGTAGGGGCGACCCCCTGTGGTCGCCCGTCAAATTACGGGTGGGCACAGGGACCCACCCCTACAAGATACCCTAGACGCTAGACTCTAGACGTCAGACGTTAGACGTTAGACACATCTCACTCCTCACAATCGAGGTCATCTAGTAACATCATTAATATATTTTGATCACATAACAAATAGGAAGGAATGTGCTCGAGTTCTTTAAATGGGCCCAAAAGAAAATCATCTATTTTTTTGCAAATTTCAAAATCATAGCAAATATCTTTAGCAATAAGAAGATAGACCAAAGCCCAGTATATAAGTTGAAAAGGGGCTTCAGAATTGCTGATAATGCTTATAAGTCTATCAGTTTTTCCTATAGTATTTGTTTCCATCTTATCATCAACCGCATAGTGAACAACTTTATCAAATGTTTCACAAAAAGAAGGCATTGCTTCTATCTTTGATCTTATCTCACTTATCACCTCAATAGCATATTCACTCACATAATCATCATCTGAAAGAACACCTTCTCTAACTATGCTGCTTACTAGTGAACCAAAATTATAAAAAGCCTCTTGGCCCTCTAGTTCCACATAAATAAGAGCCAATTCTGCACAAATATCAAAAGCCTCTAATAAAAAATCTTCTGGGCAAATCCCGCTGTTTATGAGTGTGTTTACAAAGAATCTTTTGTGCCATAAATCTAGAGACAATGGCGAAGAAGGATCTAAAACCTTTACAATATGCTGACAAAAACGTTTCTTTATTACATCATAATATACAGTTAGGTAGCCGATTTTTTCCATAACCGTTGAAAAGCTACACGAATCCCTTTCTGTCTTATTTGCTTCTAGAACCCAGTCGTCACAAGAATCAAAAAATCCCTCAACAAGCTCTGCTGTTAATTCAAATAGTCCTGGTTCATCAGAATTTAAGCCAGATATAACTACATGGCTGATATAAGTATGAAAGTTCTCTGCTCTTGAAGAAGTTAAAAATAGATAATCTGCAGTAAAAAAACCTCTGATTTCTTCTAACGCCCCTAAACGCATTTCTAAGGGATAGGTTTCTTCTGAAACGAGATCCTTTATACAACTCAATTGATATTCTTCACAAAATACAGGCGTTATAAAAACATATTTCTGTATCATGTCCCAGGCCTTGGCAACCACATCAAGATTTCCTGATCTTAAATAAAGTATGACCTCGTTCAAGGTTTTAACTTTACGCTCTTCTGATAAACTCACACGTTCAAATCGGCTCTCACAGATTGAGAAAAAACCATCTAAAGCCTCCTCAGAAGTATAATGTTGTGACTCTGCAATTGTTTCATAAATATTCCGACAAGAATAGGCTGAAATAGCACCGTTATCTAGAAGAGTCTGTTGGCTCGCTTCATAAGAACTTATTTCTAGAGGAGTCAGAGGTTGAGATAAGCGTATCTTTTCAAATAACTCCTGATACACAATTTGAGCAGGGATATCACAGGCCTCAGCGTTCTGAGAGGAATGAATCTCGTGAGTTGTCCGATCAGATGAATAAAAAGTATCATGTGCAACATCAGTAACTGTTGATATCGTATCATCAATAGCATGATTAAGTTCATGGAGCATGAGATCAATGCCAGGACCTCGTTTTAATCTGATGGTATTTGTTTTTGGATTATAATCACCATCAGCATTCACATCTAATCCATGCACGGAATATTCTTCTACGAGCTCTTTCTTATCAACAAGCTGAATTGTTAAAGGTTGCTCAACCTGAATCCCATCCCTATCATCTTCTACACTAAGCATGAGTAAATCATCTTTATCTACCACTGCAAGACATTCAGCAATATCTTCAACTTCTTCTGTCTGCGGTGGATTATCAGGATCACTTGATAGAATTATAAATTTATAACCCTTAACAAAAATCTCTTTAACAGGATCTTCTTTGTCAGATTTGCCCAAAAGAACATGAGGACTTGTATGAAAATAGGGATTAATTAATCTGGCTTTATTGGAGTCTGAGTGCTTTAAAACATTCCAAAAAGTACTGCTTCTCGCACCTTTCCACAGCCAATCCTGCTTCTTATCCTCTTCGATAAGTTTGGCTGCTAAGGCGGCTTCTTCATGAGTATCAACTTCACTAATAACCTCATCAACCGTAATAGAACCATCTTTATCGGAATCAAGTTCCGCATACTGCTCGGCCTGATCTAATTCCAAATATTTTAATTTATCTACGTAGTACATACCCATACTCTTATTTATTAATTCCCTGTATGAGCAAATTATCGGCACAAAAATAACAAGAGTTGTGAAAAACACACATTATTTATGTTATTTGTAGACTAATAAAACCTCTTTCAACCGCGATCAAACAACTTCTATCTATATGTTTAATCAGTATATTTACTAAATTAAAGGCCCACTACTTTATTAGCACTTTTTGTACACTTTTTATTAAGATTTCTTTAACTAATTCGATAAAAAAGCCATTGAACAGGTTTATACTTTAATAGACAACAATAACATTGACACTTCCCCCCATCAGAGCAAAATGACAATACGATACAAGACTCCACGTATTCGTCTTGTATTTTAATATTACTTACGCTCTTATTCATCCTCTCCGCCAAGGCGGATCGGATGCGGTTATATGTTTAGCCACCTGCACCTCCACACAGAATACAGCCTCCTCAATGGCGCTACACGCATCAATGATGCGATAAAAAAGGCAAAAGAGTACGAAATGCCTGCCTTAGCCATCACTGATTATGGTAATATTTTTGGAGCTGTGGAGTTTTTTAAAGCTGCCCAAAGCCAGGACATCAAACCCATATTAGGATGCGAACTTTACCTCCCCTCTTACGATGATCATAAGGTCAAAAAATTCGTCCGTGGACAAGATAACTACTGGAATATCGTTCTCCTCGTTCAAAACCAAGCTGGCTACCACAATCTCGCTAAACTCATCACAATCTCATACTTAGAAGGATTTTATTACAAACCAAGAATTGATCTCAGCTTACTCAAAGAACACAACCAAGGCCTCATCGCTCTGTCCTCGGGTTTTAACAGCGAAATTAACCACCATCTTTTTGGTCAACACCAAGAAGAGGCTTTAAAAACAGCCAAAAAATACGCATCCCTTTTTCCAGACCGCTTTTACATCGAACTCCAAGACAATGGACTCCCTGAACAGATCGATACTAACAAAGAGTTGATCTCGATCGCCAAAGAACTAGGTCTTCCTTTAGTCGCCACCAATAACATTCATTACATAGATCAAACCGATGCCGAAGCGTTTGAGACTTTACGAGCTATTCAATTATCGCCGTTTGCGTGTTCACAGTACGATTATTCAAAATTCAGAACAGATGGTTATTCTTTTAAATCCACCCTTGAAATGGAAGAAAGTTTTTCTCATTGTCCAGAAGCCATTAGGAATACGATGGACATTGCCGAAAAATGTAATTTTAATTTTGTTTATGATGAGTACCATCTCCCCCGTTATCAGACTCCTTCCAACATTACTTTAGAGAAGTACCTCGCAGACCTTACCCACAAAGGATTAGAAGAACGTTGGGAGCAAATCAAAAAAGTTTCTAAAGCCTCTGATGAAAATTTAACACAATACAAAGATCGCCTAAACCACGAACTCAAAGTGATCAATGAAATGGGTTTTGCAGGTTACTTCTTGATAGTAGCAGATTTTATTAACTGGGCTAAACGCAAAGGCATCCCTGTTGGCCCAGGTCGTGGATCAGGTGCTGGATCTTTAGTGGCCTATTCATTAAGAATTACCGACATTGATCCTCTGCCCTATCACCTTCTTTTTGAGCGATTTCTCAATCCCGAACGAATCAGCATGCCTGACTTTGATATCGACTTTTGCCAAGACGGTCGTCCAGATGTCATTAACTATGTTACAGAAAAATACGGCAATGTATCGCAGATCATCACCTTTGGTAAAATGAAGGCCAGAGCGGTTGTACGCGATGTTGGCCGTGTTATGGATCTCGAATATGACTATGTAGATAAAATTGCCAAACTCATCCCAACAACTCTTGGCATCACGCTGACTCAAGCACTGGCAACTGAACCAGATCTTAAAAAGCGCTATGAAGAGGACGAAACCGATAGACGGCTGATAGATATTTCACTCAAACTCGAGGGTCTTAATCGACATGCCTCAGTACACGCTGCAGGTGTGATTATTACCGACAAGGCTCTTTGGGAACACGTCCCTCTTTACAAAGGTTCAAGCGATGATGTTGTTGTCCAATTTGACATGAAGAGTTCCGAAAAGATCGGGCTCATTAAGTTTGACTTTTTAGGTCTGCGCACTCTGACTGTTATCAACAAAGCTATACAAAACATTAAAAAATCCACTAACAAAGATATCGACATCACGACCATCCCCTTAAACGACAAAGCCGTCTTTAAACTTCTTTCTCATGGTGATGGCTGTGGCATATTCCAGCTTGAGTCCGCGGGCATGCGCGATTTGATGGAACGTCTACAACCCAGCGGTTTTGAAGACATCATTGCTTTGGTAGCCCTCTACAGACCTGGCCCTTTGGGCTCTGGCATGGTTGACGATTTTATTGAACGCAAAAAAGGTAAAAAAGATATCCGCTACATGCATTCCAAACTTAAAGATATTCTCAAAGACACATACGGCGTCATCGTTTACCAAGAACAAGTGATGCAAATTGCTTCTTTGTTAGCCAATTACACACTTGGCGAAGCCGATATTCTCAGACGTGCCATGGGCAAAAAGAACATCGAAGAAATGGCTGCACAGAAGAAGAGATTTTTATCTGGCGCTAAAGAAAACGGTCTCAAAGACAAAAAAGCAGAAGAGATCTTTGACCTCATGGCTAACTTTGCTGAGTACGGATTTAATAAATCTCATTCTGCTGCGTACGCCCTTATTTCCTATCAAACATCTTGGCTCAAAGCTCATTTTCGAACTGAATTCATGGCCGCCATTCTCTCAACAGAAATGGAGGACACAGATAAGATCCTTATTTTTATTGATGACAGTAAAAAAGCAGGGATCCAACTGCTGGCGCCCGACATCAATAAAAGCGAGCGTGAATTTACCGTAGCCGACAACAACCTTATTCGCTATGGACTGGGAGCTCTTAAGGGCGTTGGTGAATCAGCCATTGAATCCATCGAAGAAGCCAGAGCCGAAGGTGGTCCTTTTCAATCTTTGTATGATTTTTGTTCGAGAGTCGACTTAAGACGCGTCACCAAAAAAGTCGTAGAAGTCCTCATTAAATCAGGGGCCTTCGATCAATTTAATTATCCACGCCAAGGTCTTTTCACTGTTATCGAAAAAATTGTTAATGCTGCTCTTAAAAAACAGCGGGACGAAGCCATTGGCCAAAGTGATCTTTTTTCTAGCTTAGACTCCGCCGAAAAAATGCCTGTAGGTCTCGAACTCAACGCAACAAGTGATTGGACTCAAAAAGAAAAACTCGCGTTCGAAAAAGAGGTTTTTGGTTTTTATTTTTCTGGACATCCTTTAGAAATGTACGAGGACAACCTCCACAAACTCACTACACACAACAGTTTACAGATTTCACAGCTTCCACCTAATATCGAAGTCACCCTTGGTGGCGTGATAACAACCATGCGCACTATTATCACCAAAGCAGGTGATAAAATGGCTTTTTTACAATTTGACGATCTTTTAGGAAATGTTGAAGTCATTATTTTTCCTCGAACATATAAAAAAGTTCAAGAAGTGCTTACAAGCGATCAACCTCTCATCATTTCAGGAAGAGTTGACCGCACAGACACTTCTGGCAAAATAATTGGCGAGTCTGTTGTTCTGCTCAGTGATAAACTCGAGCAAACAACAAGAAGTGTTCATCTGCATTTATCTGCAAAACAACTTACAAACGAAAATGTTAAAAAAGCTATGGGAATCTTAAACGAGCACCAAGGTCAAAGCCGTATTTACTTTCATTTAAAAAAGAAGGAAGATTACGAAGCCGTGATTGAACTACCACCTGAATACAGAGCCATGGCATGCGAACCCTTGCAATACCATTTGAATAAGTTATTTGATGAAAAGGTGGTAAAGTTTCAATGATAGACTCAACTCCTGAAAAAGCCTTTGTTTTAGGTTTTTTTCACAGAAAAAATTCCAAACACGAAGCCTTAGAAAGTTTTGAAGAGGCAAAAAACCTAGCTCTCACAGCTGGTGCAGAGCTTATTGGAGAAGAGTTTGCCGAAATCCGTCAATTTAATCCTTCGACTTTTCTTGGCAAAGGAAAAGTCGAAACCTTGGGTTTACAACTCACAGAATTAAAACCTGATCTTGTGATTGTTGATCACGAACTCTCACCTGTTCAAAACAGAAACCTTGAGGAGACATGGAAAACGCGCGTCATAGATAGAACTGGTCTCATTTTGGATATCTTTGCTCAACGAGCCCGTTCCAAAGAAGGCAAACTCCAGGTAGAACTAGCCCAATACCAATACATGCTTCCACGTCTTGTGGGCGCGTGGTCACATTTTTCAAAACAACAAGGGGGTATTGGTGTGAGAGGCCCTGGTGAAACCCAGCTCGAAGTAGATAGACGTCGTGTTCGTGAAAGAATATCTATTATAAAAAAGAGTCTCACAAAAGTTACAACAGCTCGCGAAATCCACCGAGCCAGAAGACAGGCCGTGCCTATTCCTACGATATCTCTTATTGGTTACACCAATGCCGGCAAATCTACTCTTTTCAATAAACTCTTAAACGCCCACGAACTTGCCGAAGACAAACTCTTTGCTACATTGGATCCAAAAACAAAGAAGCTCCGCCTCCCTTCTGGTCAAAAAATCCTTATTTCAGATACTGTGGGCTTTATCCGCAACCTCCCCCACCAACTCATTGAATCTTTTAAATCTACTTTTGAAGAAGTCGCAGAATCTGATTTATTGATCCACGTGATTGATGCGAGCCACCCTGATCGCACTCAACAAATCGAAACAGTCGAAAAGCTTCTCTGCGAACTTGGTCTTTCTCACAAACCACTTATTCGGGCCATGAATAAAATCGATCTTATTGACGAAACACTTAATCAATCTGATCCTACTGACGGCAACATGGGAAACATGGTCAGACTTTCTAGTTTAAAAAGTTATGGGTTGGAGAATGTGCTCGATAAAATCGAAGTCACCCTAAGCAAGCATTATTACAAACATGTGCAACTTCTCATCCCTCACGATCAGGGCAAAGCTTTGAACATGGTTTACAACCATGGTTGCGTCCTTTCTTCAAAAAACACACCCGAGGGAACACTCATCACAGCCAACCTCCCCCAAAAATGGCATAATCTGTATAAGTGCTATGAGGTTGGGGATTAGGGTTCTCGGGGTCCCAGGTTACAGGTTACAAGATGCTGGATGCTGGATGCCAGATATGATAGACAAAAGATGATAATCGATAGTTTTTACGCTATTCGCTATTCGATATACATTATACTAAACAATAGGAGACGCAAATGTCCAAGACACAAGCAAACACGAACAAAAAACAAACCCTAGGCTTTCAAGCCGAGATCAAACAGCTTTTGAAGCTCATGATCAACTCTCTTTACAGCAATAAAGAAATCGCCATTCGCGAACTCATCTCAAATGCCTCAGATGCCTGTGACAGACTCAGATTCGAAGCCATTTCTAACGAAAAGCTGAGCGAAGGTGATACAAATTACAAAATCCATTTGGACTTTGATAAAAATGCACGCACAATCACGGTCTCTGATAATGGCATTGGCATGAACCATGATGAAGTGATCAGCAACATTGGCACCATCGCCAAATCAGGCACAAAGGAATTTTTTGATTCACTCACAGGCGACAATAAAAAAGACGCCAATCTTATTGGTCAATTCGGTGTTGGTTTTTATTCTTCATTTATTATTGCAGACAAAGTTTCTCTCAAAACCCGTAAAGCTGGCGAGGACAAATCCAAAGGAGTTATTTGGGAATCCGCTGGTGAGGGAGAATACACTTTAGAACCCTGCCAAAAAGAAACACGCGGCACTGAAATCACTCTTCATTTGCGTGAAGGAGAAAATGACTTTTTAGATGAATCCCGACTCAAACAGATCGTTCACAAATATTCAGATCACATCTCTTTGCCTATTATCATGAATCTTGAAACAGAAGATAAAGATAAGAAAAAAGAAATCAAAAAAGAGACTGTTAACAAAGCCTCTGCGCTTTGGAAAAGACCAAAAGCAAATATCAAAAAAGAAGAATACACCGAATTTTACAAAACAGTCTCACACGATTTTGAACCCCCTCTTTCCTATGTTCACTCTCATATGGAAGGAAATCTGCAATACTCTTTCTTGCTCTACATCCCCGAGCACGCCCCTTTTGACCTCTGGTCTCAAGAGCACCCCACAGGGGTAAAATTGTATGTAAAACGTATTTTCATCATGGACGATGCCGAAAAGCTTCTCCCTCGTTATTTACGTTTTGTCCGTGGTGTGATTGACGCTGATGACCTGCCTCTCAATATTTCACGCGAAATCTTGCAAGACAACCCCATCATTGTTTCAATAAAAAACACAGCTGTTAAAAAAATCCTCGATCATCTCGAAGACATGGCAAAAAACCAAAAAGAACAGTTTGCCAAATTTTGGAAGGCCTTTGGTCCTGTTCTCAAAGAAGGTGTTGTTGAGGATTTTGCTAATCGCGAACGCATTGCCACACTTTGTCGTTTTGCATCTACCTTTGATGACCAAGAAGAGCAGGAAATTTCTTTAGATGATTATCTTTTCCGCATGAAAAAGGGACAAGACAAAATCTTCTACATCACAGCAGATTCTTTTTCTTCTGCAAAAAACAGTCCTTTACTCGAAATCTTTAGAAAAAAAGAAGTCGAAGTTCTCCTTTTTTCGAATAGAGTTGATCACTGGTTTGCCCCACATCTGAATGAATACAAAGGCAAGAAATTTCAATCCATCGCAAAAACAGATGTTGATATTAGTGCTATTGATTCAGGGACCAAAGATGACGAAAAAACTGACAAAAAAGATGATTCTGCGCACCAAGATCTGATCAAAAGGCTTAACGAATCCCTCAAAGACAGCGTCAAAGAAGTGCGCGTATCTCATCGCCTGACCACATCACCAGCTTGTATTGTCTCGAGTCAACACGACCTAGACCCAAGCTTAAAACGCCTGTTTACAAGCGCTGGCCAAAAACTCAGCTCAGAAAAACCTGTTTTAGAAATCAATCCCAACCACACAATCCTTAAAAAACTTAAGGATGAAGGTGATGATAAGCGCTTTAAGGACTGGTCTCTCGTTCTTTTTGATCAAGCTATCTTAACCGATGGCGGTCAACTCGATGACCCAGCAGGATTTGTGAAGAGATTGAATGAATTGATTGTTGATCTCAGCATCTAGGGCTTCTGAAAACTCATGCTCATGCCTTATCCGGCATCTAGTATCTAGCATCCTGTGACCTGTATCTTATTTCGTAATACTGGCTTCGACCGTCCCCATCTCGCCTTTTGTCGTTATCAATGTTGCTTTAGGAAATATTTCGCTTCTACCTTCCCAAACATCGTCTGGGATACTAGCCTTGAACGTCATCAGGTAGGATGTAGATGCCGAAGTAAAGCTCTCAGGCTCAATAACAAACCCATCTACTTCAGAATTATCAAGGGCTGTGGTTGATGTGGCATCAAAGCCTTCACGTGAATCGAAACTGAGTGATTTGGAATAAATGAGATCTGTTTGGGCTTCGTCTGAGTAGATATCGAACAAGACACCATCCACAAGCAAGGCATCACTCTCTGCATAAACAACAACTTCGATCTCGGAGTCAGTGGCTTCACCAAGAGCAATGGTGAATTGATCTGAACTGACCTCATCAACAAAAAACTCTAAAGGATTCACATGAGGATCAAACCCATAACCAGCACAGCTAGAAGCGGGGTTTGCTAATTGATATTCGAGACTACACGTTGTTTGCATCCTGATTTCTAAATGAAGGTGCGTGAAATCTGTGTCGCCAGAAGAACCCATGACCCCAATCACATCACCTTGTGAAATGGATTGTTGTTCAGCTGAACTCAAGTACGCTTGAGCTGCGGCACCAAAAGAATCTAAATGCATGTAGACGGAATAAAATCTTGTGACCTCTTGATCGTGAAAACTGGAAACTCCATCCAAGTTATGGCTGATCACGACAACATTTCCGCCATTGGGATAACTGGAACTCCCCTCTTCATAAGCCTTGTAAAAAGAACCATCCGCTATGGCAAAAACCTCTTGTCCATTTGTACCAGGGATATCGATTCCACGGTGAAAGTCATAACGATCATCTTCACTGGCTTTAAGCCGAGGTCCAAAGACCGAAGAAAAAGCAAAAGAACTTTCTTCAACAGGGTATGTGACATTGAGTATGGGTGAGCTGCTCTCAACATCTTCATCCTCTGTTTCATCCTCTGCAGCTGATGAATCCCCTTCAAGATCTCCTTCTGTGATAAAGTCATCAGTATATTCTGCTTCTTCACACGTAGGATCAGAGGCACAATCATCAGATTCAGAATCAGAAAAGGTTTGATCAGAGTATGCTGACACACTCTCATCCACTTCTACAACATCATGAATGATCATGTCTGGGCCGCAGGCCAATAGTAATAATACAATTAATGATGTGAAGATTTTAGTTTGTAGCACCATGCTCCTCGCTTGCCGCGCCGAAGTCAGTCTAGACTGACGAAGGCGGGTCCTTTTCGTATTACAAAACCCACTTTCTCACAATCTCCCCTGCCTGCCCTGGCATGACACCAGCCATAAAGGCTAAATCAAGGATTGTAAACCTCGAACGCATTTCATGGCTTTTAATCCAAGTTTTCGTAAACATTTCAACATCATAATCGCATATATCCTGGATTTTATGTGCAGCACCTGCTTGGCTTAAACAGTCTTTTATCACTTGAGGCGGTCTCAAGATCTTCTTAACTTCATCGCGAATACTAGACCATTTGCCTGGTTGATTTAAGATCTTAGCAAGATCTTTTGTTTTCGCCAGTTTAGCCTGATAATGTTTACCCACCTCTTTAGACAAATTCCCCCAAAATGCCGAATCGATATCTTCTGGGAGTGATTTCCACTCAATGGAATCAAGAGAAAATATTTTTTCATACAAGGCAGCCGATAAGATCGTTCCTAATCCCACCTGACGCCCATGCAAATCAGATTCTTTGTGATCACGGTGTGCAAGCATATCAAGTGAATGTGAAAGTAGGTGTTCTCCTCCTGATGCCGGGGCACTGGTCCCAGCAACAGTCATGGCAATGCCAGAATAGAAGAGAGCCTCAAAAAGAGCCTTGAGTGCTTTTGGATCACGATTTTTTATTTTTTCGGGATGGTTGAGATACACAGGTTCCAACTCGGAAATAATGTCTACAACAAACTGACAAAAATATTCATTAATGAAAAGATGATTGAGTTTCCAGTCTGCCGAGCTCACTGGTTTGGCCATAGCATCACCAAGACCAGAAGACGTAAGCTCATAGGGCGCGTTTTCGATAATCTTAGGCTCTGCAAAAACAGCTAGAGGTGCCGTGGCTTCGATAAGAACTTTCACACCTTTAACTGAGGCAGCCACATTTGCCGAAGCATAACCATTCATCGAAGCAGCAGTGGCCACAGTATAATAAGGCACGCCTCGTTCAAAGGCTACCCACTTAGTGAGATCACTCACAACCCCACTTCCCACAGCAATCATTAGATCTGCTTTGGGCAAGGAATTCAGCAAAGCTTCTTTTGTAACATCATCACAACTAGGCGATAAATCACCTTTGTCTGGAATGATATGTGAAAAAACCTGAGATGAAAGTTTTGCGGATAAAGCCTTCTCGACTTCTTTGCCCACAACCTGAAACGTGCGTGTATCTGCTATGATGGCAATGGTATCCTTATGCTCATTAGCCTCAACAAACTCACCCAGCCTCCCCATCGCATCATCAGCATATATAAGGGCCTTTGTATTAACACTGTGCTCCTTTTGACAGGCTGGACAAGCAAATGTTTTGCCTAATAGCTCATTATATTTCATTTTTTCTAAATAAAAGAGCCAATCAGAAATGTCTAGTCAAGATAGTTTATTCTGTATTGTTTGTCATGAACTTGGGCTGTCCTGAGCGAACACAGTGAGTCGAAGGACTGGGGGCCCGGTGAATAGCAAACAATGCAGAATGAACTATCCTCTTCTTAAAAACATACACCCCTCTTCCATTCCATATACATTTTTATATATATTTCTGAACACCTCTCAACCCCCAACCCCCTAACCCCCTCTAATTATTGAAAACTCACTTTGGCCCGCGAATTGCAATATGTATGGCATGGGGAAGGTAATACAGACAAATTATACACAGATAACAAGATTTCTTATTGTTTTAGGTCTCGTTTTTGGCCTGATGAGTTGTGGGGGCGCGCAATTTGACTCTGATGCAGCAAGTAGCTCTTCTTCTGGCTCCACTACCTCCAATGTTTTAGCTGGATCTATTAACACTCTTAATACAACAAACGCCTCTGATGTTTCCATTACATTTGATTCTTTAACGGATGACGAAGAAGTCTTGATGATGCTCTACAGCTATGATGAAGAAACTACTTCCACTGGTTTTCAATTAGGCACTTCTGACTCATCGCTATCATCAAGTTATCTCATGAATGATTTTGAGGCCACTGACACTGCAGATGATTTCAACGAAGCGTTAAGACAGCTCGAAAGAGACATTGACGATAATGCCTTAGCAGCCACACAAAGTGCAAACATGCAATACGCAGTTAAATATGCTGCCGTGGGTTCTCAAAAAAACTTTAAAGTCATCACCTCTACATCCTCTACTTCAAATTACAACACTGTCACAGCCACACTCAGACACAGTACAAGTGACTATGAATTCTATGTGGATAACCGTAACGCCTCAGCCATTAGTGATGCTGATTTAGAAGACCTAGCCAATGGCTTTAGCGCAGATGATGTTCGAACTCTTTTTGGAAATGAATCTGATGTTGATGCAAACGGAAAATTTGCCGTTCTCTTTACTCAAGAAGTAAATGAATTAGGCGCCAGCAGTGGTGGCCTCATCACTGGTTTTTTCTATGCTGTAGATCTCTTTGATAGTTCAAGCTACAGCGCCAGCAATGAAATGGAAGTGTATTACACACTTGTGCCTGATCCTAACGGTGACCTTGGCACAGCTGTTTCAGAAGATTTTTGTTTTAGTAATGTTTACCCCTCTGTTCTCCCACACGAATTTCAACACATGATCAGTTTTAATCAGCATTTCTTTATGAATGGCGGTTCTTCGGAAGAAAGCTGGCTTAACGAAGCCCTGTCTCATTTAGCCGAAGATATTATCAACATTGATGCCAATGATTACATGGCTGAAACAAGTTTAGAAAATCCATCACGCGTCAGTTCTTATTTAAATAATATTGACAGTCTTTGCTTTAGCTGTGGCAGCAATCTTTATCAACGTGGCGGCTCTTATCTTTTTGTGCGCTACCTTTATGAACAAGCTGAATTAGGAAACATTGCGGCAGTGACAAATGGCGCTGCGCTCATAGAACTTTTACTTAACACTGATGAGACTGGCGTAGACAATATTAAGACAGCTCTTTTTGGTGAAGATGCCACTGAGGCAGAATTCAAAGACATTGTTGGTAAGTTTAGCTTAGCTGTGTATTTTTCGAACACAGGAAATCAAACAGATGACATCTATAACTTTCAAGGCATCAATCTTAGAGCTTTGCAAAACGATGGCCGTGGCACGGTCTTAAACGGACCATCAATTCAAACAGTAACCTCTCTTCCTTTTACCGACACACTCTCTGGGGTGGGCATAACATATCTCAGTATTACGGGTGCTGAGATTAATGACAATGGCGGATCCTTTTCCCTCTCTCTTGGCGACGACGCTAAGTTTGGTGGGTATGTTATTAGAGAATAGAATATAGACAAGTAGGGGCACGGCGCGCCGTGCCCCTACAAAAATCACGACCAACGATCCACGAAGAATCATTCACTAATATTCATTTGAATATCATCAATAGTAGCCGCTGAATCCCAAGCACTATCACCTTGGTCATAGACTCTAAATCGCAAGGTATAGGCTGTTTCGTTACCAGCATATGCACTCACATCAATACTCCCACTAGTCCAACCTGTGTGGTACGTGCCGTCGTGGCGCACTGTATAGCCATCTTCATCAGTGCAAGTCTGAGGTGTAGAATAAGCATCACCTCCAGAAAAATAATCACCACCAAGATAGGTCCATGTGGAACCATTCACAGATTCAGTAGAACCTGTGACAAGGGCATCACCTGTTAAATCATCAGGATCCATGAGTTCTACAAGAAATGTATCATCATAGGCTGAGCCTACGTAGCACATGGGCTCTTCACTGATGAAATCATATTTGAAGGTGATTGTTGTGGCACCAGCGGGGATACACATGTTTTGAGATAAGGCACTTTCGGTAAGAGATGACCCATAGGTTCCTAATCCCGTTGTGATCGCACCCATGTAAGTTCCTGTTTGTGGAGTCACAGCCCCTAGTGCAGGAACCACACGATAGTCACCTGATGACTGATGACCGATTGCTGATCCTTCTTCGAATCCACCGTTAAAAATAGCAGGCACGTTTAAGTTTTTAGCTGAATCTGCGGGAAAGATGGAAAGATTTGAAGGCGCATCATCTGCAGCTCGATAAGGACCATTGCCTCCTGCCGAAGTTCCATGTATAGCTGTTGTGGTCTCTGTTAATCCAAATTGAATCAGCCCATCATCATAGGCTTCACGAATATTCGTTAACTCTTTTGTATCGGTTGTGAGAGGAAGCATTGAATTAGTAACATAACCCGTAGGATCAGGTCCCACCATGGCTGCAAACCAACGCTGTATCCACCCTGCTCTCACATAATCAGAAGCTCCAATGTACGCACCAGCCCCTTTATTGATAAAGGCATTAGACATTGTTTGGTTATAGGCTGACCGACAAGCTGCTGCAAAAACTATGGTCTCTGGAAATGTGCCATTGTAATATGTAATAAAGGCTGGTGTGATCGCGTACGTTCCACTCGCTGTTAACGCAAGTCGATGCATGAGAAGATCTTTTTCATAAACCTTCGCTGTATCATCATCAACCGTATAATTTGTGAGAAACACAACCTGAGAAGAATCACTGGCCCAGGGGTTGAGCCACTGAGCAGCTTGTGCTGCATCATCACCCCAGAGATCATCCCAACCACTCCACAGACCATTGTACCAAGTATCACCATGAGTGGTTATCATGGCAAGACCATAATTACTCCAATTCTTAAATGATTCTGGAGTCACAGTTTTACTTGTTGCGGTTGTGTTTACTATCTCTGTTGTTTCAAACTTGGGGCATTCAGAATTTTTGATCAGGTTCCAAGCACTGTTATAACTATCCCAGGCGCCCACTTGCCAAAGATAGGGACCAACATAAAGTGCCGCCTTACTTTGAATAGCATTTTCATCAATGCTTTCTGTGGCCATCATGACATATTTTTGAGAACTCTTACTTGGAAAAAGTTGTGGAGAAGGAACAAATTCACCAAATTCTTCATAATCTTCAACAGAACGACCACCAAGGTCTAAGTCTGCGGAGCTCTCAGTTGTGACGCTGCTATCAGGCTCATTGGCCATGATACCACCTAAAATACCGTTTTCGGTCACATACCAAACACCGGTCCCGTCTTCTGAAACACCAGCTGACCCAGCTTTAACACCATCAATATTACCTGCATTCAAATGAGTTACAGTAGCTGCAGCCCCATTTGTATCATAATAATCTTGCACTGCTGTTGGTGCTGTTGATGTATACAATGTCCACTGAGCATCTGTCATCTGATCCATTAAGTTAATGGTCTTAATTGTGGAATACTCACCATCTACATTTGCACGAACGTAAATAAACCCTTCACTAGACTCGTCAACAGAAAGAAGCGCAGAGTAAACAAGGTCACCTGCGATATCATCAGCATGTGTCGTCGCATCACCATCATCATACATGCTATCTAGAGCTTCAACGAGAGTCGCTGTAGAGCTATCTGAAGTACTGACTTTTTCGAGAGTCACAGTAGTCGCCTCAGCAGCAACCGTAATTCTTGCTGTAATAGATGTGGCCGTGTCAGTAAAAGCAGCATCCGGACTCACAGTGAGATTACTTAAAAAAGTATCACTACCAGTTGATCCACCACCACTACTCGTGCCATCACCCCCTCCACACCCAAGCGTGTAGATAAAAAGTGCAGCAAAGAAAAAACCTAAAATATGTCTTAATTTCATAAAACCCCCCTGGAAAAAATTGCTAACTTATATATATCGATGAAAAATTAATTATAGGCCTATTTAATATGAAATTCACTCATATATCTCAACTATTTCATTTGATAATGACTATCAGATTTAGACAGATCTTAACAATGTGTTCATGTCTTACGAGGAATGACTATTGGGGAATGGGGGGATGTTGGAGATACCGGATATGATAGGCGATAGACGATAATCGATAGAATATTTTAGGACGTTGGCGCGTAGGATCGTAGGTGCGTTGGATCAATTATATCTAAACACCAAACATAACAGCTTCTGCACCAACTTTATCAGATTTTAAAAGTGAAACTTTCATGCCTGTTTTCACAGAAGCCACATCCGTGGTTTCAAGTCTTCCAAAAATAGAACCTGTTGTGTCTGGGAATGTTACCTGAACCACAACCTGTGGTTTATCCATTGGGTGACCTGATCGATCATCGTGCACAACAGTAAAGCTCTGAACAGTGCCACTCTTTGGATCTATCTCACGAGCATCCTTTTTTGGATCAAGGATTTTGAGATTGAACTCACAAAAAGCCGCTGCTGGTAGATGCACTTTTTGACAAGCCTCACACCAAGTCCCACTAATCTTGCCTTGAGCTAAGTCTTGATAGAATTTTGAACCTCCAAGACCTGCAGTATAAATATAGCTCATAGGAATCTTACCTGGAAACGCCTTGGTTGTTGTGCTGTCGAGCTCAACGGGTTTGATGCGAACAGGTTCGCCAGTCACATCACTATCCTTAAGAGGCCTGAAATATTTGAGATCAAGAACTGTGCCTTCGCGCTCAGATTCTGGTTTCCAAACAGCCTTTACTTTCATTCCTATTTTAACTTCTTTAGGATCAACCTCGCCCATGCGATGAACTAATCCCATTTTCTCAGCTGCGCCATCAATGGAAATAACAGCAAAGATATTTATCTGACCATCTGGCAACATAGAACTATCCCACTCAACATGAGAAAGAGTGTAAGTTTCGATCGTGCCTGTGTCTGGTAAATCATAGTACTCATCCACAGCCTTGAGGTTACATAATTCACAGAACGCACGTGCTGGAATCATCATACGATTACAAGATGAACAGCGACTACCGCGAATTTTTCCATTTTTAAAACCATCAAGATATGTGGTTAACGCATAACCATTATCCCAGGCATAACGTAGATCTGGTGTATAGGAAAGATGAGGAACCTCATCAGCATTTTTAATGCCTGTGCCAGGAAGATCTTGAGGCACAGCTTCACTCCAGAATGTTTTGCGATCGCGAGAGACTTCGTCATTGCCCATGACAACAACAGTGCCTACTTGCATGAGATCACCCCAGGCTTGGGCAATACCGCGACGGGCGTCTTTTTTGACCTGACGCTTGCCAGCTTGACCAGAGAGTTGGAAATAAAGTTCAGCGATTTTCATGAGCCCTGTGGCTGCAATAGGATTACCAACACCTAGCGCTCCACCAGAAGGACACAAGGGGTGAGAACCATCACGTTCGAATGAACCAGAAAACAGAAGTTCTTTCACTTTTTTACCACTCTTATCTAAGAGCAAACCATTCATGTGATGAAGGGCTTTGTAATCAAAAGGATCGTAAGGTTCAAAAATATCGATCTCTTGTTCTGGTGATGTGATCCCAGCCATTTTATAAGCATCGCGAGCAGCGAGTTCAACATAATCAGGATAAGCCAAATCGCGAGTGCACCAATAAGCTGTATCGAGACGGTACCCTACACCTTCGATGAAAACAGGGTGCTTTGTTTGGGCTCTTGCCACGTCTTCGTTTGACATGACAATGGCCACAGCTGCATCAGATGTTGGACTGATGTCTAATCTTTTTACAGGCCATGAAAGAAGCTTTGAATCCATCACGTCTTTTACAGTGATTTCTTTTGCGATTTGCGCAGCAGGATGGTTCATGGCATTGAGCTTATTCATGACTGAAATAAGAGCAATCTCTTCTTCTTTGTAACCGTACTTGTGCATGAAACGACACATCTCAATAGCGAATATATGTATAAGAGTGAGATTAAGGGGTTGTTCTGTTGTATGATCAAAGATTGTCTTAAAAGCACCTGCTGGATGAGGATTACAAGGAGACATTTTTTCTTCGGTCACAACCAAGCAATTTCTGAACTGACCTGATGCCACATGCATCCAACCATGGATAGGTGAAAAAACGCCAGTGCCTCCACCAACGAAATGTCGCATATAGGGTTTGTTAGTGCCACCACAACCAGCGAGCAGGTTCTCACCCTTCATGTGGATTCCATCAAACGCATCTGGAGCTGTGCCTAAACACACAGCATCGATATCGTTCATTGTAAGACCAGCGTCTTTAAGTGCCATTTCGACAGCCAAAGAAGCCAATTCACCTGTGGACTCATGAGACCTTCTCACAAAACGGGTCATGCCCGCACCAATGACAGCAACTCTATTTTTATTTGTACTCATTTTTTTCTCCCTTTCTCATTTCTCATCACTCATTACTCATAACTTATTACGCTTCCAATACCGTAACAGCACAGGAATCAGTTGGTAACCCACGCCATCCTTGAATCAAAGCTTTTGAAGCGCCTTTGATTTGACGTGAACCACCAGTTCCTCTCAACATTTGCACTGCATCGTAAACACGCGCCGCACTATTTGACTCAATAAGATCACCCATCCCTAAAACACCACCATCAGGATTAATAAGAGGGAGTTGATCTTTGGAAAGACCTAAAGCATCCATGTGCATGAGTGCGCGATGCGCATAAAGATCGGAAAGATAAAAGACATCACATTCTTTAGAAAGATTGTTCATTCCAGCTTCGCTCATGGCCATCTTAGCCGCTGCTTTTGTGCCTTCGGAGACAGCATGACTTCTGCGTTCGATAATCGAGTTGCCCGAAGTCCACCCTGTTCCACTGATACGCACAGGAGCTTTTGCTGACTTAACAACCTCTTCTGAAGAAAGCACGATAGCAATAGCCGCATCAGCAGGTCTGGCAATCATGAGTTCGGTCACAGGTTCAGCAACAGGACGACAACCTAAAACATCACCTGCGGTTAACTGAGAACCATAAGCTGCGTTTGGATTTGAAAGTGCTTTTTGCTTCATTTGAACAACAAAATCTGCAACGTCATTTACCGTATAGGATGAATCACTTAAGTATTGTTGCATTTCGATACCAGCGAGATAATGAGGCGTAACACCCAGACGATTAAAGACAGGATCATAGGCAAAATGAAGGGTCTCATCTTTGGTGAGAATATTGCTGGCCTTGCTATAGCCTTCGACAACAACGGTTTTAAATTCACCTGTTTTGATCTGCATCACAGCAGAGTTAAGGCCATGTAAGAAATCACCACAAATAGTGTAGACTGGTTTTTTGACTACACCAAGTTGGTCAGGAACATATTCATCTGAAATTGAATAACCCGAAATCAGATCTTCTTCTACAGAAACAGCGCCGTCAAGTTGGTCAGCAGTAATGCCTGCATCTTGATAAGCCATGCTCGCTGCTTTTGAAATGAGTTCGCGATAAGATTGTCCGGATGATGATGGAAAAGTACCACATAACCCAACTCCCGTAACAAATACCTTCATAATATCTCCTTTTCTTGTAGCTATAAAACACCCCCTCCCCTTTGTAAGGGGAGGGCTGGGGAGGGGTAGAGAAAAGTCTACCTCCCCCTAACCCCCTCCTTATAAAGGAGGGGGGGAATTTTCTTATAAAATCTATGGTCAGATGAGCTACCAATGAGAATGCATTGGGTCAAGTGTTGGATAGGGGATTTCTAGAAAAAATACCCGAACGAGAAGTGCACGCGTTGTCGGGGTTCACCTGCCTGTCGATCAAGGATAAAGCCCCAGTCTAAGCGGATGGGACCGATTGGGGTAAAGTACCGAAACCCCACCCCAGCTGATTGTCGAATGCCATCAAGGGATAAAGCATTAAGAGAATCAGCAATAATTCCAGCATCAAAAAAACCAGCTACTTTTACAGATTCTGTGACTCTTAGCTGAAGTTCTGTATTATAAATAGCCCTGATCGTCCCACCAGAAGGGTCAATAGCATCTTCACCAAAACCGCGTAAGGTCTCTGATCCCCCTAAGAAGAACAATTTATTCACAGGAATTCTGGCATCACCTGATAATTCAAAGGTGTGGCCATAGCGGAAAGTACTGACAAGCGTAAATTTTTTAAAGAATCCGAGATAATGATTCATATTAAATTCAAATGTATTGAAGTTGTTTTTCACATTCGAAAGATCTGTATTCAATTCATTTTGGGCTAAGATATAAAAACCCTTTTGGGGATCCGAAAAATTGTCGCGGAAATCCAGCAAGAAAGAAAGTTGAAATTCGTTAAAAGTATTATCAAAAAGCGAATCTCCTAAAGTGGCTACATCGGATTCAGATTCAAAGACCTCTGTCTGTGAAACCTGTTCTTTAAACCCAAATGTAAAACGTGAACCAAAGTTCTTTAATGTACTCGCAAACCCCCCATAACTAGCTGCTGTATAATAGACTTCATCCTCATACTCTCCAAAAACCTGAACCGAAAGATTCCAACTAGCCCCAAAAACGCGAGGAGAGAAAAAAGTCATTTCAATACGATCGTACTTAGGACCACCAATAAAGCGAGAATTGAGCTGCCTTCCTGTTCCATAGATATTATATTTGGTGAGATTGAATTCCCCTGTCACAAGGTGACGGCTGTCATAACCACCCTGCAAGCTCATAGAAATCGATTTTCTTTCGATCACACTAATGAGTAAATCAATTTGTTCTTCTTTTTCTTCAAAACCAAGTGGCGTGAGGCGTACTGATGTAAAAATGCCTAGTTTTCTTAAATTAAGTTGGCCATCCAGCATTTTCTGATACTGAAAAACTTCCCCAGATTTTATCTTAAGATTATTTCTGATGACTTTTTCATTTGTGATGAGATGTCCATCAACAACAATGGAACGAATAAAGGCTTGCTTGCCGCGCGTGATCTTGAAAACAACATCTACTTCAAAAGATTCTTTATTTGTTTCTATGCTAACAGCGATACTCGCGTAGGCAAAACCTTCTTCAAAGATTTCGTCTAATATTTGATTTTTTGCTCTTTCAACTTGTTCTGCTTTGAATTTTTTACCTGTTCTGAGATCACTTTTTTTCAGAAGAAAAGATTCATTCACAGGCAAGTCAGATTCTATGCGAATTTGCCCTAATCTGTACTGATGGCCTTCTTCGATATTATAAATAGCTATCTTCTGATCACCAAAATAATTGACCTCAAACTCCGGCTCACTCACATCCACATCAAAAAAACCATTCTTCTCATAAGCATCTTCTAATCGAGTGGCGTCATGGTAGAGTTTGTTTTCGTAAAAAAACTGGCTGGACATAAAACCAGTCTCTTGACTGAGCATACTCTTCTTTAATTTCTTTGCCCCCATCTTTTTATTCCCGACAAATTTAATGTTTCTCAGTGAAACTCTTTTGCCAGGAATGATCGTGTACTGGGCAATGATTGAATGTTTATCGGGTTTAATGAGATCAGCCTCAATAATAGCGTCAGGAAAACCTCGTAAACGGTAGTATCTCTCTAAGCGAAGCTTACTCTTTTTAATCGCGTATCGATCATACGAACGCCATTCTTTTAGATTGGTGACTGCTTTTAATCTCTGTTTGTTAAAATAGGTTTTCCCTTTAATGATGAGTTTAAATTTTTTGTTCTCACGAACAGTCAAAAAAACATCCACCTTCCTTATGTCTTCGTGAAATATAATGTCTTTCAATTTCACACGAGCTTTGATGTAACCATAACTCGCGTACATTTTTTGAATGTTTTTTAGGTTCTTTTTAAGACGCCTCATCTTAAAGCGAGAAAACCGGTTTATCTTATTGCGAAGGCTTTTTTTGCTGATAAATTGATTTCCCTCAATCTCAATATGGCGAACATGATATTTATGACCCCGCTTGATTTTAACGACAAGATCTTTCACTTCATACTCTTTTGAATCTCGAACAGATATCGTTACAAGAGAGTCATAATACCCTTCTTTTTCTAAATAAGCTTTCACAGTTTCAATGGATTCGGGAATAAGCTCTCCATCAAAATCAGTGCCTGGCTGTAAGGGAATGAGTTTTTTTATATGCTTTGAAAGAATAGGGTAATTGCCTTTGACGATAATGTTCCTCACCCTTTTTGTTTTAACAACATCAATCTCTAATCGATACCCTTGAGAATCAACCTCTGACAAATGGTATTGAACATCTTTAAAAGTCCCTGTCTCGTTCAAACGGAGAAAATGCTCTTCGATCTCTTCTTTAGTGACTTCTTGTCCTTCTTCAAAAGGAACAATGAGTGGAAGTTGTTTTTCGAACTTTTCCGGCCCGTTATAATTGACTTTGACTTCAGTGAGAAGAACACCTGAACCTGCCTGTGTTACAGGAAAAAGAAGAAAAATAAAAAGGAAGAATATTATTAAGCAAATTTTTCGCATTTAATATTCCGTACGGGCACAGCATGCTGTGCCCCTACAACAATTCACGAGGCACGAGGAACTCCTCAATACGCTTCAAATCTAAAACTCACGTCAAAACGATAGCGATTTGTACCAACAACATCTTTAGCTGCAATGAAATAAAAATTATCTAAAACTTGATATCTGATTTCAAAAGCACGCTCAGGGTCTTCGATGCCTAAATCAGTTGTAAAATTAAGATCAAAACGATCAGAGAGCTTTTTGCCCACTGTCAAACGTTGAACAGTTTCTTGAGGACGATCATAACGCGAAGAAACCTCGAGGACATCAAGACCATAATATTTTTGCAAAGGCCCAGACAAAATTGTAGCTAACTGGCTTATAGCCGCTGTCTGTGTGAAGTTGCGCCGATCTGCATCTGAGAGTTGATCAGCAGTTTGTCCATAAAAAACAAGTGAAAGAATCTCGCGATGTTCAAGAGCTGGCGAAGAATACAATCTCAATCTTAAATTATCAGCCTTCCCATCAAGGTTAGCTGAAATGTTATAGCCCTGAATTTCTTTGAGCGCTGTCAAAGTCACATCAGGCAAAATGCCACTGTTTCGATTGAACTGGGCATAACCTTTGGCATCATCAAAGGTAATTCCAAAGGCATTGATTTGACCGCCCAAGAAATCAATCTGACCAAGAAGCTTTGGTTTCTCAATTGTCCCTTGCAGATCAAGATCGAGATTCATTTCTAAATCAGCCAAGTTATTTTTAATCAGCATATCACCTGTATTTTTTACCTGAATATTGTAGCGTGTGTAGAGAGGCAGGCCAGCAAAGGTTTCGCGATCTCCTTCAAGTTCAGATTCTAAAGGCTGTACAAAGAAATTAGTGATCACAAGATTACGGATATACTTTCCTTCAACAATATTAATGCTCCCGTCCAAAAGCATGTTGCCATGCCCTTTAAGCGTGAGGTCCATATCCGTCAGCAATGAGAGCTGCGCTTCAAAGGGATACATGGGCACTTCATTTCCCTTGATTTTGAGATCAGCACCAGTAACTTTTTCATAATCTGTTGTGATATAACCAGAAATGGTCATGGGCGCATCATCATAATCAAATTCTAGGTTCTCTGACGAGATTCTATTTCCGTTAAATTTAAGAGTTCCCTTCATATTAGAAAGATCTGAGAGAACTTTACGAAACTTGATACTGTCATCATCAAGTGTGATCGTGCCATGGACACTTGGTTTTCTGTAGTCTCCTCTCACCATCACATCAACAGAGATTGGGGTATCAGATTCTGAAACAAAGGGATTAAAATCTACAAGAGGTCTAAAATCTACCTCGCCTTTAATTTGAAGAGATGTATTGTTCTCAAGCCCCAAAGGCCCATTGAGAAGAACTCTCCCTTGCCCTACTGTCACATCAAAATTTCTAAAAACATAAGCTTGGCTTTGATAATTCAACCCCCCTGGCCTGTTGAGCTTGAAATTGCCATCAGCAGAGACAATCTCCCACTCTGAAATATGACTTTGCATCTGTGATAAAACCGGGTTTTTTATTTGGTATTTGAGATCAGCTCGGCCCGTAAGGCTTGATTTCTCAGGCACCACAGGGAGTATACTGCTAAAAATATCTAAGTTAAGCTTGTTAGCATCAAATTTTAGATTAACTATATTCTTATTCGCTTTTTCAAAGTGCCCACTGACCTTTAAGCCCTCAATCAACGTCCCTGAAAAGCGATACCCACTAGGATCAAAATCAAAGGACAGGCCTGTTGGTGAGACCAAAGTTTTGTTTGGGTACTCAAGTTCGATAACAATGGGTTTTATATCAGCATGCTTGCGTTTGATATTGGCTGTAAAATCAATAAACCCTACACGTTGGTCAAAAAACGTAAAATCTTTGGCTAAAAAATGGCCCTTTGCCGAGACAATGCCGCGGTTTCGCGTGAGATTAAAATCACCACCAATTTTTCCAGCCAGGCTCTGAGCCAAGAGCAGCCTTTTGATGTCGATATCTTCAAATTTTGATTTTAGAGTCATCACCTGAACCATGGGGTTAAAAACATTGTTGATGTCCATGCTCAGTTGACTCCGACCCACTTCATTTCTTGTCGATTGAATATCAAAATTCATCTTTTTATTGTCGATAAGAAGATTTCCTTTGGCTGGGCCAAAATTGAGAAATTCATAAGTCGCATTTTGTGATGTGAGAGCAATTTCAATACGTGGGTTCTTGAGTTTGCCATTAACAGAACCTGTACCATCAGCGACTGAAGGGATATTCACACTTGAAAACAGACGAATCACTGTTTGCACATCGAGATTTGCAGCCGAAAAAGAAGTTTGAGTTGTGAGTTGTTTGAGATTGATATGAGACCTGGCTGTCACTGAACCATCACTGAGTTTGATATTTATTTTTTCTGAAACAAACTGCCCATTAATAATCTTCCCTTCGATTTGACCTGTGACATCTCCGGCTTCAGGATGAGCGAGATTTTGAATAAGACCTGCCGTGAGATTCAAGCTGATATCATTTTGCCATAATGAATAAAGCTTTCCGTTAGCCTTGAGGTTAAAAGAAAACCTTCTGAAAGCCTTTCTAATCTTGGATTGACCTAAAGGCATCTTAGAAAGAGGGATAGAGTTTTTTGTAAAAAGTTCGAGATTAAATTTATGATTTTGAAGCTGCCACCCTCCTCTACCTTCTAAAGCAGCATCTTTTACTTTTACACGAAAGGCATTGAGACGAACAAGCTCTTTAGTTTTATGCAAGTCAACAAAAGCATTGTTAATATAAATGTATGTATGATCATCAGGGATTTTTTGAGGGTAATACCTTTTGAGGATAGGTTCGAGGTCTGCATCCCAAGCGCGATCTGTGAGCCAAGGTTTGGGTGTACGGTAGAAAGCAAGTAAAGCATCTTCGACTTCGAGTTTAGCAGAAAGCCTTGATTCGTCAAAAATCAGAGGTTGCGAGAAGTCAAAAAGAAAAAAACCATCGAGTTCCATGTGATTCAAAAAGGCGTGGTGTTTTGGTCCTCTGTATTCCAAAGAATTGAGAACCATTGTCAGAGGACTGGTGTAGATCACAGAACCAAACTTGGATTCTAAGGTGATATCTTCGATAGAGAGAGAACCGTCTTTAGGTTGTTTCCAATAAAACTTATTGATCTTGGCCTCACTGAGCTTAACTCGCTTAAGATAGTTTGGCATGGTGATTTTCTTTTGCATTTTCTGAGGCAGAATTAAATTAGACGTATCGAGAAAAAATTCATTGGCATAAATCCCCGTGATTTTGAATCGGCCTATCCAAAGATAATAAGGATTGTATTTGAGGGTAAACTCTTTGAGAGAGAGTTTGAGATTGCTTTTTTCAACGTGGACTGTGAGATCCTTTCCTGAAACCTTGCCAGTAAAAAGATTAAACGTGATGTCTGTAAAATCGAGTTTGGTCTGAGATTTCTCATAGAGGTATTGAGCGGCCCTATCTTGGTATTCACGATCATTCATGGCCCAATTCATAAGAAAAACAACTAAATACCCAATCACAATGATCACAAATATCCAAAAAATGCGGTAGTGATAATAACGTTTTCCCTTAGTCTTTTTAGACTTTTTTGAAGAAGCTTTTTCTTGAGGTTCTTTTGTTTTTTTTGTTTCTGTCATTCTTAACTTGGTAATTGGCTAAGCGCCCACTCAAAATAACGATCAACTTTTTTAGCTAAATCATAAGCTGTTTTTTGAGTAAATCGTTTTGGTTCATACTCCACACTATGTTTAGTATCTATTATTTGTGTTAAGCGGTTGGCATTTTTTTTGATGTCTTTTTTATTTTGCAAGCTTTGCATTAATAACCGAACAACATCATTATGATTTTTGCTGATACTCCGTCGTTGCACATAAAAAACCAATAAAGCATCTGTCACTGAAATAGAAGCATGAACGCCTAATAAAATAGCAGCGTCCCAAAAATCATTTTGCAAACAGAGTTTTAAAGCACTAAAAAAAGTCTGCGCTTTAAACAAATAATCTCTGTAATCTTCTTTTGAGACAATGGTTGTTTTAATACTTTTTGGCGCCATAAGAGCTGCAAACTACTTATCTAATGTTAATAGATCGATAACACTTATTCCTGCAATCACTTTACCTTCTTCTAATATATTTTTTATTAGTGAATCACGAGACTTATATCTTTTATTTACATCGGTAACATTCGCTTTTTTTATTGTAACCATATTTCCATATTTCCGTGTAATGGATTCCATGTGTAAGTCATTTTCATTTAGATCAGACAGTTTTACGTTATCTTTGTAGATAAAAAATAGATCTATATCACTATTGGGATCTTCATCCCCCCGTGCCATACTCCCGTAAAGAATAATCGAAAGAGGTTTGGGATTAAGGTGATTTATGATTTTGCTTCCCAATTCTTTAAACAAGCTTTCCTGAAAATTGATTAATTCTAATAAAACTTTCTTAATCAGAATATGTTCTTTATCAACTTTGTATAGATATGATTTACCTACGATTGATTGCATCAGCATACCTTGAGCTGTGAGGAACTTTAAAACATGGTGCATCTTAAAAGTGGATACCCCTGTTAGTTTTGCCAATGAACGACCGCTTATCCCTTCTTCATGTTTGAATAAAATGGAAACAACTTTGAAATAGGTAGAATTACCACATAATTTTTGTATGATATTATTAAATTCCATGTGTTATAATTATATAATATATGATATATAAATCAATCACATATTTCCGCTTAATAATCAGCACTTTAGAGCATGTGCTGCTGCTCAAATCAAGGGAACGATCCAAAACAACACACCTAAAACAGCTACAGATGAATACACAAGTTGGGATTTTTCTTCGACTAAGGGTTTGAATTTATTCCCCATGAAAAAACCTAAAGGAACTAGAGCAACCGAAACCAATGAAACTGCTGCTCCATTCACGAAGATATGATTAAAGGCCTTCCCTGAGCCCGCCCCTATCCACACTTCGTACTGAACCACCGTCATCATGATAACAAAGAAGGCATTGGCCAGAAAAGGAGTTAAACCTCCACAAAGGACCAGGCGCCAATCCATCTTTTGTTCTTTTTTGAGAAATAGGGACGCCACTAGATCAAAGGCAACACCCACAAGCATAATCGCGACCACATGGCAGATGTAAGCTGAGTTTGCGAGACGATATAAGCCAGCAAGTACGCCTACTGCTGATGACGTACCTTTTTTGTGGCTGATCCCCCTGGCCATGGCGAGAATAAAAAAAGCTATACCTGTGAGATACACCGAGGCATATGGTAAATCAGCACTGTAGAAAGTGCTGCCCATGAATAATTCGTTGAGTCCCCAAAGAGATCCAAAGAAAAATAACCAGATAAATGATGGTGATAATTTCATAATTGATCTTAAAGAATGTTTTCTAATGTTTTGCAATCATTATTGTTATCAGAATATCCCCTAATCGTATTAACCTTGCTTTTTCACCCAACTCACCCTAAAAACGCCCCTAAATCATGAAAAAACTCCAAAGCAAAAGAGTAAAACGCATTCAAAACGCAGCTAAGAAATATGGTTTTAATCCAAATGTCTTTGCCCCTTGGCCCAAAGACTGTGATGTGGACGAGGAATTTTTGCGAGCACTTCCCAAAGCAGAACTCCACCTTCATAGCACAGCCATGTCGGATATTTTGACTACTGCCCCGCTCGCTTGGAAGATTTCTGAAAAAACAGATCAAGGTCTTCAAAAAAATCAAGAACACAGTGGTTCATTAGAAAAACTCATTCAAGATTTTCTCTATCCCAAGCAAACAAACCTAGAAGAATATCTTAAACGATACGATCTTTTGAAAAACTACATCATCAGAGACCTTAATGCCATCCGCGAGACAAGTTATCAAGGCGCTATGCAAGCCTTTGAGAACGGTGTAAGGATTTTGGAGATCAGGACATCGATCAAAGGTGGTAAGTACGGTGATTTGAGAAGTAAAGAGGTCGCTGGCGAAATCAACTACACCCCTTTTGAAGAGCTCTGTGCCAGAATCGAAGGTTTTAGAAAGGCAGAAAAGGAGTCAAAGAATCTTTTGAGAGTTTTTCTCATCATCAGTTTTAGAAGGCAAGATTCTGTAGAAAGATCTGAATCACTCTTGAACGACATTGTAAAGTACCGCGAACAAATTAAAGAAAAATTTGGGCAAGATTACATTGTGGGTGTGGACATTGCTGGGCAAGAATACTTGAGTAAGGCCCGAAAGTTTGAACCTGTGTTTCGACAAGCTCGCAAGCAAGGGCTTTTGGTTACAGCCCACGCTGGAGAAGAAAAAGGTCCTGGCGAAGGCAGTATTTGGCAGGCCATTAATAGTGGTGCCAAGAGGATCGGGCATGGCACTTGCTTGTATCGCCCCACACCTCTTTTGCCAGAGGAGGTTCGGTACGCGTCAAAGGGGTATAAGAAGAACGCGTTTATTTTGAGCCTGATGTTTGGGGTGCCTTTTGAGATGTGTTTGACAAGCAATCTTGTTTGTGGGGCTGAGGTGACTTTAGGGTATGAGGCAAATCCCGAAGGTCGACCCATACCCATCACAAAAACGTTTGAAGATTTTTCTGATTATCCAGCAGAGATTTTACTTTTGATTGGCACGCATGTGTATCATGGCCGTCCGATTATTTTACCTATTCCTTGTACAGACGCGATTTACACTTTGAACACAGATCTCGCTCGTGAATACGCCCTTGCGGCAAAGACTTTTGGGCTGGATAAGAAGGTTCTTTTGGCAGTTGCCAGGTTTTCGATTCGTCACAGTTTTGCCCCAGACGATGTAAAGGCCAAGGCACTCAACGAATGGCGTGATTTTGCTTCGAAGTATTTGAATGACCCAAAATTCTCCACACCAGACCAAGAGGCCAAACATGCCCTTCATCAATATCGTCAAAACCTACGTGAAAAATTAGGTATTTCATCAAAGCAAATTGAAGAGATCCTTCAAGAAGTCCATTCGTCAAAGCTTTATCTTAAAGATTATCTGTACGAACGCTTCCATCAGCAAAATGAATTGCTGGGGGTGTAGGTCAAAAGGTGAGCCTCCACTTTCGTACAAAAAGGTACATTCACATCATCCGCAAAGCCCCTATTTATTTAAAAACTCATAATTTGCATATCGCGGACCAAAGTGGCCACTCATGACGGTGGAAAGTGGCCAGTGAT
>CAZSTS010000020.1:0-42627 GCA_964609965.1 uncultured Nitrospirales bacterium
ACTAACTGGCCACTTTGCTCCGTTCCTGCTGGCCACTTTGGCCGTCATATGCACTTTTTTTTATTTATGAACCCAGGGTGGCGTCCCTGGTACCATACGGTACCTGGTCCTGACCCTGGGCTGTTATATTTAATCCCTTCGGGATTTATAATTTACATATACAAAAACTGTGCCAAGATTTACTGGTTGATATTATTATATTTTTTATTCCAAAAAAGTCTCAGTCCCAAAAGTGGGATTTTTTTGGGACTCAATTGGGACTGGCAGCGAATTAAGAATGGGTGCTAGATACTAGAATTCTAATCCCGTCGAATTCCACGGGATTAAAAGCAGGGTTATTCAACTTCTCCCAAATTCCTAAAAATTCTAAAGAATTACGATTTCTTAACCAGTTACGGATAAGGTCATCGGTCCGTTCCTGATTTTTGTATCGTGCAATATCTGTCAAACATATGTAGTCCTCATTTTTTTTAGAAATGATGGCAATTGCAGTTCCTTGAACATTAATCTTGCTCTTTCTTTTTTTGGTCATTTTTACATTCCTTTGTTCAATTTTTTCTCATGGTACAATATTTATCATATAATAGTAAACGACCGTTCACCTCAACTAAAAACGACATAACTTATTAAAATAATTATAGAATATGTCTTAGAAATTGGACAAATGATGTAGTAATTTTTTGACGAATTTGGCTTACTAAGTTTATAGATAAGATACGGTGCCTGCCTAGTCCCATACCGGTATCCGGGCTTATACCTGAATTCCAATCGTAAAGTCGTGATGAGGGTGGTAACGTCTTAGAATAAGGTGTCTTTTCAGGCTTAGAACCCAAATTTATCTTGTCATTTTTCGTAAACCTTAATAATAATGCTCGCCTATCTAGGCGCCCGTAGCTTTCTTCTTTGCTAAAGCTACGAAGAACAGGCGTTTGGAAATTAGCGAAGAAGAGCGCCCGTAGCTCAGCCGGATAGAGCATCTGCCTTCTAAGCAGAGGGTCGCACGTTCGAGTCGTGCCGGGCGCGCATGAGTTTCGAAAATTGGGATAAGATTTTAGGTGAATATGAAGGAGATCCCTATCGCCGATTTGTAATGATCCCCGCCCTTATTAAACTTCTACCAAATCTTCAGGGAAAATCTTTATTAGATGTAGGATGTGGCAATGGTATCTTAATTCCTCACCTCCTAGAAGCTGGTGCTGAATCTGTTGTTGGAATTGATATAATACCTGAACTTCTTGAGATTGCCCGAAAACGACTTCCAGAAACAGTTAAACTTTACCAGAAAGATGTTACAAAACCATTTCAATTAGCAGAAGCACCATTTGACGGAGCTGTTTCTAACTTTGTGTTAAACGAGGTAGAAAATCTTAAAGGTTCTTTGCAAAATATTTATGATCAACTACATCTCGGGGCCTTTTTTATAATGGGTGTTACTCATCCTACATTCTTATTAGGAAAACATATCATCCACGGTGAAAAAACTTTGCACGACTATAAAAGTTACTTTGCTGGTCAACGTATTACAGATAAATACTTTGATAAAGGGCAATCAATTGACTTTGAAACTTACACTTTTCCAGTGTCAGCCTATGTCAATACAGCTATTGAGGTCGGATTTCAGATCGAGAAAATGATAGAACCAGAGACAACATCACAGGTCATTGAAGCCAATCCAGAATATTATCTTCCTTATAAACAGTTGCCAGTTTCTATGTACCTTTTATTGCGTAAGGTAGGATAAGATCTGACTCCTCAGCTCCCTTTTTGTCCCAACATTCCTAATCACATAATCAGCTTTTTTAGCTTTCTTGGCCATAGGCATTTGGGATTTGATGCGGGCGAGGGCTTGTGCACGGGTCATTTTGCGGTATTTCTTAGCTCTCTCAATTTGAAGCTTTTGTGAGGCAGCAATCACGAGGGTTTTGTGGCAGAGTTTATCAAATCCAGCTTCAAAGAGAAGAGGGACATCAATAAACAGGCGAGGTGATTTTCTTTTTTTGAATACAGTGATAATTTTTTTGATTTCCTTCTTCACATAAGGATGAATGATGGCTTCGAGCTTTTTTCGGGCTTTGGGGCTTTTGAAAACGACTTCGGCCATTGCTTTGCGATCCAACGAACCTCTTTTGATAATATCATTTCCAAATTCTTTCTGAATCTTCTTTAAAACAGGTTTCCCTTTTTTGACAACATCGTGGGCAATGGCATCCGCACAAACAACTACCTCTCCCATGTCTCTTAAAATATCCGCAGCTGTGCTCTTGCCTGAGGCAATTCCACCTGTAAGACCTATGATTGTAGGAGAGCTATTGTTTCTTTTTTGGGGCATTTTTTTTCAATTTATCCTTAGCCTTTTGCTTGATTTTACCGACTTCTTTAAACCCAAGTAAGTAATCTATGAGTGGGTAGAGGGCATCTTCTCCACGAGAAACAATCTCTTCGACGTTTTTTGTCTCGGTGGCTTCAGTTTTTGCATCGAACATCTTTTTTATCAGTTTACCGACTTCTTTGTATTCGTCTTCTAATCTGGCGTGAATGCGCTTAAAGAGAGGGTTCACGAGTTCTTGCTTCTTCATGGTCAAAGAAAGGTTGTATCCAAAATCTTCATCAGTCCAATTATCACTGTATTGTTCATGCAATGAAATCAGTTTGTCGTAAAGTGCAATACGCTCTGGATTAAGGTCTAAGGCTTTTTGATAAGATTCAAAGGCTTTTTTGTCTTTATTAGTTTTAAGAAATTTATCGCCTTTATGTTCTAAGACAAGGGCTTTGCTTTTATTTTGTTTTGTTATCATAAAAAGTATCTTTATTCTCTTCGATTAATTTTGTCAGCTCTTCTTTGGTGTTTAGCTCAGGATGATCGAGTACTTTTTCCATGAGAAAGCGCTGAATGATACCAATAGAGGGGCCTGGCTTATGTCCTAAAGCCATGATGTCATGACCATTCAAAGCAAGGTCTTTAGGAGAAAAAGGAGCCTTTCTATTAATTTGTTCTCTAATTTGCTCTCGCAATTTGAGAATGCCATATGTTTTTTTGGGAAAGCGACCTCCTTTTTTGTCTGCTAAACGAAGGTCTAGTAAATCAAAGATGTACTCTTTTTTAGCTTTATTTATAAAGCGACGAAGGGCTTTATCGTTGTCTTTAAAATGCACAGTCTCAAACATGTGGTGCTTGATTAGATGACACACTTTACGTTTGTTGACACCAATAGTTGTGACTTTGTGTTCTTTGAGCCAGCGACCAGCAATGCCGGCTGAAATAAGATGATGATTGTAGAAGCTGATTTTTCCTTCTTCGTCTTCACGTCTGGTTTTTGGTTTGCCAGAATCATGAAAAAGTGCTGCAAACATGAGATCTAGATCTCCTGGCTTTTCTAAATCTTCTTCAACACGCATGGCATCTAAGACTCTCATGGTATGATCATAGACATCTTCATTCTCTTTTTTGGGCTGCGAAACACCTATCATTTTGTCAATATCGGGAAAAACAAGGGGAAGAAGCTTTGTTTCTCTCATAAGACCAAAGCCAACAGAAGGTTTGACGGCATCAAATAATTTATTGATTTCTATAATGATTCTCTCTGGAGAGACAGTGCTGATTAAGGCCGCATGTGTTTTCATCTCCTCAAGAGTTTCTGGAGCGATGTTAAAATCAAACCTAGCAGCAAATTGGATGGCTCGAAGCATGCGCAAAGGGTCTTCGACAAATGAGTTTTCAAAGACAGTACGAATCAGCTTGTTTTTGAGATCTTTTTTGCCATTTGAAAGATCGATGATTTCGTCTGTTTCGAGATTGATGGCCATGGCATTGATCGTAAAGTCTCGGCGTTTAAGGTCTTGGCTTATTTCGAGTGAGGGATCTGATTGCACAAGAAAATCTTTGTGTCCTGTCCCTGTCGAGATTTCTGTGCGGGGAAGGGCAATGTCGATTTCGAGCTCTCGATCTTCATTTGGGTAAAATTTGATAACTCCAAAGGCCTTTCCCACTTGATTAAAGTGTCCGCATTTTTTGAGTATTTTTTTAAGATCGGGAATAGGGATGAGTCTAATGATAATATCAATGTCCTTTGTTTGCCTGCCAAGCATTTGATCTCGTACACCTCCGCCTACAAGGTAAATCTCGCCGCCTGCTTCTGTGACGTTTTGAAAAAAGGAGTATGTTTTCAGGCTATGGGTCATGATAACCTATTGTGCAATGCTGATTTTGGCTTGGCTCCGCAAATCTTTGATGAACGAGGATTCTAAACTGTATTTAATGTTATCTTGATAGGAGGTTTGGAGTTCATCCAGCGTTTCTTCATTTGGTTTTTGTTTAGGCTTTGTTAATCCCACAAGTTTGACAAGATAATAGTAGTTGCCCTCTTTAAGAGCGGAATTGAGAAAAGGTTTTTTTAGTGAAAGAGAATAAAGCTGTTTCAGATTCTCTGTTTTTGCTTTTCCACCAAAAACTGATTTTAAATTTGTAATTGTCAGTTCTGAGGTATTTTTTTTTGTGAGTTTATGTTTATCCAAAGAGCTTTTGAGAGAAACACCATTTTTCCATTGGGTGAATAGGTCTTTAGCTATTTTTTCTGGTGCATCTGTTGAGGCCTCATCTTTTTTATTTTCGATTGGTATGCGGATAACTTCGAATTTATATTTTGTATTTTGTATATTATGTGTTTTGTTGAGCTCTTCTTTGCTTGCAATAAGGGCTGTTTCGAATTCATCGAATAATTTCTGTGTTGTGAGTATTTGTTTTGTGTCGTTTTCAAAGGAGCTGCCGCGTTGGTAATTGTAATGAGGTAAAAAACGTTTAGTGTAGTAGTGTTTGTCAAACTTTCCATTGCGTGTAAACTGTGGGTGCGTTGTGATATGCTCAACTAATTCTTCGTTTGGAGTCTCTAAACCAAGTTTTAGTAACTCTTGTGCAATAAGTTCCTGATTAACAAGCTGATTGATAATAGTATTCTTAATCGACAAAACAATAGATTCTGGCAGTTCATTTGCAGATCCCTTGTTAATTTGCTCGAGTCGCGAACGCAGTAAAAAATCAGCCCTTTTTGCACTGATAGATTTATCATTAACCTCTGCGGCGCTGCCAGTAGTAGAGTTGCTTGAACCCAAATTGGATGTTCCAAAGTAAAGGGCGAATGATAAAATGATGACGAGAAGGACTATTTTAATAATAAGATTTTCTTTGTTTTTTCTAAGGCTTGTGAGCATGGTTTTGACTTTCCGCAATCTCCGCCAGAGGACGGATAAGTCCTTCGGCTTAAACTGTCAGCTATCAGCAATTCGCATATAAAATAGTGCTGAAGGCTTTAGCTTATAACTGCTATTGGTTAAATATTTAAGGTATTCTAATTTATTTTCTTAACACGGACTTTGCAACTGATTTTTCTTGCTTATATTTAAGAGGATTGCTAAATTTCGCAAAAATTATCACTATTTAGTACTTGTTGCTGGATGCTGGATGCTTGATGTCAGATGTTGGATCCAGGTAATAAATCAGGCATCTGACATCTGGTATCTAGCATCAGAATACAATTAAGGGGAAATACATGATCTGGGACCGTATTATAGGAATGTTTTCGAATGATTTAGCTATAGATTTGGGCACAGCCAATACACTTATTTATGCAAAAGGAAAGGGCATCATTACATCTGAGCCGTCGGTTGTTGCTGTAAAAAAGGACTCAAAAGGGCAGAAAAAGGTTTTGGCAGTTGGAAAAGAAGCCAAAGAAATGCTTGGAAGAACGCCTGGCACTATCGAGGCCATTAGACCTATGAAAGATGGTGTGATTGCTGACTTTGAAGTGACAGAATCTATGCTCAGGTATTTTATTCGACGGGCACATAATCGAAAGTCTCTTATCAGACCTCGTATTATTGTGGGTGTTCCTTTTGGGATCACAGAGGTCGAAAAAAGAGCTGTCAGAGAATCAGCCGAATCTGCAGGAGCCAGGGAGGTCTACTTAGTCGAAGAACCCATGGCAGCAGCTATTGGAGCAGGGCTTCCCGTGACAGAACCTACTGGTAGTATGATCGTTGATATTGGAGGTGGCACGACAGAGGTAGCTGTTATTTCACTAGCGGGTATAGTTGTGTCGCAGTCTGCTCGAGTCGCTGGTGATGCGATGGATGAAGCGATCGTTCAATATGTTAAGCGTAATTACAATCTTCTCATAGGAGAAAGAACTGCCGAATTAGTAAAAATAAACATTGGAAGCGCTTTTCCTGGTGGCGAAGTTAAAAGCATGGAAATAAGTGGTCGTGATTTAGTCAGTGGGATCCCAAGGCACTTAGAAATAAACTCCGATGAAATTCGTGAAGCTATTTCCGAACCAATTCATATTATCGTAGAGGCTATAAAATCTACGTTAGAAAGAACCCCACCAGAACTAGCTGGAGATATTGTCGATAAAGGTATTATGCTGGCAGGTGGCGGAGCTCTTATTTGTGATATTGACAAACTCATTCACGAAGAAACAGGGCTGCCTGTTATGATAGCCGATGACCCTCTCTCTTGCGTTGCCCATGGGGCAGGTAAGGCACTGGATGAACTTAGTGTTTTGAGAGATGTCTCAATGTAATACATAGCACTCTTTGCCTCAAAAGCGTCTCGACCATATGTAACTATGTATACATAGGTTTTTTTATGAAAAAAAAATCTCTTTTGATAATCAGTGTCATTGTTCTCTTGTTATTAATTCATTTTTCATTGGGGCACGGCAATTTCACATCAAAAACTCTTTTTACAGATAAAATAATCCTAAATACTTATCAGCCAGTTGTTGAGGCTCTGCTTACATTTAAACGGTATTGTGTTTCATTTGTTGATGATTACTTTTTATTAGTTCGAGTCAAAAAAGAGAATAAGCAACTTAGTGAGACAGTCAAGCTGTTAGCACTTCAAAATCAATCATTACAAAACCTGCATAAAGACTTTCATGATCTTGATATGGCAACCAATCAATTTGCTTATCTTGGTTTCAAATTAATGCCTGTTAAGGTTCTAGGTTTTGACCCTTTTGTGCAGTCAAAAACAGTTTGGATAGATGCAGGTGCCGATAAAGGAATAGAGTCAAATGATATTCTCGTTTCTCATGATGGACTCGTTGGGCGTGTCATCCAGGTTTATGATAATTCCAGCAAAATTTTATTGCTTATAGATTCATACTTTTCCGCAGATGCTATCAGCACAAGAACTAACACCCGTTGTTTAGTAAAGGGGATAAATTTTGAGAGATTGCAGGCGCAGCATTTACCTTTTTTAAGCCATTTAGAATTTTTAGAGAAAGAACATGCTGTTAATATAGGCGATGACCTTGTTACCTCAGGTTTAAGTTCTATTTTCCCTGGGGGCATTCCCATAGGTAAAGTAGTGAGCGTCGATTATTCAGATGGCGTAGTTTTTGACAAATCATTTGTTTTGCCTGCTGTTGATTTTTCGCAATTAAACAAAATCTATGTTTTGGTGACTGCTAAAATGGGAGAAGAGTAACATGGTCCTTTTTGGAATGCTTCTGATTATGATCTGTCTTCTGGTTGATGTGGTTGTTCAGATTCCACTTGGCCCACTTGTTTTAAAACTTCAGCTTGTCTCTTTGTTTCTTTTCTTTTTGCTATTCAGAAAAAGTTTAAGGCATATTGTCATTGTTCTGCTATTTTATTTATTAGTTTTATCTCCTTTTACGTCACTTTGTAGCATTCCTGTCTTCTTTTCATTTTTTGTGATTTTGGTATTTGTTCATAGGCTCAGAGCTCAAATTTACACTGAATCTTATTTAGTTCAATCTCTGTGGGTGTTTGCCATGAGTTTATTTCAGCAGATTATTCTTTCGGTAATGATGATGAAAGGATGGAGTATCTCGTTTGCCTCAATTACAATGCTAAATATTTTCGTGAATAGTTTGATTCTAGCTTTTATCACCGTTCCATTTTTTATTACATGGGATCGTTGGTATGATTTTATCGAAAAAATCTTTTTAACCCGCAGTGCGGGATAGTTAAAATCTCGGGGGGCTTGTGCCCCGAAGGAAATACCCTTGGGGTGCTCCTGTAAAGGAAAGTTTCTTTAATTATATGTTATTTGCTCACGAAGAAAACATATCATACCTCCAAAAACGACTGCCTTTGCTAGTGATTGTCATTATTGTTTTTTTGCTTATCGTAGCTGCCCGTCTTTATTATTTTCAAATAATCAAAGGACAGCACTATGAAAAACTAGCTGATGAGACATTTGTTCGTGCTGAAGAGATTGTTGCTAAGAGGGGGACAATTACTGATCGTCATGGTAAACCATTGGCTGAAACACGGGTTTATTACGAAATTGTTATCGTGCCTCAATATCTAGATGAAAAAGATAAAATTATTGATACTCTTGTCAATGTCTTGCCTCTTGAAAAAGAGGACATTCTCTCTAAATTAGAAAAAGCACGTTTTGAGCCAAAGTTTCAGCCCGTTGTTATTGTAGGTGACGCTCCTTATCATTGGGTGGCTAAGCTGCGTGAAAGCATGTTGCCAGCCTATAATCCAGATAGTTCTTTTTCGCTTAATGGAGTGGATGTGCGCTCCCTTCCTGTGAGGCGATACCTTTATCCTGAGAATTTCTCTCATGTTTTAGGTTATTTACGAGAAATAGATAAAGAATCTCTTAAACAAGCTAAAGTTGATCTGCCAGGAATTTTTTCCATCAAGGATTTGATAGGTGCAGCAGGGATTGAACAGGCCTATGAGCTTCAGCTCAAAGGGCAAGACGGGATTTTGGCTCGTGTGGTTAATGCACGTGGTCGAGAAGTTACTGGCGACGTTGATTTAACTATTCTAAAGCAAAAAGCCACGGTTTTACCAAAATCAGGTCATACATTGAAAACAACATTGGATTTTGATGCGCAAAAAGCAGCTCACGAGGCCTTTGTAAAGCTGGGTAAAAAGGGTTCTGTTGTGGCGCTAGATCCCAGAAATGGTGAGGTATTGGTTCTTTATAGTGCTCCAGGGTATGATGCAAATCGCATCACAAAGAATGTCGATAAAGAATATTGGGCAATGATTAACTTACACGAAGATAAATATCTCTACAATAGAGCTGTGCAAGGCGCCTATCCACCTGCTTCAACTTATAAGGTTGTTGGTCTTACGGCAGGTATTGATTCCGGTAAGATTAACCCTGAAGAAACAAAAGCGACTTGTTCTGGTGGTATGCGATTTGGAAATCGATTTTTTAAGTGCTGGAAGCGTGGGGGGCATGGCAGGCTCTCTACTCTTCATGGTTTGTCTCAGTCTTGCGATGTTTTTTTCTATAAATTGGGTTTGAAAATAGGGGTCGATGTTTTGGCAAAGTACGCCAAACTTTTTGGATTTGGTTCAAAAACAGGGATTGAAATACCTTATGAAAGATCAGGATTGGTGCCCAGTTCAGAATGGAAAGAAAAAAGATACAAGCAAAAATGGATAGAGAGTGAGACATTATCAGTTGCCATTGGACAAAGCTATAATCTTGTGACACCACTTCAAAATGCTGTAGCCGCTGGTTTGATTGCAAATGGCGGCTATCGTGTTTGGCCGCATCTTGGCTTAGAGGTTATTGATAAACAAGGTAAGATTGTTGAAAAGATAGAAGGAAAAAACAAAAAAACTGAGCTTATTGATACAGTAGCCCTAGATTGGATCAAAAAAGGAATGATTGAAGTTGTTCACGGATATGGAACAGCCAAACGTTTGCGTCAAAGTCCAAATAAAATTGCAGGAAAAACAGGAACCGCGCAAGTGGTGAGTCATGATTCTAAAATGACAGGTGCAAAAACAATTGCCCATGGGTTGTTCATTGCCTTTGCGCCTTATGATGATCCAAAAATTGCTGTTTCAGTCGTTGTTGAACATGGAAGAGGGGGCTCGGCAACAGCAGCTCCTGTTGCCATGCAAGTGATAGATGCTTATTTAAAGAAAGAAGAAACAGAATGAAATTTACTTGGTTTAAATCTTTCTATTTTACATTATTTATTTTTGCTCTGATTTTGGCAGGGATAGGTTTAGTGAACCTCTATTCTGCGACTATTACTATTGGGTCCACGAAAGCGAGCGAGTTTTTTACGGCTCAGCTCATGTATACTCTCATTGGCATTGTTATCATGCTTATTGTTTCTTACATAGGAGCAAACCGTCTTTTTGCATTGTCGCCATACATTTATATTATTTCTCTAGGGATGTTAGTTTTGGTACTTGTGATGGGGGCAGAGAGGCATGGGTCTTTAAGTTGGCTTGATTTGGGTTTTGTCCGTTTACAACCATCAGAATTTGCTAAGTTTGGTATGGTGATGATGTTGGCAAGGTATTTATCCAACCTACAAAAAGATGGGCCATTATCCTTTTCTGAACTTTTTACTGCAGCGATATTTTTCTTAATTCCCACTGTGTTAGTTGTGTTGCAAAATGATCTTGGGAGTAGTCTGTTTTTTGGGTTTATTTTTTGTAGCATGGTTTTTATCCAAGGCATCAGATTTCGATATATTTTTATAGCTCTTGCTATACTCTGTATTGTGGGAACAGTGAGTTATCAATTTATGCTCAAACCCTATCAAAAGGATCGTATTATTAGTTTCATGAAACCAGAGCTTGATCCTCGTGGTACAGGGTATCATTTAGTCCAGTCTAAAATCGCTGTTGGTTCTGGACGGTTTTTTGGCAAGGGGTATCTTAAAGGTCAATCACATCGGCTTAAGTTTTTGCCTGAAAGACACACAGATTTTATTTTTCCTGTTTTGGCTGAGGAATGGGGTTTTTTTGGTGGACTGCTAACTCTTTTTCTCTATTTCCTATTTCTCATGTCAGGGGTAAATGTGATCTCTCGATCATCAACGCGATTTGGTTTTTTTCTGGCAACAGGGATAGTTGCAACTTATTTTTGGCATCTGGTGATCAATCTGGGCGGTGTCCTAGGCCTTATTCCACTCACAGGCGTTCCTCTGCCTTTCTTAAGTTACGGGGGATCCTCTCTTGTAGCTAATTGGCTGGCGATTGGATTTTTGCTTTCGGTCTATCGAGCGAGTGTAAGGCGGTAGGGTTTCTGGGCAAACAGAATTTATAAGCCTTCTCTCGATTTTCTTGCTATGCAAAATAATGTGCTATTTAGGCGTTCGAAGACTTATAAATGCTGTTTGCCCAGAAACTAAAAATAAGGTGTAAGGAAAGATTATTTCCTCAATCTCTCAATATCTCTCACTTCTTTAGGCAACGGTTTTGTGAGGTTGATGTTGCCTGTTTTAGTGATGATGATGTCGTCTTCGATGCGCACACCACCTACATGAAAGTACTGATCAGCCTTGGACCAGTTAAGAATTTTCTGATACTTTTTTCTTTCCTTTTTTGATTTAAAATAAACATCTAGAAAATAAATGCCAGGCTCAATTGTGAATACCATATTAGGCTGTAGGTCTACAGAAGATCTCATGTGTTTGTGTGGCTTGAGTGTTCTTTTCACGACATCAGCACCCACATCATGGACGTCAACACCAAGGAGGTGTCCAATGCCATGTGGAAAGAAAAGACGATGAGCATCTTGGGCATAGAGCTCTTCCAAGTCGATTTTTTTGAAAATGCCGAGGTCTTTAAGACCTTGGATAGTCATTTTGGCAGCGAGTTCGTGAATGTTTTGAGAATAAGCTCCAGGCTTTGATGCTTTGATACATTGTTTTTGAATATCGAGAACGAGTTCGTAAATATCGCGTTGCTTTTTAGAAAATGTTTTGTTTACAGGAAAGGTTCTTGTGATGTCTGAGGCATAGCCATGACGCTCACAACCAGCATCTATGAGACAAAGATCGCCGGGTTTAGCTCTCCCGCTGTAATCAATATAATGGAGGATAGCAGGGTGCCTGCCAACAGCAGCAATTGTGAGAAAGGCGTTATTTTTTGTGCCTTCATCGCGGTAAACTTTATCGAGAAGTGCTGAGATTTGGTATTCGTACATACCTGCTTTGACAGTCTTCATGGCTGTTAAGAATGCCTTGTGATTCACTTTGGCTGCAAATTTCATGAGACTAATTTCTTCAGCATCTTTAAAGGCGCGCATGTAGTGTAGGGTTTTTTTCAGATGCTTTGTGTCGATCGTGTGCTTAGGTGCCATCTTCTTCATAAAAGGTCTGCGCTCTGGCATGACATAGATTTTTTTGTATTTTCGACCCAGCGTTTTAAGAACTTTTTCAAAATCTGAATAAAAGTGGACCTTTTTTGCACCATAAAGCTTCTTGGCCTCTTTGGTGTTGTACATTTTTCCAACCCAAACCAGGTAGAGTGGGTCAATGTCGGGGATAAAGAGATGCCCCTGGTTAGTTTTGGGATCTAGCAAAAGATGATAATTAATTTCTTCGATTCCTGTTAAATAAAGAAAATCTGAGGCCTGTCTGTATTTGACAGGGACATCACCGTTTCGAATGATTTCATCTTTGGCTCTGATGTAAATGAGTCCATCACCCATTTTTTTCATTAATTTTTCTCTTCGTTTTCTTTGTGCTGGAAATGAATACATATTGAATTCCCTTTTTTTAGTTTTTAACGTTTTCCTCTACCCACTTTACAATATCACGGGTGTCAGTTCCTGGTGTGAAAATCTCGGAAACCCCAGAACTTTTAAGCTCCTTAACTTCATCCTCGGGGATAATGCCGCCACCAAAGACTTTGATGTCGTCGGCCTCTTTTTCTTTGAGGAGTTTAAGGACTTCAGGAAAGAGGTGGTTGTGGGCTCCTGAAAGAATGGAGAGACCTATGGCATCCACGTCTTCTTGAATAGCTGTGTTCACGATCATTTCGGGTGTTTGATGAAGACCAGTATAAATGATCTCAAAACCAGCATCTCTTAAAGTGCGGGCAACTATTTTTGCTCCACGGTCATGGCCATCAAGGCCTGGTTTTCCAATTAAAATGCGAATGTTTTTTTTCATAATATACTCCTACGTGTATCTAAAAAATTCCTGGATCCTTATATTCTCCAAACTCTTCTCTCAAAATCTTAGCAATCTCTCCAATTGTGCAATAAGCGTGGGCGCAATCGATGAGTGCAGGCATGATATTACTGTTTTTCTGGCAAGTTTGTCTTAAAGCTTCGATTTTTTCAAGACAAAGAGCATTATTTCGTTCATTTCTTAGTTTTTTTAATTTAGCTACTTGGCGTTTTTCGACCTCAGGGTCAATTCTAAGAACATCGATTTTTGGTTCGTTTTCAATCGTCAATTCGTTAACACCAACAATAGTTTTTTCGCGTTTTTCTACCTGGGTTTGATAATGGCGGCTCGCTTCAGCAATGGCTTTCATGGGATACCCATTTTTAATGGCATTGATCATGCCACCCATGGCATCAATCTTATTAATGATGGCCAGAGCCTCTTGTTCCATTTTATTAGTGAGAGATTCTATAAAATAGGAACCTCCCAAGGCATCAATGGTGTTTGTGACTCCAGATTCAGCTGCAATGATCTGTTGTGTTCTCAGGGCAATCATCACAGATTTTTCTGTGGGGAGAGCCAGTGTTTCGTCCATGGAGTTTGTGTGCAAGGATTGGCAGCCACCTAAAATCGCAGCCAAGGCCTGCAGCGTGGTTCTCACGATGTTGTTTTCGGGTTGTTGAGCGGTTAATGAACAACCTGCTGTTTGAACGTGAAAACGGCAACGCATAGAATTAGCGTTCTTTGGGTTAAACCGTTTTTTCATTTCTTGTGCCCAAATGCGACGGGCAGCTCTGTATTTGGCAATTTCTTCAAAAAAATCTACGTGAGAATTAAAAAAGAATGAAAGTCTGGGCGCAAAGGCGTCTACATCGAGACCTCGCTCAGTACATTGCTTTACGTATTCTAGTCCGTCATAAAGTGTAAAGGCCAGCTCTTGGACTGCTGTACTGCCAGCTTCGCGGATATGGTAACCAGAAATAGAGACTGGATTCCACTTAGGCATATTTTCTGCACAATACTCAATTGAGTCTACAACGAGTTTAATGCCAGGCTCTGGTGGAATGAGATAAGAATTTTGAGCAATGTATTCTTTGAGAATATCATTTTGAATAGTGCCGCCCACTTTTTTAAGATCGCATTTCTGATTCTCGGCATTAGCAATAAAGAAAGCGAGCATGATGGACGCTGGTCCATTGATAGTCATGGAGACGGTCACATCTTCGAGATGAATGCCATCAAAAAGTGTTTCCATGTCTTTGAGGCTATCAATAGCAACGCCACACATTCCTACTTCACCGCGACTCTTTGGGTCATCTGAGTCATAACCCATGATAGTGGGGAAGTGAAAAGCAGTGGAGAGGCCTGTTTGTCCATGGTCTAATAGATATTTAAATCGCTTATTAGTGTCTTCTGCTGAACCAAAACCGGCAAATTGTCGCATGGTCCAGAGACGGCCACGGTGCATGCTTGGGTAAACACCTCTTGTAAAAGGAAATGTGCCAGGAAAACCAAGGTCTTCTTCAGGATTACGGTCTTTAAGATCTTCTTCATTATACAGTCGATCGATTTCAAGATCAGAAACTGTTGAAAACTTTTCTTTTCGTTCAGGAGATTTTTTTACAAAAGGAAAAAGGACGTCCTCTTCCCAATCTTTTTTGTTTATTTTTTTCATGGGTAAATTCTCGTCATCTTCCCTTAAATTCAGCTTGTCTCTTTTCCAAAAAGGCTGTCACACCTTCCACGCGATCTTCAGTGGCAAATATCAGAGGAAATTGTGTTTCTTCTAATGTGAGTCCGCTTGAGATGGGAAGATCAGTTCCTTCATTAATCACCTTTTTTGCCAAACGAACAGCAACAGGTCCTTTGGACATGATTTTTGCGAGTGTTTTTTGTGCTGCAGGGATAAGATCCTCAGGTTCAAAAATCTTATTAGCAATACCAAGAGCAAAAGCTTGTTCAGCTGAGAGCATGTCAGCAGAAAAGATGAGTTCTTTGGCTCTGTTTTTTCCCACAACGCGGGCTAATCTTTGTGTGCCACCAAAACCTGGAAACAAACCTAGATTAACTTCAGGGAGTCCAAATTTTGCTGCTTTGGATGCGTAGATAAAGTCGCAGGAGAGGGCGAGTTCTAAACCGCCACCTAAGGCAAAACCATTCACAGCGGCAATCACTGGCATGTCAAAGTTCTCGATGAGTCGCATGCAACGATGGCCTAAGCGACAAAAGCCTTCGGCCCCTAAGGCACTCATGTTTTTCATGGCCGAAATATCAGCACCGGCAACAAAGGCCTTGTCTCCTGATCCTGTGAGAATAACTCCGCCCACTTCTTGTCGGTTTTTTATGATCTCTGTAAAGGCTTGCATGAGCTCTCTTAAGACATCGATGTTAATCGAGTTCATGACCTTTTCTCGGTTAATAGTAATCGTAGCAATGCCATTTTCGAAATTTAATAAAAGAGTTTTGAATTCCATATTGTTGGTCAAAGGTTAAAGGTCAAAGGTCGAAGGTCAATGACCTTAGACATTAGACTTTTGACATTCGACTTCTAAATCAGATTTTTTCAATAATTAATGCCACAGCTTCGCCACCACCAATGCAGAGAGAGGCTAGGCCGCGTTTGGCGTCTGGTCTTTTCATCAATTCATGAATGAGTGTGACGAGTATTCTAGTGCCAGAAGCTCCAATGGGATGACCAATAGCCACAGCACCACCATTTACATTCACTTTGTCAGCAGGGATGTTCAGTTTTTCGTTGTTATAAACAGCCACAACCGAAAAGGCTTCGTTCACTTCCCAAAGATCAATATCGCTAGATTTTAATCCAGCCTTTTCTAAAGCTTTTTCCATGGCCACGGCTGGGGCAGTTGTAAACCAATCAGGTTCTTGGCTAGCTCCAGCTTGTGCAATGATTTTGACTAATGGTTTGGCGCCCAATTCCTTGGCTTTTTCTTCGCTCATGACAACAACAGCAGCAGCGCCATCATTAATACTTGAGGCATTACCTGCTGTGACAGTGCCTTCTTTTTGAAAGGCTGTTCTTAAGCTAGGAAGCTTTTCGATTTTACCTCGTCCTGGTTCTTCATCTGTATCCACAATAATAGGGTCCTTTTTTCTTTGTGGTACTTCTACAGGAGCGATCTCATCCTTAAATTTTCCATCTTTGATGGCTGCCACGGCTCGAGTGTAGGATTCAGTAGCAAAGGCATCTTGTTTTTCGCGAGTGATACTATGTTCAGCAGCACATTTTTCGGCAATGCTACCCATGTGACAGTTATTGTAAGGATCCCAAAGTCCATCTTTGACCATAAGGTCTTCAATCACACCGTTTCCCATGCGATAACCATTTCGTGCTTTGTCGAGCGCATACGGGGCTTGGGACATGTTTTCCATACCGCCTGCGACAACCACATCAACATCACCAGAGCGGATTACTTGATCGGCGAGCATCACGGCTTTGAGTCCAGAGCCGCAAACTTTATTGATGGTAAGTGCTCCTGTTTTTTTAGGGAGACCAGAGTGGATGATGGCCTGACGAGCAGGGGATTGTCCTTCGCTGGCAGGGAGAACATTACCCATGATCACTTCATCTACATTTTTGGGATTAAGTTTTGCTGATTCTACAGCTGCTTTAATGGCAATAGCACCGAGTTTTGTTGTGGGGATTGAAGAGAGTGAGCCATTAAAGGAACCAAGTGGTGTGCGTTTTGCAGAAACAATTACTGTATGGGTCATAAGATCTCCTTAGAAAAAAATACCCCCTCCCCTTTGTAAGGGGAGGGTGCAGGGTGGGGTAGATATGTATTTTCTACCTCCCCCTGGCCCCCTCCTTACAAAGGAGGGGGGGGATGAACAAGCATCAATAAACACGATTTATGGGGAAGGTAAATAGAAAATTAATGGCTTTTAATGGGGGGTTGGGGGGAGGGTGGAGAGGCTTGGAATCATTGAAAAATCACGGTCAAACGTCACTAAAACCACCTTGGGAATCTCAGAAAGAAAGACAGAGATTAGGGCATCATGAAAATTGAGGAGGCCGTTGTGTTTCTTCATCAGCGTAATGACGGATTTGTAGTTTTGAGGCAGGAGCTCGTAGAGGCAAAGAATGGGGATGGTTTTGATGGCTGATTGGAATTTGTTGGCAAATATTTTGAACTGATCTGATTTTCTTTTCTGTTCACAGCGTTTAGCGAACACACTTAAGACTTCGTTAATAACAATATCACTTAAAAATAACTCTCCATTCTCAGATTGAATCTTAGTATAGATCTTAGTTGCCTTTTTGTGATGAACATCTTTGGCATCGAGTAGGGCTATGAGGATGTTGGAGTCGAGAAAGTATTGTTTATTCCTCATGAGAAATAATCCTCGCTGTCTTTGATAGCGTCACCACCTAAGTTAACAACCCCTACTAGAGATGAAATACCTTTGCCTTGTTTTTTTGCAGAAAGAGTAGTTTGTGTTTTTATAAAATCTCGAATCAGTGTTTTCAAAAGGCCTGTCTTTGAATAACCTTTTTCTTTACAGATTTTGTCGAGTTGTTTGGCGATATTATTATCGAGTCTCATTGTAAATGCAGTCATAAAACCTCCGATAGACATAGGATACCAAAAGATACCAAAAGAATCAATAAGGTATCAGCTAACTAGCTAACATCTCAAAGCTTTCTTCATCTAGGTGTTTGAGTTCGTCTAAGGTGACATAGGGGATGTAATTTGTGTGAAGATGGGTTTTCATGCTACGAGATAGGGTGTTCATTTCACGGATCACAATAAGATAGCCAGCTCCCATTGACTGGCTAATCCCAGCTTGTTCTAGGACCTGAGCTTTTGTTTTTCTTTCGTAGGCATAGTTTTTTGTAACGTTTCTTTTTGACTCTATAAAATAAAGATTCCCATTAACTCTCACGACAACATCTATTTCTTTTCCTCCAACCCTGCCTCCAATTTCATGGATTTCGGCATAAGCTAGGTTGTCTAAAGCTGCTACCACACGGAGTTCAAAGTGAAAACCATTTAGTTTGCCGTATATATCCGCTTGCATTTGGTATTGATCAACAAAGTGCTCTAGATCTCTAAATTTATCATGATGGCGCAAAATTGTTTCAATAGCAAAAGCAAGGCCATGAGGTCTTGCTTGTCCTCGTGTAGCTAAAATTCTGAGAAGACTTCCTTTGCTGTGTCTCTTTTCTAAGAGATCATAAAGTGTCAAGGCTTGTAATAATGTTGCAGTTGATAGATGCGGTAAAATCTGTGTTTTAAATTTCTGTATTCGATCTTTTTCAATTCCAAAATCAACCATGAGGTGATGGATTTGTCTATCTGCGGGGAGACGAGGTCTTCGTAAAGGGCCCTCGGGTCTCATGCGAGCTCTTTGTCTAGTCTGTTGGGGCTTGTTTTCTAAATCGTAAGTTTGAGAAAGTGCTTCTTGGGCTGTTTTGAGCCAACCATCTGTTATTGGAATTTCTGCTCTGACTTCTGGTGACTCTGTTAGATTCCTTGTGTTTAAAGCTGTGAGGCATACTCGGATTCTTTTTGCACATCCTATGGCATGCACATCTCTTCTAAAGGATCTTAATGGTCTTTCTGCAATGGATTTACATGATCTTGTCACGAGTGGAAATAGGGTAAAAAGAAGTTCTGTTGAGAGCTGCAGCGAGGTTCCGATACTAGGTGTACAAATTTCATCTACATGGATCAATGTGAGGACTCGATGGGCTCTTAAAACAGTTGTGAAATCCCTTACTGTTTGAATATGTGTTGATCTTCTAAGGGCGAAGGTAGTTTTGATGGCTTGGAGATCATTTCCTACTTCACTAATTGATTTGACCATTCTTAGGCAGGTCCTTTTGCATTCTTCAAACAAGTTTTCATCTAGGTCATGGATTGTTAATCCTCTTTCAGCCAGTCTCATGTAAGCCATTTGAACCGAAGGTGCTTCATAAATAATCATGGCTTGTTGTATGAATCTTTGATCAATTTCTTTAAAGTTTTGTGCTCTAAGATCCTTGGCTCGACGAAAAAATCTCGCAAGTGATCTGTAACCTCCTGTGCGCTCTTGGCGACGATTCATGATTTGAGTTATTGCAGGGTTTCCTGGAAATCTACTGTCATTGGTAGACTGAAGTTGAATCTGTCTTTTGTTTGGGGTTTGGCAGACTAGCTCTTCTGCACCAGCGTCTAATGGAATACTAATCCTCGCACCTTCTCGTTGAGGGGATTCTTGGCGTCGACCATCGAGCCAACGAGCTTTTTCAAAAATTTCTCGCATTGCACCAGGATCACGGTGAACGAGTTTCCAGGGGGAAGGATCAGAGACAGTGTCATCGAGGGGGCCAAGTTTTTGATGCGCAACCAGATCAAAGCCATCCTGCGCATAACTAGGCAGTTGTACCTCGATTATGGCTTTACCACATCCTAAAGGGGCAGCGTAAGGAGAGACGCATGTAGGATTAACCTGGACCATTATTGATTATTTGTTAAGCACCATAAACCTATAGAATTATTGACTAATTCTGTACACCCTGGGTTATCGGTAATAGCCATAGAATGTTGCGAAAAATCTAGCAACATTTTGAGCTATCTTACGAAAATATAATAAGAATTTCCTAGGGCATTAATACATACAGGACCTTTAATAACAAATGGTATCCCAAGCCTTATCAGCATCCTTAAGATGCATGCTTCCACGGCTATCAGCTCAGCTAATGACTGGGACTGACACCGTTCATTCTGGTGTTCAGTCACTGGCAAGTTGTTTAGAGACATTGGCTAGCGAACCTGATGAAGCAGTATATGCTGAGATGGCTAAAGCTTGCCATGATGTGTTACAAAATTTAGAAGCGGCTCGCCCAGTAGAGACTTTAACCAGACAAACTCTTTGGCGTACTCTTCCTCGTAAAGACCGTGGAAAGCCAAATAGTCTCAGTCGTGAAGCAGCCCAAAAATTCAGATCCATGTCAGTTAAAGAATTAGAAGAAATTTTAGAAAATCGCGGTACATTACCAGCATTTTTTGATTCCTTACGAAGAGCAAATGGCTTGAAAGGATTTAGGTGGAGTAGACCTGCAAGGACTTTAGTTCTCATTGGGAGAATTCGAAGAGCAGGACGTGTCAATCAGATAACTTGTTTAACTGAACCAGAGGCTGAAAAATACCAAATTAATGATAAAGAGTTTAAGATTGTTTTTACTTGGGATAAGGCTCTGGGAGAATACAGAATTTCTACGTCTAGGGGATCTCAAGGTTATAATATGGCGATTTCTTTTTTTAGGGGCTTTGTAGGGGAAGTTCCTGAAAATTGTGTAGATGCTGCAATATTGGCAGATGCCTTGGCTTGTCCTACAATTCCCTATGATCTCAATTTAGAAAAACTAGGTAAACGATTACAAGTAGGCTCTAAAGCTATAGAAGACATGTGGGACGTAAGGAGAACACATAATAAGAACTTATCAGAGCGACCAGAAAAATTATACATGGTCGGTCGTGTTTTGTCTCTTTATGAAACTGACCAGAAAATATGTAATTTAAGTTTAACTCAGAGTTTAGAAGAAGAAACCGTTGACGATAGACATGGTTTCCTCATTGAATTTGTTTGGGATGAAATAGATCAAGAATACAAGATTGAAAAGATATCTGGTCATGGTGCTTATCAAATTGCACTCAATTATATAAAGTGCAAATTTGCAGTACATCACGAATTTAGTTCAATTGAAAAGGCTATAATATGTGCAGCTTGGGGCTATAATAAATACAAAAACAAAGAAAAAGTTTATTTAAATGAACTTGAGTCTTATTTAGGTAGAGGTAGTGTGAGCGTGCATTGGCTATGGATGTTTAAGCGTAGAATAACTGCAGGTTTATCCGAAAAACCAGCAAGACTTTATCTTGTTGGACGATTGAATAATGTAGCAACAGAGAAACGCTTTGTTATAGGTTTGAATGTTGTAACAGAAGAGGAACTAGGTGAAATCGATGAATCTCGTTATTTTGCTGTGCCATATTTTTGGGATGGTAAATTCTATCAGACTGGTCTCCCTACAGGTAGTGAGGTAGCTCTTCAATTGGCTTCTGCGTGTTTTAAGGCACAAGTAACAAAATTTGGATTGTCAAAATTTCCAAGCTTTTCAAGGCCAGTTTCTTATGACCAGTTAGGGGAGTTTTTGGCTGATCCTGTGCTGTATATGCCTTTTATTCAGTGGCTTTGCTCTTCTCAGGGATTGCCTTTGATAGAGTATGATAGTTTGCCAATTGGTTTTCGAATTACTGGCAACAAAAACAGTGGTGATCCTCATAAATCAGTTCTAAGTCTAGGCGTTTCTATTTTAACGTCTAGAAGACCACCAAAATTTTCTTCAAATGGTTTTTATTTAGATTATATTAAATCAAAAGGTGGTCATTATGCAATTTATCAGGCTCATGGTAACGGTGCTTTAGACTTAGGTGCACGTTTTGTAGCCGGCCATTTCAATTTCGATTATCCACTACATCCTATGGAAAGAGCTTTATTAGCTAATTATTGGGACATTAGGCTTATGGGTAGGACGCCTCAAAATTCTTTTCGATGGATAGATGCTGTAGATTATTTTACAGATTTGTCTCGTACAGATCCAGTTGGAGATCTTTGGGATGTTAGAACAACTGTGAGAAGAAAACGAACTCAAAAGCCAGATAAATTGATATTGGCGATCAGAAGAAAAGGATCTGCAAAAGAAGTAAATCCTGGAATGACAACACCTCAGTTATTGCTCCCAGAAGAATTAGAACGATTTGATAGCACACATCACATGCTACTTACATTCGAATTGCATGGAGGGGCCTATTATTTAAACGCAGCACAAGGTCATAGTTCTTTTGATTTTGTTCGAACCTATTTAGAGAGAAGTTTTGAAATGGATCTTTCACATCCCATTGAACGGGCTATTGTGGCAAATCATATAGGATATATATTGCGGCATAAAGATAATTATACATCTTTTACGCGAGCAGAATTAGAAGCATATTTTGAAAGTCATGAAGATCCATTTTTGCGATTTTGGCAATTACAAAGAACCTATCAATCTTATTTGCCAGAACACCCTGAAAGTTTATTTTTAGTTGGGGTGCTTGGTGATGATCGATCTGAAGATGCCAGGGTATTAAATTTAAGAATTGTTACGGATTTAGAATCTTTGGAATTGCGTAAAGAACAATTTGTTGTAGAAGCTCGTTGGGATGGGGAAAAATATGTTCCTATAAAACCTGATCGCCTGGAACATACAAAGTCAATGAGTTTTTATCATTCACTTATTGGTCGTCAGATGGAATTGCCATTAGGTGGACAGGGGTGAGGTTTCATATAGCCTCCACCGCAACATTCATTTTAATCCCTGATTCTTTTAGAATGGCCTCTAATGCTAATCGCACAAACTGTTCCTGTGAATAGCCGAGTTTTTTTGCAAAATAAGCGGCACGGCGAGGGCTGACAGTCTTGCGATTCTTTTCAATATCACAAAGATGAGATTTTGAAATTTTCAGAAGTTTTGCAAATTCGATCTGTGACATTTCTTCGCCTAGACGAATAGCGCGAATAAATTCAGAAAGGGTGAGAGGGCCACCAGTTAAATTTTCTAAAAAAGTAAGAGCTTCATCTGAATGTCTTTTTTTTCTAGTAGTCATGATTGATTACCTCGATGATTACTATCAAGCAATTTTCAATTTTATGGATTTCGTATATTGCTCGATATGCTTTAGTTAGTCTAATAGAACGCTGTCCTTTTCTTTTTCCCTTTAGTGGTTCATCATGATATCCTGGAATGAGTCTTACTTTTTCAACACCACGTCTAGACACAAGATCAATCCATGCTTTTAATTTTGATGAGATATGAAATGGTATACCTCGTAATTGTTTTATCGCCTTTTTTGTAATAATAACTTCTTTTATCATAGTACACCTATTGGGTGAATTATTCAAGCGGTTCTTTGAATTTGATTATTGCAGGGACCATGCCAAAAATTGTAAATTAATTTACTTGATATATTAAGTGGTTAGAAAAAAGCAGAGTCTTAGTTAAGAGTCCCAGTCTCACAAATGGGACTGATTCGGGACTGAAATGAGACTCGGTTCCACCCATCCCCCAAACTCATCTTCTAATCTTCTGGCAACACCCATGGTGATATGGTCATTGCCCCATTTTGAGGCGATTTGGATGCCGAGTGGGAGACCTTTTTTGTTCAATCCAAGTGGTACTTGAGTGACTGGGAATTCAAGTACATTAAAAATCGCTGTGTAAACCCAAGGAAACTTGCTCAAAATGGGCCAGTAATGTCTGGGAGCGACTTTAGGATAAGAAGGGTAAAGAATGATTCCCTGATCTCCCATGTCTTCTTCTAATTGCTTTCGTAATTCCTCTCCTAACTTGAGATACTTTTTTGAAAAGGGAAACATTTCTAATCCAGCTAAAGCTATGGCTGGGAGCGTGTGAGGAGAGAGCCTTAAGGCCCATAAAAAGAGCTGCCAGAAAACATTGATGCGTTTGCCTTGACCCATGAGTTCACTAAAAGAGGTTTCGCCTGCTAGATTCATGTACGTGGACCAAATAGCGAGTGATTTTTTTAAGAGAGGGTATTTCCTTGTGATAACCTTGGCGCCTTGCTTTTCAAAAAACTTTGCGCAACGAATTTGCGATTCACGTATATCCCAAGAAACCGTATTCACCCCATTGTCAGGAATGTTAATGACAGTGAGTTTTGAGAGATCCACCTGGTTTGCATTATTCCATTCCTGTTTGTCTGGTGTAGCAATGATCTTCATCAAAGGCATGAGATCACTTGAATGGCGACAAAGAATGCCTGTTGTCAGATAATTTTTGGCCTTGTGTTGAGTGCAGGGGTATTGTCCCTCATTGGAAACAATTCCAGACGATGGTTTGTGACCAAAGAGACCATTGAAAAAACCCGGCATGCGAATCGAACCACCAACATCAGAACAAAGACCAAAAGGGGATGCGTCTGCGCCGATAATCGCGCCTTCACCACCAGAACTGCCTCCCACAATGTGTTTGGGATTGTAGGGGTTGTTCGTGCGACCATAAACTCTATTTGAACTTTCCATCCACATGCAAAGTTCGCTAATATTGGTAACGCCCAAAACAATGGCACCTGCTTTTCTTAACCTTCTCACAGCGATGGCATCTTTATCTGCTCTAATATTTTTTCGCCCCACAAGACCTGATGTTTGTGGCATGCCTGTAACAGCAAAGGCTTCCTTAATGGTACAGGGGACACCGTGTAGTAAGGGCAGGGCATCGGGGATTGAGGTTTGAGTTAAGGCGTCTGCTCTTTTAGCTTCAGCCATGGCTTCTTCAAACCGATCCTTCACAACAGCGTTGAGAGCGGGATTCACTGTTTTTACCTTGTCGATATAGAGTTTGACCAGCTCATATGACGTGATTTGGCGAGAACGGATTAATTCTGCGAGTTTGAGAGTAGAATAAGTGAAAAGTTTATGTCTGTGCTCAGGCATTTAATTGGATTATCTTTTTTAACTCAATCACAGCAGCATAAGGATTGAGTTTTTTGTTGATGAGTTTGTTGTGGATGGTTTTGAGTTTCTTATCAGTCTTAAATTGTTCAGAAAGGTCTTCGGCAAGCTCTGACATAAGAATTTCGAGACATTCGCATGTCAGCAGTTCTTTTGTCATTTTGTCTTTATCGTGATGGGTTTTTAGGTGTTCGGTGTGCTTATCGAGTGTATCCATGACATCATCAGTGCCTTCATTTTTGAGTGCCACAGTTTTTACAACAGGGACTGTCCAGTCAGATGAATACATCTCGGAAAGAGACTGTAGTTCTGCAAAAATTTGGTCAGCGCCTTCACGGTCTGATTTATTGACTATGAAAACATCGGCTATCTCCATCAAACCAGCCTTCATGGTTTGGATAGTGTCACCAGATTCTGGAACAAGTACAACAAGAGTTGAGTGAGCAATAGACATGATGTCGAGTTCGGTTTGGCCAACACCGACTGTTTCGATAAGGATCACATCAAAACCAAAGGCATCCATAAGTTGGACGATGTCGCGCGTAGCCCTTGATAGGCCTCCGTGTGCGCCACGTGAACCTAAAGAGCGGATAAAAACGTCTTCGTCACTGTTATGGTCTTGCATGCGGATTCGATCGCCGAGGATAGCTCCACCCGAAAAAGGACTGCTAGGATCAATAGCAATAACACCTATTGTTTTCCCTTGTTTTCTAAAATCTCTGATGAGTTTATCGACTAATGTTGATTTGCCAGAACCAGGAGGACCTGTGATACCTATTTTTTGAGCGCCCTTAGCTTGATCATGAACAACGCTCATAATCTGCAAATTATCTTTATGACGATTATCAATGAGCGTCATCAATTTTGCAAGTGACCTACGATCACCTTGGAGCATGTTATTGAGAAGATCTTTTGAGAGTTTATTTATAAAATAGATCCCAATTTTAAGGCCAAGCCCATGTCGCCTTTGACTTTGAGTTTGCCAGTCATGAAAGCCATTTGGGGATTAAGCTTTTTTTCTACAATGTCTGCCAAATCATCTAATTTGATAGTCACAGTGCAATTAGGAGAGTCTGCTTGTCCTTTTGTGACAAAATCAGCATCTTTAGTGAGATCAATAGTCCATGTTTCTGGATTATCGCCTGTGAGTTCAAAGGCATAAATAGCATTGATGGTTTTTACCTTTTCGACATTTGAATTGAGTTTTTCTTTGATTTTGTTGTTAAAGATTTCTTCTGCTGTCATGGGCTATCTCCTTATTATAAGAGTTAATTCAAAAGTTGGGTTTTGGTAGCATAGAGTAATCGGGGGTGCAAGTGCTTACTGGGGCGTGGATAGTGGGTTGTGGATAGTGGGTTGTGGGTCGAAAGGGGGAGGGGCATAGGTTGCAGGTTGCAGATCACAAGGTATTATAGAAATGGCCACAGGCTGTGATCTTGAGTCAGATTCTTTAGGTATTCTCCAATAGGGTTCACGCTAAAAAAGAGGTAGAGTTTGGCTATCCAGTGCCCGATTAGCAAAAAAATCACCAATTGAGCCAGGTAAAAGCGTGTTTGGCTCCAAAAGGGTGAAGAAAAAAAGTTTTTTTGAAAGCGACGGCCAATAAGTGTTGCCAACATGATGATAAATAATAGGTAAAGGGCAACTGAAGCTGCATTGAGATGAAGGGCGTGAAGGAGCTCTCCTCTTGGGATGAGAAGAAAAGCACGGCTCATGCCGCAACCAGGACAATCAATTCCAAGCATTTGTTTTGCCAAGCACAGTGTTTTTGAGGGGAGTTCATCACTTGAAATAAAGATGCCAGCAAAGAGAATACCCATTAATACGAAAATAGGGATGAGTTCAAAGACCCATTGGCCAAGTTTATACCTAGGTTGATTAGAGGTGCCCATATACCTATTTATAGGCTTGTTTTTTTGCCATATCAGTCACAACGGGTAGCGTTAACACAGCACCTTGGTAGGCTTTTACCATATTAAGAATTTTGATGACTAAATACGCAATGTAGACAAACCAGCTGATTATCCAGCCTAAGAAGGGAATAAAGGCTAGGACCATGGCAATGGCAAAGGTAAAAACATCTATAAAAATAGAATGCCAACTATGAAAATTAACTGTTTTATTTTCTTTTTCGATTAAAAGAAAAATAAGACCTGTAATCCAGCCACAGAGATAACAAAGGCAAGAAGCTACATTTGGGTCCATGCCGCTGCTATTTGATGGTTTGTTTTCGATTTGGTTGTTATTACTATCTGACATTTGATTCTCCCCTTATTCTTGATAAAACGAATCTAATAGACGCTCGTGTTTTTTGTAAATGGCTTTTCGTTTTAATTTTAGTGTTGGAGTTAATTCTCCTGATTCGATTGTAAATTCATGTTCGATAATAGCAAATTTTTTGATGGATTCATATTTAGCAAGTTGTTTGTTTTTTTCTTCGATACGCTCTTTGATAAATGAATGTACTGTATTGTTTGCTAAAAGTTCGTTGTAGTCATTAAAAGTGATATTTTTTGATTTAGCATACTCAAGAACTTGTGGTCGATCGGGCACAACTAAAGCCGACAAGAACTTTCTTTTATCGCCATGGACAATAAACTGAGAAATATAAGGATCACCTACCATAAGCATTTCGATGTTTTGGGGAGCAATGTTTTTTCCCCCCGCAGTCACTATAATATCTTTTTTGCGATCAGTAATTTTTAGAAAACCTTCGCTATCAAATTCACCAACGTCTCCAGTATGAAACCAGCCATCAGCATCAATTGCCTCAGCTGTGGCAGTGGGGTTGTTGAAATAGCCTTTAAAAACAACGCTTCCTTTAACGAGGATTTCGCCATCAGAGGCTATTTTGAGCTCTACTCCTTTGATGGTTTGGCCAACTGAACCAAATTTAATAGAATGACTTCGGTTGAAGGTGATTCCTGCTGTAGTTTCTGTCAGGCCATAGCCCTCGAGAATAGTGAATCCAAAGGCATGAAAGAATAAAGCGACCTCATGAGAGAGTGGGGCGCCACCAGAAATAAAGAATTTTATTCGACCACCCAACTTGTCGTGGAGCTTTTTGAAAACGAGTTTGTGCGCTAATTGATACTTCAATGAAAGCCAGAGCGGGATGGGTTGTTTGTTCAAAATGAGTTTAGAGCGTTCCTGGCCAACGTCGAGAGCCCATTTAAAAACATTCTTTTTATTCGCCGAAGCAGATTCAATGTTTTGTAGAGTTTTTGAATGAATTTTTTCAAAAATACGTGGAACACTCACCATAAAGTGGGGCCTTACCTTTGCAATATTGTCGACAAGCTTATCAATGCTTTCTGCATAACATTGAATATGGCCTACGTAGATGTGAAAGAATTGTGTTACGCGTCCTAGAATGTGGGCCAAAGGAAGGAAAAGGAGGCCAACGTAATTTTTGTGGATAGGACAAATCTCAAGCGCTGATTCGACTTCTGAAATAAAATTGTCGTGTGTGAGGATGCTGCCTTTGGGGTTACCTGTTGTCCCAGAGGTGTATACGTAAGAGACTTCGTTTAGTAGCGAAAGGTTGTTAACTGCCTTAAAATAAGAAGTTTCACCGTGTTCGGAGCCCAAAATCATCAGTTCATTCAAAGAATAGGCGCCGTCTTCTGCTTGGGTATTTTTTAGTTCGTCAAAATAAACTATTTGTTTAAGTGAGGGCAGATGATCTTGAATAGAAAGAATTTTATTATATTGTTGTGTGTTTTCGACAAAAACAACTTTAGTATTTGAGTCTTCGAGGATGTACTGTGCTTGTTCGGCAGTGTTGGATTCATAAATCGGAACCACAATAGCGCCTGCTGCAATGATACCTAAATCTGCCAATGTCCATTCGTGACGTGTTTTTGAAAGAATGGCTACGCGATCCCCTTTTTGAATACCCAACTTTGCTAAACCACCAGCGATTTTCATAACTCGATCGCGTGTTTGTGACCAGGTGAGGTGAATCCATTTGTTGTTTTCGATATATTGAAAACAAGGTTTGTTAAGATCTTCTTGTGCACTATTTTCGAAAAGTGCGATGAGATTTGCTGGCTTCATAGTCGTGTAACTATAATAAAATCATTAAGGATTAAAGTCTTTTTTCTCTGAGCCTCTGGCCTCGGACATCTGGTATCTATTAGCTGGTATCTAGTGGCTAGTTATAAGCTATTTTCCCATGAGTTCTCGGGCATTTTTTGAGAGTATTTTGCTTTGTTCTTCCTTTGTTAGGTCCATTTTATTGAATGCATCTAGAGCTTCAGTAATTGAATATATTGGGAAATCAGAACCAAATAAAATGCGGTCTATGCCAATCTCTTTCATAATCCATATAAGCTGTTTCTTGTATGGTGAGTTGATGTACATTGGTAGGGCGGCTGAGATATCAAACCACATATTTCGTTGATACCATGAATACTTATTAAGAATGCCAATTGATGCAAGTTGGTGAAACATGGGGCCACCAAGATGGGCAATGATAATATTTGTCTTTGGGTTTGTGAGTGCGAGCTTAATGAATTTGCCGAGTTGATTTGCATCAAATGGAGAATAACCGTCAAAGAGTACAGTTATGCCAAGTTCACCAGCGAGATTTACAACTGCGTTAACCTCTATTCTGGATACATCAAAGTTTTGAGTATTTGGATGAAGTTTTAGAAATTTCACATTCTGTGATGCCAGGCGTTTAAGTTCTTCGAGAGCTAATTTGCCATCTAAAGGATGGACTGATCCGATGGCGAAGAATTGATTTGGGTATTTTTTTGTAAGGGCAATGATTTTGTCATTTTTTGAGCGGGTTTTTTTGATGTTTCCTTTTTTTGCAATTGTGATGATGCCAGCTTGAATGATATTGTTTTTCTGCATTTGCTGAAGCAGGGCTTCTGGCGTAGCTGGTTTGTCATCGCCAAAGGCATTTGCCTCTGTGCCAAAGTTGATATGAGTATGTATATCAATAATATCTTGTGGCTTCGATTGTCCTCGATTGCAACTGCAAAGACAAATGCATAGAATAAAAAAGACGGTTAAGTTTATCTTCATTGATCTATTATGCATATGCTTCTTCTCGATAAAGAGAAACTTCGCGATCAAGACGCTTTTCTAAACGATCAGACTCTGTGTCTAAATCATAATCCATTTGTAAGCCAAGCCAAAATTGAGGAGACATGTTAAAAAAATGAGCGAGGCGCAAGGCAGTATCAGCTGTAATGCTTCGCTTGCCATGAATGATTTCATTGATACGCCTTGGAGATACGCCCAAAGCTTCTCCAAGTTTATTTTGGCTAATTCCCATAGGTTTAAGGAATTCTTCAAATAGGATTTCTCCAGGGTGTATAGGATCTATTCGTTTTTTTGCCATGATAATATCCTCCTAATGGTAATCAACAATCTGAACGTTAAAAGCATCATGCTTTTCCCATTTAAAGCAAATTCTCCATTGATCGTTGATTCTAATACTATGCTGACCCTTCCTATTGCCTTTTAATGCTTCTAAATGATTTGAAGGCGGCACTTTCAAATCCTGTAATAATCTTGCCCTGTTTAGCATTCTCAGCTTTCTAAAAGCTGCTTTTTGAATGCTTTGTGGCAACTTTTTTGAGAAGTAACGATTAAATATCTTTTCCGTTTCTTTGCATCGAAAGGATCTAATCATATTCTATGATATAACGTATAACGTTATAGGTCAATTAAAATTTCTAACATGTTAAAAATACTAATTTTTCTCTACCCATAAGCATTAGGCAAAAACTCTATTTTAACAGTCCCATTCTGATCTTCATCAATGGCAATCACCGATATAAAGGGTATCATTTCTTGCCAACGACGGTTTTTGGAGAGGAGAGACTCAGCTGAGCGGTGTATTTTATTTACTTTTTGTGGTGTGACAGCCTCGAGAGCAGAGCCAAAGGAGTTTCCTCTTCTTGTTTTTATTTCGACAAAGTAGATTTGGTTCTTTTTTTGAGCAATGATGTCAATCTCACCATATCTGGTTGTGATGTTTTGATCGACGATTTTGTATCCTTGGCTTTTAAGATATTTGGCAGCTAGATTTTCGCCAAAGGCACCGATTTGCTTTTTATCAGCACTCATTCATTACTCTCTCATGACTTGTAAAATATGTTTAAGATTTTCGATCGCTGCCATGACTTTTCTGAGTTCGAGGGTGTTTTTTACATTCAAATCTAGTGAGATACGTGCCGTGCCATTATCGAGAACTCTTACAAGTACTTTTGTGATGTTGACGTTTTTTTCTGAAATCACGCGAGTGATTTCAGCCAATGTGCCTTTGTGATTCTCTGCTAGAATGGCAACTCGGGCCAGGCTTTCTTGGTCTGCTTTTTCGTTCCAACTAACATCGAGCCTTCGTTCAGTGTCAACATAGAGCATTTTGGGGCAATCTGTTTTATGTATGGCGACACCTCGACCGCGTGTGACATAGCCCACAATGGGATCTCCTCGGACTGGGCTGCAACATTTTCCAAAGACAACAAGGATGTCATCTAGTTGATCAACAAGGATGAGGTTACGGTTTCGTGAAGAAAATTTGTTAAAGATTTTTGTAATGACGTTATCGTTTTCTTTATCTTTCTTAGAATCATCAGAGTCAGTGGGGTAGACTTCGTTTAAAACTTCTTTAACGTTTAATTTGGCATAGGCCAAGGCTTGATAGAAGTTATCGACATTGCCAAATTTTTTATCTTCAATATAATCTTTAAATTTAGGATTCTTGAGGGTTTTAGATGGTGCGACTTTGTGTTTATGGCATGCAGATTCAAATAGGTTTTTGCCAATGATAATGCTCTTATTACGTTGTTGCTTGCGGATGAAGTTTCGGATTCTTGTTTTAGCCTTGGGTGTGACAACAAAATCAAGCCAGTCTTTGCTTGGAATATGATTTTTTTGAGTGATAATTTCGATAGTGTCTCCGCTCTCTAGATGATGGGTAAGAGGGACAATGCGTCCATTAACTCGGGCTCCAGAACAACGATTGCCTACATCTGAGTGAACCGCATAGGCAAAATCAACAGGAGTGGCTTTTTGGCAAAGGCTTTTGATGTCTCCATTTGGGGTAAAAACAAAGATTTCATCCTCAAATAAATCGAGTTTAAATGTGTCTACAAATTCTAAAGAGTCTTTGAGCTCTGATTGCCAATCCATAAGATGCCTGAGCCAGCGGAATTTGGCTTCGTCTTTTGTGTCTAGGCGGCCATCATCTTTGTACTTCCAATGAGAAGCAATTCCCTTTTCGGCAATCTCATGCATTTCGTGAGATCGTATTTGTATCTCAACTCGTTCGGCATCAAAGCACAATACAGATGTGTGCAAAGATTGATAGCTGTTGGCTTTGGGCATGGCAATGTAGTCTTTAAAGCGGCCTTGGATAGGTTTCCAGATGGAGTGAATGATACCCAAGACTTCGTAACATTGTTCGATGTTTAATACTAAGACTCTAAAAGCTAAAAGATCGTGAACATCATCTAAGGCAATTTGTTGTACCTGCATTTTACGGTAAACACTGTAAGGCCTTTTTATTCTGCCACTGATTTCAAAATTTGTGAAAGAAGGGCGCAAAGCCTTAGAAATAGCGCTTTTCACCTTTTTCATGTATGTTTCGCGGATTTTTTGCAGGCGCTCAATTGTTGTGGAAATTTGTTTGTAGATATCTGGTTTGAGAAATTTAAATGACATTTCCTCAAGTTCTTCTTTGATTTGGTAAATTCCCATTCGTCCAGCAATAGGGGCATAGATGTCTAAAGTTTCTTGAGCTATTTTTACTTGCTTGGCTTCGGGCATGAATTGAAGTGTTCGCATGTTGTTGATTCGATCAGCGAGTTTAACCATAATCACGCGAATGTCTTTAGACATGGCAATAATCATTTTGCGGTAGTTTTCGGCTTGCCTGTCTTCTTGATTGGATATGTTTAGCTTAGATATTTTTGTCACACCATCAACAATTTCGGAAACTTCTAGGCCAAACATTTTTTTAACTTCTTCTTTAGTGGCCTTAGTGTCTTCGATAGTATCGTGGAGAATAGCAGCAATGAGGCTTGCGTTGTCCATTTGAAGCTGTGTGAGAATTTTTGCTACTTCGAGAGGGTGAATAAGATAAGGTTCACCAGACTTTCTTTTTTGACCTGAATGAGCATTAGCAGCATACTCATAGGCTTTTTTAAGCTCATCTATTGGGGCGTTAGGGTTATAAGTTTTTACCGCGGTTATAATTTCGTCTATTGTGATCATCGTATATAAGCAATTTCTAGATTAATACTCCCCTCCTTTGTAAGGAGGGGGTTAGGGGGAGGTAGAGTCTTTTATCAGCTCTACCCCTCCCTGGCCCTCCCCTTACAAAGGGGAGGGGTAGTTATGTGACGTATTCTAATAAAATATTTTTAATTTCTTCAATAGTTGTATTAAGATCATCGTTTATCACAGAATGATCGTATTTTGATACCTTTTTTAATTCTTCTTGAGTTTGCTCAAGACGCTTTTGAATCTCTTCTTCTGTGTCTCTGCCTCGTGCTTTCAGTCGTCTTTCGAGCTCCTCAATGTCTTTTGTTTTGATGAATATCAAAATCGCTTCAGGCATTATTTTTTTGATTGCCAAAGCGCCCTGAGTGTCGACATCAACAATAACGCTTTGCCCTTGATCCAGTCTATCTTTCACAACTTTTTTGGAAGTCCCATAATGATTTTGGTAGACCTTGGCCCACTCAAGAAATTCATTTTGGTCAACCATAGTCATAAATTCTTCTTGTGAAATAAAAAGGTAGTCTAGACCTTCGACTTCATTTTCTCTTTTTGTTCGTGTTGCGTGAGAAACAGCGTAATACCAGCCTAGGCTTGTGGCAACTTCGCGGCAAATTGTTGTTTTGCCAGAACCACTTGGACCTGAAATTACACAAAATAAGGGACGATTAGTTGTTTGTTGATCATTGTTCATTGTTCACTTTTCATTTTTTTTTAAAAATAGGCTTCATGCCTATTTTATAATAATTTTTCACACCAGACCACAGGTTTTTTGATTCAATAAATAAAAAATAACCAACCGCAAGCGCCCAGATAAAATAGATGATTCGAATGGCTAAAGTAGGGATTGTCATCACATAAGGCGCTACGAGTGGCTGACCTGGTTGGCTTAAGACCGTCTCCCAGCAGAGGGCAGAGCCTATATACAATCCCGCAATTGGTGCTGTTGTAGAACAATAGTTTTCGAACTGAAAAGGCGTTTTTGAAAAGAAAGCGGTGTTAAGTATGAACAGAAAAGTACTAATAGTGACTCCAATGAGAATTAATAGGAGGCCGCCTTCAAAAAGCCATCCAAAAATCGTGCGCTGCGTTTTGATGTGGGCCAGTAATCGGATAACAGCGATAAAAGAGATTATGCCTAAGACAGCTCCAGGACCAGTCAGGGCATAACCGGCACACATGATCAAGAAGAGGGCTATTTTTGTTTGCGTAGTTTTAACAAGCTTTCTCTCGGCAAATAGGAAGAGCCCACCCATAAAGAGACAAAATAACATTCGAGACCAGAATTTTACAACAGGATTTCCTGTAGGACCGCCAGTAAAAAGAGGTGTTTTGTTTTTGTTAGGTGTGGCCCAAAAAATCCATTTTCCTGTTGGTAATTTAAGATCAGGGAGCGGGATTTTATTGCTGAGAGTCTTTGGAATCTCCCAACCAAGATGAATGAGGCTCTTGCCTTTTTGAATCGAAAGATGAACAAGTCCTTCTTTGTTTTTGAGAATCGGTGATACAGTGTCGCCGTACTTTAAACTGGTAGGGATGGCTGTTTCTGGTAGGGCAAGATAAACTTGGGTGGCTGCGCTACTCGCAAGATCCAAAGAGAGAGTTTGTGTAAGACCATCACCTAGGTATTTTGTATTGAGGACAGCTGTTTGAGCTACAAGTGACTGTCCTTTAAGTAATTCTAACTCTTTCCAGGTCACAGTCAGTTTTTGATTTGCAAGAGGGATCCATTCATGACCAGAGGCTGTGACTGATTTTTCAACTTCTCCAATGAAAAGACAATCATGAGCTCCTTGACAGTCAACACTCCATGTTTCTTGAATGGTGCCTTCGGGAGCTTTTAACTGAATATCTTTCTGAGTCCATTCTCCTTGGAGCATAAAACGGTTTTCGGATCCCGTGGCAGTAAAATCTACTTTATCAGAACTGATTTTAGCATTTTGTGGTGTGGCTTCTAATACTTTTTCTTGATAATCTAATGGAAAGGTAATGACTTGGCCTGACCGAGCACCAACCGCATCTATGGTATAGGCAAAGCTTTTATCACGACCAATTTTAAAAAGTCTTTTCACATTTAATCTTAAATTTTGTTTTTCTTGTTCCTTATCTTTGACACTTTCTTTTTGTATGGCTGAAACAATTTGAAAATGACCACCCACTTGGCCTTGTTTGACTTGTTTGAGAAGAGGCTCTTGATCAGGGATGTCTAAAGTGATTTCGCCAACTGAACCAGGTAAAGTGAAGTTTGTGCTCGCTTTTGGGTTAATTTTGATTTTGCCGGAGAGATGAAATGGTCCTGGAGCAAGAAGCGTGTAATACGACTTATTGTAAAAAACGAGGGGCACTTCCTGGAGGCCGTTTTTTAATGAAAGAAATTCGATAGCTGGCACAGCGCCAAAGAGAGGGAGGACGCCGTTATGTTTTCCTATGATATGTCCTTTTATCGTTACAGATAATGTTCCATCATTGATTTTGCCAGAGAGCTTTATTTGATGGATTTGGCCACAATCATTATCACACCATTGTTTGTAAGCATGGTCATTAGCAAGTCCCTTGAGAATATTAATGAGCTCCTCTTGTGTGTTGGGTGTGATGTTGAGTCCTGCTGTGGCTAAGAGAGGGCAGGAAAAAAGGAGAAAGAAGGTAATAATCTGAATAATATTTTTTATCTTCATTTAAACCTCAAAATAAAAATTATTTATTTAATTCCAAACAATCGTCTTGTCCTTTGCAAAATGGCGACCATGAGCCATAAAATAAGGAGCGTTTCTATGAGGAGCCAGACAGCACGGATAACAGGACCTGCTGTGAAGACGCCTATTTTAGTGTTCGTCCCAGATGCAATATTATTGGAAGTCATATTTATTGTCTGGCCACCTTTGACAAAGTTTTTAATGCTAACAGGTTTTGCCGTCCATTCACTGGCTTTGATGAGGCGGTTGTCTAGCTGGGCAACGTTTTGCTGGTATTGTTGCTGTGGAGCTGCAGATGGAATATCAATTATGTCTTCCACTTCGTCATAACCCATTGATGATGGGGCGCCTTTAAGAGACTTGTTATAAGTGAAATCCATTTTTGCTTTGCGAAGTTCTTTATTATCTCTTGTTTGGCCATCAAAATAAAAAATGCTATTCTGATCAGCGTAGGGGTGTAGTGCTGAATAAATACGGTCGCGTGAGTAATTTGCCAGATAAAAAGAAGTGACGCCATATATGATAACTAAAAGTGCAATGATGAGGGTTCGTTTTACATTTTTTGTTTTGAGCGTCTCAAAAAAATCGTCGTTAAGCCTGGCAAAGGGCAGTGTAAAAATGAGTGTAATGAGGACCCAAAAGATTGGAAAGTTATCGACTTGGTAAAGGCCAATAAAAAGAAACGTGACTAATGCAGAAAGGGGATAACGAAATTTAAGCCCACGACAAATGAAAAAAGCCAAAATACCTATGAGGAAACCATAGAGATGAAATTGGTCTATCAGGCCGCCGTCAATAATATTGGCTCCCCAGGCAATGAGAGGGACGTGTCCAGGTCGAAAATGGATATCGATGTTTTGTTCTTCTAAATGGACATTTTGTCCAGGAAGAGCCGCTTTAAAAATCGTGAAAAAGGCATTTGAATTGCGCTTTGAGTACCAATCAACTTTTATTTGTTCTGAGTTAAGGCCTCCACGAGGCAATCTCACACTGAGCTGGTTGTCTTTGTCGTGATACATTTCGATGCCATCATTGCCAATCCCAGCGTACGTGGGAGTGCTCGGTGTTGGTATGATGAGACGGTCTTGATCAAGAACTTTGGCTGTGAGAAAAAGCTTTTCGAGCCAATAACCTTTGCTTCCTTCAAAAAAACTGTATTGAATGTTGCCTTTTCCCTTTCGGCCTTCATCAACTTTTACGACAATAGGGTAGAAAGCTAATTTTTGACCAGGTTTGACTAAGAAGGCTCGAGCACCTCTTGTATCGGTAAGATGAGAAAATTCAGATGGATCAATAGGATTTGTATTTGTTTGAATGTTGACGGGGTAACGTCTACTCGCCACATAAAGCCAGATTTCAAAGGGAAGGCTATTGCCTAATGTAAATTTTGTGGGTTTTGTTTTGTAATGCCCTTTGATTGTCAGTTTGGTTTGGGAGGGAGAGAAAGTCGTTTCTAGATAACGAACACCATCTTTGGTGTGGATTCTGTATGATTTATTTGGAATGACCTTTTCGATGTTTTCATCACTGAGCAAAGGAAAAGAAATAGGGGCTTCACTCTTAAGCCCGCTTACCGAAACAACGTAGGTAAAAGTTGGGATGCTATCCCAGGCGAATATTCTGGTTCCTCTTATTTGAGGCTTTTCTTTTGTTTTTTCTTTTTTTCCTTCTAAGATAAGCTGAACACTGCCACCGTGATTTCCTTCGTTTTCGTCAAATTGTAGAATCCCACCTGTGAGTCGGTCACCATTAACACGACCAATATCTTGCGCCAAGTTAACAGGGATAACTGACTGAGGAAGGAACGTCAGTGTTGTTTTTAGAACAAACTTACCTGGTGGAATAGTGACTTTCCAATAACCTCCAGAGGTTTCGAAGTAGGGTGATATGAAAATAGAGTCATTGGCCATGGGATCGAGTTGTTCGGTGAGTACAATTTTTGAGTTTGTTAATGAAAATGATGATGAAGGGCTAATAAGGTCAACCGTTTGATCTTTACGACTCCAGTTATAGCCAGTGAAGGTTGCTTGCAGGCTTCCTTTTTTGATGTTTCCAACAAGATCCAGATGAGTAATGCCAGCGCATTTGCTCACACCTTTTTCTAAATGGGGGCAGTCATTTGGAGGAAATCTTTTGAGGGCGTAATCCAGCCAGTCAATCAATTCTGATGGCGGTAAAGGTTCATCAGCCTGTGCAGGGGGAGAAGTGAAGATAGAAATAACGAAACACAGTAAAATAATGGAAATGATTTTATTAAAAGACATGTTAAATACCTTAATAATTGTTAGTCTAGGGTACCTCTATTGATGTCATAGAAACTCAAGAAGCAGGACAAAATCCTCGAAAAAAAGTCTATCTATATTGAACGGTTAGGGTAAAAAAGTCAATCATATCTTGGGGTTTGTGGATCGTGGATTGTGGGTCGAAGAGGAAAGAAACGCTAGACACTAGACTCAAGACGCCAGACACAAAGCAGACAATTCATTCTTGTCATTTTATAGGTGTCTGGTTAGTTGCGCCAAAGGAGTTAAACATGAAGAAAAAGACGAAAATATTAGATTCTTTTCCCAATCCAGAACCAAAGCCATATCTCATTGAGTTTGACTGTCCAGAGTTTACCTGTCTTTGTCCAAAAACAGGGCAACCAGATTTTGCGACCATCAAAATCAGCTATGTTCCCAGTAAAAAATGTGTGGAGCTCAAATCTCTCAAACTTTATTTATGGTCTTTTCGCAATGAGGGGTGTTTTCACGAAAAAGTTACCAATCAAATCTGCGATGATCTTGTGAACCTGCTCAAACCAAAATACATCAAAGTCATAGGGGATTTTTATGTAAGAGGCGGGATTAAAACTGTTGTGACGGTGACACGGGGACGAAAATACGAGGAAACGAAAAAACGAAGGACGAGGGACGTCTAATGAGCCAAGCTGTCAAAGACATGTTCACAACAATCAGTCCTTCTTATGACAAACTCAACCATGTCTTGAGTTTTAATATCGACAAACGATGGCGTCGTAAAACCATTGCCATGATCGAGGCTGAAAAAGATCAAAATTTTTACTCCATTGATCTTTGTGCAGGCACTTGCGATCTTGGCGTTGAGTGTCTCAAACAGTTTCCAAAATCTCATGTGATGGCCATTGATTTTTCAGAAGCCATGCTCAAAGCAGGAGAAAAGAAGGTTCAAAACTATATATTAGAAGATCGCTTTTGCATGGCTTGCGCCGATGCTTTAGATCTCCCTTGTCCTGATGATTCGATTGATGTTGTTTATTGTGGTTTTGGAGTGCGCAACTTTGATGATACTAAAAAAGGAATTGAGGAATGTTATCGCGTTCTCAAACCTGGTGGGCAATTAGTTGTGCTCGAGTTTTTTAAACCAAGGGGTTTTATTTCTAAACTTTTTCATATGTCTTATGCTAAGTTTCTGGTTCCCAGCATAGGGCGTTTGATTTCAAAAGATAAGCAGGCTTATCAGTATTTAAAAGATTCAATTCAGGGATTTCTCACGAAAAAAGAGTTTTCTGATTTACTTGAAGAGGTTGGGTTTAAAGATGTAAAAACCAAGGACTTTCTCATGTCAGTGAGTAGCTCAGTCAGCGGATTTAAAAAAAAAGGGTAAGGTTAAACGGTTACGAAACCCGTATCGTTTAGCGGTTTGGGTTACGTATTAAATGCAACACGTAGCCGTAACCGATTGACGAAACGGGCATCGTGACCCTAACCGAATGACGTTTTATTTATGAAGATTATACTAGCTATAACCGGCGCAAGCGGGGCCATTTATTCAAAGCAGTTTATTGATTTTATCAAATCAACTAAAGGAATAGACCTTTCTGTAGTGGCATCTAAAAATGCTCTCAGAATATTTCGTGATGAGCTCGAAGTTGATCTTAGAGAATATTGGTCACCCATTTGTGATTCCCATGATTTTGATGTGCCTTTTGTTTCAGGTTCTTCTCCTTACGATGCCATGGTTATTCTTCCTTGCTCCATGGGAACGTTAGGGCGCGTGGCTCATGGTTTTTCTGACGATGTGATCACACGCGCTGCTGATGTTTGCTTGAAAGAAAGAAAAAAACTCATCATTGTGCCGCGCGAAACTCCCTTCAACCTCATCCACATTCAAAACATGCTCTTACTCACTCAAGCAGGAGCCACCATTCTTCCTGCTATGCCAAATTTCTACTCAAAGCCCAAGACGCTTGAACAAGTTGCTGATACGGTCGTATCACGTGTACTAGATCATCTCGATATTAAGAATGATTTACAGGAAAGATGGGCTACCTTGTCATCCTAGGGCAATCTGCCATGGTGCCATTTAAATTAGATGTTTTAAATCTGGCAAAACCAAAATTGGCTGAAAACCCGTTACCATCATTATTAGTTGAGCCTAGCTGAATGGAAAGTCTCGCATCATCCCAAGTAGAAATCGAACGGCTGTCAATTTCATCAAGATCACAACTGCTGCTGCCATCTGCACATTGCATATTTGTTTCGTTAAGCTTGATATAATTTTCACCATCTGTGCTGAGATACGTTGTGAGTGCATTGCTATAAGCTGTTTGGCAGACATAAAAGTCTTCGGTCATAGTCGATTTTCCAACAAAATCGTCAGAACTATCTGTATCTGGTATGCCAAAAATAAAATCACCTGGGTCATTTTGGTAGACTGAGAGCCAACCAGTGTAACTCGCTACACCATTGTAACCTGCCATGATCCCGTTAAGTCCGGTAAATGCAGAATCAGTGGCTTGAACAAGAATCATATCTAATACAGCGCCTGTTGTGCCCAAGGTTGCTAAACTAGAAACATACACGGTAAAGGCGCCAGATTTTGATTCAGCGTGAATAAGGTCATAATAAATATCACGTGACTCAGTCAGATTTTCGACTGTAAGAACCAGGTTACCGCCAGTGGCTTCCCAGGTATAGTCACCTGATGTCAGGCAATCATCATCACTTTCACAATCTTTAATCCAGCAGCTATTACTACTCACTGTGGTTGCGGTTTCAAACTCGTTATCTGAGGAATTAAAGAATGTGTCATAGTCCTCATACCCTGTCATGGACAATATGAGGTAATAATCTGTAGGTGTATCGCAACCTTCTACACTAGAGATAGTAGATGTACAGCTTGTTCTATCGCCACTCATTGTGCAATCTCCAGCAGTAACAGATGTGTCATCATCAGAACTCACAGCGACAGTAGGTGTGAGGCTAGCTGAAAGGGCGGAACTAAAGTTGAAAGTAATGTCAACAGAACCACCACTGGTTGATGTGATAGATGTTTTTGTGACCGAGCTGACAAGTGTAGCGCCAGAGGTTGTAAAGGTCTCGGTTGTATCATCAATACAGGTTGAGGAAGAGTCTTGTACGCCAGCTACGGTAACAGTGTAGCTGGCATTTTCATCGAGCGTATCATGCCCGCAAGTGAGTGTTTTATTTGTGCTGTCGTAACTAATACCTGAACAGAGTGTATCACCACTGCCGTCCTTTTGAAGTTTAATGAGGTTGAACCAACTCAAGGGTTCTGTGACAGCTGCTGAAAAAACAGCTTTAACAGTTGCTGAACCAGAGACATTGGTTGATGTTGAGGAGGGCGTAATAGTCACTGTTGTTGTAGAACTACCACCGCCTCCGCCTCCGCCTTCATCATCGTCACTACTTGAGCCGCCACAGCCAAGTATTTGATAGAAACTCCCCATAACAAGAAGAAGGATGGCTATGGTGACTAATGTTCTCATTTTTTTACAAACTAAGGTTTTCATTTAAAACCCCCATCAAAGTCAAAAATTAAATACACGTTGCAACCCACCATTCTGTTGGCATGCAATATAGTTCACATTCACAACCGCAACCTGTGCAGCAGGTGCTAGCAGCTGCTGTGCCGCCATACCGACAACGGCAGTTTGAAATGCAAGAATTGCAATCCGAAATTGTTCCGCAAGAACCACCACTGGTTGTTGTTCCTTCGCTGTCCTCGACACCAGAACCTCCGACGTAGGTACTGTCTTCGTCTTCTGTGCTTGTTGAACTTGAAGCATAGGTGAGGCAGTTATCGACTGCAGATGCTGTACAGCTCACAGAAGCCAGGCAAGTGATCACGGCAGCATCTGTGGAAGCACAGGCTGAGACGCATTCGGTCTCGAGCATGGCAGAGCCACTCGAATTATTTATGCTTATGCTACAGGTATCGTAGATATTTGAGCACGCATCTTCACATGTGGCTGTTGTATTATCACATGATGAGGCTGCTTGAGTTGTTTGTATTCCGATGAATAGAGAAAGAATAAGAGATAAAAAGAAAAAAAGTCGCATCATCCCTCCTTTGTCGCGGCGTAGCCCTAGCGACTCGTGGTGAGCGAAGTCGAACCAAGCCGGACTCTTTGAGATTTTATTGAATAAAAATCACATAGTATGAATATATTATTTCGTAAAGGATTTGTTTGGAAAGCTAGCTGACGTACCGAGGTTATCGCAAATTGCGATAACCTAAAAGTAATCACTTCGTCTTAAAACCAATTTTCTTTTTTGAAGAATTTGGTGGGGTCATGAGTTGTCTCAAAGCATCAAACACGGCTTTGAATTGATGGTTGTATTGTTTTTCCATTTCGTTAATTTTTTTTGCTAGTTCTTTATTGGTGGCTAACATTTCTCTCAATTTAACAAAGGCTCTTATAATATTGATGTTAACCTGAAGGGCTCTCTTACTATTGAGTACAGTTGAAAGCATGGCAACACCCTGTTCAGTGAACGCATATGGCAAATACCGTCTGCCGCCTCTAGCTTTCTTTGAGGTCACAATTTGTGACCTCAAACGTGTAACCTCTTGATTTGTAAGGGTAATCATAAAATCTTTGGGAAATCTTTCGCTATTACGTTTAACAGCTTGAAGCAGAACTTTTGTTTTAACATCATATAATTCAGCCAGATCACTATCTAACATGACTTTTTGTCCTTGGATCCAGTAAATTTTGTTTTTAATTTGTTCTAATGAAACTTCTATTTTCATGATAGGCTCCTTTTTTTCAATTCATATAAAAATTTTAAGCAAGAGATGTGCCAAGAATTATAAAAAAGAAAGGTTGATAAAATAGATAGTTAGAAAAGTGGGATTGTAAATTAAAATGGATAGAGTCCCATTTCCGGGATTCAGTCTCAATTTTGGGACTTAGGTGGGACAGGGTGTTTGGCCTGAATCGGATACATAGGTTACAGTTTGAACCGGGAACATGGGTAACACTA
>CAZSTS010000021.1:0-42106 GCA_964609965.1 uncultured Nitrospirales bacterium
TCTTCATACCAAGCTTTTAGTGCTCGCTTTGGGGCACTTCCTTTTTGAACTCAGGCACCCCGGGTTCAAATAGGAAGTGCCCCACTAGAGAATCTTTTCTCTTTGCCCTGAAAGGGCACAATAAGTTAGCCCAGGGTAAGGCCCGTCTTTAGGCGGGCCGCCACCCTGGGCCTCATAAATAAAAAACAATCCTAACCCTGAAGGGGTTTAATAACGATTTGTGAAATGTTTGCTTCGATTATGTATCCCTTTCAGGGAATCAATTGAATTGGAAATGGAAATAGATTTTTTTGTTTTTGTTTACCCAGGGTAGAAAAATCCCTTCAGGCTTTCTCAACCCTGGGCTATGTTATTTAACCCCTTTGGGGTTCTTTTCTGAATATATGTTGTTAGTCTATACTTAGGTGGGGCACTTCCTATTTGAATCAAAGCACAGACCTAGAGTCTCGACAATCTTAAGCACCGAATATGCCTTATTCATACAATAAAAATGAATCCCTGGTACGCCGTTTTCTTTAAGGTCTCGACACTGCTTGGCAGCAAATTCAATACCCACATCACGCATGGCGGTTTCATCTTCTTTACACGCCGCTAACTTATCTAATAAATCTTTTGGCAAACGCGCTCCACTAAGCTCTGTGATACGTTTAATCTGACTGAGTTTGAGAATAGGCATGATCCCTGGAATAACAGGAACAGTGATCCCTGCTTGTCGTACTTTATCCAACCATTTATAAAAGATGGGGTTTTCAAAAAAGAGCTGCGTGATTATAACTTCTGCTCCCGCATCAACCTTGCGTTTGAGGTTTTCGATATCGGTTTCTAAACTTGGGGCCTCTGGGTGTTTTTCGGGATAACCCGCTACTGCCACACTGAGATTGTTTTTTTCTTTGAGGAAAGACACCAACTCATTGGCATAACCAAAACCATCTTCAGGTGGGATAAATTCTGTCTGATCTTTTGGGATATCGCCGCGTAGAGCTAAAATAAGATTAATACCTTTAGTGGAGAGAACCTCAACATATTTTAGTATTTCCTGACGTCCTGAACCCACACAGGTAAAGTGAAAGGCTGTGTGTGATTTGATTTCGTCATAAATTCTAAAAGCGAGATCTTTTGTAAGATCTCTTGTGCTCCCCATAGCTCCATAGGTCACAGAAACATAGGCTGGTGAAATAGCCTCAAGTTTATGGAGAGTCTTGATAAGGTTCTTTACACCCTCTTCTGTTTTAGGGGGAAAGACTTCGACTGAATAGCGAAATTGATTTTTGTAGATGTCTGAAAAATTCATAGTGATCGAAATAGCCTATATGGATTCAGATTAAGATTATCAATTATTAAAATAGTCAGTTAAACTGAAATTTATGACCTTAGATCTTAGACCTTAGACTTTAGACTTTAGACTTTAGACTTTTGACCTGTCCCCATTACAGAACATTAGCATCTGGCAACTGAGTTTCATCCAATTTGTTGAGATCAATTATTGATAATTGTGGAGGGGATAATGTGCCATCAGCTCGTTCGAGACGTTGGAAAAACACAACAATGCCTTGTTCGCTAATACCATAGGAACCACTACAGGAATTATTATTAGCGTAATTTGTGAGACTGCTCACTTGTTCCTTTACGCCAGCAGAGATATTAAAATAGAGAATCTCATCATTCGCTGAATTATCAATATCTACTTTACAGGTAACCATGTTTGTATCAAGACCTTCACTCAAGGGATCAAGAACTACCCATGGCAAAATAACCTCTGCTGCATCAAATCTTTGTCGCATGAACATCATAGGAGCAAGCCCATCATCATATTGATAGAATCTTTTCCACACATCATTATCATCAACAAAAACCAAGTGTTCTTCATACGAGAGAAACATTGAAACTATATCTGTTCCAACAACATGATTCCTAAGGAACGTCCTATTAACCCAGGGTTGTTCTTCATCAAGATCTATACTAAAGAAAACAAAACGTTGATTAGGTTCACCAAAATTTATCTCAGCTGCCACATACATTGTCGTGCCTATACCATTAGAAAAAACAGCTCTAGAAAACGTATCACTCCTAACCGATTTTGTGACTTCATTTGTTGTAAGATCAATACGCGTTAAGAGAAACGGCTGTGGCACAGTATCAGAAGCATTCATAAAGGTATCTGTGTAGACATAAGCAGCATCAGCTGTGAGAGAGACTTTGGCACTAGGAGGTTCAAGTAAAACTGTCAGTTTGTTTAGGTTCTCTCCTATATTGTATATCTGCCTCTTGTCCCCATAAGTCTCAGTAGAATCATTATAAGGCACATAGATAACAAGACCACTACTAGTGACAATGGCTACATCTTTCCTAATATTCACATTGATGTCACGTGGAGGTGATGCAAAACCAGTCGCGACAACTTGTATGGTTCCATTCAAGTGACGAGCAATCACATCGAATGTTTCTGCTTCTGCATTATATGTAGCAAAATAAATTTTCTTTCGATCCAGAAGTATCATTTTTGTACTCAAAAAACCTGCTGGAGCATTTGATAAATTCCATGTCATGACTGTATTTTCTAAGCTGCCAGCAATTGGTGGACCAGCTACTTCTAGCTCGCTATTCCACGACATCATTAATATAGGTGTACCAGCTTCTGCCGGCATTATGGCCTGAAAGCCTCGTTCAGCAGTAACTGTAGCAATAACTCTTTGAGTTGTTAATGTATTAATAAGCAAGACCTCTTCCACACCTGTATCAACTGTGCCAACAGTATCTGCAGAAGCTGTGATAACATAACTTGTTGTGGGTGTTTCTGCATGTTTTGTTAATAAAGGGGCTGAAATATCTGGCAGACCTGGAAGATCTGGCAGATCAACGGTGTCGTAAATTTGCATATCAATTTTTTCAACATTAAAGGGTTGAAGTTTTGCAATGGTCACAGGAATACTAAACGCACCATCCTCACTTTCATAAAGGCCACTCTCGGTTCCTGTAAGTGCTTCGATGCCTGCTGCATCGATCGGATTTGTAGCAGATGTCGCACAGTTCACCAATAGCATAACAAATAGAACTTGTAGAAATAAGGGAATATATCGAAGGATATTTTTCATCATTCTGGTCAAACCTCGGCCCCCGGAGTTACCAACTCCACACACCATAAACCAACTCTTATTGTATCAGATGAGGGGCAACTAAGATAAGGAAAAATCAGACGTTATGTTAGGGTTGTTAAGGGTTGTTAGGGGTTGGGAAGAGATTTTATTAGATTTATTAACCCCTCATGCTATCAACTCATGCTCATTCTATTTTTTCGCATGAGTAATTGGCATGAGTAAATAGAGGATTTTTTCTGCGAAAAAATTTGTGCCCAGGACTGGACTCGAACCAGCACGGGTCGCCCCATACGCCCCTCAAGCGCACGTGTCTACCAAATTCCACCACCTGGGCAAATATTTGCAATTTCAATCTTCTAATTTCTACTCTGTCATCCCTGCGAAGGCAGGGATCCAGTCTTAAAACAATTCATCTTACAAATCTTTTGGGACTGGATTCCTGCCTTCGCAGGAATGACAGAATAATTTACTCGTCTTCAGTTTTAATCCCTACACCATCATCAGAATCTTCATCAGGAACAAGACTCTGTTCTGTATCAGTGGCTACATCATCCATAACAGATTGAGAAGTCGAAACAGAAAATTTTGAAATAGTTGCCAAACTCAAACTTGTAAGCAAAAAAATCATCGCTGCCGTTGTTGTGAGCTTTGTCAACCAACTCCCTTGAGATGTGCTTCCAAAAACCGAACGCGCTCCTGCGCCAAAAACAGCACCAATATCTGTGCCCTTGCCTGCCTGAAGCAAAATAACGCCTATCAAAACAAATGCCACAATAAAATGAAACACAACAATAACAGGTTCAAAAGCAATTAAAAATGTAGTCATAAAATCCTCGTCGTCTATTTATATTCATTTACCCCGTAAGAAAAAGCTCCCTCCTTCGAGAGTGAGTTTTAAAAAGAATTTGAGAGGAGTTAAAAATTCCTTCCAAATTTCCTAACGGGGTTTACATCCTTCAATAATACCTAAAAAATCTTCTGGTTTTAATGACGCGCCTCCTACCAAGGCACCATCAATATCATCTTGGACCATAAGTGACTGTATATTATTGGGTTTCACTGAGCCACCATACAGAATTCTGACCTCGGCCGCATAGGATGTTCCAAAATTTTTTGCAATCTCTTTTCGAATATACGCATGAACCTCCTGAGCTTGCTCGGGAGTAGCTGTTTTTCCTGTGCCTATTGCCCAAATAGGCTCATAAGCCACAACAATTTCACTGACTTCATCTTTTGTCATCCCATCCAAACCCTTTGTGAGCTGTCGTTTAATGACATCGAATGTCTTGTTTTCTTCTCTTTCTGAATCAGTTTCGCCAATACAAAAAATCGGAATCAAACCTTTATTCAAGACTTTGTGTATTTTTTTACAAACAGTTTCATCGGTCTCGTTAAAATACTGACGCCTCTCAGAATGCCCCACAATCACGTATTCACAATTAAATTCTGTTAAAAAATCTGTGCTAACTTCACCAGTAAAAGCACCGTTGTCTTCAAAATGACAATTCTGAGCACCCAGAGCCACAACATTATCCTCCTGCAAAGCGACATTCATGATATAAAGAGAAGTATAAGGAGGGCAAATAACAACATCGATTTTTTCAGGATCTTGCTCAAAACTGCATTTTAATTCTGTCAAAAACTTAATACTGTTTTCGACATTGTGATTCATCTTCCAATTTGCCGCGATTAATGGTTTTCTATTCATAATATCACCTTTAGACCTGGCAATTCTTTGCCTTCTAAAAATTCAAGTGAAGCGCCACCACCAGTAGACATATGAGTCATTTTTTCTTCGTAACCTGATTTGTTCACTGCTGCTAAGGAATCGCCTCCACCAACAACAGTCATGGCATTTGATTCAGCTAATGACTTAGCCAGTGCATTTGTGCCTTTTTGAAAGTTTGGCATCTCAAACACACCCATGGGACCATTCCAAAACACTGTCTTAGCTTGAGAAATGACTTCTGAAAAGAGTCTAATTGATTCCTCGCCAATATCTAATCCCATCCAATCACCCCAGTCATCTCCATTTTTAACAACTTTTGATTCAGCGTCGTTATCAAATTTACTCGCAATGATGTGATCAACAGGAAGGATAATATCGACACCTTTTGTCTCGGCTCGATTCAGCATTTTACGTGCATGACCTAAACGCTGTTCTTCGAAAAGCGATTTACCAATATCGTAACCTTGTGCCTTAAGAAAAGTATACGCCATACCGCCACCAATGATGATCTTATTGGCAACCTTCATGAGATTTTCTATGACAGCAATTTTATCGGAAACTTTTGCACCACCAAGCGCCACCACAAAGGGTCTATCAGGTTCTACAATTAATTTTCCGAGACAACCTACCTCTTTTTCAACTAATTGACCAATGGATCTTTGTTCAAAATGAGAAACCATCCCAACAGTTGATGCATGAGCACGATGAAGCGTGCCAAAAGCATCCGTAACATAAACATCGGCTAACTGAGCTAGACTCTCTGCAAAACCAGGACTGTTCTCAGTCTCTTCTTTATAAAACCGAAGGTTTTCTAATAAAATGACCTCTTTATCTCTAAGTTCAGAGACAAGTTTTTTCACACCCATCCCAACACAATCCTCAGGAAAAATAACTTTTGCTTCTAAAAGCTCTGCTAGACGTTTAGCAACAGGTAGGAGTGAGTATTTTTTATCAGGGATACCCTTTGGACGACCTAAATGAGAAGCCAAGACAAGTTTAGCACCTTTAGCTCGCAAAGTGTTTAGTGTTGGCAAAGCTGCTTTTATACGCGCATCATCACGAATAGCACCATCGTCATCAAGGCTCACATTAAAATCCACTCGTACAAAAACTGTTTTGTCCTTAAGATCCAATGTGTCTAATGTAGGATACTTCATATTTGTTTGTACCTCGTACCTCGAAACATATTTCGTATAACGTCTAAGGTCTAAAGTCTAAAGTCAAATGTCAGAGATAAATTCTCTTGACCTTTGACCTTCGACTATTGACTTTCGACATCATGTAACCTGAAACCTGTTACCTGTACCTATCATCCAACATCAGGCAACTGGCATCTAGAACATTACATTCTCTCAGAGATGTATTTAGCAAGATCCAACATACGATAAGAGAAACCCGTCTCATTATCATACCAAGTCAAAATCTTAACCATGTTACCTTCAACAACTGTGGTGCACAAAGAATCAAAATACGACGAATGAGTATCGCCATTGTAATCAATAGAAACCAAAGGCTCGTCTGAGTAACCAAGAACGCCCTTGAGAGCACCTTCACTAGCTTCTTTGATTTTGGAATTAATTTCTTCTTTTGTAGTGCTCTTCTCTAGTTCACAAACACAATCTACACAGCTCACATTAGGAGTGGGAACACGGACAGCAAATCCATCGAGCTTGCCTTTGAGTTCGGGCATAACCAAACCAATGGCCTTAGCAGCACCAGTTGTTGTGGGAATCATCGACATGGCACCAGCACGCGCGCGGCGTAAATCACTGTGTCCTATATCAAGAACAGGCTGATCATTTGTGTAGGAATGAATTGTTGTCATGAGACCACGTTTTACTTTGTAATTGTCGTTGAGAATTTTAACAACAGGGGCGAGACAATTAGTTGTGCAAGAAGCATTAGAAATAATGTGGTGTTTGTCGGGCTGGTAATTTTCGTGATTCACACCCATCACAACTGTGAGGTCTTCATCTTTGGCAGGGGCTGAAATAAGAACTTTTTTTGCGCCACCTTTAAGGTGAAGAGAAGCTTTATCGCGAGATCTAAAAAGACCTGTGCACTCAAAAACAATATCGACTCCCATATCCGCCCATTTAATATTAGCAGGATCTCTTTCTTTTGTGATTTTAATCTCTTTGCCATTCACAGTAAGAGAATTCTCAGTAAAGGTCACATCACCTTTAAAACGACCATGAACAGAATCATATTTAAGAAGATGCGCGTGTTGATCGGATGGCAACAAATCATTGATAGCCACAATATTAAAACCTTTGAGTTCTTGGGCAGCACGTAAAACACCTCGACCAATACGACCAAAACCATTGATACCTATATTTACTGACATAAATTCCTCCCATTAATTGTTTTTCCCAGGGTAACTTCGCTACGCATTGTAAACCCTGGGCTATTTTATTTTGCCCCTTCAGGGCGTTTAAAAAAAGTGCCCTGTAAGGGCTAAGATAATTTAGCCCAGGGTAAGGCCAGTGAAACGGCCGCCACCCTGGGTTTATTAATACAAAATCGATAAAACCCTGAAGGGGTTATATAAATCATTGTAATAAAATCGTTTTCTTAATTTTCTAAATTCATTGTTTCATTCCTGAGGCGCATTTATACATTATATAGGTATGGTGTCAATACTATTGAAACGCGCCAATGCACCTACGCTCCTACGCTCCTACGCCAGACACCAGACGCTAGACGTATCTAAATATAGTTGCTCGAATGTATCGAAAATACTAAAAAACTAAAAAAAACACCACATCGGCGCTTCGGTGCTTCGGCACTTCGGCGCGTAAACAATGCACAAAAAAACACTCCTTGATAAAATCTGGGAATCTCACACAGTCACTCATCTAGAGGATGGTTTTACCCTTCTTTATATCGACCGCCACCTCATCCACGAAGTCACTAGCCCTCAAGCCTTTGAAGGTCTGCGCCTGAACAAGAGAACTGTCAGAAAACCTGAGCTTACCTTTGCTACCATGGATCATATCATCCCTACCATAAGGCAGCTGAATGGTGAGGATGAGATTGCAAGCACACAGATAAAAACACTCGAAGCAAACTGCAAAGAATTTGGCATTACTCTCTTTGATCCTCTTTCAAAAAAACAAGGCATTGTTCATGTTATGGGGCCAGAACTAGGACTCACTTTGCCAGGATCCACTATTGTTTGTGGAGACAGTCACACAGCAACTCACGGTGCCTTTGGCGCCCTGGCATTTGGAATTGGAACTTCACAAGTAGAACACGTTTTTGCAACACAATGCCTGATTTCAAAAAAACCAAAATCTTATCTTGTAAAATTTACCGGCAAACTGCCTCAAGGAGTCACGGCAAAAGACATGATTCTCTATTTTATAGGTCAGATTGGCACTGCAGGAGGTACAGAACATGTGTTTGAGTTTTGTGGAAACACCCTATCAGAAATGTCCATGGAATCACGGATGACGGTTTGTAACATGAGCATCGAGGCTGGTGCTCGCGCAGGTATGATGTCTCCAGATAAAACCGTATTCGATTATTTGAGTTCAAGCGATCGTGAATTCGCACCTCAAGGCAGCGCTCTCCAAAAACAAATTGATAAGTGGAAGCTGCTAACTCCAGATTCAAATGCAGAATACGATCAAAGAACAGAAATTGACGTCACCTCTATCGCTCCACAAGTCACTTGGGGCACAAACCCTCAAATGGTGTGTGGTGTAGACGAACGCATCCCTTCCGAAGAAAGCTCAAAAAGATTGAATACACAAGACATCAGAAACGCTCTGGAATACATGGGATTAAAACCAGGTAAAAAAATCACTGACATTGAAGTTGATGTTGTTTTTATAGGAAGCTGTACAAACGGACGAATCGAAGATCTAGAAGCAGCTGCCAAGATTCTTAAAGGAAAGAAAATTCACAAAGATGTGACAGCCCTCATTGTGCCTGGCTCTCAAAAAGTCAAAGCCAAGGCAGAATCTTTAGGATTAGATAAGATTTTTAAAGATGCTGGTGCCGAGTGGCGTGAACCAGGTTGTTCAATGTGCTTGGCCATGAATGCCGACAAAGTACCTCCAGGCAAGCGCTGCGCATCGACTTCAAATCGAAACTTCGAAGGTCGTCAAGGCAAAGGCTCTCGCACCCATCTTGTCAGCCCTATCATGGCTGCAGCAGCAGCAATTCACGGAAAATTTGTGGATGTGAGGGAATTTGCGTCTCGCGTATAATGTTTTACGTTTTATGTTTCATGTGATTTAAAACCATAAAACATTAGACATCCAACATAAAACTGATACAGACACTTCGGGACCTTTACTCCGGAAGTATCTCAATCAACCCACTCTGCAAAAGACTAGATTGCTCGTATACGATTAAAGAAATCTGTGAAACATCGTCAGAAGCATCTTCTCTAAAAAAGTACACATTTAAACTATCACCAATGGTAACATCTTTATCTGAATTACAAGAATTGTAAGCTGCCGAAGAAGTGAGTTGTTGCCAAACACCATTTGCTAATTGATCACTGAGAGACGTATCACTGGAAGGCACAAAAACAGAAAGCGCGTAGAGACTATCGTCTACCTCACGACAACCAAGAATAATACTGTTACCATCACTATTAACCCCTGTAAATATTTTCACTAAAGGCTCACTTATGTCAAAGCTACTCCCTTCGAGAGGTGTGATTGTTGCAGTGTTATCCACAAAAAAGGCTTGGCCACTGTCTTTTAAATAAAGTGCGTTTGGAAGAGTCTCGGCGGGTGCTGTCACATCAATAATGGCTGGAACAGTTATCACTTGAGTGACTGTGCTTGTGCTAATATCAAACGAGACAAGAATATTATCAGTTTCTGGTGTCAAGGTTTCTTCATTTGTTTCACCAGGACTGGCTAATGATGAAGAGAGCTCATTAGAATTGACCTCTACAATACACCCTGTATTTCCTGAACATTCTGCCAATGAAGCACTTCCTGACAAAAATGAATAAAAATACCCTAGACTATTAAAACCTGGCTCAAAACCTGACGTAGCATTATCAATGCTGAGTTCAATAGAGCCGCTCGTTGCATCTGTTGTACGGCTATACATGCTGATTAGTGAATTCCCTAAAGAGTCTTTGTGATTCACCCAAAGAATCTTAGTCCCATCTGCGTCAGTAGCATTTGCCGCTTGACTGCCCAAGCTATAGCTTGAATCTGCATCAACAGCAAAGTCTTCAATAGTGCTCTCTGTTGCTGTAACAGTATATTTTGATTTTACTAAGAAAGGGTTACTGACACTAGCAGTGACTGGTGTGATTTCAATTTGTTTTAAGACGCCACTTGTATTTACATAATACAAATACGAAGTTGTACCCAAATTTAAAATGGTAAGCGCTTGTGGAATATCGGTGAGTGTTGCAATAAAAGTACCGGTAGTGCCATCAGATTCTATCCTGTAAATCGAAGAACCACCTGCTCCATCTAATACAATAGCAAATATATCGCCATTTGGATTAACGAGAATATTATTTGATCCCGCTAGATTCGTTGAACTCGTGAGAGTCATAATCGTACTGCCAGTGGCATCAATTTCTAGCGTCACTGGAGGTGATGCAGCGTCTTCTGCTGCTGTAAGCGTGGAAACCATGATTTGATCAGCTGCCTCTCCACAGACTGATAAAGGCCCTGTTCCTGCAATGGGAGCGCTACCATCTGCGGCAACAACACTGCCATACATTTCAGTGTAATTTTGTGTGAGATTATAAATGAGAATAGAAGGTGTTGTTGTAGGATCCGAAACACCTCCAGCAGCAATCACAATTGTATAAATATAAGTACAATTGGTTTGTGTTGTGAGATAATTGAAATTTAAATTAACACTAGTATCAAGGCTCAACTCAGCAGTGATGCTCACCTTGCTAGGATCAAGGGAATCAAGTTTGGCAATTGTCACAGGAATGCTAGCTGCTCCTGTTTCGTGTAGCTCGGCTTCAATAGTTGAAAGAGAGTCTACATCGCTTGGTGTTGCTGAACTGAAACACGCTGAGAAGCTTAAGAATATAAGAATTAATAGTGACAGATGAAATAAACGTTTCATAATGATAATCTCCCAACCATCCCACCTTAACCCGGATTTCTCACAAAACTTTGTTCAAAATCCGCCCTACGTGCTTCGACTCGCCCGTCTCCGACGGACTCGCTCAGGGTTAACCTTGAGCGAGGTATTTGCACCGAGTCGAAACTTTTTTGAACCATAGGATTCAAAAAAGTACATTTCTCACATTCTTGTTATATTTGATGTGAGAAATGTAGGTTAACACCAAATACCCAAAATACATTATAACATGATAATTTACACTATTTCCACTGGTATAAAATTAAATCTTGTGCTCTCCACTGAGAATACGTAATTAACAAAAGAAAATCCCTAGGGAAGCTCTAGACTTAAGATTCCGTAGGATGCCAAGTAGAATCAAACCAAATCAACTCGTCCGCCAAAGTCAGCCTAGGCTGACGAAGGAGGATTGATGAGAATAACTAAGAAAGTCAAATAGATGAAAGCATTTACAACACATACAGGCAGGTCAGCTGTCCTCTACAAAGAGAATATCGACACTGACCAAATCATTTCCAAAGAGCATCTTAAATCTATAAAAAGAACAGGATTTGGTCCAGCCCTATTTTCTGGCTGGCGTTATCTAGAAGACGGATCTGAAAACAAAAACTTTGAATTGAACAACGAGGATTATAAAAACGCGACTATTCTAATTACAGGCAGTAATTTTGCTTGTGGTTCGTCGCGTGAACACGCTGTTTGGGCTTTGCTTCAATATGGTTTTCGGGTTGTTATTGCACCACGAATCAAAACAGAATCAAAAACAATCCCCGCTTTTGCAGATATATTTAGAATTAATTCTACTAAAAATGGTCTTCTTCTTATTGAATTATCAGAATCTGATACCAAAGAACTTGTAGCACTTGTAGAGGCTAACCCCTCTCTTGAAATGAAGATTGATCTTAATAATCAAACCATTAACTTTGATAAAGTTACAAAAAACTTTAAGATAGACCCTACAATCAAAAATCGCCTTCTAAAAGGATTGGATGATATTGGAATAACTCTGGCGCATGAAAAAGAGATTGTAGAGTTTGAAAATACGCATGATGTTTGCTTGTCCTCCAATGAGAATTAAAAATTATCTTGCAAATAGAACGAGTTAAGGAGATATGGGGGCTCGAATACGAAAATAGTGAAGAAAAAGAAAATAGGAGAGGTGGCCGAGTGGCTTAAGGCAGCGGCTTGCTAAGCCGTCGTACGTAATAATTGCGTACCGAGGGTTCGAATCCCTCCCTCTCCGCAATAAATTGGAGAACATTATGAAGAAAAAACTCCTTATCATAGAAGATGAAACAGACCTCTTACAAATGCTTGAGTTCAGAGCCAAAAAGCTAGGTTATGAATACAAAAGTGATGTAGTTGGTGATAAAGCTATTGCCATAGCCGAAGAATTCAAACCCGACATTATCTTACTCGATCTCATGCTACCTAAAATTAGTGGGTTAGGCGTTTTAAGAGGAATCAAAAACAAACCCGAAACCAAATCTATTCCCATCATTGTCTTCTCAGCCTTGGCAGATAAATACGTTGTTGAAGAAGCCATGGACATTGGCGCCTCTGCGTATTTTATCAAAGGTGGCGATGTAAACGAACTCTTCGACACTATTCGAGAATATGTGACTGAATAATGTCTCAGTCCTCAGGTTTCAAGTAACTAGATAAGACCTCCTCCCCCCCTGTAACCTGCTCCCTGTAACCTGCCCTAAAATCATTTGCAAACTCCCCCTATTCCCGATAACAACATTGCCCATGAATATATCACAACTTATCTCAACCATAGATGGTTATATTTGGGGTGCCCCTCTCATGATCTTGCTCTTGGGAACCGGGCTCTATGTTACAATCCGTTTCTTTTTTATCCAAGTCAGAGGTTTTGGTCATGCCTGGAAAATCACTGCAGGTAAATATGACGACAAATCTGACTCAGGCGAAATCAGTCATTTCAAAGCCCTGTCAGCAGCCCTTTCTGCCACAATCGGAACAGGAAACATCGTGGGTGTGGCTGCCGCTATTCTCATTGGTGGTCCTGGTGCGGTTTTTTGGATGCTCGTCACAGCTGTTTTTGGCATGGCAGTAAAGTTCACATCATGTACTCTCTCCACTCACTTTAGAAAAATCGAAGGCGATACCGGTGAAGTCCACGCAGGCCCCATGTATTTTATCGAAATGGGCATGGGTCCAAAATTTAAATGGCTAGCTTGCCTCTTTGCATTTTTTACAGTCACAGCCAGTTTTGGTATTGGCAACATGTTCCAAATCAACAACATTGCAGTGAGTGTGAACGCGCTTTTTCTCACTAGCAGCTCACAAAATGTTATTTTTATCAGCCTCATTACAGGTCTTGTCTGCGCTGTTTTAGTTGGCGCTGTTATTTTAGGAGGCATAAAAAGCATCGGTCGCTTTGCTGCAGTTATTGTGCCTTTTATGTGTTTCTTTTACTTTGTGGGCGGTCTGTTTATTCTTTTCAAAAACTACGCGGCTGTTCCTGGTGCTATTAAAACAATTTTTTATTATGCATTCCATACACCCGAGGCCTTTACCGGTGGTCTTTTAGGCACAGTGATCCGGTCTGGTGTGGCCAGAGGGCTTTTCTCGAACGAAGCTGGATTAGGTTCAGCCCCCATCATTCACGGTGCCGCTCGAACAAATGAACCTGTTCGCGAAGGCTTGGTTGCCATGCTCGAACCTTTCATTGACACGATTGTGATTTGTTCAATCACCGCTTTGGTGATCGTCACAACAGGCGCTTACGAAACATGCAGCGTTAAAGGTGAACTCACAGGCCGTGCCTTTTCACTTGGTCTTGGTAGTGCGTACGGCGCCAAGTTTGTAGCCATTGCTATTGTGTTCTTTGCTTTCTCAACGCTGATCTCTTGGTCTTATTATGGAGACCGAGCAGCAGCCTACTTGTTTGGCAAAAAAGCAGTTATCCCTTATCGCTATATCTACCTTTTCTTCATTATCCTTGGCGCTATTTGGAATATTGATGCGGTGATTAATTTCTGTGATGCTATGAATGGCTTGATGGCTATCCCCAACCTAATAGCCCTTGTTGTTCTGGCTCCACTAGTCGCTCAATTGACTAGGAAGTATTTTAGGAAGATGAAAAATGCGAAGGCAGGCCAATAATTTTCGTAGGGGTAGGCCCCTGTGCCTACCCGCAATCTTTCGGGCGACCCCCAGTGGTCGCCCCTACAAATTTCGCTGTACGCAATTCACCTAGTCGACAATCTCCTCACGCTTTTCTTATGTCCAAAGAGTTTGATGAACTCCGCAAAAGTACGGTTACTGAGTTTTTTGAGGTGAGAAATGCGTTTATGTGTTTCGACTCTGATCTCATCAGGTTCAATGAGTTTTCTAAGCTCTTTTAATTCCTCGCGGTGTTCTAAAACACGGAGCCAACGTTCAACTAAAGGTTCATCGACTTCGAGGTGAAACTGAAAACCATAAACTTTGTTGCCGTATCGAAAAGCTTGATGAGGACAACCAGGCGCCGAAGCTAATAAAACAGCATCTTTGGGAACATCGAACATATCACCATGCATTTGGAATATCTTTTCTTTTAATTTAAAATGCTTGAACAAAGGATCTCGATGCCCTTCTTTTGTGAGAACCACATTATACCAACCAATTTCTTTTTCTGGAGATTTTTTGATTTTAGCACCAAGTGCGCTGGCAATGAGCTGTGCCCCTAAACAAATACCAAGCACTGGGATATCTGCCTTGATAGCATCTAGAATAAGTTTTTTTTCGTACTTAAGATGTGGGTAATCTTTTGCCTGGCCAACATTCATGGGACCGCCAAGGACTATCAATCCTTCGTAGCCTTTAATACCTGGCTCAGCATCTGGAAATCGTCCAAAATTTACAAATTTGATTCTAAAACCCTTTTTTCTTAATAGAGGATCCAGAGTTCCAAGGATTTCGTAAGGCACGTGTTGGCAGACAAGAATTTTGCTCATAATAATTGAATATTACTAGTATTTTTTTTAAGAAAAATAAAACAAAAACTCAATTTGATCGTATGTAAAGACACCCCCCCTCCTTTGTAAGGAGGGGGTCAGGGGGAGGTAGAGTTTTTCATTAGTTCTACCCCTCCCCAACCCTCCCCTTACAAAGGTGAGGGCGAAAACAGTCTAAAGGAGTCATAAATGATAAATACAAATTCGAGAAAATCCGTCTTATATATAATAGTCCTCGCCCTTTTTATAGGCAGTGCTGTGGGTGGCTTTTTAGGTTATCACTTTAGCAAATACCTCCCCCAAACAACACAGACAGAAATAAAAGATACGGACTCTAGCGAAACCATCACAACACAGAAAGTGGTAAAAGAAGAATCTGCTGTCATTGACGCTGTTAAAAAATCCTCTCCTGCTGTGGTGAGCATTATTGTCACAAAAGATCTTCCAAAAATGCAACAATACTTGTTCAACCCTTTTGGAAGAAGCTTTCCTGGTTTTGGAATTCCCATGTACCGTCAAGAAGGTTTTGAAAAAAAGGAAATCGGTGGAGGCACAGGCTTTATTGTTACAAAAGATGGTTACATTGTCACAAACAAACATGTGGTCCAAGACCCGTCTGCAAATTACACTGTGCTTTTAAATGACGAGAGGCGTTTCGATGCCAAAGTACTTGCGCGCGATACAGTGAATGATGTGGCTGTTCTAAAAATTACCGGAGAAGATTTTCACACAATTAAACTTGGAAGCAGTGAGCACGTGGTTGTAGGTCAAACAGTCATTGCTATTGGGAATTCTCTTGGTGAATTCAGAAACACTGTTTCCACAGGTGTGATCTCTGGTCTTTCAAGATCACTCACTGCTGGAAGCGCAGGAAGATATTCTGACCACCTCACTGATCTTATTCAAACCGATGCTGCTATTAATCCTGGAAATTCTGGTGGCCCTCTTCTCAATCTCGCAGGAGAAGTTATTGGCATCAACACAGCCATTGTTTATAATTCTCAAAACATTGGTTTTGCCATCCCCGTTGATTCTGTCAAAAGCGTCATTCAAAGCGTTTCCAAATATGGCAGAATCGTTCGCCCCTATCTTGGTGTGCGTTATGTCCAAATCACCAAAAGCATTATGAAAGCATATAAGCTTAAAGTTGATTATGGGGTCATCATTATTGGGGGAAAAGGTCGTTCTGATTTTGCTGTTGCTCCCGGCTCACCAGCCCATAAAGCAGGCTTAAAGGAGAATGATATTATTACCAAGATTAACAAAATTAAATTAGACAAAGACACTTTACTCGCTAAAGTCTTAAGCAAATTCCAGCCTGGCGATGAAATTAATCTCACGATTATTCGAGATGGCCATGAAGAAACAGTTAGTGTGTTATTGGAAGAGTTGAGTACGATAGGCGATAGACGATAATCGAAAGTTCTTTTGAGTTTTTTGCCCTAAGCTTTGATCCTTGGAATTCGCTAGACCCTAGACGCCAGACGCTAGACTCCTTTCACTAGCGCGCACCAGGCCCACTAACCGAAACAGGTGATGTCGAAACAGAGGGCTCCCCCGACCCACTACTGAGTGCCAATGCTGTTCCTATACCAACACCTAAAACAACAGCACCGATAGCTGAGTAGATCAGAGTGTTTTTATTTATTTTCTTTTTTGCAAACTGCATATCAATTTTAGAAAAATCATTTCTTGAAAGCGAAGCAATGAATTGTCGAGCTCTTTTGGCTGTTTTGTTTGCATCCTCTGCTGCATCTTTAACATCAATTACCTTTGTTTTTGAGTACAAACCTTTTTTGACATCAACGATAATGAGTTTTATTTTGCTGATTGCATTTGATTCGCTAAGACTCATAAGGGCTACATAATCAGCCCTCACCTTTTGCCCTAAATCCCGCGCTTGAATCAGTAAATGCTTGCTATCACCGTTTTTGAAGCCAATGTATTCTTTTGAAAAACGTGAGCTATTTCTAGCTGCTAAAGTGATTTCTTTCTTTGATGTTTTTTTAAAACTTGTCACAGCTGTTCCTGTTGAAACAAATTGCACATGGTTTTCTGGAACTTTTACAATAAGCAAAGGACCATTACCGCGAAAAACACCATTGATATAAATGGGTGACTTTTTCTTTCCTTTCACGTTCACTGTGAGATCAGATATCTTGGTTTGAACAATATATTTTCTGCGTGCTTTTTCAAATAAGCGTCTTGTTCTTGGTGAGAATACATAGGTATCGAGTTTTTTCTGACTAAGATTATAAGACACCGCCTTGACCATGGATTCAAAAGCCTCTTTATATTTGCCAATCTCGTTTTTGATCTGAGCCTTTAGGAGATAGGCTTTGACGAGCGTTCCAGAAATGCCCGGTTTTTTATTGAGCTCACTCGTGCAAAGCGTCAAGACATCTAGCGCTTGATGATTTTTAAATGCCATGAATAAATCTTCGGCTTCGCGATAAAGAATATCGCCTTCGGTCATGGATGGCGAATCAGTTTTCCCATGATTAAAATAAGCTGCCACGCGACTACTGACAACAAGCTGCATTTTTTTAGAGCGCATGATTGTGCGTTCAAGTTCGTGTCTGAGTAAACTCAAATCATTTGATGGTTTGTTTTTAAAAACTTCGACAACAGCTATTGTTTTTTTGGAAGCTGCAAAACATTCCGGTGCTGCTAATGGGAGTGAAACAATTTGCAAAATTAGAACAAAAATAAATATATCTTTTATTTTTTGAAACATAACATCACCTCGTTACACAATCTTGGAGCAAGACATGTGCCAGATGAGAGGAATATATATATTAATGATATCACCTTGTTATGGATTTTGATTCTAGAATACAAAAGGTTTGTTCTATTGATTGGACAGATGTGTTTGTAAATTTGAACATTGTGATTTGGAATTTATTTGTTATTTGAAATTTGGGATTTAATTCTTCCCGTAGGTGCTTAGGATCGTAGGCGCGTTTATCCAATCTTCCTACACTCCAAATAATATCTTTTTTCTTCTGCTTCGCCCATGGAAAATGTTTTTCGAGGAAGCGCGCCATCGAGGTAAACTGTTTTGAAAAGATCTTGTTTAGACATGGCAGGGAGATAAAAACCGATATTACCTTCTTGAGACCCAAGGTCAGTCACCACATCTTCGCCATGTATGTAATCGACTTTTGATTCTTTGTGTTCTTCTAAATACAAATCCAAAAATGATTGCAAGGTCCCGACTTCGAGATTGAGTCTAGGATTTTGAACAGAAATGAATCCGCTCAGATCTTTGACTACAAAAGCAAACACGTGTTCATTATCTTGAGTGGGAATATCTTTGAATTCTTTTGCTGCTGCTTGAGAATTGTTAAAAACAGTTTGGGTGAGCGGACAACCATGACCTTCAAAATGGTTTTTCATGCTTGTGAGAAATTCGTCGGTATTTACATTGAACATCACACGATGAATGGGCTCAAAAGCCAAACCATCGTCATGGACGTTGACCAGTTCTACCAAGGCATAGCGGGCAGCGTGCTTCATAATTGCGTCTTTATCAGTCGCGCTTTTTTTGAGTTCTTCCCAAATAGCTTTTGCCGTGGCAAGCGAGTGATTTCCATCACCCATGGCGTACAAGAGAACACCATTGTCATCAGCACCGTATTTTTCTTTCATCATTTCTTTGGTGCAAAGTTTTGAAATCTTTTTTGCGACTTGCTCAAGGAGTTCAGGTTTATCTACGTGGTAAGTTTTAAGGTGACCGCCATCGAGCATGAGATCAAAATCAGAAATCACATCGAGATTTTCTTTGAACAAAGGTTCGATCACGGTTTTTTCTGGGTCATCAATCAACACCATGATGTGTGGGAGTTCGAGCGGTGCATTTTGGCGAATTTTAATTCGGGGAGGCAAGCGATCTAAGACTGTGCCTTCTGTCGCGCGAATAAGAGTTTGTGAACCTTTATTAAAATCGTATTTTTCTAAATCGAGGGCAACCACGAGACCTTTACGACTTTTTACATGGGGTGTTTGGCGATCAACGAGAACAAAGCCAGGTTTTTGTGGCTCGAGCAAACCTTCTTTGAGATAGCTGTGCATGTTTTTGTTGATGCTTGCGATGAGTTCATCATGATTCACGTCACCGGATTCTAAATAGACTTCGGGAAAGATGAGGTTCAGGGTTGAGGGGTTATCGCCAACCATTTTTTTGGCTTTTTGCCAGTACTCAGGTTGCGATGTAAACTGATCGCAAGCCACAACAGCCCACTTATTTAGATCAATTCCCTTTTTGGGGAGCAAGATTTCAGGAGCTTGTAACCCAGTGTAATCATTATGCATTTAGTACCTCATTTCAATGTTCATCATTTTTCTATCACAACCAAATCCAAATTCCAAATTGTAAATAACTGGACATATTGTGTCGGTTTATAGAAACACTGTAAACTTTTCTGAACATTCTATTTGTAAACATATGTTGACATCTAAGGCACGAGTCGTCTACGCAAAAGAATATGTCGCTAAAATCATTGTAAATTAATTTTATTTAATTTTGGTACACGGATTGCAAATATTCTTGGACATGAGACTGTTGAAAAACAGAACAACTAGGGTCTGTTCAAAAATGTGCAGATACAAGGCGGATAATAAATTTAATGAACGCGCGTATGTAGAATACGTAATTGAATTAATTTTTTATCCAACGCAGTAGATACGTATTTTTCAACAGACCCAACACGAGGTTTAAATGTCACACACTGTTCTCTGCATAGACGATGACCCTACTTTTCTAAAAAACATCAACTTTGTCCTTAAGAAATATCACCAAGTATTTTGTTCTGAGTCTTTTGACGAAGCAAAACTTATCTTAGAGGAAAAAGATGTCGATCTTATTTTATTAGATATAAACCTGGGAAATGAAAATGGAATTGATATCCTCAAATCAATTAAAACAACTTTTCCAAACATTGAAGTCATGATGCTCTCTGGAGACCGAAACCCCAGGCAGATTGTTGAGTGTATGAAGCTGGGTGCCTGTGAATACGTAACTAAAGACACTAACACTGGTGAACTCATGGCCTGCATAGATAAAGTGCTTTCAAATAAAAATATCAAAGATCGTCTGGAAGCCATGATTGCTGATGCCAAATCAAATCATGAACGACATAGCCTTGTTGGTAGATCAAGAGATTTAAAAGATATTCTATCAAAAGCAGATCGTTTAAAAGGTCATTCTGTAAATGTTCTTATCGATGGTGAAAGCGGGACAGGCAAAGAAGTTTTGGCCCGCTATATTCACTCACTTGAATCCAACGATAAGCGTCCTTTTATAGCTATCAACTGTGCGGCTTTTCCAGACACACTAATAGAATCAGAGCTTTTTGGTCATGAAAAAGGATCCTTTACTGGCGCTGCAAACCGAAAAATGGGAAAAATTGAACTTGCTGATGGTGGAGATCTTTTTTTGGACGAAATAAACTCACTCAAACTAGAACAACAGGGCAAACTTCTTCGCGTATTGGAAGATAAAGAAATCTATCGCATAGGCGGCGTCAAACCCATTAAGGTAAATTTTAGACTGATAGTTGCTACAAACGAAAACCTCACAGACATGGTGCGCGATCGCAGGTTTAGAGATGATCTCTATCATCGCTTGAACGTAATTAGACTTACTCTCTCCCCTCTCAGAGAAAGACCAGACGATATTAATGATCTCATAAAGCATTTCCTTACAAAATATTGTGATAAATATAAGATTCAAAAGCAAAAACGATTTTCAAAAGAGGCCCAGGATGTTTTACAAGCTTATGATTGGCCAGGCAATGTGAGACAGCTAGAAAACATGCTTCAAAGCCTTGTAATTATGACTGATAATGAGGAAATAAGTATAAGAGACTTGCCTGCAAATATTGTTGTTAACCTACAATCGGACAAAGTCTCAGATACTAAAAATGGTATGCAACTAATAGAATCAGATAACGAAACCTATGAGGTCAGCTTTAAGGTTCCCAAAGTATCTCTTCCTCAACTAAAAAAACTTTTTGAAAAGGAATTCGTACAAAAGATAATTCGTGAAAACAGAGGCCACAAAACAAAAACAGCCGCACAGCTGGGAATTTCACGAACAGCGTTTTACAACATGATAAGAAAACATGAAGAACTTCAGTAATTTTGTGCCTTTTCCTCCCCTTAGAATAAGGGGAGGTCAGGAGGGGTTAGATATATGGAACAAAACGATTATTTAAAAAAATTAATTCACGACCTTCGAGCAAAAATGTCTTATGTAAACACTTTTTTATTCACAATTGAAGATCTACCTATGGATGAGGATACTCGCACGGCTTATGAAAATCTGACTCTCGAAATGGAGAACATGAAGGGGGTTGTGGAGGAGATGAAATTACACAATGAAAAACAATTATGACTTCTGCAGCATTAAATACAAATCTTAGTTTAGCGTTAACAATACAAGCTTATTGCATTAATATTTGCTAAGTATTCAAACAGCAAATATTCAATAATTAGATTCTAAAGGTCATTATATGTACTTAACCTCTTCAATAAAAGCTCCTAAATTAGATGTTTTTGCTTTAGGTTCACCACTAATTGATATTACAGTTAATGTTGATGAATCTCAGCTTTCTTCTTTTGGAATAGCAAAGGGAGAACAATTATTTGTTGATGAAGATGTTGCTAAAGCTGCATTACAAAGAGTTGATGCTTTAGATAAAAGAGTAGGAGTTGGAGGTTGTGTTCGAAACGCTATTCAGGGATTATCCTTATTTGGTGAAAGAGCAGCTTTTTTTTCAACGGTAGGTTCAGATGAGCATGGTGAATTGATAAGAAGAAATTTACAGGCAAATCATATTCAGGAGAGGCTTTTTGTTAAGCAGAGTATGACAGGTGTTTGTTTAGTCTTAGTTACACCTGATGGTGAAAGAAGCATGGTTACCTTTGGTGGAGATGATAGTGAGGTAGGGGTAACCGCATTACCAACTAAAGATATTGATAATGCTAAGCTTCTATATACATCAGGTTATATGTGCAATGATCCTAATAGATTTAGGCTTTTTTCGCATTGTGTAACTACAGCACACCGTGTAGGCACTGCCATTGCATTTGATTTAGCTGATCCAAAAGTAGTTGCCGAACATAAATCTAGGATACAAACATTTATAGATAAGGGAATGATTGATGTTCTTTTTGGAAATGTCTTAGAAATCGAGGAATTATTTGGAAAAGACTATCTAACCAATCCATCACTATCTCAACAGAAAGTTCCCATTATTGTAGTTAAACTAGGTGCTAAAGGTGCTCTTATAATAACAAAAAATGGAACTTATAAAGTAGCAGCTCCACACTGTGATGAAGTTGTTGATACAACTGGGGCTGGTGATATGTTTGCGGCTGGTTTTATACACGGGCTTTTACAAGGTTATCCTATAGAGATTTGTGGTGAAATTGGCAGTTTGTTAGCAGGTGATGTTATTGGCCATATGGGTGTTGAGCTATCAGATGACATACTTCGGCAAACAGGTCAGTTATTATCTTCTCACGGCATGATGAGTTCACCTGAACCCTTAGATAGAAATACCTGGATTGATGATGTTAGAGCAAAATATTTTGCAGATCAACATCACAGAAGCCCACATAGACCCGCTCGTATACAAATAGCAGGTATTAAAAGCGAAGCTGAAGCTAGAATGTTATTGGCCTCTGGTGTCGATGTGATAGGTTTTCCTCTAGCCTTACCTGTTCATAAAGCCGATACAACTGAAGCTGGTGCTGCGGATATTATTGAGGGCCAACAAGCTTCGGAAAATGCTTTGTTGATTACTTACTTAGATAATTCTGAAACGGTGCATTCTTTGGCCAGAAAACTTAGCACAAAAAATATCCAGTTGCATGGTGATATTTCTGTAACGGAAATTGAAAAACTAAAAGCTCAAGATGAGAGTTATTTTGTAATTAAAAGCCTGGTTGTGCACCCTGATGATAATATGGCGGATCTTGAAAGAATGATTGCTGAATATGGTGACTGTGTAGATGCCTTTATTATTGATACCTATGATCCTCAAACAGGAGCATGTGGCGCTACTGGCAAAACTCAAGACTGGGAAATAAGCAGAAAACTTGTAGAATTATCACCAAAACCCATCATTCTTGCTGGAGGGTTAAATCCTGATAATGTATATGGAGCTATCATGATGGTTAAACCAGCAGCTGTTGATGTACATACGGGAGTTGAATCAGATGATGGTGATAAAGATCCTGAATTAGTTAGAAGGTTTGTTGAAGAAGCAAAGCGTGGTTTTGGAGAGGGTTAATTTTTGTTAAAAGGATCAATATGAAATATAAACTATTAATATATATTCTTTTAGTATTTTGTTTCGCCAATCTGACTTGGGCAGCAGCCCTACAAAAAAAATCAACACTAAAAATTCTTATTTTCCATAGTTATCCTGCACAGGAAAGAACATATCAAATAAATAAAGGTCTAGAAGAAACTCTCAAACAATTCAATGCAGCCGCTGAGGTACGATCTGTAAGCATGAATTACAATTCACTTGAAAAGCTGTTTGCAGTTTACCGTAATGAGAATTGGGCAAAAAGTTCATCAGAAATAATTAAAGAACAAAAAAGATTACTTAGAGAGCTAAAAGACTATAGTCCAGATATTGTAGTGGTTTGTGATGATGAAGTTGCACATGCTATAGCAACAGAAGTAAACAGGTTAAACATACCGATTTTCTTTCTTGGTATCAATGAAGTGGTAACAAAGGCTAGCTGGTATCAGAAGTCAAATAAGAAAATGATAACGGGTTTAATAGAATCTTATCCTGTAAGTGAAACCATAGCGATGTTTCGTAATATTATACGAGTTAATAGGGTTGCTTTGTTGTCTGGGGCTGGTTTTTCTTCACATCATATCACAAAGCAATTTAAGAAAGAGCTTAAAAAAGCAAATATTGAAATCAGTAAAATATATAACTTGTCTAAATGGAAAGAGTGGAAGAGTGCTGTTAAGGAAATCAATGAAACAAGTGATTTGGTCTGGATTCTTGTGCCCTATCATGTTTTTGATTCAAAAGGGGCAGAATTAGGTATTTCTAAAATTGGAGGGTGGCTTTATGATAACTTATTAATACCTTCCACAGGAATCACTGATATTCACGTTAAAGCAGGAGTTTTTGCAGCTATAAGTCCTTCTTCTTTTAATTTAGGCAGACAAACTGCTGAGCAAATTATTCGCTACCTGAATGGAATGCCTTTGGAAAATATAGAAATAACAAATAATAGATATCATGATTTTGATATTAATATAAATACAGCCGAGAAATTAAAAATACCAATACCAAATGAGTTTATTTTACTAACCAATGCAAGAAAGTTTGAAAAAATAAGAGAGAAGGAAGGAACAATAAAATAAAGGTGCTATAAAGAATTATGGTAATTAATCAAACAATCGGGAGTTTTTTAAAAAAGCATAAGTTACTCGTTTTTTTTGTTGTTATTATTATCTTTATAATATGGATGTCCTATTTTTATATTGGAATCAAAACATCACATAAAAAAAATACAAATATTATTGGAGTTCGTTTCGATGATGTTGTGAAACAGCTAGAAATCAATACAATGCACTTGGCTAGCTATCGTTCTCTCTATTCAGCTTTATCTCTAAATGTTCCTTTGCCTGCAGAACAGATATTGAATCAATGGAAAATGCATAATGAATATGTATATACAATGGTTTTGCTCGATCAAAAAAAAGGTTTTTTTTCTATGAGCAAAATCCAAGAAACAAAGGCTGTTAATGATAGTCTATATTTTCAAGACCTGGAATGGAGAGCATTAGAATACAAAAATCCCACAAAAATTGGAGATTTATCCTATACACAATATGAAGTTAATGAGAAAAAAATTGTTCTATTTCAAAGAGAAATAAAAAATAATGAATTAGTGTTTGGATACTTAGTGGCGATCTTAGACATTTCAAAGGTTTTTAAGAACTTAAAAGCTCAGCAACATATTTCTAAAGACATTCAATTTAATATTTCAGATTCTTTTCATAACAAGCAATGTTATCTCGGTAGTAGTATATTATTAAAAGGTTATGTGTGTTCAGAAATCAATCTAAAATATATTATAACTTATATTAAGGATGAACTGTTATTTGTTGCACTAACTTTGTTTGCTGGAGTTTTATTAGGTGTTTTCTTTGTTTATATTAGATCAAATAAAATTAGGGTAGCTACAATCTATAGTCTTAGTTCCCAAGTCGCCCATGATATCCGCTCACCTCTCACGGCACTAAGCATTGCAACCTCTGAACTCAAAGAAGTTCCCGAAGAAAAACGGCTTCTCATCCGTTCCGCAGTACAACGCATTGAAGACATTGCCAATGATCTATCAAGCAAGAAAGCTGAAAGCCTAAAAGTAAAAAGTGAAAGAACTGAAGAAAAAGAGACATCTATCCAACTCATGTCGAGTATCATTGAACGCATTGTATCTGAAAAACGAATACAGTTTCGTAACAAGCAAGAAATTAATATTGCTTCCAAATCGAACACTGAATCTTATGGTTTGTTTACAAAAATAAACACAAAAGAATTTAAAAGGGTAATATCAAATATTATTAATAATGCTATTGAAGCTACAGACAACAATGGCGCAGTAAAAATCAAAACTACCTTAGAGGAAAATAATATTAATATTATTGTAAAAGATAATGGCAAAGGCATCCCCGCCAATGTGCTCCCCAAACTCATGAACCAAGGAGCTACATTTGGCAAAGAAAAAGGCCAAGGATTAGGTCTTTATCACGCCAAAGAAACTATTCAATCATGGGGTGGAAATATTAAGATTGAATCAGAGATCGGCAAAGGAACAACTGTCACCCTCTCTCTTCCTAAGCAGCCTGCTCCAAATTGGTTTTTGCCTGAACTCGTGGTCCGTGAAAACCTCATCATCATTCTCGACGATGACGAATCCATTCATCAAGTGTGGAATAACCGATTAAAAGCAGCTGGCATTCCTAAAGAAGCTATTAAACATTTTAAGGATCCCTACAAACTTATATTCTGGTATAAAAGCCGCGATTCACTATCCATCGAAGATCCTGAGCAAAGTCGAAGGACGACCCACGCTGTGCCCGTCCTTTGGCGGGATCCACTCTTCCTCTGTGATTATGAATTATTGGGAAGTGACAAAACAGGCCTTCAGGTCATCGAAGAGCTTGGAATTCAAGAAAAGGCTGTTCTAGTGACCAGCCATTTTGAAGAAGATGGCGTGCGTAAAGAATGCGCCAAACTTGGAGTTAAACTAATTCCAAAAAACCTAGCTGGCTTTGTTCCAATAACAACATACAAGCCACAATCCACGACCCACGGCTCACGATCCACAATCCACGCAATACTCATCGATGATGATGACATGAACCACAGTATATGGAAAATGGTAGCCAAAAAGAATAACAAAAATGTAGCCCTCTACTATGATCCAGATGTATTTTTTGAAAGTATTTCTAGCTTTAGCAAAGACACCCCCATCTATATTGATTCGAACCTCAAAAAAGATAAAAAAGGCGAAGAATATGCGAAAGAAATCTATAAAAAAGGCTTTAAGAATATTTATCTTGCCACTGGCGATACAAAAGATATGTTTGAAAACATGCCATGGATTGCTGGGGTTGTAGGAAAAGAGCCTCCATTTATGAGTCGTGGATAGTGGTTCGGAGATGGTAGATTGTCATATGGATAAAAAAACATCGGTTATAAGCAATGAACAAAAAACCCACCATCAAAATAGGCCTAGTCCAAATTTCTTGCACAGAAAACACAAATCAAAACATTGAAAAGACTATAGCATACATAAAAAAAGCAAAAGAACAAGGTGCACAAATTGTGTGTTTGCAAGAGGTATTTAGTGAGATTTATTTTCCACAAGATATTAATGACGCCAGCTTTGAATTGGCTCAACCTATAGACAGTCCCCTTATCCAAATCATGTCAGAAGCAGCCAAAAAGAATGATGTTTGTTTGATCGTACCGTTTTTCGAGAAAGATAATGACAGCTACTACAATACATCTGTTGTGTTAAATTCCCAAGGTGAGGTTGCTGGTAAATATCGTAAAAATCATATTCCACAAAACAATGGTTACCAAGAAAAATATTATTTTAAACCTGGTAATTTAGGATTTCCTGTTTTTAAAATTAATGATTGTCGCTTTGGGATTTCCATATGCTGGGATCATTGGTTTACAGAAACACAACGAGCTTATGGAAAACAAGGTTGTGATATTGTGTTTAGTCCAACAGCTCTTGGTTTTTGCGATTTCTCAGGCGCACATATTGATAAAAACTATCAAAAAATCTGGAAAAAAATGATCCAGGGCCAGTGCATTCAAAATGGTATTTATATGGTTGTCGTCAACAGGACAGGAATTGAAAAAGGAATTCAATTTTGGGGCAATTCCTTAGTATGTGATCCAAAAGGAAACATCATTTCCAACTTAGACAGTGATGAAGGTGTTTTAGTAGTAAATATCGACCTGAATATAGGCCGCAACTGGCTATCCCACCAACAATTCTGGAGAGATGTGAGGGAAAAATATTAAACATTTCAACTTGTTAGACTTTAACTATCTTAGCAAACCATCAAATGAAAGTTTTTCATCTCTATTTTAGCAATAAAATGTCTTTATTCCTATGAATAATAGCATTATAATGGCTTTATGGATAGGAATATTTACAAGGATTTACTAAGCTGGAAGTCTGATAAAAAAAGAAAGCCCTTATTAATAAAAGGAGCTCGGCAGGTTGGAAAAACCTACATCCTAACAGCTTTTGGAAAAAACGAATTTACCAATTTTCATCATTTTGATTTCACCAAAAATAAAGAATTAAAAAAAATATTTGAAGGAAGTCTTGATCCTTTAGAAATTATAAAAAAAATCAAAATCCAGTATGAAATAAACATTAACCCCGAAAAAGACCTCATTATTTTTGACGAGATTCAAGAATGCCCCAATGCTTTAACAGCCTTAAAATACTTTTGTGACGATCTTAACGGTTCATATATTATCAGTTCAGGGTCTTTTTTGGGTGTGAACCTTTCTTCAGAAGCCTACCCAGTTGGTAAAATAAAAACAATAACACTTTATCCGATGAGTTTTTTTGAATTTTTAGAGGGACTAGAAAAGAAACTCTTACTAAATGAAATAATTCATGGAATAAAGAACAATAGTATATCTCTCACTGTTCATGATAAAACATTTGAATACCTCAAATACTACTTTATCACGGGAGGGCTGCCAGAAGTCGTCCAAACCTTTAAAGACACTTGTAGTGATTTGGCAAATTCCTTTTTAAAAGTTCGAGAACTTCAAGCAGAAATTCTAGACAATTACTTAAATGACATGTCAAAACATGCAGGCAAGACAAACGCGGTAAAAATTCAGTCTGTTTTCAATAATATTCCTATTCAATTAGCTAGAGAGAATAAATTTAATAGCAAATTCGTTTTCAAAGACGTTTTGCCAGGACGCTCAAATTATCAACATTTAGAAGATCCTATTCTTTGGTTAGAAAAATCTGGCCTAATTCATAAAATACTCATATGCAAAAAAGCCGAACTACCTTTAAAAGCTCATACAAACCATAATAAATTTAAACTCTATTTATTTGATATTGGATTATTAGGCCACATGGTTGGTTTAGAACCAAAAACGATCTATAACTACAGTTATGGAAGCTATAAAGGCTATTTTGCAGAAAACTATGTTATTCAAGAATTAGCAGTTTCCTTCAACAAGGATTTTTACAGTTGGCAAGAAGGAACAAGCGAAATTGAGTTTTTAACAGCAATTGCAGGAGAAATAATTCCCATTGAAGTCAAAGCTGGTATTAATAAAAAAGCAAAAAGCTTAACTGTTTATCTGTCTCGTTATCATCCAAACAAGAGTTATTTAATTTCAGGAGATCAAATATCTCTAAGTAATAGCGGGCTTTCTTTCTTGCCATTATACGCAACATCCCTATTTTCTGAGATTTAAACCATCTTTGCCGTAAGGCAAAACAAGCCCATCCCTATTATGTAGCTGACTGAAAAAGACACCTAATTTGCCGTCAGGCAAAACCAAACCGTTCGCTATTTGAAGACGATTAAAAAATAATACGATCGTAAATGGTGGACGTTATTTTTGTCCGCCAGCAAAGCTGGCCTTCAAAAATGGCACTACAAATACAATTTGTAATTATTTTTTTCCGTCTGAAAATAGGGAACAAAAAAAGCCTCCCCTCCCAAGAGAAGTAATTAGGATAAAAAGAAACCTTTACACCCCACGTCATAATTGGGATAAAAAAAGAACCTGCCCAAAACAAGAAAACAAATACAATGACAAACTTAATATCACTTATTAATATCACAATTCTACAAACAAGGAGAATAAAATGAAAACTATCGGTTTAATCGGAGGCATGAGTTGGGAATCAACAGCCACGTACTACAAACTCATCAATGAAGGTGTAAAAAACAAACTCGGTGGCATGAATGGCGCCAAGTTAAATATCATCAGTCTTAACATTCAAGAAATGTACTACATGATTCAAACTCAAGGCTGGGAACCCGCTGCCAAGGTCCTTTGCGAAAAGGCAAAGCAACTCGAAGATATGGGATCTGATTTTCTCATGATCTGTGCAAACACACCACACAAGGCCGCTCCCCAGATTGAAGAAACCGTGAACATCCCGCTGCTCCACATCGCAGATCCCACAGCCGAAGCGATTAAAAAGAAAAAAATATCTACGATCGGTTTACTCGGAACAAATTTTACCATGGAAGAAGATTTTTATAAATCTCGTTTGAAGGACAAACATGGATTGAATGTTCTTGTGCCCGATAAAAAAGAAGATCGCGATCAGGTTAATAGAATTATTTTTGAAGAACTTGTTTTAGGAATCACTAAAGATGAATCGCGAAAAGAATACTTGCGCATCATGAACGATTTGACAACACAAGGCGCAGAGGGAGTTATATTAGGCTGTACAGAGATTGCCCATCTCGTGAACAACACTCACACAAACATTCCCTTGTTCGACACTACAGAACTTCATGCGGCTAAAGCAGTGGAAATGGCGTTGGATGCGTCTAACGTCTAGAGTCTAGCGTACAGTGAAGAAAACCTAATTTGCCGATAGGCAAAACAAGCCCATCCCGATTATGGAGCTGACTTAAAAAATGTGACGATCAGATTTGTGGTCCTTCAGATTTTGTACAGCTGTCACAGACAGCCTACAAAAGCTGACAATATTGATCATAATATTTCACATTTTTTTAGCGAAGCCCATGTACCAAATGGTACTGGGCGAAGCGGTCAGCGTAATAATTGGGATAAAAGAGAACCGTCTTCCGTCTGAGAATTGAGAGTGAAAAAATCTCACCTCTTCACAAAAACAAAAACCGAACCTAAAATAAGAAGCAAAATCCCTGCGACATGAAAAAGATCGACAGTGATCACCTCGCCCCCAAAAAGTCCAAACCGATCAATAAGAGCTGAGGCAAAAAGTTGACTGGAAATAATGATAATGACCGAAAGCATGGCCCCCACATGAGGCACAGCAAAATTACTCGCAGCCACAACAATCAAGCCAATAAACCCACCAAAAAAATAATAAACAGGAATGCCCTCAAAGTGTATGTGCCCAGTTTTGAAGCCAACGATGAGAAGAAGTCCGGCAAACACAGTGCCCACAACGTGATTCACAAATGAGCCACGCAAGCTTCCCACATACGTGCCCATGGCCGCGTTGATGAGACGACACGACGTATTCAGCAGTTCAGAAAAACTAACAAGAAGTATCAGAAAAATACTCATAGCTTTAACCCCAGATAACTAAAAACACGCCCGCAAAAGCAAACGCTAATCCAAGAAGGCGTTTTTTAGTAATCGCAAAACGCGGTAATCCAAAAAAACCAAAATGATCTGCTATAATCGCAAATACAAGTGAGTTTGCAATCATGATACTCACACACACTGCCATGCCTAACTTGGGCACCAGATAATTCATGAGAAGCACAACACACACACCAAACAAACCTGCTGTGTAGGTGAAGTTGGGTGCGTTTTTTAAATTAATAAAAAACTCACGATTAATTTTCTTGTTGAGAATAAAAACAGCAAGAATCGCTCCTGTAATATGCGCAAAAAAGGAGGATTCCAAAACACCAATATGTTCACCTAACGACGCATTCACCCGCATCATCACGGCCAGTCCTATTCCGGCGAGAACACAGAAAATGATAGATATGTATTGTTGCGTTCGTGTTGACATATTCATGAATCGTAGAGGGGAAAGAGATAATTGGCAATGTAAAAAAGGACCTCAGGTTCTCAGGGTCTCAGGTTAATAAATAAAATAAGAAAAAGAGAAACTCTCATTATATGGGATACGAACACATTAATATAACTTGAGGAGGTAAACATGAAAAGGTTTGAAGATTTACACTGTTGGCAAGAGGCAAGAATATTAGTAGCCCAAATTTATCAGAAAACAAAATTGGAACCAATGAGCAAAGACTTTGGTTTAAAGGATCAAATTCAACGAGCAGCAATCTCAGTGATGGCAAACATTGCAGAGGGATACCACTCTTTTTCAAAATTGGAATCTTTAAAATTTCTGGGCTATTCTAGTAGATCATCTTCAGAGGTTTGCTCACATTTATATGCCGCTTTAGATATTGGCTATCTTACGAAAAATGAATTTAAGGAATTAATTGAACAAGCAGAAAAAACCGGACGATTAATTAGAGCTTTTATTAAATACAAAATGAACAAATAATCCCCCCGAGAACCCAGGACCCAGGGAAACCGAGAACCATTTTTTTGATTTTTTATAATCTCAAGCTCCCAGCTTGTATTTATTGCGTCTTATAAATACCCCAAAAAATATATGAACATATCCTCAAAAACTGTCTATTTTACACCTGTTTACTGAGTATCCTTAAGACCATTTCCAGCTTTTCCGTTACAATTTAAACACCGTCAGAAAAGCGTCAAAACTGTGCCGTAACCCCTTGAAAACTATTGATAAAGCACCCAAAAAGGAGTAACGCAGAAAGTAACAAGCAAAAGAAAAAAAAGATATTAGTATATCCGCAACATCGAGTCACGTTTAGTCGATAATATAGTTAAGTAAATCGAAGTACTAAGGAGCCGGAAAAAATATAAAATAAATTTTTCTCGGCACTTCGAAATGTTTAGCAAAAGAGAATCAGAGCCATGTCAGAAATTGGAGGCAATAGTTATCTCCCTCTAGATCAAGATCCACTTTGTAGTTCTGAACCAGATCAATTCGATCTTTATTCCGATCCTGGAGAACTTAACTACTCACCTGCTTCTTCCGAAGATCTTGGTGACCTCTCTTACATCTACGACGAACCCGCAGAACCAAATCAAAGCGTTGAACCCGAAATCTCAATCACATATGCTGATACGTACGAAGAAGTTCCCATCACCGATGAAGATTATCTTTTATCTATTCCCTGGGATACTGGAGCACCATTAAGCAGTAGAGTAGAAACATACGCATCCGCAGCAGCACTACCTCACGAACCATGGACCCCCTCGCATGACTCGTGGGTTGCAGGGCCTGCTGGTGATGCTGTCTATTATACTTTAGTTGGAGTAGACATTATAACATATGTTTCACCATTCAAATGGCCTGTTGCTTTAGCAGCATGTGGAAATACTGCTGATGCAGTTCCCCCAGATCCCGCATTACCAGATCTTGTTGATGACGATGGAGATGGCGCAGAACTCTGCAGACCAAAACCAGGTCAAAGTGATAACGTTTGTAGGGAGTATGTAGCAGAACTATCAGACACGATAGACTTTGAAGAAGACTGTGATGACGATGATCCTCTCACATTCCCAGATGCCGATGAGATCTGCGATGGCATAGATAATAACTGTGATGGCATCATCGATACAGATGCTGTCGATGCCCCACCATGGTACTTAGATGAAGATGGCGACACTTTTGGTGTTGAAGAACTTGTCATTAATGCTTGTGAACAACTCAAACCAAATGACTACGTCGAAGAATACGGTGACTGTGATGACAACAACCCTGACTATAACCCAAATGCCGAAGAAATCTGCGGTAACGCAATCGACGAAGACTGCGATGGTTATGCCCCAGCCTGCGACGACGTTGATGTAGATGGTGACGGATATAATAACGATGTAGACTGTAACGATAGCAATCCCTTAACTTTCCCAGGTGCCGAAGAAATTTGCGATGGTGAAGACAACAGTTGTAACGGACTTGTAGACGATCTCGACCCTGCCTTCACTCCTTTATACTTCTACACACCAGATGCAGACGAAGATGGTTTTAGTTCTACAGACCTTTCCTTAGAAATAGGTTCATGTTCTCCAACAGCACCAGAAGGTTTTGGTGTTGACTATTCTGATTGCGACGATAGCGATCCCTACATAAATATCACTGCTCAAGAAATTTGTGATGGCATAGATAATAACTGCAGTACATTAATTGACGAAGCTGATCCCAATCTTAACGGTGACTATCTCTACACACCAGATGTTGACGGAGATGGTTATGCCGATCTTTACGGTACAGCCCAAGACTTTTGTTCTGCCACAGCACCAGCAGGTTTTTCTAGTATTGCTACAGATTGCAATGACGATCCAATAGCCGATCCTAATGCACCCTTTGTTTACCCAGGTGCAGAAGAAATCTGTGAAGACGGCATAGACAATGACTGTGATGGCACAGATCTTCTTTGTGATGCAATAGACGCTGATGGCGATGGAGATCCTTCTATAGCCGATGGTGGCACTGATTGTGACGATGCCGATGCCAACAATTTCCCTGCCAATACAGAAGTTTGCGATCTCCAAGATAATGACTGTGACCTCGCCATAGACGAAGGCGTTGAATTACCTTTCTGGCTTGATGCTGACGGAGACACCTATGGTGATGTAGCAAACCAAAGTTACGCATGTACACTCCCTGCAGGTTATTCAGAAAACTTTGATGACTGCAACGATGATTCTTCAGATCCTCTTGCTGCTTTTACATATCCAGGTGCCACAGAGCTTTGTGATGGCGTAGATAACGATTGTGATGGCACTATCGATAACGGTACAACCATCAGATACTATCTCGATGCCGATCTTGATGGATTTGGTGATGCTGCAAATTACGTAGATGCTTCTTGTGGTGCTCCTTCTGGTTATGTTTTAGATAATACAGACTGTAACGATGATCCTTTAGATCCCGATGCTTACTTTATCAATCCTAACACAGTTTGGTTCTATGACGGTGACGGTGATGGCGAAGGTGATGCAGCTGTTTATTCTGCAGCAACATGCACAGCTCCAACAGATTATGTTTTAAATGACATTGATTGTGATGATAGTGATTACGAGTTAAATTCATACACACCTTGGTACCTCGATGGTGATGGCGACGGAATTGGTGATGGCGCTGCTACCCTTCAATGCTTAGCACCTACCAATCACGTTCGTGGTGATGGTGATTGTGATGATGGAGATGCCAGCGTCTATCCAGGCGCAGTAGAAGTTTGTGATTTTATCGATGGCGACTGTGATGGCGACAACGATATCGTCGAAGGTCTTACAACAACGTATTATGATGATTTAGATGAAGATGGCGAAGCTGATCTGTATGACATTGTCGGAGAAGAACTTTGCGGACCACAACCTGGCTATTCAGCAGTGCCTGGAAGCGACTGCGACGACATCGATCCTTTAGTATACACAGGTGCTGATGAATGGTGTGATGGAATAGATTATGACTGTGATGGAGCTGTTTACGAAACAGATTCTCAAGACGCCCTTCCATGGTACGCAGATGGTGATGGCGATGGTGTTGGTACTGGCACAGCCTCTTACTACTGCGCAGGCCACGAACCAGCCGGAGTTGTAGCAACTACTGGCGACTGTAATGATGGCGATGCAAGTGTTTATCCAGGGGCAACTGAAGTTTGTAACGGAATTGATGAAGACTGCGATGGCGATGTCGATGAAGGTCTTTTAGGAACATACTACGATGATCTTGATGGTGATGGCTATGGCGATCCCGCATATGCATACTCACTCTGTCCAGACGATGCAGTAGCAATGGGGTTAGTGCTTGATAATACGGATTGTAACGATGATCCATTAGATCCCGATGTAGATGCCTACTACGTAAATCCCGGAATGACAGAGGCATGTAATAACGGAATAGATGATAATTGTGATGGAACCTTCCCAGAATGTGATCCAGAAGATTTAAGCTTAGCTAGTGCAGATAGAACCTGGGAAGGAACTACTGCAAGCGGTAAACTAGGAACTGCAGTAGCTTATTTGGGTGATCTGAATGCTGATGGCTATGGAGACTATGCACTTGGAAGACCATATTCTACAAATGGCGATGTTCTCGTTTTATACAGCAGTCCAACTGGTTCCGACGGAACATATGCCAGCCTAAGTGGTGCAGCTGCTACTGATGCTTTTGGTTTTGCAATATCCTCAGCAGGAGATCAAACTGGTGATGGTGTTCCTGATTTTCTTGTTGGCGCACCTGGTGTATCTACAACTTATGCAGACGAAGGTGCAGCTACTTTGTATTCTGGTGCAACATTAGCTTCAGTTGCTACTGTAACAGGTGTAAACTATGATGCCAGCACGGGTTATAGTGTTGCAAATGCAGGTGATGTAGATGGCGATGGAAATGATGATTTATTAGTTGGAGCTCCTGGTTACATGTGGGTATCACCAACACAGGCCTATGGTGCTGCGGGATTGTTTTTAGGCCCTGTCACTGGATCAATCGCTATAGATAATGCTGATGCACTCATTGTAGGAGACACTGTAGACGACATGGCGGGTGAAGGATTAGCTGGTGGTGATGTGAATGGTGACGGTCTTTCAGATATTTTAGTTGGAGCATCTAATAACCCAGATAACGGAACCCAAGCTGGAAAAGCAGCCCTCTTTTATGGACCAGTTACTGGTTCATTAACACTTAACAGTGCTGATGCAATTTTTAGAGGTGGAGTGGCCGGAGATCTTTTAGGTTTTAGTGCATCTATGGCAGGTGATGTTGATGGTGATGGTAACAATGAAGTTCTTCTTTGTGCACCAAAAGATAGCACTTTTGACACATATAGTGGTGCTTGTTTCTTGTTCTTTGGTCCTGTAACTGGAGAATATGATTTATTAACAGATTACGATGCTAAATATATTGGTGAATCCATACGAGCTCATACAGGAAAATCAGCAAAATTAGAGGATACAAATGGTGATGGTTTGGCAGATATTGCGATTGGCGCTAGTGCTGAAACTATAGCACCTTACCATGGTCCCTATATTGGTGGATACTATGTCTTCTTTGGATCCCCATTAATCTCAGGCGATATATATGTTACTAGCGCAGATGCTATGCTAGAGGGTGAAAATCAAGGAGATCATACTGGTTGGAGTCTTGATCTTGGCGATGTTACAGGAAACGGTTTTGCTGATTTAATAGGTGGTGCTCCAAATAGTGATCGTGCAACAACTAGCGGGGGAGCAGCTTTTCTCACATTTTATGGCTGGTAACTTATAATCCTTTCTTACAAACCACCAACACATTCAGAATCTGCTAAATCAGTATATCCATCACAATCATTATCAATGTCATCATCACATATTTCAGTTGATCCTTCGTCTACATCCCCATCGCAATCATTATCTACGCCACCACTACAGTCTTCTGTAGCCCCTGGATTGACCGCAGGATTCTGATCAGCACAATCACCTGCAACTAGTACCCACCAATCTATTGTTGGACTACAGGCAACTTTTGTTACGGCAGGATTACCATAACCATCTCTATCTTTATCACCATACCACGTTTGAGTAGGCGCATCATCATCGATAAGACCATTACAGTCATTATCTACATCATCACAGGCCTCTATAGCGCCAGGATAAACAGTGGCATCAGCATCATCACAGTCATTAGTATTGTCTGCAAAGCCCTCTGGCTGCGTGCAGGATACAGTTGTATTACCTTCAACACCGTAATCATCGCCATCATTATCTGGGTACCATGTATCTGCGTCTTCTGCGGTATCCTCGTCTACTTGACCATCACAGTTATTGTCTATTTCATCACCACAATATTCAAATGCAGCTGGATGAACATCAGGGTTATTATCATCACAATCTGTGATCTTATCATAACCATCACCATCAAGGTCTTCGTTTACAATAGCAGCTTCAGTAATCTCCTCCTTACTCATAGCCAAAAAGCCATTTATGCCTTGAGAACCAACATAGAGATCATTAGTTCCAACAGAGATGAGATTAGGCTCAAATGTTACACTGAGGGCTCCATCAATATAATCACTCATGCTCTTTGTTCCAAGAACTTGTGGTTTTACCAACGGTGTTTTAGCTTCATCATCATTGGTTAACCCTATGATTGATACTGTTTCGTCATTGGCATTTAAGACATAAGCGCGATCTTTGTCCTCATTTAGAGCAATGGCAACAGGGTAATCACCAACAATGGTTGTATTTGTGGCTTCAATTGTCGATGGCACTGTCTCATTATCAAAATCAACCGTCATTGTATAAACTGCATCATTAGCAGCATCTAATAAAAGGAATTTATCTGTGTCATAGAAAACCAAATCCTTAATATCAAATGCCTCTAGACCTACACCTGTCAAAGGTGTCTCACCACCAAACATATTCATGTGATTTGTCATTCTAACTCTTACATTACCTTCGATATCCTCATAAACTGCTGCAAAGTAACCGGTTGTTTCATCAGCATCAAAAGAAAATATCTGAGAGAATCTCATGGGATTGCCTTCGGAATCAACATTTTCATAAAGAAGCTGAACATGGTTGTAATTTAAAGGGTGAAGATCACCCAAGAACATAGGAATACCATCATACAAGTCATAAATATACGCTTCTGTGTCACTGGTTTTTTTCACGGAATAATAAACTGACCCATAAACTGATTTTACCATAGTATATTCATCTGCATCATCTACTTGTCCAAAAATACCTGTATCAGTTCCATCGCTCTCATGCGCATGAACCCCTCCACCTTCAGCAGTACTAGCTGTATTCATTACTCCAAAATAGTTCCGATCATAAGCAATATCATAAATCAGTTTTGTCCCATCAACCCCAAACAACCCGTATCCATCTTCATAATCTTCATCAACACGCAACGCACCATCATCAGCAATACTTGCTTGGACAACAACATTTTCTGTGAGAGCATTTACATCGTTACCTTTAACAATAAGATCCGTCGCAGCACTTGCCAACCATCTCATATTACTTTGAACATACTGTAAGCTTGCATCACCCTTAGCTTCACAAGTATCAGGATCAACAACAGCCATGTAAAGTTGTGTTGCACTTATATCATCAAAGTATGCATAACCCATGAACGATCCGTCTTCTTCTATAGCAAAAGCATTATCACAACCTGTCTCCTCAGCCACTGCTTCTTTAATTCTCCACGAACCTGCGAACCCGCGAACCAGCGACCCATCTTTTTCATTACACGTCATCGCAACATCAATCTCTTCAACATCAAACATCACCAAATCACCTGCTTCAAAGTCTTCTATAGCCCCTACTGGCCCATCAATTGGATAATTTTGCTCAGCATCAGGTGTAAATATAATTGGAGATGCTTTAAAAACAGCTGGTAATGGCAATGAGGCTACAGGGGAATCTGCAGCTTCTATTGTAGTAGTGGTTGTTGTATCATCACTAGCAGCTTCACCACCAAATCCACCTGCAGGTACTAATGTACCTTCAGGAAGACTACCACCACAACCAGTGGTCCCTGAAGTCATAACAAAAGCTATGCTGATTAATACAATAATTAGAAAAGATGATATTTTTCTGATTCTCATACTCATAACTGATCCCCTGTGTTATTGCGTATTATTGGTTACGATAGACGCTAGACTCTAGACGCCAGACGTTTCCCATGTATATAAATTGTAAAATACCGTAATTCCAAATGTCTTTAGTTCTTAATAAGCATATTCTGTGCCAAATGGGGTTCTGGATAAATATTTTATTATCGTGATATTATTGATCTTTTCCCGATTTTCTGTCGCGATATTCCTACCCAAAACTGGTCATTTTGAGAATTTTATCAAAATGAGATGATTTGATAGGCAACTTTTTCCTACTGTGATTTTAAGGGGTTAGGAGGTTTAGGGTTGGGGGTTGAGTTGGGAAGCTGGGGGTTTTGTGTTGTTTTTTAGACAGTTACGGGGCTGTGACGGCTTGATACGGGAATTTGACGGTGTCTAATATATACGAGCCTACGCACCTATGAGCCTACGCTCCTACGTGGGAATATGAAAACCTAATTTGCCGCAAGGCAAAACCAAACCCGCTCGCTATTTGAAGACGATTAAAAAATGGTGCGATTTAAAAATCATTGTCGTCATTTTTGTCCGCCAGCAAAGCTGGCCTTCAAAAATGGCGCTCATTTGAATGATGCCCTCCATTTTTTTCCGTCTGAAAACAGGGAGCAAAAAAAACCCTTTTAGATAGAACTTTGAAATTTGGAAAATATCACGGGCAGGCACAGGGACCTGCCCCTACGAAGAATTATTGAATACGAAATGGAGGGGCCTTGCCAATTATTTCTTTTATCCAGGGCATACTTGGAAATTCATCTGGACTGGAACCAGTTGCAAGATAAATATTTGTAAAACCTTTATCACTAATATTTTTTGCAACATTCTCACCCTTAAGACCATCGGCAAGATTAGAATCTATGTACAAAGGAACTTCTTTATCAAACGCATCTATATCATCAAAAAACTCATCTGGCTTTGTAAAACAATGTAACCGCGTTCCACAACGCTTAGCCATGATTTGCCAGGCTTTGCGAATTAATGGATCGTCATCGATGAGAATTGCGTCTTGCGCCCGCCCTGAGCGAGTTTGACGAATCGAAGGGTCTAGCGTTCTGTCATTCCGAGGAGCATTAGCGACGTGGCAATCCAGATCCCCTTTTTCCCCTCGATCCACGATCTGCGGTCCACTATCCACAATCACAGGCACATACCCCGCCAAATTCTTTGGCAATAACTTAACTCCTAACCTCGCACACTGAGCCCTCACATCCTCTTCTTCAAAATGACTTGTGACAAGAACAGCATTTCCTTGAATCCCTAATTCTTCGATAACCTGAAGACCTGTTTTATCACTACCTAGCAACTCATAGTCACATAGAAATAACATCGGTACGACGGCGCCTTGGCGCTTCGGCTCGTTTGCCTTATAGCAAAATATCAGTTTATAGGGATCTTTAAAATGTTTAACGACTTCTTTGGGAATTCCTAATTCATTGAAACGATTTTGCCATATGTGATGAATACTATCGTCATCATCCAATATTATTACACTTGTTGTCTGTCTTTCTTCCGTAGGCCCATAGGCCCCACCTTGTCGCGCCGAAGCATTGTGCGTAGGAGGAAGGCCCTTAGGCCCATCTGTACCCATACTAATATCAACATCCCCATCCCCTCCAATAGCTTCAATTGAGTTATTAATAAGATTTGAGAGCAAGCGTTTAAACTCTTTTGTTTGTATTTTTGCAAAAAGTCCGTATGCGCTTTGCCCCAAATTAGATTCGATATTGATTCCTGAACATGAACGGTATTCCATGCGCTTTTCTGATATGAGGGAATTTATGATACTGGACAGCAATCGAACTTTTAGCTTATCTTGAATTTGTTTCTTTTCTTCTTTTGGCCTGTTGTCTGTGGTCTTTGGTCTGTGGTCTTTTTTACTCGCCAAATCATTCGCAATGTCTTCTATGCGCTGAACTGCAGACCTAATAAGCACCCTCTTTTCCTCCGGAAGTTCTTTTAAGTCAGATGTAGCAACACCTAAAGCAGATAACGGCGACCGTATATCGTGGGAGACTTGGGAGGCTGTTTCAAAAAGAACTTGTAAACAAGTTTCTTTTTTTATTCTAACTTGATGTTTTTCGTTTTCCCGAATCATTTTTTTATATTCATTGAATAAATAGCCAAGTTCATCGTTGCGATTCAATTCATGAATTTTATTAAATTTCTGAGTATAAGTTCCGTTTAAGTACTTCATAGCCCGACTCAAACCTTTCTTTGGAGTATGTACCAATAAATGATAATTATTAGGCATTAGTGAAAAGGCATGAATCTCTACCGAATATATTTCTGTTATTGCATTTAACAACTCAAAATATACTGTATAATCAATATCTGTTAGGTAAATATTTCGTTTGCATTGTCCACGATTAATTACGTGATACCATGCTCCATCATATTCAATTCTAAGCGGTCTCGACATAAATATTAACTGGGGGTCAAAGCTTGTACTTCTCATTTCAAATCAAAAAAATGAGAAGTACAAGCTTTGACCCCGGTCCTCCTGGCCTTTTTTTATTAATAGCAAATCATTATGCATGTTTTGTGCCATCATCTATTATAATTTATATATTGATTTTACTGCTCTTTATATCTTGAAAAACTCTTTTGAATTGAAAACTGTTTTAATTTTTTTACTACCCTGCCCAAATTCTTAAACACATCAAACCCTTTGATTTCAAAGACTGCAGAAAACCTGAATAATATCAGCCAAGCTCTTTTTTATGAAACTGGCATGGGGTTTGCTTAAGAAGTTAGCAGTAATATTTTATAAATAAACTTTAATAGGAGGAAATAATGTTTGTAACTTTAACAAGTGCCACAGGAACAGAGTCTGTATATAACAAAGAAGATTTTGGATTGAATTTTGATGTTTCAGATAAAACAACACAAATTCAACCTGATCAATATTTAGAAACTGCTCAGGGAGAACAAGCAAGAACACTTGAGCTTAGGCTTGATTCTAATTCACAATCTACACATGTGCTATTGGCAGATAATAGCAGCCCCCCAAAGAAAGCTACACCCCACCGCACAGCAGCTGAAATAGAAGCTGCAAGAGCAGCTGAAGCTGAAAGGATAGCAGAGGCAGAGAGAAGAGCAGAGGCCGAAAGACGCGCTGAAGCAGCAAGAAAAGCTGCAGCTCAACGCGCCCAAACAAGCGCAGGTGGAGGCTGTGGATGTAGTAGTTGTGTTGGAACAGACATCACCATACAAGGGGGAGTGTAAATAATTTTGTGTAATTGGCCAAAATGAGGGATGAGAGTCCCTA
>CAZSTS010000022.1:0-40888 GCA_964609965.1 uncultured Nitrospirales bacterium
GACTAACTGGCCACTTTGCTCCGTTCCTGCTGGCCACTTTGGCCGTCATATGCAGGAATATCATAGGTATGACTTCCTCTTTTACCATAGGGCCTCAAGCATCTTATTCACTGGCAAACTTAGCTGGAATTCAGGCTGAATTTCCGGACGTAGCTTTGAGGGGTTTTGATTTACAATCAAGTGGGGCAATAGATTTTTTGGCAGCAGGATCTGTGCACAGAGATGCTGTTGAGGTTGATGGTGGACGAGTAGGTTTCACACAAGGACAAGTCGCCCTTGATGACATGGTTGATTCAGGTCTTTTCCGAACAGAGTTGGCTCCAGAGCAGTTTCGTTTTTTTCGAAGAACTTATGGACAGCAAAGAGCCAGTGTGAATGGAGGTTCTGAAAGCGAGGGTGATACTGCTTTTACTATGGAGTGCATGGCGCGACGAGGCACACCTCTTACTGTTGCAGAAAGGCGTGCGCGAACAACAGATTTTGGTTGTAAGCTTATGGATATTATGGCGGTTCACGGTTTGAAACCTCTAGGTCTAGCAAAAAGTATGAGGTATAGTAATCCCTCTTATGTTTATGAAATTTTGAGAGGGGGTTATTCTATCTCTGCTGGTTTTATGAAAAAATTAGAGCTCACTCCATTTTCTCGAGAAGAGATTGCGGAATTAAAGGCCTTGCGTGAAGTTCATCTTAGAGAGAGGGGAACACTTCCTTCAAGAAGGCCAAAAAGATCAAAAAGATGGTCCTGGCATACAAAAGATAGACCAGAGCCAAGTACTGAATATAGTCGTTTATTTGTAGAGTATTTAGAAAGACATGGCCTTAGTCTTTCAGACAAAGCTGAAATTGTAAGAAAACTGGGTTATCAAAAAGGCACGGTACTAACACATATGCTTAAAGGGAGAGGGCATATTCCAGCAGAGCGATTAGCTAGATTGGGCTTTTCAGAGGAAGAAGTTGCAAAGTTAGAAAGAATTAAGGACAGTAAGCTTTCTCGTGAAGCACTTATCAAAAAATTTCCAAGGCCCACCACCCCTTTATCAGCTCTTCTTTATACGCTTATGTTAAGGCATGGTTATCTTCCAAAACAACTTTGTGCTGTTTGTGATATTTCGTTCAATGAATTTAGAAAAGTCTATATTGGGAAAAGTCCCTTATCAGAAGAAATGGGCCTATCACTCAGGGCTATTTTTTCAGAACAAGAAGTTATGGTTCTTATGCAGTTTGTTGAAGGTTATTTGGGAAGAGAGTTTGTTGGTGCTGTCTATAGAACCTTAGACAGTTATCCTGATTTAGGAATTACTGCTGCTTTACGAGAATGCGGTATTCGTAGGCCACCTTTCTTTGCCCTTCGCAGCGCAGGAAGAACTCCTGCAGCCACTCTTGTAAACAGGTTTTCTGCAGTTTTTACTGATGGAGAGGTGGCAGCTTTAATGGTGTTTGCTGTCGAAAAACACCCACACCTTACTCTTCAGGAATCAGCTTATAGGAAGTTTTTGTTTGGCCTTTTACACCTTCATGGCGTTAGCTTAACAGAACTCGCAAGACGCAGTGAACGAACTTATTCATACACGAGTCAAGTTTATGCTGGTGAGAAACCGGTGAATGCAAAATTTACACGCTCTCTCGGTGCTGTGTTTTCGGAAGATGAGGTGGGTATACTTTTAAGTCTGTTAGATGTAGATGGTGCTGAACCAGATATGAGCGGGTTTTTGGGTTTTCGTGTTTCAAAAGCAAAAGCAAAAACAAGACAAGGTGGGCCTCCTCAGCCAAAAAAAGTACTATCTCCTAAGGCCTGTCTTGATCAAATTCTTGCTGAAAGAGATCAAACAACGAAAGAATTAAAAAAAGAATTGGGGCTTGCAGGTGCTATGGTTCTTGATCGTATTTTAAAAAATAATGAAAGACCAGGGCTTGGTTTTCTTCACCGATTAGAACGAATTCTAGCACCAGATCACTATGCTCGTTTTGTGGCTAGTATTGAGGCAGGTTTGTAAAGATTCTTCTAGCCTAGTCAATCCCATTTCAGTCCCAATAGTCTCAAAAATGAGACTCAAGATGTAATTTTGAGACTAATATTTTTTTGATAAAGTATTAACTAGTCGAAATTCTTATAAAAAAAGTAATAATGTTTTTGGCATAGTGTATGCAATGTTCATAGATAGTGATGATTTATCATTTACTATATTTGAGAGAAAGGCGTGTAGACCCTGTCGCCAGGCGCAAAATCTTCTCTTGTTATTATAGTATCAATATAGTATCATATATATGCCACGAAAAATAAGAGAACTCATTCAAGATCTTGAAAAATCAGGCTTTGTTAATCGCGGGGGTAAAGGAAGCCATCGTAATTTCAAGCACCCTAATAAAATCAACGTCACTATTAGTGGCAAGGCTGGTGATGATGCAAAGACCTACCAAGAACGAATAGTAAAGCGAGCAATATTGGAGGCATTAAAATGAAAGAAAGAGACAAATATTTAAAGATTGTGGAGTGGTCAGAAGAGGATCAATGTTATATAGGTTCTTGTCCGGGGTTTATGTTGGGTGGAGTGCATGGAAAGAATGAAGCAAAAGTTTATGCTGAGCTTTGCAAAGTTGTGGATGAGTGGATTAAAATTTACAAAAAAGACGGCGAACCTTTGCCAAAAGCTACGGCAAATAAAAATTATTCTGGCAAATTCATTTTGCGCATAGGGAAAGAACTCCACAAGACTCTAGCCATAAAGGCTTTACGTAAGGGAGAAAGTCTTAATAACTTTTGTGCTCAAATTCTAAAATCAAAATTGGCTTAAATTTTTCTAATAGAGAGCCAAAAAAAAGGGCGACTAAAAGTCGCCCTAAATACTCATTAATTGACAGCTTAGATTCCCAAAATCTTTTCTAATTCTTTAACATCTGTTTTAATGGTCACATCATTTGTGAGACATTTTTTGATCTTTTGGACCGCATGCATCACTGTGGTGTGGTCTTTGCCACCAAATTTGTGACCTAACTCTGGAAAACTTGAAGAGAGATAAGTTTTACAGAGATACATGGCAATTTGTCTGGGAACAGCCAAATTTCTGTGTCGACGCTTGGATTTGAGATCAGAAATTTTGAGATTATAGTATTCTGCCACTTTGCTTTGAATGTTTTCAACACAGAGGACAGCATTGGTTTCGGTGATGATCTTTCTCAAAACTTCTTTGGCCAGGTCTAGTGAAATAGGAAGTTTGGCTAACGAAGCAAAAGCAGAAACTCTGATAAGAGCCCCTTCGAGGTCGCGTACGTTATCGATCACATGAGTGGCAATGTATTCGCAAACATCCTCAGGGAGACAGATGTTGTCTTCTTCGGATTTTTTACGGAGTATAGCGATTCTTGTTTCGTAATCAGGCTTTTGAATATCGGCCATTAATCCCCAGCCAAAGCGAGATTTTAATCTTTCTTCGAGGTTAGGGATTTCTTTGGGAAGCTTGTCACTGGTGAGGACGATTTGGCGTCTGGCTTCGTAAAGAGCATTAAAAGTATGAAAAAACTCTTCCATGGTGCGTTCTTTTCCAGCAATAAATTGAATGTCGTCAATGAGAAGCATGTCACAGTTGTCTCTATACTTTTGGCGGAATTCATAAGTTTTGCCATAACGAATAGCACTGATGACTTCATTTGTGAAACGTTCGCCAGTTACATAAATGATACGCCAATTGGGGTATTGTTTGAGAACCTGAAGTCCAATAGCATTGAGAAGATGGGTCTTTCCTAAGCCAACACCACCGTAAATGAATAAGGGGTTGTAGCTTCGTGCAGGTTGTGAAGCGACTGCTTGGCAGGCTGCATGAACAAGCTGATTAGAGTTGCCTACTACATAATTGTTAAATTCGTATCTTGGATTAAAGCCAAGATGCTTGATGAGGTTAGATTGGACTTCTTGAGAACCTCTTTTTGTAGTTTTGCTAGGGGCTTTTGTCTTAGTCTTTGCAGTGGGAGTTTCCTTTTTTTCTTGTCCTGGAAACAGCTCCATGGTCTTGTTAATGTTTCGGTCAATTTTAAAGAAAACAGTGTGTTCTTGTTCTGTTAATCGAAAAAATTCAAATTTAATGAGTTCTACATAATTATCAGATAGCCAATCTCTAATAAACTTTGTTGGGACGCTAATAGTTACATTATTAGCATCATTGTATTCCCATTTTAGATTTTGGAACCAGTTTTTGTAGTTAAAGTCACTGATTTTTGTTCGTAATGAATCATGTACTTTTGATAGAATTTCGGCTTTCATAGAAAATAATCCCCCTAAATAATGAAAAATAGCGCGCAAGAGCCCTTGCCTTTTGTACCCATTTTGCCGTGGCTACAACAAGCGGGGGGCCAGAAAAAGCATTAGATAAGAGATAAAGTCTGATATTAAGGTTCGTTGAAATGACAAGGCTTGAAAAATTAGCAAAAATTGGAAACCTCTAGATACCTCGAGTGTCTAGAAACAGTAGAAAATCTGGCAGGTTATCCCCATGGGGATAAGTTTTTTTATCCACAAGGGGTTTATTGCTTCAAATTCCTGCTAACCTTAGAAAAGCTTTGTAAAATCAAAGAACTAGCACATTTTCTCCACAGGCTTTTTCTGTGCGATTTATAACTATTACTGTTGCAAAGGGGTGCTGTAAAGTGCTTTTTAATTTTTTTTGACAGATTCGCTCAAGGTGTTAAGAAGATTGTGGTATTTTTTGTTTCTTGAGGGCATTGACTTTTTTTTAAAATAAACTAAAAGGACTAGCTCTTTTATCGTACTGAAAAATAAAAATTTTTTTGAGGCAAAACAATGAAGCGCACATTTCAACCAAGCAAAATAAAGAAGATTCGCAAATGTGGATTTCGTGCACGCATGAAAACACCAGGTGGGCGGAATGTTATTACAAGCCGCAGGAGAAAAGGTCGCGCATCTCTCTCCGCAGTTAAATACAAAAAGTAAGACAATTCCAAAATCCAAGCTTAATCTTAGAGTAATAATTATTTCCCTGTTCTAGGGGTTGATATTTAAAGCTGGTACTGAGCTGTATAATATTCAATATTGACGACTAGTTGAGTGTCCTGAGTCTATATAATATGAAGACTTCAATGAAAAATAGTGACGTTCAAAAAGTTAATCGATTACAACCCAAATTGAAAACCCGTTTTTTTATCTTTAAACAAAGAGCTAATGGCCTAAAATCTATTCGTATTGCCTTTATTTTTACAAAAAAATCAGGCAATGCTGTTATGCGAAATAGATTTAAAAGAAGAATGCGAGCCTTGTTACAGGCAAATACAACAACGGATTCAGGGCAAGATTTTTTATGTATTGCCAAAGGGGCCCTATCACAGATAACAGATCAAATCTGGCAAATCGAGAGAACTAAAATCAGGACATGGTGTGAAAATATTTAAGGTTCTTAATTATTTGGTAATTTACTTAGTTAGATTTTATCAAATCTGTATATCACCCATTACACCAAATGTTTGTCGCTTTAAGCCGACATGTTCAAAATATGTTAAGGAGTGTTTTGAACGTTTTTCTTTTTTTACAGCTATGAAATTGTCAATATATAGAATTTTTCGTTGTCATCCTTTCTGTAAAGGTGGATATGATCCGGTACCTGATGAGTGATGAGAAATGAGTAAGGAGAAAAGAGAGAAAAAATAGTTATTAGGTTTTGAGTCTTGTATTTTGAGTGAAGAGATTATTTCTCATCACTCATCACTCATCACTCATTACTATCAAATAATGAGACAAGAGTTTAGATTAATTTTAGCCGTGGTTTTAAGTGCAGCTGTGTTTTTTGTTTACCATTCATTTTTTGCACCAGAGCCCCCGCTTCAAACAAAGAACGATCAACAACAAGCAAATCAAGTTGGTCAATCCAATCAGCAAAAGCAAGTTATTCAGAAGAAAACAATCGCTGATGTCAGTGATGTGGATAGTGTTGATTTAGATAAACCAACAAAAGGTGAGATCGTTGCGAAAGAACAAGAAATCGTCATTGAAACGCCCGTTTCAAACATTGTCTTATCAACGCGTGGTGGTGTTTTAACAAGTTACCTGCTTAAAGATTTTCAACTCGAAGCAAAAGAAGAATCTCCTAACAAAAACCTTCTCAAAGAAAATCCCGTTTCTTCTGCTTTGTTTTTAGGCTTCAAGGGGTACTCACGTTTTACTCAAAACAAAGTGTTTGAACTTGTTCAAGACAGAACGCCTAAAAAAGATATTCGTGAAATTACATTAAAATGGGAAAACAAACATATAAGAATAAAAAAGAAATTCCTCTTTGATTTTTCTCACAAAGATTATACTGCTGTTGTTGCCTATTCGGTTGAAAATCTTTCTCAGATTGATTTAACGGTTAATCCATATTTGCAAAACACTATTCACCAAAAAGAGATGCCCAAAAAATCGGGTGGTATTTTATCTTTTTTTAAATTTGAGAGGCCAAATACATTTAACATGTATTACTTAGAAGATAAAAAATTAACTTCTGAAGAAAATTGGCAAAAATTTACAGGCAATCTCACTTCTATGGGCAATGTTCACTGGTCAGGAATAGCAGATCGTTATTTTCTTTTTGCTCTAATGCCAGATCCAAATAAAACAAATTCTATTCTCATTAATTTTGCACGTAAGAATGACCATATTGTAAATCAGCTTTATAATGGTGAAGCTACGCTCTTGCCTGGCAGGAAAATTGAAGGTCAGTTTATTTCATACATTGGCCCCAAGAGAATGACTGAATTAGGCGCTGTGAGCACCGAACTCAAAAGAGCTGTGGATTATGGGTGGTTTAGTTTTTTAGCAGTTCCCATATTATGGCTCATGACTTTTTTGCATAAATTTATTCCAAGCTGGGGTTGGGTCATTATTGTTCTCACATTTATCGTAAAACTTTTGCTGCACCCCATTAATAAAAAATCCATGAAGTCCATGAAGGCTATGCAGCAACTGCAGCCTAAGATGAAAGAGATAAAGAAAAAATATGCTGATGATAAAACAAAACAGCAGCAAGAGGTAATGCAGCTTTTTAAAACCCACAAGGTAAATCCTGCGGGGGGTTGTCTGCCTTTATTGTTGCAGTTTCCTGTTTACATCGCTCTCTATAAAGTTTTGTGGAATGCTATCGAAATCTACCACGCACCTTTTATGTGGATTTATGCTGATTTGAGTGCGCCAGATCCTTTTTATATTTCGCCAGTTTTATTGGGTGTTTTCATGTTTCTCCAACAAAAACTTACCCCCACAGCAAGCACAGATCCTGCTCAACAAAAGATGATGATGATTATGCCAGTTATGTTTACTGTTTTCATGCTTTTCTTACCCGTTGGACTCGTTATCTATATTTTCGTAAACACTGTGATGTCAGTAGTTCAACAGTATATGATGAAGCGTGATATTTCGTCTAGGGATCTCATAAAATTAGTTACGAGAAAGTTAAAAAAGGCCTAATAGAGTAAATGACTAATAGCCCTATTGCAAAATCTAAAATCGATGAAATCACAGAGCGCTTAGAAGATTTAGGTGTTTCTGCTTCAGACCTCAAAGAAGAATTTATCAAGGGTTCTGGCCCTGGTGGGCAAAAAATCAATAAGACAAACAGTTGTGTGCAACTTACTCACATTCCAAGTGGCATGGTTATTCGATGTCAAAAAACACGTAGTCGTGAGCAAAATCGTTTTTTTGCCAGAAGGGTATTATCTGAAAGGTTAGAAGAAATTCAGCTAGGCAAAAAAAGTGAAAAAGCAAAAAAGGCCCATAAGATTCGAGCGCAAAAGAAAAAACGAAGCAAACGAGCAAAAGAAAAAATCTTAGAAAAGAAAAAGCAAATTAGTGATAAAAAGAAGTTGCGAAAAAAGCCTGCTGTTTCTGAGTAAACCTGTGTTGCGTTCTGCGTACAATGTACAGCGTAAAACGTATCCAGCATCTCTTTCCTTTTCATTTCTTTCCAACAATCTAATATCTTTAATTTTTTTCCTACCTGTGCTATCCTTTCTTTCATCAATAGCAATGAGTAACGAGAACAGATGAAACGCAGATCAAAGACACATAAAATCAATCTTACGTTCAATAATATTCTCTACTGTTCAAGCATTATTGTTTTCGTAGTGTTTTTCAGCGTGACAATGTGGGGCAAGGGAGGGTTATTGGAGCTTATGGAGCTCAAAGAGAAGCGTAACAATATCAGGCAAACCAATCAAACACACCTTAAGGAAAATCTTTTCTATATCGAAGAAATTAACAAATTAAAAACTTCTCGTTATATTGAACAGCGAGCCCGAACGGACTTAGGGTTAGTGAGAGCTAATGAAATCGTTTTTTTTATAAGATGAGAGGTCTGTTCAAAAACGGGCATCTACTGCGTTGGATAAAAAAATCAATTCAATGGTCAAAGGAAGTTTGTTTGTGTTGGATGCTAAATGACAAAGGCTAGATAGCTAGATTTGTTTTATTTGTTTCAAACAACAATTCTTTTGGTGCTGATTCAAAAATCTTCCAAAATCTATTCATGATAAGTCTGCTGCCAATGGTTAGGCGGATAAACCCTTTGAGATTAGGGACCATGGAGCGGTTTCTTAAATAGATGTTTTGTTTTTCGAAGTATTCTGTGACGAGCTCAGGACATTCAACTTTAAAAAGTATGAAATTAACTGGAGTTTTAATGGTGCTGATGCCCATTTCTTTAAATTTGCCAAGAATCCATTCCTTGGTTAAGTTCACTTCTTCCACATACGCTTTCATGTATTCAATGTCTTTTAAAGCTGCAGTAGCGGCAGTTTGAGCAATGGCATTAACGTTTTTGCCTACTCGAATTTTATTTATCCACTCGCAGATGGTTGGGTGCGCTAAAATATACCCACAACGTAAAGAAGCTAAACCAAACGCTTTGGAAAATGATCGTGTGATTATGATATTGTTAAACTCTGTCACAAGACTTGCAGCTGTAATACCACAAAATTCAAAATAGGCTTCATCAATAATGAAGAGAACATTAGAGAATGTTTCTAGGGCTGTTTTGATTTGATCTAATGGTATAGTAAAGCCCGTTGGATTATTTGGATTGACCATGTAAACCATGCGCAAATTACTCGATTTTACTGAGGTGATTTTATCGGTCAAAGATCCAGGCTGATCTTCGTTAGACGTGATTATTGTTGCATCGCAGCTCTGCGCGTACACACGAAAATGGTCATAAGTGGGTTGAAAGATAATGGTCTCATCTCCCTTATCCAAGAAGGTGCGAGCGATACACTCTAGTGCATGATCAGAACCGTTAAAGGTTAAGATATGGTCTATTGGCAGCTGAGTGTATTTTGATATATGGCGACAAAGTTCCTCTGATTTGACATCAGGATACCAGTTCATGGGGCCTTCACTGAGATAGTTTATTATGGCTGTAGTGACCTTTGGTGAAGGCTTGGCTGTAGGTTCATTGGAGTCTAATTTGAGTATTTTGTTGTGATTATTGATCAAATATTCTGAGTGATTACCATCAACATAAGGGGTTAGTTTTTTTATGGCTTTTTTAGGTTGTATCATTAGCGGCATACACTACATCAAGCATTTGAAAAAATGAATTATTTTTTCAAATAATTTACGTATTTTTTGTAATAATATTGGTCTTTTTCTTTATTTACAAAATATCCAGAGTACAATAGTGAGAATGCAGGTTGCAACAGTTTGTAAATAATGATGTTTTTATATCAAAACTATTCTTTAACATCAATGATGAAAAAAATGAGGTTTTCTAATGAATGAAGATTCATCGTGTCACGCACTAGAACGTGTGACTATAAAGTTTGCTGGTGACTCAGGCGATGGAATGCAGCTTACAGGGAGCATGTTTTCCGAAGAATCAGCTATTTTTGGCAATGATCTTGCCACATTTCCTGACTATCCTGCTGAAATTAGAGCTCCAGCTGGAACAGTTGCAGGTGTTTCTGGTTTTCAAGTACAAATTGGAAGTGTAGAAGTGCATACTCCAGGAGATATGTCTGATGCTCTTGTTGCCATGAACCCAGCCGCTTTTAAGGCAAATATCAGGCATGTCAGAAAAGGGGCAACCATTCTTATTGATGAGGATGCGTGGACGCAGAGTGAGCTCGAAATGGCAGAAATGCCCGAAGACCCACTTACAGATGATCTCAAATCTTCATATCAGGTTATTAAAACGCCAATCACAACACTGACAAGAGAGGCGTTAGCAAAAACAAAATTAGATACTAAGGCCAAAGATCGCTGTAAAAACATGTTTGCTTTGGGTGTGATGTTTTGGTTGTTTAGCCGTCCTCTTCAAAACACAGAAAAATATCTTAAGAAAAAGTTTATCAAAAAACCAGATATCGTTGAAGCTAATTTATTAACCCTGAGAGCTGGTTATAATTATGCTCAAACCATTGAGCTTTTTTCGTGTAATTATAAAGTTCAACCAGCAGAAATTGAGTCCGGAACATACCGCCAGATTACTGGGAATCACGCAGCTGCCCTAGGGATTATAGCGGCTTCTATCAAGGCTGGGCGGGATGCATTTTTGGGTTCCTATCCTATCACACCTGCTTCAGAAATATTACACGAACTTTCACGATATAAAGAGTTTGGCGCAAAAACTGTTCAGGCAGAGGATGAAATTGGCGGTATTTGCATGTCAATTGGAGCAAGTTATGTAGGAGACCTTGCTTTTACTACCACTTCTGGACCGGGGTTATCCCTTAAAGCAGAGGCTTTGGGATTGGCTGTTATTGCTGAGCTTCCTCTTGTTGTTATTAATGTGCAACGTGGAGGTCCTTCTACAGGGCTGCCAACTAAAACAGAACAATCTGATCTCATGCAGGCTCTCTATGGTAGGCATGGAGAATGTCCTGTTCCGGTTGTTGCGGCGAGCACACCAAGCAATTGTTTTGATTATACATTTGTAGCAGCAAAAATGGCTGTTGAACACATGACACCCGTGATTCTTCTTACAGATGGCTTTTTAGGAAACGGGTCTGAACCTTGGCTGATTCCAGATATTGAATCGCTTCCCAAAATCAAATCAATACTGCCAAAAAAGACAAAAGACGACTATTTGCCCTATAAACGGGATGAAAAAACCCTTGTTCGTGAATGGTGTGTACCAGGCACCCCTGGTTTAGCCCATCGAATAGGCGGATTAGAAAAAGAAGACAGAACAGGGAATGTAAGTTATGTTCCCCAAAATCATGAGTTCATGATCAGGGCGCGGGCCGAGAAAGTTGCTAGAGTTATCGATGATGTTCCAGATCAAAAGTTGGTTGGTGATGACTCAGGAGATTTGTTGGTTGTGAGTTGGGGTGGCAGTTTTGGTTCTATGCTCACAGCGGTGAGTGAATTACGGGCCGAAGGCGAAAGTGTCAGTTTAGCCCATTTTCATTACCTGTATCCTCTTCCTAAAAACACGGGAGAGATTTTCAAAAGGTTTAAAAAAATCGTTGTTTGTGAACTTAACTTAGGACAGCTTCATTTACATCTTTCATCTCAATATCGCGACATTGATTTTCTAAAGTTTAACAAAATACAAGGACAACCGTTTATGATTACAGAACTCAAATGGCAGTTTACTAGTTTGCTTAAGGGGGGTGTCTGATGAATCAACAAAGCAAATTTACAAAAAAAGATTATTCTAGTGATCAGGCAGTTCGTTGGTGTCCTGGATGTGGTGATTATGCGGTTTTGTCTTCGATGCAAAAAACATTAGCCATATTAGAGCGCAACAAAGATGAAGTTGTATTTGTTTCTGGTATTGGTTGTTCATCAAGATTTCCTTACTATATGGAAACTTATGGTTTTCATACCATACATGGGCGAGCGGCGGCTGTCGCCACAGGTGTTAAGGTGGCTAATCCCAAATTAGATGTTTGGGTTATTTCTGGCGATGGGGATTCATTATCCATTGGAGGAAATCATTTTATTCATACAATTCGCCGTAATGTTGGACTAAAATTTTTAGTTTTTAACAATGAGATTTATGGACTGACAAAAGGACAGTATTCGCCCACAACCAGACAAGGCAAGGTAACGCGTTCATCTCCCTACGGGAGTTTAGAAAGAGCCTTTAACCCTGCTTCTGTGAGCATCGGTGCTGAAGCAACTTTTTATGCTCGTGTTGTTGATACAAATCCTAAAGAAATGATTGATGTCTTTTTGCAGGCTGCAAAGCACAAGGGGACCGCATTTATCGAAATCCTGCAAAACTGTGTCATATTTAATAACAAAACTCATGAGGCTGTTACTTCAAAAGAAACCAGAGCGGAAAATCAGCTTCACCTAAAACACGGTGAGCCCATGATTTTTGGCGCCAATCAAGATAAGGGGCTTATTTTAGAAGGAGCAGAGCTCAAAGTAGTCAAGATTGGTGAAAAGGGTATCACAGAAAAAGACCTATTAGTTCACGACATGTATGCCCAAAGCCCAAATTTAGCTTTCATGTTAAGTCGTATAGGTCTTCCTCAGCACCCAGTTCCTTTAGGCATCTTTCGCCAAGTGGATACACCTTCTTATGAAGAGCTCTTTTATCAGCAAATGGAAGAAGTGAAAGATAAAAAAGGTGAAGCCAAGTTTAAAGATCTTTTACACACTGGTGACGAGTGGCAGGTGGAGTAGTTCGAACTCAAACAATCATTAAAAATCTCTATTATAGTTTCTGGGTCCTGCTAAGGAGTGTCAAAATCCGTGTTGTCTGTCTTTTTTATTTGCTGCAATGTTTTTTCTAGCTGTTTTTTCAATTCAGGCATTTTTTCAATATTAAAACCAAGGTTGAGGATCGAAAGTATTTCGAGAAATTCTTTTGGAGGTTCTTCTTCGAACTTTTCGGGTTCAAAAATAATTTTTTTGATAACAATATAAATATTTCTATCGATTATTTCTTGGTTTTCTTTTGAGAGACTATCGTAGTCTGTTAAGAATTGATCATAAAATTGGATGAGAGCTTGTTTTTGCTTATTGCTGAGGTTGTCTGCTTCTTTGATGCCGTTTTTAAAACCTTCTGAAAAGCGTTTGTGTTTGATAAGGCCTACGATTTTTGATCCCCAGGCAAGATCATCTAATGTTATGATATAAATCGAGCCACCAATAATGGGAATGAGAACAAGGGCTATAATGATCAAGCAGCCAATTAGAAAACAACTGCAGCCAGAGCCCTTTTTCTTGGGATCTTCAGGAAGTGTGGCGTTTTGAGATGAAGAGGGCGACAAATTCATATCTTCTGGCATGGATTGTCCTTTCAGCAATGAATTCTTATTTTGGAACTTTTTCCCAATCAGCTAAAAACTTTTTAATTCCATTGTCTGTGAGGGGGTGTGAAACGAGTTGTTTGATGACATTATAGGGAATAGTGCAAATATCTGCGCCCACTATGGCTGATTCATAAACATGTATGGGGCTGCGAACACTGGCTACAATAACCTGAGTGGGGAAATCATAGTTTTGGTAGATGGTACAAATTTGTTCAATGAGTTCCATCCCAACATGTGTCACATCATCTAATCTTCCTACAAAGGGGCTGATGTATGTGGCGCCAGCTTTGGCTGCTAAAAGAGCCTGGTTGGGTGAAAAACAAAGTGTGACATTGGTTTTAATACCTTCTTCAGAACAGAGTTTAGCTGCTTTGAGACCTTCTGTTGTGAGAGGAATTTTAACGACAATGTTTTTGTGGACTTTTGCTAATTCGCAAGCTTCTTTAAAAAGACCGTCACAATCTAAAGAAACAGCTTCGGCTGAAATGGGGCCATCAACAATAGAACAAATATCGCGGATGACTTCGTCAAACTTGCGACCTGTTTTACTTACAAGAGAGGGGTTGGTTGTAACACCATCAACAAGTCCCATGGCATGGGCGTCTTTGATTTCGTTAACATCAGCTGAATCGATGAAAAATTGCATAAGTTCTCCTATTTGTTGGCACAAGTTTTACTACAGTAAAGCGTTTTGTTAAGCTTTACACCATGATTTTCTTCAAAAAAAGTAGCACACACAGGACATTCTTTAAGGGTTTGAACAGCTCCCTGATGAGGTGAAGAAGCGCTAGCTGAATCAATCCCTTCTGTGTTTTGACGTCTTTTTAAACGGTTTTTATCTCGTTTGTAAATGAATTTGATAACGAAATAAGAGATGAGGATAAATATGAGTAATTTTGATATCATGTATACTCTTTTAAGTTGTTTCTAAGGGCTCTACTTTCAATTTATCTTTTGAACAAGAAAGAATCTCTCTTATTGTCATATTATATTCAGGGTGTTCAAAGTCGGGAATAAGGTCACAAAGGGGTTTCATGACAAAGTTTCTTTCCAAAATATCTCTATGAGGGACGCGTAATTCATCGTCTTTATAAATGACTTTGGCGTAAAACAAGATATCCAGATCAACAATTCGGGGCTTCCACTTGGCTGTGCTTTTTCGTCCCATGCCCTTTTCAATGTCTTTTAGTGTGTAAAGGAGCTTGTGTAGGCTTAAGCTTGTTGTGATTTCGATAACTGTATTTAGGTACCAGGGTTGTTCTTTGTCGTCCTTTGTCAAAGGCTCTGTGTGGTAAAGCCTTGAAACGCGCAAGACTGTGATTTCGTCATTCAGATTCAGACGGTTCAAGGCATCTTTGAGATTCTTCTCAAGATCTCCTTGGTTGGAACCAAAACCTATGTAAGCTGTAACGGTCATGGGAGGGTATTAACTGGGGAGGAGGGGAGATGTCAAAAGGAGATAAAATAGTAACAGGGTTCGATACTGTGTTACTTTAGAAGATTAATTTCTTCACAGCCTGTAATATCATCTATGAGTGAGTCTATATCAGCTGAATAATATAATACATCATGTAACCCTGTGCTACAGTCTAATAAGTTAATCTTACCTTTCCAATCTTCAATTGGTTTGTCATTATCTATGCCATATATTGAATAATCTATACCAAAAATAGAAATGATATCATCACCAGCTCCGCTTGAAATCTGAAGATTAATAAACTGTAAAACCTTTTTTTCTATCTTAATACTGTCATTACCGCTACCTGTGTTAATCACAAGGACTTCATCGCTTGCTTTAGCAGGCAAGGTCTTAATAATATCGTCATTATATTTTACTATAATTTTAGGTTGATCAACCACTGGTTTTGATTCCACGTCCCACTTTGGTTGATTGCTAGTTAAGAAGTCTAGAATAGCTTTTTCTTCTATTCTACTACTAACAGGGCTTGTTTTATATTTATTTTCTTTTTGAGAAGGATGATTTGGATCAACAAAAACCCCATGACCATCATAATCTTCTAGCCCATCATCTATTCCATCACCATCTGTATCTAAAGCATCAGGCTCTAATTCACTATCATCGTGATGGCAGCCACCAGGATTTGTGTAATAGTCAGAATCAATCAAGAGAACTTCTACTACAACATCTTCAGCATTTGGATTTTCGACAACAAAATCACCTAGATCACTTTTAACTGTAAAAGGTACGCTTATGAATATGGTTAGTAAGAAAACGGTAATAATCTTTTTCATAAAAACTCCTAAATGTTAGAAAATCATACCCGATATATGCTTGTGCAACCCACGCCCGCTTAAACAAAATTCTTATTTGTTTTGTAATGATATTATCGGTAAATTTCAGTGATTGTTTCTTGTGATTGGTGATTTTCATGTCCTCTAGGACACGGACGCTTTATAATTGCTTGAAAATATTGGTTAAATTGATGTCCCCTGTTTTGGGAGCCTACTTAAACAGATCCTTAAACTGATCTCCCAGTGTTCCAAACTGATTTCTTGGTGGGCCTCGTCTTTTGTCCTTTGAGTGTTTGTGATGTCCTTTGTGAGGAGGTCTTCTGTCGTGGGATCCTTTACCCGGTCCTCTTGATTGCCATTTGTTAGAATCTTGTCTTTCTCTTCTGGGAGGGGCAGCATGCCTTTTAGGCCTTGGAAAACCAACTTGAATGCGATTTTTTTCTTTATCGACCTCAGTGATTTGAAAAGTCAGAACACGACCAAGCTTAACCGCGGGGGTTGGGTGATTGCTTCGGGAATCTGTCATTGAAGAGTTGTGCAATAAAGCAGATTGACCAACACCAAGATCAATAAAAGCCCCAAAGCTTGCAAAATGTACCACACGACCCTTTATGATTTGATCTGGTTTGAGGTTGTGTATGGATTTTGTAATAGGGTCAGGCTCTAATACTTCGTAATCAGGTCTGGAGTCTTTTCCTGGGTTTCTAAATTCAGCCATGATGTGACGTAAAGTCTCGAGTCCAACATCGTCTTTTTCAAATTGCTTAAAATCAAGATTTTTGAATTCATCCGGCGATGTAAAAAGATCAGCCACTGATTTATTCAAGGCCTTGGCTATGTTCTCTGTCAATTCATAGCGCTCTGGGTGAATCGCTGTTTTTTCGAGAGGATTTTCTGCATCTGGAATGCGCAAAAAACCTGCACAGAGAAAGAAATGCTTTGGTGTCATGCCAGGAACGCTCATGAGATCTTGCCTGGTTTTAAAGGGGCCGTTTGTTTCGCGATATTTTACAATTTCTTTGGCCAGTTTTCCGTCTAAACCCGAAATATGTTTCAGTGTTGATGCGTCGCAAAGATTAAGATCCATGCCTGTTTTGTTCACAGCGGTTTGAATGAGAGATTCTATGCAGGTTTTAGCTTGGTTGCGGTTAATGGTTCTCATTTGAGGGCCTAAGGGAAGTGCCAAGGGATCAAGTTTAATAATCTCTATCAAAGGGTCTTGGAGAAAACGACCTGAATGAACAGCTTTGCAAAGGCGGTCATTTTTAAACTCTTTGCTGGCTTCCTTGGATAGGGCGCAGTGATCAGAAAAAGTTGTATCAGAAATGATAGCAGGTATTTCTTTTTTGAGTTCTTTTAAAATGTCTTTAGTGGCTTCCCAGGTTTTGCGGGCATTTTCATGAGAGCTAACGCTGATCAGTTCGGGTTTATGGTCATCAATGAGTTTTTGAAAAACCTCTACAGCCTTTGCCTTGTTTTCGCTATCCTTCAGATTAATTTCTTGGCTTGATAAAGACTTTCCTGTTTTATCTATCATGGCCAAAAGCGTGTTTTCGGTTGTGCCAGGGTCAATAGCCAGTAGAGGCTTATGACCGAATTTTGGCTGCATGAGCATGTCTTTTAAATTAGTTTTGATGTCCTCAAGTGTAGCTTCTTCAGCCTCTTGCCAAAACAGCTTTATAATTGTGGATTCAGCAGGTTTTTTAAGATGATTATGATAAATATCTGTTAGAATTCCCTCGAGCAAGAACTTGGTAGCAGGATCCTCAGTGGGAATGTATTTCTGAAAAAGAGTATCAAGAACTTTGTCATCATTGGTTTCAAAAAGAAACACGAGGCGCTTTTGTCTAACACCACTTTGAATAGTGAGAAATTGATGGGAAGACAGGCTACGCAAGGCCTTTGTTGTGTTTTCGAATTCACGAAATTTAGATGTTTTTTCAGACGTTTTTTCTGAGCTAGTAATTTTTAAAAAGCTTTCTGATCGCATGATTCTTCTTAGTTCGCGACGTAACCCAGTTGTTCTTAAAAACTCTTCTTTAAGAATTGTGCGCAAACTTTCTAAAACCTTTTCTGAGTTTTTAATGCCGCTTGCTTCATTTACATAAGTATTGGCAATGGATTCTAAAGGTTCTTCCCCAAAAATTTGGGTTTGATTCTGAGTTTCCTGAGGTGTTAGCGTTTTATTTTCGTTAGTTTTGATGCTTTGTTGTTTGCTGTGGCGTTCTTCTAAAGGTTCTTGTTTGAGAATCTTTTCGACAACGGGCTTAAGAGAGGCCCTTAAAAGTGTGAGAACAGGGCTCTTTTGGCGTGGTTGGTAGGCTTGTGCAAGGTCTTCGAATTCGATTTCGTCTTTGGCTGCTTGAATATTCTTTTTGATGGCTTCGGTAAGCTCGTCTTGCTCAGTGAGTTTTTTTATTAGTGAAGCTTTGTTTTTCTTTAAGGATGTTAGTTCCTCATGGCGTTCGAGAATTTTTTTGATAGCTGATTCGCTTATTGAGCTGATTTTTTCTTGTCGGTATTTTGCCATGAAGGGAATGGTGCAGCCTTCTGAATGGAGTGAAAGAACAGCTTTTATGTGCTCAGGTTTAAAACGGGATTCTTGAGAGATTGTAGTTATAATATCCATCTATATTATCTTTGCCAGTTCCTTAATATATTCTGGCGTTGTCCCACAACAGCCTCCGATTATGGCTATTGGAAGTTCTAGCTGTTTTTTCATTTCAGCGCAAAATTCTTTGGGCCCTAGAGGATAAACCCACGTATGCTTTTCTTTGATTGGTATACCAGCATTGGGTTTAATGCATATGGGCAGCTTTGTTCGGGCTGTAAGGCTCTCTACTAGAGGTACCATTTCATGCAAGTCAAAAAAGCAATTAAGGCCGATTCCGCTAATATTCTCGTTTTCTATGCTAGAGAGCCATGACTCAAGAGGGGTGTTGTCTAAAAGGGCTCCATTGTTTTTTGGTGTGATAGATATAAATAAAGGTGTTTTGTCGTGAATAGCGGATAATCCACCTCTCACAGCAGCTTTGAGATCAATGAGATCCATGATGGTTTCAACAATGATCAAATCAACACCTTCTGAGGCAAGAATCTTAGCTTGCTCATAATAAGAAGAGGCTAGCTTTTCTTCTCGGTTTGGCTCTTGTAAAGGGATGTAGGGAGCAAGGGTCCCTAGATTTCCTGCAACAAAGGTATTATCAAAAGCCGCTGATCTTGCGTTTTCGACAGCTCTCACATTGATCTCTTTAAAAAGAGATTCTTTCCCTTGCTTAGCCAGAGCAGGTTTGCTGGCCATAAAGCTATGAGTGGTGATGATTCTCGCTCCTGCCTTTTGATATTCGTAATGAATTTTCTGTATTTCTTTTGGGTCGCTGATATTGAGAGAAGCCAGACACGAAGATACTGAAAAGCCTCTTTCAATAAGAAGACTTCCCATCGCACCATCAGCCAGAAGAGTTTTTTTGTTATTTATTATCAATTCTTGAAAGGTCATACACTCTCGTTTTGATAATCTTTGCTAAACTAATTGACAACTCAAAAGCTAAAACTTATTCTTATTGGATGTCGATATTCAATCCCCAAACCAAGGAAATCAATTGTAAAATCGTTTATTATGGACCAGCTCTTTCAGGCAAGACAACCAGTCTTTTGGCCCTTCAGGACAAGGTAAAAAACAAAAGAAAAAAAGGTCTTATCAAGAAAGTTCCCAAAACAGAGCGGACCATGTTTTTTGATTTTATGGCTTTTTCTTCACGTGAAAACATCAAAGGATACAAAACAAGGTTTCAGGTGTACACTGTCCCTGGTCAGGTTTTGTATGAAGACTCTCGTAAGCTTTTACTTCATGGTGTTGATGGTATTGTTTTTGTTGCTGATTCGCGACTTGAATACATCGAAGACTCACTCAGATCCATGAGAGAGCTCGAACTCAATCTCTTAAAGCTAGGTTACGATCCTTACCATATCCCACTTGTTATTCAATATAACAAAAGGGATTGCCCTACAGCTTCTCGTGTAGATGAATTGCGCAAACTCATTAATCTACGAGGAGTTCCTGATTTTGAAACAACTGCTAGTAAAGGTGTTGGGATTTTGGAAAGCTTTGAGACCCTTCTTAAAGACGTTATTTTCGATATCAAAAAAGCAGCGTAAGGGCTGCCTCGTTCCTCGTGCTTCGTTCCTCGGTTTGTTATATTTAGTGACAACAGCCGTGTTTTTCTTCTTCATCTATTTGAGGGATGTCGTCAGAAATAATTTTTTTAGCCCAGGCTTGAGGACCACACCTAAGCAGAGAAAACGCATAAATAATGACGAGCACTATAAAAAAGAAAGTGGTGTAATGATAGTAGTGAATTGGTTTAGTCAAAAGATGTGCTTGAGGAAGATCTATATGAATAAGATTAATCAAGTAACCAAGACCTATTGAAATAGTCACAATGAGTATGGCAAATGTTGCGGCTAATTTTCTTCCGTGGAGTTGTGTCAAAATTCCAAATGTTGTGATGTTGGTGGCAGGTCCTGTAAGCATAAAAGCAATGGCTGCACCTGGTGACACACCATTATATATTAAGACAGCGACAAAAGGAGTGATGCCTGAGGCACAAATATAAATGGGCATACCCAAGATAGCAAAGAGAGGCACCTGAAGATAGCTTGGGATATTGAGTAATAAGTTGGTGTTTTCTAAATAGGGTTGCACAGCAGCAGCTATTCCCAGGCCAAATAAAATCCAAGGTGCTGTGTGATCTACCATGTCTACAAGGCCTATCCACATGCCTGTTTTGAGTTTATGAAAAAAATCAGAAACGCTTTTTATATTTAAAGAGTCGTCTTGATTTTCTTTGTTATCTTGTTGTTTCTTTATTTTGTCTTTTTTGGAAAAAAAGAACCCAATAATAATTCCAACGAGAAGTGCCACGATAGTAGCTGCAATAAGTCTAATAGCAGTGAACTGTGTTCCTAAAAGAGGGATTGTAATGAGAATAGCATCAAGGCCAAGCTCTGGTGTGGCTATGAAAAAAGTTATCCCAGCTGAGAGGGGAATGCCTTTTTTAAAAAGGCTGCGGTAGATTGGAACAACACCACAGGAACAAATTGGTAAAGGGAGCCCAAAAAGAAGTCCACGAACAGCCTGCTTCATTTCGTTGCCTTTTTGCATCCAGGTTACTGTAGATTGAGGGAGAAAAGTATTAATAAAACCTGAACAGAGATAGGCAACAACAAGGGCTGGTGCGCTCACCATGGCCAGATTCCAAAAAACCATGGATTCATGATGCCCTGCATGAGAGTGTGCAAAGGGATTTTGGATGGCGAAAATAAGACCAAATCCAAGTAGAGCGCCAAGGCCTGAGGCCCATTTTACGTCAAATCTTGGTTTTGATTTACCGTCATGATGTGTGTGTGATTTTTTCTCGTGGGGATCATGCCTGTGAAACATGACATGTAAAAGAAGTCCCGCGACTAGGGCTTCTATAAAACCAAAGGGTTGGTGTTCGACAGTAGTGACGAGAAGGGTGCCAGAGGAGAATCCAAAAATAGTGGCAATTGAAATAACAAATAACATGATCAACGCACGATCAGTTCCATAAACAGGACGCAACAATGTCCAAATAGCAAGACCTACAGGAAGTCTATGCAAGACAACAGCTACAGGGAGCATGCTATGTGTGTGCAATCCATCAACACTGTGAATAACAGCAGGGGCAATGAGAGCCACACCATCAGTAAAGGCATGTAAGGCAAGGCCTGTCATGACAATAAAAATGGCTGCAAAATGAACTTTTGATGCAATGTGGTTTTTTAGTTTTTCGAAAAGAGAAGGCAAAAACAAGCCAATAAGAAGCATAATAATAGCCAGAAAACCGATATCCTCAATCGTGTGAGGGAGGATGTGCATGCCCACGAGTAAAACAATAACAATCAGAGTGAAGCCATCGATGATATCACGGACAATGGTGCTGCCCTTAAAGAGGGCATGGAGCAGGGGCCCCATAAAGAGAACCAAGATACTGGCTGTGAGTAAATAAAGAGGGTGTGTAAAAAGTGATAACGAAGTCATAGTTTAGTTAGAGATAATTTAAACTATAATTTAGGGATATGCCATCCTTTTTTGTCTATCTAATAGATGACAATAGGTATTTGCATTCCGAAAACCCAAAGATTACATCAACTCTTATATATTATTTGCCGATAATTGATAGGAGAGCAGTGGAATGCCTAACAAAAGCCTCGCCTGAAAGCGCGGTTATTTCAACAGCATAGAACGGCATTTTTTTGACATGTGTTCAGTGTTAGGGAAGTTTAGAAGGATAAGGCGCTGTTATATCAAATAAGTGTTTGGTATGTATTAGTCATTGATGATAAACTATTAATAGTCTGTTGAAAAATGCGCATCTACTGCGTTGGATAAAAAATTTAATTCAATTACGTACTCTACGTACGTACTTTCATTAAATTTATCATCCGCCTTGTATCTGCACATTTTTGAACAGACCATGATGGTTCTGTTTTTCAACAGTTCCATTAATAGTATTTTAAATTTTGCTTTAGGAGCTTAAAGAGCCATTAATATTATGAGATCAGATATTAACGAAGCCATATCCAAATACGCTGAATATATTTTTCCGATTCTAGTTGTCAGTGTGTTTGCTATGATCATTGTGCCCATGCCTACTTGGCTCTTGGATGTTCTCCTTGTAGTCAATCTAAGCTTAGGGATGACCATATTACTTGTGGCCATGTATATCAGCAATGCCTTAAGGATTGCTTCGTTTCCGACGATTCTCCTCATCACAACCCTTTTTCGTTTAGCTCTTAATATTTCTTCAACACGATTGATTTTATTACAAGCGAATGCAGGTCAGGTTATTGAGGCCTTTGGTAACTTTGTAGCTGGTGGTAATATTGTGGTTGGCGGTATTCTTTTTCTCATCATCACTATTGTAAATTTCATTGTTATTGCAAAAGGTGCCGAGCGTGTGTCCGAAGTAGCTGCTCGTTTTACCTTGGACGCTATGCCAGGTAAGCAAATGAGTATTGATGCTGATATGCGTGCGGGCAATATCACCATGGAGCAAGCGCAAGAAAGACGAAGTGTTTTACAACGTGAATCGCAGATGTATGGAGCCATGGATGGTGCCATGAAGTTTGTGAAAGGTGATGCCATTGCGGGTATTGTGATCACAGTGATTAACGTTATTGGTGGTCTCATCGTAGGTGTAACATACCATGAGTTGACGGTGGGTGAGTCTGCCATGCGTTACGCGATTTTGAGTATTGGTGATGGTCTTGTCTCTATGATTCCAGCGTTTATTATTTCTCTCTCAGCTGGTATTGTGGTCACTCGTGTGACGAGTGACAAAAAAGATTCTAATTTAGGTAAAGATGTTGTTTCGCAACTGACAGCCCAGCCTAAAGTCTTTGTGATTGGAGCTATCTTATTAGGGAGCTTGGCTGCTGTTCCTGGTTTGCCATGGCTTCCTTTTCTCATTCTCTCTGTAGCGTTTGGACTTCTTGCAGCAACTAAATTAAGAAAAAGAAAAGAAAAAGTTAAAGAAATTATTCAAGAACCCAAAGAAAAGAAAATCAAGAAGGCCATGGAAAAACATGGTGATCAACTTCCTTTTATTTTGCCAAGCCCCATATCCATCGAAGTGGGTTCATCTATTATCCCCTTTGTAGATGATAGCCAAGATGGCGGGCGCTTTATCAACGAGCTTATCCCACTTTTAAGACATGGCTTGTATTATGAGTTGGGTGTGAACTTTCCAGGAATTCAAGTTCGTGGACAAACCATTGATATGGACTCTGAATCCTACATCATCAACATCAACGAAGTCCCTGTGGCGCGTGGCAAGATCATGCAAGGCTGCATTTTAGTTGGAGAGCCCTTGGAGCAGCTCCAACTTTTTAATATAGAAGGCAAAGAAACGATTCACCCAATCGATGGTTCTATTGTGACGTGGGTAAATGAGGCTTATAAAGAGGTTTGTGTTCAGGCAGGATTCAGAATGTGGGATATTGCTGAATACATGATTTTACATCTTTCCTATATTTTACGAAAACACGCTCATGAGTTTCTCGGTTTACAAGAAGTACAAACTCTTCTTAATGAGCTCGAAAAATCTCATCCAGCCTTGGTTAAAGAGTTGGTGCCTAAAGTTATCACTGTCTTGCAGCTTGCCGAAATTTTCCAACGCCTTGTTCAAGAAGAAATCGCGATTCGTGATCTCAAAAATGTTTTTTCAACCCTGGCTCAGTGGGCAGAGATTGAACGTAACACACTCGTACTCACAGAGCATATTCGATCAGGACTTAAACGATACATCACACATAAATATGCAGGACATGGAAATTCGCTGGCTGTTTATCTTTTAGATCCAGACATCGAAGACCTGATCAAAGAATCCATTCGCACAACGGAGAAGGGAAATTACCTTGCATTAGATCCAGAGGTGACACAAGAGCTCATCGAATCAGTGGGCAAAGAAATCGCTTCACACCCATTTCCTCCTGGTGCCAAGCCACCTGTGATTTTGACCACAGCAGAAATTCGAAGATACTTTCGAAAAATCATTGAGCTTGAATTTCCTCAACTTTCCGTCTTATCCTACCAAGAACTCTCTGAGAATTTGCGTATCCAACCCATAGCCCGTGTTAATGTGCCAAAGCTTAAGGCAGCGAATGAATGATGGGATGGGCCTAAGGGCCTTGGGACCTATGGGCCTATGGTTGTTACATGATACATGATACATGATACAGGATGCTTGATGCTAGATGCTGGATGTCAGTTACGATAGGCGATAATCGATAGATTTCCTTTGGGTTTTGTGCCTTAAGCCCTAAGCCTTGAGCCTTGAAACAAGTACAGCAAGAACACAGACATATACTAGACAATTCATTGACTTCTGTTCAAAATACCATTAAATTTCTGCTTCGTTTAAATTTGCACTAGGTGTCGCTTAGAGCGAATTTGTGTGGTTCATAGGAGATTTCATCACCTTGCTAGTCACAGCAAGGTCTTTTCTCTTAGATTTTCATCACATAGGGTTGGGCCAAGAGATTTTATACAGAATGAGTTTGTTTGAAGGGAAAGGATATTTATGAAGATGTTTTTTCGTCAAATTCTTGTGTGTGTTTTGTTAGCAACTGCCTTTGCCCATTGTTCCTCCCAGTCTGGCATTATGGATGATGCTCTTAAAACACAAACTCTTCATTATGGTAATAGCTCAGATCCTAAATCCTTAGATCCAAACATTGCTGAAGGCTCAAACGCTAACAATATTATTCTGTGTCTTTTTGAGGGGCTTATTAATTATGACCCTAAAGATCTACACCCAATTCCTGGGGTGGCTCAGTCTTGGAAGATATCTGATGATGGTCTCACGTATACTTTTTTCTTACGTAAAAATGCCAAGTGGTCTAATGGCGATCCTGTCACAGCCCATGACTTTGTGTTTAGCTGGAAGCGAATATTAACACCTAAGATGGCCACAAGTTATGGTTACATGTTGTTTTATGTAAGAAATGCCAAGGCCTATTCTGACGGAAAGCTTGCTGATTTTTCTCAGGTGGGTGTTAAGGCTAAGCATAATTATACTCTAGTTGTGACTTTAGAAAACCCAACACCGTTTTTTATTAATATCATGCAACACTATGTAAGCTTTCCTGTTCACAAGGCCACAATAGAAAAGTATGGCAAGTGGGATGATCTTGCTAATTCTTGGACTAGGCCTGGTAAAATCGTAAGCAATGGAGCTTTTACACTTAAGTCCTGGCAAATGAATAAAAAGCTTGTTGTGGTCAAAAATCCTCTTTATTGGGATGCGAAAAACGTTAAACTAAGTGAAGTACATTTTTATCCAATTGATAACGCTTTGACTGAAACAAGGATGTTTCGTTCAGGAGAACTTCATAAGACAGCAGACCTTCTTCCAAGCAAAATTCCTCTCCTCAAGAAGAAATACCCAGAGAATATAAAACTCGATCCCTATCTTTCGGTGTATTATTATGATCTTAATGTAAAGAGACCGCCATTTGATAACAAGCTTGTTCGTAAGGCCTTTGCCATGGCTGTTGATAGGGAATCCATTGTTCAATATGTTACCAAGGCAGGTCAAAAACCTACGGGCTCTCTAGTTCCTCCTAATACAAATGGCTATTATTCGCCCACAGAAATTCCCTTTGATGTTAAAAAGGCAAAAGAGCTCTTAGCTCAGGCAGGATATCCGGATGGCAAGGGTTTTCCAACGGTTGAAGTCATGTATAATACAACTGAAGGCCACAAGGTTGTTGCTGAGGCTATTCAGCAGATGTGGAATAAGTACTTGGGTGTAAAGGTGACGCTGGCTAACCAGGACTGGAAGGTCTTTATTGACACAAGAAATAATCATGATTTTACAATCGCACGCGATGGCTGGATAGGTGATTACAATGACCCAAATACATTTCTAGATATGTTTGTTACAGGTGGGCCACAAAATCATACTGGTTTTTCCAATGTTAAGTACGACCGACTGATTGCCAAGGCAGCAACTATCCAAGATAAAGAAAAGCGAAATGATATATTTAAAAAAGCAGAGGCTATTTTATTGGACGAAGCGCCCATTATTCCCATGTACGTGTACACAACAAAATATCTTTTGCACACAGATGTAAAAGATTGGCATGCTAACCTGCTTAATGTGCACCCTTTGAGACATGTTTATTTAGAAAGGAAGTAAAATGAAAAAGACCTATTTCTTGATTCCCGTTTGCCTGGTTTTTCTTATTATCTCTTGCGCTAATAAATCATCACACCTTGATCAGGCCCTAAAAGAACAGGTTTTGTATTATAACAATGGGGCAGAGCCCGCTTCTTTAGATCCTGCACTTGTTTCTGATATGAGTTCATTTAATGTTCTCATTAATCTCTACGAAGGCTTGGTGAGCCATAGCCCAGAGGATGGCAAACCTATCCCAGGTGTGGCAAGGTCATGGGATATATCAGATGATGGACTCACGTATACTTTCAATCTTCGCAAAAATGCCAAGTGGTCTAATGGCGATCCAGTAACGGCACATGACTTTGTCTATGGTTGGAAACGAGAACTCACGCCTAAACTTGCTGCTGAATACTCCTTCATGCTTCATTACATTAAAAACGCCAAGGCCTATAATGCAGGCAAGATCACAGACTTTAATCAAGTAGGCGTTAAGGCAATGAGTGATCACAAATTAGTGGTTACTTTAGAAAATCCTACACCTTTTTTCCTCGGTCTTTTACAACATCAATCTGCTTGTCCTGTTCATCAAAAAACCGTTGAAAAATATGGTAAGATGGATGACCGCAACAACCCATGGAGCAAAGTAGAAAATGTTGTTACAAATGGTGCTTTTCTTCTGACAGAATGGCGCTCTCAAGATCGTCTTATCTTAGAAAAGAATCCCTTGTATTGGGATGCCAAGAATGTGCGCCTTAACAAGGCTTATTTTTACACTGTTGATAGCCAATTAACAGAAGAACGTCTATTTCGTTCTGGTCAAATACACGGTACAAATCGGCTCCTTGCCAGTAAAATTAAAACATATCGAGAAAACTCGCCTGAGTTTTTGCGCATTGATCCAGAAATTGCCAATTATTATTTTGATCTTAATAATACAAAACCGCCTTTTAATAACAAGCTTGTGCGCAAGGCCTTTGCCATGTCCATTGATAGAGAGGCTATTGTAAAGTATGTGACCAAAGGAGGAGAAAAACCAACAGGTACTTTTACTCCTTTCAATATGACGGGTTACAAGAATCCTGTGGAAATTCCTTATAATGTCGCTCAGGCTAAAAAATACCTGGCTGAGGCAGGTTACCCTGAGGGAAAAGGATTTCCTAAGGTTGAGCTCATCTACAACACATCGGAGAATCACAAGGCCATTGCTGAAACAGTTCAACAAATGTGGAAAAAGAACCTAGGCGTTCATGTGGGGCTTGCTAATCAAGATTGGAAGGTATTTATTAAAACACGAGAGTCACGTTCTTATGATATTGCTCGTGATGGTTGGACTGGAGATTACAACGACCCTAATACATTTCTCGAAATCAACATGACAGGCAATGCCCAAAACAATTCTGGTTACACAAATAAAGACTATGATGCATTAATTGTTCAAGCCAACAAGACACGTGATCAAAAGAAAAGAATGGCCTTGTTCAAAAAGGCCGAAGAAATTCTTCTAGAGGACGCAGCTGTGGTCCCTGTTTTTGAATTTACAAATGCCTATCTCTTGCACACAGATGTAAAGGGTTGGCATGCTAACTTGCTCAGTGCCCATCCATTAAAATATGTTTATTTAGAAAGAAAATAACCAGTGCTCACATTTATTCTTAAACGCATTCTCCAAGCTATTCCTGTGATCATTGCTGTGATCACAATCAGCTTTTTTCTCATGAAAATGGCACCAGGGGGACCTTTCTCCGCTGAAAAAAATCTTCCCCCTGAGATTATACAAAGTCTTAACGAGTATTATCACCTAGATCAGCCATTGTATAAACAATACTTTGATTATCTCATGGGCTTTGTTCGAGGAGACCTTGGGCCCTCGTTCAAATACCCTGGTCGTACAGTCACCGAAATCATCTCTTCTAGTTTTCCTGTTTCACTGGAGCTTGGTATCTACGCCTTGTTTGTGGCCATGTTTATTGGCGTGATATCAGGCGTTATAGCAGCCTTGAGACCCAATACCGTTTTTGATTATGTTCCCATGTCACTTGCCATGGTGGGGATTTGTGTGCCCGCACTTTTATTAGGACCTCTTCTCGTTTTGGTATTTGGGATTTGGCTTGGCTGGTTCCCTGTGGCTGGTTGGTATGATACAGCCTACAAAGTGCTTCCTGCTATTACATTGGGAACAGCCTATGCTGCTTACATAGCCAGACTTTCTAGGAGTGGGATGTTAGAGATCATGCACCAAGACTTTATCCGCACAGCCAGGGCCAAAGGTGTTAAAGAAAGACATGTTGTTCTCAAGCACGCCCTGCGAGGTGGTCTTGTCCCTGTGGTTTCTTTTATGGGACCTGCAGCAGCTGGGCTCATCACAGGGTCTTTTGTTGTAGAGACTATTTTTCAGGTGCCAGGGCTCGCTAGATTTTTTGTACAAGCAGCTTTTAATCGCGATTACACCATGATTATGGGTACGACTGTATTTTTTGCCACGCTCATTATTATGTTTAATATGGTCTCAGATATTATATTAGTCTGGCTCAATCCCAGACTCGATTTTTCAGGAGAGAAATCTTCATCATGAAAACTATTGCTGAAATCGAAGCTGAAAAAGGCCATTCTCTTTGGCAAGATGCGTATCACCGTTTGTCTCAAAACAGGCTCGCCATTTTTGGTCTTGTCGTCATCTTATTACTGATTTTCATGGCAATTCTCACGCCCCTTATTGCTCCCTATGCGTATGAAGAACAAAACCTAGCCCTTGGGGCAACGGGCCCTTCTTGGTTGCATTGGTTTGGAACTGATACTTTAGGCCGCGATCTTCTCACACGTGTGATGTACGGCGGGCAAATTTCTCTCATGGTTGGTTTTTTGGCAACAGCTGTGTCTTTGTGCATTGGAGTTCTTTATGGCACGATCTCTGCTTATATGGGAGGGAAGGTCGATTCAGTGATGATGCGCATTGTAGATACACTCTATGCCTTGCCTTTTACTTTGCTTGTGATTTTACTCATGGTTGTTTTTGGTCGAAATCTCTTTTTACTCTTCTTGGCTATTGGGGCTGTTGAGTGGTTGACCATGGCTCGTATTGTACGTGGGCAGGTGTGGAACATTCGAAAATTAGAATTTGTAGACGCAGCAGTGGCCATGGGTCTTACGCGGCCTCGTATCATCCTCAAACACATCATCCCAAACGTGTTAGGACCTATTATTGTTTATGTCACCTTAACTATCCCACAGGTGATGTTGATTGAGGCTTTCTTAAGTTTTCTCGGTCTAGGAGTCCAACCACCAATGAGTTCGTGGGGACTTCTTATTTCGGGTGGTGTAGAGACTATGGAAGAATTTCCGTGGTTATTATTGTTCCCTGGTATTGCTTTGGCGATCACATTATTTTCACTCAATTTTCTGGGAGATGGTTTGCGCGATGCCTTAGATCCAAAGGCATCAAAAAATTAACCCAAGGTTTTATGACGATTCTTCAAGTCAATAATCTTCGCACTTATTTTCATACTCGCAATGGCATTGTTAAAGCTGTTGATGGGGTGAACTTTTATCTCAAAAAAGGACAGACCCTAGGCATTGTAGGTGAATCTGGTTGTGGCAAATCAGTGACTAACTATAGTTTGCTAGGACTGTTGCCCATGCCTCCAGGTCGTATTGAATCTGGCCAGGCTCTGTTTCATGGCAAAGATCTTCTTAAAACCACACGCGAAGAGATGAGGCAAATCAGAGGTCAGCGGATCTCCATGATTTTTCAAGATCCCATGACGTGTTTGAATCCTTATATGAGGATTGGTGATCAGCTCATGGAGAGCTTGTTTGTGCATCAACGTGTATCCAAGGCTGTCGCTCAAAAGAAGGCTATCAGCATGTTAGATGAGGTTGGGATTCAAGATGCTAAAAAACGCCTGCTCGCTTACCCGCATGAGCTTTCTGGTGGGATGAAGCAACGTGTGATGATTGCCATGGCGCTCATCACTGAACCCGAAATCTTGATTGCTGATGAACCTACAACCGCTCTTGATGTCACTGTGGAGGCACAAATATTAGATCTCATTAAGCGCGAGCAACAGCTTCGCCACATGTCTGTTATCTACATCACACATAATCTTGGTGTGATTGCTGGTTTGGCAGATCGTATTGCTGTTATGTATGCGGGCCGTATTGTTGAAAAAGGAAACACAGAAAAGATATTTTATCGACCAGAACACCCATACACAAAGGCCTTACTCGAATCCATTCCCTCAGCGCATGAAAGAGGAGAAATCCTCACAACCATCCCAGGCCTGCCACCTGACCTCTCGAAAAAAATTAGAGGTTGTGCGTTTGCCCCGCGTTGTACAAAGGCAATGGATGAATGTGATAAACAAAGGCCAATACATGTCGAAGTAGAACCTGACCACCTCTCAGCCTGTTTTTTATCTAAAGGAGGTGTTTTATGACAGAGCACTTTCTTGAATTACATGATGTCAAAAAATATTTTAAATTGCAAAAAGGTTCCATCTTCAAAAAAGAAATAGGAACTGTAAAAGCGGTTGATGGCGTCACTATCAATGTAAAAAAAGGTGAGATACTTGGTTTAGTTGGTGAATCTGGTTGTGGCAAGACCACATTAGGTCGCGCTATTATACAGCTTGATCAAGTTTCGGGTGGAAAAATTGTTTTGAACGACACTGTCCTTAATGAGCTCAGTCAGAAAAAACTCAGGCGTGTGAGACCTGACTTCCAGATGATTTTTCAGGACCCTTATGCTTCTTTGAATCCTCGTATGACGGTTTTTGATACAATTGCAGAGCCCATGTTTGTCCATGGATTTTCAACACGAAAAACTGTTGAGAGAGATGTCGCTGAACTTATGAATATGGTGGGGCTTGCTTCTCGTTATATCAAAAAATTTCCTCACGAGTTTTCTGGCGGACAACGTCAGCGTATTGCCATTGCAAGAGCACTAGCGCTCAAACCAAAACTCATCATTGCTGATGAACCTGTTTCTGCGTTGGACGTTTCTATTCAAGCACAAATTCTCAATCTCCTCGATAAACTCACACACAACCTTGGCTTAACCATGATTTTTATTTCGCATGATCTGTCAGTGGTCAAACACATTGCTGATCGCATAGCTGTCATGTATTTAGGAAAAATCGTCGAAATAGGTGATGCAGCTGCCATCTTTGATCATCCTAAACATCCTTACACTCAGGCCTTGATTTCGGCTGTGCCTTTGCCTGATCCTATAAAAGAAAAACAAAGAAAGCGCCTCATTCTTTCTGGCGATCCTCCTTCACCTATCAATCCTCCCTCAGGGTGCGCCTTTCACCCACGGTGTCAGTATGTAAAAGAAGTTTGCAAGGGCGAAATTCCCCCACTTAAAAAATGTAATGAAGAGCAAGAAGTGGCGTGTGTGCTTTATGATGAGTGATTTAGGGCGTTAATCAATTTGACCATCTAATCTTTCTTGCTGTAGTTCCTCATACTCCTTAAACTTAAGAGCTCTTTCAATAAAAAATCCCATCATTTTGGCACCAGCACCACCTTTATATGTAGTGACATCTTCCCAGTCAGTAGTAAATGGTGTGAGGTCTTCATAACCAGTTTCGGTAATAAGATACGTATGTGAATGTCGGTAACCACCTGCACCCGGGCAGTCTTCTTCTGGCTCACATTTATCTCCATCAATAGGTTGATAAACTCCAGGGGCAACTTCTTCACTGCGACCCTTGATGTAAATACCTGGTTCAATAGATACAACCATGCCTGGTTCCAATATTGTTTTATCCCCAGCTACTAAAAATGGGGCTTCATGGTGCTCCATACCTAGTCCATGCCCTGTGCGGTGGAGTATTTGCTCATAAGTCAACTCCGCATCATAAAATACTTGTTTAGCTGCTTCATCGACTTCAGCTCCAGTTACGCCTGGCCCTAATAGAGATAACGCAGCTTCACGGGATTTCATCATGAGATCATAATAATATTTTTCTTCGGGACTCGTCTTTTTGCATTCTACTTTGGTTTCGAGTTCAGAATAATAACCTCCAAATTCAACAAAGGCCATGTGAATCGCACCTCGTTCAATCCTATCTGTTAATTGTGGAATATAATGTGGGTCAGAGCTATGATTATCTGGCCATGCTGCAATTAAGGCAGAGTTGTGTATTCCAGAAGGTGATACGCCGTGCTCATGAAAGTCAGTCAATATTTTTTGCAGTACTTTTTTACCTAAACTGAAGATGTGAATAATCGACATTTTAGGATAAGTCGTAACATAAAGTTTTTCCATGCCCGCAACTGCATAATCAGAGGCATTACGAATGAGCGCAATTTCGTCATCACTTTTTACCGTGCGCAGTTGTTCAGTGATGTTGTCCATAAATACGTGAGAATCAGGAGCTTCTCCATAATTATCTCTGATGGCCAATGCACGATCAAAAGGAAGACTTGGTTCTATGGCAATGCGATCAGTATCTTTTAAAAGTAATGCCATTTGATCATGCCAGCAATGACCTGGCTCTGCCATATATTCGTTGTATGTGAGACTTTCTACATCAGTTAGTCCAATAGCTTTTAGTTGACTCTCAAAATGTGTTCTTTCCATAATAGGTATGAGAAGCCTGGGTTGTCTTTGATCTCGAAAAATGATCATGAAGAAAGGGCGCTCCATAGGAACAAAATCAACACCAGTAAGATATCTTAGTGCAATTTCTGATGAGACTACATGGGCATCGAGTTCATGTTCAGCCAAATACAATCTCACAGATTCGATACGGTCACAGTATTCAGTTGCTGGAATTTCATAGCCCTGCACATAAGGGAGGACATCAGGTACGCAGACTTTTCCTGTTTTTAATTCACTTTCTTTATCCTCATTGGCCCATACTTTAAACAAATTGTTTAATTTGTTGGCTGCTTGCACGATAATAAGTTCACGCCAAAGTGCATGGCGCGGATTTAAAAAACCAAGAGTATCTTGGCGAGCGAAAAGCTCGTCCTCAGGTGTTTCAGCTCCATCACGTCCAAATTGGCACATACCAATCAGAGTTTTTAAAGAATCAATTTGGTTCAGTGTTCCCAAGCCGACTGTTCCTGCTTCTGGGGCAATACATAAGACATTTTGATCCTCTCTAGATTGGTTTTGCAGATAACCAATGAGATAACCGTCTACTGTATAAAACTCGTCTGATTCTTTATCGATGAAAGTTACATCGCCAAACATGGTGCTTAGACGGTCTCTTTGTTCTTGAGGAATGTCTTCATCAACTGAAAGATAATGAACTCGCCCATATTCTCCTAAACCAGTGTGGACATCCATTAAAACGATTTCGTTATAAGGTTCTGTGTGCTTTTTGTAGAATTCTGTTAATGGGGCGAGTTGATCAGCATAAGAAGTTCCTGCAAAGCTGATTCCACCAGGAAACTCTGATTGTCCTTGTAAGATGGCTTGTCTTAAAATCGTTCTTCCTACATTGATGGCACTGATTGGATTATGAGGATGTTCTGTTTTACCATATTGATGAAGTTGCTTTATTGATTTCCATCTAAAACCTTGTCTCCATTCAGCGTTTTCAGCAAATGCTCCTTCAGGATTAATTGTTGCATCTACTTCTGCATAAGTAGGGTTTTCTAACTCTGCATGTGTTCCCTGATAGAGATTGTTGCGATTGCCATCAACGCCGTCTTCCATAAACCTGAGTTCATTCCTCATGCCCCAGGGATTGTAAGCATGCACCAGCATGATGCCTACATTTGATCTATCAATCCTTCCGGAACTAATTTGATCTAAAAGATATTGTTGTTGAGCGCTGCCGTAAAAACCTTCGACACCGTGTGTGCCCGAAATCAGAACCAGGCAATGCTTTGAAGTTTGGGTAGCTGGAATAAATGCCACATCAACTGTCAAGTTAGAAAAATCTTCGCTTTCAACAGGGATGCTTGTTTGTGAAATTTCTGGAAATTCAGCTTGAAGAGCTGAGATTTTATTTAAGAATGTATCACGACTTTCTTCATATGTATTGGAAAAATATCTCAAAGAAGATGCAGCCCAGGCTCTTTCACTCATGTCCTCGGGAAGAGCGCTTAAAAGAGTCAAAGCTCTTGGTTTGATAAATTCTAACCCACTGATGAGCATGTATTCTGAGAGGGTAAGGAGTTCGCCGTTATCAGTTGTTTCCTCTGAGTTTGCATTGATCTGCTGAATACGGTCTTCAAACAGTTCTGAAATGCGCATTTGATCAGTTCCTGTGAGCTCATACAGTTCTCGTTGCTGACGTGGAAAGTTTAGCGTAGCAAGGTAGTATTTGGCCTCAGACAATTCAATTTGACCATCTTGATTAATATCAGCCACGGAAACATAGCCTTCCTTTTTGCCAGTAATGACTAAATCCCCATTTTTGTCTGTAAAATCTAATAGTTGGAAGAGTTCTTGTGGATTAAAATAAGACGCAGTTATGTCAGTCTCTTGTGTCAGTTCGCCCATATTATGCCCTTTCTTACGATGTGAGTCTGCCCCCCTGTGACTTGATGGGATAGTAAAAAATGGAGATTAATGTAAAGGTTTTTAGGAAATATTTATTGAAAGTGCAAAAAAGCGTATTCTGGAAAGAACGCCTTATTAAGCCCTCGGGAATGAGTAGGAATTTGATTTGGAAACTTGAGGCTAGATGCAGGGCGAAAGTCCAAAGTCGAAGGTCAAAGGTCGAAGATGTTTCCCTGACATTTGACCAAATACACGCTAGACACACCAAGCAAATCATGTCTTTAACACTGTTGTTATAAGTTTCGCACATTCTGTTGCAATTACAGTGCGCTCCGTAGGATTGTCTGCCATAAAACGAGCCGCTCTTTGTGGACCAATAGCTAAAGGATCAGTGAATAATTTGTTGAGAATGACAATTCCTTCTTTGACTAAACCATTGTTTTTGATCTTTTGATATTCTTCAATGAGAGCGGCGAGGCCACCAGGGTAATTTTTGAGACAATAATAAATATCATAAGCATCTTTTGGTTCTTTGCGGGATTCAAAGGTAATGGTCTTAACAATGATATAGGTTGCTCCATTAACCACTAAGACATTTTCTGTGTGCTTAATGCCATCTTGTAAAATAGCAGTTACAGCAACATTAACAGGGTTATTAAAAACCAAATCTATACCTCTTGCTTTGTGTACATGTACACCGGTTTGTACCTTTTCACGAAAGCCCTTTTTTGATTTGCCACCGTACTCAGGTCCAACAAGATCAACACAAATTACATGTTCGTCAGGCCCAATAGTTATAGGTTTTTCAAAAGAGAATTTAAGCTCTTGTCCGGTTTTGTCTTTGCGATACCTAAAACCATGGCTAAAAAGCATCTCGGCAATTGTAGCGTATTGATCATCAGAAATTTCTTTAAAGTTTACCGCAAAATCAATGTCGTAAGTACCGATATGGCCTGTTGTTTTTTCGCGATCAATTAGGATTTTGGGCACTAAACCGCCAACGAGCACAAAGTGCTTTCTATATGGGCCAAGACACGATACAACTTCGAGCATCACAGATTTGCAAGCTTCGGCAACGTCTTGTCTAAAATCTTTTGATGTTTTTGCTTTTTTTGTCATAGCTAAAATTTAATTAACCTTTCTCTTAAAAATGCAGCCTGTTCCTTGCCGCGAGTAGGTGTTGCCATGAGATCAAGATAAAGTTGAATGTTGCCGGCAATTTTAAAATTATTCTTTTTTTGCACAAAATCAAACACACCTTCATCATAGGGCTCATAGATTCTTATGTTTTCACCACGCTCTACAGGAACGATTCCATTAACATTGTCTAAAAAATCTTTAATATACAACTCTACTATTGTCACATCAGCAAAGGGAGCAAGCATTGAAGCCCCGGCAGTGCCTGTAAGAATAACTTTTTTTTTAGACAAAAGACTCCAAGCTTTTGAAACAAGGTTTCCTCTTGGATTGATTTGACAGTAATATTTTCCAATAATTCTATTCTTTTTCATTGAATAGCGACTTGCCCATTCATCAAGTAAAAGGTCTGGCTCAATCAAACGTATACCAACTCTTTTTTGTATAGTAATAAAGCCCATTTCTTCAATGGCCTTTGTTGCTTTGGTCACTAAAGCAGGACTTACCTCTGCTGTTTTAGCTAAATCTAGAGCCTTAAGTGTATTGGGGTAGTTTTGCAATAAGGAACGCACTATGCGAGATGACTTTTTACTAAAGATATCAACTGCCATCTGTAGGGCTGGATACCTGTTTGGTTTATCTCTGATTTCAATAGAAAAACTATTTGATTTATTCGTATTTTGACGTTTTCTTTCAATATAACAATTGCCTGATAGATCTGCAAAATTGACATTTTTTTTTATTAAATAATCTTGTGAACCTGGGGGAAAATACGTAGCAAGTAATAAGAGATTTTGTTTTGTGAGGTTAGATTTTTTGAGTATGGATTCAATAAATGAGGGATAAGGGTAGGTACAAGGAACTACAATAAAACGGTAGGTGTTAGCATTGATATTAGCATCAAGACAAATATCATTGCTGCGTATCACAATGCTTTTTATATGCCACGTGGGAAAAAGAGTCCCAAATTCTTTTTTGAACAGGTTTAAAAGACGTATTTTAGAGAATGTTTTCATATTTTACTCAGGACTATATTTTACTATATAGTAAAATAGGATGTAAAGTAAAATATAAAAATAAAGTAAATCTTGGTAAACACGAGACCTTAGACCAGTTAACGCTAGACGCCAAACGTCTTCTTAGTCCCATTCCACGTCAAGAACATGAAAAGAAGTTTAACATAATTGTCATCAAGGCAAAGACCGCAATCAGCGAGCCTTGGGTAGGCTTGTTCTAGGGCGGCGATAGGATCACTTTGAGCTAAAAGATCCTCAATCACTGCATCGATTCCTGTTGTATAGGCAGCTTCATCTCTGACTCTGCCCATGTTTCTAAAAAGATTTCTTAAGGTTTGTGTCTTTCTGGCAGTAGACATGATAAGTATAGGCAGCATGACTGTTTTATAGAATTCAACAAGGTAATTTTTTTCTCTTTGGGTTAAAGTTTGTACACGGCCAACGTCATAAAGAACAACTCTTCCATCATCGAGTACACCAAGATTGCCAGGATGAAGATCATAGTGGAACACACCTGCTTTTAGCATGGCAGGGATGAGTTGATTATCAATTCGCCTTATAATGCTTTGGCGGTCATGAGGCAAAAGTTCGGCTAAGCGTCTAGAATCGACTCGTTCCATCCCTACCATAAAAGGATCTGCGAGATCATCAATATATTCTGGAACAATAAAGCCTTTTGGGACAACAGCTTGAAGGCTTCTAGCTTTGCTGGGTTCAAGGGTAAGGTCAGTTTCTTCTAAAATAGTGCGTTCATAAAAAGCGAGGAGATCATCAACGGTTCGAGCTCCAGGCTGAATAAAGTTTGTGGCCCAAAGACAGCGGCGTAGATATTTGACTATACGTAGAGAATCCTGAATGTCCTCATATTTTGAATAGGGAATGACTTTTAAGGCTATGTCCTGTCTTTGATATCTTGCTTCATATACACCGCCAATAGTCCCTTCTTTAATAGGGGCGCCTAAATGAAAGTTCCTGAAAGATCCTTTCTCAAAGGCTTCGGGAAAGCTAGCGCGTACGGTTCTGTGAACATCAATTTTATCTCTATGAGGGACATGTTCTTGAAAGATAGCAAACATGTCTTGCATCTCAGAAGGGACTGATGGGTGGATGCTAGCTAGTTGCATGAGTTTTTCAAAATGAGCAGCCACACCTAGGTGCCTGAGTCGTTCTCTATCCGTTGTTGCTGTTTTTAGCCGATTGTCAAGAAGCGTTCGTTGTTCGGGTTGTAAATCTGTATAAGTCCAGAGGAGTAAATTGCGAGAAAGCTTTCTTCGAGATTTAATAAAATCAGGAACCTTCAGATTGGTGGCTTTGGCATTCAATTCAGCAGCAAAAATATCTGGAAGTATTCTTTCGGCTCTTGTGATTTCAGCATCAAGTAAAGCATTAATTTCTTCAGAGGTTCTTTGATAGCTGACTACGTCAATGTCATCTTCGGTATCTTCTCTGCTATCAAAAAGAGGTGATAATCTTTCATAGAGGTCGTCTTGAAAACCTCTTGTAGCAAGAAATTTATCAAATTCATCAATGGTGCCATCGATGTCAAATAATAATGGATTATTATGAAACATGCTTGTAGAAATGCCTTCATTTGTTCTATCAGAGGATGATGAAAAATAGGAGTTCAATTCGAACCAGTGGGCTTCTACTGTTGCAGTTCTAAAATAAAACCTGTCAAAATAATCTAAACCCAATTCCCAGAAATCAGCATGTTGTAAGTATTCTTTAAGAAACCGGAGTGTTCTTGTATAGGCTTTGAGCTGTTCGGTGGGAGAGTGTTTAACTGTTCCGTGACGATAGGTCGCTCTGGCTTGTTCTCTTCTTTTTCTTGGTGGCTGGCATTCAGAGAGGATAACAAGATTAGATGTATGGCCTTTCTCAAGATATTCTTTATAGCTATTCCTTAAATCAGCCCTACTTTCATATTGTAAGAGAAAGAATTCAGATGGCGTTTGGTTGGGGTGACGGGAATAATCAATACCAAGTAGCATTTCATAATACTCATTTTCAGCAGTATGATTTTTTCTCTGTTTGAGCTGGCTTATTTTGGTTTTTACTCTTGTGCCAAAAACAAGATGATCTGTTGCTACACCAAAGACAGCTCTTTTTTCGTCTTGTGTCAATGGCCAGCCTAGAATGGTTAGTGCCCAATTTGTTCGATGCAATGTGGGGGGGCCAGCTTTGAATAAAGTTTTAAATAAACCATTGAAAAAAGCAGCTCTTGTTGTCTCTGCGCTGGCAGGCTCTAATCTTTGGAGGATAAAACTGGCGTTGACAGCGGAAGAGATGGGAAACCCTCTTTTTGTGCGCTCTCTAAGCTCAGATCCTAAGACTCGATGTAAAACGCGAATAGCAGCAAGCCTTTGATGGGCATTATGACTATGTAGAGCGGTATCAATTGTTTGTTCATGTTGAGATAAAAAGTGGAGAGCATTTTTTTCAGAGAGTTTTGGAGGAATTTCAAAGGGATGAGGAAGGCCTAGTTCTTGGCAGGTCTGGCGTAAGAGAGGGTTAAGTGCTAGATCATCGAGTTCTGTCAGAGTGTCTGAACTTGTTGCTTGCGCTTGTATCCAGTGGTGATAGCGCTGCAATGGAAGGCCAGCCCCAGCAAAGGCAGCCAGACGTAGACGATCATCGATTTTATAGTCGTTTTGAACAAGTTCAGGAATAGCAGCTAGCTCTCGGACAAGCAAAGCCTCTGTCTGTTTATAATGGGGGAGGTCATTTGCATCCATAAAAGGTGTTTGCCAAGGAAAAAGTCCCCTGATTTGTGCCAGCAATGTGAGATCAGCGCCGCCAGAGAGCTTGATGAGCGAAAAAATCTTTTCTAGAAATTCTGCTAATAGCTCGTCTTTCTTATCATTACTTAAGCTTGAACCTTGTATTGTTCTTAATGTTGTTTCGATGTTTCCTGGTGTGGGTTGCATGAGACTTTTTTGCATCATAAGACGACAGGTTCTTTCAACCTCTACAGGGCTTTCCTCTGCGTCGAAAACTTGAGCAAAATGAGTCAAGAGATCTATGTCTACAGACACACCACCCCGACCCATTTCAGTGCGTAAGCGTGAAAACCAACCGATCATAGAATTTTCTTTTTTTGCCTGTTCTCTATCCAAGGCTATTCTAAAGCCCCACTCAAGTTGTCTAGATTGACTAATAGTATTGAGATTGCTTCCAAGAGTCATACGAGAGGCAATGTTCCCCTCATATGGTGTATTACCAGGTGTTTCTTGAGGAATGGTTTGGGTTAAGAAAGTGAGCCCTTGTTCAAAAAGAGCTCGGTCTTCAAATTTTATGGCCAGGTTAAGAAGAAAACAAAGATAAGGTTTTACCATATGGTCTATTACATAAATAAGGTTTGCACATTGTGAATTAAGTGTATCAATCTCATCATAAGAATTAACGTCATATTTATTCAGGGCTCCTATAAAAAGAGCTTCAATCTCTGTGAGAGCATATCTTAAATGTCTTTTTGCTTGTGTTGGTTCAAGGCAGGCCTGGCGAAGTTTTCCGGCAATTCTGTTATCTTTTGCAATCTCAGAAAAGTAGTTAAAGTTATATTCAGCAACAGGATCAAAGAAAAGAAATTTCTCTGTAGGTGGGGCAGCTACCTTTACAAAGGTTTTGTTGAGTTTATAGGCAATTTCTTCATCTAATACAGATGCCCTTGCTAGTATTTGATTCAGCCTTGTTATGCCCTGGGGAACGGTTCTTTGTTCTGGATCAGAGATGTTTTTTGAAACCTGAGCATCAATGAGTCTTGTTGCAAAATCAAGGAGTGAAGTAAGTCGGTGAATGCCGCTATCAAAATCGGCAAAATTTTCGTAATATTGAGAAGCAGAATTGCGCAGATTAGAATAGCTTTTTTGAGGAATGTTTCTTTTTTTAGCCTTGCAATCATCTAATAATACCGGAAATTGATCAGCTAACGCATGTGCTAGGGCATTAATTTGTGAGGATTTTGCCCACTGTTTTTGTGGTTGATCAAAGGCAAGAACGTTACCAAGCATCGTCTGTGCATATGACGGCCAAAGTGGCCAGCAGGAACGGAGCAAAGTGGCCAGTTAGTC
>CAZSTS010000023.1:0-40221 GCA_964609965.1 uncultured Nitrospirales bacterium
ACTAACTGGCCACTTTGCTCCGTTCCTGCTGGCCACTTTGGCCGTCATATGCACTAGAGTCACGTTTTGTGACATGGTGCTATTAGTTGTGTTACCATTCTCATCATTCTGATGGCTATCGAGTTCTACATAATAATCACCAGAGACAGAAGGAACAATAAGTCCATCATTTTGAATTTCGATGCCTGAAGTGTCATTATCTGTAAACCAAGATGTTCCAATGCCATCAGTGATTTCTGGTAATGAATCAAAAACATCCCAATTCGCAAGCGTTTCTAAAACACGACCGTGCGTGAGACCTACACGCTCATCAACAGCCTCAAAATCACCATTAAAGAGGATGTTGTCACTGTTACACTCTTCGCCACAAGCCTCATCAACAGTACCGTCACAGTCATTATCAATGCCATCACAAGAGGTATTACAGTTATGAAGCGCATAAACGCCATTAAGGTCATAAGCATCTGCTGCAGGTAGCCAAACCAACTTCTAATGGATTGTGATTGTAGTTAGTAGAAAACCCTATGGCCAATTCATACTTCTGAAGTGAGTCCGAAGTGTACACCTGCAAACCCTCTGTTTGTGCAGTTGTGGGCTTAAAGAGCTGAACATTAAAGGCTTGTGCAGAACTAACAATCAAACAAACTAAAACAACAACTAATGTAACAAACGTTATTTTTTTCATAAAATCTCCACCTTTCATTTTCAAAAACTTCAACCCGTACAAAGACTTCACCATAGGATAGTTTCAGCGTGCTAGTTTTAAAGAATTGATTAGTCAAAGAAAAAGGATGATCGATTTTATAAGCTAAGGAATAAAAAGAATTACTTTAATAATTATTTAAACAATTCCGGAACCTTCTCTTCCCATTCGACAAGCAAGGTTCCCATCTCTCTTGCTTTCCAAAATCCCCCTACTTTTTCTAAGATAACCATGTGAGGATCAAGTTCTTGTAAAGGAATAACATCAACCAAGGCCCACTTATCCAGCTTCTTTAATATTTTTAATTTGTATTTAATATCTGCACTATTGGCATCAACGTACTGGAGGGCAACTTCTAATATTTCTTTGTCCTCTGCTGACTTTGCAGAATACGTCCCTTTTGATTTTGAGGAACCTTTTTTACACGCCCTGGTCTTTTCAGTATTGAGAATTTTCACGACATTCTTTTGTTCAAACCTATTTTGTCCAGCTGTTCCAGTTTTATCAGGCACTCCACGTTGATACCAACTGTGTTTTTCGAAAAAAGACTGAAGATCTTTTCGATTAAAAACCCTCCCATGCCTGGCATAGACTTCATTTCTGAGCAACTCAAGCTCACCACAACCACAAGAAGACAGATCAGAAGCTGTGAGGATGCGTGATTTGACAGTCTCGTATATAGGGCAAGTAGTTGCACTCACAGAACCAATGAATACAAAGGAAACTAAGAGAAAAAATAAAAGATATTTGATTGAAGTTGTTTTCATTTGACCTCTAATAGAAATTATATCTTCTTCCCCAAATCCGGCTCTACAAGATAATTGATTTTGGCTTCATTGATATCGACATGTTGATAAGATTGAGATTCGATGATTTTGAGAAACGCATTTGGATCTGTGATATCTTCTTGATCATGAAGATGTTTTTCAAAGGACTCATTGGCATAAATACCTTCTTGAAAATTCTGAGCTTCTCCCTTTTCAAGAATCCCTGCTGCCACCTTCTCCCTACCCATACGTATGAGTGAAATTCTTTTTTCATCCCTTTGTTCTTCGATCGAAAAACAGCGAAACAACAAAGATGATGTGGTATAAAAATCAACTCCTGCTTCCCAAAACAACCCCTTAACTGTGGCCAATCCCACACGAAGAGAGGTGAATGATCCAGGCCCATTACAAAATAAAACCTGTTTAATATCAGTAAATTGCAGTTTTGCCTCTTTTAACACATTATCAATAATTTTCATCAATTCTTCTGACTGAGATGTCTGGGGAATGTCATTGTAAGATGATAGAATCTGGCCGTCTTTAATGATAGCGATGGTAATGCTCTTTACAGAACAGTCTAGAGCAAAGGTTGGATGATGGTTTGCCATTTTCATAAATGTTCTAAATTTTTTCCTTAGAACGTTTTTACCAAATAATTTTTGAGCTTCGGTTAGGGTTATGGTTACGAAGCCCGTTTCGGTTACGTGAATCGGTAACGTTATAATTTGACGTAACCGTTACCGCTAGACGATACGGGCATCGTTACCGTAACCGTTAAACGTAACCTTATTCTAAAATATTCCCTTAATTTTCTCGAAAATATTCGAAAACCCCCAAATATTATCTACATCATTAATGGTGACAAAAAGCATGAGCGTGAGCAACATAACTAGACCGATTTGCATAGAAACCATGCGAAATTTATGTGGCAAAGGTTTACGCATAATCGCTTCGATAGACATAAATACGATGTGGCCACCATCGAGTATGGGAATGGGCAAGAGATTTAAGATCCCCAACTGCAAAGAAAGAAATGCTAATATATACAGAAAGTCTCCAAATCCAGACTTGGCAGCTGAGGAAGCGACCTGTGCGATTTGCAAGGGACCACCAAGGGCTTTAAAAGATAACTGTCCTGTAAACAACCTTAATAAAATGTCTCCAGTCATCGTCACCAGTTTTTTAAACTCTTGTGTGCCAAGCACTATTGACTCAGTAAAACCATGTTTATCCTTAACAAGACCTTCTTCATCAACCTTCTTAGTTACACCAATAACCCACGAATCAGTCTGGTCAGAATACTCTGGTATCACAGTTAAAGAAACTTTTTCTAAAGACTTTTTGCCCTCACCTCTTTGCACAACAAAGTTTATGGGTTTATCTTTGCTAGCCCTAACGATCTTGGTCATTTCGGACCAATACTGAATCGGCTGATTATTGACCTCTAAAATACGATCACCATTTTGAAAGCCTGCTTTGCCTGCTGGAAAATTATTTTGCACTGTATTAATAATCGGATCATTTCCATAAAACTCATATGGCTCAATACCCAGGTACCCTGCTGCTTGTTTTGTTGCTTCACTCTGAACTAAGTGGGGATAGACGGTTTTTTCTTTTCCATCTCTTTCAAAAACCAATTCAACTTTTTCATCAGGATGGATCATGATTTCGGTCATGAGAGATTTCCACTTGAGAACTTCTTTACCTCTTATTGATCGAATCAAGTCACCTTTTTCAAGACCCACACTCTCTGCTGGTGAACCATTAGTCACAGCCACAACTACAGGTGGTTCAGCATATATTTTAGGCTGTAGTCTTCCCACCATAAAAACAAGTGGCAAAACAACAAGACAAAGAACAACATTCATAATAGGTCCTGCAAAAACAACAGAAAGCTTTTTCCAAACAGGCTTAGACGCAAAGGAATCGGGATCTTTGGCAATCTTTTCGGCTTGAATAATATCACCTTCAGCCTCTTCTAAAGGCTCTTGACCATAAATCTTTACATAACCACCAAAAGGAAAAGGAGAAATACGGTACTCTGTCCCATTCCACTTAAAACCAAAAAGCTTTGGCCCAAATCCGATAGAAAAAACATCAACACGCACACCAGATTTTTTGGCAATATAAAAATGCCCCCATTCATGAACAAAAATAAGAATACTAAGAGCAATAATAAAAATAAGAGTTGTCATCATATTTATTTACCTATCCGTGCTTGTACAAACTCACGCGCCAAGCGATCTGCCGCTATAACTGAATCAATAGACTCAATAGCGAAAGGCTCATGATTTTGTAAACAATCATCAAGAAATTCTGGAATTTGTGAAAAACGAATCTGGTCCTTTAGGAAACGATCTACAACAACCTCATTAGCTGCATTGAGTGTAGGAGGATAACTCTGACCTTTTTCGGCCACCTGAAAAGCGAGTTTCAAACAAGAAAACTTGTTCAAATCTGGTTCAATAAAAGTCAGTTTTTGATGATCTGGCAAATGCAACTTATTAACACCTGTGCTTATACGCCTGGGATAACTAAGAGCATAGGCAATAGGAACTCGCATATCAGGCTCACCCATTTGAGCTATCACTGAACCATCAACAAACTCCACCATGGAATGCACAATGCTTTGAGGGTGAACAACCACTTTGATTCTATCAACAGGCATACCAAACAACCAATGAGCTTCCATGACTTCAAGCCCTTTGTTCATCATAGAGGCTGAATCAATCGTAATTTTTGCACCCATATCCCAATTGGGATGTTTGAGAGCTTCTTCTTTTGTGATGTTTTTAAATTCTTCAATGGGTTTGTGCAAAAAAGGACCGCCACTTGCTGTGAGAATAAGATTATTAACGTCTTCAAAATGTTCGCCATTGAGACACTGAAAAATAGCGGAATGCTCACTATCGACTGGGAGAATTTTCACACCATTTTCTTTGGCTCGAGAAGACATGATCTCGCCAGCAATAACCATACTTTCTTTATTGGCCAAACCTATCGTCTTTTTTTCTTCTATAGCTCTTAATGTAGGAGCCAAGCCTGCTGCACCAACAATCGCAGAAATAACAACGTCAGCCTCAGGCACCCCTGCAACCTCACAAGCAGCATCTGGCCCGCAGATGACTTCAATATCACGAGAAACTTGTGGGCGAATGATTTGATATTCTTTTTGAGATTTTACAGAAACGAGCCTTGGTTGAAACTCCTGTATTTGCTTAAGCAATATCTCCGTGTTTCGACCAGCAGCGAGAGCAACAACTTGAAACAAATCTGGGTGTCGACGACAAATATCTAAAGTTGATACACCAATGGAACCTGTTGAACCTAAAATGGAGATTTTTTTAACTTGAGAAACTTTTGTCATACATTAATCCACAATCCAAAACGCCACAAAGTAAATCATAGGTGCTGTGATTAACAATGAGTCTAACCGATCGAGGATTCCTCCATGACCAGGGATAAGGGTGCCAGAATCTTTTATCCCTAAACCGCGCTTTAAAAGAGACTCACACAAATCACCAAGAACACCAAAAAAGGCTATCAAAAGACCTAAAACTAAAATCATAACCGCGTTAAAGTCCTGCCAAAAAATAGCTCGAATCACGAAAGCGGCAATAATACTAAACAGAACAGCCCCTACCACGCCTTCAACAGTTTTTCCAGGTGATAATGTAGGTGCTAATTTTGTTTTTCCAAATAATTTCCCTACAACAAAAGCCCCTGTATCTGCAAAATGAGTGCATGCAAGCGTTAGAAAAAGCCAAAAACGATAATGCGGTAAATCACAAAGTTTTCCTAAAAGAGTAAAAAGAAATGTTGTGTAAAAAACGCCCAAGATAAAAAAGGCAGTTTGTTTGATTTTTGTTTTGTTATCAACATCTGTTTCACCTACCAACTCAATGACAAATCCAATCAAAATAACTGCATAAATAAAAACGAGAATTGAACTCAGATTAAGAGCAAAAAAATTGAACCAAACACCCAAGCCTGTCAAAGCAGCCCCAACCATTTTTTTCCCAAGAGCTCCATGGGTGATGGTGATGTTAAGGAATTCCAAACAAGCTAGTACTGCTAAAAGAACTAAGATGTTCTTCAAATAAAAAGGATCAACATACAAGAAAAGAAGAACAACTGCTATTGCTAGGATAAAACCTGTAATCCATCGTGCCATAATCTTCGTACAGCGTCCCGCGTACAACGTATTGCGTTTACTATTTCTAAATAAGAAAACGCTGTACGCTGTACACTGTACGTTGTACGCAATCAGTCTAATTGTTCACTAATACGCCCAAAGCGTCTCTCTCTACTCTGATAATCAATAAGACATTGCAAAAATTGCTCATTGGTAAATTCTGGCCAATTGGGTTCAACAAATTTGAGCTCAGAATAAGCCCCTTGCCATAATAAAAAATTACTGATTCTCTTCTCGCCTGATGTTCTGATGATGAGATCAGGATCAGGCATATCTTTTGTATCCAAAAAGGATGAAAGAAAACTTTCATCCAAATGATCGGGAGACAAACCTCTCTGAGAAGCCTCTTCTACCAGGTTTTTTACAGCTCGGATGATTTCGTTCCGTGAACCATAACTTAAGGCTAATGTGAGGACCATTTCTTTGCCAACTGATGTCTCTTCAATCGTGTGCTTCAAACAAGCATACACCTCTTCGGGCAACTGTTTAAGATCGCCTATAGCATTCAACCGAATGCCATTCTTAAGCATTTTTTCTAATTTTGAATTCAAAAAATCAAACAGAAGATGCATGAGAGCCTGGGTTTCATCTGTTGGTCTGCTCCAATTTTCTTTTGAAAACGCATAAAGCGTTAGATATTTTATCCCAACTTCACGTGCCATCTCAGTGATTTCTTCAACAACAGCAGAGCCCCTTCGGTGGCCTTCAATACGAGGCAATCCCTGGCTTTTAGCCCACCGCCCATTACCATCCATGATAATCGCGATATGCTTAGGAAGAGCTGTTTTATCTAATTGTTTAAGGAGATGTTGCATTACACTTGCATAATATCTTTTTCTTTATTGGTTACAATCTCATCAACTTTTTTTATGAATTCATCAGTGAGCTTTTGAACAGAGTCATTTCCTTTGTGAAGTTCATCTTCGGTAATGTCTGAGTCTTTTTTAAGTTTTTTTAGCAAGTCATTAGCTTCTTTACGAGCCTGTCTGACTGCTACACGACATTCCTCTCCATAGTTTTTAAGTTGTTTTACTATTTCGAGGCGCCTTTCTTCGTTTAACTGAGGAATGGGAAGTCGAATGAGTTTGCCATCATTTGTGGGGTTCAATCCAAGATTAGCTTTTTCAATAGCTTTTTCGATTGCAGAAATAAAAGTAGGTTCCCAAGGTTGAACTGTAATCATTCGAGGCTCAGGAATAGCAAGCGTTGCCACCTGATGAAGAAGTGACATAGTCCCGTAATAATCAATCTTAATGCCATCAAGAACAGCGAGTGACGCTCTTCCTGTGCGCAATTTGCCAAGATTGTGTTGTAATGCTGTGATAGCCTTTTCCATGCCGGATTGAGCTTCGGTATTAATATCATCTAACATAATTTTCCTCCCTGTCACGCCGTAGCCTTAGCGAAGGCGGACTTTTGAAATTCGAAATTGTCAAAAAACTATCGATTATCGCTTGCCCTGAGTTTGTCGAAGGGGCCTATCGTCTTCTTCACGATCCACGATCCACGATTCACAATCTATGATACTGTTGTCCCAATATTTTCACCAATAACCACTTTTTTGATATTGTCCTTTTCAAACAAATCAAAAACAACAATAGGTAGTTTGTGATCCATACACAACGAGATGGCTGTTGAATCCATCACTTGCAACCCTTTATTCAAAACATCGAGAAACGATAAGGAATCGAAGCGCTTGGCGTCTTTATGCTTTTTGGGATCCTTATCATAAATGCCATCAACTTTTGTTGCTTTTAAAATAACTTCTGCTTCAATTTCTTTAGCTCTTAGAGAAGCTGCCGTGTCTGTCGTAAAATAGGGATTGCCTGTACCAGCAGCAAAAATAACAATGCGATCTTTTTCTAAATGCCGAATGGCTCGTCTTCGGATATAAGGTTCAACAAGTTGATGCATTTCTATAGCAGAGAGAACGCGTGTTTGAATAGACTCTTGTTCTAGTGCATTTTGCAGCGCCATGGCATTCATGATTGTTGCTAACATCCCCATGTAATCGGCTATTGACCGATCTAGGCCATGTTCAGCAAACGTCATGCCACGCAAAAAATTACCGCCCCCTATGACTATGCTGATTTGAACTCCTAAGTCGTGGACAGCTTTTATCTCTTTTACAATTTTACGCGCCATATCAAGCGAAATACCAAATCCATTCTCATTAAGAAGAGCTTCGCCACTTAACTTGAGCAGAACACGCTTATACTTTGTTTTTTGTTTGTTAGTACTCATAAATAAAAAGCCCAGTACCAGATGGTACTGGGCTCCAAAATTTACTGTGTCATTTTGGCGACTTCATCAACAAAGTCGTCTTTTCGTTTTTCGATCCCTTCACCAACACCATATCTAATAAATTGGATTACCTTGGCTTCTGGATCAACTTCTTTGAGATAATCTTGAACCTTCTGTTTGCCAGAAGAGTCTTTAACGTAGGCTTGCTGCATAAGAGACATTTCACCAGCAAACTTATCGAGTTTGCCAACAATGATTTTTTCTAAGATGTTTTCAGGCTTGCCAGAGGCTTTGAGTTGGTCCATTTGGAAAGCTTTTTCTTTATCTAAGATGTCTTTTGGAACATCTGTTTTATCAATGTATTGAGGTGACATAGCCGTGATTTGCATGGCAATATTTCTGATAACCTCATCATCAATATTTGAACCTGCTATTTCAATCAAAACAGCAATCTTGCCTCCAGAATGACTGTAAAAGCCAATCTTACCGCCTGCTTTTGCTTCCATGATTTCAAAGCGACGGAATGATAACTTTTCGCCAATCTTTGCAATACCATTGTTGATATGTTCTTCAACAGCGACATCGCCCTGTTTAAGAGCTAATGCGTCTTCTACCGTTTTTGGTTTATTCTCTAAAACGAGATTAACAAGGTTATTGCCCAATGCAATAAAATCATCATTTTTAGACACAAAATCAGTTTCACAATTAAGTTCTAAAATAACACCTTGTGAATCAGAAGTGTTGATGAAAACTAAGCCTTCGGCAGCAATACGACCGCCCTTTTTTACCGCTTTGGCTAAACCTTGTTTTCTGAGATAATCAATGGCTGCGTCAAAGTCTCCTTTGTTTTCCATAAGAGCCTTTTTGCAATCCATCATTCCTACGCCTGTTTTTTCACGAAGCGTTTTTACATCTTGTGCAGTTATACTCATGACTTAACCTTTCTCTTAACTAAACTTATAAAGGGTAAGGCCGTTTTCTGTAAACAAACTTTGTTCAATGAGAAAAACAAGCCTTACCAGATTCATTCATTAATTCATAAAACAAATAATTGGCTTATGAATCAGCACCAGTTTTGTCTGCTGGCTTTTCGTCCTTAGCAGAGTCTTTTTCTTCAGCAGTATTAGTTGTTTTGACTTCGACTTTGGCTGAGTAGCCTTCTTTGGTGTCTTCACCTTGAGAGACCTGCTCTTTAACAGCCCTATCAATAAAAGCTGTCTTCTTACTGCTTGGTTCTGGAGCCTTAGCCACACGACTTCTTTTTGGAGCCGTCTTTTGAGTAGCATCTTTTTGTGCTTTTTGTTGTGCGAACACGTCAAAGTCTTTTTGACCAGTCACACAAGCATCGGCGATCTTGTTTGTAAAATAGATGATTGTTGAAATAGCATCATCATTTGCTGGAATAACGTAATCAATGGGGTCTGGATCGCAGTTTGAATCAACCAAAGCTACGATAGGAATACCAAGCTTTTTTGATTCTTTAATAGCGATCTTCTCATGATTAGGATCAATAACAAACACAGCACCAGGCGACTTTGAGAGTGATTTAATACCACCTAATGAAGCCTCGAGTTTGACAATCTTTCGATCTACATCCAAAAGCTCTCTTTTTGTAAAGCCTTTGAAGTCATTGTTTTCGCGTCTGGTTTGGAAATCAATCAAACGATCAATACTCTTTTTAATCGTATTAAAATTTGTGAGCGTTCCGCCCATCCAACGATTATTGACATAATGCATTTCAGCTCGTTCAGCTTGTTCACGAACAACAGCCCGAGACTGCATTTTTGTTCCAACAAAAAGAACTTTTTTGCCAGAAGCTACGACAGACTCAATGAACTTAAGCGCATCATTAGCAAGTTCTTTTGTGCGTTGAAGATCAATGATATGCACACCAGATCTTGCTCCATAAATATAGGGCCGCATCTTTGGATTCCATCTTTTAGTTTGATGTCCAAAATGAGCGCCTGCTTCCATCATTTCGGGGATTTGTACTTCGATCATGATTCTCCTTTGGTTTCTTGGTATAAAAAAGACTAAAGAAATCTTGTTTTACCAACTTCCAACATAATTGCTTTTTTAGGACTGTGATTTTAGCCTTTAACCCCCATCATCCACTAAATGTGGGCAACCAGGAGGACAATTATGTCGTGTTTTGTACTAGTGATTATTTAATATTATTACCCAAGCTTAAAAAAACAAAAAGTCGGGTAAATCCATAATAACCTTAAAAAAAAGGTGACAGCTCGCTAACACACAGCTATTGCCTAAAGCAACATGAAATTATATAATATAAGTACGTTTCCATGCCCAAAGAAAGCATACCCTATGACAAGAACAAAACTTATCTTATTCTTTGTAATAATTGCATTTTTAGCTGTTTTTACTTCAATGCCAAAGCAGGCTCAGGCCGGTCTTGCCGGGCTAGATATTGAGGAATATGAAACCTCAAAACATGCTTCTAGCCAATGGAATGATCTCGTCAAACAGGGCATCGAAGCCTATCATTCCGAGACTTATGACATCGCCCAAAATATGTTGTACAAGGCCTTTAATAAAGGTTGCAGGTCACCCATAGTGGTTTTCATGCTAGCCACAATTTTAGAATACCAACAATCATATTACTCTTCGTTAGAGTATTACAAGATGGCACAAAAGGGGTTTAAAAAATCCAATAAAAAGCATCGATTTAACAGAACATTTAACGAAAACTATGGCCGAGCACTTTATAATAGTGGAAAAAAACAAGAAGCACTCCCCATTTTAAGAAAAGCCGCCAAAAAATCTAAAAGTTACTGGTTGTTTAAGCTCTTAGGCATGCTCTCTTATGAACAAGGTGATACATTGAATGCTTTGTCCTATTTGGAACGAGCTGTGAGAGTTAAAAGCAAAGAAGTGACCAAAGCAGAACTCATTTTTGTCTACGGTCTGCTGGGAAAACTCTTTTTACACAAAGGCGAACAAGATGGTGCACACAGATACTATCAAAAAGTGATTGATTTAGATCCCAACAATCCCGAAGCGAAAAAATTCATGGGTGTGATTCAAAAACAATATCAAAACCAAAAAATGCAAGAAGTGATGGAACATTTAAAGGATTCTTGATTACAAACCGGGGTACCGATGAGCCGAAGTGCCGAAGAACAAGGCACGAGGAACTAGACACAAGGCCTATTAATGAAAAAGAAACTCTCACTCTTCATAATATTCTTTAGCCTAGTCTTTACCACCCCCACCTTCGCCCTGCAGAAAAAGGAATGTCTTAAGGATGTGAACTTCCTCATCAATACATTAGAAAAAAACTATGCCTATACTTGGCTTAAAAATATTGACTGGAATGAAATAAAAGAAAAATATATTCCCTTAGTTTCCCAAAACAAAACACGCCAAAAACATTACGCCCTCCTCACCAATATTCTTCAAGAGCTTCAAGACAGCCATTGCCTTCTTATTAATCCCGCCCAGTATAAGCGATTCAATTCTGGTTTCAAAATTAAGGAAATAGAAGGCAGGTTTTTGGTCACTGCTGTGACAAAGAGATCACCAGCGTATAAAGCTGGTGTACGCAAAGGATTTGAATTAACGATGATCGGCGAAAGCCCTATCCCTGCCCTTTTGGAGGAATTCAGACGAAATATAATCGGTTCACCTCAGTGGACAAAGGCCTACAGTATAAATCTTCTTTCCACGATTAAAAAAGATCCCAAAGGCAATTATCTCCCAAGATCTTTTCATTTTAAAAATAAAAAAAATGAAGCTATTATCATCACCATCCAACCTCAAAACAAAACCGCGCTCATGGAGCGCTCTTATTGGAAATGGGAAGCAGAAACACCTATGGTTTGGCACCGCAAAATGAAAAACAACATTGGCTACATCAAGGTGAACGGATTTAGGTATAAAGAGGGGAAAAAAAGATCTGTGTCTGCTGCTTTTGGAAAAATCGTAAAAAAATACGCTGCAAAAAAAGCCAAAGCTCTCATCATAGATCTCAGAGATACAAACGGAGGGTATGGCGAAGAAGTGTGCAAAATGTTCAGCTACTTTGTGCCTGATGAGATTCTTCTTAGACAGACATGCTACCCAAAATCCAAAAATTGTATTGTTAAAAGCAGAAAAGATCTCATTCTCACACATAATTATAAAACTTATCCTGATCTTTTCACTTATGACGGACAAGTCGTGCTTTTGACAAATTCCTATTGCCGGTCGGGTTGCGATATGTTTGCTGCTGCCTTTAAGATGACAAAACGAGGTTATCTTATTGGACAGACTACTGCTGGAGCCGGTGGCACAAGCAAATGTGAGCGCCTCCCTAGTGGCGCCCCTTTTTGTTACACAAATTGGCCTGTTGTTTTAGCTAATGGAAATGTAGTAGAAGGTGTAGGTGTAAAACCAGATTTAAAACTTAAACAAAGTTTAAGGGATTTTACTAAAGGGCAAGACACGTTACTCAATGCAGCACTCAAGCATATTGAAATAAACAATTAAATGAGACTCATTCATATTATATACTTTACCCTCGTAAGTCTTTTCTGGGGTTGTTCTTTTCTAGCGATTCGGATCGCTATAGCAGAATTCCCAACAAGCTTTGCTGCTTTTTTGCGCATTGCCATCTGTTTAATATTTCTCATTCCCTATCTTTACTTTTATAATAAGCGACGGAAGACAGAAACGGCAAAAAATCTTTGGAAACTTCCCAAGAAAATCTGGCCTCAGTCAATGCTTTCTGGACTCTTTGTCATGGCCATCCCTTGGATCCTTTTGTTCTGGGGACAGAAATACGTGACCCCAGCGCTTGCAGCCATACTCAACAGCACAACACCTATTTTTGTGGCCGTGCTCATGCCTCTTCTGACACCGCAAGATAAATTAAGCTTAAGAAAATGGCTGGGTGTGATCGTAGGATTTATGGGCATCATCATTATTTTTGGACCAGAGCTTCATGCCAAGGAAATCTCATTTCATCTATGGGGTTTGATCGCGATTCTTTTCATGTCGATTTGTTATGCCATTGGCACGCTGTGGACACGTAAGCTGACAAAACATGCGGGAGTCGAAATTAATCTTTTCTACCAATGCTTAGGGGGAATGTTGCTTATTTCTCTCTACACTATTTTCTTTGAACCAGAACCCATTTCTTTCAACGTCTCATACAAAGCTATTTTGGCAGTGATCTATCTGGGAATCTTTAGTTCAGCTTTAGCATGGTTGATGTATTGTCGAATCTTAAGAGATGTTGGGAGTGTCCAAGCAGCAGCCATCACTTTCTGTGTCCCTGTCACAGCCATTATTCTCGATGCTGTTTTCTTAAATAAAATACCCCTCAGTCACCAAGCCATTGGCGCCTGTCTCATTCTTCTCTCGGTTTTTATTATTAATCGGCAGAAGAAAAAACCATCTTACCTGTAACCAATCCTTAAGTGCTGAATTCAAGCAGGAAGTACCCCACTTAAGCATGAGCCATCATTATAATTCAGAAAAAAAACCCAAAGGGTTTAAATAAAATAGCCCAGGGTTGAAAAAGCCTGAAAGGATTTTTCTACCCTGGGTTAACAACAAAAAAAACAGCCCCATTAATAATCCCAATTTATTCCCTGAAAGGGATACATAATCAAAGCAAACATCCTATAGATCATTATTAAATCCTTTCAGGGTTAGGATTCTTTTAATTTATGAGACCCAGGGTGGCGGCCCATCTAAAGACAGGCCTTACCCTGGGCTAAATTATTGTGCCCTTTCAGGGCAAAGAAAAAATATCTTCTCTAGTAAAGCACTTGCTCTTTAAATTCAGCAAGACTTACCTCATGTACCCTCAGTACACAATAGAAGTCTTCGAAAATTGTTTTTAAGCCCTAGTTAGCATATCATTTTAGATTGAGATGTTAAAAAACCAAAAATACGCCACAGCTTCCCTTGTCTGTGCCCTTTTAACTTTTACAGGAGTGTTTTCTGCTATGACTTCTTTTGCCGCGATCATTACAGGCGTGATTGCCCTTAAAACCTCACCCAAAGAACATGTGGGCACCAGGGTCATGGCCTGGTTTGGGGTTGTGATTGGAATCTTATTTCTGATTATCGCAGCAGGTCTCGTTGCGTGGATCGTATACAGATGGACTGCAGGGGATGGGAGATGGTGTTAGCCCCCTCACCCGGAGCTCTTGGGAGCAACAGCTACAGGAGGATTTTCTCATTTTTTTTTAATCTCCACTCACATGAGCTACCATTGCCTCAAAAGTAGCCATTCCTTTTAAGACTTGCATATAAGGGAGCTGAATTCTCAAACCAGCTTCATGCCAAGCGCTAAAAATATTTCTAATTGTCTCTGATAGATCTTTGTCATCACCAGAAAAACCATCCAACACAGGTTCTAAGCCTTCTGTAAAGCGATCTTCTGAACCTTTCTGTATTCTTTGTTCTGTCATCTCAGAAAGCGTTTTTGCCAAAGCGCCTACATCTTTCTCTCTTATCTGATCAATCATTCTGCCAAGCAATCGACGCTCTCCAATATTAAGCTTACCCACCTGGCCAAAATCAATAATCCAGACCTTGCCCTCTTCATCAATAATAACATTTCCAGGCTGAAGATCTGAATGAAACCAACCCTTCTTAAAATTATCAATAAGCCACTGTCTTATTTGTTGAGTAGCCTCTCTTCTTTGTCCTGCATCTGAAATTTCACTAATTTTTTTCCCATCAACAAAGTCCTGCACTAAAACACTCTCTGAATTCAAAGAAGCATATGCTTTGGGAACACCCATCCCCTCTGGAACACGTTTGGCCGCTCTTTCCTGATTTTGAACCTCATTCAACAAATTCAACTCTTTATAAATCATGCCTATAAACAAACTAATCAGACGAATTGCCTCTCTAGCACCAGGAAGATCCTTTTGATTAAGACTGATCAAATAGCGCACCTTACCAGCTCGATTGATGGACTCTTGCAACCGCGCCTTTTTTGTCGGTGTAGTGACTTTAACAACAATAGTCTTACCATTGCTCAGGCGTGACTTATAACAATCGCCAATAGTTCCAGAGCCTAAAGGCTCGGCTTCAAGATTTGCAATAATGGCTTCAGCTTCTTTTTTATTCGTGATTTCTTTTCTGATAGTATCAATCACTTCACGACGGCTGCTCTTAGGCACATCACTTTGCAATTCTCTAAGCTCTCTTTGAATAAACTCAGGTACTTCAGACCAATAACTCAAAAACTGTCCTACTTTTTCTAACTTTGCTTCTTTTAAAAAAACACAAAGAGCTTTATCAGCCTCTGCTGGTTCCATTTTTTGAGATAAAGTATGCTGCTGGCCAGGATCTAGTTCTATGTAATACCTTGTGAGCATAAACTCTGTTAAAGGACCGCGACCTTTAAAAGCAGCTGGAAGATTGAGTTTTGCTCTATTAACCTTATCTTTTGCTTTCTCATAGAGCCGCATTGCCCCTAAAACAACACCTACCCTTTCTTCACGCCTCTGAACATTATCGAAGTCCCCAAAACTCTTGGCAGCTCTTTCCCATTGCCAGTGAGAAGTCCCTCTAACAATACGTCTATTGAACCATGGGACTCTATCTAATACATCTTGTGGACAAATGGCATTTCGGATTTGATCTTCTTTAAGTTTCTTTTTTCTGTTGGGATTAGTTAAACCAATAAGCAAGGGATAATCATGAGCATCGTGAACTTTTCTATAATATTCATTAAAAATAATCCAATCCCACTTGCTATCAACCTCTGCCTCCCAATCTCCAAAACCCTCACCCTCTACATTGTAACTATTCTTTCTAAAATAACGGTAATCATTTACAAACTCACGGGCTTGTCTTGGCTCTTGGTCAAAACCTATCTGCACAAATGTATCACTGGGATGAATAAGCCGCTCCTTATCTCTATAAGCCGAATATTTATGTCCTCTGAGACGAACAGGCTGAATCATTTCATAAAACAACTCTTCTTTTTCTAGATGAGATCTTGCTTCTTGACCTAATTTTTTTTGATGAGGAGAAATGACCCTTGCCTCAGCTAAGGCATCAAACACAAGACGACGTGTCTCTAATGAAAAATTCTGGTTCACAAGTAAGGCAAATAGGAATGTTTTTTTAGCGGCTGTTTCTGAATGATCTCCACAATCAAACCAAATGTGAAATAGTTTTTCAGCAAGAGCTGAACCAGGAACTGTTCCATTAGCTCTCTGCCAATCACGTGCCACCTCACCAAAAAAACCAGCACCCAAATCCGCTGCACTAACATACTCCCCATCACTCAACGAAGCTAAACGTCCTCGCAATTCTTTTCTGATGACTGCCTTAAGAGAAGGCGCCATTGTCGCCAAGGCCCCAACATCTCCTGCGGCTAAAGCGGCTCTATATTCCCCAATAACCGAAGCATCTGATGGAGGGGCTGGGACTTGTTGTCCTGTGAGAAAAAATACATCTTGTCTAGCACTTTGATAATCACCTGTATCACGTAGTCTCGCTAAAGACGCACTATTTGCCGGGTTCACAATAACTGGTGAGGCTACCCTGCCATAAACCCAGGACAATGAATTGATAACACCTTGTTCTTCTTGTCCTCCATGAATCAGATCTAAATAAACACTGATTTCTTGTAATCGACTGAGTAAGATAGCCTCAGCTTTAGGACAATCTGGATTACCCACAATATCAGAAAATGTTTCTAAACCACTAACAAGAGAAGCAAGCTCATGAGGCTCAGCAACAACAGTACTTGGCCTTGGTGTACCTATACTAATCAAATGAGCATACAATTCATCTTTCTTAGCTGCATCAATGGGAAGAGCTTTCAGAACATCGGATAATGAATTCCACGAATAATCACTAAACACTGTAAAGATAGAACCAGCTCTTACATACTGAACAAACGCATCAATACATATTTTAGCCAGTGTATACAATGCTTCATCTACATAAGAAAAACGTGCCTTTATCTCATCGGTCATTAAGAATTCTAGAATCTCTAATATTGATCCCACGGAATACAACTGCCTTTGATTTTTTACATCAGCTCTGACCGCTTGAACTGCTAAATCAAATTGCGATCTCCTCTGGTTAATCAAAGCCTTAAAAAAGGAGCTTAGATTACTTACACGAAACTCGAAGTTTTCCTGTTGCATCTTAGCAAAAAAATCTTTTTTAGATCCTCTTTGGACAGCAATCTCTTCTTGATAGTCTCTAGCTAATACAATTTCACCCACTTGGATGGCTTTTTTAACAACTGTAATGCTAAGTTCCCTTTTAATTTTATCGTATTCATCACCATCACTCTCACTGGCATCAAGAAGTTTTTTTGCCTGTACCAAAACAGCCCTTTGTTCTGAAGAAGGCCAAGAAAAAAGATTATCTATGAGTTGAGAGGCCTTATGCACTGAAGGCACAAACTTTTCTATGCCACTACTTATCCCCTCCGATCCTTCTGACCAATGAAAATCATCAAAGCACTGTGTTGAATCAGACAATTCTTCTTGGAGAATGCGTCTAGCTTCAGCGCTTGCTACAGGATCACCACTCTCAAATAATGTCTTAGCAATCTGACTTAAGTGGTTATTCCAAAAATAAGAATCACGTGCCATAGGAACATTTTTTGGCGAACCATCTTCTCTTGTTTGTTCCTCTCCATCATCCTCATTCATAAAACCTTCTAATCTTTCAAGCGTGTCTTTGTATTCATGAGCCAACCTTGTTAAGAGCCTTGCTCTATGAGCGTCAGGAATGCCTTTTGGTATATTTTGACGTACATACTCACATAAATAAACCTTAGTCACACTAGCTGGATAAAGCACTAAACTTGAAATAGCGGTTTCAAAAAGACCTGCATTCGTACAACAAGCTTTAATAAACTCAGGAAATGCATCACCTCCCCCTTTTTTCTGATACAGACCTCCTATAAGACGAGCACAATCTGGCACAGTTGATTTCTCCCATTGAGGATTTTCCTCTACAAGCTGATCAATAGTCTCAGCAGTGCTTGCGGCAGCGTATTCAGCTTTGTATACTCCAATTTTTTGATTCGCACCTTGTGCAAATAATTCTCGAAGCTGTTTTGTGCCCTCCAAAACTTTGCTTTTAAAACGAGATGGCATACCTAAAAAATTCTCAGACGAAACTTCGCGAAAAAGCTCTCCACACAGCAGAGAAAGATTGAGTAATCCCTGATCATGCGCCTCATGCTTAAACCCGTCAGCTATTATTTGTTCAGGACTTGCAGACCACTCTTCATAAGCAGACAGAGCTCCAGCATGTTGTTCCCACATGTGATCCCAGAGCTTTTCGGCAACATCGTATAGTCCCAGCTCAATCAAACGGTGTAATTTTATATTGTCACTTGGCCTGAAATTCACAGACAAGTGGCCAACAGCACGAAAAAAACTCTCTCTGGCTTGTGCAACATATCCAGAAGCAGCCAAAGAAAATCCTATGCGCCAACGCCTTGCATAAACAGGGTAATCTTCTGAGCAAAGACTTGTTAATTCTGAATTACTGTACTGAGAGTACACCCTCACTAGTTCTGAATACACCCTTGATGCTGTGATAGGATCTGCTTTTTCAGCATAGCCAAGCAACGTGTCTGTCTGTTTAACAATCATTTCATCAGAAGTGAGGATTTTTCTTATCTTCCTTGCGAAAGCTCCTACAAGTTCAACTTTATCAGCCACAGCATTCTGCTCATCTAAAGCTGTTGGCAGGGGTACTGGAGTTCGAAATGCTGCTTTATCAAGAACAGGGAGTTGAACAGCTGCCTGCCCAGCTCTTGCTGTTGCAGGGAGAGCCACTTGAACAGGCTTCTCGCCAAAAAACAGATCTCCTATCATTGGAATAATATGATCAAAATCTGTCTTTAAAAAAAGCGTAGCTTCTTCAGCAGAAAGATCTCCTTTCAGAAATCTAAACAATTTAAAAATCCGCCTTGTTTGAATACCGTTTAAACCAAGAGTCCAAAGAGCCATGTTTGCCTCTTTGCCAGCCAAAAATTCAGACAAATATTTTTTAGAAAGTTCCTTTAGTCTAGAAATAGAAATAATAGGTCTACCCAGATTATCTTTTACAACTAGTCCTTCTGTAATATCAGCCCAAGAGGGCATTTTCTTATTACTCTTTAGCAATACAGCTTGTACAAGAGTAGCCATTTTATAATTAATATAACTCGTTTTTGTTCTAATATGTTTTTTAAGTCCAGCAAGACCTTCACGCCTCACAAGAGGTTCTAAAGTCTCGTATTCACCCTTGAGCGAACCAAAGGAACCATACGATGTGAGTTCCCTTCCTGTTTTTTCTCTAAACAATCTTGCATATCTTAATTCTAAAGCAAAACAAAGGGCCTCATCACTGTAGGCATTATCAAGAATCTTTTTATAAATATCTTCAAACCGTTCAGTTGGAGAAACCTTGGTCCATGTTGTATGTAAATCACCAGGAAAAGATCCGATCACCCTAGCGTCAACAGCATGACCTCTCTCGTGAACTTTAACTGTAACAGGAGTGCCGTGCTCACCTTTACTATTAAAAATAATGGCTTTACCTTGCCCTGCAGCTTCTCGATCAAGCACATGCATTTGAGTTAACTTTGCTTTCCCGGCAATACCAGCATCCAAAGGAGAAAATGAATGTGGAACAGCCTGCGTCCCAGCTGCTAATGCCCCAGCAACCTCTGGATCAATAAGATAATCCAGGTAATCAGAGAGCAAAATATCTGTGTCGGTTCTTACTCCATTCACAAGAATGCCTTCAAAAACATCTAGATCAATTTTTCTTGTACCATCACTTTCAGTTATTTGTGTTTTATTTCTGAACAATGGCTGTTCAATGATGGCTTTAAAAAGTTCATGTAGATTTTTTTTGCGTGGCTCTCTCACTAACTGTGCACTTGCGATTTGAGTTATATCTTCCATTGTAAGTCGAGAATGAAAACACAGATGTGTTAGAAAACCGACCAAAGGTTCACGTTCTTCTGCCTGCCCTTTCATGAGACCTTTTCGATCGAGAATTCTACGAATACGTATGCGTGCCACAAAATCTTTTGCTCTACTCACATTAGCATCTAAAAATCGACCAACAGATTCTTTATTAAAATCACCAAAACGTGCCGCTGAATGAAACCCAGACATACTAGGACCTAACCATTCAGGGGGTTGGACTCCAACATAATATAAAGGACGCCCTACAACATCATCACCAGCCTGTGACTGTCTTCTGGTGTCACGCCTTAAACTTGCTCTTGGATTTTCTCTAGACCAAACCCCATGACGCACTAAACCTGGAGAAGATTGTCCAAACAAAAGAGGTCCTGTTATCACTGTGTCACCAACTAGCATGAGAAAGGTTTCTACACCTAATCCATCATTTGCGTATGGCGTACCTGCGAACTGAGTCAGAAAAGAACCTTTTGGAATATATGATGTTTGCATAAGGGAAAATACACCTGGGGTGTTTCTAATTTAGACAGAGCATTTTCCCGAAAATGACAGGAAGAGGTTGTATGAAATTAGATGAAACAACACAGGTATATACTTAATAATATTATCGGTTAATCTCGTGTGTTGTCTCTTACAATGAGCAGTTTCCGTGTCCTTGAGGACACGATTTTACACGCTTACACGGAACATTAGAGTTTATTAGACGATAAATAGATATTAGAAGCACTTTGGGAACATAGGGTGTTGGTTCTCCTATCACTTTTATAAATTTAAACCCCAAAATATAATCTATGACTTTAGCAGCACAATCTTCACCAGCTTCCATGGGACAAGGTCTTCAAGGCACTGGCGCATTAAACAATGGCTGGATAATCGCAGATGCCATTGAAGCCAGACTGGACACTGCTTGGTATGCATTAAAAAGTGAAGGCCTTGGTATTGATAGAGTCATTGATCACGAAATAGCAGGTAACCAAGGCGCCCTTAATCCTAGACAAAGAAGAATTTTAGAAGAGCGCCCTGTTCCAAAATCTCTCTTACTAAGAACTGTAGGTCCCTATGCAGAAACTCTTTTAGCAAAGGCCACAGAAACAACTCGCCCTGTGCTTTATGATGCCACAGCAAGACTATCTGCTGAACAAATGCTTTCAAATGTGAATAAAGATCCAGGCCCTCTTAGTGATGCCTATAGCAAACTAGTTGAACAAACCTTTCCTCATCTTGAAGAAACTCTGCGCCATCATGCAGCAACTCCTAGAGTAGCTCTATTTGTAAGTTCCTGTGTCGAAGATTATTTAAGAGATCAAATAATAGACAATATGCCAGACAGAGATAGCGCGGGTTCAACAACACTTGAAATGCGCTTACTTTCAAGCATTACTGGCTTAAGATCAAGATTACCTGATCAATCACAGGCCTTATCTGATTTAACAAGATTCATTGCCTATGATGGTCTTTGTGACTTTGATGGACTTGATATAACTTTGATTTCCTATCACCCTGTTTTTGAGGGAGACTCTGCAATCTTAGCTGTTGCTAGACCTGAACTCAGAGCCCTTGCCATTGTTAGAAACGTAAGAAAACTTCTGACAAGAAGCGGAGCCACTGAACGAGAATGGGATCTCCTCAGAAGTCCAGAACATATTAGTCGTTTTGGAACTGGGTTTGCTGATAGAGTACATGGGGATAATTTGTTACAAGAAGCCATCATTAGATCCTATCTTTCACTCCCTCATGCCTTAAAAATAGCTGTTTTAGATACTCTCGCTCGAATGATCGCCCCTTTGATAAATAAAGATAACATCGAAATGTTTCTTCAGCTCCTGTTGATCCCTAGTTTTTTTGTAAATAACAGAGGCGTGAGAATGGCTGCCATTGCTTGTCTTGAGTCTCTCTTAAAGAAAATGCCTCCTGCTTCAAAGAAACAAGTAGCAAATCTATTACTGAATGAATTCAAAAAAGATCCCATGGCTGGACAACCAAAAGCCTATTTACACCTAGCCCGTGCCATTGACTGTGTTGTACAATCACTTGGTATGAGCCAAACAGCAGATTACATTATTAGTGATTTTGCTCGAGCCATAGGAGTTGATCATCCGCCATTGAATCCAGATGTAGTAACTACAGTTGTTCAAGCTGACCACCGAACATGGCAGTGCTTTTTAACGATCTTTACTTTTATGTTAAGAGTCGCTTCCTTTAATACATTGCTTTGCTCTTTTGAACGCCTACATCCTGATGACCAACCACTCTTCCCAGTCATAAGAAGACTACGACCTCTAGTCATGAACCCCCTTTTAGATCTCACCTATGGCCTGACTCAACTTGATCACTGGACGCTGCTTTATACCTGGATTCGAATGCACAACGTCAAAGAAGACACAGAAATCCCAACTGGTTATTATGATAGCCTTGTCAATGATTTGGATGCTCTCATAGGTAGAACACAAAACAGTGAATATGCAGAAACTGCTATAAGATTAACTCGTGATATTCTGACAAGAAGACTAAAAATTGAAAAAGATGCGCAAACAAGAAAGGAATTAACTACAGCGATAAGTAGAGTTGATAGAATTTCTAGACGAAATCGGCGAGACCTCGTGACAAGACAAATTCCACCTCGACTCGAATCCCCATTACCAGCTTTAGCAGAGAAACCTTAGCCCTTAATCTTCCTCCACCTCACACGCATCACCCACGCCATTATAATTATAATCTATTTGATAAGGATTAATTGTGAGTCGGCAGTTATCATCACAATTAGTGTAAGCTCCCGCCATACAAGTGTTATCGCCTACAGCACCTGATCCATCACCATCATCTAATATGCCATCACCATCATCGTCAGTGTCACACGCATCACCCTCTCCATCGCCATCTGTATCTGTTTGATCTGTATTGACAGTATTTAAACAATTGTCTGTATCATCAAAAACACCATCACTATCCGAATCATCACAGACATCACCTATACCATCTTGATCAGTATCACTTTGATCAGAATTAATATCATTGGGACAATTATCAGCCGTGTCTCCATGGCCATCACCATCATCATCAGTGTCACAGGCATCACCCTCACCATCTTCATCTGTGTCTGTTTGATCAGGATTAGGATCACTCACACAATTATCAACATCGTCTTCAAAACTATCTCCATCAGAATCATCATCAGCTACCCCATCTCCATCATCGTCATCATCATCAAAGTCATTAATGCCATCACCATCTTGATCGTTTTCAGTGGCAGGTTGGTTTTGAGGATAAGCAAACGTGCCTTCGATTGTGATTGTTCCTAAATCCATAGGCCCATCACTCGCGCTCACAATGAAATTAGGAGAAAGAAGGACTAAGGAATTATTATCTACCTCAAGAGTCGCCACAACCTCTTCGCCTAAAAGAAATTGGAGAAAGTAAATCGTATCGATATCGACAGTTAATATAAAACTACAATCTATCGTCATTTCAGCTTCGAATGTGATACTCTCTGTACTTGTTGCCCTCACTAAATCAGCTGGACAATCAATGGTTTCTGTATATTTTATTAAAGTAGGTTCTGAAACTTCATCAGAAAACGATCCCACAATATACCGCTGCGTGCTAATAGGAGGGTTCCCTATTTCTGTGCCACCCAAAAGATTGTCGGTTGATGTGGTGCCACAGAATGTGAATGATAAAAATATGAAAAAGAGAAAAAATATTTTAATAATTTTTGTCATTGTTTACTGTAGGGGCGTCCCTTGTGGGCGCCCGCATTGTTTCGGGTAGGCACAAGGCCTACCCCTACACGATTTCAATTTTCGACCTGTAACCTGTAACCTACTCTCCTTTATCCCCTGATACATTCATTTGTTGCTAAGATTCTGTTTTTTCTTCCCCTTATGTGAAACTGGCAAAAGTTGCATGCTTAAAAGAACGACATCCTCTGGAGAGGCATCTTCGGAAACTAACTGAAGGATTTCGGCTCTAAACTCTTGTATTTTCTTCTTAATTTGCGGCAACCTACCTTTTTTGACCCCCAAAGTCAAAGCACTCACATCCCGCTCCTGGGGGTAAGTCCTTGCAAGCTGGTGTTTTACTAAATCTAGGACATTCTTATGATAATTAAGAGAAGTTAGAGAGATAGCCTCATGCCCTGTCGTGACCACAGGCTCTGTCTGAATCCATTTTTTGGGCCCTGTTTTCTTAATAAATTGAAGTCTTTCGAGCAATTCCACTGATTTTTTTGCTAATTGGGGGGTAATGCTAGGCCGAACCGTTTTTGCCAACCATTCAGGAGTCCCATCAAACTCCTCCATTACAACGAGCTCTCGAATAATGGGATGATACCATGTGGAACAAAATTCATACTGATCTTTTTGAAGAGGTTTTAAACGACTGAACTTTTGTGATGTAATGATTTTTTGATAATGAAGATTTTTGTCTTCGTGAGATTCACTTTGATTGAAATTCACGAGACATTTAAAAAACTCAGACTCTTGCTTATTAAGCCCTATTCCCTTCATAACGCCCTGAAGGCTGCTAGCAGTGAGATTGCGTGTTCCATCCATCACACGCTTAAGAAAGTTAGGAGAACCAAATCCCGCTGCCTTTGAAAAAGAACGAAAAGAAAATCCCCGTGTATTCTTCTTATGGTATTCATACCATTCTTTGAGAAACTTTCTGTAATCAAGATATTCAAAGAGGTTTATTGGTGTTGTTGTTTTTGGCATATAAAACTTTTCACTATTCCTTTTCACTATTGCTAAATAAGTTCATAGCCATAGTTAACAGGAATAGTTATCAATCTCACCCATACCGTATCCTATTTTACTTATCTCTGCAACTACTATCTTTGTTTGATCAGTTATTTCATATATATACATGCTATCATGTATCCCCGTGGATACAGTTTGATCGTTTTTCAATAGGCATGCCCTCTTTTCTTTGTTAAAAAGTACCCATGACAATGGGGTCAAATAAATCGAAACTTTTAAAAAATGAGGTAAATATGAAATCTTTAATAAAATACTTTGCCATTATCTTTTTTCTAATGGCTCTTGTCTTATTTAGTAATAACGCAAAAGCAGCTGTCTTAAATGTAGACCAAGCAGATCCAGCTTGTGATGACATTGCAGGCACACCTTTTTGCAGCATCCAAGCAGCGGTTGATGCAGCCGCAGCCAGTGGTGATGTTATCGAAATTGCTGCAGGCACTTATTTAGAAAATGTCATAGCCAATGACACAAGCCTCACGCTTGTAGGTGAAGATCGAGAAACCACAATCGTAGATGGCGGCAGTGTAAGTGGTGTCTTTAATTTTATTTCACTCTCAGCACAAGATGTTGATCTCAATCAACTCACCATTAGAAATGGTAACCAGGCAACTGGAGGAGGAGTTTTTCTCGACACAGGTACATTAACGATATCAGATTGTGAAATAAGCAACAACGAAGCCACTGTTGGTGGTGGAGGTATCTTCTTTAATGATGGCGCGCTCGTTATCAATAACAGTGACATCATTTACAACGAAGCCATTGCCTCCGCAGCTGGTGGCTTTTACCATGCCACAGGTGATGCTACAATCACTGACACACACATTGATCACAATGAAGCTGATACAGCAGCTGGTTTGCTCAATACGAATGGCCTTCTCACTCTCACAAACTCAACAGTTGATCATAACACTGCTGATAATATTGGTGGCATCTATTCCAATGGAGCTACAGCCACATTCACTAATAGTTCTGTTTCGAATAACACTGCCACATCATCAATCGGTGGTGTTTATCACGTTACAGGAGATGCGGTTCTCACTGATAGTTCTATTAATGCTAATGAAGCTGATACAATTGCTGGCCTCTATGTAGCTAGCGGAAATCTCACTATCACTGGTTCTAGCCTAAACGATAATGTGGCCAACAATATTGGCGCGATTTATCATGCTACTGGAACACTCGCTGTTTCAGACAGCACAATCAATGGCAATGATGCTGGCATTGGACAAAGTGCAGGAATCTATCATGCCATGGGTGAAACAACACTTACTGATACCGAAGTTGATGATAACGTAGCCGGTCTCGTTGCTGGTATTTATCAAGCTAACGGCAACATGATAATTGAGCGATGTTCTGTTAGCGGCAATGAAGCTACTCTTTCACATGTTGGTGGTATCTATCAAAGTGCAGGTACCCTGGATGTTGTCTACAGTAACATCAATGATAACTCAGCTGCAGGAATGGTTGGTGCGATTTATCATACATCTGGAACTCTCTCACTTACTTCAAGTCTAATAAGTAATAACAGTGCCGAAGACAATGTCGGAGCTGTTTTTACAGGCGACATGTTTTTAGCAACAAACACGACCTTCAGTGGCAACACTGCCTATAATAGCGCTGGTGCCGTTTACAGTGGTGGCACAACTTCATTTCACAATGTAACAGTTGCGAACAATGTTGCAGATTACAACAATGATGGCAATGGCGAAGGTGGCGGTGTTCACGTCTTTGCTGGAACATTTACTGCATATAACTCAATCATTGCCGAAAATACTGACCGTGGCCACGAAGCTAATGATTGTTTTGGTCCTGTCACTTCTGGTGGTTACAACATCTTAGGTGAAAACACTGGTTGTACATACACAACTGCTGCTGGTGACATCGTTGGATCCGCTTCTGATCCTGTAGATCCTGGACTAGAAGCTTTAGCAGACAATGGTGGTTACACTTTCACACACGCCCTTCAAGCAGACAGCTTAGCCGTAGAAACAGCTAATCCAACTGGTTGCCTAGCTTTTGGTGGCTCTGAACTCACAACAGATGGTCGTGGAAACCCCAGACCAGCTGACAGCGATAATGATGGCACAGCGGTTTGCGACATGGGGGCTTATGAATTCGGTTCTTGTGGCGACGGTTATGTAGACGAAGGCGAAGCCTGTGATGATGGTAATGGCGATGACAGCGATAGCTGCACAAACCAATGTACAGCTGCTGTTTGTGGTGACGGTTCAGTCTACACTGCTACAGAAGAATGTGATGATGGCAATCTTGTTGATGGTGATGGCTGCGATAGCACATGTGAAATCGAAGAAGAACCTGTTGAAGATGTAGAAGAAGATGTTGAAGACGATGCTGATGCTGTAGACTCTGAAGCTAGTGAATCAGCAGATGCTGAAGCCACAAGCTCAGGAGGCTGTAGTTTAATTGCAGACGCTACTTTTAGCCAAAACACTCAAGGCAATCCTCTTGTTATAATACTCATGAGCTATATTGCATTCTTAGTCATCTTGAGAAAACGAATTCTTTCTTCGTGACCCCTCACGCGATCATAACCTGATCATACATTGATCAAATAAAAGGCGGGAACAACTCTTCCCGTCTTTTTTTTTATTTGATACAAGCTCAGTTCAAAAAGAAAGTCCCATTCCAGTCTCAAACCAGTCTCAAAAAAGTCTCATTTTTGAGACTGGGACTTTTTTGAAACAAAAAATACAATAAAATCAATTAGTAAATCTTGGCACGATTTTTGGATATGTAATCAAAGAGCCCTGAAAGGGCCTAAATAATTTAGCCCAGGGTCAGGCCCCGGTACCGTATGGTACTGGGGACGCCACCCTGGGTTTTATAAATAAAATTATATTAACCTGAAAGGTTTACATAATATGTCACAGTCTTTAGCCCAAATTTACGTTCATATTGTCTTTTCTACAAAGTATAGAATCCCATTTCTAAAAGAGAAATCTATTCAAAATGAATTATATTCTTACATGGCTTCTGTCTTGAATGAGTACAATTCAATGCCACATATTATCGGAGGCACTGAGAATCATGTCCATATTTTATCTAATCTTGCTAGAACAGAATCTCTAGCTAAGGTTATTAAGGAAGTAAAAAGAAGTTCGTCAAAATGGATTAAAAATAAACCAGGCCCATTTCCTTTATTTCAGTGGCAAAATGGTTATGGGGCTTTCTCTGTAAGCCATTCAAAGATTCATTTTATAAAAAAATATATATTAAATCAGGAAGAACATCATAAAAAAATAACATTTGAGGATGAATTGCGACAATTACTTCTTAAACACAATGTTAAACATGATGAAAAATATCTTTGGAATTGATTGTTATACAGCCCCTTCAGGGAAGGAATTGGGGGATGTGTGAGGGGTTTTTTGTTTTTTTTATCTACCCAGGGTAGAAAAATCCCTTCAGGCTTTTTCAACCCTGGGCTATTTTATTTAACCCCGTTGGGGTACTATTTAACTTTCTCCCCTTCCCCCCACGCGCAACGAAATCCAACATCATCATGAGTCCTCACTTCGGGATTAATTTTTGAGCGATACGTTGAACTCACTTTATTATTTGTACTTCTAAAAGAACCTCCACGAATCTCCACATGCTGTTCGTCAAAATCATCTCTATCAGGATTTGCTGGAGGAATTCTAAGAACATAAGGTTCTAAAAGAGGATTATAAGGATCCTGCTCATCCATTCTAGTATAAAAATAAATATCATATCTATCTAAGGTCATCTCCCAAACATTCCCCCCCACATCACAAACACCCCAAGAATTCGCCCTTTCATCTCCCTCTCCACAAACTGGAGCAGTAGAAATAGCTCCATTTGTAAAAGAAATGGCAGAGTCAATAGCCGTACCAGCTACTTCTTGCCCACTCACACCCTTTGCCACTCTTTCTAATTGAGCTGCAGTTACCACATCAGCCCCTAGATACTGACAATACGCCCTAGCCTCTGTGAAACTGAGTCCCACAACAGGATGATTTCCAGGATTTGTATTGGGTTCAAGTTCAGGAAGCTTTTCTCTCAACTCTTGTCTTAAAAGAAATGAGCTACAACCACGATCAGAAAATACTTGAACAACTCGCCCAGCAAACTGTTCAACCGTCTCTCCATACATACCCTGAACTTCGAGATTACCAAGAGTGCACCCAGACAAAACAGCGCTTAATTGATGGTCTGAGGTTTTTTCAAGATACGCCTGATACTCATCGATTGTAACTTCTGTTTTGCCAATATAAAAACCCGAAACAGTAACTTGTCTAACAGGTCTTTCGCTTTCAGAGTCAGAAGTAGCAGACCCCATTTCAAAAGTCCCTGTGGGTATTTTGCATCTTCCGTCTGGACAATTTGGTATTTGTGGTCCTCCCATGATGCTAATATTATCGGCATTTCTAAGAAAATATTGCTTTTTTTTGAAAATACCGTGTCCTGAAGGAGACAGGTAATGTGATTTGATAAATAATCGACCCTCGAATCATCTCTCAAAATGATAAAAAAAAGAGGAAATGGGGTATTTGTCACCCAGATTATAATAATTGGAATTTAGTTCATACTCCAATATTCCCCATTCAACGCTTAACATTCAAAATCACCCTATTACAGAAATCACGCTTTTTTCCCTATTATTCCATACCGTTAAAATTGGCATCAATGTTGCATTATAAAAATCACGGCATGTGAAGAGATTAATATAGGGTTTGTGCAACACGAATCCTGATGCATCAAGGGAGAAGAAATATGAAAAACATCAATAAATTTTATTATTCAATGATCATAATTATCCTCCTATCAATATCAATTCCAGCTCAGGCCTACACTGAGCAAAAAGTATTAGCGATTGATGGAGATCCCTATGATTATTTTGGTCACTCCGTTTCTATAAGTGATGATGTTGCTATTATTGGAAGTAAAGGGGATGATGATAATGGTAATCTTTCTGGCTCAGCCTATGTCTTTCGATTTAATGGAAGCAACTGGATTCAAGAACAAAAATTATTAGCCAGTGATGGAAACCCAAATGATGTATTTGGCGCGTCAGTATCTGTGAGTGGAGATGTTGCTGTAGTGGGGGCAGGAGGCAATAATACTTGTCAAGCTGGCTCAGCCTATGTCTTTCGATTTGATGGAAGCAATTGGGTTCAAGAACAAATACTGTTACCAAATTATAGCGCTTCATGCGATCATTTTGGTCACGCAGTTTCTGTAGATGGTGATGTGATTGTTATTGGGGATCCATCTGACAATAATAATGGAGCTAACTCTGGTTCCGCCTATGTCTTTCGATGGGATGGTACTAGTTGGATCGAGGAAGAAAAGTTACTTGCTAGTGATGGAGATCCCTATGATAATTTTGGTAATTCTGTTTCTGTGAATGGTGATGTCGCCATTGTTGGAGCACATTATAATGATAAAAATAGCATTAGTAATATTGGTTCTGCCTATGTCTTTCGATGGGATGGCACTAGTTGGATCGAAGAAGCTAAGTTACTTGCTAGTGATGGGGATGTAGATGATTACTTTGGTTTTGCCGTTTCTGTAGATGCTGATACCGCAGTCATTGGCTCACCCTACAATGATGATAATGGTATTTATAGTGGATCTGCCTATGTGTTTCAATGGGATGGTACTAGCTGGATTGAGGAAGCAAAGTTACTTGCTAGTGATGCTCAAATAGGTGATCGTTTTGGTTACGCAGTTTCTGTAGATGGTAATGTGATTGCTATTGGTGCAGACTTGAGTGACGATAATGGATCTTATACTGGCTCTGCCTACGTGTTTCAATGGGATGGCACTAATTGGATCGAGGAAGACAAGTTACTTGCTAGTGATGGGAATGGAGATGATCTTTTTGGTTGTTCAGTTTCTGTAAGTGGTAATACGGCTGTAATTGGAAGCTACTGGAATGAAGGGAATGATTCTTTCAATGGTGCTGCCTATTTTTATGACGATCTAATCAATTCATGTGACCCTAACGTGGCATCTGGTATAATTGTCGACTCTTTTAACGGAACTTCAGTAGGTCCTGGTGGACCAGATTGTCCATTCAAAACAATCGCACAAGGCATTAACGAAACCGTTTCTACAGGAATCGACAAAGTTATTGTTCGTGGTGGATTCTATCCAGAAACCGTCACCCTACTTCCTTTTGTTGAATTAGAAGGTGAGTTGCGTTGGGACTGGTTACCTCCACTCCTCATCTCTCAATCTATATATCAATCTTTACTTGTTAATGGTGCTGATGATGCCTCTTTAAAATATTTCATTCTCTATGAAGGGGGAATGCTTTTAGACGGCACAAATAGAATGGTTATCGAAGAAAATGCCATTGTAAGTAATACCAAATATTCTACAACCCTGACCTTAACAAGTGGTGCTAGCGATAATACAGTTTCAAATAATTTGTTTTATCATGAAACTCAATTACGCCCCGATAACATTAGACTGGAATCAAACAGTGATGATAATGAGTTTATAAATAATACGATTCACACTTATCAGATTTCACCCTCTTGGCCATCAGAGGTTATAGGCATCTATCTTGCAAACAATACAGATGATAATATCATCTTGAATAACATTTTTCAAAGTGATGTTTTATCATCAACAAACTCAAATGGTGTTTTTACAACTGGATCTAATGTCACAACAACAGTTGATTACAATTTATTACCCTATAGTAATCCTGGTATCGCCTTAGGAGTTGGCAATGAATTTAATGCCACTGGTTTTGCTGATTTTATAGATCCTCTACCCATTGGAATTGATTACTCCCTTGACCCATCATCACAGGCTGTTGATGCCGGCAACCCTGATCCCAGCTATGATGATTTTGATGATGGCTCGATAAATGATATGGGCATCACTGGCGGACCTAATTCTTTTGATTTTTTACCTTAAACATGGAGTTAACATGAAAAAACTTTATCTAATCATTATACTAACATTTTGTTTTTGTCTTGTTGTGAATACAGCACATACTGGCAAACAAACCCAACCAACCACCGCTGTCATCAGTGACCTCTTTAAAACTGGATGTGAAATCGAAAAGAGTACGAGCAACCAATCACTCATAAAATTGAATGGACTCTTTTCTTCTCAAGCCAGTGCTGCACAAAAAAGAAACACCATGATGTATCTACTCATGAATGAGTGTGCGCCAGATTTCGAGATTCTCAAAGAAAGCATCGAAAAGAAAACAGCAAAGGTACTCATCGATAATAAAATAGGCACCATGGCCTTCATTCTTACCCTAAATCGTAAAGAAGAATGGAAAATAGAATCGGTAGAAGTTGTTCAGGAAAAATATACTGATGCTTACAAGAAATAAGGCTATTAATCCCCAATAACCTTCAACCCTAATTCCAATAACTGGCCTGTATCAACAGGGCTTGGAGAATTGCACATGAGATCGGATGCCTTTTGCGTTTTTGGAAACGCAATCACATCGCGAATATTTGTAGAACCTGTGAGGAGCATAATCATTCTGTCTAAGCCAAAAGCGATTCCTCCATGAGGCGGAGGACCATATTGAAGCGCTTCGAGCAAGAAACCAAATTTTTGATCAGCCTTTTCTTTGGTAATACCCAAAAGCTTAAATACCTTAGACTGCATTTCTTCGGAATGAATACGAATAGAGCCGCCACCAATTTCATTGCCATTGAGAACAAGGTCATAGGCATTAGCGCGACACTTAACAGGATCGGTTTCGAGAAGTGGAATGTCTTCCGACTTGGGCGATGTAAAAGGATGGTGGATGGCCACATGACGTTTTTGTTCGGGATCATATTCGAACATGGGAAAATCAACGACCCAAACAAAATTAAAAAGATCTTGATCGATCAGGCCACGCTTGTTTCCTAAATGTTCACGAAGATGACCTAAGCTATCATTGACGATCTTTGTTTTGCCAGCACCAAATAAAATCACATCTCCTATCTCAAGACCAAGTTGTTTGGTGAGTTTCTTTTTTTCTTCTTCGGAAAAGAACTTAGCAATGGGAGACTGCCAGCCATCTTCATGAATACGAATATAAGCCAGCCCTTTAGCCCCATAGACTTTAACGACCTTTTCCAAAGCATCAATTTGAGATCTTGGCATGTCGCCAGCGTTTTTGAGATTAATAGCTTTGATGCAAGACTCTTCACCAGCATTAGCTATCTCGTTAAAAACTTTAAACTTTGATTTTTTGAACACGTCAGTCACTGCATTAAGCTCTAGTCCGAATCGCGTGTCAGGGGCATCAAGTCCATAGCGCTCCATGCACTCTTGATAGGTAAGACGATTAAAAGGTGTTTTAGGAGCAATGCCTTTTACCTCATACCAAACTTTGGCGATCATTCCTTCCATGATCTCAAAAAGAATTTCTTGAGTGACAAAAGACATCTCAATATCAATTTGAGTAAACTCTGGTTGGCGATCAGCTCTTAAATCCTCGTCTCTAAAACATTTTACAATCTGAAAATAACGATCCAAACCACTGACCATGAGAAGCTGCTTAAAAAGTTGAGGAGATTGTGGCAAAGCGTAAAACTGTCCTTTTTGAACACGAGAAGGCACAAGATAGTCTCTAGCCCCTTCTGGAGTTGATTTTGTTAAAGTAGGAGTTTCGACTTCGAGAAAATCGTTTTCGGAAAGATAACTGCGAACAACTTGATTCACACAGGAGCGAAGAATAATATTGTTTTTTAGGCTGCTTCTTCTCAAATCAAGGTAACGGTACTTAAGACGAATTTCTTCGTTCACGTCTGTCTCGTCTTCAATCAGAAATGGTGGTGTTTTTGAACGACTAAAAAGCTCAAAATCAGTAACATCAACTTCGATCTCACCTGTTTTGAGATTGTAATTGGTCATGCCCTCTGGTCTGGGCTTAACTTTACCTTTAATACCAAGACAATATTCTGATCGCAAGTGATGGCCGAGTTCATGAACACGAGGATCGACCTCAGGGTGAAAAACAACCTGAGTCAAACCATAGCGATCTCGCAAATCCACGAAAATAAGTCCCCCGTGATCTCGCCTGGTATCCACCCAACCATAGAGAACAACTTCATTGCCAATATCTTCTGTAGCAAGCTCATTTAAGTAATGGGTTCTTTTGTTTTCTTCTAAAAAACTGGTCATGATTATTCCTTTGAATATAAAAAACTATATTTTTCTATCGATCACATAATCGGCGAGGGATAAAAGCATATCTTTTTCTAGCGAAGCTTTAAAAGGTGACAAACTCTCTTTTGCCCGCATAATGTAATCTTGAGCTAGCTCCAACGTGTCTTTGAATCCATCGTATTTCATAATAATTTGTCTGACCTGGCTAAAAGTAGCGTGATCAACTGATTCTGCTAACACAGCATTCTTGAGAACCTGAACTTCTTCTGGTGTTGCCCGTTTGAGTGATAATATGAGAGGAAGAGTGAGTTTGCCCTCTCTTAAGTCAACGCCTTCTGCCTTTCCAAAAACATCTTCAGATGAAGTATAATCTAAAACATCATCGGCAAGTTGAAAAACCATTCCTAAATTAAAACCATAATCCTTCAAAGCCTTTTCAAAATAATCAGAAACACCGCCTAAAATGCCTCCAATTTGGCAGGCAGCAGAAAAAAGATACGCTGTTTTGCTTTCGATAATTTTGAGATAGTCTTCTTGCGACGTGTTGATATCGGAACTTTTGAGAATTTCAAAAACCTCTCCCTCAGTTGTGATTGTAGTGCAATCAGCCATTACCTTCAGGATTTTGAGATCTCCATGTTCAATAAGCATTTGAGAAGCACGGCTATAAAAAAAATCGCCAACAAGAACACTAACGTGATTACCCCACTTAGCATTTGCAGAAGTTTTACCTCGTCTGACTTTTGCATTATCAATGACATCATCGTGCAAAAGACTTGCAGTGTGAATAAACTCTACACAGGCTCCTAAAGTTGAAGCCTTTTTCCCACTAAAACCAGCCATTTTGGCACAGACAACTGTCAATGTGGGACGCAACCTTTTGCCCCCATTGTTAAGAATATATTCGGCAACAGTGCGCACAAAAGGGACTTCTGAATCAATGAGTTCATGCAAAGTCGCTTCGAGTTCGGCTATTTCGCTCTGAACAGGGATAAGAATCTCTTTAATAGAATTTGAGATAAGAGACTGTCTTTTTAAGGCTAATTCTGTCATATTTTTTTACCTCTGACATCTAGCATCCAGCATCTGAAAGCTGAAAGCTTTTCTACATTTATTTAGATATTCTTGTCAAAGCAATGCTATTTCGCTAAGTTAATCACAAATTCTGGTCCCTCTAATGACTCTTCTCTTGATCCCAATAACTAGAGACAAGCAACCAATGACCAGTGACCAAAAAACAAATATGCACCATCACAATGCCCAAATAAATCCTATCTATCGAAAAGGCACTAATAATTCTGCCATTTTACTCATACATGGTTTTACAGGCACACCAGATTGCATGCGGTACATAGCTAATTATCTTAATAAACAAGGTTTTACTGTCTATGCCCCATTACTGGCCGGGCATGGTTCAACGCGCGAAAACTTGGCTCAAACAAAGTGGAAGGATTGGTACCAGACTGTCAAAAACGCTTATCAAGAACTCCACGAAGATCATCCAAAGGTTTTTGTCACAGGACTCTCTTTGGGTGGGGTTCTCACTCTTAAATTAGCTCAAGACTTTCCACAAACCATCGATGCGATAGCGTGTTTGGCGACGCCTGTCTTTTTGAGCAAAATGGTTCACGCAACTCTCCCCGTAATTATGAATTCACCTATGCGTTTTCTCTATAAATACCAAAGAAAGGCAGACTCTGATGCCAAGGACCCTATTGCTCGTAAAAATTATTGGAATATAAAAGACATGCCTCTTACATGCATCAGCAGTCTCACTAAATTACAAAAAGTTGCCCGTCGGAACATGTCAAAGGTGCTCTGCCCTACTTTGATCATGCATTCTCGTTATGATTCTACAGCGCCTTACGAAAGCATGAACTACATTGCTAAAAATGTAAGCTCCTCAGTTACCGAAATGGTCACGCTCGAAAACTCATTTCACTTAATCACGATTGATTATGAAAAAGATCTAGTGGGACGGAAAGTGGGAAAATTTTTTCAACGATTCATTTAACACGAGATACCTATGAAAAAAGAATTCATGGAAGAAGCTATTGAACTCGCACTCGACAACGTAAAAACAAACACTGGCGGCCCTTTTGGAGCTGTGATTGTGAAAGACGACAAGGTGATTGGGAAAGGTGCGAACTCAGTAACGGGAACATGTGACCCAACAGCTCATGCAGAAATCCTTGCGATTAAAGAAGCGTGCCAGCATCTAAACGACTTTAAATTAACGGGGTGTGAAATTTATACAAGCTGCGAGCCCTGCCCCATGTGCTTAGCAGCTCTTTATTGGGCTAGGATCGACAAAATCTATTACGCGTGCACTCAAGATGATGCCGCAAAAGTGTGCATGGATGACTCTACTTTCTACAAAGAACTTTCTTTGCCAAAAGAAAAACGCCAACTCCCTATGGAGCAACTGCTTCGTGAAGAAGCACAGGCTGTCTTTGAGGCGTGGGAGAAGTCTGAGGAGAAAGTGGAGTATTAGTATGCGAGCATTTGAGCATGCGAAAATGCGATCATGCAGTCGAATGTTCGAATGTTCGAATGTTCGATTGAATGCTCAATCAAAAGGTGAGCCTCTATTTATCCTGAGCGAGTGTAGCGAGTCGAAGGGCTTTCGCCAAAAAAGGTACACCCACTTCTGGCGCTAAGCCTTTATTTCTAGCAAATAAGCTCTTTCTTGGGATCAAAAGGAAAAGGTGACCGTCACTTTTTCAATTTAGTTTATTCTAGGCAACTGATCAACAATCCCAGGTAAATCTTCAGCTAAAAGTTGCTCTGTATTAAGAGCAATCACAGGAAGTTGAGCCCTACAAAAATACTTTCCAAAAAATTCAGATTCAAATTCAACTTCATGAAGTGTCTCATCAGCAAAATCAAAGAGTACATCAGCATGAATACTTGGGTGGCTACCATCATAACCTATATATAAATAAAAACCAGATCCATCACGTTTTAAAGAAACACCTGATTCCTTTCTGGTCCAAACAGCATCTTCCAAGACAAACATATCAATTATATTAACATTAGTAATCCTACCAAGATGCTCTTTTGTTTTATAAAGAACAACCATATCATGGCCTCTGCGTGTAAATCTAAGACACTTGAAATCGTTAGGGCCAAGCGCATCTAACATCAAAGAACCCACTGGATAAACTGAACCCGTACTCGTTAACAAGCGGTCTGCTACAGCAGCAGCAGCCTCTTCTGTTAAGGCTTGTAATGAGACATCCTGCATAGAGCTACGTGTGGAACCTACACTCAAAACATCAGCACTAGGTTCTGATATGTGAACACGTTCACAGCTTCGCGAAAGTAAATGCTGCCCAGTTCGAAAAACAGCCCACCTATCTCTCTCGCCCATACTACCTAAAAGCCTTATATCTTGAGGATTATCTCTATCGACCAAGAAACCTTCAGGAAATCCATCACTGCGGTCTGCTAAACTTCCTTCTTGTGCTTTAGGTTTTCCATAGATTAAATCTGTGTTACCAATTTGATGAAATTGGAGATGCTCGACTTCAACTGGCCTGATAGATAAGCCAGAACAAGGCCTTATTAATGCGCCTGAAAGGTCGACGTTAATAGTACTACCCATATATACTCCCTGACATGATTATTCCTAATTAGCTCTGAATGTATCGTATCAACCCCGTAAAAGTTGCTAATAAATTAAAATAATGTGTACTAGAGTAGCTTGATATACAGATAATATATACAGCTAGTAAATATATAATATATTATATTCTTTTTTCTGTGTACATTTTATAATAATATCAACGGGATAGATCAAAAGGTGCCTCTACCTGTCCTGAGCGAGTGTAGCGAGTCGAAGGACTTTTGCCGATATGAAATCTTTAGGCCGTAGGGGCGTCCCTTGTGGGCGCCCGTAAATATAAAAAACATTCGGGTAGGCACAAGACCTACCCCTACGAATATAATTTAATCCCATGAATTCTTCCTGGGATTAAAATCCCAGGCTTTATCATTTCGTCCTTATAGGACGACAGGGTATAGCCAGAGACTTTAGTCTCTGGAAGAAAAGACTGGATCCCTGCCTCCACAGGGATGACAAGCTAATCCTTCCCCCTCATCAACTGGACACATTTGTGTCCGAAAACACCTCCCAACGAGCAACATATTTTGTAATCCCACGATGATACAAGTAAATAGAGTAATATTATGACATTTAGTGTTCTTCAAATGCCCGGCTCTTATTCCCTCGCCCCTATTCCTATGACAAGTCTTATTGAAGGCCCATTGAATACTGAAAACCTTCTTCATTCTTTTGGAAGCAATCCTGAAACTGGAGCACAACATTTTCCAGAATGGCTGGAAAGAGATTGTAATGATTTTGTAAGATCAACTCCTTTTTGTGACTTCAATGACCCTGCTGTTCCCTATCGCCTAGCAAACGTGATACTTGGTCACGCCATTGGAGACTATGCCCAACAAGAAAGAGATGACCCATCTCCTCTTCGTAATTTTGAAAAGCAAGGAGATGCATTTCCTTTTTACAATCAATCAGATTGGGAAAGCGCTGTACACCAAAGAGGCCTTCCTGGATTTAGCGCTGTGACCTTTGAAAATAAAAATGGAGGAAACCTTACGATTTCCCGACCAGATCCCAACATGATCCATGTTTCAACAGAGCAAGGCGGAGCAACCATTCAAGCTATCCAAACAACTCACCTAACTAAAGCAGGCATTCAGCGTACGATTTATGATTTTCAGTATACTAACATACCACAAGATTTATCAGGCGTTTTAGATATTCCTGAAACAACAGACCCTGTAAATGTATTACTAAGACTTGCTGCTCTTATTTACACTCAAGCAACAATTGAACCAGCACTCCTACAAGGGCTTCTCATTAAAACCAAACAGGGTTGGGTCGAACTTGAACTTCATGGAAATGAATTTAGAATACCTGAAGGCTATGAAGTAGATTTACAAAATGAACCAAACGACCAAATACTCATAAAATCTAAGGCAACACAAGAAGACAATCCTAAACAACCCATAGCCCAAATTAGTTGTAGATGGCCTTCACACTTCGTTTTTACACGCATCCGTCTGACCAGCCAAAAACCTCAAGGCCCCATGCCATTATCTCAAGATTTATTGGCTTTTTGGAATAAATCAATACCGCAGGGTGAGAGAATGGATGCAGATATGCATGCCCGCTTTGCAAAAATACTTGCTGACGCAAAAAAACCCTAATTCACATAATTCATTACTAGATAAGCAGTTAAAACTGGATCCCTGTCTGTCAGCCGAAGGACTGATCCGTCCTCTGGCGGACACAGGGATGACAAGCTTGATCTTCATATCCCTAATAACCAAAATCTAAGCCTGTACTTTCGTTAATAAAACACGTTAAAAGAAATCACATGAAGGACATTTCACATAACATCAACCAACTTGGTTTTAATAAATGGTTTCAGGACCATGTTGATCCTATGCACTTAGAGGGGCTTGAGATAGCACGAGTGACTACTGTTCATAAAGGCAGCTATACAATTAACAATGGTGAGCATACTGTGAGTGCAGAGTTAATAGGAAAAATGATGTACAATGCAGCTTCTCCGCTTGATTACCCTGCTGTTGGTGACTGGGTGTATGCAAATCTTTATGATGACAATACCTTTTCAATAATTCACGAAATCTTACCGCGAAAAACCCTGCTAAAAAGAAAAACACCAGGAAAGAAAGTAGATTTCCAGTTAATTGCCGCCAATATTGATGTTGCATTTATCGTTCAATCTCTAGACGAAAACTTTAATCTTAGACGACTAGAACGCTACCTGGTCATGGTCAACGAAAGCGATATTCAACCAATTGTACTGTTAAGTAAAAGTGACCTCCTCACTCCCGAAGAAGTTGAAGACAAAATCACAGAAATACGAAAAATCATGCCAGACATACATTTACAGCCTTTCAGTAATGAAAACGAATCCAGCCTGAAGGGCGTGGAAAATTTGCTAAAACCTGGCATAACGTATTGCCTATTAGGGTCTTCTGGTGTGGGCAAAACAACTCTCTTAAATAATCTTATCGGTAAAGACTTATTTAAAACAAAAACCGTGAGTAAAAAGGAGAGCAAAGGCCGACACGCCACAACGCACAGGCAATTAATAAAGCTAGATTGCAAAGCCATCATGGTAGACACACCGGGGATGCGAGAACTTGGGAATTTTTCTGTGGAAACAGGGATTGATGAAACCTTTTCTGAAATAAGTGAACTGTCAATGAAATGTAAATTTAACGATTGTACACATGTGAATGAAAAAGGCTGTGCCATTTTAAAAGCCGTAGAAGATGGTCAATTATCCGAGAAAAGATATCTCAATTACATAAAAATGAAAAAGGAATCTCTTTTCAATGAAATGTCATATTTTGAGAAAAGGAAAAAAGATAAACAGTTTGGAAAACTCTGTAAAAATGGAGAGCGTAAAATATTTTGTGTAAACTGAACCATGTTGTTAAACGACCACAT
>CAZSTS010000024.1:0-39477 GCA_964609965.1 uncultured Nitrospirales bacterium
CGACTAACTGGCCACTTTGCTCCGTTCCTGCTGGCCACTTTGGCCGTCATATGCAATAATGTAATACTTCGTCCAACAACGTTCTAGCAATAGCCCTAAATCCATGCATGCACATTTGTTCTTTTCTAAAACCCATTCTTCTTAATGCAGCATTAGCAGTATTATTGCTAAGAGATCTTTTCCAGTCCCTTGGACTTGGAAATAAATACTGCCTATGGCCAGTTAATGAGTGAAGCTCCTTTAATATAGACATTGCTTGATTAGACAATGGCACAAAGTGGTCTTGTGTTTTAATTTTCATTCTACAAGCAGGTACACACCAAAGCTTATTTTCTAAATCAAATTCAGGCCATTCAGCATTTCTTAGTTCGCCTGGTCTAAGAAAAAAATGAGGCGATAGTTTAAGCAAGCTTCGTACAATTTCATCTCCCTCATAACCCTCTATAGCATTTAACAATCCTTTTACTTCCTCTGGTTTAATAAGGGCTGCTCTATGTCCTTTTTTAACAGGAAGCAAAGCGTCTCTTAAGTCTCTTGTAACATCGTATTTGGCCCTGCTTGTTGCTATGGCATAGCGATAGATTTGGCCTAATGTGCCTAAAACTCTGTGTGCTGTTTCACAAGCACCTCTGTCTTCAATTTTTTTTAATACTTTTAGAATCTCTGGTGCTGTTAAAGCTGAAATGGGTCTTTTGCCAATGTAAGGGAATACATTCTTTGATAATCGGTTTTCCAGATCGTTTGTATATCTTTCAACATAGCCACCTTTTTCTGATTTTTGTTTGCCCTTAAATATAATCCATTCACGTGCAATAACTTCTAATGTGTTTGATCGCTCTAATTCATTACTAAGCTTCATGGCTCTTTTGTGTTCGCTGGGGTCTATTCCTTCTGCAAGTAAAGTTCTGGCTTCTAAACATCTTTCACGGGCCCTCTTAAGAGAGATTTCAGGGTGCCTGCCAAGAGATATGCTTTTTTCTTTGTTATCAAAGTAATATTTAAGGCGCCATAGCTTGGAACCTGTTGGGGAAACTTTTAAAAACAAACCATCGCCATCAAAAAGCTTATATGCTTTGGCCTTTGGTTTTGCATTTTTAATTACTGTGGCTGTCAAACTCATTTAGGGGTACCTCGCTACCTAATAACTCAACGTACCCCCGGAACTGCCCCAATATTATCTGGCTGTCAATAATTTCTCTAGGACGTTATTGGACGGTAACCATACGAAAAAAGGCTCCTTTGTGGAGCCCTTTGTACTTCTTTGGATGTCTTTGAATGTCGTATAAGTGGAGCCGGTGGGAGTCGAACCCACGTCCGAGAATGCTTCCATATGTCTTCTACAAGTTTAGTTACAATATGAGTTTTACATTAGACTTAACCCTGTAACCGGTGGTCTAACGCGAGCCTATTTGTTTTTAACTTAGTAGTCAGTAGACAAAACTAGTAAGCGATCCCTAATTAGTTGCGCCCATGATCCCGACTAGGGAGATCAAAACCATGAACGTGATCTTCTATGAGATCATGTTAAGCAGCCAAAGCAAGCTGAGGCGTGCTTAATTGTTTACCATTAGTATTGGCAATTAAGTTAGTGAAGTCGTTTAACGAGTGCCTTCAACTCGACTTGCCGAACATACAGTTGTTACCCCCGTCGAAACCAAGACGGCCCCAAAAATTTGCATAGCAAATTTTCCTCTATTTTCGATCAACCATTTTCACATGCGTAAACCGTAAACAGATTCTCGTATCCTACCACCAACGCCCCCTAAATAGCAAGGAGCCCTCTCATCAGCGCCTCCCGCCGACACTTTAACGAAGGAGGAAACAAAAAGAACTCCCAATAGCGCCTCCTCAAGACCGACCCAGAATTTCCCCTATACTCATAGCGATTGTTGCAGCTTCATCTACACCTATGCTTTGATCTGCCCTGGCAAGTAGTTCTTGAAACCTTGAATCTCGCCTTAACAATTCAGCGATGGGAGCAATAACCTCTGCGTATTGGCCCCTAGCTATCTGTTGTTGAACTTGTCTTGAACAAACACCCTGTAAGAGCTCATCAAAAACACCTTCGTCTTCTAAATGGTTTCTAATCACCTCATAGGCAGCACCATGCAGCCGCTGTAGCACCTGGCTTTGTAAAACTCGATCAAAGTAAATAAAAAGATTTCTGCAAAAAACAATGTCCATGACTTCTAAGGGAACATCAGCTGTCACGTCATGAAATTTAAAATTCATATAGCTTGGCAACTCTTCTCTAAACCAATATTTTTTGTTTCCCATGTCATAGGCATATTTTTCAATGAGCGCCCTTTTTTCTTCAGAAAGCTTGATCATGCTAGAATGCTCATAAACACCTGTTTTTGCCGTTGAGAGAGCCCCGCTATCAATATCAGTTCCAAATATTTTTACTCTATACTTAGAAAAACGAGGGCCTAAATGTTCTGATAAGAGCATTAAAATGGAATAGGCTTCTTCGCCAGACGAGCAAGCACAGCTCCAAACGCGAATATAATCAGAGTTAAGGCGTTTTTTTCTTTGCATAAGATCTGGAAGAACTCTTTTTTCAATCACGTCAAAAACATGAGGGTCACGAAAAAACTCTGTCACATTAATTGTAAGAGCATCCATAAGGCTGTCTATTTCTTCTTGGTGGACCTTAAGATGTGCGTGGTAATGTTCAAAATCATCTCGCTTAGTAGCGCGCACACGTGTCATAACCCTGCGTTGGAGAAGCTTATCTCGATACTGTGATAAATCTAAGTTTCGTTCTTGTTTTACGAGGTCTAATATTTTTTTGAAATACTCATCACTCATCACTCATTACTTAATTAACTAATGCCTTGGTTTTTCCTTCACAAGCTGCGCTGCTTCTGTAAGCTTTGTTACAATATCAACACGCGCCTGTACTTTAATTTGATTAAGGTTTGTGTAAACATACCCTAAATCTGTAACAACATATTTAGGAGGAAGGCGATTTAATGCCCATGCGACCATGTCTTGCCTACACTTTTCACATGAGCAAGAGCCCTCTACTTGAGCCAAAACGCCCTGTAGCTCATCAATCACCAACTTTTCCATGTAGTTTATATACGCCATAATTTCTCCAAATATGATGAGAATCAAAGATGTGGGACGAGGTGTGGACAAAGCTGCAACAGCTTGTTTAAATTAGCTTTTCTATATGTTCGATAATTGAAGAAAAATCAATATAATATAAGGAAGAAACTTAGAGAAGTGATTCAACCATTTTCACAATCCTTGGGTCGCGAGGAGAGGTATTACTATCAAAGGCCTTTTCAGGAACGCCTTGTCTATTGATAAAATACTTGTAGAAGTTCCACTGTGGTCGAATGCCTATTTTCTTATAGAGCTTCATAAAAAAACTGTTATTGCCTTTTTTGCGATCAATGCTGCTAAGGGCAAATAAAGGAAAAGTAACCCCGTATTGCCTTTTACAAAATGTTTTTACTTCCTCATTAGACAAGGGGTCCATTTCACCGTAATCATTTGTAGGAAACCCCAAAACAACAAAACCCTTGTCCTTGTATTTTAGATAGAGATCTTGCAAAGCCCCTAGTTGCCTGGTGAAAGAACACCTGGTCGCGGTGTTGACAACCATGATGGCGCTGCCTTGAAACTGGCACAAGTTTACTTTTTTGCCATCAATGGTTTCCACCTCATAGTTAAGGGCCGCTGAACAGGCCTTTTTGTCTTTGTTTTTGTCTTTGGCTTTGGCATGGGCAGAAAAAGAAAGTGAAAGAAGAATAATAATAAAAATGACTGCTGTTATTTTCATGATGCTATCTCCAAAATAAATTGTTTACGTGCCTCATTTTTAGCAAATTCAATAAGTCAGCTTTTTTCTCAACACAAGAATATCTTGTTATTTTTTTTTGTTTTTTCTATATTTTTGCAACCCATTATATTGAAGAAACAGCCTTTGATTCTTTAAACATACAAGAGATTTATTATGAAAAAACCATACTCCCTCGCATTAATTATTATTATCTTTGTTCTTTTTTGTTCTCATAGCTTTGCAGCAGATTATGAGACCCCAGAAGAATGGGCAGAAGAAACAAAAAAACTCAATATAGGTGCTGGCTTTACCGCGATTGTAGCAGGCACAGCAAATAATGCACCAAATGGAAATCGCGCTGATGCCTCTTTAACTGCTGACCTAGAATTGGGCATGGTTTTCTTTTCACACGGTCGCGGATTTATTCACCTTGAAGGGGCGCTCGGAACAGGGCTCAATGATAATGTTCCTTTTAATGCCTCGATTTTTGGTCCTCCAAACGGAGATGCAAATCCTGGTGTAAGATTAGCAGATATGGAACTTGCCGAGGTTTTTTACGAAGGCAATTATTGGGAGAATCGCTTTTTCTTTAATGTTGGTCTTTTGGATCCAGCAGCTTTTTTTGATACGAATGAAGCCGCCAACTCCGAAACAACACAGTTTCTCAATGCTGGATTTGTTAACAATGGGGCGGTTGAACTCCCTGGTTATGCTTTAGGTTTAGCCATCAGAGTCCTTGCAACCCCTTGGCTAAGTTTGCAGGCAGGGATTTTTGAAGGAGACAGTGACTGGGACAGCATTCAATCTGACCCTTTTTATATTGGTGAAATTGTACTTCATCCTGTTCTTTTTAGACAGCCTGGCAATTATCGTTTTTATGCCTGGCAAAACCACACGGACCATGTGAACGCAAGCACAGGCTCTACAACAGATGCTGGTTATGGTTTTGGTTTAAGCCTTGATCAAAAACTTGCTGACTGGCTTACTTTCTTTGGGCGCTTTGGTTATCAAAGCCCTAATATCTATCAGGGAAAAATCGCCTTTTCTGGTGGTTTTGAAGTTTCTGGTTCTGTGTTCGGGCGCATGGATGATGCCACAGCCATTGCCTTTGGTCAGGCCATAAATAGCGACACCGTAGCAGCGAGAAATAACGAAGCTGTATTAGAGTGGTATTATCGCCTGCAAATTAACGAGCACGTGGGGCTGTCGCCCGATATCCAGTGGTACTTTAATCCAGGGGCTTCGGCAGCAAATAGCAAAGTTTTGGTTTTTGCTCTACGAGGGCAATTTGACTTTTAATGGCTTGATATTACTTGTTGTTTTCTGGGTTAATTGTGAGAACCATTGACCCTCGCCTTCAAGGCCCTTAGATAGCTTTTAACAACTTTTTTAAAGGAGAAAGGCACCATGAAACACTTAATAATTATTAGCTTAACTTTATTCTTTTGTTTTTCTATCACAACAGCGCAAGCAGAAGATCCAACAAATTCTCAAAAAGAACTAAACACAGACACCATCGCTGAAATCTCTTCGCCAGAAAACCTGCCTATAGAAATCGTCAAATATGATAATGCAAAAATTCAAAACGTCTATACACAAATTAAAAACAAAAAAGCCAAAGATGGCGAAAAACAGTACCTCTATGTAAAGGGAACTGTGAAAAACACGACAATGGGGACGCTTTCGGAACCCACTGTCACAGCTCAATTTATTGACGAAAAAGGCAAAAGTATCACCCGTCATTACGGAACGGTGATTCCCAGAATGATTAGATCACAAGGCAATAAAAAAGGGCATTTCACTATAAAAGCACCTTATGATCCCTCTTTAAGCCTTTTGAAATTATCCCTAAACTGGGCAGGAAAAAACAAAGAATAGTTTTCTCATTACCAGTCCATCAACCCCTTCACGAGAATAATCGTCAGCGCCACTGGAGCCACAACACGCATGATCCACAAGAAAATAAAATAAACTACCTTGTGCCAGCCCTTATCACCAATAAATTGGCGAACGAGTGAGCTGTCTAATACCCAACCAAAAAACAAAGCTGTGAGTATCCCCCCAAGAGGCAGGAACAAGCTACTCGTGCCCCTGTCAAAGAGATCAAAAATATTAAGCCCAATAATCTTTACATCTGAGAGCACATTAAAAGAAAGGGCGCAAAGGATTCCAAGTAAGAAAATCAGCGCTGAAACGATTAGCGCTGATGACAGGCGAGACATCTTAAACTTTTCGATCCAAAATGTTACAATAACTTCCACAAGAGACATGCCAGAAGTCAAAGCAGCAAAAGCCACAAGCATGAAAAAGGCAACGGCTACAACATAGCCGCCAGGCATTTTTACAAAAAGCATGGGAAGTGTTTTGAAAATAAGAGCAGGCCCTGCCCCTGGTTCAACACCATATGTGAAGACAACCGAAAAGATAACAATACCAGCTAAAAGAGCAATAACCGTATCTAAAACACAAACCGTTAACGCTACTTTAAATAAATTGTTTTTACTCTTAAAATAACTTCCATAGGTAATAATAATACCCATGGCCAAGCCTACTGTAAAAAAGGAATGGCCCACAGCTTCAAGCACCCCTTTGGCCGTGAGCTTGTCAAAGTCTGGCTTGAAAAGAAAATCAAGGGCCTCCCCGCAACCAGACAGAAACAAAGCCCTTACCAAAAGACCTAAAAGCAAAAGGATTAATGCTGGCATGAGTATTTTGTTCCATCGCTCCAATCCTTTTCTTATGCCACTAAAAATTACTCCTGTTGTAAGGGCAATAAATACAAAGTGCCAGAAAACCTGGCGATATGGGTTTTCGAAAAGCGCCCCTAATAAACCACTAATCTCACCGCCTTTTTGGGTAGCAAATTCATTAATAACTGATCGATAAGCAAAATCAAGGACCCACCCCCCAACAACAGAATAAAAGGCCATGATTAGAAAGGCTGTCAACACCGCCAACCCTCCAACACCTTTCCATGGGGAGCCTTTTTTATGCATGACATCAAAGGCTGTCACAGCATTGGATTGTGACGCTTGGCCGATGTAGAGCTCTGCCATAAAAAGAGGAAGAGCAATAACAGCAAGGCAAATAAGATAGACCAAAACAAAGGCTCCGCCTCCGTTCACGCCAGCGATGTAAGGAAACTTCCAAATATTTCCAAGGCCAACCGCAGAGCCTGCTGCAGCTAAAATAAAGACAAACGCATTACTCCATTGAGCACGATTACTTTGATTGTTCATCCCAACTCCTTTCACAAATCTCTAAAATCACTCTAAAATTACGGGCGGGCCCTGTTACCATACGGTACAGGGCGGGCACGGGGACCCGCCCCTATGAAACATTTATTTAATCACCACTCCGCTATTCACAATCCACGACCCATCGAAGATCCTGAGCGCAGTCGAAGGACTACCCACGAATTAAATCAAACTGACATGTGAAGTGCCTCAAAATAGGTGCTTCCCATGTGATTTTTAAACCCTTTATGTTTTGCCGATTCTGATAAATCTTTTTGAAAGTCTCTGCAACATACGACATGTGATTGTCTGTGAGCGTACGCCTTGGAATAGCTAGACGAAGCAGCTCCATCGCAGGGTGTCTTTCGTCGCGTGTTTTAGGGTCTCGGTCAGCCATGACTGTCCCGATTTCGACTCCGCGTACGCCACCTTCGATATAGGCAGCGACGCCCAAGGCCTGTGCCGGGTATTGACTTTTTGGAATTGTTGGAAACATTTCTCCTGCATTTATGTAAACCGCGTGACCACCAACAGGCTGAACAATCGGAATGTCTGCTTTGATAAAAAGATCTCCCAGCCTCTTGACCTGTCCAATTCTCGCTTCTAAATAATGAAAATCTGTCGCTTCGTAAAGCCCAAGAGACAGGGCCTCCATGGTCCCACCAGTCATACCGCCATAGGTGAGATAGCCTTCGAATAAGATGCTGTACACTGAACATTGCTGATATACCTTTTGATCATTCAACGCTACAAAACCACCCATGGCCACAATCGCATCTTTTTTTGCTGACATGGTGGCCCCATCAGCATCTCTAAACATCTCTCTACAGATATCTTGAATAGACCAATCCTTGTATTCTTCTTCTCTTGTCTTAATATAATAGGCATTTTCCGCATAGCGAGCCATATCAAAGAATAGGCGAACCCCATTCTTTTGACACAGGGTCTTGACAGCCTTGATGTTTGCCATAGAAACAGGTTGTCCTCCGCCAGAATTACAGGTCACAGTAATGAGAACAAAAGGTATTTTTTCTTTTGGGGTATTTTTGAGGGTTTGTTCTAGTTTATCAAGATCAATATTCCCTTTAAAGGGGTGGTTGAGTGTGGGATCTTTGGCTTCATCAATCGTGCAGTCAAGGGCAATGCCTTTTCTAAACTCAATATGCGCTTTAGTTGTATCAAAGTGAGTATTGCCAGGCACGGTGTCACCTTCATGAACCAAAGCAGAGTGCAAAACGTTTTCTGCACCTCGACCTTGATGTGTGGGGATAACATAATCAAAGCCTGCAATGTCTTTGATAGCAGCCTTCATTTTCTCAAACGATGAAGAGCCCGCATAACTCTCATCGCCCACAATAAGCCCTGCCAGCTGTTCGTTGCTAATAGCGCCTGTGCCAGAATCTGTGATAAGATCAACCATGACTTTTTTTGCTGGAATTTGAAACAGGTTATAATGAGCTTTTTTGATCACCTCTTTTCGCTCTTCACGCGTCGTAATCTGAATAGGACGTGCTACAGAAATGAGATAGGGTTCAAAGGGATGCTTTTCTGTCATGAGTTCTCCTTCTTGTTCTCCAGAAGCTCTTTGGGAAGGCGGATCTTTGGATCTGTGGTCATGTAATCAACTGTTCTCGTTGCCATATCAGTCGACAGCTTTTCTGTTTCTTTTTTCGTCGGTACTTCGACATTTCGGCTCTTCGGTTCATCAGGTTTTTGATTGAGCACTATTCCCCGCCTTACACTTTCTTCTCGCTTGTCCTCCGTAGCCTTGGCGAAGGAGGATTGGTTCGTAGGCTCATAGGTGCGCAGGCGCCCTTTCTTATAAATCCATACCAAATCTCCAATACTCCAAAAATAAAAAACACAGAGCAAGCTAAGATAAACTTTCATCATGAAAGCCATTTCAGTAAGAAGGTTTCTGCTCAAAGCCTCTGATGCTGCCATTATGTCTATTGCAGGATCGATTGGTTTTGTGTGCATGAGATCAATGGCCACAATTGTTATGTGGAGAAAGAGTGCTGCGAGAACAAGAACAACAGCTCCGCCAAAGAAAAATCCACGTAGTTTACGCTTGATCAGGGCGTGACCTGCCCCAGGAAGAACAAAGAAATTTAGTAGAATGGCCCCTATAAGTTTCTTTTTTGTCATAACTAACGATTCACCTTTCCCCATGTATCTCTGAGCGATACAGTGCGGTTGAAGATGAGTGAGCCCTCTTTTGAATCTTTGTCCAGGCAGAAATAGCCGTGACGCAAAAATTGATACCCTGTCCCTGGCTTTGCTTTGCCTAATCCTGGCTCTAATTTACAGCCTGTCAAGACTTGAACTGATTCTGGGTTGACCTTTGGGTCTCCGTTCTCATCTACCTCTTTATAGGGATCTTCATTGGCAAAGAGCCGATCGTAAATAATAACCTTAGCATCAAGCGCATGCTTTGCAGACACCCAATGCAGTGTCCCCTTGACTTTGCGACCATCATCAGACCAGCCCCCACGTGTTTTAGGGTCATAGGAGCAGCGAAGTTCGACAACCTCACCCTTATCATTTTTGATAACCTCTTCACATTTAATATAATAAGCTTTATTAAGACGAACTTCTCGACCAGGGCCTAGGCGAAAGAATTTTTTGGGCGGGTCTTCCATAAAGTCTTCTCGTTCAACATAGATTTCACGAGAGAAAGGAACCTTTCGTGTGCCCGCAGCTTCGTTCTCTGGGTTGTTGGGAAGGTCGAGCTCTTCATCTTTGTCTTCGGGGTAATTTGTAAGCACGACTTTTAATGGATTAATAACTGCCATGGCGCGCGGGGCTCTTTTGTTTAAATCTTCGCGAAGACAGTGCTCTAAAAGGGCGATGTCAACAACTGACCCCGCCTTGGCAACGCCAATACGATCGCTGAAATCGCGAAGGGCCTCTGGTGTAAAACCTCTTCTTCTCAACCCTGCGATCGTAGGCATTCGAGGATCATCCCATCCAGTCACAGCGCCGCTTTCCACAAGTTTTAAGAGATGTCTTTTGCTCATGACAGTGTAGTTTAGATTAAGTCTGGCAAACTCGATTTGCCTTGGTTTTGTAGGAACAGGGAGATTTTCGATAAACCATTCATACAAGGGGCGGTGTATTTCAAACTCAAGCGTACAAATGGAATGTGTGATGCCTTCGATGGCATCAGATTGACCGTGCGCGAAATCATACATAGGATAGATGTGCCATTTGTCTCCTGTGCGATGGTGGCTGGTGTTGACAACTCGATAGAGCACAGGGTCACGCATATTGATATTAGGAGAGCACATGTCTATTCTTGCTCGAAGACATTTTTCGCCTTCTTTAAACTCACCATTTTTCATGCGTTCAAAGAGATCAAGGCTTTCTTCTACAGACCGACAACAAAAGGGGCTGTCTTTGCCTGGCTTAATTGTGTCACCGCTTGTTCCCCTATACTCGCTGATCTCTTCAGGACAAAGGTCACAGACGTATGCCTTTTTTTCTTTGATGAGATGAACGGCCCATTCGTAGAGCTGATCAAAATAATCAGAGGCAAAATAAAGATGTTTTCCCCAATCAAAGCCCAGCCATTTTACGTCTTCTTTTATGGATTCAACGTATTCTTCTTCTTCTTTTGTAGGGTTTGTGTCGTCGAAACGAAGGTGGCAGGTTCCCTTATAATCACGCGCGAGGCCGAAGTTGAGACAGATGGACTTGGCATGACCGATGTGGAGATAGCCATTGGGCTCAGGGGGAAAACGGGTTACGATTTTAGTGTGTTTTCCTGCCTTTATTTCTTCATCAATGATATTGCGGATAAAGTTTGAGGGGGTTTTGGGTTCTTGTGCTTCTGGAGCAGAGTTTTTTGTTGTCATATACGGCGTTTCTATCACATTAGAAAAACCGAATCTAGTGCTGATTATTCCGCCCCTATCTCAGCAAGCCTTTGCTCGATAAATGTAGCAAGACCAGCCACCATCTCATCAGAAAAATCATATTCGATACCCATCTCTTGCCACAGCGCACTCATTGAATTTGTATTGCCCTGTTGCATAACAGAGATATACTGCTCTGTTGTTGTTTCTGGATCATTTACATAATTGCGATAGATTTGTAGTGCCCCTGTCTGCGCCTCGCCATAATCTAACCACCCTAAAGGGCTTCCCCAAAGCAGGCTTGACTGCATCCAGCGAGTGGCCATTAAATCATCGTAGACAGCCCACTCTTCTGTGTGTAACCCATAGTCTTTCATCAGCTGCAGAAATTTATTTTCTCTTTCTAAGGCATTTAGTCCTGCACGATCCGTAAACAACCACTGTTCAAATGATGTCATCATAGCAAACCAGCAAAGTTCGAACACTGAATTTTCGAGCAGCTGTTGTCGATAATAAGCTGCCTTTTCTTCTTCCTCATAAAAAGGTTCTGCATGCTCAGCTGTCATGTACTCCATGCCCATAGCCATTGTCTCCTTATGTGTTTCTGATGAAAAACTAGCTTGCCAATAATAGAGGGGCTGATTTGAAGCATACGAATAATGCAAGGCATGACCTAATTCATGTGATGCAATTTTAAAATCCCTGTAAGACTGATTGGCTTGCATTATAAATCCAGCCCGCTGAGACCAAGGCAAAAACAACATCTCTGCTCGTGGGTTTTTATCTTCATTTCGCTCAACATCGATAAACTCTTTATCCAAAACTTGTATTAAGCTGCACTCAAGATCTGGATGAACTTGTCCAATAGCTCTGAGTGTTTTATCTAACAACTCCCCTTGTTGCTCATACGGAGCAAAGCTTCCTAAGTGCGCAGGTGTTGACTCGGCATCAAAGGGAGCAAAATCCTCCCTGGACAAACCAACTCGTTCGCGCCTTACTTCTAATAACTTGCGTGCAAGGGGAGCGATGTTTGTTCGAACGGCATCACAAAAAACCTGCGTATCTGTGGCTGTTCTCTCTTCCTGCCGGTGGTAATAGGCCTGCGGTGTATCAAAGCCTGCCTGTTCGGCAATCATCCATCTTGAATTAAACAAAGCAAAAAAAGCAGAATCGAATTCTGATCTATTCTCTAAATAGGCCTGGTGCACAGCTACCCATGCAGCCCGGCGCGTCTCACGATCCTCTGACCTCATGAGTGCTTTTGCGTCTTGAAGAGACACGGCCCTTCCTTCTATTTGAATAGGCAGTTTCTTTGTGAGTCGTCTGTATTGTGCAAGCTGAACGCTTACCGCAAAGTCCAGCCTTTCCTTCTCCTCACCTGTAAAATCAGGAGCAGGCTTTTCAAAGGAGGCTTTATAACAGTCATAAGCTGCTGGAAGGTCATCATAAAAAGGGTTTTGCTGTATTTCTTTAATCAATTCTTCATTCGCTCTCTCAAACTTACGTTTGATCCTCGTAAAAACACGTGCCCTTTCTTTATATTCTTTGTTTTCTTGATGGACTATGCTGCCATATCTTACAACTACCAACCTTTCTTTAAACACTGCCTCTAATTCCCCATGATGAAGAATGAGTGTTTGTAAGTCCTCAACGGAATTTATTTCGCGAGCTAAAAGAGCATCAAAATAAGGAGCAAGATCTTCCCATGATGTGATCTCCAGCTCGGGATCAATAAAACCACTTCGCCCCGGCAACAAAGAGACCTCTGGCACAGCCTGGGCCAATAATGCTCCAGCAAAAACTTCTCTTTGAGAGACATGTGGCTCTGATGGCAGAGCTGTTTCGCCAAGGAAATAAATATCTCTATTTTCTGAAGGCCCCCAAGGTGCGTCAACACCCGTTCCTTCTCCTTCGAAAGCACGGGAAGGCGCACCAATATCATTGGCTAAAGATTCTATCATAATAAGTGATCCTTTTTTGGGATGATTTTTGAGAAGAATCATCCTGTATGCTAAAAATTCTATCGGCAGTGATTGTAAAATGTTGCTAGAAGAAAAGCAGAAAAAAAGGCAGGCTATCTTGTTGATATTGTTGGTCTTGTTGTCTGTCCATGCCGATCCAGCGGTCCTGCGGCCCCATGACCCTATTCTTTCGTCACCACTTCCACCTCAAAATTTCCCTGTTTATTCTTGAGAACCATTGGCTTCAGAGTCTTCTTTCGATCAATAACAAAGACACCGATCAGATCATCTGTGAGATAAAAGGGATCTAGCAGGCCATCGCTGATCAACCAATCTTCTTCATCCCCTTCCCAGACAACCATGATAACTTTGTTGATGGGGTTTTTGTCGACATCTGTAATATCCCAATCCCAAACCTTAAAATCCTTGTAGCTCATTTCTTGTTCTTTTGCCTGAAACGCTGTGTCTCCCCATTCACAAAGAGTATACAAGTCCTGGTTTGACTGATACGGACCAGGAATAAAAGAATGCGCCCTTAGGTTTGGCTGCAAATCAAGTCTGTCTATATAATATAATTTTCCTTGAGAAAGATTGAGGAGCTCCTGCCGTCCTAAGTTTAGATATTTAGAATTATAGGGAACAATAGCGTAATGAAGATTTGCATAAAAACCACCGTCTCCCTCATATATTAATTGCTCTTTTTTGGTCAGAGGATGTGGGCCCTGGTAATCCAAGATTGTATTGTCTTCGAAATCATAGCTCAATTTAACACGTGAAATCTTTAAAACATTTTTTTTATCGAAATTTTCTAATATTCGTTTTTGTGTCTGAAGGCTTTTGTAGTCTGGGTCTGTTAAATGTACCCCTGGTTTTTTATTAAGGATATCGAGCGATGCATCATAAACTAGACTTTTCCGCCCTCCTTCTTGTATGAGATGAGCTCGTGGACAAAGCTTTGGAATAGAATAGATTTCGATAGGATTGGCACTAGGATTTTTGACAAACCCACTTTTTACAATCATGTCTTGAATTTGTGACGGATCCTTTACATAAAGATTAATAGAAGAACCAAAAAGATCGGTGACTTTGAGAACAAGAGGAAAGCTTGTTTTTTTTGTAAAATAGAGACGGTATTGGGTTGAGTTTTGGCGAACTGCCCGAAAACCTCGGCCAGAGGCATTTGTCTCAATTGTGCACTGACTTGGTACCGTTATTTTTGCAGAGGTTATAGAAACAGCCTTGGTTTGAGGCAAAAAACAAAAGAAGAAAAACAAAAATAGTATGCTGCTTATGAAACGCGATTTTAAACACATGCTCGATGCCCTCGTTAAAGTCGATAACATCATGATTTGGGATGGTATAACCCGTCCCTTTTTTGAAGCCTATTATCTCAAGATTGTTGATCCCGACACTAAGTGGTCTTTGTTTGTGCGCTACTCTTTTTCTACCTCCACAGCACACAACCAAAGTGATAAAGCCTCGTTATGGGCAATCTATATTTCAAACGGTGGTCAAAAAACAGTTCTCAAAGAAAGCTTTGACCTTCAGAAACATGAGATTGTTCATACAAACCAATTTATTTCAATAGGGAACTCTTTTCTCTCTTTGGCCGAAGCTGTTGGATCTGTCCACAAAAACAAGGAATGCATCAAATGGGAGCTTGTGTTTGAAGACCCGGTTATCAGCGCTCGTCTACTTCCCTATACCCCACTTTACCACCTTAAGCTCCTTAAGACAAAAGTTATCCAACCGCGCATGTTAGGTTTTGTCTCTGGAGACATTTACATCAATGGCAAAAAATTTAATGTCGGCCGCACGCGCGCGCATCAAGGGCACCTGTATGGAAACTCTTATTTTCACCATTGGGCCTGGGTCAATTGTATTGATTTTAAAGAAGATTCCGAAGCTTATTTTGAGGCCCTCTCTTTAAAGGTCCCTTTGCTAAAGGTCCCTTTGCTAAAGGTTCCTTTACTAAAAAAACGTGCCCTAACATTGAATTTCTTTACAATTTGTATGGATGGCAAAAAATACTTTGCAAACTCTCTCATGAAAGCCCTATTCTTTAATAAATCGCGCTACAACAACAAGTCTTGGGAGGCAGAGTTTGCTTGCAGGGGGTATAAGTTTGTTTGCCAAACAAAAAGAGACCCCTTGTTTACAGCTGGCTTGCGTTATGAAGGCCCTAATGCTGCTGTTGCTTATTGCTATCACTCACCATTGGCGACAATTGAAATTACTGTTTATAAACGAAAGCGCGGTCAGTGGCAATATTACAAAACTTTATCGGCTCAAAAAAAGTGTTCCTTTGAGACTGTTTCTTCCCAAAAAGACCCTGTTTTGTCTCTGGACTTTGAATGACCGATAGCTCACATGTCAAAAAGCAAAAAAAAACGTCGTTTCTCAACAAAGTTTTTTATCACCGCCATTATTCTTCTTGTTGTTTTTCTGGCGATAGGCATTCACCAAAACTCTTCAAACCCCCTTACAAAGATCGTTTTTGACTATATCATGTACAAACAAGAAATCACTGATATCTTGGGAGACATCAGTGACATTCAAGGTCTGCCAACAACAAGCTGGGACGCCTCTAAGAAGAACCAAGAAATAATAGTTTCTTTAAAGGGAAGCCAGGCCTCTGGATCCTTGCTCATCGCCGCCGAACAAACACAAGAAGAGTGGCAGCTTTCGGCTATTTTACTTAAGGTGGGAGAAAAGATTCATAAACTAAGTCCCCTTTATGTTGATAAAATTAGTTACTACGAAGCGTCTGAATCCAGCCAACCACTTTCAAAGCCTGTTTTTGAAGCGGGCAAAGATATTTATATTAAAACTCTTTTAAAAGGTGTTTTAAAGCAGCAAAGCAATGTTCATATCACACAGTCTCTTGGGGTTTTTGATAAAAAAAACAATCTTGTTGCTTCAAAAAAATATTTTTCTAGCTACAGAAGAACAAAAGAAAGCTCAAAACCAACACAAAAAAAAGAAGACCTAGTAAACTTCGTTACAAAAATCAGCAACCTCATCCCTGGTGAATATTATGTTGAGCTGATTTTTACCGATCAGCACTCAGGACTTAAAGAAACACACTTAAGAAAGATTAAAATCACAAAAACCAACCAAGATGTCAGGGTTCGTTCTGTCCGTTATTTTGAAGACAAAAACAAGCAGCGCGGAAAAAAAGGAACAGAATTTACTGCTAACAAAGACATTTATTTAAGAATGCACTTGGACGGGTTTTTAGTAAACAACACAAACATCTCTGGTTCAATTTCTTTAAAAGTCGAAAATTCAAAAGGCGAACTCGTTGCTTACAAGCCTCAATTTGCTTCTTTTAACCAAAGACATGATCCTCAAAAAGATGTTTTCATTGATGGCCACATGATATTAAAAGAGCCAGACATCTATTTTTTGTCATTTAGAATCAGAGACTATTTTGCCGGAAACTATATTACTCATGACGAAAAAATAGTGGTGCAACTGCAACAGTTTGAAGAAGAGCTGTAAGGGCGGTGGGCATCACTTTGCCCTTGCCCTCTTGTTTTTTTGTTGATACTCACAGGCCATGCTTGCCGAATGCGTAGAAAGCGCATGTACGGCCTTACGAGAAGCTCTTATTCATTTTGCAAGGTATTTACTTTATGAAAAAAGTCGAAGCCATAATAAAACCATTTAAATTAGATGATGTAAAAGAGGCCATCTCAGATTTAGGGATTAAGGGCATGACCGTATCAGAGGTTAAAGGCTTTGGTCGCCAAAAAGGCCACACAGAACTTTACCGCGGAGCAGAATACGTTGTAGACTTTCTCCCAAAAATCAAAATTGAACTTGTAATTAAAGACGAAGACACTTCAAAGGTTATCGAGGCCATAACAACGGCAGCAAAAACCGGACGTATCGGAGATGGAAAAATCTTTGTCACACCTGTTGAAGAAATCATCCGCATCAGAACCGGCGAATCTGGTGATAGCGCCATTTAGCGTCTAGCGTGATGCGTCTTCTTTTTTCTTTTTTAACCCATCAATTACACCAAAAATTACAGGCTTTTACATTTTCCCAGCCTATCTTCTTGTTCTAAAGCAACAACCCCCTTGTTCTTTCTAGCGTTTTATGCGAGCTTTTTGCTCAAAGGAGGTAGTTATGAAGAGACTATCCCAGTTAACACCCGCCGAAACTTTGGCTATGGCCATTTGTATTGAAGGAGCTAATGCAGCAAGACACTCTATTTGGGCCGACCGGTTCAGACCTTACAGCAAAGAGGTCAGCAAAGTCTTAGATGGTTTTGCAGAAGAAGATCGCCTCTCTCAAAGAAAGCTCAAAAATCTTTATCACGAAAAATATCACAAAAAACTTTCTGATGAAGAGCTTCAAAACTTTGACGAAATTGTCGATAAATCAAACCCTGATTTAGAACATTTTTTTGTCTTAGATGATGAGATGAGCAAAAAAATAATGTTGTCTGTGCTCAAAGCTGAATACGAAACTTTGGTTTTCTTTCAAGAAGCGCTCTACAACAACAAAGATGAGAATATGAAAAAAGTCTATGAGATGCTAACTGACTATGAAAAACAGCATGTGAACGAACTCAAAGAAAGCATTGAACACCAAAAAGACAGCATAAAAAGAGTTAAAATAGAAGACCCTAATGACGAAGAAGGCGATGAACAAAGAATGTTTTCCTTAGTACATAAAAGTAGAAAATGGCGTGATAAAGCAAAAACAGAGAAATAATTCTTTTAAGAAATGATTTTCGAAACCAATGAATAAGGGGGCAAGCCTCCCTCATCAAATGGCATCCATGCCTTCACATCAGTCCCACCATGAATAGCCTCCACCGACTCTCCATCCTCTTTTGTTAAAGACTTCACTTTTAGGTGATATGAATTATGGGGAGCGATGATCTCGATGGGCTCTCCAACACAGAGCTTGTTTCTCGGAGTGATAAGAACGCGTCCGTTTTCTTGTTTTAGAATAATAGCTGAAAATTCCTGTGTATATAAATCAGTCAGGCCTTCTTCATATCTTTGTGAAGACTTGTCTGCTCGGTTAACCAAGAAACCCGGCGTGTAACCACGGTTATGGATTTTGTTAAGCTCTTTAACCAAAGAAACATCAAATGGAGCTCCTTTGGCCGCATCATCAATGGCCTTTCTATATGCCTTTGTTGTTATGGCAACATAAAACAATGACTTGTTTCGCCCTTCAATTTTTACACTGTCAACGCCTGCTCCAATAAGCTTGTCGATGAATTCAACTGCCATTAAATCGCGCGCATTTAAAATATAACTGCCATGTTCATCCTCGACAATTTCCATAAGCTCGCCAGGTCTTTGCGTTTCTTCGAGGTAAAATTCTTTGCTCTGGCGTTCGTGCAATTTGTATTCCCACCGACACGCGTTGGTACAGCACCCATCATTGGCGTCTCTATAACTAAAGAAATTAGACAAGAGGCAACGACCAGAGTGCGCTACACAAACAGCACCATGAACAAAGACCTCAAGCTCAATATCGGGAACCTTGTTTTTTATCTCTTTGATTTCATCAATAGATATTTCTCGAGATAAAATGATTCTTGATACCCCCATTTTTTTCCATGCTTTAGCAGCCGCCCAATTCATGGTATTTGCCTGAACAGACAAATGAATTTCGGTTTTAGGGCTGTGCTCTTTTACTAAATCGATGAGCCCTATATCTGCCATGATTAAGGCGTCTGGCTTTGCTTCTAACATTCTTTCCAGCTTATTCATAAAGGGAAGTATTTTCCGATTATGTGCAAATATATTTGTTGTTAGGTAAAACTTTTTTCCCAATGAGTGGGCCTCTTTAATCCCTTCAACAACATCTTCTTCACTAAATGCGTTTTCACGAGCCCTCAGTGAAAACTGAGGAGCGCCTGCATAGACAGAATCAGCGCCATACGCAAAAGCATAACGCATTTTCTCAAGGCTGCCAGCAGGCACTAGGAGTTCTGGTTTTTTTGGGTTGTCTGCCTTTGTCATTGTTTATTTCCTGCTTGCGATTCATAAAACAACGGGCGCCCATTCGCCGTCGCCAAGCTATGGCGAACAGGCAAGGGACGCCCCTACAACAAATACGATCCACGATCTACGATTCACGAACTACGAGCTCTTTTCGCTTTGTACCCACTGAACAGCATTGTGTACAAGCTCTGTTCCACTTTTGAGTCTTAGTTTTTGTTTTATGTGTGCGCGATGTGATTCTACTGTTTTAATACTTAAATTGAGAACTTCGGCTATTTGTCTGGTGCTACGCCCTTCACCTATAAGTTTAAATATTTCGATTTCACGATCACTGAGTTTTGACATGGGGGAAGAAAAATCAGCAGAGCTTCCTCCTTCGAGATATTTTTGTAATAAGAGCTTGCTCATGTTTTCGCTCACAAAAACCTCTCCATCTAAGACGGTTCGAATGGCTGTCATGAGCTGATCTGTTGCTTCTTGTTTCATCACATAGCCTCTGGCTCCTGCCCTTAGTACCCGCTCAGCGTAAATTGTTTCATCGTGAATCGAAAGAACAATCACTGGCATGTCGCGCTCATTTCTTACTGCCTTGATGAGACCAATGCCATTCGAATCTTTTAGCGAAATATCAACAATGACTAGATCGGGCGAGGTTTCTTGAACAGCTGTAATGGCAGAGACAACGTCTTCGGCCTCTCCACACACAGTAAAATCCACTTCTTGGTTTATAACTTTTTTTAATCCGTGCCGTACAATGGGATGATCATCAACAATAAGAATTTTTTTCTTCGCAGGCTCATGTTTTGCTTGAGAACTTAACATTTTATCCTCCTAGTCACGCCGCAGTTCCGACGCTGTGTGAACGCCCCCTATATCAGGCCTCATCTATTCTCTCATAACATAATAGTCAAAACATCGGCAATGAGGGCATGGCCTTTTTTTGCTTAACAACCCCCCTTGCTTGACTGTCGGGAAATGCTGTAACAGCCTTCTTCTCGTAATAACTCAGTTTTTACCACCCTCTTTGCAAAACAAGTCACAGTTCACCCTTGTGCCACCGCTTTTATTCTGAAGAACGTCAAGGTTTGCGCCGATCACTTTTGCCCGGTATTGCATTATTTTTAGGCCCGTTCCAGCGCCCTTCTCTACGACTGCCTCAGAAATACCTACCCCATCATCACTAATAGAAAACCGATTGTAACTTTGTTTTTTCTTTGCTTCTATTTTTATTTTTTTTACTTTTCCATGCTTAATAGAATTGCTTACAGCTTCTTGAATAATTCTATAAACGTGCATTTTTGTATCAACATCCTCAACAACCAGGCTGTCTTCAAAGTTTAATGAGCACCTTATTTTATATATTTTTTCTGTTCTTGCTGCCAGCTCTGCGATGGCATCTTTTAAACTGCTTGTTTCTAGCTCTACAAGATGCAGGCCCCTAGCTAAATAGCGTGTATGATCAATCGCATCATTTACTAAAACAACTATCTTCCTGGCCTCATTAGCTTCTGCCAAACCTTTTGATAACAGGTTTTTTTCTAGAACCTTTCCCAAAAAAGCAATTCCTGTTAAATGCTGAGACAGGCCATCATGAAGATCGTGCCCTATTCGTTTTTGTTCTTGGGCCATAAGATATAAAAATTCAGTGAGGTAGTCTTTTGTGTCGGTGTTGTTTCTTACAATAATCAAACATTCTTTTTTGTTTACAGCAAACAAACGGGCTTCAAAGGCAAGCGTTTTATCGTCTTGGTTAAGTTCATACTCAAATTCTTGTGGTTTTTTTGTTAAAAAGGCTGCCTTTAGTTTTTTTAAAGTTTTCCAGGCAACGTCCTCTGGCATAACATCTTCTATTTTTTTTCCTAAAAACCTTTCAGGTGACACATAAAGAGGAAAGTCTTTAGACAAAGAAAAGTCTAAAAAACGACCTTCTTTATTTACAAGAAATATTTGGTCTGGGAGTTTATAAGGGGCGGGGTCTTTGTTTTTTTTGCTTAAAACATTTTTTAGCAAAGACTCTTCATATGTTTTTTTGGATGTGATATCATGACAAACAACTGTAATAGCGATAACCTTCCCATCTCTGCAAACAGGCCCTGCCACAGAAGAATACCACGCCGCCTTTTTTCCGTCCCCATAGCTTTGTGATTCATAAAATGCCGGTGTGCCTGATAAAAATATCTTTTCAAAGACATCTTTCTGTTTTGCCTGCTCTGCTTTGGAAAGATAATCAAAAACACTTGTTCCAATAACCTTCTTCCTATCAAATCCTTTTGCTGTGTGACTGATGAACATTATTTTGAAATCACGATCAATAATAAAAGCTATATCAAATATACTATTTAGAAATTCCTCTAATTTTATATCTAATTTTTTTTCTAAACTGTACCGTTTAAGGTTTTTTTTCTTTTTTGACATTTTCTTGATAGGCGTTTTTTTTGCTTGGCTCATTGGCTCTTCTTTACTTGTTATCCCGTTAAAATTAAAGTTTTTGCTCAAACTTGAACAAAGAGGAAAAAACATCAAAACTATGCCTGAAAGCAGCATGATAGCATGTATTATGATTTAGTCGAAAAAGGCTCTTTCAGGACCTTTATTAGAGATATTCTTTTAACAAGAAAAGAAGCCCTACAAGGGTGAAAAACCCAAGCAAGAACAGGGGTTTGTGCAGAAATGAAAATGATGAATAGGAGCTCAGCTCGCTTCGGGGAATGGGTCCAATGTACTGAGCTTTAGCGCCATGTCTTGCAATGTGTTTTTTAAAACGGATGTCTCTCAACGCCGCCTCCCTCAAAGGTCTCTCACAATTGAAAAAGCAAAAAGCATACCAAGTCCTCAACAAAAAAAGACATGCATTATTAATCGGTTAGCCCCTTACAAAAACAGCATTAGGCAAAGGCTGTAACATTTTGAAACGAAATGGAACGAAATAGGGTAAAATTTTGCCGGGTATTAGAGGAAAAGTAAGTTGAAATGAAAAACGAGAACCAATTATTCACATAGATCTGCTTCAATTCCCAATTGGCCGAACAACAAGCAGGGCTCTACTTTCTGATCAAGCAATTTGTTTGTGCTCAAATAGCCTACAAACTCATCATTTGAGGCACCCGCTAATCGAAAATAGATTTTAGGTGGGTTGGCAGCTTCGTTATTAAAGGCCGAACAATTTGTAAAATGCCGGCCATAGACCCCGGAGGAATTAAGAACAGAAAACAAAGAAGAGGTGCTTCCAAAATCACTTTTTGGATTTGAGAGAGAAAGGTCGTCTGAAGAATCACCATTGATGAGTCCTAAGAAATTTCCTTCGCAGCTTAAAAGAAAATAAAACCCATCCTCTCTGTCTAAATCAAGTGTGCCTGAAGGTGTTGGCCTTACTAATGAGGATACAGTTGAAGCAAAAGAGCTGCTATTGGTTTCTCCAATAATTTGAGCAGGATCTTTTATAAGAGACATAGCAACCGTGCTATCAGTATCATCAATATCACATTCCCAGCCAGCTCCGTCAGTGTCTCCATCATACTGCATGGGATTGTAATCTAAAGGACAGTTGTCTGATGTATCTGCAGTGCAATCACTATCAGCATCATTGAGGCCATCATCGATAGCCGAGCAAAGGCCGCCACGACAGGAGGTAAAGAAAACTGTTATTGAAAGAAAAGCAAGCAACCCCAAAATAATAAAAAATTTAGTCGTTCTTGCTGTGCGTACATGATTCATAAACCGTCCCCCTTGAAGACTTTTTGTTTTTCAACAAAATATTCGTCCTCAAATTGTTCCTTTGGCTGCACCCTATCACATCCCACGAAAAAGTAAATCAGAATTCTTTGTATCTATTTGATCTTTAAGGGCTTCCGCAAAATTTTCCCCAAGAAGAATTAGCTCGTCTGACTTTCGACCTTTGGCCTTTGACATTTGGCGCCTTCCTCGGGACAGGCATTGTCTTCTTGAATAAAATATCTTATTAGGTTCCTGCGCTAGACACCAGACACTAGACGCTAGACATATATGACAAAAAACAAAAACAATCCCCTCGTTCTTATTATCCTCGACGGATGGGGTTTCAGAAAAGAAAATAAAGACAATGGAATCAATCTGGCAAAAAAACCTTTTTTTGATTCTCTTATAAAAAAATATCCTCATACTCTCATTGATGGTTCGGGCCCTGCTGTTGGACTTCCCAATGGCATAATGGGAAACTCTGAAGTTGGCCACATGAATATTGGTGCTGGCCGCATAGTTTATACGGGGCTTTCTCAGATTTATCAGGCAATTGAAGATGGGAGTTTTTTTAAAAACCCCGCTCTCATGAGGGCTGTTGACCAGGTAAAAAAGAACAAGGGCACGCTTCATCTCATGGGCCTTTTATCAGACGGCGCAGTTCATTCACACCAAGATCATCTGTATGCCTTGCTTAGGATGGCTAAAAAGAATCACCTCGAAAATGTTGCCATTCATTGTTTCATGGATGGACGAGACACGCCGCCGAATGACGGCCTCAAATACATTAATCAGTTAAAAGAAAAGATAAAAGAAATCGGCATAGGCTCAATCGCAAGCATAGAAGGCCGGTTCTTTGCAATGGACAGAGACAGCAGGTGGGACAGAAACCAAAAAGCCTTCCAAGCTATTTGTGGAAACTCAACAAACAAGATAAAAGATGCTCTGGCCTATCTACAAGAATCTTACGAAAATAATACTGGCGATGAATTTATTGAACCCGCTTCTGTCATACAAGAATCGGGAAACACTATTTTGATCGGCCCACAAGATGCCATGATTTTTTTCAATTATAGGGCTGACCGAGCTCGACAGATTACTCGGGCCTTTTTTGAAAAAGAGTTCACAGAATTTGATCGCAAAGGGCAGGCCCTTCCATCTGTTTTTGTTTGTGCTGCCCCTTATGACAAAAACTTTGGTCTCCCAGTTGCCTTTGAGCCTGTTTATCCTGAAAACACACTGGGTGAAGCTGTTGCAAAAAGCGGAATTCAGCAACTCCGTATCGCCGAAACTGAAAAATACGCGCATGTCACTTTCTTTTTCAACGGTGGTCGTGATATTGCCTTTAAGTCTGAAGACAGAAAGCTTATCCCTTCGCCGCGCGAAGTAGAGACCTATGATCAAAAACCAGAGATGAGCGCCTATCAAGTTAAAGACGAATTTCTTTCTTTATTGGCCTCAGGAAAACACGGTTTTATTGTTCTCAACTTTGCTAATGCCGATATGGTAGGGCACACGGCAATTCCTAGCGCTATTATCAAGGCCATCGAAACTGTTGATGCCTGCCTTTCAGAGGTTGTTTCAAAAATTCTCGAAAAAGGTGGTTCAGCTATTATTTTTGCTGATCATGGTAATGCCGAAGAAATGAAAGACGCAAACAATGAACCCATGACAGCACACACAACCAATCTTGTTCCGCTCATTTTGGCTAGTGATAATTTTGTGAACGCCTCACTAAAAACCAAGGGCCAGCTTTGTGATATTGCTCCCACAGCACTTTATCTCATGGGAATTGATAAACCAAAAGAAATGACAGGGATAAACCTTGTCGAAATCTAATGCTAGACGCCATTTTTCCAAAACAATGTGTCTTTTGTAAAAAAACTGGCGCTTTTCTTTGTCCTTCCTGTCAAGACCGACTGCGTGTTGTTTCAGGTGAAATCTGTCCTATTTGTGGCATTCCTTTTGAGTCCTCAAAAGAAAAACATCTTTGTTCTTGTTGTCAAAAGAATAAGCCCTATTATGACAGACACCGCTCTATTTTTGTTTTTGATGAAATGTCAAAAAAGCTCATTCATGATTTAAAGTATCATGCTGCTTTTTGGATAAATAACATCTTTCCCTTGTTTTTTAAAAACATAGCCCTTGAGCTAGACAACGGGCTTCAAAACAAAATCTCATTTATAGTTCCCATTCCTTTGCATAAAGAAAAATTGAAACAACGAGGCTTTAATCAAAGCCTGATTTTGGCAGAGGCCTGGGGAGATATTTTAGGTGCCCCGGTCTATTCAAACCTTCTTCTCAGCCAAAAACAGGTTCCTTCACAAACAGGGCTAAAAAAAGCACAAAGACGGAAAAACCTAAAAGACGCTTTTTCCGTCAAAACACCTTCTCTATGCCAAGACAAAACAGCCTTGCTTGTTGATGACGTACACACCACAGGGTCGACGTTAAATGAAGCAGCGTGTGAATTGAAGAAGGCGGGGGTGAAAGAGGTGGCTGCCACAACGATTGCTTTGGTATTGTAGTTGATTAAATATTTGCGCGATCTCCAATTATTATCTAAACAGCCTTTTACAAATCATTATGTCAAAAAAAATAAACGATAAAACCTTTTATGAATTCATGGTCCCTGTGGTCAAAGAAACAGGGTATTATCAAAAATCTCGCTGGTGCACTTCGGTAAAAATCGAGCATAAGGGCGACATCAATCTTGTGACCGAGGTGGACAAGAAAAGCGAAGAAATCCTGGTGACCGCCATTCAAGCCCATTTTCCCGACCACGACATCCTGGCAGAAGAAGGAAGCGGCACAAGGAGGGACTCTCCTTATAAATGGATTATTGATCCCCTGGATGGAACCACAAACTTTGCTCACGGATACCCCTTGTTCTGCGTCTCCGTTGCCTTGGAATATAAGGGCTCCATTGTTGGAGGGATTATTTATGACCCCCTTCATGATGAACTCTTTAAGGCTTTTAAAGGAGAGGGGGCTTATCTTAATGATAAGAAAATCAGCCCAACCAAGACATCCGAGCTCAACCAGGCTTTGTTGTGCACAGGTTTTGCTTACAATGTACGTGAAACAAAGAACAACAATCTCGCCAATTTTAGTAACATGATCTACAAAGCACAGGCTGTTCGGCGCGATGGTGTGGCGGCCATTGATCTTTGTTATGTTGCCTGTGGAAGGTTTGATGGTTTTTGGGAGCTCAACCTTTATCCTTGGGATACCGGGGCTGGGATAATTATCGCCTCAGAGGCCGGTGCAAAAGTCAGCCGCTTTGATGGTTCCTCCTATTCAGTCTACGAAAGAGATTTATTAGTTTCAAATGGCAAAATCCATAAAGACATGATAAAAGTTCTCAAAGAAGGCTTTGCTCGTCCAGGCCCCTAATCCTTATATATATATGACTAACGAAAACCAAAATGACCAAAAAGACCTCGCGATCAATGATAAAAATCTCTATCAGGCCTTTCGGCTCATGAAGAAAAAGGAGTTTGAGGCTGCTGCTGAGCTTATCAAAGAGTGTCTCGCCGAAGCGCAGGCCAAGCAAGATTCAACACAGGAAGGCATTTATTATTCCGCTTTGGGCGTCCTCTATAAATTAAAGAATGAATATAAAAAGGCTTATAAATGTTATCAGCATGCTGAGCATCTTTTGCCAGACGATCATTCCTTAAAGATTATTACTGCCGTTCTTCTCATCGAACAGTTTCATCAATATGATTCTGCCATTAGAAAGCTCGATAAAATATTGGCCACAGGCACAAAAGACCCAGCGATCATCCATCACACCCTCACCTCTCAGGCCATCGCCCTTTTCCATATGAGAAAAAAGGATGAGGCCAAAAAGAAGCTTGAAGATCTTATAGCACAAGATTTTAGCGCCCTAAGATTTGTAGTAAATGTTGATTTTAAGATGATCGACCTTTTTACAAAAAAAGGGTTTGAATTAGGGCTCTGCAAAGAGTTTCTTCAAAAAGCCTTGGTTCTGGCCAAAAACTCAAAAGATCAAACTTATAATGTTGTGATCGAGGAACTCATCACACGCCTAGACCTTTTTCAAGAAGCTCAAGAAGCCCAAAAAAGTCAAAAAGCCCAAAAAGCCCAAAAAACCAAACAAACTCAAGAAGCCCAAGACGCTCCAAAGAAAAAGAAAAAATAGCCCCCCTTTTTTCGACCAAAAGGTGCCAGTCAACAATCGGTCAAAAGGGTTCAGTCATATTTGAGTCTCACGAGTCCCAAAAATGAGACTGAGTGAGACTGGATTGGGACTAAGTTTGTCGCTAACCCCTGAATATCCTTCGCTGGTGATTTGGCACACTTCTTGAATATCTTGTTATCATGTCTAGGCCTTACACACCCAAATCTAATGAAATAACACACATAACTATTCGTTGTAATAATAAATCCTATTTATTTAGGCTGAAAAAAAACTTTAGCCAAATAGTTAATTGGCTAAATTGCCTCCCTCTTTTCTACTCTGTTTCTATTCATCATGCCACTTTTATGAACAACCATTTTCACTTATTGTTAACCCCAAGAAAAGATTGCTTTGGTAATGCCATGTCATATTTTTTAACAAATCTTTCGAAATTTCTAAATTTTTCCAATGGCCGTATTAACCATGTCTTCGGAAACAGATACAGGCCTACAGTTATTGCTAATAATAAACATCTCATAAATGTGATACGCTACATATACCAAAACCCTATTAGAGGAGGCCTAGTAAATAATATTGAAGAATATTCCTATTCAACCCTGGGTCTGTATACCGGAACGTTTAATCCTGGAATTATTGCTGAACCTGATCAATACACAAAGGAATTGTTCGATCAAGGGATTGTGGGACGAAAGTGTTGGCTAGAACGCTTAGGCATACGCCTATCTGACAACGATCAACAATTAATGAAACAATCTCTGCGTAGACAAAATTTTAGGTTTTCTAGAAGACAGATCAGGAGCATATCAAACAATGGAACAAGTCTAATTGTCTAAATATGGGTCTTCCCTTTTGACCGATTGTTGACTGGCACCTTTTGGTTTCCTTTTGGTTTTAAAAACCCCCTTCAACCGACCCCTTACTTTTTGTGGAAAACATGATTTTCTCTTGTGATACTTGCGAATATTGACAAAACTTAAAGAGTTCTCTTAGATGTATATTATGACGACGTTCGGATTCTGTACATAATTATATACATGGAAAAGCCTCATTTTGTCGTTATTCTTCAAAGAGCTAAGGAATCACTTTAAGATTTGCGCTTTTCTGAAATTTTTGATATAAGGCTGCACCATTTCAAATATGGTGTCTTTCATTTCTATTAGACAATTCTTTCTTCATTCTTCTCGAGCTAGTTTATAATTTTTATTTTAACACAATGTCTTTTTGATGAGAAACTACAATTTCCACTCAAATTAAAAGGCCCAGTGGCCCTGCTAAAATCTCTCGAGCAAAGTCCATTGAATCCAAAACTGCTGCTCTCAAAATTAAACTGATCCACACTCAAACAAAAACACTCCGTGCCCATACGAATTTTTCACAAATTCTGGTGTTCCACACGCTCCCCTGGTCCCCATAAAACATCCCTCATTTAACACCTCTCTTTTGAAAAATGTCTTGCCTAGAAAATATTCTTTGCTCTTCGATTTTCACTTTTTTTGAAACATCTGAAAAAAAACCTTCAAAATTTTTCTCCATTATCAACCGGCACAAAACCAGTATAACCTGCCGGCTATACAAGAAACCAAAAAGGAAAAACACAGGGCCGTCTAGTGGTCACCACTTCACTGCGAAGCAACGCAAAACCAAAACGACCGGTGTGCCCACTCTTTTGTCGAGATATTTATAGAGCAAAATCAAGAGCTCGAATTTTGCTGAAAAAAGGTGCTTTTCACCACCTGTAACGTGCTAAAATCATTAGAATCGGCAAATTGTTTTTACCAGCTTTTAAGAAAATTCAATTGGAAGGCCTTTGCTAATAGGTCGCCACTAGAGAGGTGTCCGTGTAAACACCTTCCTAGGAAGCAATTACAAAATAACGGAACATTATGTGCCACTACCTTGTTTTTTAGAAAATTATATTCTGTACAGGCCCCTTCTGTACAGATTTTCTTGCCCAAAACAGAGCCTCGCCCCCTGTTTAAGAAGGAACGGTAAAGGCCCCTAAGAAGGCTTGTGCCTGGCGCACCTTTCCCTGTTCCACGTGAAACGAGAGAAAAAAAGAGCGCCCAAAGCCCCCATTCCTATGCAGGCTAATAATCTGTACAGAAAGAGCCTCCGAGAGGGCAAAAGGACTCAATGTCTTATAATTTTTCTCGGGCCCGCGCTGTTAGTGGGTTTGCCGCCGACGCCTTTTGTCCTGTTTCACGTGAAACTGATCATAATCGCATAATATCTCGACACAACAGGGGCTTTTCTTGTGTCTCTTGAGAGTTGCAATAATCTCGAATATACCCTATCTGTCTCTCTATGTTGGAGCAAAAACAATTTGCTGAAACCCTCTTCTCGCAGCTAAGATTAAACGACCTTGACCCTGATGATGGCTTTGTCGATTTTTGCTGGAAGTACTATCAAGAAACTTTGAAATGGTCAGCGAGCATAAACCTAACAACAAATCTATCTGTCGATAGATTTGTTTCCGAAAATATTATTGACCCCTATTTAGCCTATTCCTGTTTTTCTAATATGGACCACGAAAAAACAGGCCCTCAAAGCATACTAGATATTGGTTGTGGAGGGGGGTATGTTGGTCTTGTTTGGCACTACCTAAACAAACAAAAAGGGGCGTTGTTTCTCTTGGATTCCAACAGGAAAAAGGTTAACTTTTGCCGCTCTGTTATAAGAAACACCTCCCTTATTAACTGTAACACGGTAAACCAGGAGGCGAAAACCTATCTTTCCTCTGCCCTTTCAATCAAAATCAATACTATAGTGACGCGCGCAACAATGAGCCCCAAAGACATTCTGCTGTTATTTCAAGATGTTGAGTTGTTAGACAGTCAGGTTGTCTGCTTTACAACCCTGAAAACATACGACGCCTTTGCTTCTGATAATATGACTACCAAAGCCCCTCCTGGGGATCCTTCCTTCATTATTGCCAACAGCAGCAAGGAGCAGCGTAAAATAGCCCCACTTTTTTATGAAATTAAGCCCACAGGCCTTCAAAGATGCCTTATAGTAATAAGAGCTAAGTGATCTTATAATTCTGTAATGTATTCTGTACAGAATCTGTCTGCCCGCCCTTTCTCTTTCCTCAGGGCCCACCAGCAGAAGCCTTTGGCCGTTTTCGCCGGAGCCATTGCACTAATGAAGCCCTTTAGATGCGCAGATTAGCCAATGATATCAATGGGTTGCGCTGTCTGCTGATGAGGGCCGCCACTCCCGTAGACCTCAAAAACCAGCAGCCAGAGCTGTATGCCGCGCCGCGTCAGATAAGCTGTTTCACGTGAAACGATTAACCCCATGATAACTATGTGTTTATTGCTTTCTTGGCTTGTTTGATTTTCTAACAAGGAAAACATTCTTAATGTTCTTGATGTTTGCAAGGAGAGAATATAAAAATATAAGCTCAAAACGGGACAGCCAAGACCAACGTCTTGTATTTATTATGTTATTTATTGGGGGTTATATGAAAATCATCTCTGTCTGTAATCAAAAAGGTGGGGTTGGCAAAACAACAAGCTGTGTAAATGTTGCGGCCTATCTAGGAAAGATGGGTTATCGAACACTTCTTATTGATATGGACCCACAGGGCAATGCCAGTAGCGGTCTTGGCCTAAGCAAGTACCGCGTTGAAAAAAGCATCTATCACGCCCTCATTGGACAGAGCCCTCTTTCCGATATCATCAAAAAGACTGATTTTGAGAACCTTAGTGTGGCCCCATCCAATCGCGACCTTATTGGCGCAGAGATAGAGCTCATGCAGGCCTATTCCAGAGAGACCAAGCTAGAATCTGTGCTTAATTCTGTACAGAATGATTTTGATTTCTGTTTTATCGATTGTCCTCCTTCGCTTAACCTCCTCACGGTAAATGCGCTAACAGCCTCTGACCATGTATTAATCCCTGTTCAAACGGAATACTATGCTCTCGAAGGGATTTCAGAGCTTCTCAATACAGTCCAACTTGTTAGAGACAGCCTTAACGAGGATTTATCAATCCTTGGGATTGTTCTTACAATGTTTGATACGCGCAACAACCTTGCAAACCAGGTTGTCGATGAGGTGAGGTCTTACTTTAAGGATAAGGTTTTTAACTCAGTAATTCCGCGTAATGTGAGATTAAGTGAAAGCCCTTCACACGGTGAGCCCATTATGGTCTATGATAGCAAATCAAGGGGGGCAGCAGCATACGAAAACCTCTCTACAGAAGTTTACGCTCGCTTAACTGGTGCTGCGAAAGGAAATTTAAGATTAATTAATCAAAGCTGATTAGTTAAAACAAAAACAAGGGACTCTCTTTTGTGAACCAACGCTTCACAAAGAGGCTTCAAAACAAAGGAAATTCAATGACAAGGGGAGCCATGACAGAACAAAGAAAAGCTTTAGGTAAAGGACTCGGATCTCTTATTCCAATGGGAAATAAACCAACACAACAGACAAAAGAATATTTCATGTGTCCTTTGTCTGATCTTGTTCCAAATCCAAATCAACCACGCAAACTTTTTCCCAAAGAATCTTTAGATGAACTCTCTGCATCTATTGTAGAAAACGGGCTTATTCAGCCCGTTCTCGTGAGAGCTCTTGGCGGGGGCAAGTACGAGATAGTGGCTGGTGAAAGGCGCTATCGCGCTGCCTTGCAGGCAAACTTAAGCGAAATTCCTGTTGTTGTTAAAGACGCAACCGGCAACGAAATGCTCGAGTTAGCCCTTGTTGAAAACATACAAAGACAAGATTTAAACCCCATTGAAGAAGCGCTGGCGTATAAAGAGCTTCTCAGTCGACATCAATATACCCAAGAGGCTTTGGCTAAAAAGGTTGGAAAGGATCGCTCAAGCGTTGCAAATTCTTTACGCTTATTGAAGCTGCCTGACAAAGTGCGCGACTTTCTCATTAACAACTCTATTTCAATGGGCCATGCTCGAGCGCTACTTTCTTTTGACAACAAAGAACTTCAAATTCAAATAGCAAACGATATTGTTAACAATAATCTTTCTGTTCGTGAGGTCGAAGTTTTAACCCGAAAATATAAAAACGAAGATCCTGAGCCCGCGGCGCCTGGCAAGAAAGGCTCAGCACAAAAAGCTGCTGAACAAAAAGACTACAGCTCTCTTATCACAAACCTCGAATCTCATTTACAAAAGAAGGTTGTGATTAAACCAAAGGGTGAAAAAGGGCAGCTTATCGTTTCTTTTAATAACGAAACCGAGCTTAATGCCCTTGTGACAAAGCTAATGTCATAAGAAACTTATTCTTGTTTTTTTTTGAATTTTGGTTTTTAGTTGTTTTATACGTTATTAGCTATTAGACCGCGTTTTTCGCGGGTTTATTATGTTTGGTGAAAAAATGGAGCAGATGATATGAATGAAATAAATTATGATAACACTACTGTGTTAAAAGAAGATGCAACCTTTGAAGGCAAGCTTATCTTTGAAGGCAATGTTCATGTTAACGGAAAGTTTAAAGGAGAGGTTTATTCTTCTGGCGAACTTTTGGTTGGCAAAACAGGCAACGTTGATGGGACGGTTGAGATTGGAACCATTGTTATTCATGGTGAAGTAAGCGGCAGCATTAAAGCCTCTCAACAAATTGTGATCAATTCTCCAGCTGTTGTCCGAGGAGACATTGCAGCTCCTTCGCTTATTATCGAAGAGGGCGCGGTCTTTGAGGGCAATTGTTCTATGGGCAAGCCTGTTTCAATAAGCACCGGCCAAGACGATTATGAAGAAAACAATGTTGTCGAAATGCCAAAGGCAGCCGAAGAAGAATATTAAAAACCTTCCTTTTTCTTTATTCAATTTTATTTCAAGAACCACCCCTGCTGGCCTTTTTTGTTGCGCATTGCAAAACAAAAGGCACAGCCTTTTTTTTTACATTCTTTTGTAATGATTTTTAGTTAGAAAAAGAAATCACATCGCCCACATTCACTGTGTTTTCTGATGTGTAGCCCGCATTGACTTCGAGGGCATAGCGGTAAGACAGTCCGGCTGATATGGCCTCTTCTGAAAGAGGTGTTGTGTTTTCGATAATGTAGATTATTTCTTTGTCGGCATTGATAAAAAGAATGTCGAGGCTGATGGTTGTGTTTCGCATCCAAAAAGACGTCTCCGTATCCTCTTCGTTTACAAAAAGCATGCCCGCATCTGCATCGAGCGACGTTCGGTCCATGAGTCCCTGTGCCCTTTTTGCTGCCGTGTCTGCTACTTCGACAGTTAATGAAAGGGTTTGGGTTGAAGTGGTGATCGTAAGATCTGTTGTTTCGAAAGTGATAGAGGAAGTGGTTGTTGAGCTACAGGAAACCGTTAGGACACAAAACATGAGCGCTATAATTGTTTTTTTTAACATCTCTGCCCCTACTTTTTAACTCTTTCTTGGTATTCTCGCGTTTCCGTGTTAATACGAACGCGGTCGCCAACATTGACAAAGTCCGGAACCTTTACATCAACACCGTTATCAAGCTTAGCATTCTTGTATTGAGCACTTGCTGTTGCCCCCTTAATAGAGGGGTCTGCTTCTACGACCTCAAAATCCATGCTTGTAGGAAGCTTCAGCGATATGGGTGTTTCTTCATAAAAAGCAATTCTTAAGGCCATGCCATCCGACAAAAAGGGTCCATTATCACCTACTGAATCATTATCTAATTCAAACTGTTCATAGCTTTCGTTGTCCATGAAATGAAAGCTGTTTCCGTCTTTGTAAAGAAACTGGACGTTCTTTTCGACAATATCGACTTTCTCAAGGCTTTCGCTTGATCCAAGCTTCATGTCTTTTTGTGCGCCGTCTCTTACGTTTTTTAAAATCGCTTGAACAAAGGCGGCCTTTCTTCCCATCACGCGTCGCTCTGTTTTGTGACAAACATAGAGCTGTTTGTCGATGAGGATAACGTCGCCTCTTCTAAGGTCATTTGCTGAGATATTCATGTTGTTTTCGGTTACGGTTACGATGCCCGTATCGCAATACGGTAACGGTTACGTAATCCAATCAGTGTATTTTTTAATTCCTTCTTTTAGCTTTGTTTTGGGGTGATAGCCTAATATCTTTTTCGCTTTTGATATTTTTGCACAAGTCATATCAACATCGCCCGGCACATCATCCTTGTATTTTATCTTTGCCTTTTTCCCTAGGGTTTTTTCTATAAGTTGAATCAGGGCTGTTACAGACGTTGTTTTTGAGTCGCCCAAATTAAAAACCTCATACTGGGGCCTGTCTTGCCCAAGAGTCCAAAGCATAGACCTATAAAGACCATCGACGATGTCATCAATGTATGTAAAATCTCTTTTCTTTTTTCCGTCGCCATAAACCTCTAGTTCTTGGCCTGCCATTATTCGATGGGTGAATTTGTTGATAGCAAGATCTGGGCGCTGTCTTGGCCCATAGACCGTGAAAAAGCGCAGGCAGGAAATGTTCATTTTGTAAAGGCGATGATAAACATGACACGCCATTTCTCCCGCTAGTTTTGTGGCAGCATAAGGGGAAATGGGAAAAAGATTCTTTTCGTTTTCTTTAAAAGGGGCTTTTTTACAGTTTCCATAAACAGAAGAGGAAGAAGCAAAAACAAAGTTTTTTATGCCTGCTTCCTTTGCCTTTTCTAATAAAACAAGTGTGCCCGTGTAGTTCACATCAGCATAAACCGCTGGTTTTTCAAGCGAAGGACGTACCCCTGCCATGGCAGCTATGTGAACGATCGCCTGAATCTCTTTGTCCTGAAATGCTTTTGAAACAAGGTCTTCGTCCCTAATGTCGCCATGGATATAAGTAAAATCCCCCTTTAATAACGCGGCTTGTTGCTTGATCTCGCCTATGTTTTGCTTTTTGATCTGGGGATCATAAAAAGGATTCTCGTTGTCTAGACCCACAACAGCAAAGCCCTCCTTCAAAAGGCGCTCACAGAAATGGGAGCCAATAAAGCCCGCACAGCCTGTAACAAAAATCTTTTTCTTCATTGAATTATTCCTTAATCCCTTTTGTGGGTTGAATCTTGCGGCCATTCTCTGCTATCAAACCTGCACCATGGAGGCAACCACTGAAAAAAAGTACGACCTTTCGATTCTAGTTCCTTTCTATAACGAAGACGAAAACCTCGCTGAGCACTATAAGAATCTAAAAGCTGTTTTGGACGGGCTTAATAAAACAGCTGAAATTATCTATATTAATGACGGATCAACAGACAACGGCCTAAACATTCTCAAAGAATTTTCTAAAATCGATCCTGATGTAAAAATTATTTCTTTTGCAACAAACTATGGCCAAACAGCCGCCATGGAGGCTGGCTTCACCTCTGCAAAAGGACAGGTTTACATCACAATCGATGCTGACAACCAAAACGACCCCAGAGACATTCCTGTTCTTTTGGAAAAAATGGAAGAGGGTTACGATGTGGTGAATGGCTGGCGAAAAAACCGAAAAGACAACTTTCTTTTGCGGTGCCTCCCTTCAAAAATTGCTAATTGGTTGATCTCTGCTGTTACGGGCGTTCGCCTTAAAGATTATGGCTGCTCTCTTAAGGCCTATAATTCTTTTTATCTAGACCAGGTTCATCTTTATGGTGAAATGCACCGCTTTATTCCTGCTTATGCCAGTTATGCGGGTGCAAAAATCGCCGAAATCCCTGTGCGCCACAACCCCCGTACAAAGGGTTCTTCCAAATATGGTCTTGGCCGCACATTTAAGGTTCTCTTGGACCTGATTACTGTAAAATTCTTGGGAGACTATGCCACAAAGCCTATTTATTTTTTTGGGGGACTCAGCTCTTTGTTCATGTGTTCTTCTGTTTTGATTGCTCTTTACGTGCTTTATCAAAAATATTTTCTCGTCCCTACTGTATACGTTCATAAAAACCCGTTATTTAATCTCTCCCTCTTCATTTTCACCTTAAGCGTTGTGATGCTCATGATGGGCCTGATTGCCGAGCTTCTTATGAGAACATATCACGAGTCACAAGGCAAAAAAACCTACCGAATTAAAGAGAAGATAGGGTTTGATTCTTAAATCCCTTTAAACCTTTCTTCTGTCTGTTTTGTGAGAGCTTCTCTTTCTGCTTCGTCTTTTCGTAGTTCCTGCTCTAGAAACAATCTTTTGCTTCCGTCTGGGTCTACTTTAGAATCGTATATGGCTTCCCTTTTGTTTGCGTCCAAAATTGGGCCTTCGCCTTCTTCGCGAAGCTGTAAATTGGCAGAACAAAGGGCCCGGTAGTCTAGGCCTTCTTCCTTGGCAACATCATATAAGGTGCCCCCTTTTCCAATTGTGGCAGAGCTTCCCTCTTCTAAAAAAAAGACGTCATCGCCCTCATAAACAAGACTACAGTCCATGTTTCGTTTACGAGAAGGCGTCACCATTTCGTCTGCTGGTGCTGCTGGCCCTGTTTCTGGAGCCACCATCGGTTCGTCCGGCCTGTCTTCCTGCAAAGGTTCTCTTGGCGCCAATGTGCCATCAAGATCTTCGGCACATTCATGTGACTCTATGTTTCTAACAATTGTTTCGCCTGGTAATATGCATGCTCTTGTTCTTGAGTCGTCCATTTTTATCCTCCTGTTTAATATTATCTGTGTACTTATAAGCAATGGCCGTGCCAGGCCACCACACTAATTATTGATTGATTTTGTTGGGACTTTTTGTCTTTCTCATATGAGGGTGGCGACATTTACCCCCGTTTTTCAGCATTAAATTGTGTACAAACACCCCAAAAAAGATAGCTATAAAGAAACTCGCCCTCCTTTGTTGGTCTTGTTAATAAATGCTTCTTATTGAGTTGCTTGTTATTTCTTATATTGTATTGAGCATTCAAATATGTGCGGTATTACTGGAATTGTTTCCTTCAACGAAAAAGATATTAATAGAACCGTTCTTGAAAAAATGAACAAAGAACTTTCATCGCGCGGACCAGATGATGAGGGTTTTTATTATTCTGATCATATAGGAATGGGACATCGTCGTCTTTCGATCATCGATCTTAAAACAGGGCATCAGCCAATGACAACGGAGGACGGGAGATTTACGCTCGTTTATAATGGAGAATTTTATAATTTTCTTGAACACAGAGAACAGCTCTTAAAAGAGGGTGTGCCGCTCAAAACAAAATCCGATGCCGAGGTTTTTCTTTATCTATTTGCCAAAAAGGGGCCCGCCTGTCTCGAAGACATTAATGGCATGTTTGCGCTAGCTGTGTGGGACAAAGAAAAAAAAGAGCTCTTTCTTGCCCGCGATCGCCTAGGCCAAAAACCCCTTTATTATGCTTTGATGGATGATGGCATTATCTTTGCCAGCGAGCTCAAAGCCCTTTTGAAGTTTCCAGAACTAAAGAAAGAAATTTGTCCTTTGGGGTTAAAACATTTTTTTACTTATGAATATGTTCCTGCCCCTTACTCGATTATCAAAAATGTTCACAAGCTCAAGCAGGCCCACTTCCTAAAGCATTCTCAAAAAGGGTTTGAGCTTCATCGCTACTGGAACCAGCCTGAGGGCAGCACGTGTCAGGATGACATCAAAACAGCCGAAGAAAAACTCCTGGGCCTTTTGGATCAGGCGGTTAACTACAGGTTAATCGCGGATGTTCCTGTAGGTGTTTTTCTTTCTGGCGGCATTGACTCCTCTGTTATTGTGTCTTTGATTGCCAAACACAGGCCGGGAAAGGACATCAAAACATTTGCTATTAACTTTAAAGAGCAAAGCTATGATGAGTCTTATTATTCATCTCTTATTGCTAAGGCCTTTGGAACTGATCATCATGAAGAAACTTTAAGCGCAGATTTGATGTTAGACATCTTGCCCCAGGTCACTGATTACATGGATGAGCCTTTTGCGGACGGATCAATCTTGCCAACCTACCTCTTGTCTCGTTTTACAAGAAAATACGTAAAAGTTGCTTTGGGAGGAGATGGGGGAGACGAACTTTTTGCGGGTTACCCGACTTTCCTTGCTAGTCGCCTGGCTAACGTTTACCAAAAAAGCCCTGCCCTTTTTAAAAGCCTCACTAATAAAATTGTTGGTCTTCTTTCTGTTTCTGATAAAAATATGAGCCTAGATTTTAAAGCGCGCCAATTTCTTTTGGGCGTTGAGTATGATGACGTCCTTAAAAACCAGGTTTGGCTGGCAGCCCTTGGACCTAAAGAGCAAGAAAGTTTTTTTCACCCCTCTTTTCTTGCAAAAACACCCGAACCAAATCCCTTAGAGCTTGTTCTAGAAGAAATGAAATATTGTCGCTCAAAAAAAGCTGATGATCGTTTATGGTACTTTTATCAAAAGTTTTACATGTGTGATGATATTCTTGTTAAAGTTGATCGGGCCAGCATGGCCAACTCGCTAGAGGTTAGAGCGCCCTTTTTGGATAAAAACGTTGTAGAATATGTTTGCTCGCTTCCTTACAATTATAAGCTAAGAGGCATGACAACAAAAAGACTTCTTAAGCGCACCTTCAAGAACATTCTCCCAAAAGAAGTTATAAAACGCCCAAAAAAAGGTTTTGGAATCCCCGTGTCTGGGTGGTTAAAAAACGAGCTCAAGCCTTTGCTTTTAGATACGATTAATCAAAAGACTGTTGAGGCTGATGGTTTTTTTAGCTGGCCTCATGTGAATGGGCTGATAACAGACCACCTTTCAGGAAAGCGAAACAATCGCAAACAGCTGTTTTCTCTTTTGATGTTTCATTGGTGGAAGGAAAGGTTTTTGTAGGACGCTCAAAAAGCTTTCGGGCGGGCACAGGGACCCGCCCCTACTAATTCAACAATTTCCACTTTAGATATCTGTCTATTTCCAAGAAATTTTCATCATAAAGACCGCTAAATTGTATGGCTATGCCCGCTGGGTCAAAATCACTTTTTCTTTGTACGCGCCTTATGCGGCCAGAAAGCTTAACGACCTTACATTCATCTGGGATTGTAATAAACGCTGTAAGCTCTTTTTCTTCATTGAAGAGTTTGGTTTCTGATTCGTCTGTTGGCAAAAACATGCCTCCGCAGCTTATGTTTTGGGTGTTTGAGACTATTTCTTGTCCATCAACCTCCAGGCGAACAGGAAGCTCAAGGTCAAGGCGTTGGTAGTTACGTTTTTCGGGTCTTTTTGGTAGGTTGTCTTTCATAGTTCCTTCTTAGAAAAGGGTTATATTTTTTGCGTGGTTGCTGTCAACCCTATCAGGGCTTTTTTCGTTCTTTTTCCACATGATTGATCTTGTTTAAGTGTTGTGTAATGTAATTTTCTTTTAAAACTGAATATTATGACTTCATCAAATCAGAAAATCACTGTTTTGGGCGGAGGCGCCTTTGGAACGTCTATGGCGCATCTCCTTGCTAAAAAAGGCTTGGCGGTTTCTCTTTGGGCAAGAGAAAAAGACGTTGTTGATGAAATTAACCAAAAGAAAAAAAACACGCGCTTTTTAAAAGGAGCGGACCTTTGTTCGTTTTCTGCTTTTAATGATGTTGCCATCTCTATTAAAGACAGCTCTTTTCTTTTGTTTGCTATTCCCTGTCAATTTCTAGGCCCTTTTTTAAAGGCCCACAAAGACCTTTTGCCAAAAAAGGCTATAATCGTAAACTTGGCAAAGGGAGTAGAAATAGATTCGTTGCAAACGCCGTCGCAAATATTTTCTTCTGTTTTAGGAAAAAACGTTTTGTCTCGATATGCTTCGGTTTCTGGCCCCACTTTTTCAAAAGAGCTTTATCAAGAAATGCCTTCTGGTGCCGCTGTCGCAAGTCAATCAATAGACACGGCTAAAAAAGTCCAACAAACATTGAGCCAAAAATTTTTCCGCCTCTACACTGTTGACGATCTTTTGGGAGTAGAGCTC
>CAZSTS010000025.1:0-38426 GCA_964609965.1 uncultured Nitrospirales bacterium
GATGAATCTGCTGTGGGCAAGATGATTCTGATGAATGTGAGAGGCAAGAAAGTCGTTCGAGAATTTCGTTATGAATTATTGGAAGAAACGAGCCAAGAAGGAGCAAAGGTTCTGTATAAAATACTCAGTCCAGCAGATCTCAAGGGCGTTGGTTTGTTGTCTCATCAACATAAAAATCGCGAAGATGATCAATGGCTTTATCTTCCTGCCTTAAATAAAACTCGAAGAATTACTGGGGGTGGTAAGGGGGGGCGTTTTATTGGATCAAATTTTACTTATGAAGATTTAGGCCATCATGAAATTGATGATTATTCTTATCTTTGGTTAAGGACAGAAAAATGGGATAACGCTAGTTGTGATGTTGTTCAAATTACACCTAAAAAAATAAAGTCTGCTTATTCAAAAACTATTGCCTGGATTCGCAAGAGCGATAATCAAACTGTGAGAACTGATTTGTACAATAAAAAAGGAGTTCTCATAAAAAGGGCCTTATTTTCCAATTTTAAATTATACAGGGGTAAGTTTTGGCGATCTCATAAAATCGTTATGAAAGATCTTAAGAAAAAATCTGAAACTGAATTGGTGTTTAAAAAGATCAACCTCAAGACAGGCTTAACCGCTGAACATTTTAGTAAGGTGGTTTTGGAGAGATAGGGGGCTCCCGGCTTCGCCATAGGCTACGCCGTGGCAGGCAGGGTCACAGGATCCCGGGGTCACAGGGTTTTGGGGCCTAAGGATTTGTTTTATGAAATATAAGAGTTATTTATATGCTCTCCTATTTATTTTAGTCGTGCCTGCTGTCTACGCGCAGGAGGTTGAGGTTCCAGATCAGAAAAAATTATCTTACAGCGTCACTTTTTCGTTTGAAAATCTCCATTTTCTCAAAAAACGAGATCAATATTCCATAAATGACCAGCTAACATTAGAAACAGAAGCACAGCTTGTTTACGACAATCAAAAGAATCTTAAAATAGATCTTAAGCCATGGTTGCGAATTGACTTTTTAGACATGAGTCGAAATCGATATATTCCCAATGAAGCCTCAATTAAGTTTTATGGTGTTCATTATGAATTTTTGGTGGGGTTAGATGTAATCGGAATAGGGGCTTCAAATTTTTACAATCCAACAGATGTTTTCAATCGCTATGATCTAGAAGATAATATCTATGATCCAGACAAAATGGGTGAGCTCATGTTGAGGGCAAAAGGCATGACCAATGATCTAGGCCCTTTTACTGATGTCAAACTGGAGGTTGCTATTTTCCCCTGGTTACAAGAAACGCCACTTCCTGATAACGATACACGTTTTGCTTTAAGTGGAGACTATAATGGCATTCCCTACCAATTAGATACTGTGCAAAACATGCCTGATTCTTATTTCAGGTCTATGGGTTTTGGTGTTTTCTTATCAGGAATGTTGAGTGGTTTTGAATGGGAGTTTGTTTATTACCACGGTCCAGAACGAATGCCAGGTTATTTTCTGACAACAAATACTTCAGGGGCTTTAAGGCTGAGGCCTTTTTATTATACGATAGATATGATCGGCTCTAATTTTTCTTTGGCTCTTGGAAGCTTTCTTTTTCATGTTGAACTCGCTACAAAAATTACTGCAGGCAACAATGTTGTCACACATGACATTCCAGGGCAAACAGATGATTTAGTGCCAAATAACTATTTTCAATATGTGCCAGGCATTGATTACACGATCGAAAACATTTTTGGCCAAGGTATTTTACGAATGACATTAGAATATTATGGTGAAAACAATACGGCTCTTAAATTAGGAGAGTACCGACCGTTTAAAAAAGACATCTTTTTTGGTTTTGAGTATGATTTCAATAATCCCATGATGACTCAAATAAAGATGGGTTTTATGAAAGATCTTTCGAATACAGAATTTGTCAGCATCATAGATTTTGATACCAAGGTTTATAGAGAATTAAAATTTGGCTTAAGAGCTGTGTTTGTTAATCGAGACTCAGATGCTAATGCCCCTTTGACATACTTCGAAAATAATTCGTTTGTTTCAACTAGGGTATCGTGGGGGTTTTGAGGTTTAAAGAGTCGTGGTGTCGAGGAAAGGGATTCGTATTAGAGATTGGGAGGAGTGATTTTGTTAAATTTACTTTCAAACTTTTTAATGGCATTCATAATTGCATCCCACTCAGGGGGTTTTTCAAAAAACATATCGGCCATTGCCAAATAGTCAGCCCTTAAATGCTTTTTCAAGGTTTCAGAGGGTATTTGTTTGAGAGTGCCTTTTGCTGCAGTTTCAAAATTAGACCATGATGATCTAAAGTAAGTTGTCTTGTGCTTAACCACGCGAGCCAGCAAATCTAAATCATTCACAGCCTTGTCTTTAATATCTGGATTTAACAGGCAATACATATCGTAATAATGTCTAGCCAATCGCTCTGGAATTTTTTTGTCTTTTGGAACATGGGCATACGCATGCAAAATTGTTGCTTTTTCCCAAAAGGTTCTTTTAATGTCTAAAACCTTAATATTGATTTGTGGTTCGTTGATTTGATCTTTAAGAACATCTTTTACATAAGTGCTAATGCCATGTTCAATAACAGGCCAGTGTTCTGAACGCGCACCCATTTCTAATTTTACAAACTGTCGTATATAGGGGCTGCTTTGTGTTGTTTTAGGGTATTTAAATAACACTGTCTGATCATCAGGGTCGTTTGTATCGATGTCAATTTTCCACTCTTCATTGCTGCCAAGTTGCTCAGAAAAATCATGGGTCAATAGTTTAGCAAAATCATTTTGAACATATTGCGAACAGGCAGACGAGAGTTCTTCTAAGGCTTTATTACATTTTTTACGGCTTGGTGCATTTTCTGGTGAGTTTTCATCATCAAAACCAAAGAAACTTTTTTCAATAGACAGGTCAATATCTTCAGAAAATCTTTTTATAGCACCATATACTTTAGACAGCGAAGTGCCCCCTTTAAAAGTGAGGTGTGGTTTTAGTTCCTGTTGTTCAAATAATCGCCATAAAGTCCATACAACCCAAAAATCTTTTTCAATGATAGCTGGTTGCATATTCATGCGTTTGGCAACAGTTTCAAATAAGGCTAGGCGATCTTTTTTATTTAGTTGAATAATCTGTTTCATGGTTTCCTCAACTTTTTAAGCAAATTACTAATCCACAAAGGTGCAAACCTTATGGCTTTATCTATGTGTTTATCACTGATTTCTTGCAACTGATTTTGTATTTTGTTTTCTAATTCTGGTGTTAGGTTTTTTTTACCAAAGTATCTCAGGGCTTCTATGATCAAACCCATATGAGTTCCAGCAAGCTTCATGTAACGAGGCAGTGTTTTTCTAAAAACAATTTCACTGTCTCCAATTTTTATTTTTTTATAATGACCATCAGTTAAATACACCATACGAGCTGGGACTTGTTCTGACAGACCAATGAGGTTGGCTGCTTGAGCACCAGTAGGTTGTAATTTTATCTTATTTTTTTCTGCTAGAGCCTTTGCTGCATTATCCATTGAAGGGTCTGCTATTCCAAGAATAGGGTGTGTGCGGGGGAATTCATAAAGATCAAAGGCAATGCGTCTAATGACCCCCTGCTTGCACAGTCTTTGCAGCGCCTTTTTGGCAGCTTCATAATTATCCAAATCTGAAAAATGGGACAAAGTAAAACACCAACCCTTGCCATGGCCATATATTCTATTTTTAATAGTATTAATAATATGTTGTACGATATTGTCAGCCATAAAATGTCCCTCATTATAACTACTATGAGGGACATTATCTCGTGTTTCTGGTTGTTTTGCAAGATTTATGTTTTTACGCTAACCCTATGATAAGCATAAAGCATATATTATTTAATAATTTTAATATGTTAAGGGGTTCAAAGAATAGTAAATTGTCCCTAATAATGACTGGTTTAGGGACAATTTGTAAAAAATGGCTTTACCCAAATAGATGATCAAAGAGCTTAAGTGGAAAAAGGGGCAAAAGGTTTCTGTTTCTTTTAATAAAAAGTATAAAGGGATTCGTATTAGAGATTGGGGGGGGTGACGAAGTAGGGGCGTCCCTTGTGGGCGCCCGAAATGGGTAAAAGAAATGGGGTCATTGCTTTTTGCATTTTTACATAACCTTATGGATGAGATAATCAAGATTTGAGCCCTAATTTAATTTCCCCTAATTACTTCAATAATCAGAGGGCCGTGTTCTGTTGGCTCCCCACCAAGTTGATAAGCCCCTTGTATAGCAGCTATGGAGTCAGCAAGCCTGGCGTCATCATTTACATGGAGCGTAGCTAAAGGATCACCCTTTTCAACTCGATCACCAAGGAATTTATGCACATGAACTCCGACGCCATGGTCGATTGGAGCTCCTGGTGATTCACGGCCTCCTCCTAAGTAAACAACAGCCCAGCCAATCTGTGCAGAGGCAATGGCATTAACAAAACCACTACTGGTCGCGCGAACAACGACCTTTGTAGCAGCCGTTGGCAATTTGTTTAAGTCTCTTATTGCAGAGACATCACCACCTTGGGCAGCAACAATCTCCATAAATTTTTCCAAAGCTTGGCCAGAAGATATTTTATCTTTTACAGAGGCTTGTGCTTCATCAAATTGCGCCGCAGAATATAAACCACTTTGTATCAAAAGATTTGTGGCTAACTCAACAACGACTTGGTAATAGCGCTCAAAACCCTCTGTCTCTCCTCGAAGAACACGCACAGCCTGTTGTATTTCTAAAGATCTCCCTACTAAAGGACCTAGAGGTTGATCCATGCTAGAAACAACAGCCGAGGTGTTAATACCAGAACGAATTGCAATATCTACCATTGCCTCAGCAAGCTGAATAGCTTCAGCTTCTTTACTCATGAAAGCTCCGGAACCTGTGGTAACATTCAATACCAAGCTATCATTAAAGCCTTCTCTGCCTAAACCCTCAGCTATTTTTTTGCTCATAATACTAGCAGCAATCAGTGAAATATTTGCTACCGTAGCTGTGACATCACGATCAGCATAAAGGATGGCATCTGCAGGGGCAACGTTAGTGCTTGATGCAAAAATAGCAGCCCCTGTGGAGTTTAATTGGCTCACGACTTCTTCTATAGTCAGCCCTACGTTAAAATTTGGAATTGACTCTAAGGCATCGAGAGTTCCCCCTGTTGGTCCCAATCCACGACCCGACATCATGGGAACGGCAAGACCGTGACAGGCCAATACCGGAGCAATCACGGCGCTCGTCAAATCACTTTGTCCACCAGAGCTGTGTTTGTCAGCTAAGGGTTTTCTAACCCCAGACAAATCTAACACGTCTCCAGACGCTGCCATGGCTTGTGTAAGCCAACCGGTCTCAACAGGCGACATGCCTTGAATACGAACAGCTGCCAAGAAAGCGCCTCTTTGAACAGGGGCGATACTGCCATCAACAACTCCGCGCACAAAATGATTTATATGTGGTTCTGTTAATTGTTGGCCACACATCAGGGCGTCTAAAGTACCGTTGATGGTGACAGGGTTGGTTGTGACGTGTCTCGCAGATGCTCCAATCATAAAGTTTCTCTGCCATATTCAGTAGGTAACAGTCAAAAAAAATACAAAAAGCAAGATTTGACCCCTATTATCCCCCTCTATTTGTATCGGAGGAATTCTATGCTAGTTGCGAAATTCGGTGGAATAACGGGCACGTTTGTGCCCGAGAGAAAAAGACTTGGCGGCTATTTGATTCGTATTAGAGATTGGGAGGAGTGATTAGGGAATTATAGATCGCACTTGACCTCTTTATTTTGCGACCTATTTAAGTTTATTTAGAAAAGTTGTTGTTAGCTCTGCGCTGAATATATTCATTAATTCAGTGTCAAACCAATTTGATGTTTTGCTTTGACTAAGGCTCCTATCGATAATTGCATATAATTCTCTGATAACGTCTTTTTTAATTGAAGATGTAAACTGAAGCAGCACTTCTCGGCTCTTTGCTGAGACCTCTGTAAATTTTGTATTACTAATTGTAAGGCTAATATTCGTTTTACATGATTGGCGAGAACAAATTGATTTGCTTTGATCGTAAGTGAAAAATATATCTCTTATAATATTATAAAATAAGTTAATTATTGATATCTTAACCTGCAATTCATTCAACTTTTGCTGCTCTATGCGTTCACAAAATTCAATAAGCTGCCTTGGCGTAAAGTTTTCTAACCATTGACTTTCTTCAAAGGGAAACAAAGAACAATGTTCAAGAATTATCTTGTAGTTTACAGATGATAATATTGGTAATTTTATAATTTTACCTTGTAATTTTGATGCCATTTCATAGATATTATTTTTCTGTACTTCATCATAGTAGCCCAAAGAAACTACGTACTTTGCCTTAGCCTCCCATAAGTTTGATAAAAATGACCGTTGTTCGACTTCAGACATAGAGCTTCTATCGAGATCTTCAAGGATATAGATCCTGTTTTTTTTGATAATAATATTACAAATAATATAAAATAGCCTCAGCTTGTTTGTTATAAATACGTAGATAAATATTACAGCAATAATTGAAAAACTTGTTTTGAGTAATTGATAATAGTGCTTTGGTATTAATGAGGGCAAATAATTTAACAAAAACAATATTATTGTTGCGAAAAACAATGATAAAATAACTTTTTTTATTGGGCCTATTAAATGCAAATAAGCTTCATCTATAGACTTGATGCAAAAAAATGAGCGTTGAATAAAATTATATTTGTCTTTGTGTTTTTTATTATAATTCTCAACAAATGAATAAATTTGAGTTGTTTTGCCTGATCCCCAAGGTCCAACGAGAAAAATAAATTTTATTGTTTCATTATCCAAAGACGTAATGAGCTTGTTTTGCACAGCATTATACTTTGTATCCTCAATGAGGTTTGGTTGTTTGCTGATTCTCTTTGGTGGCTCGTTGAGAAACAATCTTTTAGCATCTCCAAAAACCGCACAAAACCAATTTTTAATTTTCAACATATAACTTGATTAATCAGATAACATACCCTGGGTCAAACTCACACATTTTTGAGGCTGCGTTTCAAGACGTACTAGCAAGAAAAAGACTACATATATCAGAGTTTTTCTGGCGCAATCGCAACAGGCGGTTGTTTTTATTAGTGAAATCCTGGGGGGTCATTAATAAAAATGGCAAAAAAATAACAAAAAGGTCTGACCCATTGTTTTATACGAACTACCTTAAGCATGTTTGCTTTAAAGCAAGAAGTTAACAACCAATAAATACCCAATTGCAATTTCCGTCAGCATCACAGACACACTGAGCACTAGCTGAACTACAACCAATTGGTGGAATGGGCTTGATGCCGCATTTTATCGAAGCGGTGATCGCAAAAGGCGTAATAACTAACAAAGAAAATACTATTGAAATTATAATTAAGCGTTTCATTTTATGCCTTTCTTTTATTTGATAATTAAAAACTCAGAGGCCAAGACCTGCCTAGTGTGAGTAACGAAAATAACCTCTTTTAACCACAAGCTTTGCATAATTAGCATCCTCTGGATCAACATTTGGTATGTAAACACTAAATCGTGATGCACGCCCACCTGATATAATAGGAATTTCAAATTCCTTTTCTGATAGGTCTACTGACATTTTAAATCCAATGTTTTCACGTCGTACTGCGCCTAAATTCAACATGCTGCCGGTAATTTTTATTCCGCTTAAATGTCGCACTACATTTTTTATCGAGACCTGATAAAACACACCGCCTGCCCCTCCGATGTCTTGAAAAACACCAAATTCTGAAAGGCTAATATATCCAGCCAAGTTTTTTAATGACTTCTCGTATTCGATTTTCTTTAGGCGTTTTTCCAAGTTCTTTATTTCAACCTTTATTTTTACTAACTCCTTTTCAGTTTTATTTATTTTATCAGGAATTTCACAGGAAGCTACTAATATACAGCATAATAGTAATAAGCTAAATATGATTTTATTCATTAATACCTCTGTTTGTCTTTATGATGTCTAAGGCTTAGACAGAAAACGGCTTAATTCAAATCTTTTTCTTAATCAAGGCTTGACCCCAAATCTATTTTTCGTTTTTTTTACTTTTTATTGGCATTCTTATGTCCCTTGTAAACCATATGAATAAACTTGGTGAAAAATGAAATTAAGTGTAACAAACATGCCTACAATCGTGTCGCCTTTTTTGCCTGAAAAGCTGTTTTGAAATGTTTTTCCCAATTCACTTTCCAATGAAACGAGTTTAAAATAATCTGTTTTAAACAGTTGTAGTTGATCTCTTAAAGAATCAGAAATAGCCAATATTTCTTCATATGTCTTGCTCGGGCCAATTTCATCGAATTTTCTAGCACCAAGAGCCAAAGATGTGCTTTGTGTTGCAGGATCTGTGTACCAAACGGCAAAAGAAAGACTAATACCCTTAGCCTTTAACTGTGCTATGATTTTCCTTCCTTCGTCTATAAGTATTTGTTCAGCCATTTAAAAAATCCTTTCTTGTTTTTTATTTCATCAATATAATTTATTGCCTTTTTTTCACCTAAAGGGCTTGATTCATATCTTAATGTTTTTGGATCCCAATCTTTCAAGACCATATAGGAGTTCCTAAGTTCGGAGCATCTTTCTTTTTCATATTCAAGGTCTTTTTCAATGCCCGCTGTTTCAGTAAGTTTTTTAACTAAGTGGGTGTAGTGAGTGCTATTGACATTGGGCGGTGGATATTCATTCGGCCCTAGTCTTTTACAAATAATTGCCTTAAGCAAGCACTCCACTGAATATCCTGCTAGGTAATAAGCCGCATCGAATAGTTTGGCATTTAGTAGTGATTCAGCGCTTGCCCTGTAGCGGTCGCTTAAAATTTTGAAGTCTTTATGGTTGGGCATAAACATTTTTCCTCTATTTAGGGTAAAATTATAAATAAAGCGCGCCCCTCCTTTCGCCGAAGAAGAAACGCCCACCTTTCCGAATATTCACCATAAATAGTGTTTTTTGTCACAAGGTGAATTTGGGTATAAGTCCTTCGACTCTCCGCCTAGGCGGATCGCTCAGGATAAATAGGGCCACGCTTTTTGCCTTGGTTCATTGGCTCATTGGCTCATTGGCTCATTTTCCCTTTCCCATTTTGATCCAAATCCCTATTTTTCTCATATTGATAATGAGCTGAGTTCCTGTTGTTGCCCTAAGTTGCTGAAATCACAGCGGTTATAAAATTCCTGTTTGTCTTTATCTGGCACTTTTATTGCATTATTAGAGAGGCATGAAGTATTTTCTTACCTTAATCGCCTTTTTTATGCTGTTTTTTGTAGGCTGCGTTGAAGAAGAAAGAGATGCAAACAGCAACAGTCTTAATGCAGCTAATAACAATGATTCAACAGTGAGTATAACAGAAATTACCCCAACCGCTGTTAGTGTTAAAGCCGATTATGATGAGTCATCCTTTTCACAATATATCTATTTTCAGACAGATAGTATCTTAGTTGATTATAATTTTCTTCCCGCAGGAACAGATATTTGCCAGCAAGTAACCTATAACGCCGAAACAAATCCAAATGGTTGCCAACAGGCCAATAGTGTTGTGATTCCTTGTGAGTATCAAGGGCTAGTTGATAATGATTTGTTGTCTATCAATATTAGTGAAACAACAGAGACAACAGGTTGTGATGATGATCTTGTTGTTGATGTCAGTGGAGCTACATTCACTGTTGATGGTCTTGTTTTTAGTTTTTCTACAAGCTTAGATGTATTTGAAAATTATTTTGAATTTTTGATTACAAGAGATGGTTTTGTAGACAGTAGCGATAGTCAGATTATTAATTCTGATACATTAGAGGGCGTATACGATCTCATTGTCGAAAAGAGAAGCAGCCCTTAAATCCCTTATATCAAATCATATTACTCAAGAATTTCTTTAATTTGTGCTTTTAATACTTTGATACTGTCATCAAAGAAAACAACTATCTTATCAGGGTGGCGATGTTCGATAACTAATCCTGATCCAAATTTGGGATGAGCAACGATATCTTCTAGCATGAAGGCTTCGTTGATGTGATATTTTATTGGTGTTTTATTTGAATTGCTCAGTTTAGTTCGCCATTGTTGTTCTTCTTTGCTAACTTTAGGCTCTGCTTTTGCTTTTGTTTTTGTGGCTTTCTTGCCTTTGGTTGTTTTGGCTGGATCTTTGTATTTATGTTCAGCTTGGCAAGTGAGGCAGAGAACTTTGGAAGGAGTATCTCCATCCATGAGTGTAATACGGTGATTTAAATCGAGTTTACACTTTGAACAATAACATATGACTTCTTCTAACATCTTCTTTTTTGGCATAATATTCCTTTTTTGGAGCCGTTCATTTTGATGTCCCGTAACTCTGTTGCGGGGTCGCTCATTCTTTGAACAAAAAAAGAGCAATTAGCTTATTAATACTTGAGCATCTTTTCATGATCTGGCAATTATAATCAGTCTTTTTATATTAGACATAAAAGAACACAAGTCAATAGATGGATGAAGTTTTGATATTATCCATAGAGGAGGGTGAGATGACTACTGTTTTTACAAAAATTATCAGTAAAGAAATTCCAGCAAATATCGTTTATGAAGATGATTTGAGTATAGCTTTTAGGGACCTTAATCCTAAGGCGCCAGTGCATATTCTCATTATTCCAAAAATTGAGGAAATTGATCGTTTATCTTCAGCAAAAGAAAAGCATAAAGAGCTTCTTGGACATCTTTTGATCAAAGCTACAGAAATTGCAAAAAGCGAAGGTTTAGAGGGTTATAGAATTGTCATTAATAATGGTGAAGACGCAGGTCAGTCTGTTTTTCATCTTCATGTGCATATATTAGGGGGCAGAAAATTTACGTGGCCGCCTGGGTGAGATTGTGGATAGTAGCTGGTAGCTAGTAGCTTGTAGCTTGTAGCTTGTAGAAAGGTATTTATGAAGACGAGATTTATATTGATTCTGTTTCTTTTCATTTCAACACCCGCAATGGCCAGTTCATGGCAATCACTAAAACCAGGCGTAGAATTCAAAGAACTCAAGACAGAAGTTAATGAAAGCCCTGTTTCAATACATGTTCTCAAGGTTAACCTAACTCAGGCAAAAATAAGACCCATCGCAGCAGAAAAAAATCTTACAGCCAAAAGATTGGCCGAGAAATCAGGCGCTTTAGCTGTTATCAATGCTAATTTTTTTGATACAGAGGGTAAGGTCTTAGGCCTGGTAAAAAAGGATGGGAAGATCATCAATCCCCTAAAAAAGATATCATGGTGGTCTGTTTTTTGTGCAAATAATTACAGGGCAAAAATTATTCATACCACACAGTATGTTGATTCCCATTGTCAGCAGGCTATTCAAGCAGGTCCTAGGCTTGTTGTAGATGGCGCTGTTCCTAGGTTAAAAGATGAGCTTTCACGCAAAACCGCCGTTGCGATCAACGGTCAGGGAGAGGTTCTTTTCATTGTTAGTAAACAACACATTCCCATCAAAAATTTTGCTCAGGTTGTTATCTTGCCAGAAAAAAAGGGAGGGCTCGGTTGTCGAAATGCTATTAATTTTGATGGGGGAGGTTCTTCTCAACTTTATATTGCAGGTGCAAATAGTGACTGGAATATTTCAAGTTTAATTGAAGTTCCTGTGGGGTTAGGTGTGTTTGCTAAATAAAGGGTAACAGGGTCACTGGATCAAAGGTTCGCGGGATCGTAGGGATTATTGGTTAAGAGTCGCAAACGCCTACATAAGGGATGCCACGGCAATAGCCTTCGTAATCTAAGCCATAGCCTAAAACAAATTCCTTACCAATTTCAAATCCCACATAATCAACTTTAATATCTGTTTTAAGACACTCAGGTTTGAGTAGTAATGAACAAAGCTTGATAGAAGCAGGTTTGCGTGCATTTAAGAGGTGTAAGATATATGAAAGCGTAAGACCTGAGTCCACAATGTCTTCAAAAATAATTACATGCTGACCTTCAAGTGGGTACTTGGCATCCATGATGAGCTTTACTTCCCCAGAGCTCTTTTTTTCGTCTCCATAACTTGAAGTTGCCATGAACTCACACCTTAGCGGAGGAGTGATTTTTCGAATCATATCTGTAAAAAAGATAGAAGATCCCTTGAGAATACAAATTCCCATGATTTCTTTATCTTTATAGTCTTGATTTATTTCTTCTGCTAATTCAGAAATTCTTTTTTGTAATTTCTCTTCAGAGATCAACACTCTTGGTTGTTCGTTTTTATAAGGTATATTATTGTTCATATAAGTCCTTTGCTATTAATATGTGATGTTAAAATTACTAAACTCTCCAATATAAGGTTGCCAAGTGGCTTTGACGTCAGTGACCTGGGAGCTGGGAGGCCCTTGCCATGTCCAGTCAATTAGTGCTTGTAGATTCTGCTTGCTTCCTTCGGCAACAATTTCGACACATCCGTCCGAAAGATTTTTCGCCCAACCTGTTAGGGTTAGTTTTTTTGCCATGTCTTGGGTGCTGGATCTGTAAAAGACTCCTTGCACTTTTCCAGAGACGATTATTTGAACCCGCAGTGCGGGCTTGTTAATATCTCGATGATTTTCCTCCATAAAGGAAGATTGTTTCCTTGTAAAACTCGGTTGCTTGTGACCGAGTAGTTTATTTCTTTTTTCTTTGATGCTCATCCAGTTTTCTCGATCAAAGAAGAGGCGTCTTTTACTTTATAATCAACACCTAGTTTTTCAAAAATTTCGGCTATGCATTCAGCAACTATGATAACATTTCCTGCACAAAATGATCTTCTTTCTTCGGAATTAAAATCTTCAAAACCGAGGATCATGTCTTTACAGATGTGTGAACCACTTTCGCTGCTATTAATTCTCTCCTCTGTAAGTGTTTTGTAAAGGTGCATGCCTTCAAAAAGTTCTTTGGTGACAGGAGCCGTAGGGTCATCATTGCCTAATATTTCTCCTAAAACAAGACGGCCTGCAGCTATGGCTCCACATTCGCCTTCGCCGGTAATGCCTCCTCGTCGCAGGGCTTGATATGAATGAGAAGGAAGACAGAAAGTTTCGGCCAATGTTACACCGCAGGAACGATGAGGTGTAAGTTTTCCTTCATACATTATTTTAGCAACATCTTTGGCTTGTTGGATTTTATCTTTATTCATAGTATTATCCTGACATTTTTTCTAATATGGCATCATCAATATCAAAATTTGCCCAGACACTCTGAACATCATCATTGTCTTCTAGGGCCTCTACAAGGCTTAAGACTTTTTGGGCAGTTTCTTCGTCTTCGATTTTAATAGTGTTTTTGGGAATCATTTCAAAGTCAGCTTCTTTGATTTTAAAAGAAGCTTTTTTTAGAGATTCATTTACATTATTAAAATCGTTATTGCTTGTTGTTACTATAAATTCATCTCCCTCTTTTACAATATCATCCGCACCAGCATCGATCGCTTTTTCAAACAAATCTTCCTCTGCCGTGTTGGTGGCATCAATGTGTAAAACACCTTTTCTTTCAAACATCCAAGAAACAGAACCTGTTTCGGCAAGATTTCCGCCTTTTTTTGCAAAAATATTTCTTATTTCTGCAACAATGCGATTTTTGTTATTGCTCATGCAATCAACAAGCATGGCCACGCCTCCAGCTCCATAGCCTTCGTAAGACACTTCGTCATAGCTTTCGCCTTCAAGCTCTCCTGTGCCTTTTTTGATAGCGCGATCAATGTTGTCTTTTGGCATGGACTGGGCTTTTGCTTTTTCGACAACCATTCTTAGTCGCGGGTTGGCATCAACATCGCCTCCGCCAAGTCTAGCAGCAACAGTTATTTCTTTGATGTATTTTGAAAAAACCTTGGCACGCTTTGCATCAACGGCGCCTTTCTTTCTTTTAATGGTCGACCATTTTGAGTGTCCGGACATAATCGTGGGTCGTGGATCGTAGGTCGTGGATTGTCATTTTTATATGAGAGTAATCAAAAACGACAATCAGCGTACGATAAACGATGATCTAAGGTATAAGTTTCAATCTTGCCTGCAAATTTGACTGTCTCTGCGTAGCTTTTTCTGTAACGCTAATAATGACTCTATAAAATCCTAAAGGAATATCCTTAGAAAAATTTAACTTAGTTGTTACCAAAACTTTATCTTCAGTCTTGTTGGTTTTGCTAGAGAAGTTAAGGTATTTTGGTTGAAAGACTTCTAAACGACCATTACTTGAGTATATTCGTATGTCAACATCCAGGTTGAGTTTCTTGTCGTTTGAAGTGTGCCAGTCTAATACAGTAAACTTTAGAATTGCTGCAGAGCCTGCCTTGATTTTCTTAGTGTCTAATTTTTCATTTTTTATGGTATAAAACTCTAAAGGAGAGAGCTTTATGCCTTTTATTTTTGAAGCAGTGGCCACGAATGTTCTCTGGGGGTTATTTTTGTTTTTCGTTCCAATGGCTTTGAATTTATTTATAAGTGCTCCTGTTCCAATAATTAAAACTAGGAGCCCTACAAGAATCAGTCCAGAAATAACCAATACCTTAATCGTGCGTCTATCAAACTTCATTTTAGCAATTTTTTCGATTAAAATGGCAGCTAGGTTTAATAGATAAAGCAGAAAAGTCTTTGCGAGAACTTTTAGTTTATCGACGTTTATAGGCATGCTTTTTTCAGCATACATGTCTTGTTCAATTTTTTTAATCTTATAAGAAACATTTGAGGGCTCTTCTTCTGGTATGCTTTCAAGTTCTTTTTTTTCAGTTACTTCGAGATGGATTTTTGTAGTAACGCTTTCTTCTTCTTCGGTTGACATTTCGGGCACAGAATCAGGTTCAGGGATTTCGTCAACCAATGTGATTTCATTGTCATCGTATGTATCATTGAGATTAATCTTGGTCGTGGTTTCAAAACGTCTTTGATTGATCTTTTCGGTTTTTGTTTTGTCTGAGGGATGTTTTTTGTCCATGGGAATTTCGTAAATAAATTAAACAAAGTCTTCTTTTTGAGCAATGGCAAACTCAATGGCTTTGCTGACTTCTGTTGGTTTTAGGCCTTTCCAAAACACTGTCCATTCTTTTGTTTTATGCATGCCTTCACATTGTTTTATGTACCAGTGAGTGATAAATTTATCTGGCTGAGATCTCCAAAAAATACGAGGATGATTTTTGGTAATTTCTTTCCAAAGGTCTCTTCCAATGCCTAGCCCTCTGGCCTCAGTGCCTACTGCAAAATGGTTAAGGTAGGTCATGTCTTCATAGTCTTTTAGTAAAGCCGCACCCATGTAATTTTCTTCTAAATAAACATGGTCAAATTTATCTTCGAAAACACCATCTTTGATTTTTTTCTCAAAACTGGTTTCTAATAATTTTTTGAGAGAACGGGGATCAATGTTGATGAGTCCACCTAGCGTTTTGATTTTTGAACCAAGTTGAATAAGTGTTCCCGCTCCTTTGACTGTAAAAAGCTCTCTTAAGAGGTTGTTTGGTGAAACTGATGAAATATAAATTTTATGATCACAGGAGCGTATGATGTTATCGCAGAGTGTTAAAAAGGTTTTGTCAGTTTTGTTAATAAAATTTGAATCTAAGAGGGTGTCTTTTTCGAACCTCAAATTAATCATATTAACAGGCAGGCTAGTTTCTTGATTAATAATGCCACCACCACGTTTGAGAAAAATAATTTTACTCGTTCTGAGAGTGTTTGCTAATTGTGTTAATTCATTAACAATATCAAGATTAGGATCAATGTGTATAAGAGGTAGTTGTGATCTGGTAATGCGTTCTTTTATGAAGGCTAATTTGTCGTTGTGTGAACTATCGTTTGAAAGGACGTTAAGAGATAATTTTGCTTTTCTGAAATAATTCTCGATTTCGAGTTTATCCATAAAATCATTCGATGAGCGAATAAGAACAACGGGATAAAGTGAAAGCCTCATGAGATAGCGGATCTCAAAAAGAATGGCATCGATTTCGTCTCTAAGAATGTCTTCTTCGAGTAAGATAACAGCAAAGCTTTCAGGCTTTGAAGAGCTAAATAGCTTAAGGTAAAATTCAGCATCTTGTTTGTGCCCGACTGAGTGCATGAACCTTAAAACAAGATCTTGGGGTTTTGCTGGGCGTTTGAATGGGAGAATTTCTGACATGCGCAGTATATAACCACATCTTGGTGGGTTTAATCAAATGGGATCTGTTAGTAGGCGTTCTTCGTGCTTCGTGCTTAGTGCTTCGTTCCTCGGAGGCGAATAGCGTATATCGAATAGCGAATGGCTGGAGAACCTATTGATTATCGTCTATCGCCTATCGTGACTAGTAGCTTGTGGCTTGTAGCCTGTAGCTAGTAATTTGTTTATCATGAACGCCAACCCCCTAATATTATTAAAAAAACCATATAACGCACTAGTATACGTCTAAGCTGTTAATTCTACTGGCTATATTTGAAAAACCTCCTAATCCTATGAAATCATTAAAATATGCGTTGTTGCAAAGCTGGTTCATTATATATTAGCCATACGGCTATAGCAAAAACAGCCTCTTGGTAGACCATGATTGTCGCATAATATTTATTATTATGGATAAAGGTCTAGTAAAAAAGGAAAGAGCTTATGAAACTATTGAAACACATCACAAGGAAAAGGGCTTTTATTGCCGTCACGCTGGGTTATTTTCTCATAGCACTTACATTCCTCGTTCTTACGGCCGTTCAAACACAGGATTTTGTAGGAAAAAAGCATCCGGGTTTTCTCACGTTTGATAATGGTCTTGTTTTTGGTCTGGTAGATAGTGAATGGACTGGTGCCCAAGCAGGACTCAGAATGTATGATTTTGTTGAAAGCTATGATGGTCAAAAATTTACAAGTACTAAAAATCTCATTCAATACCTTAATAATGCGGAGACAAACAAAGGTGTCGTGTACCAGCTCAAACGACAGGACAAACCTCTTACTCTGACAATCAAACCCCTCACAGTTACCCAAGATTTTGCATCAATTTATTTTTATATATTTCTCTTTTGTGGTTTTTTCACGATTTTGACTGGCATTGGAATTTTTGTGATTCGGCCATTGGCTAAAGGAGCTTTTCAATTCTTTGTCATTTGCAATACAATTGGTATCTTTGAAATCTTATTAGCAGACCTTCTTTCTTACCAAACGTACCTTCTTTATTTCCAACTCTCTATCGCGCTTTTTGCTGTAACAAATATTCACATTATTTATTACCTTTTAAAAATTAGGAAAGATTTAAAAAAATCTTTAAATCGATTGCCTGTCAAGGTGGCTATTGGCTTGCTCTATGCTGCTGTAATGGTTTTTGCTGCGATCGTTTACTATTATTCACACGCAGTATTTTCTGATTACCGGGTTCTTTTGTTTACGAGTAATTTCCTCTTCTTTTTAGCAGGTATTCTTATTTATGTGACAGCCACGTATCTCTATTTTTCTGCAAAATCGAGTACTCTAAAAAGACGGTTGCTCCTTTATACAGGCCTTAATCTGTCTTGTTTAATAGCCTTTGTTATATATGTGGCTCATAATGTTTGCGCAGTTCTTATCCCCATCGAAGTCATGCTTGTTCAAGTGTGTTTTCCCTTTGTGACTATTTATGTTTTGTTTAGGTATAATTTTTTGGATCTCAGGTTTACGCCCAAAAGAAAATATTTTTACATCAGCTTTGCTGTTCTGATTCCTGTGCTGTTTCTGGTTGATTTTCTTTTTCTCATCCCTGTTTTAAATAAATACAGTGTGTCTATTCATTTGATCAATTCACTTGTTTTTGCATCGGTGGCGCTAAAACTTCTATTGCTGGTCTATGCTGCCTATGCTCGAATTGTTGATCGCCTATTTTTTCCCTCTACGTTTAAGTTTAGAGACGTTGTGACTAAAGCCAGTGATACAATACTCAACCATCATTCTCAGCCCGAAATTATTGAGGCATTGACAAGTTTGTTGGCTAATCATTTAGAAATTCAAAAAGTTTATTTTTATTATCAAAACACAGGTCTTAACCAGTATCAAAAACAGCCAGCCCTTGTGGGTAGCGACATAGAAGATGGAACGTATAATCAATTGCCTCATTCATTTAGCGATGAAGAAATACCGCTTAGTGATGTGGATTATGTCATCAATGAATTCTCAAGCAATACAAAGGCAATGCCTCCGGCTTTAAAATTATTGATCAAACATAATCTGAATTTGTTGCTGCCGCTTAAGTTTCAAAAACAAATTCAAGGGTTCGTCCTTTTAGGGCCAAAGCCAAATTATGTGCCTTATACTACTGAGGACCTCACTAATATTCAGACACTGCTTGCTACAACAACAGTTGCGCTTCTTAATGCCAAGCATCATCAATCTTTATTGGCTTTGCACAAACAACTTGAGCGAGAAAACAAAAGACTCAAACAAGAGATTCGCAACAAAATCACAGGAACTCAAATCATAGGCGAAGAAAAAGGATTGAAAACTGTCATGAAAAAAATCGAAATGATTCAAGGTAGTTCAATCTCGGTTCTTTTGCAGGGTGAAACAGGGACAGGTAAAGAGGTTGTTGCTCAAGCGATTCACGACAGATCTCAAAGAGTCGACAAGCCTTTTATTAAGGTTAACTGTTCTGCTATTCCAGAAAATCTTTTTGAAAGCGAACTTTTTGGCCACGAAAAAGGCTCTTTTACAGGCGCGACAGAACAAAAGATAGGTCTGTTTGAGGCCGCTCATAAGGGGACATTGTTTTTAGATGAAGTGGGGGAGGTGCCTTTACATATTCAGCCAAAGTTACTCAGAGTTTTACAAGAAAAAGAAATACAAAGAGTAGGGAGCACAGAACGAATTTCAGTTGATGTAAGAATTATTGCCGCTACAAATCGAGATTTGGAACACGCAGTTAAGAAAAACACATTTAGGCAAGACTTGTATTATCGTCTCAATGTCCTCCCTGTTTTTATTCCGCCTCTCAGAGAACGACAGGCTGATATAGAAGATTTATTGGATTGTTTTATTCGTAAATATTCTGTTGAGATGAAAAAACATTTAGAGCCACCTAAAGCAGAAGAAATTAAAAAACTCAAAAATTATCCCTGGCCAGGTAATGTTCGTGAACTCCAAAATGTTGTAGAAAGATCTGTAGCTTTAACCCATGAAGGCGAAAGACTGTCGTTTTTTAATATACAGCAGGATTTGTTCACAGACACGAGTTTGGAAAAAATCTTTGAACAAGGTGATTTTTATAATCAAATGGATGAACTCAAAAAACAAGTCATACAAAGGGCCATTCAACGTGCTGGTGGTAATAAGTCTCAAGCAGCAAGAGAGCTTGGTTTGCATCAGGTTTCACTTTATAAAATGGTGAAACAGCTATCTATTGAGTGAGTCGGGGATGGTGGGTCGTGGATTGTTGATAGAGGAGGGAGAATCAGGAGCAAGGCGCCCATTTCATTAATAAAATTCAGCCATTACAATATCTCGCAACTTTTCAATAAATACCTAGATATCTTAAAAGCATGAAGAAAACAGGTCTTGACCAAAGTTTTCTATAAATGCATTCTTTCAATGGGCAATAAGGTGGGATATTTCTAAGGGAGAGATATAATTTGTCTGTACTACCACCAAGCGCCGTTGCTGGACAACAGTCGTTGCCTTTAATATTTAGCACACGACCAGCTACTGTTGATGTCGCTGCTGCAATAGGGCCAGTTGTAGGTGCCGGCGCTCTTGTTGAAGCACAACCAGCGGCTGCAAGAACAGCCCCTCATGAGGTGCGAGCAGCGCCGAGAGCCGAGGTTCATCCTCGCCCTGTTCATAATGAACCTGGTGCACGTCTTCAAATTCAAGGAGATCAGCTAACACTCGTTGTACAGAATGGACGCTTAGTTCTTCCAGTGCTGCGTGAGCAGACGATTACATGTCGAAGGTGCCCTCAAAGAAATGAAGTGCCTGATCCAAAGACTCATGGCCATTGTCAAAATTGTGGTGAAAAGCTTCCTTTGCGCGAAGAAGACAAGCCCCAGCCAATAGAAAGAGAGCACTTGGCTGTTGGTTTTATGCAGGTCTTTGCTGTTGAGGACTCTGCTTCGCTAAGTGCTTTTTCTCAAAGATTTAAACCTCTCATTGATGAAGCGCGAAGAATTTCTGAGCGCCACGCTATTAGAATAAAGTATCTTAATGATGGTAAGTTCATGTTTGTGAGTGGTTTGGGTTCTGAAGCAGATGATGCTCAGGCCAACCTCCTGATCTTAAGGCAGGTGATTCATGAAATTCAGGAGGCATGGAATGTAATAGAATCTGATGTGAGGTCAGTCACTTCTTTGAGTACTGGGGCTGGCTATCAGAATGATAATGACCTTTTTGGTTCTCCAGTCAACAAGGCACAAAGACAGCTTCAGGCAACATTAGATGCTTTGGGAGATTCTTCTCTAGAAGAAAGCATGGTTGTTGTTGCTGAAGGTGCTCGGCAAGCACTCAGTTCTCATTATTCTACAGAAGTTCATTTAACAGGGGTAGTGTACAAAGGCTTTGAAGGGACTTATGCAGTGCACTTGCTGAGAGAAGCAAAAGCAGAAATAACTGTTCCTGTTGTAAGTGCAGAAGAACAAGCTGTGGTTAATCCAAAGTGTTCTCAACAAGACACACATCCAGAACTTGGGGAAGCGCATTGTGTGGAATGTGGATCAGCAGCTCATGATCCTGGGGAGATTGACGATGGTAGAGAAATAAGCAGGGTTGGCTTGGCTATTGATATGTCAGGATTTACTCCTTTGTTTGCAGAGCTTGGTCCTAAAGGTGTTGCAGATCAGGTAGGCATCTTTATTGATGAGATTCAGTATGAGTTAGCTAAAGAAGGGGTTAGCATCAATAGTGTCATTCACCGTGCAGGAGATGAAATTGCTTTTAGTATTGATGCTGGTATTTTTGCCAAGGCCTTAAGAGCTGTGATGAGGGCATTTAGAAGGTTAGAGAGAAGAAATCCCGAAATCAAACTTAAGGCAGCTTTTGCTGCATTAGACCTTGTTGAGTACAAAGATGGGACAAAGATAGGAGAAGTCAAAATTGTACAAGCTGCCCAGGAATCTGCAAAAAAGGATCAAGAAACAGGTGAAAGACATGGCATTGTCGTACACGAAAATCTTGCTCACAGAATTTCAGATAATATTATTACAGAAGCTCCTGAACAAAAGGCAGGTGGACCGCCAGATGGCAATGTTTTGGTAGAAGGTATCAAGCCTGGGGCTTCTTTTGTAAGAAGTGAGAGGTTTACACCTCCTCAGAGGGTTGCTGATGGCGATGAAATACATGCTTGTTATCAAGAGGTTGAAGCTTCTGGTGAGTTTGGTGTTGTTGTTTATGTTGGAGATATTGATACAGGCAAAGCTATGGGGCTTTTATCTTTTTTGAACAGGCTTGATCTTGATCGTGTCAGGGCCATGCATGGTGCTGGGTTTCGTTATCAAAACGATCCATTGCGTAATGCCCTTTATCATCATGTGGCTTCGTATGATTATGATAGGCTCACCTCTGATGCGCTTGACACCTTTTGGGCTGAACTGGATTTTTTTGCTGGTGACAGAGAATTTGAAACTACTTTAGAACATCCCCAAACATCTGTTCGTGAAATTTTTGCAGATTACATAGGTGTTCCTGTAAGAGAAGAATCGGCGGAGGTTCAGAGACTAAGGAAAGATGCCCAAAAATTCGTAGAAGCGCAACAAAACATAGTAGCCCATGTTGTCAGAAGAATGACAACAGAAAGACCCCATGTTTTGGTCTTGTTTAATCTAGGAAGCATTAGAAAAGATGAGGCAGCTCAAAGACTGTTTTCTCAAGTCTTGGAGTACAATAGGGACAGGCCAGGGATGATTCTTGGTCTTGAAGATCGAGGCTTTGATGAAGGTGATGGGCGTGAATCTGCAGAACAGAAGTATTTAGAAGATCTTTTTGGTTTTGTACCAAGAAAATCAAAGGTCGTTGTGGCAGATTCTTTGAACGAAGCTGCAGTGAGACAAGCTATTGTCGATATTTATGACAAAGAAATCTATCTTCCAAGCCATCCCTTGGAAGGTGGCGCTGCTGATACTATAGCTGTAACAGGGTTTCATTTTCTAACTGAAGAGAATGTTGAGGATGATGTTGTTGAATATTACCACAGGGTATCACGAGGTAATACACAGATTTTGAGGGCTTATCTCCATTATCATCATGATCAAGGCGTGTTGGTTCTTGATGGACAGGGTCAGTTGGGTTTTTCAGATAGGGTTCCTCAGGTGGCAGAAAGCTCTTCTGCTGTAAATGCTGTGCTCTTGTCTCCCTTAGAAAGACTCACTCCAGTGGCTCGTGATGTTTTTGATGCCGTAGCTATGGTTGGTCTTATGGATGGAACTTTTTCTGGAAGAGAACTTCCCCAGCACGCATCACTTGGTCGTGATGGTTTGGCTATGAGGCTTGCTGAACTTCGAGAAAAAAATCTCATTGCTGATGAAGGTAAGGGATGTTTTCGTGTGACCAATAAATCTATTCAAGATGCTGCTGTCGCACGATTACGAAGAAGCGCTGCTCTGGTAACAAGGCATGGCCTTGTTGCTAGTCATTTAGAAAGATTACCAAGGAGAACGGCAAGAAGGCATGCTCTATTAGGATTTCATCAAGGGCGAGCTGGTCAAATTGACCAGGCTATACAAAGTTATGAAGAAGCTGAAAAAATGGCACAGGCACGTTTTGGATATGAAGAGGCCCTGAAGTATCTAGATGCGCAGGATGGCTTTGCAGGGCTTTTTTCTGGCCCCGAAAGAGTAAGGTACGTAGCAACTCTTTTAAGAAGACGTATTGAGCTTTTAAAGGCTAGTTCTTGGTCAAGGACAGGTGTTGGCGAGGAAGATCCTTGGGCTCAGGCTATTGATAAATATTTAGCACTTGTGGATGATGCTAGTTTTGGATTGTTAGAACCAGCAGAGCAAGCCAAGATCTTTCTTGATGGATTGTTTATACTTCCAGGCGAGCGCAGGCTTTTACAGAACCATGAAGAAGTGGCGGCGGCATATTATGACCAAATTAAAAGAGAACAGGCAGCTTTTTTAGAGAGAGTAGAAAGAGAGTATCCAGAACTAATGGTAGAGTTTCACATGCGTGCTATGGGCGCTTATCAGATGGTTAATGATAGGGAAAACCAAAGAACAGCTGATGAACATGTGCAAAAGGCTCTCGCATTGATGGTAGGCAATGGTCGAGATATTACAATTCAAGATCACGAAAGAGTTTTTGGTTCTTCGTTGCTTGCAGAAGGTACAGAGTTGTTTGCTAGGGTGTGTCTCAATATTGGCTCTCGTTATTCTATGCATAGGGGAGATTTTGAAGCTGCAGAACCTTATGTTCGTCGAGCTATAGAGCTCTATGATGAATTGGGTGATAGGATGTATGCCTGTTATGCGCGTATTACTTTAGGCTTGAATTTGAATGCTCAAGGGAGAATAGAGGAGGCAAAAGAGGTTCTTGAAGAGGAGCTCAGAAAAGGAAGAGAGGCAGGAGATGACGCGGTCTCTGTTGCAAACTATGCTTTATTACACCTTTCGGTTTCTTCAATCAAAGAAGCTGAGTTTGCTCAAGCACAGCGAAGATTTGATGAAATGCTTGATGCTGTTGCTAACGGATTTGATTATGCTCCCTTTGTTCAAGACCTGACAGCACATCAGGCTGTGGCCATGGCATTAGAAGATCCAGAGCAATTGGATGGCTTCTTATCAACAAATGTTTTAGATACCGAAACTCATGGTTCATTTGATGAGGATTCTTTTGAAGGAAGAAATAGACGGCAGATACAATTATTTTTCTCTCTATTTTTTGCACAGGCCTTGCAAGGAAACATTGATGAGGCTTTGCGTTATTTAGGATATGTATTACATCTTTTTGAAAGCATTGGTGATGCCGAGGATTTCTATGCTGAGATTTCTTGGTTAAGGGATCACAGAGATGAGATGAGAGCTTATCTTGATGCTCCCTCAGATTATTCAGCTGAAATTGAAGAGGCCCCCATCCTTATTCGTTCCTTTTTTGATAGAATATAACAACATAAGGTGAATACGTGGAGCCTTGTGTCAAAAAAAAAGAGGCACTCCCCATAGGGTGCCTCTTTCTTGAATCTCTCCATACAAAACCTTTTTAACCTGTATTATACAAATCGTTGTAATAAATCCGGGTTAACACCAAGGACAATGAGGTGCACTAGTAGATGTTGAAATGCTTTTAATATATATACTAGGGCTAGCTTTTTTAGCATGACCTAGACTTGAAAAGCCAATTACAAGAACTAATGTTACGATGATCAATGTTAATTTCTTCATAATGTCCCCCGTATGTTTTCTTCGTTATTGCCTATACTGTTATTGTATATATTCAAGACGCGTGCCAAGATGGGCTGTAAAAATAATCCCTTGTTTTAATTGAATAATTAAAGATGTGTCTTTTTTATGAATGTTTTTTTTATATTATGTATATTTTTAGAATATATATAATCTGTAAAATTATTGTGATTTGTGTATGTCTGGGAACCGAAGTGGTGATTAAACTATCTGGCCTATAATATTGTACGAGTTCTTCAGTATTTTATTGGGCACAACAGTGCCCGTTATTTTTTTAAACAAAGCACCAAAAAGAGCCTTTTGCCGATAATTTTGACAGTTACTTTGTGTAATCAAGCACCAAGTGTCGAATTTAGGTAATTATGGCTGCGCCTCCATCAATATTAGCTCAACTAAGGTCTGTTGTTTCAGCATTTCAACCTGCTGATCCTGTTTTGATGACTAATTATGCTAAACCAGACTTTTACCCAGGAATGCCTGAATGGTTGCCTCAGTCTTTATTGGATGCATCAAATAGATTACAAAAAGGTTTTTCGTCACTGCCGATAGTATCTCATTATCAAAAAAGGTCTGCGGGTCGTTTTGTTAGTAAGGCAGCTCAATTGCTTGAACAACATGGGGTGCATTTGCAGCCTGAAATAGATCTACAAACACCTCTTTCACAAGTTGTGAATACAGAAATTCTTGGCCCTGAACAAAGGGAAAGTGCAATGCAAAAGTTGATTAGAATGGCGCTTACCAAAGATGAAATCAGAGACGGAAATACAGAGGTCAATTCCTGGTTAGATAGTGCATCAAACATGCTTTGTGTAGACTTATCATATGTTTCACATGCTACTATAGAGACTATTCACACATTGCTCGCAACACAACTAATGGGTGGTGACAATAGGATCGTGATTGAAGTAGATGTTAGCGATCCAGAAACAAGGTTCGAAAACTTGTATCAAGGGCTTGTTGAAACTTCGGGTCAGGCTGATTCATCTGTGGCAGATAATATGACATCAATTATTCCTGTATTAAAGAGAATGCTTGTCGAGAATCCTGACAAACAAGTAATACTGTTATTAAAAGGTTTTGAACCAACCCAGCAATCATTTGAGCCTTTTTCATCTGGAATTAGAGCGCTATCAAATGATACAAGTATGCAATTTCCTGATGATTCCAACGGGCTCAAAGTTATAATGACTTCAGCATATCCACCAGCTTTGTGGGGTTCGGCACAAGGTGGTTTTAATGTGGGTAATCGAATTAGATATGGTGATTGGCCATCTTAGTGTGATTAGACTAATCGCTTAGTTTGTTTTTAAGAGAAACAAGTGCTTCTGCAACATATTCTACTGCTGCATTAGCTGTAAGCTGGGCTTGTTTACGATATGTGTATCGAATAGTATAAGTGGGGTTGGGTCCCTCACAAAAGTATTCATCTGAATGAGGATCAAGGAACACAACATCACAATCTGGCTCGTAGTCGAACCATAAGTCTTCTCGTGAGTCTATGCACTGCTTTGTATCAGCATAATTGTTATAAACAGTTCCAACTCCACATACGGGCATGGGTATCTCCTTGTAGCAAACTTTATCTCTAAGAGTATTATCGGTAAAAAACATGAAATGTGAACAGGGATTCGACGTATTTTTTATTACTTTGTGTGCTGAGTATACGTTTTATAAGTCTGGTTTGAAAAGTGAACCGAAAAACAGGCTTTTTTGAAATAGTTTGTGTGCTAGGCAAACGGGGAGCATATCAATTTTCCACGCAACTTTTGATTGGGCCATCCGATAAGGTGCTTGCTGTAAGATTCTGAATTTATTATACGATCGCAACTGGAGTGCCTATGAAAAGACCAAAACAAGACTATATTCAATTATCTCAAGACGATAAAAAGCATAAAAAAACCCCTTCTTTAGATGAATGCGTAAAATGTGGAAACAAATGCTGTAATTACGTCATGATTGAATGGGACACCCCTGTTGATGAAGAAGACTTTGATGATCTTAGATGGTTTGTCACACATAGAGGCGCTACAGTTCATGTTGATGAAGAAGAGTGGTGTGTTGAATTTAAAATGCCTTGCGAAAAACTAGGCCCTGACGGCAAGTGCTCTGTGTATGAAAAACGACCAGAAATGTGCCGTGATTATGCAGATAATATGATTGAGTATGGTGTCTGTGGCGGCTTTCAAAATATCTACGAAACTTTTGATCATTATTTTGAAACACTAGAACAATTAGATGATTTTATTCCAGGCTATTTAGAAGAACTCGAAGAAGAGTTTAAATTATCCAATCGAATTAAGAATTTCTTTTCAGATATTTGGGAAGCACTCACATCCCCTTTTCAAAAAGAAGCCAGTGGGAACCTCTAAAAACTAACCATCTGCGGCGTTGGATTAAAAATTGCGCTCAGTTACGTACTTGTATGCACGTTCCTTCGCTCAATTTTCAATCCGCCTTGCATCTGGGCAGTTTTTAGAGATTCCCTAGTGATGAAGTGTGATGAGTGTTATTCTAGTTCCCAGCCATTAGCTATCGCTCGTGTAAAACCCCCGCTAATATTAGTGACATCCTCAAAACCATTTCCTTTTAAAATCCTAAGAGCCAAATAACCCCTTAGTCCTTTTGCACAATAAAACACGACTGGTTTGTCAGGAGAAATTGACGAGATATTTTCGCGTAATTGAGGAAGAGGGATGTGGATAGCTCCTTTTAAGATACCAGTAGTTTCAATTTCGCTGGCATTTCTGACGTCAATGAGCTGGGCTTCTTTTGGCATGTCTTCCTGTTTTTGAACATCCTTCACTTCACCTTTGACAATGTGCGTGGCAACAAAGCCTGCTATATTTACAGGATCGTTTGCAGAACCAAAGGGGGGTGCATAGGCGAGATCAATTTCTTCGAGATCATGAACTGTCATTTTGGCGTGGATGGCTGTGGCGAGCACATCAAGTCTTTTATCAACTCCACTTCCCCCAATAACTTGTGCACCTAAAAGCTGCCCTGATTTGTTTTCATAAACTAATTTTGTAATAACTGTCTTGGCTCCTGGATAATAACCTGCATGGTTGGGCCCACTTGTCATGGATGTTATGGCATCAAGTCCAGCTTTTGTTGCGGCTTTTTCACTGAGTCCTGTCATGCCTGCATTTTGTTCAAAGACTTTCACAATGGCTGTTCCAATAGATCCTTTGTACGTAGCGTTTCCCCCTGTGGCATTAATAGCAGCAATACGGCCTTGGCGATTGGCTGGTCCTGCCAAAGGAATTCGGGTGAGTTGATTCGTGATACGATTTTTAATTTCAACAGCATCACCTACGGCATAAACATTAGGGTAATTGGTTTGCATTTGCCCATTAACTTTTATTCCCCCAGATTCGCCAAGAGTAATGCCTGCAGCTTTGGCCATTTCGATCTCTGGTTTTACACCTGCACTGACAAGAACGATGTCTGCGGCAATTTCTGTTCCATCTTTTAAAATAACAGAGTTGTTTTTTATTTCAGCCACAGCTGTGTTCGTGATGATGTTGAATCGATTTCTTAAAATAGTTTCTGTAAAAAGAAGCGCCATGTCTTGATCTAAAGGAGGTAAAACATGAGGCATGAGCTCAACAACTGTGACATCTATATCACAGTGATGAAAGGCTTCGGCCATTTCTAATCCAATAAAACCTCCACCAACAACAACAGCTGTCTTTGGTTTCTTTGTTGAAATAAACTGAGTGATGCGATCCATATCAGGTACATTTCTTAAGCTCATGACATGGTTCATCTCGATTCCTGGAAGAGGGGGGAGAAAAGGTTGTGCTCCCTGTGAGAGGATGAGGGTGTCGTAAGATTCAGCAAATTCTTTGCCTTGTGGGTCTTTAATTTTTATTTTGTTTTTTTCAGGCGCAATAGTGAGGACTTCGTGTTGAGTGTGGACTTGAATGCGATATTTTTCCCAAAAGGAATCTGGTGTCATGAGAAGAAGGTCATCACGGTTTTTGATATCACCACCAATGTAATAGGGCAGACCGCAATTAGCAAAAGACACATAAGGGCCTCGTTCAAATACAACAATCTCAGCCTTTTCATCTTCTCTTCTAATTTTAGCAGCTGCTGTGGCTCCACCAGCTACCCCACCAATAATAACATATTTCTTTCCCATTTTTTTTTCTCCTTCTGAGAATCAAGAGAGCCCCTTTAATAAGACTGGGGCTGTCAGCGTAGGCTGACTGGGGGCCCGTCTTAGAAAAGGGGCTCTCTTGATGATCAGTTCTACTTCTTATTCCAGGGCATTTTCGATAACATAATCCCCATGCCGCAGGTGTCAGTAATTCCTGCAAACATGAGACCGAGGCCAACAAAACCACTTAAGAATATGAATCCTGGATGCACAAAATATCCTAAAGTCACTCCAAGGGCTACAAGAAAACCAGCGGCTATGCGAACCTGTCTTTCGAGAGACATGGTCTTTTTGCCGTGAAGTATGGGCAAGCCTGCTGATTCCCAGGCATTTGTGCCGCCATCAACACAAAAAACATTGTCAGCACATTCTTTTTCGAGCCTTTTTATCGCGGTTTTTGCCCGCGTGCCGCTTTGACACAAAAGCATAAAGGTTTTTTCTTTTTGTTCTTGAGAGAGGTTTTTGAGTTCTTCACAGCTAATTTCATCAAGGGGGAGGTTTGTGGCTCCTGTGGCGTGCTTGCTCTCAAACTCAACTGGCGTGCGAACATCGATGAGCATGCTTTTAGGATCAGCTTTTATTTTATCAAAAGCAGCATGTGGGGTAATGTATTTCATTTTTTAGGTGCTAGCTTCTCAGCAAGTTTCTTTTCTACAATAGGAGGTACCATGGTTTTAACGCATCCCCCTAAAGAGACAACTTGCTTAACAATTGATGAACTGATGTGGCTGTATTTTCCTTCGGTAACCATGAACAAAGTATCAATATCTGGATTAAGTTTGCGGTTAGTGAGTGCCATTTGAAATTCGTATTCGTAATCTCCCACTGTTCGCACACCACGGATAAGAGTCTTGACGCCACGTTTTGCAGCGTAATTAACAAGTAATCCATCAAAAGAAACTATTTCGATGCGCGGCTCATCTTTAAACATCTTTTTTAATAACTCAATGCGCTCTTCCACACTCAGCAAACAATCTTTTGTTGAGTTAAGGCCAATGCCTACTATGAGGTGATCAACAAATCCCAGAGCTCGTTCTAGAATGTTTACATGTCCAAAACTGGGGGGATCAAAGCTGCCTGCGTAGATTGCTGTATTTTTGTTTGTTTTCATATATCTTCCTTAGATTATGTGATGGCTGAAAATCACGTAGACACTTTTAAATAACTAATCAATGTTTGACCATATTTTTTTTGCTTAACCAATGTTAGCTCTTTAATATTAGGGGGTTCACGATCAGTATGTTCAATAATAATAATAGTTTTAGGGGAAACAAACCCATTATCAAGAAGTCCTGTTAAAGTTCTGTTTATCAGATTTTTGTCATAGGGAGGGTCACAAAAAATTATATCAGGTGTTTGTTCAAGATTAATATTGCGGAGGCCATTAGGCATATTTCTTTTAAATACATGAGCCTGATCTTCAAAGCCCATGCTTTCTAAATTGGTGATAATGCTAGAAAGGGCCGCTGAATTGTTTTCGACAAAAGAGCAAGATTTTGCGCCCCTACTCAACGCTTCTAATCCTAAACTGCCACAGCCAGCAAAAACATCCATCACGATTTTGTCCTGAATATCTCCTAGGCTAGAAAAAATAGCCTCTCTCACTTTGGCTAAGGCTGGTCGGGTCACTTGTCCTTTTGGAGTCACAATTTTATGATTCTTTTTTGTTCCAGTGATAATTCTCATGTTTGCTCAAGGCTTAGGGCGCAAGGCTCAAGGCTGAAAGGGTGTTCCTGTTTCTCATGAAGGTCTTCCAGCTTAGAGTTGACACTAAATTCAGCAATTATTATGCCTTCTTATCGTTTAATCAATGTTAGTAAAACAGTAAATTTGTCTTTATGAATAAATATCTCATTTTTTCAATCATTGTTCTAATATTTTTTTCTCAGTGTTCAGGAACAGCACATAAGAGAAGTATGGGTGAAATACTGGATGATAATGTGGTTGCCGTAAAACTTAGGACAAAGCTAGTAAAAACCAAGGGCATTCCTTCAAATAAGATAGGGATTCATATTTGGAAGGGAATTGTAACGCTTTATGGAACAGTAGAAAAACAAGAGCAAATTGATAAAACTATTGTTATCGCGGAGCAGCAGGCAGGGGTTAAAGAAGTTAAGGCTTATTTAGTGCTAAAGTCACTACAGGAACTACCCCCTAAGAAGAAAAAGACAGGTTTTTGGCCTTTTTCAAAGAAGAAATCAACAAAACCAGTAAAGGCAAAGCCAGTGGTTGTAGAAGAAGATTTGGCTGTTCAACCGCCTCAAGAGGAGGCTGAGAAGAAGTCTTCAGAGTCAGAAACAACCAAGAAGCCTAAGGAAACTAAAGACATAGATAATTCAAAGAACAGCAAGAAAACTGAAGATTTTGAAGAATTTGAATATTAATTTATTAAGTTTTGGAGCAACTTTGTCAGCCTGCTGCCGATGAGAGAGAGGAGAGGAGGAGTTTTATGAAAAAAGGTATTATTACGATTCTTCTTTTGATTATTGCTTTCTCATACACGGCAAGTGTTTTTGCCAAAAGCAAAACTTATATCTATCGAAAAAGAGCAGAATGGGTAAAGCTTGTTACTCTTTCAAACAAACAACTCGCAGGCCAGGTTTTGGCTCATCCTGATACAGAAATTTCTTCAGAAAAGATGACGTCTCTATTGACGAACCTTACCATGAATAAAGCGCAGTTATTCAAGAAAGGTATTAAAACCTCCGAAATATTTACATTAGAAGAAGCTCAACGGTTTGCTCCTCTTATCGTAAAGGCTCTTAAGCAGGCTCAACAAAATCAAGTTGTTAATGTTTCTATTGTACATAAACGACCTTTGTATATCTTGAGGAACGATCATTTATCTCTTATCAATATTTATGTAAAAGAAGACGGCGTCCATTTTTATTTTGCAAAGGTTTTTGCGAAACTCAATGGGGATTATGAACAAGCAACGCGTATTTATGAAGCTATACGCAAGGCAAAGAGTATTCGTGTGAGCCTTGCTACAATTCCAGGGCAGATTATTTCCAGTGATGGAAAAGAAATTACTATGGATCCCACTCAAGAATATTCTATACCTTCTTCTGTTGTTTCAACGGCCAAAGCATCTCCTGCGGACGCTGCAAACAATATAGAAAGTGTTGCACAAAAAGAGCTTAGCGTTGATGACGAGCCCCTTCTCCCCAAAACAGATATAAAAACGCGTTTAGAAAGACTTGAGGAGTTAAAAAAGGCAGGTCTTATTACGAATAAAGAATATAAGAACAAAAGAAAAGAATTGCTCAAAGAGATATAATGCTTAGGCCGACTCTTCCCCAAAACCAGTTTGAATCAATTCCTTCAATGTTGAAAAGGCCTCGTTTTGGTCTTCGCCTGTTACATTTAGTGTAATTTCAGAACCTTTTTCAGCTGCTAATAAAAGGATATCCATAATAGATTTGCCGTTCACTATTTCGTCGTCTTTGCTTAAGTAGACGTCTGATTGAAAGAGAAGGGCTGTTTTAACAAATTTGGCAGCAGCGCGCGCATGAAGACCTAATTTGTTTACAATGAATATTTTTTCGATAATGCCTTCGGTCATAAATCTTAATACATTTCTAGCAACTTGAACATTTAATGTATTTTTTCCCTATGGTTGTAATTTGTTTACACAAAGAAGGCAAAGGAGATTTGTCATTAATAGAAGCAGCTTCAATCAACATGGGAAGGTTGTAACCACAAATAACCTCAATTTGCCCTTTAACTAAAAAAGATTTACATACATTTGTTTGTGAAGCGCCATAAAGCTCTGTCATAATCAATACGCCATCACCTTTGTCCGCTTGTTTAACAAGTTTTTTTAATTTGTTTTGTCTGGTTTCAAAGCTATAACTTGTGCTAAAAACTACAGATTTAATGCCTTCTAACTTTTTTTTGTTTAAAACTTTACAGACCGTTTTTAGCATTTCGCCAGAGGCTTGGCTTTCTGATATTACGATGATTCCTACCATATGTTTTTCACATCAATCACTCTTCTTGTTACCAAAAAGCTCTAGTCTTTGGTGAAAAAAAGAAAAATTGAAGTGCTATCACTTACAACAAAAATGAAATCCAGGACAAAACCCCAATTCACTTCCATTGATCAAGATACGGGATAAAGTCCTTTTTAAGGGACACGTCAAGATCAAATTATCGCGGTGATTATTCTTTTAATATGTCGCGATGATAGAGCGTGCTAGTTTTGTGCTTTGTTTTAAGAAGAGAAAAGAGCTTTTCAACAACAGCTACTGAACGGTGTTTTCCCCCTGTGCAGCCAAAGGCAATTGTGACATAGGTCTTAGTGGCATTTTGATATTGATTAACTAGGTAGTCAATATAAGGAACGGTTTTATTAATAAAAAAAGAGCTTTCTTTGTTATCAAAAATATATTTTTGGATTTTTTTATTTTTGCCATTGAGATTTTTTAGCTTTGGTTCGAAGTAAGGGTTAACGAGAAAGCGTACATCAATAACAACATCGGCTTCTTCAGGCAGGCCATATTTAAAGCCAAAACTGACAAGATTGATTTCAAAACCGTTTTTTTGCTCACTCAACAAATATTTATGAACCTCACTTTTGAGGTCATGAATTTGCATATGTGATGTGTTGATAACTTTGCTGGAATTTTGGAGCAAGAATGTGAGGAGCTCGCGTTCTTTATTAAAGCCTTCTTCAATAGTTCCTTTAAGGGAAACAGGGTGTCTAAGGCGCGATTCTTTATAACGTTTTGTTATTGTTCCTAGAGAGCAATCAAGAAAAACAATTTTTGTTTCGAATTGTTGTTTAATGGCTTCAATTTCTTTCTCGAGGTCTTTAAGGTATTCATGGCCTCGAGCATCAATCACAACCGCTACATTGTTAATGTTCTTATTAGTGATAAGAAGGCTTGTGAGTTTTGGTAAGAGTTTTGCAGGAAGGTTATCTACACAATAGTAATCTAGTTCTTCGATGTATCTCAGCGCTGTTGATTTTCCTGATCCTGAATAACCGGTTATGATGTACAGGTTTTTTTTAGATTTTTTCATCTTCTGAAATGAGGAAATCGTACAATTCTTCTTTAGGACAGCTGATCAGTTTTTCTCTGATTCGTGAATCCTTAAGAAGTCTTGAAAGTCTTGCTAATGCTTGGAGATGGTTTCCTATTGCGCTTTCTGGTGCGAGTAATACAAAGAAGAGCTGAGTCATTTTTTCGTCATGCGCTTGAAAATCTACTCCTTTTTCAGACCGGCCAAAAATAGAAATAATATTATCTAAGCCAGGGACTTTTCCATGTGGAATAGCGACACCATTACCAACTGCTGTTGAGCCAAGCTGCTCTCGGTTTAATAGAATGTTTAGTACAGTCTCTTTTTCTAGTTGTGGGGCGAGTGTATGCGCATATTCAGAAAATTCATCTAAAACACCCTTTTTATCATGGGCTTTTAGATTAGGAATTAGGGCTTCTTTTTTAAGTAGGTCACCGAGTTTCATGGGCTTTCTCATAGATCTTTGATTTAAATAATGCAAAGATATTCCACAAATAAATGGATTTAAGCTATACCTAACCCCCTGTTAATAACCCATTTTTCATTGAGTGATACTTAGAAAAATAATAATTTTGGTTATTTTCTTTCTAGAGATTTTTCATACTCTCGTTCTGCAATGGCAGAGACATCGTGTAAAGAGTACCTGTGCTTGTGGTTGTCTTGGATAATTTTTTTGTGTTTTTTGACTTGGCTTTCAATTTTATTGATAGCCTTATCAATGGATTTGTACATATCATCTGTTGTTTCGTCAGAACTTGCCTTTAGGTTTTGCTCTAAGAGAACAATTTCACATTTATGTCTAAATTTTTGTACCGAGAGGATAACATGTACTTCAGTGGGATTAAGAAGGTACTTTTCTAAATGACCAATTTTTGAATCAATGTGATCGCGAATTGCTTGAGTGGCTTCCATATGTCTAAATGTAATCGAGACCTGCATAAGTATTCTCCTAGTGCATGATGCTTGTTAAGTAAAAAAACTCCATAAAAATAAGGGGTTATTTTGTTTGTGCCAAATCCCTTATTCACCCAAATGAAAAAAAGCTCTGTAGTAGAATGAAAATAGTTTGTCACTCATCTTCTTTAAAAAAGATACAAGAGCGTAAAATTATATTAATAATATTGAGTTATGCCAATTTTTTGCGTCTTGAAGAGGGAAGAATGCCCATCATTTCGCGATATTTAGCCACGGTTCTTCTGGCAATATTGATGTCTTTTTGTGTGAGCATAGTAGCTAGCGCTTGATCAGAAAGAGGGTTTTTAGTGTCTTCAGCGCTGATAAATTGTTTAATAATTTGTTTTACAGCTTCGTTTGCAAAGTCTTCACCACCAGTAGCGTGGGACAGGCCTGTATTGAAAAAATATTTTAACTCAAAAATACCCTGGGGTGAATGAACGTATTTGCCATTAGTAGCACGGCTCACAGTTGATTCATGTACGCCAATTTCTTCGGCAACGTCTCTCAGCACAAGAGGCTTGAGATGTTGAACACCTAAGTTTAAAAAATCTTTTTGGAATTTGGCAATGGATTTTGTGACTTTATAAAGTGTTTTTTGTCTTTGGTGAATGCTTTTAATTAGCCATAAGGCACTTTTTAGTTTTTCTTGAATGTAGTTCTGTGCTTCATCGTTGAGTTCAGTTTTTTTGCCTTCTTTCTTTTCTTCTTCTTTGTTTGCAATCTCCCTCATAATAGCTGTTTTATAAAGATTGCTGATTTGCAGTTTTGGAAGGCCGTCTTCGTTAAGGATGACAACAAATTCATCTCCAACTTTTTGTACATGAACGTCAGGTGTGATGTATTGTGGTTCGCCGCCACTGAAAGCGCGCCCTGGCTTTGGTTCTAAGGAGTAAATTAAATTGGCGAGTTCTTTGCTGCGACGAACAGTTAAACCTAGCTTTTTACTTAATGCAGGAAAATTTCTTTTTTCGATCAGATTGAGATGTTTTTTTATTATTGTAGTTAAGGTTGATCGATCAGGTCCAAAATCTTTGACTTGAGCAAGCAGGCATTCCTTCAAGTCGCGCGCGCCAACACCCGGTGGGTCTAAATCTTGAATGATGCATAAGGAGTCTTCGAGCTCATCAAAAGTAAAAGGTGATTTTTCGGCAAGTTCTTCGAGTTTAATGTGTAGGTAACCATTGTCATCAAGATTGCCTATGAGCATAGAGCAGGCTTCTTCTTCTTTTGGAGTAAGGCTTCCCATTTTAATTTGCCACTCAAGGTGATCGTGAAGTGAGGTGGCGCTTGAAAGCATGTTTTCGTAATTTGGGGCTTCTTCGCTTTGGGAGAGTGATCGTGGTTCGCGTTTGCCCATGGTTGTCGTGTTTTCGACAAATTTTCCCCAATCAAACTCCTTAGTAGATAAGGGGTTGTCATTATCACTTTCTGCAGATTCTTTAACGCTTGAACCAGAGGCTGCTTTTGAGGCAGCAAGTTCAGATTCGGTTTTTTCAGGGGAATCTGGATCAGCAGCTTCTTCAAGTACTGGATTTTCCAAGAGTTCTTTTTGAACCGTTTCGATGAGTTCTGTACGAGAGAGTTGTAATAGTTTTATGGCCTGTTGGAGCTGGGGTGTTATGAGAAGTTGTTGGGTGAGTTTTAGAGACTGTTTTAGTTCAATGGCCATTTCAAATCCTCATGGGTCTGCTGAAAAACGCGCATCTACTGCGTTGGATAAAAAATTTAATTCAATTACGTACTCTACGTACGCGCATTCATTAAATTTATCATCCGCCTTGTATTTGCGCATTTTTTAACAAACCTTGGTAGGACTGTTTTTTTAACAGTCCTCTCGTGTTATATGCAAATACTATACCATGTTAAAGTATGCACTTTGGCATGTCAATTGCATATTAGCCAGAGCTGAAAAACGATTTTATAATATATTGAAATTTATACGATTTTTACTTTCTTGTTTTGGCTTGGTGTTTTTTCGACAACAGCTGGCTGAATATTTTTTTTATTTAGCCAATCTTTTTGTTTTGCATATTTTATGCCAGCTTCAATGAAATCTATAAAAATCGGATGTGATTTCATAGCGCTTGATTGGAACTCTGGATGGAATTGACAGCCTAGAAACCAGGGGTGTTTTTTTATTTCAATGATTTCAACAAGAAGTCCATCTGGTGATGTTCCTGAGATGACTAAACCTTTTTTACTAAGCTTTTCACGGAAGTCAGAGTTAAACTCATAGCGATGACGGTGTCTTTCATGGATTTTCTTTTCACCATAGGCTTTGTGGGCATATGTATTTTTTTCTAAGACACAAGGGTAGTGGCCAAGTCGCATGGTGGCGCCCTTGTTGGTAACGGCTTTTTGTTCAGACATGAGGCTGATGACTGGGCTTTTTGTGCTTGGATCAAATTCACCAGAATTTGCATTTACAAGATTAGCAACGTTTCGTGCAAATTCAATAACAGCCAATTGCATGCCAAGGCAGATTCCAAAATAAGGAATTTTGTTTTCACGCGCGTACTTAATGGAGGCAATTTTGCCCTCAATGCCGCGGTTACCAAAACCACCAGGAACAAGGATCGCAGAGCATCCTTGGAAATATTCATCTAGGTTTACATTGTCTTTCTCAAGTTGTTCGGAATCAATGTATTTAAGTTCAATTTTAACATTGTTTTGATAACCCGCGTGTCGCAAGGCTTCATTCAAGCTTTTATAGGAATCAACCAAAGCAACATACTTGCCAACCAGGGCAATGGTAATGCTCTCTTTAAGAGAATAGATTGTATTGACAAGTCCTTTCCAGTTTTTCAAATCTGGTTTTCTCGTCCAGATGTTTAGAAGTTCTATGATTTTTTCATCAATCCCTTCATTATGGAGAGCAAGAGGGACCTCATAAATTGAGCGAACATCTTTTGCCATAAAGACAGAGTCGGGTTTTACATTACAAAAAAGAGCGATTTTATTTTTAATGTCTTGTGGAAGGTCATGCTCAGTACGACAAAGGAGAATGTCTGGTTGAATCCCAATTTCGCGCAGTTTTTGAACGCTGTGTTGCGTTGGTTTTGATTTGAGCTCTTGTGAGGCAGCAATAAAAGGAATGAGCGTTAAATGAATGTAAAGGGCATTGTCTTTACCTACATCATAGGCAAATTGTCTGATGGCTTCAATGAATGGCAAGCTCTCGATATCACCAACCGTGCCCCCAATCTCAACGATGAGAACATCCAGATCATTCGCGGCTTTCATGACGCAACTTTTTATTTCGTCAGTAATGTGCGGGATAACTTGAACCGTTGACCCCAAATATTCTCCACGTCTCTCTTTTTGAATAACAGAATCGTATATTTTTCCTGTGGTAAAATTATTTGTTTTGCTCATTTGAGTTGAGATGAATCTCTCATAATGTCCAAGATCAAGATCTGTTTCAGCTCCATCTGCTGTGACAAAGACTTCACCATGCTGGATGGGGCTCATTGTCCCAGGATCTACATTGATATAAGGATCTAGTTTTTGAATAGATACCCTTAAACCCCTGTTTTCAAGCAAGGCTCCAATTGAGGCCCCTGCAATGCCTTTTCCAAGTGATGATACAACTCCACCAGTGATAAAAATAAATTTTGTTTTAGTTTTGGCCATGTGCTTCTCTTTCTCCGCCAGAGGACGGATAAGTCCTTCGGCTTATGCATTCAGCTATTCGCCGAGCATAAGTGTTTGTTATTATTGGTGTCTTCAGATTTTCTGGTGATAATTAGATTCTTACCTGGAAGACTTATGTTTATTAATCAGAAAGGGTAAAAAAAACAAGACGAGAATGGTAAATCCCTGTTTTTGTTCTCTAGCAGCTGTTTCCTTCAGGACACGCTTTTTTAATTCGTAACAAAACATATTCCCTCATTCGCCGATAATACTATATTAGCGATATTCATATAAAAACAAACAGTTATATTCGTAATACACTGGGAATTGCATATCGCGGACCAAAGTGGCCACTCATGACGGTGGAAAGTGGCCAGTGATA
>CAZSTS010000026.1:0-35977 GCA_964609965.1 uncultured Nitrospirales bacterium
CTTGTAGCATCATCTTTTATCTGCGCTCCATCAAGTGGTCTTGTAGCATCATCTTTTATTTGCGCTCCATCAACCGGCATTGTTACTGCACTTGTTCCAGTACTTGTATCAATTGCCTGAGCAGCATCGTCTTTTGCCAGTGCTCCATCAACGGGTCTTGTTACTGCGCCAGCTGAATCACCTGTATCTACTTGTGTTGTGGGAACAACACCAGCGCTTGTGTCTTGAGCAGCATCAATTTTACCAGTAGCGTCATCTCTGATCGCACTAGCATCAAGTGTATCTGTAGTTGAAGCATCTGTTATCTGGCTGGCATCAATCGTGCCTGTGGTGCCATCTATAGTCAGGCTACTATCAATAACCCTTATTCCACTTGTGTCGGTTACTGGTTGTAGCACACCATCGCTTGTTCGAGCATCAATGTCTGCTTTCACCCTTTCTTGACCTGGGGCCGGTAAAGAAAAGCCAAGACAAATAATCAAAGTTAATCCAAGTAAAATCGTGATTTTCTGTGTTGTTTTCATAAATGTAGGTTATGCAAGGAATATACCAAAGGGAACAGGATAATATCGTGTGATTTTCGATGATTATGGGACCTTTTGAAAAGAGCTGTTTTGTCTATTTGAGAATATTCTCAATCTGAGAAAGCACAGAAGAAAATACGCACATGTTATTCAGTACAAGTGTAATTACCGCTTTCAAAATAACAGCTTATGGCATCAGTATCACGAGTGGTGCTTGAGTAATCTTGCGCGCTGTACGTGTATCCTGTGTTGAATGTCAAATAAGCCTCTTTGGTAAAGGCAAAGACAACAGCTTCGACATTGTATTGTACTTCTTTGTCCCCCTCAATATCTGCAGAGCCATTGAGAGCTGCTACAGCCTTTCTTCTGGCATAGGTGAGATTGTTCAAATAAAAGTGCAGGCTTCCAGCTGGATTTGAAGTTCCGTTATTGTCGATTGAAAAGCCAGACACGCCCATGAGCATTTCGCCATTATCAACTGGAGAGCCAGTTGGGCTAAAGGCTTCGCTGTCTCTTATTGTTTCTAATGTAGATTGTACTTCAAGCTCAGTGAACTCAAGCTCAGCAGAACTTACATACTCTCTATTATAGCCTATGATTGCGTAATATATAGTGTACTCAACTTCAGGCCGTCGCATTCCTTCCATGTTTACAAAAAAACCTAAGGTGACTGTGCCATCATCATTAAGCTCATCTGATGCTATGATATTCCAAATGTACGCACCTGCAGTATAAGATCTCGTCCCTGTATTGTATTTTCCTATTATTTGAGAGAAAACTGAGATTTCTTCAAATTCGATGAAGTCATTATTTTTATACGCAACATCAAAACCTTGTATAACAAGCGCGTATTTATCATAACCTTCCATAGCTGAGGGCAGGGTGATGTCTGTTGTTTTTTCGGTCATTTCACAGCTGCTCGAACAAGAGTAATTACCTTCATAGGTTTGCATAGCAATAGTCTTTGTTTGATAGGCTGTGTAATAGACTTTTAGATAATCATAATAATAACGGTTTTCAGTTCTAATATTGTAAGTAAAATAAGTATTGATGTTTTGGTGCCCGCTTTCAGTTGCCGAAAAACTAAAATCATCTAAATAAAAAGCGATTTTTGAAAACTCGTCATGCACATCTGTTCCTTCTAATCCAAATCCAAAGCCTCTTAACATGACAGAGGCGTCCCATTCGTCAGCATCTTCTTCTGCGGAGGTGCTCCCTGTTTCTCCAGTATCATCAATGACACCATTGCAGTCATCGTCAACACCATTGCCTGGGGTTCCTATGGCTCCAGGGTAGACAGCAGGATTGTTATTATCGCAATCTCCTGCTAGGCAGGCATAGGCAAGACTGGAGGTTGAAGGGTCTGTGCATGAGAAAACCACGGCATCAGGTCTGTAGGTACCGTAGCCATCATCATCAATGTCAGGAAACCAAATGCGGTAAGTTCTTCCACTTGCACAAACGATCTCCTCATCAATTTCGCCGTCGCAGTTATCATCAGCACCGTTTTCTGGTATTTCTGAGGCACCAGGGTAAATTTGGGCATTATTATTATCGCAGTCTCCTGCTAAGTAGGCATAGGCAAGGCTGGCTGTTGAAGGGTCAGTGCATGAGGAAATGTTTTTTGCTGAAACATCGACTCCATAACCATCATCATCATAATCAAAATACCATGTACGATAAGCTCTTCCATCTGTACAGGACACAACTTCTGCTTCAGTTTCAGTGCCAGTTTCAGGAACAACTACTTCTGCAGCTTCATAAGTTCCAGCTTCAACTTCAACTTCAACTTCAACTTCTGCTTCAGTGCCAGTTTCAGGAACAGTTACTTCTGCAGCTTCATAAGTTCCAGTTTCAACATCAACTTCTGCTTCAGTTTCAGGAACAGCTACAGTCACTGATTCGGCTTCAGCCTCGGCTTCGGCTACAGCTTCGGCTTCAGCTACAGCTACAGCTTCAGCTTCGGCTACAGCTTCAGCTTCAGCTTCAGCTTCGGCTACAGCTTCAGCTTCGGTTACAGCTACAGCTACAGCTACAGCTTCGGTCTCAGCTTCGGCTTCGGCTTCAGCTTCAGCTTCAGTAATAGAATCAGTATTTGCAATATCATCGATTATTTCTACATTTGAATCCAATTCATCAATAACCTCTTCCGATGAGCTGCCGCCAGAACAGTTTGTAAGAACAAATGTGAATACTGCAAAAAAACAAATAATTAATGTAAATTTATGATTTATTGCTAACCCCTTTTTTGACCCTTCTCATAAAAAGCACGCAAGTGGTCATTTAATAAGCAAATACTGTGCCATATTGATAGATGATTCACGCAAGGATAGCGGCGTAAATTTCTTTAATAACGAGATGATAGAGAAAAAAAGATTATAAGCAGTGGGTATGAGATGTATTAGCCAGTCAAACGAGGCTAAATATTCTCATTTTGAGAGGTAAAATTTGCCTAGTTTCTCAAATGGATTTTTTTATGATTTTTTTTGCAAAACACTAAAAAGAGCCTTTGGGTGTGGCGTGCGGTGGCTTCTGAATTCTGTGTCACTGATGTTAACTGTTGTTAAATAGGGTTCAAAGACATCCCGAATCATTTTGGGATTTAGGCGATGAGGTCCTTCGGTGCCAGGCTCTTTCACACTGAAACATTTCAATAATAGAATACCGTTTTTCCCAAGGATCCTTGCAACGGTTTTGGCATAAGTTTCTCTCTTTTCTAAATCAAGGCTGTGAAAACAACCACGATCAATGATCAAGTCAAACTTTCCAGTGAGCTTGCTATTAGTGATGTCATCCTGAACAAAATTAATCTGAACGCCTTCTTTTTTTGCCCGCACTTTTGCTTTATTCACAGCAGATTTTGAGAGATCTGTGGCCGTGACTTCGAAACCTCCCTTTGCCAGATGAATAGCTTGTGTGCCAGGACCTGTTCCCAGATCCAGTGCTTGTTTTGAAGGTAGCTCTAGCTTTTTTAGGGTTTCATCAAAGTCATGATCAAAATTTGGTGTAAACCAAGGCATGGTCTCGGTATCATTGTCGGCATAATACTGTTCCCAATCCTTGATTTTGGATCTGCTAGGTTTTGATTTATCCATCTTTAGAGTCATAAAGAATCATTTCTTAATATTAAAGAAATATTTGCAATAGACCGTTGTCACTGTGGTTTCGTAATAGGAGTTAATCTTTGTTAACTCTTGTCATTGTCCTTATAAGAATAGGCAGAAAATCATAAAAAAGTTAAAAATATCAAGCCGATACCCGTTCGTCTCCCTATAAAAAAACTACAAATATCATTTTTTCTAGCAACAAAGAAGGCACTTCAACCGATAATAAGTATGAGAGGGAGCTTGTATGAGAGATAAAAAACTAGAAATTGTTACTGTTGATGAAGATATCAAAAATGAAAAGGGTCATGATTCTTCGCTTTCAAAGGAAGAATTTCGAGAGCTGTTTGAGCGTTATTACGAACTCGAAATCAATAGACTTGATAAAGAGTATGAAGGGTTAACAAACACGATTCATTAAATTTTTCTAGTTGTACGTGACATGACTGACAAAAAAACCCCCGTCTCATAGTGAGATGGGGGTTTTTTATTATAAACTTAAAAAAGCTAAATAGAAGATTTTACAATGTGATCGCAATGATGAAAGCAAAGATCACTAAAGATTCCATGAACGCTAATGAAATAATCATAGGGGTTTGGACCTTGCCAGCAGATTCTGGGTTTCTGGCAATTCCTTCGAGTGCTGCAGCAGCGGCTCGAGATTGAGCTAAGGTACCAAGACCTGAAGCCATGGCCATGATAATACCAGCACCAATAGGTGTAAGATCAAAGCCTGCTGTAACCGCTTGGGTGGTTCCTGTTTCGGCAAAAACGTATCCGGCGATGAGCATAGAAATAATAGTTGTAACAAAAAAGGTAATGTACTTCATTTTTTTTAACTCCCCTGCAATGTTTTATCGTTAATTTTAAAAAGTAATAAAATTTAAGAAACAGCTTCCTACTTTTCCCTTTGCATGATGTCAATGATCATGTGTTTCAACCGCTAGCCCAATGTAAACAGTTGATAAAAGAGTGAAAACAAAGGCTTGAATAAAGGAAACAAAGATTCCAAAGCCTAAAAAGGCTATAGGCACAAGTATGGGTGCCATATCTGAAAAAGTCGAGAGTACCATGTGGTCACCATAGATATTACCAAAGAGTCGAAACGAAAGTGATACTGGGCGCATGCAATGACCTATGATTTCGATAACAAAAAGAAGTGGCGACATGAGAAGAACACGAAAAAGTATCATTCCTATGGTTGAGCCTAGGCTTGGTCCAATAAAATGTTGAATATAGTTTTTGAAGCCTGTTCGCGAGAACCCAATGTAATTGTAATAAACAAAAATAGTTATCGCGACAGCAAAGTTTGTATTGATGTTTTCTGTTGGAGGTAAAAATCCAGGAATAATTCCCAATATGTTAGAAACAAAAATGTAAATAAAAACAGTGCCAATGATAGGAAAATAATCTTCGGCATGATGGGGAATAATGTTGCGCATGAGACCGAGAAGCTTTTCGATAGCAAATTGAAAAATATTTTTTAGGTTAACTTTACTGCTAGGGACAAGTTCTTTATCAACTGATTTGAGGGAAAAGCGGTACAAAAGGGAGAGGACTAAAAGAATGAAAAGAACAATAAGTCCATGGGCTACATGGTAGTAGTTTGCGGGAACAATGTTATGAATAAAAAGAAAACCTTCGCTTGCAAGTACCATATTTTAATTCTTGTCTTTGGGCTTTGGGCCCATGTTAGAAAATTGATAAATCAAAACAGCAGGCATAAAACTCAAATAACCTAGACCAAATGAAAGAACATTCACTTTAAGCGTTTTAAACGCCAAAACTAAAACACCTACGATTAAAAAGAGCTTTGCAAATATCAGTAATATTAAAAATGTTTTGTGGGTGTAGTGTTGATTCAGTAATTTGACAACGATTTTTGTCAGGAAAATAAAATTGGCTGTGGCCAGAAAACATCCTAAGGCAATTCCTAATAAGAAAAGGCCAGACACCTGAAAAATCAATGATATCAATAAAATCGCCACGCCTGTACCAGCGATGTAATAGGGGAGGTGTTTGAACTGTTCATCTTGTGTTTTTTGAGAATCTGTCATGACTTCCTTTTTTGATATGCCTTTACCAATATAAAAACATTATAAAAACCGCCTAGCATGCCAAGGATTACACCTGTGACAAGGAGCCAGGGTTTTGTTCCCCAGTAATTGTCAAAATACCTTCCTAAAACCATTCCAATGACAACAGTAATGACAAGCTGTAGGCTGATGCCGCTGTAGATGGCGTAGTCATACAGAATAGATTTATTTTTATTAGTCATTCATTGGTCATTCGATGGTCATTCGGTTGTCATTCGATTGTACAATTGAATGACGGCATAGCCAAATGACTATTGGATGACGCGAAGCCAGAAAGGGCTGAGCCAATGACTATCTAATTATTGACGAACCCAAGCTCATCCTACTAACGTGCCATTCGTATGCAACAATATCTCAATTTACTCAAACACATACTTGAAAAAGGTGAAAAGCGGGAGGATCGTACAGGTACAGGGACTCTCAGTGTTTTTGGACATCAAATGCGCTTTGATCTCTCTCAAGGTTTTCCCCTTGTCACAACAAAGAAGTGCCATTTACGCTCTATTATTCACGAGTTATTGTGGTTTCTCAAAGGCGATACAAATATCAAATACCTTAGTGACAACAAAGTAACGATTTGGGATGAGTGGGCAGATGAAAAGGGTGATCTTGGTCCAATTTACGGAAAGCAATGGACGCGATGGCAGGCGCCAGATGGATCAACAATCAATCAAATTCAAAATGCGGTTGATTTAATCATGAACAATCCGACTTCGCGGCGCATTTTAGTGAGTGGCTGGAATGTGGCTGATTTGCAGGAACTCATTTCAGGCAAGAAAACAGCTCCACCGCCTTGTCACACGATGTTTCATTTTTACGTGCATGGTGATCGCCGTCTTTCTTGCCAGCTTTATCAACGCAGTGCTGATTCGTTCCTCGGAGTGCCTTTTAATATTGCCAGCTATTCTTTACTCACTATGATGATGGCTCAGGTTACAGATTGTAAACCAGGTTATTTTGTTCACACCTTTGGTGATGTGCATCTTTATCTCAATCATCTTGAGCAAACCAGACTTCAACTCACGCGTGAACCAAAAGTTCTCCCAACCATGAAAATAAATCCTAAAGTGCGCTCAATTTTCGATTTCACCATCGACGATTTCACACTCGAAAACTATGATCCATATCCGGGGATTAAAGCGCCGATAGCGATTTGATGCGTCTGGCGTCTAGAGTCTAATGTCTAGCGTGTCCAAAAAAGGAATAAATCATGAAAACATTTATTTATAAATATTTTCAAATCAAAGAACATGGTTCCACAATCAGTCGTGAGATGTTGGCAGGTCTCACAACTTTTCTTACTGTGGCCTACATCATTATCGTCAACCCAGCGATACTTGAGGCAGCGGGCATACCGCGTGAGGCCTCGATCGCTGCTACGATTTACACAGCAGTGATTGGAACATTTCTCATGGGGTTTTATGCCAAACGTCCGTTCGTGATCGCACCTTACATGGGAGAGAATGCGTTTATTGCTTTTACTGTTGTCAAAGTTCTTGGGCATTCATGGCAGACAGCTATGGGAGCTATTTTTATCAGTGGTGTTCTTTTTGTCATTCTCACTTTGCTTCGTGTACGTACTTGGCTTGTCGAAGCTATTCCAGCATCCCTCAAATATTCATTTGTTGTTGGGCTAGGACTTTTTCTCACGATTATTGGTCTAGTTGGCATGGGGGTTGTTGTTAAAGGACAGGGAACACCTTTGAAGATGGGGGATTTTACAGCGCCGACAGTGCTTTTGGGTATTTTGGGTTTTTTGATCATGTGTGTGCTCATGGCTCGTAAGGTTCGTGGGGCAATTATCATTAGTATTCTAGCTGTGTCTGCGTTGGGTTTTGTTTTCGGTCTTTCACCTTTGCCAGAAAAGTTCATGGGATCCCCTCCAGATATTTCTCCTATATTATTTCAGTTGGACATAGTGGGAGCTTTATCATGGGGCTTCTTTTCCGTTATCCTCACTATCTTTATCATGGATTTCGTCGACACTATGGGGACTTTGATTGGCGTTTCAGCTCGTGCAGGATTTTTAGATAAGAAGGGAAATCTTCCTGACATTCAAAAGCCCATGATGGCAGATGCGATTGCCACTGTTGCTGCCGGTCTTTTAGGGACAAGCACAGCCGGGACATTTATCGAGTCTGCTACAGGAATTGAGGAGGGTGGTCGCACAGGACTCACAGCAGTAACCTGCGGCATTCTTTTTCTCTTGGGTCTCTTTTTTGCACCTTTCTTTGTGAGTATTCCCGCCTATGCCTATGGTCCAGCACTTGTCTTGGTCGGCTCGCTCATGATCGGTGTGGCACGTAAAATTGATTTTGATGATTACACAGAACTCTTTCCTGCCTTTTGTACGATTGTGCTCATGTGTTTTACTTATAATCTCGGTATTGGGATCACAGCAGGTTTTGTGATGTACCCACTTATCAAACTTCTCACAGGACGTGTCAAAGAAGTGCATGCAGGCATGTGGGTGCTGTTTACCCTGTCAGTTGTCTTCTATATTTTTTATCCGTATTGAGGGGGGGGCGCCGACGTGCCGACCTAGGTTTCGCCGAGACGAAAGTGCCGACACACCGGATAAAAATTATAGTTATGTGTTGTTATTCGACCGTTGCTTCTTCTTCAGTCAACTTTTCTTCTATAAGAGAATTAACAACACTATTGACGACGCTATCAGCAAGCTCAATTGTAAAACGGGCCTTCCAATCATTTTCTTGATAAAATGAAAGTGAAAGATTGAGGGCATCAAAATACACTTTATCGTTATAGAGCACGGCTTCATAAAAATCTAAAGAGATCCCAACAACACCATCACCAAGACCAATGCTTGTTAAATCAATGCCACCTTCTTTGTCTTCAACGTTTCCTTCTGCCTCAGCGGTTTCGCTTGTCCCTTCTAAGTTGTCATCACCTTCTTCTTTTGAAGTCAGTTCCGCGAGTGTTTCTGTGTCAATTAAAGCCTTAAATACTTCACACCCATAAATGATTTCGCCCTCTGCTTTCCCATACAGAGACAAAGATTCTGGCATGAAAAAGATTTCATCTTTGATTTCAGATTCTGCACACGTGATAAATTTATTTTCAATCAAACAATCCATGCTGCTATGTTTGTTTCCCTCTAGATCTTGTAAGGCTGCTTCAAATTGCAAGCCATCATCACTTGAAATGAAAGATAGATTCAGGTTTTTTCTATCTTCATCTTCAATAAAAAGGTCTGAAGTGATAAGGGTGTCACCTAAAAGAAGTTCATTCTTAAAAGCCTCTATGGCCTCAGTTGTTAGATCATATTTTAAGCTGATAATGAGATAGCTGTCTTTATCATCTGGAGTTTCTTCGTTTATGCGGGCAGCTAACACAATTGATTCAATATTGGTGTAATCTGTTTGAACATGTTGAAAAACACTATTCAAACTAGAGGCTACGTCATCAAACATTTTTTTATTGTCTTCGGAGCTGTCTATATAACTCTGGACAATTGTCGTGTTAATAAAATCACCCAGTCTTAGCACTGCAACTAAATCTGAATTATCATGAACTCTTTTTATAAGCTCTTCTGAGTTACATACTTTGCTTTCAACACCGCAGGTTTGGGTGGGATTAATTGTTACAACTTCTATCGCTATATCAGCGCCAGGGATGTTAATAGGGGGGTCGGAAACTGGCGTATCGCTATTTGTAATGATGTCATCACTTGGAGTGAGCCCTTTCTCGCCTCCGTCACAGGCTACAAGATGACAGCAAAGAAGAATAAATACGATACTTAAAACTTTATAGTAAATATTTTTTTTATGATACATAACACCACCTTTTGTTATCTGGTTTTTTCTTAAAAGGAGTAAGATGAATATAGGGATGGCCAGAATAAATATCCATGTGCTTCTAAAGTCTGACTGAGTTTGATTGTTATGAAGAGAACAAGCTGATGAGCCAGAGAGTTTTGCGTTGATTATTCCAGGGACTGTTTCAGTTACGGCTTCTTCATTATTGGCTATCTCATAATCATCTTCCATTGCTATTTCGTGTTTAAGGCATATGATTGTTCCATCGTCTTCAAAAATCGTTTCGTAACCATCAATACAAAAGCACAGATCACTGTCTTCATCATATTCTAAATAGGTATCATCAGGACACAAAGCCTCTTCATCAATTTCTGTATCATATTCTTCACTGTCCCACTCAAATGCAATTTCATCCAATAATAATTGCTTTCCATATGACTTTGTTGTCGTTGCTAAACAAAATATAATAATGCACAAAACAATCAAAAGAAGTTTAATGTAATTCATATGAACCACCCTGTTTATATGTGTTTGCCCTAACTGACTCTCTCACATAACATCTGTGTGCCAGTAATCTATTAAGCAAAATCTGTTCCATCTGATGCAAGGGAATATCCTACTCAAATCATGCCATTATGTTTTGGAAAAAAATATCAGTTTTACCAAAATGATATTTTCTCAGATTGAGAGATAAATTTGTTAGAGATGTTAAGAGGTGATAAAAAGGGGGGGGGCGGACGCGCCGATAAGAGTTTGGGGTGATGAAGGGTTCTAATCAATAAGCCTATAATATTCATCCCAGGTCATGCTTCTCCCTGGATAGGCGGGGTTTTGGAATTTCCATTCATTTTTTAACCATTTTTTCACTTCTTCAAAAAAGAGAGGCTCAAGATATTTGTGAGAGTTTCTAAACCAAAAATCTACGCGACAATCGTAATCCACAGCAGAGGTAGGCCTTATATAGAAGCAACCGATGCTTGAAGCTCTATCAGTGTTTAAAATAATATATCTAAACGTCTTTCTGTCTTTGAATTCTTTATAGTCCTTTTCAAGATCTCTTAGATTGTATTCGATCGAAGTCACTTCTCCTGGCCACCCATCTCTGGGACCAAAAATATCCTTCAATTCTTCTTTACTTGAAGTCCAGGCCTCATAATCCATTTCATTATGCTTAGGTGTAAGTGGTTCCATGATATAGTTCTCTGTAATAACTTCTATCGGAGGTTCAAAACCCTTTGGTAATTTAATGGAGTGAGACATTTTTTCTCCTGAGTATTATAAACCGCTCGTGATATTACCAATGCTATTATAATAAAAAAAATCTGGCTTGCTTGTGAGAATTGATGAAGAACAATGTGGACATTGAATGGTGTTGTTGGTGAGCAGGCTCTTTTTTAACATGGAGATATTTCCTTGAATTGGAGAAGGAAAAGCCTTTTCACATTTTGAACAGCGAAGCATCAGTGTGCAGCAAAGCATAAAATAAAACAGTTGTAATCTATCAACAATATCAGAAATAAGTTGTTCAACAGAATGGTTTTCTAATGGTACAAGGGCTGCGCCGTAAGGGCACAACACAGGGACTTGATGATCATTCAGAATCGGAAAGAATTCATCCTGAAATTCTATAATGCGTGATTTACAAATTGCTTCATTCTGTATTTTTTGGAGCGAAAACGCTAACTCCATCGCAGCCTGAAGCATATTATTTATTCCGAGAGGCCTTTTCTCCGTAATCTTTCCAATCCATCGAACAATTGCGCAATCATAATCTGACTCTGCATGAAGAAATTCGAAATCACGAATTGTCCATGTTGTAATGAATGGGTTATATGCAAGATCTTTATGGGAACGAAGAAGCCCCCCTTTCTCGAGATCTCCTTGAATGCGATGAATTGTTGACGCGTTACAAAGGAGCATATTCGCTAGACGAACTGATGTCAGAAAATCTAACTCCCTTTTACTTTTTACATTGTGACTTACCGACAACAAATATAAAATGTCGGCTCGAATATTCTTTCCATATAGATAGCGATAACGAAGTTGTGCATTATTCTTGAGAATCTGAACCTGATCCTGTAGCTTTTCTCGCGGTGATGAAGCATGATAAAGAATTCCCCATTTTGAAAAAATGGAGTCTTTCTCTAGCTCTCCTCCTATTTGCAGCTCGGCAAATAACGGAAGCTTTTTCCAAGATGAGCTGCACATCTTACGACACTGCTTGATAACGGTCTTCCATTGTGATGAAGATCGTTTTTCAAAAAATGCACCTAAAAAACGTGCTGCCCACTCGCTTTCTTCTTTACGGATAAGTGTTGAAAGACGTTCGTTATTGACGGTATCTTCATAATGATTCAACCATCCCCACACACCATCATAAAGGCGCGCATCATATCGAACAGCATGTGCAAAGATGAGAAGAGCAGCCTCAATATCAGTAGAATACTTATTTGCACCAACAGAGCCGATAAGGCCAAGGCGATTCCACTGTGCCCAGACAAGATCGAGAACAATCTTGATAAGTTGTTTGCTATAGTTTTTTTGCGACATCGTTATACCCTAGATGTTGAAGCATGCTTCTTAAAACTTTTTTGAAATTCTCAGACACATCATGTGTCTGGCACCATTTTGCTGCTTCAAACATTTCTTCTGAAGTTGGATTAAGATTCGTTAAATCTGAGACATGATAGGATGATGGATCTCGATCAGCTGAAGCATAGAGCTTAAAATGAATTTGATCATAGCGAGATGCAAAAAGAACGGTGAGTTTTTTACCAAGCTTCTTTTTGAAAGCGCGATCATGAAAGCCATCAGGAAGACCCATTAGGGTTAGTGCCTCAGGTCCTGTATTCATCCAATTTTGAGGCAATCCATAATTATTTGATATGATCTTTACAGCTTCGGTCAATTGATCTGGCCAAGGGGATGGAAAGATCGTATCGATATCTTTCGTCGTAATACGGTCGGTCAAATCCATGAACAAGAGGGCAGCGCCACCGCATATGCCAATAGTTACAGTAGGCCCATCAAGTTGTTCGTAAACACTGCTTAATTCTTGAAGATATTTTATCACTTCTTCTTTGTTGATATTGGCAAGCATTACAAAAATTTTAGCATAACCATTGCAATATAAGCAATATCATATTGCGTAATACACAATATCTTCTTGTAATAAATGCATTGAATAATATTTATAGTAATTAATTCAATATGTTATGAGGAATTTTCAAAGCCATTTGGTAAGTGAATTAGTTGAGGCATTTTTTCCCTCTATCCTGTAAGGTTGGGATGTTTCGCAATTTACTTACCCAAATCACATCATTCTTGTAATCAACCTTTGAATTGTGGGCTAAAAAATCAGTAACAATTGAATGTTCTTTTTGATCGAGTCTGTCTCTAAATATCATGTAGGCGAAAAACTCCTTACCCTGGTCAGTTAATTTATTCTCTTGATCAAGAAATCCTGTTAAATCTAGGTTTTTTTCAAATTCTTCTAAGTGATAATCCTTTTCTTTTTCTAATCCTAATTTATCAAGGCCTTTGATTACATTTCTTCCCAAGGTAGGGGCAATATCAAATTGCTCATTTAATTTGTCCAGTGCAGAGCCATATTGTGAAATGATGATGATGACCATACCTGTTTTGTTTTTGATTAAATTAAGAAATTTAGGATACAGCTCTTCTCCAAAGTGATAAAAACAATGAGCTGCTATGATAAGATCATATTGTTGATCAGACTCAGGAACAAAATCCTCAAAGCCACAAGCAAAAGTCCCCACCGAACAATCTTTTGATAGTCTTTCTTTGGCACATCCGAGGCATTTTGCATCTGGTTCTATAAGATCGATGTGGATTTTCTTTTTAAGAGAGGGTTTAAGGAGTTTAAGAAAATAAGATGTTAGCTCCCCATCACCACATCCAATGTCTAGAATGCGGTAATTTGATCCGGATGATGTTATTTGCAGAGAGATTTTAGCTAGTAGTTTTTTATTGAGGTATTCTTTGATTTTCTCTTTGTCGTTTGAACGTTTTTTGAAGTTATCGAAAAAAGTTTTAAAATCCATGGAGCCCTAATCCTTCAAAACATTCTGAGCTAACTTTCTGAACTTGAGTGTGTAAAACATTTCGAGATATCTTCTGGTTTCTTTGCGTTCCAAGTTGGTTACAAAATTCCAAAAACCATAGATGCGCGAATACGTCATGAGGCGATCGGCATAAAGATCCCAAGTGTATTTTTCATTAACGCGATCCAAAGAAGCTTGAGAAACCTTGTTCCAAAGACCGGGGTCTTCAGCACATTTTTCAAAAAAGGCACTTATAATTGTGGCTGCCTGCCTGCCGTGATAAGGGTCAATGTGAAAACCAGATTTACCATGCTCGATAATTTCTAACGGACCCCCATTGCATGTGGCAAAGACAGGTAATCCTGATGCCATGGCCTCAATTACAGTCAGACCAAAGGCCTCGTAATGGGCTGGTTGCACAAAAGCTCCTTTGAGATCTGCCAAGTAACGGTAGAGTTCACCATTTCGTTCTTTTTCGTGCAAAGAATCAATCCAGCGCATCTTATCTTCAAGCTTATACTTATCCATGAGTTCATGAATGCGTTTGTTTTGCACCTTTTCTTCATTAGCACTGATTTTTTTGGGATTCACATTCCCAGCTACGATGAAAAGATTTACATTTTCCTGAAGTTTTTTATTGCGGGCAAACATTTCGACGAAACCAGCAATGTTTTTTACGCTGTCTAATCTTGCCATGGAAAAAATAATGGGTTTATCTTTGTCTTTTAATTGACCCCTTGAGGTTTTTCCATTGGGCTTGCCAAAAATGAAGTCTTCGATCTCAGGATGAAAATCCGTTAAGCGCTTTTCTTTTTCGGTATAAGGAAAATAAACATTAGCGTCAGCGCCAGGGGAGACAATGTTAAATTTAGGGTCAAAGACATCAATGCCATTCACCACGCGGTAAAGACCTGGCAGTGTAAAAGCCGAGTATGATTCGTATTGACCAATGCTGTTTTGTTGACCAGCAATTTCTTGATATGTGCTGGTAATAATAAAGTCTGCCGTGTTCATGGCAATGAGATCTGCTGTGTACTGACAGGCAAAGTGGTATTCTTTGTCGAACTTTTGCCAGTAAAGATCTGATTGAGGGTATTTTGTTTTTTCTAAAGCATGGGCAATGTTGCACTGTGTGACATGAAGTTTTTGCGATAAAAGTGAGGCCACAAGGTTGCCATCAGAATAATTACCAATGATGAGGTCAGGTTGTTGCCCAAGTTCAGTAAGAAGTTCTTTTTCGGAATCAATGGCAAATTTTTCGAGATAAGGCCAAATTTTAAACCGCGAAATCCACTTATTGAGCACCTTTCCTTTTTTATCGAGAAAAGGTACACGCAAGATACGGGCATTTTCCGTGCCTTTGATGGGTTCTATTCTTTGATCACAAGTTGTGTTGCCTGCGTCTGGTATGAGACGAGTGAGGATGACTATTTGTGGTTTGATGTCGAGTCCTTGTTTGTCAATTCTCTTTCTCATTTCTTTTTCGAGCGCGCGGACCTGGTCTAAGATGTAAACGACTTGACCACCCGTGTCTGGTAGTCCCAAAACATTGTCTTGTCCAAAGTACCCGTGTGGCGAAACAATGGCTACGTGAAAGATCATGGGGATGTGGCCCAAAAATTCCTCAAGATTGGCAGGAGAGGGCGCTTCGAGGATATCGGTGAGCAAGCTCATGGTTTTGTAAATCGTCTTGACTGTTTTTCCCCAGCCAGGAGCAAAACCAAGGTTTTCTAAATAAGAAGCAATATCTTCCCATTCAAGATTTTCGTCTTGCATGGCTAAGACATCATTGGCTTGCCTGAGTGCACTACGTAAATTATCGACACTGGCAATGCTATCTAAAATCATGAGCTGTTTTCCTTGGCATTGGTGCACACGTAAAAAGGCCAGCAGGCGATCTAAACCAATTTGTGTTCCATAAAAAAGACGGCTCGAAAGATGTCTGTTCAAAAACTCCACTCCACGGCCAATGGAACGGCCTTCGCTCATGTGGGGAAAGTCTCTGTTAAATGGTTTGAGGTCTATTTCGAGTTCCCAGTCTGTGACCTGGTCAGCTCCCAAAATAATACGCTCTTTGAAGTCTAAAAAATCATCAACTTCGACCATGTCTATGTCTACATTCTTAAGGTTAAAGCGGTAGTGTCGCCACCGGGCAATGTAAGGCCGACACGCGATGTAAAGATAAGGAGATTGAACTGCCACTTGGCGTACATTTTTGAAAATCTTAGTAATAGGCGAAAATTTTAGAATAGAATTTCTTTCTGCTTCCTGATCAAAGATGTCTTCTGCCTCGGATTTTTGCATGAATTCTTTTTTGGCATCGACATATTGTTTGAGTAGGCTGTGTACGACTTTTTTGTTGTTATGGACAAATTCTTTTAGTTCTTCCATAGATGTTATTCTCCATTAATCAGATAGAAAGTTATAGTGTTCGATAGCTTCGACAATTCCTGCCGCATTATTCTTCTTTGCAAAATAAATATCTTCTTGGCCTTTTAAGGCTTCCATTTCTTTACTGTAGTTGGCGACAACAACGCTCCTAACATCGCCTGTGAGCATTTGGATGTCGTTTCCTGAGTCTCCTGCCACGAGAATATGTTCGAAAGGGATATCCCATTTTAAGGCAAAATATCTTAAAGCAGCTCCTTTTGAAGTTCTCAAGGGTAGAATGTCGATGTGTTTTTCGTGTGAATAGACAACGTTTACGTGGATAGAATTTCTTCGTAAATAAGATTTGATCATTTTACCTGTGACAAGATGACTGCCGTCTAAATCGTAGCTGATTTTGAATTCTCGCTGCTCTGATTTTTTTTGTGGGACAATACCTTTGACCTTTTTCATGAGGCGGACAATTTCTTGAGGATCCCAACGGTAGTTTATGTGTTTTGCCCAGCTTTTATCGGGGATGAGTTGTGAGCCGTAGTAAATTTCGCTGCCCACACAAGTGATCATGACATCAGGAATGGGAATTCCCCATTCGATCAAAACTTTGGTTGTTGAATCAATTCTTCGGCCCGTTGCCACTCCAAAACCTAATTGGTGGTGATGTTTTTTCATGAGAGATAGCAACTTTTGCAGGCCTGCCTTATCTCCAATTAATGTGTTGTCGATGTCTACAATGATAGCTTTTTTAGCTGAAGGCAGTTTGTTTTTTGGCAGAATATTAGGCCCTAATGTTGAAGTGCTTTTGATGATTGTTTTGCACTGATCAATGTATTTTTCGGCATGGCTTTTCCAAGAATAATGTTTTTTAGCACCTGTAATACCGTTTTTTGACCAGGTTTCCCATTGTTTTGATTTTGTGAGAACTGTTGTGAGTGCTGTGCCCATTTCTTTTAGATTTGTAGGGTCTATGAGCAGCCCGTTCTGACAGGCTTCGATAATGTCTGTTGGGCCACCATGTTTTGTAGCAACGATAGGAACTCCACAGGCTGCTGCTTCAATGAGTGTGAGACCAAAAGGTTCGACAAACGCAGGATTAATGAAAACGCCTTTAAGAGCAGCGGCAGCTCGATAAACATTAGCCACATTTGATTCATGATTCTTAGGGTAGGCTATTTTTCCATACAGATTATATTTATCAATCAGAAAAAGGATCTCTGAAAGAACGTTTCTTGATTCATAGGGTAGTTGTTTGATGTCTTCTCGTGAACCAAGAACTAACACGAGATTTGCGATTTTTTGTAATTTTTTATCTTGTCCATAACAATGCACAAGTGAGGTGATGTTTTTTCGAGTATCAAGCCGAGACATGGCCAGAATGATTGGCTTGTTGGGCTCTTCTAAAAAACGTTTTATATCATTAAAGAAAAGAGATTTTTTAAGAGCAGTTTTTTTAGGATAAAACTTTTTCAGATCAGTGCCAGGTGGAATCACGACCATGTCTTTAGGGTGAAAGTTATCGTACAGGCAATATTGGTCTGAAACTTCTTGGATTGTGCTGGCAATAACAAGTTCGGCAGAGTCTAGCGTCATTTCTTCGGCTTCGATTCTTTTGTTTAGCTTATATTGTTTTTCGATTTTTTCATGCGACACACCTGAACTCATCAAACGACGACGTTTAACACGACCCAGTGAATGGCCTGTGAATACAAGAGGAACACCAATAAGGCCAGCCAAGTGAGCGCCAACATAACCAGCATCAGCATAGTGAGAGTGTATGATGTCGGGTGCACGTCCAATTTTTCTGATATGTTTTAAGGTCTGGTCTGCAAAAGTATCGAGGTAAGGCCACAAAGATTCTTTTCGTAAATAACGACGAGGACCGCAAGGCACACGAATGATGTAAGTGTTTTTTGCTAATTTTTCTTGGACTTTAGCATAGTCTGCATCGACTTTAGGATCGGTGAATTGTCTTGTTAATAAGTCGACACGCTCTACACTTGGGTGTTCGGCCAGCTTTTTAGCCAGTTCGACAACGTAGAGAGTTTGACCTCCTGTATCTGGATCGCGACCAAGCTCGAGGTTTTCGCCTCGAATAAGACCGTGAACACTGAACATGAGGATGTATAGGCCTTTTTGTTTAGCCATTTAAAGCATTCCAATTTGTAAGATGTTTAAGATAAAAATCTTGGTTTTCTGTTGTAGCGCCTCTAAGGCCACAAACATCAGAGGCAAAGCTTTGTGCCTTTTCGATAATGTCTTTTACGGGCCAATCATGCATGAGACCGTGGATGCAGCCAGTTGCAAAGGCATCGCCAGCGCCAACTGTATCAATCAGATATTTTGGCTGTGGAGACGCTGCGTGAAGATCGCTGCTCTTAGTTACAATAAGCGCACCGTGTTCTCCTTGTGTCACAATGATCCATTCTAGACTGTATTTTTGGATAAAATTTCTGGCTGTTTGAGTCAAATCATCAGAAAACAGTTTGAGTTCTTTTGCTAGAGCCGTGATTTCGTCATCATTTAGCTTTATCCACTGAGCTTTTTGCATTATCGTGGAGACTTTATTTGCCTTCCACCATGGAGCACGTAAATTCACATCAACAAAAAGTTCGGGTTTAGCACTGTTTAGGATTTGGGTGAGCGCGCCTTGATTGTGTTCTGTGCGTAAAGCAAGAGAGCCATGATAAAATAAAATGTCTTGTTTGTCTTTGAGTAGCTGTAAAACTGATGAAGGATCAATGTAGTCATAGGCTTGATCAGCAACAATCTCAAATTTGGGTTGCCCTTGATGGACCCTTACTCTGACCTGGCCTGTGGGGTGGTTTTTATCAATTTGGATTCCTTTTGTGCTCATTCCCCAGCTTGTCATCTTTTCTACAATACTATTTCCAAGTTCATCATCTCCCACGCGGCTTATTAAGAGAGGCTTGTTTCCCATGGCGTGGAGGTTCCAGGCTACATTAAAAGGGGCGCCGCCAAGCACAAAGGTGTTTTCATCAAAGATATCATAGAGAACTTCTCCAAAAATGACAGGGGTGGGTATTTTTTTTGAGTTTGTCATAGGGATTTCAATATTGAGCTATTGTTAGCAGAACTGCCTGAAATTGCAAATGTTTTTAGCTCTTGTTCCCTAATCGATTGTAGAATTGTAAAATGTCTTTTCTGGTGAGATATCCGAGAAGCTTTGTTTGAGAAGGGGTTTCATCAACAACCGGTATGATTTCAAAATCTGTGTTTGCAAGATAGGTGATCGCTTTAAAGAGTGAATCTTGTGGTGTGATGAAGCTAGCCTCACCTCTGAGCATATCCTCAGCCACAAGGAGTTCATTAAGTCCGCTGATATCCTCGTCCTCATCAAATTCCAAATCATGTAAAGTGAGTATGCCTAAGAGATTTTGATTTTCGTCTTTGACGAAAAATTCAGCGTCATGAAATTTGCGAGCGAGTATTCTAATTTGAGCAAGAGGCATTTTATTATCGATGATGGCATGATCATGAAAAATATTAAAGGCTGTAGAGATTTGAATGTTCTTCAAAATAGCTGGGTTCATGTCCCAGAGATGGGCTTTTGAATAAAATTTATTAGCAGCTTGGTTTTTGTACACAGACCATTTGTGAGAAAAGATAAGAGAAATCACAGCCACGACCATGAGTGCGGGGAGAAGTTCATACCCACCCGTGAGTTCAGTGACCATGACCAAAGCACCAAGTGAAGCATTTGTTGACGCGGCAAAAAACGAAGCCATACCAACTACAATGAAAGGTGTGACAAAAGGAACAAGCTCAGGAAAGAAATGATGGAATATGGTTCCTGTAAATCCGCCAAGCATAGCGCCGATAAAAAATGAAGGGATAAGAAGCCCTGCAGACCCTCCTGATTGGATGGTAAAACCTGTTGTGAAGATTTTTAAAAGGGCGAGCAAAAGAAAAAATTTGCAGGCAATAGCCCAATCAGCAGAGTAAGTTCCATAAATGGCTTGTTGAATAACGCCCAGTCCTCCGCCAATAACCTCGGGAACAAAGAGACCCACGCAGGCGATGAGGAGTCCGCCACAAGCAGGGAGCAGGTATTTTGGAACAGGGAGTTTATTAAAAAAACTTTCGCCCAGATAATGATACGTGTTTACAAAAACATAAGCAGTTGCTGTACAGATGAGAGCAAGAATGGCGTAGAAAATAAGTACTGTTGGTGATTGAAAGGCCTTTGTCGAAAAATTTAGCACATGACCAAAGCCCATAAAAATTCCAAATGTGGTGTAAGCTGTTACCGATGAAATAATACAAGGGATGAGCGCGTCAGATTCAAAATCTTCTTTGTACAAAACTTCAACCGCTGTGATGGCGCCGCCAAGGGGCGTTCGAAAAATAGCGCCGAGTCCTCCAGCTGTGCCAGCTAAGAGCAATGTCCTTCTCGCTCGCGCTCCCATTTTAATAAATCTTCCAATGATAGATCCAAAACTGGCACCAATGAGCATCATAGGCCCTTCTTTACCACCAGAACCTCCAGAGCCAAGTGTTATCGATGAAGTAATGAATTTTACAAGACCTGTTCGTTTTCGTAAAATACCTGCTTTGTTATGAAAACTATCCAGAAAAGTTTCGGTACCACCGCCAGCTGTTTCGCGTGCGAAAAAGTATGTAATTAAACCAGCAAGAAGACCTCCAATAATAGGGATGCAAAAGAAGATGATTTTATTTGGAGCGGCCTGAGTTTTTTCGAACAACGTCACCGAGTCACCAGGGGAGAGAATGGGCATTTTGGCAAGGCCAACAAAGGCATGGTCCATGATGAAATGAATGACTTTAAAAAAGAGCACAGCCACAAGGCCTGTGATAACACCTGTGACAAGTGAGTAAATATAGATAGTTCGCGTGGTAACAGTGAGAAGGGGTTTTGTGAGTCGTTTAATGATGTTCATGCTTAAGTTTGCGGGAATATAGCCTTTTTTTGTTTAAAGTTCAATGTGTGGATTTATTTTCACTTTAGTCCCGCTTCAGTCCCATTCCAGTCTCACAGTCTCATTTTTGAGACTTTTTTGGGACTCATAAAATTACAAGTCTTAATCTAATCTCCTGGAATCATAGAATTATATTCATTGTCCATGTTGGCATGATCGTTGCTTTGTATCTTAATAGGAATGAAAGGTTGAAAGTGTAACCAGAATAGGATACAATTATCATGTCACGTTGGAAACGAAAAGGATTACTGGTTTATTTTAATAAGTATGATCATGAACCAAAACACGTTCATGTTTACAAAAATAGAAAAGAGATACTTAAGTTTGATATTGAGTCTTGGAAAAAAATAAAAGGGAGATTGAGCAGAAAGGCAAGAAAAGTGCTCGAGCAATTACGGGCAGAAGGAAGAATATAATGGCACAGCTTATTTTTAAATCATTAACACCAAATTATCATAAGAAGGTTTTAGAAATTGTATTGAGTAAAGGTAGGAAAAACTTTGAGTACCAGCTTCCTTTTTCGGTTTTTTACGATTTAAGGATAAGCACAAAGAATAAATTTCAAACAATTGAGATCGAAAAGGATACAGGCAAACAATCAGTTATTATTAAATTAGAAGATGGTAAAGGTGGAGATTTTGCTACTGATTTTGTTTTATATCACTGTGATCCAGAATATGAATGGTCTCCAATTAATCAGGTCAAAATGGCACTGAAAGATAAGATGAAGGCGTCACGTTTATCTGTTCGTGTTTTAGCTGATGCTCTCAATACCTCCCCATCACAGGTCATGCGATTGTTAAAAGAGAACAATGTTTCTAAGCAATGGCAGCAGTTATCAAATCTAGCCCAGATTCTTGGGTTGAAGTTAGATATTTCGATCAAATCATCCCATTCTTCATGAAATATTATGTAAATCTTTCAAATTGATTCCCCCAATTCATATATGATTGAACATTTCAGATTAGTTTCCTATTGACCCGGTAATGTCCATTACTACCATTAATCCAGCCAACGAGAAAGAAATCAAAATCTATAATGAGATGAGTCAAAAGGAAGTAGAGCAGGCTGTTTTATCTTCTCATCGAGCTTATCTTGATTGGAAGGAGTGGAGCCTTTCAAAACGTGCTGAGTGTTTTAAAAAGGCAGCAGAGATTCTTAGAAAAAATACAGATTCCTATGCAAAGCTCATGGCTGAAGAAATAGGAAAACCTCTGGCTCAAGGAGAGGCTGAAATTGAGAAATGTGCTTGGGTTTGTGAATATTATGCTGAACATGCAGAGGGATTTTTGGGGCGTCAGTATATCGAAACAGAGGCTTCTAAAAGCTATGTGAGTTTTGAGCCCCTTGGAGTGGTGTTGGCTATTATGCCGTGGAATTTTCCATTTTGGCAGGTGTTTCGTTTTGCCGTGCCCACTTTGATTGCAGGAAATGGTGTTTTACTCAAACACGCACCCAATACATTTGGTTGTGGTGTGGCAATCGAAGAAATATTTCATACAGCAGGTTTTCCATCTCACCTTTTCAAAAACCTCATTATTAATCATGCACAAACAGCTGAGGTGATTAGGCATAAGCAAGTAGTTGGTGTTACGTTGACAGGCAGCAATAAAGCAGGGCGTGTTGTGGCTGCTGAGGCTGGCAAGGCGCTGAAGAAAACAGTATTAGAGCTAGGTGGGAGCGATCCATACATTGTTCTAGCTGATGCTGATCTTGATCTCGCTGTTGACAAATCTCTGACAGCAAGAATGTTAAATACTGGCCAAGTGTGCATTTCTGCCAAGAGACTCATTATCATCAAAGATGTCATCCAAGCTTTTCAAGAAAAGGTGATAGAGAAATTAAAGTCATTTAAAATGGGCGATCCCTTTGATCTCGAAGTTAATTTAGGGCCCATGGCTCGTGAAGATCTGCGCGACAATTTACATCAGCAAGTTCAATTAAGCATTAAACAAGGTGCTAAACTCATTCAGGGTGGTGAAGTCCCTGAAGGCAAAGGTTATTTTTATCCGCCAACAATACTCACTAATGTCAAAAAAGGAATGCCAGCCTTTGATGAAGAGGTTTTTGGTCCTGTAGTGGTTCTTATTGAGGCAAAAGATGAAGAAGAGGCGATCGCTTTAGCCAATGATTCAGATTATGGTCTTGGGGCAGCTGTTTTTACAGAAGATGTTGCTAAGGGTGAAGTTATTGCAGAAAAAGAATTACAAGCAGGTTGTTGTTTTGTGAATGATTTTGTTAAGTCTGATCCAAGGCTTCCTTTTGGCGGTATCAAGAATTCTGGTTTTGGAAGAGAGATTGGATCGATTGGGATTAAAGAATTTGTGAATGCAAAAACTGTTTATATCAGTTAGATGGAGTATATAATGACTAAAAAACAAAAAAATATCGTAGTAGCTATCACTGGTGGGATTGCGGCGTACAAGGTCTGTGAAGTTGTGAGGCTGCTCAAAAAGAAGGGGCACGACGTGCATGTGATGATGACGGATCATGCCCAAGAATTTATCACGCCCCTCACGTTTCAAACGCTCACCGGCAATCCCGTTGCCACCAATATGTTCCAGCTCTCTCAAGAATCAGATATTGGACACATCAAACTCGCTGATGATGCAGATGTTGTCTTAGTCTGTCCTGCTACAGCCAATATTCTTGCCAAAGCAGCTCACGGGATCTGTGATGACTTCGTGTCCACTGTACTTCTCGCTACAAAGGCACCTATCCTCTATGCCCCTAGCATGAACGTTAATATGTGGAATCATGTGGCTACTCAGGAAAATATCCAGATTCTGAAGAAAAGAGGCGCTGATTTCATTGACCCTGACAAAGGTGAACTTGCCTGCGGGTATGAAGGTAAGGGCAGATTGGCAAATCCAGAGCAAATAGTGAGTAAAGTACTAGGCTAGCCAGAACTTATCCACAACCCCTGTCTTGACCTTGCTATATAAGCCCCTAATCGCCCAAAAAATTATACGACACATCGACCTGTTATTGCTCACCAATTCAATTTTTAGACAAAATCTGTCGTTCTGTTCATAATGCTTATCCACAAGCTGTGGATAACTTCCCATGTTTCAGAATGCGTGGGCTTTGGCGACTGAAAAAGGGTATTTTATACCCTTAACTTAGCTTAGTATTATTTCTGACAAAAAAAACAGTGTTAAATACAAGCTTATTACATGTAGATCTAGCATAAATTCACTGTTTAAGGCTATTTCATGAATAATAAGAGAGGACTATTTTTTTTGGTTGCTTGATGAAAATCATCTGGCATAAAAGGCCTTCGCATACTATGTAAGGCACAAATTCTGAAAGACAAATTATCCTTAAACCCAGAGTTATCATGGGTTTTTAGGAACATTTAGAGAGTTTTTATTATATTAGTTATTTTGCAATGAAAGGAGCAATTAATGACTGAAAAAGGTAGCATGCAATCACTCATGCAAGAAGAACGTAAGTTTTCACCTCCTGAAAACATTAAATCCAATGCTTATATCAATAGCGAGGAAGTTTATCAGAAGATGTGGGAAGCCTCAGTAAATAACCCAGATAGCTTTTGGTTAGAACAAGCTAAGACATTGTCTTGGACTAAGTTCCCTACAAAAAGTCTAGAATACACTTGGGATACCAAGGCTCGTAAGATTGAACACAAATGGTTTGCTGATGGAACATTAAACGTTAGTGTTAACTGTTTGGACAGACATCTCAATACACCTATTGCTAAAAAACGCGCCATTGTTTGGCAAGGTGATGACGATGCTGCTACATCAGAAATGACTTACGAAGAAATGTACGTCCAAGTTTGTAAGTTTGCTAATGTGCTTAAAGCAAAAGGTATCAAAAAAGGTGACAGAGTAGCTATCTACTTACCTATGGTAGCTGAATTACCAGTAGCCATGTTAGCTTGTGCACGAATTGGTGCCATCCACTCTGTAATTTTTGGTGGTTTTAGTGCTGATTCAATTTCTGATCGTTCCAATGATTCTGACTGTAAAATGATTATTACGTCTAACACTTCACGTCGTGGTGGCAAACGCATTCCTCTCAAAAAGATTACTGACGAAGCGTTAAAAAAGACCACTACAATCGAAAGTGTTCTTGTTGTAGCCATCAACGATGAACCTTGTGATATGAAAGATGGTCGTGATTTCTGGTATCACGAAGAAATGGCTAATGCCAAAGATACTTGTGAACCAGAACCCATGAATGCAGAAGATCCATTGTTCATTCTTTATACTTCTGGCTCAACTGGCAAACCAAAAGGTGTTGTTCACACAACTGGTGGTTACCTTCTTCAAGCAGCCATGACTCACAAGTTGGTTTTTAACATTCACGATGATGACATGTACTGGTGTACAGCCGATATTGGCTGGGTTACTGGTCATAGTTACATTGTTTATGGACCACTTGCGAATGGTTGTACATCTCTTATGTTTGAAGGTGTTCCAACTTACCCAGATGCAGGCCGTTTTTGGCAGGTATGTGATAAGTATGGTGTGACTGTTTTTTACACAGCTCCAACAGCTATCCGTGCTCTTATGAGTCAAGGTGAAACATGGCCAGCAAAATACAAATTAGACAAATTGCGTATTTTAGGTTCTGTTGGCGAACCCATCAATCCAGAAGCTTGGATGTGGTATCATAAAAACATTGGTCACGAAAGGTGTCCTATCGTTGATACATGGTGGCAGACTGAGACTGGTGGCTTTATGCTTACAGCTCTTCCTGGCACACACACTCTTAAACCTGGTAGTGCAAACCGTCCATTCTTTGGTGTTAATACAGTTGTTCTTCGTGACGACATGTCTGAATGTAATAGAAACGAAGGCGGCAAGCTTTGTATTAGTAAACCATGGCCTGGAATGATGCGTACTATGTGGGGAGACCATGATCGCTTTATCGATACATATTTCACTATGTTTGATAATATGTATTTTACAGGCGATGGCTGCCGTATTGACGAAGATGGTGACTATTGGCTCATGGGTCGTATTGATGACGTGGTTAACGTATCTGGCCACCGTATTGGTACTGCCGAAGTTGAAAGCGCTCTTGTGAGCCACGACAAAGTTGCCGAAGCTGCTGTGACTCCAATGCCACACGAAATCAAAGGACAAGGCCTTTACGCTTATGTAACTTTGGTTGAAGGTGTTGAAGAAACTCCAGAGCTTAAAAAAGAACTCATCATGCACGTGCGTAAGGAGATCGGCCCTATAGCAGCTCCTGAAGCAGTTCAGTTTTCAAAGAGTCTTCCTAAGACTCGTTCTGGCAAAATCATGCGTCGTATTTTACGCAAGATTGCTGCTAACGATACTGACAACCTTGGTGACATCACTACATTGGCTGACCCCAGTGTTGTAGATTCACTCATCCAGGGACGCAAAGAAGCATAATTGTGCAGTTCTGATTGTTTTTCTAAGGCCGAGCTCTTTTAAAGGGTTCGGCCTTTTTTTATAGGCCCTATAAGACTTCTATGAAAAACCTTGAGGATTGCCATCTGCCTTAGTACAAAGGCTCAGCCATGATTGATGCCAAGAAAAACTACGAAAAATCAAAGGAACTCATCGGTTATAAAACTCTCAAAGAGATGAGCGATAGTGATTATAAATCCATAGGATTTAAATGCGGGTTAGAGGTTCATCAACAACTCAAAACTCAGAAAAAATTATTTTGTCGCTGTGAGGCCGGCCTCTATCAAAAAGATTTTGATTTTGATGCCGAAGTTATTCGTCACATGCGTCCCACTCTCAGTGAACTAGGTGAATATGATGGAACAGCATTGATGGAATTTAGAACAAAAAAGAATATCACATACCGTGTCAAATACGATTCAGCCTGTACGTACGACATCGATGATACCCCTCCTTTTCTCATGAACAAAGAAGCTCTCACAATCGCTATTGAGATTGCTTCATTATTTAAACAGAATCTTGTTGGCGAATTTCATATTACACGCAAACAATATCTTGATGGTAGTATTCCTACAGGTTTTCAACGCACAGGAATTATTGGCGTGGCTGGCGAATTTCCAATTTCTACTTCGACTCCCTTTGCTCGCTCAGCATTAAGCTCTGGAGAGCTGAACAACAAAAAAATACAACTCATTCAAATTAGCATCGAAGAAGATGCCTGTCGCGAAGTTTCAGACATCGGACATAATCGCATATACATGACTGATCGTCTTGGCATGCCCCTCATCGAAATAGTGACTCACCCTGATATGCTCACACCTTGGGAAGCCGCTGAAGCAGGACATTATATTCGCTTTGTTACTCGTAGCACAGGCAAAGTTCGTGTGGGTCATGGTGCGGCTAGGCAAGATGTTAACGTGAGTGTGCCTGGTGGCAGAAGGGTAGAAATCAAGGGTGTTGGTCGTATTGCGCTTATTCCAAAACTCACACATAACGAAGCTTTTAGACAAAGGGCATTACTCGCAATCCAAAAAGAACTGGGCAAACGTGTCAAGAAACCTAAAGAATGGAATGTTTCTTTTCACAAATTTTCTGAGGCAGTTATGCAAGAGGAAATGCCTCAACTCAAAAAAACTGTTGATGAGCTCAATGCTTTTAATCGAGGGAGTTTGATAGCGGTTAATTTGCCAAAATTTAAAGGGCTGCTTTCATTTTTTACACAACCAGGAAGATTCTTTGCTCATGAAATTAGTGATCGGCTCAAGGTTATTGCCTGTTTAGAAAAATCAAATATGTTGCACAGTGAAGAACTAGGCATGAAGAATCTTCATAAAGATTTTGAAATTATCGCCAAAAAATTAAAAGCGGGAAAAGACGATGCTCAGATCATCTTTTATGCACAAGAAGCAGATGTTAGAACAGCTATCGAAACTATTTCGGAGAGGTGTCAACTAGCCTTTGAGGGCGTGCCTGATGAAACAAGAAAAGCAAAGACTGATGGCACAACTTTATTTGAGCGGGTGCTTCCTGGTCCAGACCGCATGTATCCTGATACAGACTCTGCCCCAATCCCCATTACCGAAGATGAGATAGAGATTATTAGTAAAAGTTTGCCTTTAGCGGTGAGTGATCAAATGGAGCAACTCAAGGCCTGGCAGGCACCAAAAGATACGTATCATTATATATTAAGATACAATCTCATGCCCATCATACGGCGTGTGGTTGATGAATTCTCCTTTTCAGCCCCATTTGTGTGTGCGATTTTTGGTCATGATCTTAAACATATTCAAGGGCAAATAACCTCAGCAACAGAATTTGATTATAATAAAGTTTATGGGTTGTTTAAATTTGTCGCATCCAAAAAACTCGACAAAGACATTATTAAGAAGATGCTTCCCGTTGTTTATGGACACCCTCATATTGATTTTGAGTCGATTCTTAAGGAGATAAAATTCAAACCGGCAAACAAAAAGCAAATCAAAGAAGACATCCCTTCTTTGAGCAAAAAGTTTACACAAATAAATACCTCAAAAAACCCACAAGCCAAAATTAATTGGATTATGGGTCAAATACGACAACAAACCCTTGGTTCTCTTCCATTAAGAGAATTACACGCACTGGTAGAGGAGGGTGTTCATGACGACTGACATTTTTAAAGGATATAAGGGTAAGGCACGAGATACTCTCAAACAGCATGGAATCAGGGTGTGGAGTGATGTGTCTGTTAAAACAACTCGTGGTGATTTTAGAGGTTTTGTTCTCCCTCGTAGTGAAAATGATGATGACAAGCACATCGTGCTTAAGTTGTCGACAGGCTATAATATTGGTGTGGCTGTTAACAGCATCACAGCCATGACAGAAAAAGGCTATAAAGAGGCTCATTATAAAATTCCAGAAAAGGAATTTCCTTTCACAGAAAATCAGCCTAATATAAAATTATTTGGAACAGGTGGGACAATCGCTTCTCGTCTAGATTATCGTACTGGGGCTGTGATCCCTGCGTTTTCTCCTGGCGAACTTTACGGGGCTGTTCCTGAGTTGGCTGATATTTGTAATCTTTCTACAGAAAAACTCTTTGCAGTGTTTAGCGAAAACATGGGGCCTGACCAATACAAAAAACTAGCTGTCCGCATAGGTGAAGAGATTAATAAAGGTGTTGATGGTATTCTCATAGGTCATGGAACCGACACCATGCATCACACTGCTACGGCTCTTACCTATATGGTGCAAGACTCTCCTGTGCCTATTGTGGTTGTTGGTTCGCAACGATCATCAGACCGTCCTTCTTCGGATGCTGCTCTTAATCTCATTCATGGAACCAAAGCTGCGGCTGAATCAGATATTGCTGAAGTTCTTGTGTGTATGTTTGGCCCAACCTCTAACGAGTACGGTCTTTTACATCGGGGCACTCGTGTGAGAAAGATGCACTCTTCTTATCGTTCTACTTTTAGAACTGTTGGTGATATCCCTGTTGCCACAATTGATCGCACTAAAATTACACCGTTAAAACAAAATTATAAAAAAAGACGCCAAGATAAGAGTGTAAAGATTGTTTCAACCTTTGAAGAAAAAGTAACTCTTCTTTATTATTATCCCAATATGCAGCCTGATATGATCGATGCCATTGTAGATAATGGTTACAAAGGTATTGTGATAGCAGGAACAGGTTTGGGTCACATCAACAAACCTCTTTACCCGGCTATTGAACGGGCAGCTAAAAAGGGCGTTGCTGTTTACATGACTGTGCAAACCTTATGGGGTTATGTGCATATGTTTGTTTATGATACAGGGCGGGATCTCATGGCCAAGGGCATTGTACCTTTGGCTAATATGTTGCCAGAGGTGGCTTATATCAAGCTCGGTTGGGCTTTAGGACAGACTAGCGATTTAGAAGAAGTTAAAAAGATCATGCTCACACCCATCTGCGATGATATAACTGAGCGAGAACCTTGTAATGGGTATCTTGTTTTTCAAGGGGGGATTCCTGAAGTTGAGGAATTCTTGAGGGGAATACATAAATGATCACAATCATCGACTACGGGATGGGAAATTTAAGATCAGTGGCACGTGCATTTGAGCATGTGGGTGCCAACGTTCTCGTAACTCATGAAAAAGAGAAAATTATAAACGCTGAAAAACTTGTTCTTCCTGGAGTCGGATCATTTGCACATTGCATGGAATATCTTCATAAGTTTGATCTTATTGATCCTATCAAAGATCACATTCAATCAGGAAAACTGTTTTTTGGAATCTGCTTAGGTCTTCAGGTTCTTTTTGATTCTTCAGAAGAGGGTGGAGAGATTGCAGGTCTTGGTGTGATTCCGGGTTTGGTGAGGCGGTTTGAGATTTCAAAGCCTGTACCTCATATGGGATGGAATCAGATTGAATTCAAAAAAGCGTCTTCCTTATTTTCAAAAATATCAAATAAGTCAGATTTTTATTTTGTTCACAGCTACCACGTGGTTCCTGATGATGAATCAGTGATCGCGTCTACAACAGATTACGGTATCCAGTTTTGTTCTGCCATTCACAAAGACAATGTCTATGCCTGCCAGTTTCATCCCGAAAAATCTCAAGAAATGGGGTTAAAATTGATAAAGGGTTTTGTTGAGATTAAACAGGAATAGCCATAACCCGTTGTATTTAATAGAGATTTAGCGATATTGTTTTTTGGAGCAATCAAATAAGTTCAATATTTAGCAACAAATCAGAGTAATATTCGATAGATAATATACGTGGGCAACGTTTTTAAAATATCTACAGGGATCCAATGTACAGATTTGGTTTGGTTGAATGCACAATTTCTACAGGTCAGTCCATTCACACAGCAGCCAGATATCTGTCCTATTGCAGGTCAACCTATTGTTGTAAAAAGAGCTAATCGTGATTTATTCATGCTAAAGTCAGAAAGTAGAGATGGAAGTTTTGATCTCTTGGTAAGAAGGTCACAGCAAAACAGAAATCCAGATCCTTCATTTGAAAATACTGTAGGAGCTGGTGTGTCTGTTCCAACACGGCAATTTTCTTCTAATGCTATTTCAAATAGTCCCACAACATTTTACCTAAATGCCTCTGATGATGATCATTCTAAATACCATAATGCCTGTTTATTATTTGGTGCTGCTGTGGTTAGTAACAATGAGCCAGAAAGAAGGGCCCAGGCGGAAAACATGATAGAAGCTTTAGAAGAGATTGTTTGGGATGCTATTATCCATGAAAGAGTTGATGATGCAATTCAAGCGAGGTTTACAGAGGCATGGACGATGCTTATTCCTATTTTGCCAGAGCGGTCTGAAGGTAGAGCACGGCTTTTGAGGTTACAGGCGGCTATACACATTGCCAGAGAAGATAATGCTATGCCAGAAATGGTCATTGCTATTTTTATTGAAGCACTTGAGGCATGTCCAAGAGATAGTGTTGTCTATCCCTCTCTTGTTATTGAGCTAGCAGCTTCTTATCTAGATGCAGATCAATTTGCTCTGGCCGAAAGTGTTCTGGAACGGCTCGAAGGTACTTTAGAGACAGCAGTTGAGTTTGAGTCGCGTTTATTATGGGCTAGAATCTATCTAGCCTATGCCAAGGCAGAGGAAGATCGTTTTCTAAGAGATATTTATTATGGGACAGCTTTAGGTCAGCTCAATCAAGCGCAAGCCTTATTAGTAAATCTTGTAGGAACAGAAGAGCAAGGTGGGTCACAGAGAGAGTTGTTGATGAAGTTAAGTGTTCTTCAATCATTAGTCCCACAAGGTACAGGCGCTATTGAGAGTGAATAAAAAAAGGAAGTTGAACTATCTTTAATTCTACCAATCTACAAAACTACGTAATTTCTTTGCACGACTAGGATGACGGAGTTTTCTGAGGGCTTTGGCCTCTATCTGACGGATACGCTCACGAGTAACCGAAAAGTCACGGCCCACTTCTTCGAGCGTGTGATCTGATTTTTCGCTGATACCAAAACGCATGCGCAAGACCTTTTCTTCTCTTGGAGTGAGTGTTTCGAGAACTTGCTTGGTTTGGTCAGAAAGATTGAAGTTCATGGCAGCATCATTAGGAGACATAACGAGTTTGTCTTCGATAAAGTCACCGAGATAAGAATCTTCTTCTTCTCCAATTGGTGTTTCGAGTGAAATGGGTTCTTTGGCAATCTTAAGAACTTTACGAACCTTCTCAATTGGCATTTCCATTTTATAGGCAATTTCTTCTGGTGTGGGCTCACGACCCAGTTCTTGAACAAGCTGTCTTGTTGTTCTGACAAGGCGATTGATGGTCTCAATCATATGAACAGGGATACGTATTGTTCTGGCCTGGTCTGCAATGGCTCTGGTGATGGCTTGTCTGATCCACCAAGTAGCGTAAGTAGAAAACTTATAACCGCGCTTGTATTCAAATTTATCAACAGCTTTCATGAGGCCAATATTGCCTTCTTGAATAAGATCTAGAAATTGAAGGCCACGATTGGTGTATTTTTTGGCAATGCTCACAACAAGCCTTAAATTAGCTTCGACAAGGTCTCCCTTAGCTTTGTCTACCATTTGCTCAGCGTATTTAAGCTCTCTATATGATTTTTTAACAGCATCGATTTTTGTGTCGTACTTTGTTTCGATTTTTCGGGCTTTCTTTTGAGTTGTAAGAATTGTTTGTGCTGTTTCTAAAACTTCATCTTTGGGAAGAGATGTATTTTTAGTGATTTTTCGTTGTAGGTAAGTGCTGCTTGAAGTGATCTTTTTTACGATAGGCAGATCTTCGGTTGAGAGGTCTAATTTTCTTAAATTTTTTCTAATGTAACTATCGAATCCTTCAATTTCTTCGATGACACTCTTAAGGCGTTCCACAAAGCCATTCATGACGGCTCTATTAAAGCCAATGTCGTGTAGGCAAAGGACCATTCTGTGTTGTACTTCATTGCGTTTTTCGTCATAGGCCCGTCTAGTTTCTTCTCGTAAATTTCGGTTGTGAACTTTTTTATCTAAGATGTTGTGCTCATTTGAAAGAAGTTGAACTTTTTGTAGGAGCTTTTGAGTTTTTGCTTTGTATTCTTCTTCGATTTTTTGTTGGTCTTCGGCGGCGCTTGATTCCATTTCATCAAGTTCTTTAATAACAGAAAAAACCCTAATTTCTTCATTTTTAATTTTATTACCAATGATGAAAATTTCGTTTCTTACAAGAGCTGAAGCAAGAATGATTTCAAAGACCTTGTTTTCCCAATGCTCGATTCTTTTGGCAACCTCTACCTCGCCTTCGCGAGTAAGCAAAGATACTGATCCCATTTTACGAAGATACATCCTGACAGGGTCATTGGCGCTACCAACAGATTCTACTGTTGAAAATATTTTTGGAGCTGTTGTTTCTTTGCCTTGTTCTTTTTGCTGTGGCTCGCCTGGTTTAGTTTTTTTAGCCTTTTCGGGCTTATAGTCACTGGGATCTTCAACAATTTGAATGCTGACTTCTTCGATAAGGCCTAAAATTTCATCTAGTTTGTTAGCGTTGGTGATGTTCTCTGGGATATTTTGGTTGAGTTCTTCGTATGTGAGGAAGCCTCTTTCACGGCCGACATCGATTAACTTTTGAACGCGATCTTCGACGCTAAGGTCGCTCTTTGAAAGGTTGAGAGGTACAAATTTGGATTTGCCAGTTTGCTTCTTTTCTTTTGTGGCTGGTTTTGCCACTTTTTTTGCTTTGATAGGTTTTTCTTTGGCAATAATCTTTTTAACCTTTTTTGGCTTGCTTATCTTTTTCTTGAGTTTTTTTGTTTTTTTAACAGGACGTTTAGCGATAACTTTTTTTGCTTTTGCCTTTTTTGCTTTTGGAGTTTTCTTTTTAGTTTTTTTGACGAGGATTTTCTTTTTTTTCTTTTTTGCAGTGGTAACTTTTTTTGCTGCTTTTTTCTTTGTTTTCTTTACAGTTTTTTTGGTTTTTACTGCTTTCTTTTTTTTCTTGATTGCCTTTTTCTTGCTCATTAAAACCTCAAAATAATTATAATGTTCGGGTGGTTTTCAGGGCTGCTAATAATTCTTGTTTTTCTTTTAACAAAGTAAGTTTAAGATCTGTATTTTGTTTAGTCTCTGCCTCAAGTATTCTGGCAGTAATTTCTTTTAACCGCTTTTTATTTTGTAGGTTCTGAAATTTTTGAATACAGCTCTTTGAATCAAAACTCTTATCGACCCAATTATTCAAGAATGTAATTCTGCTAAAAACTCCTGATAAATCCTCTGGTATTTCCTGTATCGCTTGTGCAGCGTGAAAAGTTTCGTGTTTTTTTACATGTTTTTCAATAATTGCTGCTAGTCTCCTTAGGTCATTATCACTAAAATTTTCGGAATATTGACTTATTTTCTTGTCCAAAAACTGTTCTGGATCATTAATGTATAACCAAATTAGGATAGCCTCCAAAGAGGGTTCTCCTGCGGATTGACGGGGCAACTTATCTGATTTGTAAGTAATTTCAACTATTTTTTCGATATCATCTGGTGAAATATCAAAATATTGAGCTAGTTTTTTCCGGTATTCCATTTTTTCTACGGCGTCTGGAAGCCTCTTGAGCCAGTCAGCGAGGACCTTGATTATCTTGGCGCGGCTTCCTGTCTCGTGGGTGACCTTTTTAATATATGAAGCAAAAAGCCAATCCATTGCAAAAACTGCTTTCTCAAGGGCTTGCTTAAGGTCGGATTCTCCCTCTTTTTGGGTCAAATAGTCGCCAGGATCCTGATTTTGGGGTAAAATGACGATTTTTGGGTGGATTCCAGCTTCAAAACAGGTGGCAATGGCCTTTTTTGCTGCTTGTAGGCCTGCACTGTCTCCATCGAACATGAGAAGGATGTCTGAACAATATCTGGTTAAGATTTTGACTTGGTTGGCAGTTAAGCTGGTTCCAAGAGGGGCAACAACATTAGGGATATCAAGCTGATACGCAGCTAACACATCAATATTACCTTCAACAACAATGGCTTGCCTTCTTTGAATGATGGCTTTTTTTGCCTGAAAGAGTCCATAGAGCTCTTTGCTTTTATTGTAGATGAGACTTTCAGATGAATTGAGGTATTTTGCTTCATTAGCATTTGATAAGGTTCTCGCACCAAAGCCGACGATTTTGCCTCTACTATTGTGGATGGGGAATGTAAGGCGACCCCTAAAAAAATCATAATGCCCACTTGTGTCTCTTTTTTTAATAAGACCTAAGCGCTGAGCAAGTTCAAGAGGAATCTTTTTTTCCGATAAAAATTTAACGAGATTTCCAAAGCCATCGGGAGCATAACCGAGTTCGTATTTTTTAACAGTATCTTCATTTATAGCACGACTCTTCGTGTATTCTTGGCCTTCTTTATTGTTTTCAAACGAGTTTGTAAAAAACCAATTTGCATACGTATTTACTTTATAGAGCTGATCAAATTCATTTTCGTTGATTTGCGTGTTTTGCTTTTCGATTGTGATATTTAATCTCTCTGCAAGTCTTTCGATGGCTTGAGGAAATTCAATTCTTTCATACTTCATGATAAAGCTGGCTACATTTCCACCTTCACCACAACCAAAGCAGTGAAAAATTTGTTTATCAGGACTTACCATGAATGAAGCTGTTTTTTCTTGGTGAAAGGGACAATTTGTTTTAAAGTTAGCCCCAGCTTTTTTTAGAGGGATGTATTCCGATAGAACATCAGCAATGTTGGACTCTTGAATGACTTGATCGACAATGTGTTGCGGGATGCGTTTCATGTAATCAGGGGGAGTATGACGAAGCACTGCTGCGATGCAATAAAAAATTTAAGACCATGATATTATAGGAGTTTCGGGAGAGGTTGAGGGCTTTGAGGTTATTTGATGCTCAAGATAAGATTTCACCAATTTTGTTTATCATAAACTCTGTATTGATGCTCTCTTTTATGCCGCAGGCCTTTGCATAATCAGACAATGAGTTGTGTGAGCCTCTATTCGAACAAGTATTAAGCAAAGTTTTTAGTTTCTTCTTTGAGTCACAGTAGTGTTTATACATACTATGACTTAAAACACTTCCTAAAACATAAGATCTTTCTTTAAAAGGGCTGTAAGCCAAATAATATAAATACCGTTTCCATGAGTGGTCTGTAAGAGTGTTTTTAGCAAAACCGTAGTATTTTGCATATCGCGGACCAAAGTGGCCACTCATGACGGTGGAAAGTGGCCAGTGA
>CAZSTS010000027.1:0-32138 GCA_964609965.1 uncultured Nitrospirales bacterium
ATAGTGTTACCCATGTTCCCGGTTCAAACTGTAACCTATGTATCCGATTCAGGCCCCACTTCAGTCCCACTCCAGTCCCAAAAATGGGATTGTTCTGGGATGACAAATCTAACATATTGATTTCACTCAAAAAAATATTGGCATACTTCGTGCATATACCCTTAGTATGGCTAGAAGACCTACACCAAAAGCAAACGAAACAGCTCATCTTACCGTAAGGTGCATTAATGAAGAGTTTTTCTTTCGTTTAAAGTATAATTTATCACCTATTGTTTCATGGCTTAATTGTTTGCCATATTTTTATAATGTTACGATTCATCATGCTTTGATCATGTCCAATCATTTTCATATGTTGGTGACACCCAAAGAAAATAATCTAGGTGAAGCCATGTCCTATTGCCTTACAAATTTATCGAAATACTTAAATTATTTTCATAAACGCAAAAATCATGTATTTGTAAATCATTATGGTCCAACAATCATAAATAATGAAAAACATTTAATAAATGTCATACGTTACATATATCAAAATCCAGTTAGGGCTAATATGGTAAATAAAGTAATAAAATATCCATACTCAACATTAGGCCAATATCTTGGGGGTTCAAATTTGGGTTTAAAGATTGAACCTGATGAGTATACTTTTCAGTTATTTCAGGAAGGTTTTGTAGGTCGAGATATTTGGTTACAAGACATTAACAGGTTATATACAGAGAATGATATAGTTATTTTGAGAAAAGCTCTAAGAAAAAAGGAATTTCGATTTACAAGAGAACAGTTAAAAAGTATTTCAGATGATAAGACGAATATATATTAATATGAAAAGTGGGTGTACCTTTTTTTCGGAAAGTAGCCCGACACTTTATGATCAAACAACACTTTATGATCAAACATCATCAGGAAAAGTGCATGTCGCATCTGAATCTTGATCAATGCTAATTCCAGTTGAATCAGAACAATTTGCAAAAGATGTTGTGCCACCTTCGGTAAGATAAATTGTGCAATTTACTTCGGTTTGTGTGCCGTTGATTTCAAAAACAAAAGAACCAAAGATTTGAGGATTGTAGGATGGGGTGGTGTCTGTGGCATAGAGATTACGCCACACGCCTGATGAAGAGGTTCCTTCTGCTTCACCCTTCATGATAACAGTTGTTGCTGTGCCAGTTCCACTCGTACAAGTGCCAGTGATATCTCCATTAAGATAAAACCCTGCAAAGATACCATTGCTATCAGGGCCAATGTTTGGATTTTCTGTGCCATCAGAATTTTCACAGTAATCATCTGATTCCAAAGTTACAGAATTGTTGACAGATCCAAATGTGCCTCCATTTCCAAAGAGAACATCTGTAACATTGCTAGGGCTGTTTGCGACGCCCGTGTATTCACATGTACAGCCAGGTTCCGTGAGATCGCAAGCTTCACTGGGATTTTCTTGAGCCAGAGCGGTTTTGATAATTTTGTTGATGAGTTGAGCTGGGATTTTGACAAATTCATTTACATTGCTGCTATTTTCATCAGAGGAGAAGAGAGCAGTTACAGCAGCGGCTGCTTTTGTAGGAGGGTTAGAAACACCCGTGCCAATCTCACCACCACAGCTTAAAAAAGACAAGGCAATGACTAGCGCCAATAATAATATGAGAAATGCTTTTTTCATAAATCCCCCTTGCCAGCTTGTGCTGACATTCCAAATCCCAAACGCCTATCAATTTTCCTTCTTCTTTGTCACAGGAAACACCTGAAAATTAATTTGATAAACTTCATCAAAGTCATCGCCTTGTTCATTGACTTTCTGAATAATTTTGTCTCTGAATGCGTAATAATCGTCAACTACTTCTTTAAACATCTTAGCAGGCATGGGCAAGGTGAGGGCATAGTAGTTGCGTTCATCTTGAGGTAGCTTACCCAAAGCTCGTCTAGCTTTATTCAAAACAGTTTCGTGATAGTGGTAGGTTTCAGCTATTTGTGTTTGCCTATCTTCTGTGTGAACAAATGATTCTGTTTGAACGAGTTTGCTATTCTCATCTCGACTCAACAAACCAAGATCTAATAATGTATCGACAGCTTCCTTTGCCTGTGATGGACTTATTTTTGGGAAACATCGCTTGGCAATCCATTTATAATCTTCTCTAAAATCTTTGAGAACAACCATCTCGCGAATACAAACATAGTAATGACGGCTATAATATCTATTCTCTCTTTTTTCCTTCATGAAATCTTGAGAGCGGGGAAGGAGTTTATTGAGCTTTTCAAAATATTTCTTTTTTTGATCAGGATCAGAAGTTTGATTGTAAAGGACAAGTGTTTCAAAGAATTTCTTTTCTTTTTTTTCTAATCCAAGGGCAATGGCAAATTTTGCTGCTGTTTCTTCAGTGAGACTTCTTTTGTCTTCGATGACCATTTTGAGATAGCCAGGTGCTCTGATTCCTGCAGATTTTGCAAAGGCGCGAAGGTTAAAGGAAGTTTTTTCTTTCAGTTCTTGTGTGGCATCCTTTAAAAATTCACGGTAGTTTAGATAATTGAAGATGTCGGTAGTTATGTTCTTATCTTTAGTCATCCCCTATATTATACAAAAAATAGTTTACAAATGAAAGGGAAAAATCAAATAAATTGAAAATAAATAAGAGAAGAATGTATATTATGTTAACAGACAAATATGTATCTATTTGAAATAATTGATTGTAAATAGCGCTGTATGAAATAATATAAAAAAACAGTTTACACATAGGGCTTTTTTGTGGTATGCTAGTTACTAGGTCGATTGCTAGAGTAAAAACTAGTTTACATATCGAAGGTTCTTTAGAATTTGAGTGGGGCGTTTTTTGGGGGCAAAAGGGTCCTTAAAGAAATACGGCACACATCTTAAGATTGTGCATCATGGCATATGGAATTCGTGTTGTATGGTCTTAGAAAATGGGGGATACAATGAGAACTTGGAAAGACATCTTTGTTAAAACAACTATCGTTCTAATTACAATAATCTTTGTTGCTTGTAGTTCAAGTAGCCAAGTGGGAACTGGGGTAGGCAATTCAAGTGATTTAGACAGTGCTGCTTCTGCTGTTGCTAATGTTTTTAGCTCTGGTGCTACTGCTAGCATTAGTGCTCAAATGGCTATAGCTTATTTAGAAGCTGAAGAAGAGTATTTTGAAGAACTTGATTGCGAAGTCGAAGATTGTACATGTGTGTATGCGGGTGACAGCAATGGCCCTGCAGCTGTTCAAGACACACTTTATGGTGTTGCAGGTACATATGGTTCAGCTGAAGATCCTTTGGCAATTACAGTAGATGATTTCTGTGAACTTGAAGATGGCACTGAAAATTCAGGTCTTGATCTTGTCGCTGCGTTTGAATTGACTGATGATATTGAAGGTAGCTGTGACAACGCTGATGGCCTAGAAGATACCATTGTTATGCAATCTGGTTCTTCAGGTGTTTGGAAAAACACAAACGATTATTCACCTCAAATCTTTGGCCACTTTAATTTCCTCGTAAACGGCGAAGAAGAGTTAGAAATTAATTGTACAATCTATCTAGCTCAAGACACAGAAGGTACAGTAGAGTATGCTACTTGTACTGATGCAGATGGTGAATTGATTGTTCAAGACAGTTCAGCAACTTGTCAGTTTGGTGCAGAAGAATAGTTTTTAAGCTGACTGTTGTTTGGAGAGAGTGAAAAGGGGTGACGCGGTTGCGTTGCCCCTTTTTTGTACTATTTAGCAAGAAACATGCCAGTTTGTTCAAAAAGTGCCGGTCACTTTTTGGTTTTGTAAGTGGTTTGACTTCGATTGGATATATATAATAGTGATTTTGGATCAATAATATTGGTCCTAAGGGCCTATGGGCCTTTGGAAATTCAAACTTCACTATGCGCAAAAAATTAATCATTCTTATTAGTTTTATCCTTCTCTTTACATATATCATGCCTGCCCATGCCCTTGAAGCAGATCAGTATCTCATTTTTGAAAAAGAAGAAGGGCTCAAGGATTCATCAGATCAAATCAATCAAATGCTTAATAAAGATCTCGATGACTTTATGGCGAGGTTTATCAATGTCAGAACCACACGAAAAAAACCTCAGGCCTGTGAAAAGATCGCTTTTCGTTTCTTGCGTTATATCAGACCCCACTTTTTTCAGGATCGCATGAAAAGTGCTATCATGAAAGACAAGGAGATCGACAAGTATCCCAAAGAGAGTAAGATGTTTAGAGATTACGGAAACAGCATCTACCAGGGATTTCGATTTCCATTCATCATGCCTGTGGCACAAAACCTCAATGTCAATGGCGTGTATCTTGGTACTGATAAAATCGATCATTTTTTCTCATCAGGCAGACGGTATTATAGTAAGTATCAGGCTGCGCGCAAAAAAGGCCTGTCTCACATCGATGGTCTGAAAAAGGCTCTTAAATTTGGACTGAGCATCATCGAGGAAAAAGGGATATTAGGCTATTGGACATCAGGGGCATTTTCGTACGCTGATATTGAGTCTAATTATCAGGGCATGATGATGGGGATTGATATGTGTCAGGGAGAAACCCCAAATCTCAAATACAATGAAGAAACCAAGAGATGGGATGTTCAAAGAAGACTCGATATCAAAGAATATGTGAACCCGCTCTGGGATGAGGCCTTTAACAATAGTTATTATTTCAAATACAGATGGAACGGAGTCAAAAAAGTTCTTAAAGAAAAATATTGTGAACTCGGACTCAAACCTCATGTCCAAAAGCTTTGGAAAAGCTATCACAAGACAAGCAAACCTGCCTTTCACACAGACTACCTCAGAGGTCTTATTCATGCGGGTAAAATTCCAGATCCTAGACCACAGCGTCTCCACGAAGCCTGTGGGTATGAAGAAGGCGTAATGGAAGGTGTGTCTTTTTGGGATAACCAGCATAATGAGGGGGAAAGCGACCTTCATTTCAAATCCAAGTAAATCACCAGCGCACTCAGTATTTATATACCTTCTCTCGATTTTCTTGTTTGGCAAGATGCTGTGCTAGTTAGGCGTTCGAAGATTTATAAATACTGTGCACGCTGGCTCTTTGAATTGGTAACAATTTATCAGATTTGAAAAAGGCCTTAAAAAGGGTGGGTAGGGTTAAAATATCGCTCTTTTTTCATTTGCCAAATTACAATAGTTGGGTTACCAACGGGCCACATAAAATGTTTTTTATCGTTGTGGTAGGTATTGTTCTTGCCTCAACAAAATTGAATAATCATTTAAGGAGAATATAATGGCTAAGAAAAAAGCAAAAAAAACTACTAAAAAAGCAAAAAAAATGGAAATGCTCCTCGTTGGTAGCAAAACTAAAGATGCTATCAGAAAGCAAAAATGTAACGTATCTAGTGATGCTTTAGAAGCACTTAATGGCGTTCTTTATTGGTATGTTGAGCAAGCTGCTAAGAGAGCAAAACAAAATGGCCGTAAAACAGTTCGTGGTCATGATTTTTGCGCTTGCTAATTAGTCTTTATTTTAGAGCAGGCACTACTTACATTATGTAGGTGTGCCTGCTTTTTTTCGCTAGTTCCTTCGACTAGGCTTAGGGCAAGCTAAAATGTAGATGATACATTAAATAGCTGTCTATCGTTTACCCTGAGCGCAGTCGAAGGGCCTATCGAGTTCCCCCAGTGTTCAAAGACAAATCTTATGTAAAATTCCGTTCTGGTGATCAAGCTGATGTTCAGACGCTTGTCCAATCTTTAGGCATTTCTAAAACTATAGCACGTATATTAGTTAACCGAGGTATTTCAACTCCAGACCAGGCCAATAAATTTATTCACACAGATGTCAAAGCCCTTCATAATCCATTCCTCTTAAAAGATATGGGTGTGGCTGTTGAAAGAATTCTTCGTGCTTTAGAGGAAGATGACAAAATCTGTATTTATGGTGATTACGATGTAGATGGTGCGGTAGCCACGTCTCTTCTCATTTTGTTTTTTGAACAACTAGGAATTAAGATCGATTATTACATACCCAATAGGATTTCTGAAGGGTATTCCATCAATAAAAAATCATTAGATGTTCTCAAAGGTCAGGACACAGATCTTATTATCACTGTCGATAATGGCACATCAGCCCATGAGGCTGTTGCTTATGCTCATAAGCTTGGGATGGATGTGATCATCACCGATCACCATCAAGTAGAAGAATCCCTGCCTTTGGCTTTGGCTGTTATCAATCCACAACGAGGAGATTGTGATTATCCTTTTAAAGGAATTTGTGGAGCTGGAGTTGCTTTTAAACTCATTATGGCACTCAGGCAACGTCTCAGAGAGGATGGTTTTTTTGAAAACAAAGAAGAACCAAACTTAAAACAGTTTCTTGATCTTTTGTGTGTGGCTACTGTTTGTGATGTTGTGCCTCTCAAAGATGAGAATCGTTATTTTGTAAAAGAGGGACTAAGACAAATTCCCCATTCAAATAAGCCTGGGCTCAAAGCCTTGATCAAGGCTTGTGAGATCAAAAAAGAGAAGCTCACGACGGTTGATGTGGGTTTTAAGTTAGGGCCTCGCATCAATGCGTGTGGGCGTTTGAAAGATGCAAAGGCTGGTGTGATTTTGTTGACAACGAGTGACCCTGTCGAAGCTACAAAACAGGCTACGTTATTAGATTATCTCAATCGCGAACGACAAAATGTCGAACTCAAAATTGTTGAAGATGTTTATGAACGTATTGAGAACGAAGTTGATTTAGATCGTACATTGGGATTGGTTCTTTATGAACCTGATTGGCATGTGGGGGTGGTAGGGATTGTGGCCTCACGCGTTGTCGAAAAATACGGGAGACCAACTATCATTTTATGCAATGGTGAAGATGGGAAAATCAAAGGATCAGGCAGATCCATTCCTGTTGTGAATCTCATAGAGTGTTTGAGCGAGTGTTCTGATCATCTCATTAAATTCGGAGGTCACAAGGCAGCGGCAGGTGTGACATTATCAGCAGATCAAATCGAAGGGTTTATCGAGGCCTTTGATCATGCGATTAAGAATAAGATGAATTTTGAAGATACAGAGGCAAGTGTTTTGGTTGATGATGATCTGACTGAACAAAAGGTCGGTTGGGAATTGATGAAAGAACTTTCGTTATTAGAGCCACATGGAATGGGTAATGCCAAACCATTATTCATGTCATCTGAATTAGGAATTCGTTCAAAGCGCATTGTCGGTCGCGGGCATCTCAAGCTTGGTGTTTCTACTGGTGGGCAAAATTATGATGCCATTGCCTTTAATAAGGGTGAGGTGATTGAGGAACTCGGGGACAAGGCTGGGGTGGTTTTTGGGTTAGAGGTGAATCGGTTTAGGGATGTGGATAGTATTCAGTTTGTTGTGAAGGAATTTGTGAAATAATGAGCCTACGCACCTATGCTCCTATGCGCCTACGTGTCGGAGAGTGAAGAAACAGCCCGAGTTCATGATAAGCTATGGTAGGAAGAAACATCTTGTTGTGGGGGAAGGGTGAGTCGGGGTAACGAAGTTTAACTATCTAATAATACTAAGCAAAACCAAATAAATGACGCAGGGCGTTGACAGGTGATAACGCATCGTGTTAATCTTAAGTCATAACAAAGTCCGGCTTGGTTCGACTACGCTCACCACGAGTCGCTCAGGACTACGCCGCGACAAAGGAGGAATCATATGGCTAAGAAAGCAACACGAAAACGCAAAACCAAGAAGACAGCACCACCAGCATCTTACTGGGATTTTGCAAAACAGACGTTTGAACAGGGTTTAGAGGGTGTCATGAAAGTGGCCAATCAAAATGGTACTAAAACCAAAGAGCATCTCATCAAGAATTTTGATGAATTGATTGATCAATTAGGCGCTATTGAGCTCAAGGAAAAAGCCCTCGAAAAGACCGAAGGTTTGAGAAAAGAACTCAAAAAGAAATCAAAGAAAGTTGTGAAAGAACTCAAGAAAAAGGATTGGAATTTTGTCGATCCTCATATCATTGATGATGTGAAAGAGAATATTTCCACAGCTGTAAGCCAAGTCAATACGGCTGAGTTTTTTGAACATGCCAAAGATAGGGTTTTAAGCACTAAAAAACATGTTTTAGGTATGCTCGATATCCCCACTCAAACCGACATCAACACACTTACTCGCAAAGTTGCTTCTCTTGAGAAGAAGTTGAGAACAAAAACAAAGAGAAAAGGGCGATAGTAGAATAAATTATAAAAGTCGTTATTTTAGTTTTCGGGTCCTGCTCCGGTTCGCTATTTTTTGACACTCCTTAGCTCGCAGGCTCGCTCGGTCCGCCTTTGGCGGATGCGTGTCAAAATAATAGCTTCCCGTATCACCCGGAAACTAATGCTTTACGACTTTTAGAATGTTTTTGTGAGTAGGGGATGGGGAAAATAATCCGAAACTTATCAATTAACTTACCGATAGTATTATTATATATGAGATGAGCATTCAGGCTTTCTCATATAGGGTGTACAAACAAATCATAAAAAAGACAATAAAAACAAGGAGATAGCGCTTTGTGCTGTGTCGTTGTTTATGGGTTTATAGGGAGGATTATGAGTAATCTAGGGGCATTAGTTTCTAAGCCGTTTAGTATGACTTCGTTTACATTAGGACCACAGCTTTTTCCTACTCCAGCGGAGATTCATGCTTTAAAAGTTTTAAACGTTACAAAGCCAGCAAAGGCAAGAGCTTTACCAGCTCCACCACAGAGTCGAGTTACTGCGGGGGATAGGGGGACAGCAGTGGCTAGGGCTGTACAAGTGGTAGATGAATTTACTTCGGATCATCAACCTGGACCTAAGAAAAAAGACGGTCCTGTGGATTTAAACAAGCTTGTAGCTGGTCTTCCAATGGAGAAACCAGGTTTTTTTGGGGAAAGTTGTTTGGAACAAGTGCCTCATAAATATCAAGAGTATATTCAAGGATTAGCTGAAGAGGCTCAGAAGGCTGGAGAAGGAAGGGGAATAAGTTTGGATGAGTATACTGAAATGATGGCTCAGTGTTGGTTGTTACAATGGGATGCGTTTGAAGAGCTAGCAGAAAGTAGGGGGGCTTGCAGAGCTGAAGGTGTTGTGGATCGTGAGGCAAATACATCTGTATTAATACTTACGATAAGTGGTTCTTTCATTGTAGCGACGACACCGCTTTCTCTTATGGGGAATAAACGCAAGATGTCGTATGTAAGAATTGATCTTCGAGAAGGAGGACAGCAAAAAGACACTTTTGGTAAATTTGATAATGATTTAGAAGTTGGTGATCGTGCTGCTATTTCTGCATTGTTCGGGCCAAGATCTGAAGATAACCCCAACCAAGGCACTTCTTCTCAAATTCTTGAAATGTATATTGGTGGTGCAGATGTTCTTAACTTGGCTCAAGCTATGAAAGCGCGTTTTACAGAAATTCGTGAAGCTACGATGAATATTGCAGTTTATGTTAAGCCTGAAGGGAAGGGATAGGGCAAAGGTTAGGGGGTGGTGTTGTGGGCTACTTTCTTTCTGCACACCTGGCACGACTCTCCTTTCCGTCAGCTTAGGCTGACTCCAAGGATTTCCTCGCGTTTTAGGCACGCTCGGTCAGAACGGTACGTTCTCGTCTAGCGCCAGGTTTGCAAAAAAAAAGATCCACAAAGGATCTTTCTTTCTGCACACCCGGCACGACTCGAACGTGCGACCTACTGGTTCGAAGCCAGTTGCTCTATCCAGCTGAGCTACGGGTGCGTATGGAACTTCATTCTTTCAAAGAAACTTATTCTTAATTTCTAATTCTTAACGCCTAACGGCGTTGGTCTTCAACAGATTCCTGTACGTCATCTGTTTCATCCCCCACCTCGCTTGCTTTTCGTTCACTCGCTGGGCCGCTCGTTCACTTTTCCTCGCCTACTCGGCGGCAAGTTCGGCTTCGAATTGCTAGGCCGCAATTCTCAGCCAGCTGAGCTACGGGTGCAAAATCGAAAATGGGATGTATTCAATTTCCTTAAAAAAGGCAATAAAAAGGGCAATTAGGTATCAGCCGCAAACGGCCCATCCACGCACATTCTCAAACCTCTCTCATTCGCACAACTCCCACAGATCCCAACGCCGCACATGGTAAGATAATCCACAGAAGAAAGGATATTCTCGTTTGCAGTATGCTTTGATTCTATTTCGACAACCGCATCGATCATGGGCTTTGGTCCGCAGTTAATGAAGCAGGTGTTTGCATCGAAGTTTACCTTGTCGAAAAGACCTGTGACAAAACCCTTTGTGCCCAAAGAACCATCTTCGGTCGCGATCAAGACTTCGCCAAACTTTGCGAGTTCATCCTGATAGAAGATGTGTTCTTTGTCTTTAGCGCCCAAAAAAGATTTGATGGAATGTGATTTGGCAAAGTGCTTGGCGAATAAGTAGAGGCCTGCAATTCCACTGCCACCACCCACAAGCACGAGCTCTTTACTTTCGAGCGTGTCTATTCCTTTTCCGTAGGGGCCTCTGATAAATACTTTGTCTCCAGCACTTAATTCATTGATTGCCTTTGTGCATTTTCCACGTTCCTGAATGCCTAGAGTTAGAGGTTCATTATCCAAAACAGAAAAAGGCTTTTCACCAATTCCAGGTAGCCAAATAAAAATAAACTGACCAGGTAAGACATCCAGCTTAGCATCAAATTCAATAATTCTTAAGTCTGGGGCAGGGCCTTCGTTCTTTATCACTTTAGTCTTTGTGAAAGACATGTCTACAGTCTGTAAAAAAGATTCCGCGTTGTTTGTGCTGTTTTCTAAATCCAAAGTAAGAGAAGAAAAATAAGATTTAAGTGATTTATCGTCCATGCCTGCCAGAGAACTTCCTATTCCAAAATACGTAGCCCCAGCATCTTTATAAGAGGCAATATCTTTGGCATTGAAAATCCCACCCATGCCAAGAATGGGAATGTCTCCAAGTTTTTCTTTAATATGTCGAACAGCGAGTAAGCCAACAGGCAAAACGCTCCGACCGCTCAGGCCCCCCACTTGATTTGAGAGGACAGGGTGTCCGTTATTTGCCAAAATCTTTTCAGGTCCTACTGTGTTGATGGCGACGATGCCATAAGCACCAGCATTCATCGCGCTCTCAGCAATCACAGCAATATCTTCGACATTCGGAGAAAGTTTGGCAAAAACTTCTTTTTTTGTGATAGCACAGACAGCTTTTACGATTTCATACACTAATTTAGGATCAGCTCCGATCTGTTGTCCATAGCCTTTGGCATGAGGGCAGGAGAGGTTGAGTTCAAATCCGTCAACATCATCTTCGAGTGTTTTGACGACTTCACAAAAGTCCTCAGCATTGCCTCCCATGACAGAGAGAAGAAGGTATTTATCTTTTGGAAAATTGATTTTGGATAATTTATCTTTAAAGGCCTCACAACCAGGATTCCTAAGCCCCACCGCATTCACAAAACAGCCAGGTTCATATTGGTGGAGAATAGGTTCGCAATAACCAGATCTGGGATTAGGGCCAATGCTCTTTGTAGTGATGATGCCAAGTTCAGGGATGTTGCGCGCTAATTTTTCGATCGCAGGAGGCTCGGTTGTGATAATTCCTGAGGGGATTGTGAAGGGGAAGATTGTTTTTTTTCCGAGTTTAATTTTATTCATGTTTTTATTGCAAAAAAGTGGGTGTACCCGGTACCATACGGTAACCGGGTGTACCTTTTTTTCGGAAAGTAGCCCGACACCTTTTCAGATCCCGTGTCTTTCCAAAACCGCTTTCTTCGGTATTCCATTCTTATCGTACCCACGGACGTTGTAATAGATATTGAGCATGGTGTCGAGTGGGACTGTGTGATTTTCGGGATCACACTCTCTGCCTTCTTTTAAAAACCTTTCGGGCAGGGTATCATCCTTTCGAGAAATACCTTCACGCGTGTTCATATATCGCTCCAAGAGATGAATACGATTGCCTGCCTTCATAAATTCCGCGTTCGAAACCTTTATACCAGTTGTTGTAGACCAAAGCTTTGTGTAAATACTAAAGTCTACGAGGTTCACGGCTACTTCAGGCAGGTACTGCATCATAAAAGCGAGCATAGTTTTAGGTGTGTATTTAGTAAGAGGAACTTCCAGCGTGTAGGCAAAAGCTGTGAACTGGCAGGTGTGTAGAGAATTAATACAGCAATACATGTTTTCAAAAAACTTCACAAAATCAGCTTTAGCACGAATGGTGTAGGGTTTGAGCAAGTGAAAGAAGTTTTCCATGGCAAAGATAGCTGTTGATAAATGGCAGCCACCGCGATTGGCCACAGCGTAAGAAAGTCCTTGGCCGTAACTGCCTCTTGGATCGTACGCAGGCATTTCGAGTCCTTTAACCTGCATGGCAAAGTCCATGCCGCCGTATTTTTTAGCCAACTCTCTTGTGCCTTGTCCCATTTCTTTTCCAAAGCCTCTGGCAAAAGCAATGTCTTTGAGGGCTTCTTCAATTCCTTCTGTTTCGCCAAATTTTAGGAAGGTTTTTACTAAGCCCTTTTCTGTGGCTTCCATAACCCAGCCCAGGGTTGCTCCTGAAGAAATTGTGTCCATTCCCATATCGCCACAGATTTTATTCCACTGTGCGATTTTAACAGGATCAAAGATATTAAGATTAGAACCCAGGAGTCCGGCGGTTTCATATTCACCTACAGTCAGTTCTTTGCCAGCAAACGTACCTTTTTTACCGCAGAGAATTGTGCAGGGTTTGCATGTGTGGTGTTTGGTATTGTGATTTTCTTTAACGACTTCGCCAGCTATTTTTTCGGCATGAGGTGATTTACCTTTTGTAAAATTTTGCACTGGAAGTATGCCTACTTCGTTGCAAAGACGCACATTAGCGTTTGTGCCAAAGTTTCGATATTTATCTGACGTGATTTCATTTCTGTTGATGTATTTTGTGGCTAGTTTTTTTACTTTTTTGAATTCATCTTCTTCAACCGGAAGAATTTTATGTGTTCCTCCAATGGCAAGAATGGCTTTGAGATTTTTGGATCCCATGACAGCGCCGTGACCACAGCGACCCAGGAATCTATGTCCTGAACAGATATTAGCAAAGCGAACGAGATTTTCTCCAGCAGGACCAATCACAAGGGCGTCACCTTTGCTTCCAAGATTCTTTTGGATTTCTGTCGTATCCATTCCCCAAAGATTCGAGGCGTCTTTGAATGTAACGCCATCTTCATTAATTTCGAGGTAAGTTGGTTTGTCTGCTTTACCTGTGATGAGAAGTCCATCCCAGCCAGCGGTCTTGAGTTGCATGCCAAAAGGGCCGCCACAAGAGGCGTGCGTAAAAACTCTAGTCAGCGGAGATTTGCTTACAGATGAAAAGCGACCAGAGCAGGGCGCGCCAGTTCCTAAAAGTGGGCCCATCATCAAGGCGAGATAATTATCAGGTCCCAAAGGATCCACACCAGGCTTCATTCGATTATATAAGAGTTTGAGGGCCAGGCCTTTGGCTCCAAGATATTCCTTTCGCTCTTTTTTTGTGACTTTGTATGTATGGAAAGATTTTTTTGTCAGGTTTACTTCTAGGATATTATTAGATGGGCCGATTTGGTCTTTTTTCATAAAATTCCCTTGGTTAGCACGACTAAGGTTTTGTAATCATTAAGAATAAAAAAAGCAAGGCTTGCTCCCCTTTTTCTTTTCAGCCGTTTTTTCCACAAAACCCTTATTCCCATCCCTTGGCAACACACAGTGTTTTTCAACCGATAATTAGGTATCAATTGATTCACTTAAAATTATTTAAGGAATAGAATAGGAGATATTATGGCAACAGTAGATTTACCTTCTCAATTTAAACTTGAAGTAAAAATAGGAGAAAATAATGAAAGTGCTCCGGACGCAAATGATAATTTTGTTTGGTATAATACAGGCGAAGAGAATGATGGTTATGCTGAAGCAGAACAAGTGTGTTCTCATGTGCCCACAGTATTACCATATGAAACAAGATTAGGAGAGCTGGTAGATCAATTATCAAGAGAATCTAGACAAGCAGGACAAGGAGAACACGCCTTAGGAACTAAGAAGCAAAGATTTTCTGTAATAGTGAAAAATGTATATGCCCCACATTGTCATTCAGTTCCAGGCAGTGGTCCTCAAACTGAATGGAAAGATCCTAGTGGTAGGGTCTATTCAAATATTAATGAATGTGTTCGGTGCTTGTTTGTAAATGATGTGGCTGATTTAATGCTTAATAGTGGAACAAACACACTGTATGAGGCGGAAGATTGTAGCGATTAGGTATTTAAGAATCTATTGAAAGGATGTTTTATGAATAAACGAATTAAAATTATTATCTGTAGTCTCATAGTTGTTTGTTTCTTATTTGTAGTGGGTAATGCCAAGGCAGATTATGTATATATAGTTAATCCCAACCTTCAAATAGAGACTAATATATGTATTGCACTTGAAGGTGAAATAGAGGTGTTAGAAGAGATTCAGGAAAAAGCCAGGGGTTATGCTTTAAAGTATTCACGACTAGGTATGAACCAAGAATGTGAATATGCCTATGATTACTATTATGATATCTGTACTGCTAAAGTGAATGCACAGGAACTAAATAGGCTTTTATGTCCTGTGGCTGGTGATGGGCTTGAAGATAGTCTTGAATTTTGTTCTTTTTATTCGCCGCCTTGTCATTAAATTATAGATTATTTATTTTGGAGGATGTTTTTATGAATAAACGAACTAAAATTTTTATATGTGGTCTTGTGGTTGTTTGCTTTCTGTTTGTAATAGGCAAAGTTAATGCTGGGCCTGTTTATCAAGTCAATATTACTATATCAATGCCTGCGAAAGTAGGAAATATGCTACTAATTTAAATCAGTCATTTTGTGATTCTTCCCTTAAGGCTGATTCATGTGGAAGGAGTTTAGATTCCTGTGATGATGGTAGTATGGATCCCACTGATTACGACTAAGACCTGTGTTGTAAATTGTCCAGATCAAGAGGATAGTTCTTATTTGAGAGAGCAGGCAATTCTAAAAGAACATGACGAAGGGTTGGAATTCTGGCAAAAGTCCTTCGACTCGTCATTAGCACTTCTCGCTCAGGATAAATGGGGACTCACCTTATGATGACTTAGGTAGTTTCTTTATAAACATTAATCCGATTATTTCCGCCATCCACAACATAAATGTAGCCATCACTATCCATGGCGATTGACATTGGACCTACAAATTCACCATCACCAGTACCAATGGATCCAAAGCTTCCTAAATATGTGCCGTTGGTATCAACAACCTGTACGCGATTATTACCAGAGTCACTGATATAAATTTGATCTTCAGAATCTACATAAATGCCTGTTGGTGAATTGAATTCTCCATTTGCTGTTCCGTATTCACCCCAAGTAGATTGAAAAGTGCTACTTGTATTAAAGACCTGTATTCTGTGATTACTAAAATCTGTGACATAGATAAGAAGGTCACTATCAGCAGCAAGATCGTAGGGGAGCTTAAACTCTCCATTAGACGTGCCATTTGATCCCCATTCAGAGTCAAAGGTTGGGGTACTGTCTATTTTTTGAATCCTGTAATTGTATCGATCACAAATGTAAAGATAACCTGCAAGAGAGAGCAACCCTTGAGGGTAGTTGAATTCTAAATCGCCTGTGCCAGTTGTTCCCGCCTGCGACTGGTAATTTCCAGAAGTATCAAATGTAACTATTCTGTGATTGTTTCTATCAGACACAAAGATTGTATTACTGCTATTAACCATAATGGCTGATGGGTTTTGAAGCTCATCATTTCCGTCACCTTCAGAACCCCATTCAGTTACAAATGTTGCTGTCTCGTTTTCGGGATCTGCTGTAAACTTTTGAACACGGTGATTGCCAAAGTCAGCTACATAGATATTATTACTGCTATCAATAGCAATGCCTTCTGGTGAAGAGAATTCGCTATTACCGTCTCCTTGGGTTCCCCAGGAAAATACAAATTCAAAGGTCAAGGTGTCTGTGTCTCCACCGCCACCATCTACTTCTCCAGAAGTAGGGCTGCCACATGCTGCAAAGAGCGTGAGTGATATTAAAAAAGAACAAAAGATTATAATGTTTAATAGTTTACCCATGATTTCTCCATACCCTAAACCAAATCGTGATTGAATGGTCGTGTTTATATGTTTCTTCTCAACGCAGAAATCAAGCTTTAGGTCTAAATATTAGCGTTTCTTTGTTATCAGATTTATCACGAACTAATCTTAAACTTAATCTCTTCGACATTTGCCTCTGGCATGGCTTGATTGATTTTATCTAAAATCTCAGCCTTCATCATAATGAGTTCACTGTGCCATGTTGAATTTGTGACAGAGATGACGAGTTCACCACCTCTCAAATAAAGAACCTTTGAGTGTTTTGAAATCACAGGTCCTGCAATTTGTTTCCACTGATTATGAAGTGAGATAGTTTTGGTCAGAGGTTTATCTGAAAGTTTATGGATTTGATTTTGAATAAGATCGCTGATGGAGGTGAAGTCAGATTTGTTTTGAGTTGGATTTTGTTTTTTTACAAAACTCATGCTATTTACTCATGCTCATGCTATTTTTCGTCTAGCGTCTAACGTACAGCGTAATCTATGCATAATAATCTAATCCCAAATGCGTGATCTGGTCTTCGCCCATCATGAATCGCAATGTGTTTTGCAATTTTAATTCTTGTGAGAAGAGATTATGGATTGGGTCAAGACCCTCTTTAGTCATAGGCGCTTTGTAGTAGAATGAAAGCCATTCTTGAATGCCTTTGAATCCTGCACGTTGAGCTAAATCCATAAACAAAACTAAATCGAGAACAATTGGTGCTGCCAAGATAGAATCACGGCAGAGAAAATTGATTTTAAGTTGCATGGGCATTCCGAGCCATCCAACTAAATCAATATTGTCCCAACCTTCTTTGTTGTCGCGACGTGGTGGATAATATTCAATTCGAACTTTGTGATAAAGATCTTTGTAAAGATCAGGATAGAGTTCTGAGTTTAGAACTGAGTCGAGAACAGAAAGTTTAGATTCTTCTTTTGTTTTGAAGTTTTCTGGAGCGTCTAGTACTTCGCCGTCACGGTTTCCTAAAATATTAGTAGAAAACCAACCAGAAATGCCGAGGTAACGAGCAGCAAGTCCTGGAGCTATGATTGTTTTCATCAAAGTCTGACCTGTTTTAAAGTCTTTACCTGATAAAGGCATTCTCATCTCATGCGCAAGCTCTTGAAGAGCAGGACAATCACAAGTGAGGTTTGGCGCGCCATTAGCATAACCAACGCGAGACTTTAAAGCAGCGTATGCGTAAATCATACTGGGAGAAATTGTAGGACAGTTGTTATTGAGTCCTTCTTCAAAGCTTTTTAGACTCTTATGAGTGTCGGAAATGGCGTTAAAAGCTTCAGTCGAAGCACACCAAATGACAGTGAGACGGTCACAATTATTTTTTGTTTTGAAATCCTCAATGTCTTTCATGAGGGCTTCGGCTTGCTTCATTTTATTAGGTTCGGTTTTGAAGTAAGTGGCTTCGAGTTTGCGGCAATAATTTTTATCGTAAACAGCCTTCATGGGAACAATGTTTTTTAGGTCTTCACAACATTTATCTAAAAGATCGCGGGGAACAACACCTGCTTTACAAGCTGCTTCGTAACCATTGTCAGGAAAAATATCCCAAGCGCCATAAACAATATCATTCATGTTAGCGAGAGGGACAAAGTCTTTAACCATAGGGTTACGGTTTTCGGTTCTTTTGCCTAATCTGATATGTCCTAATTGAGTGAGAGAACCGATTGGTTTTCTGACACCTTTTTTTGCGGCTTCGACACCAGCTACAAAGGTTGTTGCTACAGCACCAAGTCCTACAAGAAGAACACCAAGTTTGCCATTAGCTGGTTTAATATTCACTGCATTAGTTGTCATATTTCCTCCGGGAAACGATAGTCCCTTCGACTCTCCTTCGACTTCTTTCAGTCGCTCAGGATTTCTCAGGGCAAGCGATAGACGATAGTTTGTTGTCGTCTGTCGCGTAGTCCGTTATCGTAATTCTAATTTATATGTTGCTTAAAAAGACCAAAAAAAATGTTCGATCCTCTTACAATTCTTGATTGAGAAAAGCAAGGTGATGGTTGTGGGTTTTTTTGTAAATATATGATATCAAAGGAAATATGGATCCGAAGTGCCGAAGTACCGAGGTGCCGATTCTCATCCAATCTCGAATAATGTCACTTCAGGAACGGAGTTGATGCGGAGCCTAAAGGTGTGGCCAAGTCCTCTATTAATATAGATTCTTTTTCTGTCCGAAATAGGGTGGAGACCGCGTTTGAGGTTTTTGCTCCTTTGAGGAGTTCCAAAAGATCCCACTACAGGCCATGTCACTTGTCCGCCATGAGAATGGCCAGAAAGCATAAGATCAAAATCCTGTTTAACCTCATGAATAGTGTCAGGATTGTGAGAAAGGACAAATGTGGGCAAAGATTGGTTAACATATCTAAAGGCCTGATTAGGATCACATTTATTAGACCAGAGATCATGCAGACCAACGAGATTGAATTGTTGATTTTTGAACGACAGGAGTTCCGATTCGTTCGTAAGAATGCGGATACCTTGTCTTTCGAGCGCGTCTTTAGTGATTTCGTGCTCAAAGGGATCATCTTCGGTTTTTCCTGGATAGCAACTACCATAGTCATGATTACCAAGACAGCCGTAGATACCAATTTTAGCTCTTAAGCGTGAAAGAAGTTCGGGCAGGCCGTAAAGATAACGTGGGTCCCATTGGTAATAATCACCAGTAAGTACAATGATGTCGGGATGTTTGGCGTTAATTATATCAACAATACGGTTAAAAAACTTTTTATCTTTATTTGTCGGCCCATAATGAAGATCTGAGATATGGATCATTTTCATGCCACTTAATGTAGCTCTATTATTAAGTTTGAGGGGTACGTAATCGAGTTTTATCCGTTTAACTCCCAAGAAATAAGAATAAGCCCCAATCACTGGCAAACCCAGCATTACCGTGGTTGTGGTCAAGGCGCGGACTGCTTTTCTGTGGTGGAGTGTTCGGATGTATTCTGTGAGCTTTGTCTTGGTCATGAATGATTTTAGTATAGCATAGAAGGGGGGGATGTACATAGGAAATATTCGAGCCTACGCGCCGATGAGCCTATGCGCCTACGGGGAAGAGGGGGATTGGGGGGGGTGAAATAAATTCCAAATAACAAATCCCAAATAACAAATAAATCACAAATTCCAATGCAAAAATTCCAAATGAAAGAGTCTGAGTTTGGGATTTTATTTCGTGAGATGAGTAGCTATTTTTTCAGTCGGCAAGCCCATCACATTTGTATAAGAGCCATCAATCTTCGCAATAAAATTGTGGGTATCTTCTTGAACTGCATAGGCACCAGCCTTGTCCATGGGAATGCCCGTGTCGACAAAGTCTTCGATTTCTTTTTTATCTAATTTGCGAAAAGTCACCTGGCTAGAATCATGGTCGGTAATGATCTGGGCTTTTGTGTTAATAATACAGAACCCAGTGATAACCTCGTGGGTTTTTCCACTCAAATCGTTAAGCATTTGGATGGCGTCTTCTTTATCTTTAGGTTTCCCAAAAATCTTCCCATCCAAAACTACAATCGTATCTGCTGTTATAATTATCGTGTTTTCGCCAGCAACAACACTCAAAGATTTCTCCTTCGCAAGCCTCACTGCAGACTCAACAGGGGATTCGTTTGGTTTACAGGATTCATCAATATTAGGGATCTGAATCTCAAAATCCTTCACAGGAAAATCAATTTCTTGTAGCAGTTTTTTGAGCAGGTGATGACGTCTAGGGGATTTGCTAGCTAATATAAGTTTCATATTTAAGTGAGACCCTAAGTAAACGCTTGCAAGTATCAAAAAATATAACTAAACCAATGACCTGCATCTAGATGCTCATCAATAGAATGTAAATCAAAATAAAATAATATTGGTTTTTCGTTGGTCGGTTACGAAGCCCGTATCGTTTAGCGGTTAGGGTAACGTCTAGAACTGATTACGTAACCGTAACCGAATGACGAAACGGGCCTCATAACCCTAACCGATTTACGTTGTACGCAGTAAGCTAATATTCGAATGTATAAGAAAATATTAATCATAATCTTTCTTTCTATAACAATTACTTCATGCTTTGGAGGTATTGAAAAGCAAGGGAGTGTTTTGGGTTATAGTCGAGGGGTTGTCAAAACAGAGGGAGGCTCTTTTCGAATCGGCAATCTGCCTTCTTATTGGAAGAAAAAGGGCATAGACTATCGAGCCATTCTCTTTGTAAATCAAAAAGATCAATCTACCATTACCGTTGATTCATGGTGTAAACGCGCGGCTGGTGATGCGTCGTTAAAAACTCTTACCGATGATCTCTTAAGAGGCATCACCGATCTTGAAACAGGCGATTCCTACGAATTCTCGCCATCGAACAGAGCGGCTTTGTTGACTGAAGGCACAGGCAAGGTCGATGGTCGTGATATTTATATAAGTACATATGTATTTAAGATGAATGCCTGCGTTTTTGATTTTGTCTACGTCACATTTCCTGACGAATTAGAATATTTGCCAGACTTTAAAAAAATGATAGAAGGTTTTGAGTTTATCAAAGGACCAAAACTATTATGACAGAGAAAAAATCACCATCAGAATCTTCCCCACCAGAACCTACTGTGCAAGAGTCCATTCAAAATTTATTACAAAGATGGGGGGCAGTGCTTTGGGAGTTTTTTGAGTACCTGGGTGGCGTAGCTCTTTTAGGTGGACGTGCTATCCACGCTGTTTTTGCATACCCTTTAGATCTTCGGTATGTTTTGCGCCAGATTTATGAAATTGGCGTGAAGTCACTCACACTCACCAGTCTTGTGGCTGTGTTTACGGGCATGGTCATGGCGTTGCAGCTTATTGTGGGGCTCAAACGTTTTGGTCTTGAATTGTACACAGGGCAAATTGTTGGTGTGGCTATTACGCGAGAGTTAGGACCTGTTTTGACCGCGCTCATGATCGCCTCACGAGTGGGTTCTGGGATTGCAGCTGAGATTGGTTCTATGAAGGTGTCTGAGCAAATATTAGCGATTCGAGCCATGGGCGGGAGTCCTATTGCTAAACTCGTTGTGCCAAGAATTTTGGTCACCATGTTCATGACACCCCTTTTGACTGTTATTGCAATTTTTATTGGTCTTCTTGGCGGCATGTTTGTGACAATATTAGAGGCAGGGATTACAGCGCGATTTTATTTTGATCAGATTCAATCCACAGTACAGGTATATGACTTTTTATCTGGAGTTGGTAAAACAGTTTTCTTTGGTTTCTTTATTGGTTGTATAGCTTGCTACCAGGGGCTTAACACGACCAAAGGGACAAAAGGCGTGGGCGATGCCACAACGCGAACAGTGGTGATTTGCTCCATTGTTATTTTTGTTTCTGACTTTTTTCTCACAAAATTATTTTTGTTGTTTTAATTTATGGCAAGCAACCAACCCATCATCGAATTTAAAAACGTCTCCAAATCTTTTGAAGACAAAGGTGTTCTTGAGGACATTAGTTTTCAAGTCTTCGAAGGTGAGACGTTTTGTATCATCGGCGGGTCTGGGGCAGGCAAATCTGTGGCTCTCAAACTTTTGATGGGGCTCATGCCTGTTGATAGCGGAGAGATTTATTTTAGAGGACAAGAGATCACCAGTCTCGAAGAATGGGAACTCAACAAAATGCGTCTGAACTTTGGAATGGTTTTTCAAGGCGCAGCGCTGTTTGATTCAATGAGTGTGTACGATAATGTGGCTTATCCTTTACGAGAGCTTCAAAAGTATACAGAAGAGACTATTGAAAAGAGAGTGTTTGAAAAACTAGAGGTTGTTGGCATGGCTGATGCTGCTGAACTTTTTCCTGCTGATCTTTCTGGAGGCATGAGAAAACGAGTGGGTTTGGCCAGAGCTATTTCTGCAAATCCAGAAGTCATAGTTTATGATGAACCCACTACAGGATTAGATCCTGCAAATGTGAGACGCGTGGATGAAAGAGTGCGTCTTTTACAAAAAAAATACAAGGTCACATCGATTGTTGTCTCACATGATATGGCCAGCATTTATCGTGTGGCAGATCGTGTGGCTCTTTTGTATGATAAAAGAGCTGCTTTTTTAGGAACACTAGACGAACTTAAAAAATCTAAAGAGGTCTTGGTTCGCAAATTCATCAGTGGTGAGCTTGGAGATGAGTAAACTTGACCTGAGCGAACGTAGTGAGTCGAAGGATTGTGGATGGTGGATTGTGAATCGTTGATCGTGGGAGAGAGGATAAAGAAAGAATAAATAAAATAATTTGATCAATTTGGATAAAACTCTTAATAATTAATGAAATCATTTGTTTATGAAAAAATCTAAAGAACATATTCAAGTCCAAGTCGGAGCCTTTATGGCCATCGGTATTTTGCTTTTTATGATGGCTATATTTTTTCTTGGCTCTAAAATGAATCTACTACAAAAGTATTATAATTTGGTTTGTTATTTTGATAAAGTCAACGGACTCAGGGTCGGGGCGCCAGTCCAGCTGGCAGGGATTAATGTAGGCCATATTGACTCCATTTCGTTCGAAGATCGTCTTGTCGAAGGAGAAGAAAACAAACTCGAAAAGCAGCTTATTGTTAAAGTCAAAGCTGTGATGAAAATCGATGGAAGGTACAAAGACAGGATTAGAGCTGATTCTGTTGCTAGCATACAAACACAGGGGCTTTTAGGCGATCGCATGGTTTTTCTTACTGTGGGCACGCAAGAGTCTCAGCCCTTGGAGAATGGGCAAATTGTTGAGAACGTTGTTAATCCATCAGGTTTCAATCAGCTTGTTTTTGAAGGAAATGATCTTATCCAAAAAGCCAAAACTTTGCTCGACAATTCGTCTGGATTTATTCACAATACTGATAGTCTTGTGGCAAAACTCAATACGGTGATGGGTGAGTTTGTTTATGATAATAAACACAAGAGAACTTTTACGAGAATTGATAATATTTTAGGCAATTTTGAAGTAGCGAGCTATGATCTCAAGTCAGTTACAGAAAAAATTAATCATGGAGAAGGCACGCTAGGATCATTAGTGAATGATGATTCATTGTTTCAAGATTTAAAGATGTTATTTGGCAAGGCAAACCGCAATAAATTGATTCGTTCAGTAATACGCTATACCTTAGAAACAAAAGAGAAAGACCATTTGAAATAGTGCTTTATTACATGCTACAATAAGGTATCACATCAATATATTGTTCTTTTTCATACATAGGTTCGTGCTTGTCTTGATCCCCACAATGTGGGTTTGATATTCCGCCCATTGGGGCGCTGACGTATCAATTTTTTAAGTTTGATATCTCGCACTTTGCTGCGGGGTCATTCATTAGTTTTTTGGCATTATAATAATTCTGATACTGTTTTTCAGTATCAAAAAATAAGGAGTATCGAATGACTTTACCTAATGATTTAGTCAGTGTCATCAATTCATCAGACGAGATTAAACATTTCAAAGAATTGAGTTGGAAGGGTGGTTTTGGTGACTATTTAGCCATGTTTCAGAAGGATCCTTCAGTGGCACGCAGCTCTTTTCAAAGAATTTATGATATGATTCTTTCCTATGGTACTGAGGAATTTACAGAGTACAAAAAACACATCACCAAGTATAAATTTTTTGATGATCCGTTCGAAAACGGAAAAGATGCTGTTTTTGGACTCGATATCCATCTCATGAAGTTGACAAATGTTTTTAAGGCTGCGTCGCTTCGCTATGGTCCAGAAAAACGAGTTATTCTTCTTCATGGCCCTGTTGGTTCAGCAAAATCAACAATTGTTAGATTACTTAAAAAGGGGCTTGAGCAGTATTCAAAGCAACCTAAGGGAGCTGTTTTTAGTTTTAGGTGGGTTAAACGTGATCCCAAGAATGATGATCTCAATCGTATATTTGGCGCTGTAGACATGATTGATGATCCCATTCATGGTGAGCCTTTGTATCTCATTCCAAAAAACGCTCGTGAACATCTTCTCAAAGAAGTGAATAAAAAATTATCCGAAAAAGATAAAATCTTTCTCGATGGAGATCTTTCTCCCATCAGTCGCTTTATTTTTTCAGAGCTTTTCAATCATTATGATGGAGATTGGACAAAAGTTGTTGAGCATATCGAGGTTTACCGTGTGACCTTATCCGAAAAGGATCGCATTGGTATTGGAACATTCCAACCTAAAGATGAGAAGAACCAAGATTCTACTGAGCTCACAGGCGATATCAACTACCGCAAAATAGCTGAATATGGTTCTGAGTCTGATCCCAGAGCTTTTAACTTTGATGGTGAGTTTAATATTGCCAATAGAGGGCTGATTGAATTTGTCGAAATGCTCAAACTCGATGTGGCTTTCTTGTATGACCTGTTAGGGGCTTCTCAGGAACATAAAATCAAACCTAAAAAGTTTGCCCAAACAGATATCGACGAAGTCATCATTGGTCATACTAACGAACCAGAGTATCGCAAGCTTCAAAACAATGAATACATGGAAGCTTTGCGCGATCGTACGATTAAAATAGACGTTCCTTACATCACAAGAGCTTCTCAAGAAATTAAAATCTACGAAAAAGATTTTACAAACGCCAAGATCAAAGGCAAACACATTGCCCCTCACACAATCGAAATGGCAGCTATGTGGGCCATTCTCACTCGTCTCGAAGAGCCAAAAAAGGCTAATCTGACCTTGCTGCAAAAAATCAAATTGTATGATGGCAAAACATTGCCAGGTTTTACCGAAGATAACGTTAAAGAACTCAGAAAAGAGGCTGTTCGTGAAGGTCTAGAGGGTATTTCCCCACGTTATATCCAAGATAAAATGTCAAATGTCTTGGTGAGCAGTAACACAACATCGGTCAATCCTTTTATGCTTATCAATGAGCTCGAAAGTGGCTTAAAACACCATTCACTTATTTCAAGTGAAGAACAACGAAAACGTTATCGCGAATTATTTGCGGTGGTCAAAGAAGAGTATGAAGACATCGTTAAAAATGAGGTTCAGCGTGCGATTACAGCAGACGAAGACGCTATTCAACGTCTTTGCTCTAATTATATCGATAACGTAAAAGCATATACTCAGAAAGAAAAAGTTCGTAATAAGTTTACAGGCCAAGATGAGTCTCCAGACGAAAGACTCATGCGCTCAATCGAAGAGAAAATCGATATTCCAGAATCACGAAAAGAGGATTTCAGAAGAGAAATCATGAACTACATTGGCGCGTTGGCCATTGATAACAAAAAGTTTGATTACCGAACTAATGAGCGCTTGCATAAGGCTCTGGAACTCAAGCTTTTTGAAGATCAGAAGGACTCTATAAAACTAAGCTCTCTTGTGACAGCCACTATGGACGATGACACCCAAGAAAAGATCGACGTTGTCAAAGCCCGTCTTATCAAGAACTATGGCTACAACGAAGAAAGCGCGACCGATGTCTTGAACTTTGTTGCCTCTATTTTTGCTCGTGGTGATATTAAAGATAGAGATGGAGGAGGGGGGGCAACCTCGTAAATGGTATTAAAAATCGAACAAGATTTATCGCGTTTTAAGAAGATTGTGCGCGGCAAGGTCAAGAAAGAGCTCGGAAAGTTTGTTTCTTCGGGCGAACTTATAGGTAAACAAGGCAAAAAGCTTATCAGCATCCCTATACCTCGAATCGATAATCCCAGATTTAAATTCACAGATAAGCAACAAGGGGGCGTTGGCCAAGGAGAGGGCGATGTTGGTGATCCTCTGGGAGAGGGTGACGAACAAGATGGACAAGGGAACGCCGGTAATGCGCCAGGTCAGCATTTGCTCGAAGTTGATGTTTCTTTAGATGAACTCGTCGATCTATTAGGAGAAGAACTCGAACTTCCTAATATCCAGCCTAAGAGCAATGAGAAGTTTGAAGAAATCAAAAACGTTTACAAAGGCATTAGACGTTCAGGACCAGAATCTTTACGCCACAATAAACGAACCTATAAACAAGCTCTCAAACGACAAATTTCTACTGGGGAGTACAACCCCAAAAATCCTATTGTCATACCCTACAAGGATGACAGACGGTACCGTACCTATAAACAAGAGCGGCTACCTCATTTTAAGGCTGTGATAATATATATGATGGATGTTTCAGGTTCGATGGGTAATGAACAAAAAGAAATCGTTCGTTTAGAGTCTTTTTGGATCGATGCGTGGCTCAGAAAGCAATACAAAGGCATAGAAACCAGGTATATTATTCACGATGCTGTGGCGCGTGAAGTCGATCAAGAAACATTTTACCATACTCGCGAATCTGGTGGGACAATTATTTCGTCTGCTTACAAGCTTTCTCAACAAATCATCGATACTGATTATGATCCCATGCAGTGGAATATTTATCCGTTTCACTTCTCCGATGGTGATAATTGGTCTGCTAATGATACTCAAGAGTGCTTAAAACTTGTTGATGAATACTTTTCTAAAGTGGCCAATGTTTTTTGCTATGGTCAGGTCGAAAGTGAGTTTGGCAGCGGACAATTTCTTAAGGATTTAAATGAAAAATTTGGCCAAGATCATTCTAATGTTATTACAAGTCAAATTGAAAACCGTGATGGGATTTTAACATCAATTAAAGATTTTCTCGGAAAAGGAAAATGATACACCAAACAAACTTAAATTCTGAATTAGAAGATTGGCGCCAAAAGATCGAAACCTGGGCCAAGGAATACGGTTTAGACTTTTATGAAACCATTTTCGAAGTCTTAGACTGGAAACAAATCAATATGGTGGCGGCTTATAGCGGTTTTCCAAATCGGTACCCTCATTGGCGGTTTGGCATGGAGTATGAGCAGCTTTCCAAGAGCTATTCTTACGGGCTATCAAAAATATATGAGATGGTGATCAATAATGATCCTTGTTATGCCTATCTTCTCTTTAGCAATAATCTCGTTGATCAAAAAATGGTGATGGCACATGTGTTTGCCCATTGTGATTTCTTTAAATGCAATACTTTCTTTGGTCCTACACCAAAGAATATGATGGACCAGATGGCTAATCATAAAACGCGCATTCAGCGTTATATAGATAAAATAGGCTTTGATCGAGTGGAGTCTTTTATTGACACATGCTTGTCATTAGAAAATCTCATAGATTATCAAAAACCTTTTTGTGTGAATAAAGAAGTCGTCGATACAAAAGAAGAAGATGACGAATACGAAAAAAAGACAGATGAAGAGCGACAAGTCCATAAATTAAAGGTCGATAAAGACTATCTTGAGCAATACATTAATCCACAAGCGTTTATTGACCTCCAAAAACAAAAACAACAAGAAGAAAAAAAGAAGGAAGAAAAGTTTCCCCAAAAACCTGAGTTAGATATCATGGGTTTTTTACTGGACAATGCGCCTTTATCACGTTGGGAATACGATGTTCTCCATATTATCAGGCAAGAGGCTTATTATTTTGCGCCCCAAGGCCAAACCAAAATCATGAATGAAGGTTGGGCAAGTTATTGGCATTCAAAGATAATGACAGAGAAGGCTGTGTCCTGTTCTGAACTTATTGATTTTGCAGATCACCATTCAGGCACAATGGCTATGAGCCCTCAGACCCTCAATCCCTATAAAATTGGAATCGAACTTTTCCGGCACATCGAAGATCGCTGGAATAAAGGCCGTTTTGGAAAAGAATACGATGAATGTGATGATATGCAGACAAAGAAGAAGTGGGATAAAAAATTGGGATTAGGGCGCCAAAAGATTTTCGACATCCGAAAAATATATAACGACATCATGTTCTTAGATGAATTTTTGACAGCAGATTTTTGTCGAGAGTACAAATTATTTGCATTTTCTTTCAATCCATTAAGCAATCGATATGAAATTTCCGATAGAGATTTTCAGGTTGTTAAGCAAAAACTACTCATATCATTAACAAATTTTGGTCAGCCTGTTATTTCAATTGTAGATGCTAATTTTGGAAACCGGGGAGAGCTCAAACTTTTCCACCGTCATGATGGAATAGATCTCGATATACAATATGCACAAGAAACTTTACAGAATCTCTACAAGATCTGGAAACGACCTATCTACGTCGAAACTAAAATTAATAATAACATTAAGATTTTTAAATATGATGGTACTGAGCATAAGACTTTAGACTCAGAAGAAGGAGTTTGAGTTTGTAATGAGTTAATGAGTAATGAGTGATGAGTGAAAACACGAAAAAACGAAAACACGAAGGACGATTTAATGGCAGGCTAATAAGCCTGCTTTTTGTATGTCTTCTCATCTCTATTTTTTTTATTCCTTCTATCAAGGGTTACGCTAAGAGTAAGGAGCTAACTAAATGGAAATCAAAGCATTATAAAAAATATAATTATCAAAAATTCAGTCAATTAAGAATAGTTAATCAGCAAATTGATTTTAATAATGTTAATTATCCTTTTTTGAATGCAGCTATTTTTTTTCAAACAAACCTTGTTCGAGAGCAATTCAATCTTCCTAAGTTTAAATACTTGAGAGCCTTGGAGAAGATGGCCTCAATGCACTCCAAGGATATGGTTGAAAAAAACTTTTATAGCCATACCAGCCCCATAAAAAGTAAGAAAACCCTCATAAAAAGAAGTTATTTTTTTAAATTATCAAAACGCCTACTTACAGAGAATATAAATATTGTTTTTGGAATTGATCTTAAAGGGGGTGATAAACTGTACCCACAAGATCATGGAAGATACTTTTCCCGTGAAAAAACAGGGCCACCCATACCAAGACGTACTTATTTAGAAATTGCTAGAGTATTGCTCGATAAATGGATGAATTCACCTATGCATCGGGCAAACATTTTAAGAACAGATGTAAAATATTTGGGATGTGGTGCCTATTTATATTATGATAAATCATTTCATAATGTTCCAAAATTTAAAGCCACTCAAAACTTTGCTAGTGAACAACTGCATCAGTCTAATACGGTTCAGTTCAATTTTGAGAAATAGCCCTCTTTAGCCCCCACGATATTACAGTGTTTTTTGTCGCTTTTCGCCTTATCCACAAGGTGGATGCGCCTGCAAAGTCAATAATACCAAGGGATTATCACTTGTTGACATATCCACAATGTGCTGTTAGAATTTGGAAAGTAATTTTAGGTACTTAGTAACAGGCTGGTGAGAACACCTTTAATTTAATTTATAATTTTTCTGTCATTCAAAATTATTAAGGAGCGATTATGAACAAGTCAGATTTGATTGAATATCTTTCTGAAAAGCTAACCCAACCAAAGAAAAAAACCGAAGATGTGGTCAATCATATTTTTGATACTATGACCGATGTTTTGGCTGATGGCGGTCGTATCGAAATCAGAGGGTTTGGAAGTTTTGTAACAAAGGATTATGAATCATACACAGGACGTAACCCACGCACTGGTGAATCAATCCAGGTAAAACCCAAAAGACTTCCTACATTTAAGGTTGGCAAAGAATTGCGTGAGAGAGTGAATGGCGGACCTCTTAATCCAGGTCGCGAAGGCATGCCTGCTTCAGATGAGCCTTCTTCAGGATTCTAAGGACCATTTTTCTCATTCATTAAAAGAAACAGTAATATTTCTTTTAATGTGTTTTTGTGACCTGTTGTTATTCTTAGTCTTATTATTTATAATTCGTAATAATTTAATTTCCTTTCTTTTTTTTAATTCATTTCATACTTTGTATTTATGAGTCGTGATTATAATGAAAATGTTTATCTTTTTGCGTTAAATGAAATCAACAGTATAGGACCCTATAGACAAGCAGCACTTGTAAAGAAATTTGGTTCAGCTAAGGCAGTTTTTGAAGCAGATGCGAGCTTATTTTATCAGCTTAACTTTCTAAATCATGAACAAATTCAGTCTATTCTTAGTTATTCACAGTTTGAACATTGTCATGGAAAAATTCAGTACATTCAAAACCAAGGCATTCAAATTGTAAACTTTCAGGATCCAAAATATCCCAAAAGGCTTCTTGAGATTGCTTGTTTTCCTACTTTATTATTTTACCGTGGTGATCTCAACGCGTTACAAGCAAATACTGTATTAGGCATTGTGGGCTCACGCAAAATGACTAAATATGGCGAACAAGTCATTCAGGAAATGATGCAGCCTTTGGTTTCAAACAATGTCCTGATTGTTAGCGGAATGGCCTTTGGTGTGGATATTAAGTCTCATTTGGAATGTCTTCACTACAAAGGGAAAACAGTTGCTGTGCAAGCTCAGGGCGTTGATAAAGGCTACCCAAGAAGCCATCAAAAAACGTATGACGCTATCATAAGCTCAGGCGGTTGTATTATTTCGGAATTTCCTTTTTTGGAAGAGGGGGGAAATGAAAAGTTTTTGTTTCCAAGAAGAAATCGCCTGATCAGTGGTCTTAGCGACGGAGTTTTGATTGTTGAAGCAAAGGAAAGATCAGGTGCATTGATTACAGCTCGGTTTGCTTTGGAGCAAAATCGTGATGTCATGGCTGTTCCAGGAGGTATTTATCAAGAAATGAGTCGTGGATGTTTAAAACTGATTAATCAAGGTGCAAAGGCTGTGATAGATGTTGATGATGTGCTCTGTGAATTAGGGTTATTAGAACAAAAACAAGAAAAGAGAACACCTGTATTGGAAGATGATCGCATTCCTGTTGATCTTTTCGAGAGTCCTTTAGAAAATAGGATTTTTGTTCTTTGCCAAAGCTTTTCTAAAACTTTAGATGATATTATAGATGATGTGGCTGAGCCTGTTCCTTTTGTGTCTGCCACAGTGACAAAAATGCAATTGATGGGACGATTAAAAGAAGTGGATGGAAAGAGGTTTGTCTCTGTTGAGTGATGAGTGATGAGTGATGAGTGATGAGAAAGAAATTAAAACAAAAAACATTCCTTCTGACTCGTTCCAAAGAAGATAATAAGGTATTAAAAGTTCTTATTGAGAAAAAGGGAGCCCAAGCTATTTCTTGGCCTGTTTTTTCCTACGTCGAGAACCGCACTACGCCAAAATTGAGACAGGAACTCAGAAAGATATCTCAATATGATTGGCTCATTTTTACGAGCAAAAGAAGCGTTTCCTATTTTTTTAAGAAATATGAGAGAGCTCACAGGTCAACTTTGTCTCTAAAAACCGTGAAGATCGCAGCGATTGGCAAGGTAACAGCCAAAGCTATCAAAGAAAGAGGCCTCAAGGTTGATTTTTTGCCTCAGCAATCATCTTCACAAGGACTGATTAAGGCTTCTGTTTTTAAAAGGAAAAAGGGATTAAAGATTTTTATCCCAAGAGCCAGTGATGCCCGAAAAGAGTTTGTCGAGGCCTATAAAACTCAGCATTGTATTGTTTCTCCTGTTTTTTATTATAAAAGGTATTTCAAGTATATGCCTTCGCGAATAAATAAACTCAAGCAAATAAAGATTGATTGGGTTTTGTTTTTCAGTCCTTCAGCAGTGAAGGGTTTTATCAGTTATTTTTCGAAGAAAGCGACACTCTCTTTTTTCAAAGGAGTGAAAATCGCTGTGATTGGCAAAACAACAGAAAGTTTTCTTAAGATTTATGGGCTTAAAGCAGATCTTGTGGAGAAAAAGGCAACGGGAGAGGGATTGATAAAACAATGCCTAAGTCGTCGTAAAAGTAAAATATAGAAAGTTTATCGTTTTAGGGTTACGGTTACGATGCCCGTATCGTTTAGCGGTTTGGGTTACGTCTGAATACAACACGTAGCCGTAACCGATTGACGAAACGGGCTTCGTTGCCCTAACCGTGACCGAGCAAAATATGACGAATCAAATTAAATATACAAAAGAACTTCTCGTGCTCACATGGCCTATTATGTTTGGGTTTATAGGGCACATGCTTATTGGGGCTGGAGATGTGTTTGTGGCAGGGCGGCATAGCGCAGAGGTTTTGGCAGCAATAGCCATAGCGAATACTATGTTTATTTTGGTTTATGCGCTTTGTATTGGTCTCATGATTAGCATTTCACCTGTTTTATCAAAAGAAAGGGGTGAGGGAAGGAATATTAATGAGCATATATGGACTTGTCTTTTGTACGGAACTCTTATTTCTGTGGGATCATTTTTTCTGCTAAGATTTTCCATTAGTTTTGTTCCCCTTATTGGTGTTGAAAAGGCTCTTGTCCCCATGATTCGAGAGCGTAAAATATTTTGTGTAAACTGAACCATGTTGTTAAACGACCACATT
>CAZSTS010000028.1:0-27995 GCA_964609965.1 uncultured Nitrospirales bacterium
GTCTGACTGGTCTGACTGGTCCGACTGGTCTGACTGGTCTGACTGGTCTGACTGGTCTGACTGGTCTTGTTGATCCTGCTTTTCTTGTTCTTCTAATTGTTTTTTTACAAATTCATAATTGAGTTTTGCCTCTGCATAATCTTCTTTAGTTTTTAAAGCCTTCTCATAATACTCTACAGCCCCTTCAAGATCACCTTGTTTAAACTTTGTATTCCCTAAATTGTAGAGCACTTTCTGCCTTAGTTCTGGATCTTTTACATTGAGGGCTTTTTTATAGGACTCTTCTGCTTCTGAGTATTTTTCCAAGCGATAATAATTGGCTCCAAGATTATAGTTGAGTTCTGGATCTTCAGGATTGTTCTCTAATAAATCCAAGTATTTTGTTAATGATTTATCAAACTCTGCTGCATCAAAGTCCTTGTTAGCGCTTTCGAATGAAAAAGGATTCATCGCACTGACTTGTGGACTCAACAATAACAAACTAAAGTTCACTAATAGAAAGAAAACAATGACTGTGCTTTTCGTGTTACTTTTCTGAATAAAAAGACCACGCCAAAACCGCTTTTTATTTGTAATCAATATTTCGAGAAATAAAAGAAGAATAGCTAGCAAAATAGGAAGTTGAAACTCATAAACGGGGAGTTTTTTCTGCGTCGAAGCGAGTTCAACATCTTCAAATGATTTTTTAATCCCTTGATAATAGATTTGCTCCAAATCCAAATCACCACTCACTGATCTCACATAACCACCCCCAGACGTGATAGCGAGCTCTTTCATGGCTGCCTCGTTAAGGCGAGAAAGAACAACCTTACCGTCTTCATCCTTCACATAACCAGCCTCTGGCAAAGGAATAGGTGCTCCATCAGAAGAACCAATGCCAATCACGTATACCTTGATGTTTAATTTTTTGATGTCGGCAATAATCTTATTATCGAGACCGACTGTGTCTTCCCCATCTGTAATAAGAATAATAGCCCTTGAAGCATTATTTGATTTGAATGATTTTACGGATTTTTCAATCGCTCCTTTAATATCTGTACCCTGTACAGGGAACAATTCTGGATTGAGCTCATTAATAAACAAGTCAAAGGCCTTATAGTCAGCTGTTAAGGGAACAAAAACAAATGACTCTCCAGCAAAACCTATAAGCCCTACCCGATCACCTCTGAGCTGTTTTACAAAATCAACAATTTCTCTTTTGGCTCTATCCATTCGACTTGGTTTGACATCTTGAGCCAACATGGATCTCGAAACATCGACTAAGAAGTACAAGTCCACACCTTTTCTTTTGACCTCTCGTATCTCATAATCTGAATAGGGTTTTAACAAGGCTATTCCCAAAAAGAGAATCGCTACAGCAAGACATATAAACCTGACTACGTACGAAACCCAGGAATACTGGGGCAATCTTGTGCGCAAAAGATTTGCAGGGTAAAATCGATGCAAAACACCCTTTCGTTTTTTCTCAAAAATGAGAAAGAGAACGAGCAACAATGGTATTATCCAAAAAAACCAGATCGCTGTGTATGATTCAAATTGCATTATTTACTGGACCTATGGTCCTACGGGCCAATGGTCCTATGTTCTATATTCTTCCATAGGCCCTTAGGCCCAATCTTATGGTATCCTTAAAAACACTGTCCTCTGTAACAACCAGGCTGCGAGCAATAGTATGATCGCTGGAATGAGAAACGAAACAAACATCTCTTTATATTCCGCAAACTCATTAATTTTTACCTCTGTTTTTTCCATCTCATCAATTGTTCTATAAACTTCTTTTAAAGTTTCTGTGCTACTGGCCTTAAAAAACCGCCCTTCTGTGATTTTAGCAATCTCCTTAAGTGTCTCTTCATCTACTTCTAATTGCATATGCACTTTTCGCCACCCAAACATCGTCTTTTGAGGAAAAGGAACCCTGCCGTCCCTCCCCACAGCAATTGAATAAACTTTTATCTTATTATCTTTGGCAAGTTCCGCAGCATTTAAAGGCGATATTTTTCCTGCTGTATTCTGACCATCTGTTAAAAGAATAATCACCTTTGATTTAGCTTTAGACTGACTCAATCTTTTTACTGACGTCGCCAAGGCATTACCAATAGCTGTTTCTTCACCGACAATACCTATTTCGATAAGATCCAAATAGCCTTTGAGAATATCATAATCCAATGTCAGAGGACATTGTGTATAGGCCTCTGAACCAAAAACAACCATACCAATGCGGTCATAAGATCTCCCATCAATAAACTGTGTCACAACCGACTTGATCACCTCAAGCCGATTAGCTTCGTCACCATCTAGAGTAAGATCCAAGGCACGCATACTGCCTGAAGTATCAAGAGCGAGGATAATATCGATTCCCTCACTATTGATCTCAGTGTACTTATTACCCCATTGAGGTCTGGCAACAGCAACAACAAGAAGAATAAGCGCGATGAGCCTTAAAAGAGGTGGGATGAATTCAAGATAATATCTTAGAGATTTTTTTCCCCCAGTGACGAGTGTGATCGAGCTGATATCGAACTTGATGAGGTGTAGTTTTACTAGATCTAAAACAAACAACGGCACTAAGAATACTAATAAGATAAAATACCCAGGGGAATGGAATTGAAAAAAAGTTTCGTTCATATTTTTTCGTTCATTGCGCCTTGCGCCTTGCGCCTTCCTCCTCCTTCGATTGAACAACAAACCCTTTCACCATCTCAAAATCCTTCTGACAGTCATCAACAGTCGATGGTATCTTTGCAAACTTAATCAGCTGTGCTCGCTCCCAAAACTGAGATAGGTTTTTGATGTCTTTGATGCGAGCATAGTCGAGAAAGGAGTTGTGAGTTCCTTTTTTGCTAAGCATAACTTTGATTTCTTCGTACGTCTTATCCAAAACATCGCAATCAAATCGTGCAAAAATATAACGTCTCAAAATCTCGTCTAATGAAAAATAAAACAAAGGCCATTTGCTGTTTTCAATATGCTTTACCTTTCTTAAATCAGCAAGATTCCTGAGCGCCCTTTCATCTGGAGACAAGAGCTCTTCTAATCGACGTTGTTGCCATTTTTTCCAAAGCTTTATTAATATATAAGACAAAGCTAAAACGACAATGACTACTATGAATATAATTAGAGCTGTTTTGAGCATGGAGACAGTTGAAGAATGAAGTATTCCTTCAATATCTATTATGTCAGTCATTTCTTCAACAGATTGTGGGAGATTCTTTTTCAACGTTTTTTCTCTCTCTTAATAAAAAACTTAAGCAAAGCATCTACGTAATCTTCATCAACGTTCAAATCCAAAAAATCGATTTGATTTGACCCTAAAAAATAGGTCAGATCTTTTGTTTTCTTCTGATAATCCTTATCATACCACTTTACACCCTTCGAAAGATCTGCTGTAGACTTCTCTCCTGTTTCGAGATCTTTAAAGTCCATAAGAACACCTTTTGGCATCTTTCGTTCAAGGGAATCCAAAACCCTCATCACAACAAACTCATGCTTAAAACTAGCTACCCGAAGAGATTCACGACACTCTACACCCAGGAAATCCGAAATGAGAAAACAAACAGTTTTGCGATTAGCGACATTTAGAAAAAATTGAATAGCACTTTTGACATCTGTTTTTCTGCCTTGAGGTTTGTGCCTGAGCAAGGTGGCGATGAGATTCCAAACATGCGCCCTGCCTTTTTTTGGTGCAATGTAGCGTTCAATTCTATCAGAAAAAATAATAAGGCCTACTTTATCATTACTTTTAATAGCTGCGTACGAAAGTAAGGCAGCGAGTTCTGTGGCAACCTCTAGTTTTTCTCTTTTTTTACCGAATTTAAGACTCTTTGATGAATCAACAAGAAAAAAGATTGTTTGTTCACGTTCTTCACGAAAAACCTTCACAAAAGGCTTGTCCATGCGAGCTGTCACATTCCAATCAATCTGACGCACATCATCTCCAGGAACATACTCACGAAACTCTTCAAACTCGATACCTCGGCCCCGAAATGCAGATTCATATTCTCCTGCAAATACATCGGTAACACGATGTCGGCTACGAATAAAAATAGAATCGATTTTTTTTAATAGTTCTGAACTGAGCATTTTTGATTTCTGTTTTTCACTAACTACTAGCTACTAACTACCAGCTACAAGTTACAATCAGGGAACCTCTACATGATCCAAAATCTTCTGAATAACATTATCGGTTGTCAGTCCCTCAGCCTCAGCTTCGTAGGTAAGAATAATTCTGTGACGTAAAATATCGTGAGCCATGGTCTTTACATCTTGTGGCACAACATAGGCCCTGCCTTGCAAAAAGGCATAACAACGAGAAGCACGGTGTAGATAAATACTAGCGCGAGGACTGCCGCCAAATTGGATATAGCGTTCAAGGCCTTTCTTAAGATCCTTGGGATCTCGTGTCGCAAAAACCAGCCTGATAATGTAATCACCAATCTTTGGATCAATATAAATCTTTTCGACAAGTTCTCTTAACTCTAAAACAGTTGCCGGTGTGAGCACTTGCCCCGAAGTCGCTTGCTCCTGCTTTGCAAAACGATTCATGATAAGCAGTTCTTCTTCTTGTGTGGGGTAGTCCACATTGAGTTTTAGCATGAAGCGATCTAATTGGGCTTCGGGCAAAGGATAAGTTCCTTCTTGTTCAATGGGGTTTTGAGTAGCCAAAACAATGAAGGGCTCACTCAATTTAAAAGTCTCTTCACCAATTGTAATTTGTTTTTCTTGCATGGCTTCAAGAAGAGCACTTTGAACCTTTGCTGGAGCACGGTTGATTTCGTCTGCTAATATAATGTTATGAAACAAAGGCCCCTTTTTGATATAAAATTCTTGTGTTTTTGGATTGTAAATTTGTGTCCCTAAAAGATCGGCAGGCAAAAGATCGGGAGTGAATTGAATGCGTTGAAACTGGGCAGATATCACATCGGCCAAAGCCTTTACAGCCGTTGTTTTAGCAAGCCCTGGAACACCTTCGACTAATATGTGACCGCCAAGAATCACACCCATGAGCAAGCGTTCGATTAGGTATTTTTGACCCACAATCACCTTAGATACTTCTTCATTAACTCCAGCGAGCTTTAAATGAGCCAGCTTAACTTGTTCTGTGAGTTGATTAAGATCTTGATTCATAATTACCTCTTTATTTATTATTCTCGTTATTTATATATAAACGATTTAAACCTCTAAAAGATCTACCTCTGTCTTATCCAGCGTCCTGTAACCTGCGACCCTGTGATCCGGTGACCCAGCGACCCTATTCCTCCATCAGCTTTTCCCAAAAACCCTTTTTTTCTTCTTTAATTTTTTCAGTACTACACTCATCTCCAAACTCTTTACAGAGATCTTCGAGGAGTTTTTTCTGTTTTGGTGTTATTTTTTTAGGGGTCACAGCTTGTATGAGTAAAAGGTGATCGCCACGTCGGCCAGTTCGTACATTAGCAACACCTTTGTTCTTTAATCTCTTCACATCGCCAGATTGTGTTCCTGGATTAATTTTTATCTTAGTTTCACCATCAATGGTGTTGATTTTTATATCGCAACCCAATGTCAATGAAGGGAATGGGATTTTTACTTCAGAAAGAATATGATCACCTTCTCTTTGAAGCTCTTTATGCTCATTCACGTGAATATAAACATAGAGATCTCCTTGAGGGCCTCCATGCTCGCCAGCTTCACCTTCGCCTTGCATGAGAAGACGCATACCATCTGAAACTCCCGCAGGAATTGTAACCGTTAGTTTTCTTTTTTTACTAACAACACCTCTACCGCGACACTCTGTGCATTTATCGCGAATAACACGTCCCTGGCCATGGCATTGAGGACAAGGTGTACTGATAGTGAAAAAACCTTGGCTCATTTGAACCTGGCCTTGTCCTTTACAGTATTGGCAAGCCTCTGGACTCGTGCCTTTTTTGGCACCAGTGCCTTCACATTCTTCGCAGTTCACACCGTGTGTGACTGAGACTTCTTTTTTTGTACCAAAGCATGCCTCTAGAAAATCTACTTTTGTTTCGATTTGAAGATCACGACCTCGACGAGCACGAGTACGAGAACCTCTTCCTCCTCGCGTGCCACCAAAGCCACCAAAGAAGTCCTCGAAAATGTCACCAAAAGCCGAAAAGATATCGTCTGAACTATTAAACCCGTGATAGCCACCACCACCCATTCCACCTTGCAAACCAGCGTGGCCAAATTGATCGTAAATACCGCGCTTTCTGTTATCGGAAAGTACATCGTAAGCTTCAGCCACTAGTTTGAAACTTTCTTCAGCTGCATGGTCCCCTGGGTTACGATCAGGGTGATATTGCATGGCTTTTTTGCGATAAGCAGCTTTAATATCTGGATCAGAAGCAGTACGCGAAACACCTAGAAGTTCATAATAATCTGTTTTTGTCATAGGGCCGCTAATTTAAGATTATTTGTTGAAATGTCAAGGGCTTAACTTAGATCAGACAAAAAAAGCCCGGACCTCAATAGAAGCCCGGGCTAACTCCCCCCTCATTCCATCAGCTTATTTTTATTCCGCAACAGTCTCATATGTTGGAATTGTGAAATTACCACCATCACTTTCGATCAAATCAGTGTCATCACTTTCAAAAGGCTCTTTATCTTCAAAAGTTGCTGAGATGGCTGGTGAAAGTGTGAATGGGAAAGTCGCGTCTCCCCAGGCATAAGCTGTTTCTAAACTCTCGCAATTAGCATCCTCAGCTTGAGTAGGAAGACTATTTTCAACACTAAGAAGACAGAAGTAATCTGTAGATTGTGGTAAAAGAGCTGTCATGTCTGTGTTAGCTGAAAAAATAGAATAATCATCAGCATTATAACCACCACGACCCAAGGTCTGTGTTGTCGTAGACCAAACAGAATCATCATCGTTTATACTTCTATCATACTTAGTTATGTTAAAGTCTCCTGTGCCTTCATCAGGATTTCCATCAGCATCAAGAGTTACGACACCAGTAATGCGACTACGACTTTTAAAGTACACATCATCACCAGTGCCTGCTGTTTCATCCACACCTACATACAATGTAGCTTGGTTATATTGCAGATCAAGATACCCTTTTGAGGAACTTGTGTCTTCGGCATAAACAGTGCTGATAACAGAATAAAACTGAGTTGTGTTCCCTCGAACATCTGTGTAGTTTTCATTTTCATTCAAACTATCAGACATATCTACAATCTGCATATCTACAACACGAATGACACCATTACTATCTTGGCCATAAATAGTTGATGATTCATACGAAATAACACCATCTCCGCTACCACTGCCTTCATCTGCGAACACACAATCATAATAGCGATCATCAGAGGTCCCATTATCCAACTCACCATAAAAAGCGACATCAATGGTATCACCTTCATCCAGAGCCACAGAATCACCTGCACAACTAAATTCAGAATCAAACTCTAGAATTTGAGACATGGTTGATTCAAAACTATCAATGAGCACACGAATTTTTGTAACAACCTGTGGTTCTTCGTCTTCGCTGCCAAAAATATCTGTGATCACATAGGATGTATTTTCACCAAAGTATGTAGCCCAATCATCACTTGTCCCATAGACAAGATAAAGAGGAGCTTCTGAAACCGAGGCATCTACGTCACTATCATTCATCTCAGGAATGAGTTTTGAAGCAGCAGCTCCAAATTTGGCATCAAAATTAGTAACACTAGTGGTCCCTGTTTCGGTTCCCCCAACGCCTCCACAACTCGCAAATAATAAGACTGCAACAAAAATAAAGTATATTGTTAAGTTTCTCATAACTCCTCCCATGTCGCGCCGTAGTTACCACTCAACCCCCATGAGTGCGTAACAAAGACGGACGTTTATTTTTTCAAATCCTCTTTTGTCACTGGGAAAAATTGCATATTCAGTTGGACAACCTCTTCTGGCTCTGTATCCACAGATACCATCTGAAGAATCTCTTGACGAAATTCCCTGATTTTATCTTTTAACTGAGCAATACGTTCCCGTTTAACTCCTAAAGTTAGCGTGCTCACATCTCGGTGCCTTGTAGATATTTTATCCATTACAGCTTTTGAAAGCTCTAATATATTCTTGTGATAATTATGGACTACAAGTGATGTGAGTTCTGGTCCAGTAGAAACAATTGAACTTGTTTGTTTCCATCGTTTAGAATCCATCTTTTCAATAAAACCCAAACCTTCTAAAAGCTCAATAGACTTTGCACATTGTGTTGGCGTGACCGAAGGAAAAAGTCTTTTTGACAACCATTCAGGTGTGCCATCAAATTCGGCTGAACAGACTAATTCACGAATCACAGGATGATACCAAGTAGAATAATAGTCATAATGTTGCTTTTCGATTGGTTTGAGTTCGTTAAATTTTTTAGATTGCAACAAGCGTTGGTAGTAGTTGTTTTTTTCGTTATGTGTTTTCGCTTGGTTAAAAAAGACGAGATTTCTAAAAAACTCTTGTTCTTGTTTATTAAGATTAAGACCAATAATGACTTTTGACAGACTTTGTTCTGTAAGATTGCGTTGCCCTTTTATGACCAACATCAAAAAATTGCTTGTATTGAAACCAGCCTTTTTTGAGAACACACGATACGAAAATGTTGAATGTCTTTCTTTTGCATCTTCATACCAGCTCTTTAAGAACTCTCTATAATCTTTGTGCTCAAAAACGCTGACTTTTGAATTCTGCTTTCCCATGACTTACATACTACGCCCAAATGAGCCTTTCGACAACCGAAAAAAACACTTTTCGTGTTCATTTGAACACAGGCAGCGCTATATCTGCTTGTTTTTATTGATTATTTGAATTATTAGATTTGCTGCTTATCTGATTATTGAACACATTCCTGTTTTCACGTTGTGCGCAGCACGAAGAACGAAGCACTAAGCACGATCCCCTAAAACGTCTTCCCATTCCAGCCCCAGTCAGAAGCTGTTACATTTTCGAAATTGATGTACACACGCACTGGACTGATATTGAGAGAATCTTCGAGAAGCTTGCATAGGTCCTCTGAAATATTTCCGTTTATCTCAGGGTTTAAACCACCAATACTTTTGACCTCTACAAAGGCAGCTTCATTTTGAGAGGCAGACATGGTCATATCTGTTTTTTCGATTGTGGCCATGACATATTGTTCAGGCTTGCCAATACCTTTTACAATAACTTGAGAGAGAGATGATAAGAGTTCTTTCTTTTTAGATTCATCGATAGAAACATTTGTGTGGACTTTAATTAAAGGCATAAAATTCTCCGGGATTTATATCGATATCGACAACTGATTCAGCGTTGTTATCTTATCTAGCCGTGCCCAAACCTTCTCAAACAACTCAAATTTAAATCGATTCAAAGGTTTTTTACCATGAGGTGTGAGAGCATAAAGAACGCGGTCATTGAAAAGGTCATTGAGGAGTTCAAGACCAATTTTGATTCGATCATCAATAGGCGTGAGCAAACCTCTAACCTTAAGGGCCTTTGCCACTGTCATGTCTTCTACAAACTGATCAACAGGCAAAGATTTGATAAAATCAATAATACGCGATGTGATGTGCAAAGTATAAAGATCATCGCTCTTGCAAAAATCAGTGAGACTTGTCTCTGTTAAAACAGGGAGCCTTGCTACTATTGAAAGTGTTTCTATTATATTCTCAAGAGACTCTGCAGAAAACCCATTAACCTGTGAGGTTTTGATTTTAAAATCAAGATCAGCTGCCACATTAATTACTTCGCTGTATTTTTCTAGAGAATCTGTTGTGACTAAAGCCACATTGAGATGACTAAAGCCCGCCTTGCACATTAGCTGTAAAAGCTCGGGATCTAAACTCAAACACGAAACCCCTTTGAGAGCTACCAACTCCAAATCTTTGCCTTCATACTCATCTATGATTTTATGACAAAGCTCTCGCAAAAAATCTTTATCATACGTTAAATCATCGTCCTCAAAACTAATCACCCTAAATCCTTGTTCATACCTAAGTTTGATCTCAGCCAAAACATCTTCAACAGTACGTTTGCGAAATTTGCGACCAAACACTTTGTGAGGAAAAGAAAAAGAACACCCACGCGATGTAAAAACCACAGCCATGGGTTTATCATCAAAACCATACCCCCCTACTTTGAAATCACTTAAATCAGGAACTGGGATTTCTTGGATAGGGAAATTTTCTTGTTCGATGTTGATAAAATATTCACTCGCTTTTTGGAAACCCAAGTTTGGTATATGAGACCACTTGATCTTTGTATTGAGCCCTTTGAGTTTGAGAGCGCGCAGAAATTCTACCAAAGGTTTTTCACCTTCACCACAAATCACAAAATCAATATTTTGATCTGTTAAGAGCGACAAAGGATCTTGAGACACATGTGAACCACTCGCAACAACGGGAATGTTTCCGATTTTTTTGACAAGCGCTGCTGTGTGCAAAACCTCACGATAAAAAAGAGAAAACAAACTCGAAATAACGATAACATCAGGGGCTTCTTTTTTGATCGCATCAATGATTTCTTTGTCCTTGGCCCCAAAATGACAAAACTGCTGAACACCACAAAACGGACTGTTATCCTCATAAGGATAATACTCATTTAAATAAGCAAGTTCTTCAGGAAGTTTAGCCACGTGCTTTCCACAACCATGGTGAAAATCAATTACCTTTACTTCAATCTCTGGATGATGTTTTTTTACAGCCGCTTTGAGGTAACAAAGATCAATAGGCTGAAACCTGTCGTCAACATCATCAAAATCTTGGAGAGGTGGTTGGATGAGTAAAACTTTCACGCCAAGCTAAATAGCTGAACAAGAGAGCATTGAAAAGAATATTATTTACTAAATAATTTCAATGGGTTATAAAATCACCTCATTAGCACGAAACTTTTCATCTTATCCTTCGATAAGAAAAGCATTATGGGTGCAGTAAACTTTACAAGTCCAATGGGATGCAATCCTACTACTACAGTTCTATCTCTTGCTAGAATGACACGGGACATCTTTGTCTCCCCACAATTACTGATCGAAGCAGGAATAATAACCAAAGAACCCAAACCAGCCGCTCAAGCCTCAAGACAAACTCGCGAAACTCCAGATTGGGTTCAACAACCCCATGCAGCCAAAGCTGCCCTTGATGATCTTAGACGAGGAAACGCTACACGCCAGCGACCCGGTGGAGGAGTTGAAAGAGACGAAGCCCCTCGTCCACAACATGACAGGTATCGCCTAGTCACTCAAGACGATCAAAGAGGAGGCCCTGGAAGAGCGGGTGGAACAAGTGCGAGAGCTCAAGCAACCGAAGCACTAAGCATGTTAGGAATTCCTTTATCAGATCGCAGACTCGCAGAATGGGCACCAGAACTTGAAAGACATGAAATACATCTTGTACAATTATATCAACACGAACAATACCAAGATGCCATTGATTATCTTTTTCCTATTTGGAGAGATATTCAAGATAGGTTTGAGCACCAGAGCCTTCCTGAGGCCATCATATTTTCTATGTTAGCCTACCCTTACTTTCAACTAAACACGCCCACGTCAAGAGCAACAGGCACTAGATTTTATGAAGATGCCTTTACCATATTAAATCGCCATTATGACCCTTCGAGTTTTGTTCATTGTAATCTCCATCTCAACTTTGCCACATACTATGCTAATGTAGGAATGTTTAGAGAAGCTCAGGATGCCTTACAACGAGCTCAGCCATGCTGGGAAAGATGTTCTGATCCAGCTCAATTAAGAAGATTTCGTGCTTTATTAACTCAAGTCCTCAATCGTTTTGTCGAAGCTGGAAACGCCGACCTGTTTAAGCGTTGGGCACCAAGTGAAATTAAGTTAATGAGAAGAATCCATGGTGCAGGATCAATGGAATTTATAGAATCGCGTATCAGCACTGCAAAAAGATTTGTTAGATTAGGTCAACATAGCGCCGCTAGCGAACTCTTCACCCAAACCATCCATTTATTAAGAGATATTGGAACAATAAAGCCTAAACTAGCTTTTACTGTTTTGCCTAGACTTCACACATATTTCTTTGACAATGATCTGTATGGTTTAGCTACCCTAAGCATAGAACTTCAATTAATGATTACCATTCGTACTGAGACAGCCGGTGAACACAGCCCTTTACTCATACCTCTATTTCAGGGTCTCGCAGCTGCTCAAAGACACCTCAGAGACAATGCAATGGCCATAGCTAATATGATAAACGCAAAAACTATCACACGCATCCACTATGGAGAGTCCAGTGATGAACATATCCAGGCCACAAAAGAACTCGCTGCGTTTTGCAGATCAGTTGGTGAATTAAGACAAGCTCAAGAATTTTCATTTGAAGCAGCTCGGCTTGGAGAGCCTCAAACCACAACCCCTGCAAGAGCAACCTCAACCCCTGTAAGAGCCCCAGCACCTGTAAGACCATCAGGCGACGCAGCGGTCTTAGGCACTCAAGACGGCTGGATTGCTAGACTCGTTGAAGAATCACCTATTGCTGATGAGGATAATAATTAATCCCCCCTTTCCTTCGACCTTCGACCTTCGACCTTCGACCTTTAACCTTTAACCTTAGACTAAAACACCCGTGTCCTCAAGGACACTAAAACCAGGGGTTTCCCGCAACATATCTTTCAAATCTTCGAAAACCAATCTACAAAAACAACCCACCCTCCTTCGCTGAAGCTATGGAGGGCAAGCGATCCACGAAACAATGACCGTACCATTAGCCACATATGCACCAGGGCATGCCCCTGTTACTCAATTTTTGGGAATACAAACCACAACACTAAACCCTGGTTTTGTAGCTGAAAATATCTGTGATATTCTTCCCCCGACTGTCATGAGTCACTATCAAGAAAGAGCAGCACAAGGCACGGAAACAGTACCACCTGGAGATGTCGTCGCACGTAGGGCATTAGAAAATAGAAGACAGCTTTTAGAAGGACCTATGGAATTAAGAGCTGTAAAAGCATCTCCCCCTGTTTATAAAACAATTAAACCCATAGTGGAAATAGGTGCTGCTTCAGATGAGGATCCATCAACACGCATCTTTACCAATGACAGCAGATCACTCTCAGAAGAAGAAACAGAACAATGGAATAGAGAATACAAGGCAATCAAATTATACTTCAAAAGGATGCTCTCTTTAGGCCTTCTTAAACAAGCTGAAACAGCACTTATAAACACTCTCGAAGGTGTAATGGAATGCTATGGAGACAACACAGAGCCAATGGCCTACATGTTCCTACTCATGTCTGAGCTTCGTATTACACAGGGAAAATATGAAGATGCAGAGACTAATATAACAAGAGCTTTGGACATTGTTGAAGAGCTGGAAGGAAAAGAAAGTAACCTCTATATTTTATTTTGTTTTACTCAAGGAGGAAGTTATTTACACGCAGGTGTATTTTCCAATGCTGACATTTATTTTAAAAGAGGTCTTGAAATTGGAACCAGCATAACTGGAGATGGCACTGTCTTTGTAATATCGATATTTGTTAGCGGCTTTTTATATATGGCCCTAAAATTAAATAACATAGCTTATTTCAAAACATGGCAAAATCAATATACTAACCTCGTAATAGAAATATATGGAGAGAACTCTACAAACACAGCCAGCACTTGCATTGCAGCTGCTCATTTTTGTTTTCAGTTCGATCTAGAAGCTCTAGCCACAGAATATATCGAAAAAGCCATCGCAATCTATACAAAAGCTACTGAATCTGACGCAGCCGAGATCTTTGATCGACTCGTTGAAATAGGCGAAGGAGCCATAAGTAATGACGATCATGAACTCGCAAAAAAAGCGTATGAAGCTTATATAAAAGTAGCTGATAGAATTCCAAAAAGCCAAGGTGACAAACATAAACTTGCAGCCTTACAAGAACTCGCCACACTTAATACCAGGTTAAATGACAGACCAGCAGCCATAAATAATATTTTAGAGGCTCTTCATTTAGTAAAAAAGACTAAAGGGGAAGACAGTGACTTGTATGTTTCTCTTCTTAAGGATCTTATAGAAGCTTACGAACAAACAAATAACCATCAAGCTAAAGCTATCGCTCAAGGAGAGCTAGATAGGATTTTGAATGAAAAAGCTGTAATAGCAGCAGGTGAAATGTTTAGAAGTGGCCCAACTGGTGAAGCGTAACCTCCCCCCTGTCCTGTAACCCTGTGACCCTGTGACCCTTCGACCCTTCGACCCCACGACCCCACGACCCCACGAACCTGCGCCCCCACACAATCCTTTACAAAACCCACTAATATATATAGGAAAACACCGTTTCTAAATTGATTAAATCAATTCAGCCATCATCTTCACATTCAGCATATGCTTTGCTGATAGTTGACAGTTGATAGCCGAAAGAAAATTATGAGTGTTATAGCCCAAAGCGAGCTCAAAAAGCTCATCAAAGAAGGTGTAATTAAGATTGATCCTTTAAATGAAGAACTCATTGGCCCAGCCTCAGTGGATCTTCATGTTGGCAATAAGTTTATTATCTATAAAAAAGCCCGAGATATTTTCCATGTTACAGATGAAGCTAACTTTAAAGACATTACCGAAGAAATCATTGTAGACAATCACTTTGTCCTCATGCCCGGTGAATCTGTCTTAGCTCTGACAAAAGAAAAAATCACATTGCCCGATAATGTCTGTGGTCGTCTCGAAGGTCGAAGCCGGTTTGCCAGATTAGGCCTTTTAGTCCACATCACTGCAAGCTTCATGCAACCAGGAATTAGCAACCATCAGATTTTAGAAATGTACAACGCCAGTCAGTTCCCATTGGCTATTTATCCTGGAACTAGAATCTGCCAGTTTGTTTTTGAACACACTGAAGGTGAAGGACATTATCAAGGTCGGTTTGTTGATCAATAACTAAAAGGAGACACAAATGAATGCTTTCATGACTGCGGCATACGAGGAAGCAAAAAAAGGGTTTGAAGAAGGTGGTATACCTATTGGTGCGGTCATTGTTAACAATAACGAAGTCATTGGACGAGGACACAACCAAAGAGTCCAAAAAGGCTCTTCGATTCTCCATGCAGAGATGGATGCCTTAGAAAAAGCTGGCAGACAACCTGCCTCAGTTTATAAAAATTGCACGCTCTACACAACGTTGTCTCCTTGTTCTATGTGTTCTGGTGCTATTTTGCTCTATGGCATTCCACGCATTGTTATTGGCGAAAACAAAACATTCATGGGTGAAGAAAATTGGCTTAAAAGCAATGGGGTTGAGGTCACTGTTATAAATGACGAACGATGCATCAACCTCATGAATGAATTTATCGAAAAAAACCCTAAACTCTGGATGGAAGATATTGGAGAAGACTAATTTATCATGAACTACCTAGGCAAACACACAACCATTGCTTATCTTAGCAAATCGGAATGGAGCCAAATTTCTTATTTAAAAGACAACAATGGCGCCCTTCCCCCTTTTGTCATAGCCATGGGAGATGCCAGACGATTGGAACTTGCCTGTGAGGTCCTCGGTTTAAAAGATGTTGTGAGACTCCATGAAGAAGGCGAAAGGCTTTTGGGTCTTAAAGGAAAAGGACGCATAGACATTATCATTGGCACTTATGAACAAGATGGGAAATCCTTTCCCCTCACTCTTGTTGAAACTCAAATGGGCATGCCTGCCACAGAAATCAATTTACGAGAAGTCTGTTCTCACGTGAGCCTTTCTTATAAACTCAAAAACAAAACCATCAGTACAGACAGCATATATCTTCTTCGTGTTGGCACAGCTGGCGGCATCAACAACCCTGCTTCTCCTGAGACGAATTTGAAAGTTGGCGACATAGTGAACGCGACCTTTGGCCTTGGCTGGTCAGGCACATTATTTGAATCTTTGGCAGGGCTTGATTTTTCGTCTCAGGATCTCATGAAAAAGTTCAGAGATAAATGGAAAACCCTAGGCCACGGCTTTACAGAGGACCAAAAATATCCTGTAGGAAAGTCTTCTGAAAAACTTGTTCAAGTCATTAATCAAGCTGCAACTGAATTAAATATTAATTGTATCGAAGGTGGTAATTTTAGCAAAGACTCTCTTTACGGTGAAATGGATGAAGAGATGTTTATTGAGCTTTGCAAAAAATACGGAGTGAGAAGCACTGAGATGGAGCAAATGGCTGTGCTCAAACTCACAAGCGACTTTAAATCACAAGACACCCAGCTCAATACTGGGCTTATCTCAGGTGTTATAGGAACAATCCCTGGTGAATCCTTTGCTAAAGAATACGAGCATGTTGAAAGAGACACGCTTAAAGTAGCCGCCAGGGCACTATGGAAGGTAGCATACAAATGAAACCAAATTTATTCTTAGAAGACGTAGGTAATATCGTTTCTGCCGCTGATGGAAAAAACATCTGGCAGGTGGATAACCTAGCTCAACACGGACCTTTTAAAGGCCGAAATCTCCCTAAAAAAATCTATGTCGTCGATTTTCCAGGGCACGGTGTAGGACAAGAATTTCTCTTGGGACGACATATCTGCGGGCCAAACAAGTTTTTGATGATCCAACAAATTGGGCACAACATGATCCGTCTTTTCAAAGATCAATTTGTAGGTCGTGTAGCCCAGTACATCATCCTTTGGGGCGGACGCCCACTCGATCTCTTGGCTGCAGATCCCCCACTCTATCACGACAATCTGATCGACACCACATACATCAAACTCACACGCGTGAAAGATAACACCGTGAGCCGTGGTTGGCGTGTTATTAAGAGCTCCATTGTTGGCGAATTTTGGAAAGACGACACGTGGCTCATCATGGAAGAATGCATTGCTTCAGGAAAAACGCTCAAATACTTTGTTGATGACTCTTTTGAAACCCATCGTCCTAAAAAACTTTTTGTCTTTCCTGTTTGCGCAAGTGCTGAGGGATTAGAAGGCATGAACGAAGTCTGCGAAAAACACGGCGTTGAATTCATCCCTGTCTTGAATAGCGCTATTATTCAAGTGGCCGAAGAAGGTGTGAGCATGCCTTTTACTGATTTAGGCCTGCAACCAAACACGATTGTGACAAAAGATTTCTATCATGATCTGAATGAAAGATATCAAGGCTCTCCTCTTTGCTGGGTGGGAGATATTGGAGATTCCATGTACAAGACCCATGAGTACATGATCGAAACTCTCACTGACATGACTAAGTTGGATATGAATTTTGATCGCGAAGACTTTTCACGCTGGAATCCTGCCCTGCACTCTGATGTTTTTTTGAACAAATTAAAAGAACGCGAACCTGAGATATTTGCTAAAACAGAAAAATATATAAAATAAATTATTCCCGTAGGGGTAGGCCCCTGTGCCTACCCGCAATATTTCGGGCGACCACAGGGGGTCGCCCCTACCAGAAACCATGAAAGACAATCCACGATCCACAACCCAAGACGATCTCTTTAAAGAAAAAAACCCCTTTGGCCCTAACGGCTTTGTTTTTGATGCCAGGGTATCAGAGGTCTTTGATGACATGGTGAACCGCTCTGTCCCTGGATACGCCACAATTCAACTTTTAGTAGCTGACATGGCCATTCGTTTTGCGACTGAGGCTCCTATCTATGATCTTGGCTGTTCAACTGGAAACACTTTGTTGTCGATCCTAAAAAGATCTGAAGAAAAAAAACTTAAATTAGTAGGCATCGACAATTCATCCGAAATTCTAAAAGTTTGCAAAGCAAAAATTCAAGCTAACACGAACAAAAAAGGGCATACAGTTGCTTTAGAAAAACAAGATCTTTTAGATATAAAAGAATTTCCCCATGGCAAAGCCTCAGTTATTATCCTTAACCTTGTTCTACAATTCATTCTCCCTGAAGAACGTGGGAAGCTCATTCAAAAACTATATGACGGTCTTAATCCTGGTGGGTGTTTAATTCTTGTCGAAAAAACTATTCAAAAAGATAATTCGTTCAATGACTTGTTCATAGATTATTACCACCAATATAAAAAAGAGATGGGCTATTCTGATATGGAGATCGCACAAAAACGCGAAGCCCTCGAAAACGTGCTCGTTCCTTTTGACGAAAAAACAAATTTGAAAATGCTTCAGGAATCAGGTTTTTCTTTAACCACCACGTTTTTTCAGTGGATGAATTTTCAGGGCTATTTAGGAATCAAAAATATGCCCTAATTCATCATTTATTTCATATAGTTATGATTTAGCGCAACTTTATACTCATCACCACGATAAGAATCTTAACACTTGGGCAGAGTGTTTGAAAGTGGGGTAAATTACAGGGAGATCCTATGAAGAAATTGCATGGCCTTTTTTTATTATTCTTAATCTGCTTTCTTACCAATTGTAATATTTTTTACATTGTTCAACCGAGCACAGCTTCGAGTAGTGAACAAATCGAAGTCACAATGAAAATTTACAACGATCTAGGTAGTTCCGAAATCAGAACCCCTATCGCGTGTATCCAAATTCCCAACAGTTGGGGTCTTTTTTCTGCAGTCTATGAAGGAATTAATAATGCATTACCCATCTCAGGCACACCAATATACAATGCTTCAGATAGTGCTGACATGGAAGCCCAGTTTCCAGTCACTGATCAGACCTGGTACTGTTATCGCGGTGACACTATTACATATTACACTGATTCTGAAGCTGATGTTTTATTTACAATTGATATTGCAGATGATGCTAATGGTGAATACACACTTCAATACGCTGCGGGTTCAGATGAAAACACATTGCCCCATACCGCTTTTCTAGTAGGTCCTACTGGCGGACCAATAGATGAGATCATTACGGTTAATGGCCTCACCCATTACCTGAATGACTGGCAAGGAACCTTTGATCCAGCAGAGAGATCCTCTGCTTTTTATGATATTGTTTTTGAAAATTCTACTTACGTAGCCATAGGATATGATGGTGACGTCTACACTTCACCTGATACCATAACATGGACAGAACAAACATCAGGCACAACAGAAGCTTTATATGGCATCATCTATGACGGCTCACAGTTTGTTACAGTAGGTGGACTTGGGACTATACTCACCTCTCCTGACGCTATCACCTGGACACCACAAGTATCTGGCTCTGGATTTAATCTATTATCTATTGTCTACACTGAAAATAATTATGTTGCTGTAGGTGGTAATGGCACGATTTTAACCTCACAAGATGCTATTGTTTGGATCATACAAACGTCAGGAACAACCGATGATTTAAGAAGCATTGCCTATGACGGCTCACAGTTTGTTACAGTAGGCCTAAACGGCACAATCCTCACTTCTCCAGATGGCATTACTTGGACACCTCAAACATCAGGCACGGCTAATGATCTAGCGGGCATAACTTTTGCAAACGGTCAATTTGTTGCCGTTGGTGGTATTGGCACGATTTTAACATCACAAGATGCTATCACCTGGAACACTGAAACCTCTGGCACCACAATGCCCTTATTAAATGTAACCTCTGGAGCAGGTCAATTTGTAGTTGCTGGTTATGCTGGACTGGTACTTAGTTCACCGAACGGACAAGATTGGGTTGAACGAAAATTTGCAACAAATTTATCTATGCTTGAAGTTGATTTTTTTGAAGATAGGTTTATCGGCGTTGGCATGCATCATGCTATTCTCAAAACAACTCTCGTAGATTCTGATGTTGACGGCGATCCAGCAATCACTGACTGTAATGACGAAGATCCTCTCATTTACAATGGCGCCACAGATATCTGTGAAGACGGCATTGATCAAGATTGTGATGGCGTTGATCTTGCTTGTCCAGAAGAACCTGTAGAGGATCCAGTAGACGACCCTGTTGAAGATCCTGTAGACGACCCTGCTGATGATGATCCAGTTGATGAAGATCCCACGGAAAGCGTTTCAGATCCTGTTGATGATGCGGATACTGATGAATCTGACACACCAACCGATGGCAGTGAACTTTCGGGCACAGGTTGTGGATGTGACTTAAATGCTACCTCACAAACTACTACACCTAGTTTACTCTGGTTTGGTTTGATCTTTCTGATTCTCTTTATCAGACAAAGAACACTCATTCGTGAACGTCAGTAGAAAATAAACTAGGTCCAAGCATCCCCCAACTCTCTGTTAAGTATTGTCAAACAATGTCCTATCCTGTCCTATGTTCAATCTGTGAAATAGAAAAAAATGCATGCACTCAACTTATCCCAATGACCAATCATCAAACTTTGTGCTAGAATGAAATTTGGAGACCTCTGGATTTCCTAAAAACCAAGGAATTCCATTAGATCGGCAATTTGTTAAGTAATAACAAAGGGACTGTTCAAAAATGTGCAGATATAAGGCGGATAATAAATTTAATGAAAGCGCGTACGTAGAGTACGTAATTGAATTAAATTTTTTATCCAACGCAGTAGATGTGCATTTTACAACAGTCCCATCATTATGGCAAAAAAAGATTTAGACAGTCTATTTGATTATGGAGTGAATATTGCCAAGAGATCAGTTTATCTCTTTGGTGAAATTACTGAAGAGAGAGCTGCACGCGTAATCAAAGGTCTACGATTTCTCGATACACCAAGAAAAAAAATAACACTGTACATCAATAGCATGGGTGGGAATATCTACGATGCCTTTGCAATCTATGATGTTTGCCGAAGTCTTAAATCTCCTCTTGAGATAATTGTTGTAGGAACATGCATGTCGGCAGCAACTATTATTCTTTTGGCAGGCACCAAGGGCAGGCGTTTTGTTTCTAAAAACCTCTCTCTCATGGTACACCATGGCTCTTATGATATTTCTGGACGATTTAAGGATGTAACATCAGAAACAAGGCATATTCGAAATCTAGAAAAAAGATGGCATGAAATCTTCGCCAAGCATACAAGCAAAACCAAGGCCTACTGGGATAAGATCTGCGAAAAATCAGATTACTACTTTGGCGCAAAACAAGCCATTCAATTAAAATTAGCTGATAAGATATGGAATGGTAAATCGCCTCGTAAAAAGGCTAAAAAAGTTACAAAAAAGACAAAGAAGAAATTAAAAAAACCTGTCAAAAAAACAAAAAAGAAAGCGACCAAAAAGCCTGCTAAGAAGACTCGAAAAAAGGTTGTGAGAAAGAAGAAAATCGCGAAGAAGTGAAGTTTTCAGCCTCCTTATTAAACAAGAAAACCCGATACACATATTGTGCATCGGGTTTTTTTATGTCTTCAACGGGAGTCCTTTTTGCTCGTTTTACGTTGGCACTACTCGCAAAAAAGCCGGCCTCGTTCTCTTAACTCGCATGCGCTCGTTCATCCTCCCTATTCGGTCGGCGCTCACTCAGCTTCGACTCCCACTCATTTACGATCAAAAAAAAATCCTGTTTGGAATTTTCCAAACAGGATTACCTTTTGATCGTCCCCAACGGGAGTCGAACCCGTGTCTTCACCGTGAAAGGGTGGCGTCCTGGGCCTCTAGACGATGGGGACCTTAGACTGTGAGTCGCCTGGGATTCCTCTTCGCTCATTTAACGTTGTCACTATTCGCTCAGAGCCGCCTCAACTCGCTGTCGTTCATCCGCCTGGGCGGATTCACTTATCTGCCTTTGGGCAGCGCTCGTTTCGGTTCGAATCCCAAAACACTCTTTGTCAATGATCTGTCTGTGAGTCGCCTGGGATTCGAACCCAGGACGCCCGCCTTAAAAGGGCGGTGCTCTACCAACTGAGCTAGCGACCCGAAACCACTTAAAAAACAAACGGTTAAGTCTATTATTTTAAGGAGGCCCTCAATACATGATAGGTATTAATATAGTCAACTATTTTGTCCTATATTACCCCTCATTACCCTCAGCAGTCGCTCTGGTTAGATTATAGGGGTTAGACATATCCGATATCCTAAAACTTACGCCGCTCTCTCATCATCTTTAGCAAGCACTATCTCTTCTTGAATGGCTTGCATACCTTCAATGATTTGTTTTTCGCGGTCAGAAAGGTTTTCTGTAGCCTCAAGTCAGTTGGTGAGATAAACTTGAAGACGTTGATTCTGCCCACCAGTGCCATCATAAAACAAATTCACAATCGGCATATCAAGCTCGTTTGAAATCTGTCTGAAAAGCGCTGTAGTAATTGTGCCTGGCATACAACAAAAAGGTGCCACATTCACAACCATGGCAGCTTTTTGATGAGCAAATTTTATGGTACGCCCTACTGTTAATATGGCTTCACCACCAATGTTCGATGGCAAGAACGTAGACCCTTCATCTAATATCTGATTCACATGAGGTTCATGACGATCATCCAAACAAGGCGATGCTGCGCCGTAAATCTTCTTTTCCCAATAATATAACCAACGCCACTTAATATAAGAACGAATCGTGTTCCAAGAAAGCTTATGTGCATGATGATCTGCAATATTTCGAGGACAATTAGTAAACAGCAACCACTCGGAAATAGGTGTCATCCATACCTCTCCGCCCATCTCTTCGACAGAACGAATCACATCTTCGTTAGCATAAGTGTTATTGCGAACATAGATTTCGCCAACAATACCCACAAGAGGTCGCCTTTGTTTTTTATTAACTTGAATCGAAGCCAATTTTTGAGAAGCTTTTTTTACAGCCTGGACGATGTCACCTTGTTTCTCAATAACAAGAGCGAGATCTTTAACAAGATCCTCTGCCACACGATCTGTCTCACCTTTATTGACTTCATAAGGACGCACCTTGCACACAGACTTTTGAATAACATCCCCTACGAGCATGGCCTTCCAAATCGCACGTCTGATAGGTTCATCAAGACCCTGATAACCATTAAAACTTGTGGGTGAGAGAATAGACACATCCTCAAAACCCTCTTTATCGAGAATTTGACGATGGAGCGTGGCGTACTGGCCAAAACGACAAGGCCCTTGCGCTGTGGGCATAAAGAAAGCCTGTTTTTTGCCCTTCACATCCACTGTGCGCAGTGTTTTGAGAAGACGACCGATAGTTAACGATGTGGGCAAACACTCTGAACCACGTGTTTTTGTGCGACCCAATTCATATGTTTCTTCAGTAGATTGTGGCATAGGTCTCGCATCATAACCATGAGCATTCAAAGCCGCTGTCATAAAATCAGTCCCATAAGGATGCATATTAGGCACCCAGAGAACGCGATCTTTAAAGTCATCTTTAGGTTCTGTATAAGTTCTTCGTGGGACTGGTTTGGATTTTGGTTTTTGCAGCACATCAAAAAAAGCTTCGATGCGCGTCATGTATCCTGCATCTGCTCCGTGTTCATCAAGCTCTAAAGCAAGGAAAGGACGATTGCCCATGACTTCTTCTGCATAACTCAAAATAAAACTATCAGGACCGCAACTAAAATTAGTTAGATAAATCGCATCTAAAAGATCATTCTGACTCACTTCTTCTAAGACCGCTAATATCTTCTGACCATAACCCCAATACGTGTTTTGATATTTTGCTTTAAGTCGACTGAGATCCGGACGTATAAAATCCATAGGAAGAACCGTACGTCCCTTTTCAGCGAGCTTTTGCGGGATACCTAGGTTTAAACCTTGATCGGAATTATTATAGGGCCTGCCCACAAGAACTAAAAGCTTTTCGTTCTTTTCTTTTGCTTCGGCCAAGACTTTATCACCTTCAGAATAACAGTCTTCAATAAATGTTTTTTGTATTTTAACAGCCTTTACCCAAGCTTGATGAATCTCAAACGTGCTCTTTCCTAAAGGTTTCGAAATGATTTTAGATATGCTTTTAGCAACAGACATTGGGTCAAGTCGCAGATCAATCAGAGGTGTCAATATTTGACTTGTTTCAATGGCATTCAGCTTGAAAGCAGTTCGTGAATAAGCTGGCGCTCCTTGGACATAGGGACAAGATACAGAAGCTGAGGTTTTGTCATTAGGCTCAACATGCGTAATTTGAGGAGCAAAAATAAAATCAACACCTTCATGCGAAGATAAGTGCGCCATGTGACCAATAAAAACCTTGGCTGGAAAACAAAAATCCGCCCCACTCATGGCTGTGCCCAATTGGCGAATCTCATTTGTAGTTGGACCAGAAAGCTGAACCTGAAAACCCAGATGATTAAAAAACGCGCGCCACATAGGGTAATAGGTATAATTATTTAAGGCCTGTGGAAGTCCAATCACAGGGGCGTTTTGGGGAACCTTGATACCTTTGCCTGCTTCACGCCAAAAACGTTCACGACGACGAATGAGTTTATAATGTGGTGTGACTTTTACTTTATCATCATCAGGATCACGACCACACATGTACCCCCAAGAAGGGCTTTTAGTGATGCCATCAATATCTGCAAATGTGATAGCACAATCATTCTGACACAATTCACATTTTTCTTTGCGTAAAGTGATCTTTCGTTTTTCTAAATCAAGACCGATGAATGTTGATTCTTGTTTTTTAGCTTCCATGAGTTCTTTGGTGAGAAGTGCCACACCATAAGATCCCATCACGTGACAGTATGGAGATACCACAATTTCAACATTAAGAAGCCTCTCAAAAGCAGCTACCAAAGCAGGGTTACGAGCTGTCGCCCCTTGAAAAAATATTTTCTTACGACTGTAATAACGGTTTCCCACGACTTTATTCAGATAATTCTTAGTCACCGAAACCATAACTGCTGCAAAAGCTTCTGCAGGCGTTGCCCCATTTTGAATGAGCTTTGCCATGTCTTGTTCCATAAAAACTGTGCAACGATCAGTGGCACGTGGAGGTTTTATGCCCAATACCTTTGGACCTGCCTCTGAGATTTTATAACCTAATTTATTGGCTTGTTCTTCAACAAAAGAGCCTGTTCCTGCTGCGCATACGTAATTCATATTAGCATCACGGATGTGACCATCTACGAGATGCATGTACTTTGAATCCTGTCCACCAATTTCAAAAACCGTATCAATGCTAGCATCTGTCTTTACTGCGCCAGCCACGTGAGCCGAAATCTCGTTGATAATGCCATCAGCGCCAATAAGTTTACCAACAATTTTACGACCACTCCCTGTTGTGCCAACACCTAGAATATCAAATGTGATATTTTTGTTTTGAGCAAAAACACGCAAGGCCTTGAACAAAAGTTTTGTAGCTCCAATGGGATTTCCTAATGTTTTACGATAAACATCAAGCAGCACCCTATCCTCTTCGTCCATGAGAACAAGTTTTGTGCTCGTTGAACCAATATCAATACCCAAATACCCTCTCACTTCCTTTGAGTCAGAAAGATGAGTAACGCGTACTTCATTGCCATCTTCGTCTGTGTAATATTCTTTTGTTTCAAAAGAGGGATAATTTGATTTTTCCATGGTCAAAGGCCAAGGAAAACGTGCAAAAGATTTATCTTGGCTCTTTGTAGCATCAAATTTTGTGGTTATGATTTTTTCTGCCTTTGCATTAGCATTAAGCGCACCACCATACGCAGCCATAAAGTGAGGGTTTTCAGGAACAAGAATAAGATCTTTGTAAACAGCTTTTAACCATCTTATCACTTCTTTATTAAGCGCCACACCACCTATGATTGCTGTTTTACCGCTCAAAGGTCGTCCATGTAACAACGTGCCCAAAAGTGTGCGAGTCATACCTTTACAAAGACCTGACCACATTTCTTGCTGACTACAACCCTCTTGCTGGCGATGAATCAAATCGCTTTTTGCAAAAACAGAACAACGAGTTGCGATTGTAGGAGGATTTTCTACGTGATCAAAAGTATTTGTGTCTTGGTACGAAACACCGAGTCTCGCTGCTTGCTCATCTAAAAATGAACCTGTGCCTGCAGCACAAAGTGAGTTTGTTGCATAACCCTGAAACTTGCCTTCATCTCCTAGCTGAATAAGCGTTGATGACACACCACCAATATCGATAATGAATTTAGCATCAGGAAAAAGAGTGTGAATCGCACGAATCTGACAGGCTGTTGTATCAAGGGGTTCAACTTGTAAAAAACTAATAACGTTTTCGGCATTAGCCCCTGTTATACCAATAGCATCACTTTTTTCAGCTTCAATTGAAGTAAGAGCTTCTTCAATGTACTGAGCAGGGTTTCCTTTGTGATGCTTATAATAAGATTTTAATATTTTACCATTATCATCAATCCGGAGAGCTTTTAAATAGAGAGCTCCAATATCAGTTCCAATTTTCATAAATATTCCTTTTGAAAAATTATAGGTCTTATAGGTCCTATATGACTTATAAGACCTATATTACAATAGCGCGATACAAAATATGATCTATCGTGTTACAGGCAAGCACAGAAAGAAGTGCCAGAAATTACTTGAATATCAAACAGTTAGAGGGTACACTAGGTAATCATTACATGAGTGAATTTCTTTTAAAAGACATCCTAATCATATTCCTCGTTTCCATCCCAGTTGTGCTTCTACTGAAACGCCTCCACATGCCCATGGTTGTAGGCTTTTTGCTCACAGGGGCCCTGATTGGTCACCAAGGCATTGGCCTCATCTCAAACACGGCGCATATTGACCTTCTGGCCGAACTTGGACTTGCCCTCCTTCTTTTTTCTGTGGGTTTGGAATTCTCATTGGATAGCTTTGCGATTATTCGAAAACGGGCCATCATTGTCGCTCTGTCACAAATTGTTTTTACAGGCACTTGTGGTTGGCTCATTGGTCACTACCTAGGCTGGCCTCTCAACCGTAGCCTCTATTTTGGTTGTGTAATTGCCCTATCAAGCTCAGCCATTGTCATGAGCATCTTGCAAGACAAAAAAATGATGGACTCAGTCCCAGGCAAACTCACAACCACAATTCTCATTGTTCAGGACCTTGCCTTTATCCCCATGATAGTGCTGTTACCTCTAGTTGCTTTTAATAAAGACACTGCCACTTCGTCTTTATTTTACACCCTTTCTTCAAAAGCTGCAGCTGTTCTTATTTTAGTTGGCATTGTTGTTTTTGGACGCATCATCATCAAAGGACTCATGCGTCACATTGCCACACTGGGACAACGGCAACTCTTCGTCATTACCGTACTCATTATTGGACTTGGAATCAGCTGGTTAACAGCTATGATGGGCCTCTCCTTTGCTCTAGGGGCCTTTGTAGGAGGCATTCTCATTGGTTTTACAAGCTACAAGCATCAAGCTTTAGCCGAGGTCACTCCCTTTAAATACTGTTTTAATAGCCTGTTCTTTGTGTCTATTGGTATGTTACTCAACTTTTCATTTGTTCGAGAAAACATTCCTATTATTCTCCTTGTTCTCATTCTCATCCCTTTGATCAAACTTCTTATCATTGTCATCATTAGCACAGTCGTTAAGTTTCCATTACGCGTCGGTATTATTTCGGGACTTGCCTTGGCCCAAATTGGTGAATTCTCATTTCTCATTGTACACAATGGGTACCAAGCCAATGTCATTGGAGAATATTTACACGATCTCATCATAGCCAGCGCTGTTTTCAATATGATGCTAACACCCTTCCTCATTCTCAACGCCCACAAACTCGCTGGTTGGATAAACAAGCAATTATTAAAAACAAAGCGTCTCAAAAAATTTGCTGGAGACGACAAAAAAATAATCCCTCCCTTTGCCCAAAAACTCAAAGAGCACGTCATTATCTGTGGTTTTGGTCCCTTGGGAGAAACTTTTGCAAGCTTACTCAAAAAACACCACAGGCCATACATTGTTCTCGAGCTTAATCCAAAAACCATTCAAAAAATTCGCAAAAAAGAAATCCTGGCTCTTTATGGCGACGGCACCTCAGAAGAAATCCTCTACTCCTCTCGAATCGAAGACGCTAAACTACTCGCCATTACAGTGCCTGACTTTCTCGATAACATTGCTATCATTAAGCAAGCCCGTGCCTTAAACCCAGACATCCAAATCATCACTCGTGCTAAATACAAAAGTGATGTTGAATGTCTTTACGAAGCTGGTGCCGATGTTGTAATTTCTGAGGAACTCGAAGGAGGCATCGAAATGGGTCGTTATGGATTAAAAATGGCAGGGTTCCCTGCCGAAGAAATAGACGATCTCGTCAAACATATCCGTGAATACGGCAGCGCTGATTTTTTTAATTAACCAAAAACATTGTGAAAAATGACGTCCTCCCCGGACTGCGCTACGCTGGTCCGGGGTTTCCCTGGGTCT
>CAZSTS010000029.1:0-26251 GCA_964609965.1 uncultured Nitrospirales bacterium
TTTGTGTTACCTATGTTCCCGGTTCAAAATGTTACCTATGATTCAGGTTGCGCATTTAAAGTCAACAGTTGTGCATTCTATCTTCTAATCAGATTCTCTATTTGATTGGCAAAAGAACTGTTTCGACACGAAACAATGACGAGAACATTTTCTTTGTTAAAGATTTTTTCAGGATGAGCTTGAGAAGGGCTGGATCCTTCCCAAATCATTTTTTTGGCAAAACTCAAAATCTTATTCATATCGGCATTGAGAGCAAACTCCATATAATATACCGTGCCTCTCCCGCCAGACCCTGCAAAGCTCTGGTATTTTTTGGCCAGAAGTTTTTGCCCGAGTTGTTTTACATATATAGCATCATAGTTTTCAAAAAAAACCGTGGAGTTTATACTCACCGAATAATCACCATACGGAGTTCCCCATCCCGGTGTTTCGCCTGGCTGGATGATAACTCTGTTGAGATTAATTTGAGCCATGGAGGTTGTGCTTAAAATTAATAAGAAAGCTAACACTGAAGATATGAATAAAGTGATTTTTTTCATAGCCAGTTTTTACTCTTTTACAACCAGGTCTTCAATCAGAACTTCATTAAATACGCTAAATTGACAGGTTAGGGCAAAATATGCGAACAGGATCGACAAGTCATGGCTCAAAAGAAAAAGAAGAAAAAGACCTCAAAAGAAGATTCCTCTGGCATTAAAATCATCTGCCAAAACCGCAAAGCACGTTTCAATTATCAACTCCACGATAAATTAGAAGCCGGTCTTGTGCTCACAGGTTCTGAGGTCAAATCACTTCGCCTAGGAAAAGCCAACCTCACTGATGCCTACGGTGATATTCGTCAAAATGAGGCCTATCTCTATCAAGCCAATATCGAACCCTATGATAAGGGTGGGTATGTTAACCATGTGCCCAAACGCAGACGTAAACTTCTTCTCCACGCTCAAGAAATCAAATGGCTCATCGGCAAAACACAAGCCAAGGGCATGACGCTTGTTCCTCTTAAAATGTATTTTAAGAACGGCAAAGCCAAAGTTGAACTTGCTCTAGGCACTGGTAAAAAAGTCTACGATAAAAGACAGACTATTAAAGAAAGAGACGTGAAGAAGGAGATGAAGAGGGCGATGAAGTAGGGGGAGGTTACAGGTTACAAGTCACAGGTTACATTGTGGCTTGAGTAGATCTTTTCTTATTGAGAGCGATGATTTTGAGTTTTTGATTAGGCTTAACCCTGTCATTGTCTAATTCATTCCATTCCATGATGTCGCTGATTTTAACTTGGTATTGCCTTGAGACAGACCACAGTGTTTCGCCAGTTTTGATGCGGTGATAGATAACTTTTTGCCCTGGTTTAACGCCTTTAAGAATTTTTAATTTTTGCCCAGGCTTAATAGTGTTTGATTGTAAACCGTTCCAACCTTGAATCTGAGCAACCTTAACTTTGTGTCTAAGTGCTATGGCATAAAGAGAGTCGCCAGGCCTTACTGTGTAGACACCATTGCTTTTTGTTCCTGTGCTCTTTTTTGGAGCTCTTGCCACTGATTTGGGTGCTGATTTTTTTGCGTATTTGGAAACGATCAATTTTTGGTTTGGCTTGATCATGTTTGAGCTTAACTTGTTATAAGCTTTAAGTTGGCTCACTTTAAGTTTGTATTTTGCAGCAATGGCATAGAGCGATTCACCAGGTTTAACTTTGTGATACTTTGTTTTCTTTGTTTTAGCGGCTTGTTTTTTCTTTGTGGATATGACGTTGCCATTGATTGTTTTAATAATGCCAGGTTGAATCGCATCTTCTACTGGGTTGGTTTTTCTTGATGCTGTCATTGTTGGGAGTTCGATAACATTTTTTGTTGATGACTTGTATTGAGAACCAGACTTTGCATCTTGAATAATGATATGGCCTACACCAGAGAGTTTTTTGCCTTTTTTTGGTGAATAACTTGCCAAGAAACCACCACTGGCTTTTGATGATCCTCTTGTAGACTTAACTATTTTAACCCGTTGGCCTATTTTTAGTCGCGATGTTTTTTTGATTTTATTCCACTTAGCGAGCTTTCTCACTGTTGTTTTATTCTTTTTGGCAATTCTAGACAGCGTGTCTCCTGGCCGAACGCGGTAATAAATTGTTTTGTTTCTTTTTCTTGATTTAGATGAACTTGAGAGTTTGGCAATAGTCATCAATGTTTTTTTGTTAGCAGGTATTTTGATGACCGTTCCTGTTTTAAGTCTTTTCTTTGTGCTTCTTATTTTATTGGTACGAGCTAATTTAGTAGCTGAGAGACCGTATTTTTTTGCAATGCTAGCAATGGTTTCCCTCCGACCTGTTTTGTATCTTAAACTAGAAATTCTCTTTGAAGAGGGAATCATGGCATAATTTCTTTTAAATTCGTCAGCAGCTCCTTTGGGAACGTAGATACTGGATTTTCCTGGGGGTGTGATTCCTAAAACGAGTGAGGGGTTTAAATTAGCAATTGTATTAGGGCTCGTTCTGGCGCTTTTGGCAATAGCTTTAAAATCTGTGGAAGCTGGAACAGTTACGCGTTCATATTGTACAGGGCTTGCAAAGTTTTTATTGGAATAACCATATTTTTTATAATTCTTTACAATGTGAAGTGCTGCTAAGATTTTTGGTACGTATTGCTTTGTTTCTTGGCGGAAAAGGCGGCTACGTGAAGAGGTTAATTTCCAATAGTTCTTTGATTTGCCTCTACGGATAGCCCTGTTTACTTTACCAGAGCCTGCATTGTAGGCTGCAAAGGCCAAATACCAATCTTTGTAAATTTTGTGTAGGTCTTTGAGGTGTCTTGCCGCGGCTCGTGTGGAATCCACAACATCACGACGATCATCTACAAAAAAACCATTATCAAGACCATAGAGCTTTCCTGTAGATGAGATAAACTGCCAAGGGCCTGCTGCATGAGCATGTGAATAAGCGGATGTTTTGAGACCGCTTTCGATCATGGCTAGATAGATCAGATCTTGAGGGGCCTTTTCTTCTTTAAGCACTGCGCTAATAGTTGGGCCATAGTAGCCGAGTCTCTTGATCCATTTCTTAAAACTTGGGCGGAGATTGCCGTTAAAGAGTTTGACCCATTTTTTTACTCGAGCGTTTGTTGTGACAGGAATGCTGTTTCTTTTGATGGGACGCCATTGCTTGGTGGGAGACTCATCGATTGGCCGAGAAGCCATGGTTTTTGAGGTCTTGGCTTTTTTATATGAATACCCTGAACTTTGAGAGCAGTTCAGATTAAGAAAAAGAAAGCTGACTAAACCGATGATAACTAAGCCGTATGAAAAAAGTCGTTTAAACAAAGCAGAACCCCCCTCAAGTGTGTATTTCATTAAGTCAGTAATAAATTCAGGGAATTATATAAACTTTTTGTAAAAAAGTCCATTATTGTCTGTGGAAAACTTTCGTCAAATATTTGGTGATTTTGTCTATGATATCAGAAAATTGAATGAAGGATAGATTTTTGAGTTATTAATATTCTTTGCTGGAAACCATCTCTGCATTTTGAGTGGCAGGTTGGTTGTATTTAATTTGGTCTTCCCAGTCGCTTAAGAGATAGATGGTTTTTTGTAATTCATCCCATTCTAGCTCTTCCATTTGGGAATCGGTTTGAGATTTTTTATCAATTTGCGCGTTTAAAAGAGTCATGGTTTCTTGCGCTTGGTTAAACAAAGATTGATCAGATGGGTATTGATAAAATAAAGCGCCGAGAATTTTATTGAGCTCTTTTAATATGCTAGGGCGCGCAGAGAGAGGGATATCAAAGTGTAGCAGGTGTTTGATCTGAACGAGTAATGGGAATACATTGCGTTGTTCTAAGAGAGAATCCACAATTTCGTTACAAAGATTCATGGGAATGGATGGGTGGATTTCTTTTTCGTTGCTGCTTTTTCTTATGACTTTTGTTTTAGGTTTATCCTGATGTGATGTAGCAATATGACCTAGGTTTTCTGTTAACGTAATTTTCTTTCTCACAAGACACCTCTTTTCTTTCATTAATTAGTAATGCAAGTCTTATGCCAAGGGGTTTTGCAGGTGATTTCTTGGGTAGTTAGTTGTATTTATTGAATAATGTCGAACAACAAGTTCACATAATATTTTAAGGTTTTTTTCGAAAATGAGAAACATCTGTCGGAGTTATCAAAATGAGAAGGTTTTTTTGGTTCGGGATGGGGGCTTGCAAGTGGATGATAATGGGAATATGGGGGCGGTGTTCGCGATGTATTGATGTCAGGATGTCAGGATGTCGGAACAGAAATGAACCCTGGGAACCAGGGCCCTGCAACCCCGAGAACATAAAATTCATATGAAACATTTCAAATTAAAAGATGTTGTGACAACGCTCAATTTATTCTTATCCTTTTACGCTGTTATTTTAGCTTTTTCTGGTAAGTTTGAATTGGCTTCTTATTTATTAGTGCTTAACATTCTCGTTCTTGATGTCATCGACGGTCTTGTGGCTAGGCTAACAAAATCAAGCAATGAATTTGGAAAGCACTTTGACAGTATCACAGATTTTATTGGTTCAAGTATTGCTGTTTCATTTTTTGTTTATATAGCTCTTTGGGAAACTAATTATATCGTAGCCGTGATTTGCGCTTTTTCATTCTTGTTTGTTGGGGTGATGAGAGAAGTAAGGTCTCGCATAGAAAATATTAGCTACAAAGGATATTTTATAGGTTTTCCACGAAACTCAGCTTGTCTCGTGCTCGTTGCTTTTTTTAACACAACCTTATTTGATTTTTCACCTTTGCTGATTATTCCTTATCTTGTTATTTTAGGTTTTTTCCAGCTTTCTCATGTTCCTTTTGTAGGAAACGATAAACCAATACTCATGAAAATCCCTCGTGCAAGAAACTATATTATCGCTGGTGTTTTTTACATTGCGATTAATTCATATTTTGGATTTTTTTGGAACAGTGTTTTGACAATTATGTGTTGTTATCTCTTTAGCTCGTATTTTCTGGTCGAACGTAAGGTCTGGGATGATGTGAAAAGACAGGTTGCAGAGTTGGGTCGCGGATAGTGGCTGGTAGCTGGTAGCTAGTAGTTAGTAGTTAGTAGTTAGTGGCTGGTGGATCGAAGATCGAAACTAAGATGAATATTAATATACCACAAAATGTAGACGATATTCTTTTTAAACGTGTTTTCGGAAACACGGTCTTTAAGCAGTCACTTCTTTATCAATATAAAGTCAATGGGGTTAAGGAGTTTTCGATTTCAGGTGACAAAGATGTTGTGGATCGTATTTTGTCAAAGGTGCAAGCAGATCCCAGTTTAACTGGCATTCAAGTCCAGTACCAAGAAGATCAGGTGCCTGGTGAACAATTAAACAGGCTTTATTTAGCTCCAGAAGAATTTATTGATGTTTGTTCAGAAGGAGATTTAAAAAAATACCGGAGCACTTTAGCAAAAAACGTTCGCCAAAATGCTCAAACTCCAGTTGCTAAACATATTAACAAAAGGATTTCGATTCCTCTCTCAAAGATTCTTGCTTATCAAAAGATAGCGCCAAACATGATTTCTCTGATTGCCGTTCTTTGGGCGCTCGTGGGGGCTTTTTGTCTTCTTGATCCTCGTTATTATATTTTAGGTTTTGCTTGTTTTCAGTTCAATTCCATTCTCGATGGTTCTGATGGAGAGGTGGCAAAATTCAATCTCACATTTAGTGAGTTGGGAAAAAGTTTGGATGTTTACTGTGATTACATTACGACAGTGTTGATCATTATTTTTGAGTTCATTGGATTCTATTTCATAAATCCTTCCACGTGGGTTGGGATTGTGGGGATGGTTTCTATCCTCTGTCTTATATTAACAGCTGTGGTTTCGATTCTTACTCAAAGAAGAGCTTCTGGTCAGTTCAGTGATTTAGAGGTCAAGTGTCACGAGAGATTAAAGAATCCCAGAACTCTTTGGGATAAGCTGAATAGCTTCTTCTTATTTATCGGTCGCCGCGACTTCTACATCTTAGCGATCTTCCTTCTCGCCCTTGTCCACCAATTTGCCTTCATCCACATCTTTCTCATGATTATATGCTTTTCGTGGTTTTTGTTATCTGTGTATACTTTGAGGGTGGTGAGGGGAGAGGATTAAGGCTTTCTTTTGTACATCTGGTTCCACGTCTTTTTTCTAAAAATAAATATGGGGAGAAAAAGAGGAAGAAGAAGGGCAGTGGTTTGCAGTCTTTGCAGGAGGCCTATTTTTTCGGGGTTCCAAAAATAGATGAGACTGACAGCAGCGACGATGATTATGAGTGCTAAACCTAAGTAGATCTTCCAAAAAGGTTCATTTTGATACTTCCAGGGTGCGTATTCGATAATATAACTCACTCCAAGAACAAAAAACATGACAGCAGCAATAGTAGCAATTGTGTTTTGATTTAGAATAAGAAACACAGCTAGGATAGGTATCCAGATGATTGATGCAAAAGCTCCAAAATACCATCCGTATTTTCGTGATTGTTCACTCATGATTTGTTCTCCTATTTCGTGCTTTTAAGATATTCTATTCCTAAAGTCTAATACTTTAACTTTTGCGTGAGCCCTTCTTGTTTTTCAATGATTTTATTGGGTTAGGATTTTTTGTTGCCACATAAAAACGTTCGTCATACGTGTCTTTTACGTGTTTTAAAATGTCCATTTTAGGGAGAATATATGAATCGTTATTTAAAAAGTAAAAATGTGTTGGCTGTCATCTTTGTTATGACTTTTTTTCTGATCTTGTTTTTTCAAACTGATGCACATGCCAAAACTGATGTTGAATTTATTTTAGATTTCTCAGGTTCTATGAATAAAGTTTCTGGCGGTGAAACTCAGATAGCCACAGCCAGATCTGCCTTGATCAATGCTCTTGGTAGTATTCCTGCAGAAACTTTAGTGGCTCTCAGGGTTTATGGACATCGGGCACCACAAACTAATAAGGAAGAAAGTTGCAAAGATACAGAGCTTCTTGTGCCGTTTAAAGTTTCGCCTCTATCCACGATTCAACAAGCTATTTCAAGTCTCACCCCTAAAGGGTACACCCCTATTGCCTATTCACTCCTCCAATCAAAAAATGATTTTGATCTTTCCAGAGAAGCAGAAAAAGTCCTCATCTTGCTTAGCGATGGTGAAGAAACCTGTGGCGGAGATCCTATTGCTGTTCTGAAACAACTTAAAGCAGAAGGTTTTAAAGTCAAAGTACACACAGTAGGTTTTAATGTTGATGCGAATACCCGAAAACAGCTTCAAGAAATTTCAAACTACACTGGTGGCAAATACTTTGATGCTAAAGGAGCCGCAGAACTGCAAAAAGCCCTTCAGGAGGCAACTCAAGAAGCGGTGCTTGTTGACAAAAAGAAAACAACTTATGGTGCGCCGATTAGAGGTGGAGATAGTTATGAGACGGCCAAGTCCATTGAGTTTAATGTTGAACACAAACTAGATCATCATCAAAAGATGAGAGAGTTTGATTACTTTGTTTTTACTCTCGAACCAGGCGAAGAATTAAACATCTCGCTCAAAACTTTAGAAAAAGGTGTTCGCATAAGAGATGCAGAAGTCAAAGAAAACGATAATCCTTATGCTGGGTTTCAATTGCATGGCAGTGCCAGAAATAAAATCCGTTCCGAAAACATTATCGGAGCCACACACAAAACAGTGAGTTATTCTTTCATGCCTTCAGAAAAAGGAACTTACTATTTATTAGTAGGAAGCACTTATGCAGCTATGAACAAAGATCATGTGACGTTTATTCTCACAAAAAACAGTAAGGGAGATTTGGGCACAGAAAAGGATGCGGGCAATACGGTAAAAACAGCTCTTAAAATAGAACCTAAACGGTATGAGGCCAATTTCATTGGTGGTGGAGATAAAAGAGATCTTTTTGCTTTCACAGCTAAGGAAGGGGAGTCTTATACTATAGGAATTATACCTAATGAAGAAACTAATACTTATTTTAAGATTCTTGTTTTTGATGAATACAAACAGCGCTTGGTCAATGAGATGACAGGTGCAGGTCAAGGGAAGAAAACCAAGCCTTTCACTATAGCGAGTGAGGGGACGTATTATATTGATATCCAAACAGGGTTTTCTAGTCGTAAATCAATTTCTTATACCCTTGAATTAAAGAAAGCCGCGCCCTGAGTGCGTTAAGGGGTTTTTTCTTGCCTTTCACAGTAAACGCGATACAGTGCAAAGGCGAAAAAAGACTGTATTAATAAATAAAAATTTCAAAAAAAAGAGGTAGGCATGTCATCCACAACTGATATCCATAATGAGTTAGAAAAACTAGGGATTGGAATTAAAATACGAACATTGCGAGAAGAAAAACAAATACAGCTCGAAGACTTGGCGCAACAAATTAAAATCACTCCTGTGCTTTTGTCTCAAATCGAAGACAATGTCGTGGCCCCAACGGTTTCTACGCTCCTCAATATTTCAAATATTCTTGGTGTGGGAATAGATCATTTTTTTACTAAAAAAGAGATTGCCGATGATATTGAACTAACGAGAGTTAGCGAACGACTCAATGTTCCCAAAAGTCGCGAAACTGATTCCGCTCGTCTCACGTATCGCTATCAAGCTTTATCTTATCGTCTCAAAGGCAAAAAAATGGAACCTTTTATGGTTGAGTTTGATGCTGAGACAGATGAAAAATTAGAACCCCTTTCACATGGTGGCGAAGAATTTATTTACTGTGTTCAAGGAGAGATCGAATATATTACAGATAAAAAGCGTTTCACAATGCGACCAGGGGATTCTTTGTATTTTTATTCACGAGTTCCCCATGTGCTCAGAGGTGTAGGGCCAGTACAAGCAAAAGCATTAGCGGTTTTATTGCCAGAAGAATCTTAAGTGTTCAGGGATCGTTGTTCGTGGTTCGTAGTGTTTGACGACATACGATTCACAATCCACGATTCACGAAAATATGATTGAAATCCGATTTCATGGACGAGGTGGTCAGGGTTCGGTGATTGCATCAAAAATATTGGCTTGTGCTGTTTTTGCTGAAGATAAGTATGTACAGGCTTTTCCTAAGTTCGGTGTAGAGAGGCGTGGAGCTCCTGTAGAGGCTTTTTTACGTATTGATGAAGACAAAATTCTTTTACGAAATAATATTTATACACCAGGCCTCATCATTGTTTTGGACCACACACTTATTGAAGCTATTGATGTGACGGCCGGACTACAAAAAGGTGGCTGGATTATTGTAAACTCACCAAAGGCACCTCAAGATTTTCCAAGTCTAAAAGATTACAAGGTAGCCTGCGTAGATGCCAAAGGTTTGGCTATTAAATATAAATTAGGATCGCGCAGTTCTCCCATTGTCAACACAGCTATTTTAGGAGCCTTTGCAAAAGCGACTCAACTTGTAAAAATAGATTCAGTTGTGAAGGCTATTATGGAAGAGGTTCCTATTAAAGCAGAGGAGAATGCTCAGGCAGCCAAAGATGCCTTTGAGAGCACGGTTTTCTAATTTAGTGGAGTGATAATTATGACCGCTGAAAAGCCCATTGTTTATAAAACACAAGATCAGATGCCCGAGATAGTCATGTCAGAAGCCAGCATGTTGTGGAATCGCACAGGTGCTTGGCGATATATTCGACCACTTTACTGTGATAAGACACCTCCTTGTAACCAAGGATGTCCTGCAGGAAATGACATAGAAGGCTTTCTAAATTTAGTCGAAAAAGAAGAATACACAAAAGCTTGGCAACTCATCAAAGAAGAAAATCCTTTTCCAAGAGTTTGTGGAAGGGTTTGTTACCATCCCTGCGAAACAGCGTGTAACCGAGGCCAGCATGATCGCGCTGTAGCCATAAATATCCTCGAGCGTTTTATTGGTGACCAGGCTCCAAAAAAACATAAGATCGAAAAACTCCGTGATGCCTCAGGAAAAAAAGTCGCTGTGATAGGTGCTGGCCCTGCTGGTTTGACTGCGGCTTATCATCTAGCTCGTTTAGGTCACTCTGTAGTTGTCTATGAATCTTTAGAAAAACCAGGAGGGATTTTAAGATTTGGCATCCCTGAATACCGTCTTCCAAATGAAGTGTTAGATGACGAAATAGCTGATGTGACTTCTCTTGGTGTCGAAATTAAATGCAAGACTCAGGTGGGAAAAGACATTACATGGAAAGATTTAGAAAAGTTTGATTCGATTTTTGTTGCCACAGGTGTTCAGGCAAGCAGAAAGCTCGATATCGAAAACATCGATGCCAAGGGTGTGTTTGCAGGGCTCGAATTTCTTCGCAAAGTGACCAGAAAAGACGATGTGCAGTTAGGACCAAGGACAGTGGTTGTTGGCGGAGGAAATACAGCTGTAGACGCGGCTCGTTCAGCCTTAAGATTAGGGAGCCGGGTGACTATTTGTTATCATCGTTCTCAAAATGAAATGCCGGCATTTCCAGAAGAAGTCGAAGAAGCAGGAAAAGAAGGTGTTGTTTTTGACATGCTTTCTCAGCCCGTGCGCGTGATCGAAGATGGCGGAAAAGTTGTTGGCATCGAAATGCGCAGGACCAAACTTGGTGAACCAGATGAATCAGGAAGACGAAGACCAGTATCTGTCCCAGGTAGCGAATACATTATTCAAGCGACAAGTATTTTAACTGCCATTGGCGAAAATTCAGATGTTTCATTTTTACCAAAAGAAGTTCAGGTAAAGTGGGGACAAATTATTATTGATGAATTTGGACTTTCTAATCATCCAGGTGTTTTTGCAGGTGGAGATGTTGCGTTAGACAATCATAATGTTGCTGTTGCTATAGGTTCTGGAAAGGCCGCTGCTTTGGCTATTGATAGTTATTTATTGGGCAAAGAGGTTAAGTCCATTAAGGATCGTGTTATCATCGGTAATGAGGGCGCTGTTTCGGTTTCGTCTTATCTCGAAACAGGAAACGCTCATGCTAAAAACCGAGGCTGCAAAACAGTTGTTTCTTTTGATGACATCAACATAAACTATTTTGAAAAAAATGAACGTTCTAAGCAGGCCAAACTCGAGATTTCGGAACGGGCGAGTAATTTTATTGAAGTTCACCAAGGTCTTTCTGAGCAAGCTGCAAAAAAAGATTCGATGAGGTGCTTTCACTGTGGTGTCTGCACTATGTGTGATAATTGTTATACTTATTGCCCTGATATTGCCATTCAACAGAAGGGTGAAAAAACTTGGGGATACGATATTGATTTTGATTATTGTAAGGGTTGTGGTGTTTGTGTTCACGAATGTCCACGCTCAGCTATGATGATGGAGGATGAACAATGAAAAAGGTTCTGATGGGGAATCATGCTGCTAGTTGGGCTGTTAAGCTCGCTCGTGTTCAAATGATTGCCGCATACCCAATCACTCCTCAAACGCAGATTGTAGAAGAACTGTCCGAGATGTGTGGTTCAGGTGAGCTTAAGGCAAAATTCTTAAAAGTAGAATCAGAGCACTCTGCTATGGCCTCATGTATTGCTGCTTCGACCACAGGTGTAAGAGCTTTCACCGCTACTTCGGCCAATGGTCTTGCGTTGATGCACGAACTCTTGCATTGGGCGTCTGGTGCTAGGTTGCCTCTTGTGATGGTTAATGTGAATCGTGCGATGGCACCTGGTTGGAATATTTGGGCAGATCAAGGCGATTCTTTGTCACAGCGTGATACAGGTTGGATGCAACTCTATGTCGAAGACAATCAAGAAGTTCTCGATACTGTTTTACAGGCTTACACAATTGCCGAAAAAACTTTATTGCCGGTCATGGTTTGTTACGATGCTTTTTTCTTAAGTCACACTTATGAGCCGGTAGAAATTCCAGATCAAAAAACCGTTGATGCTTGGTTGCCTGCACATAAACGAGAACATATATTAGATCCCAAAAATCCAAGGGCCTTTAACGCCTTAGTTATGCCCGATGTTTATTTGGAAATGAGGTATAAGCTAGAGCAGGCTCATGAATATGGTAAAACATTAGTCAAAGAAGTGGGTGCTTCGTTCAAAGAAACTTTCGGGCGTTCTTACAGCAGCATCGAAACAATCATGTGTGAAGATGCCGACATTGTTTTGATTACAAGCAGCTCAACAACAAGTCCTGCTAGGTTGGTGCTTAACAAATTACGAAAAAAGGGAATGAAGGTTGGGCTGATGAAGATTCGCTTGTTTAGACCTTTTCCCTCTGAGGATGTGAGAGAGGCTCTGTCCGGAAAACAAAAAGCAGTGGTGATTGATCGCAACATGAGTTTTGGAAAGGGCGGCATATTTGCAGACGAAATTCGTGGCGCCATATCAAATGATCGCAAAGCGCCTCTTGTTTATGGCTACGTGGCTGGTTTAGGCGGTCGCGACATCACACCAGATCTTGTAGAAGAAATCGTTGTCGAAGCTTATCAAAGTGAAGAACCAAAATCTTTAGCTGTTTGGAAAGGTTTAAAACCATGAATGAGCGATTTAAAGAAGAACTATTAATGCAAGGACATCTCGCTTGTCAGGGATGCGGTGCTACAGTTGTGATGCGGCATTGTCTTAATGCTTTAGGTTCAAATACAATTGTAGTTATCCCTGCTTGTTGTTGGACGATCATTGCAGGTCAATTTCCTTACAGTGCTCTCAAGGCTCCTATTTTGCACACAGCTTTCGAAACTTCTGGTGCAGCAGCTTCTGGAATACGCGCAGCTTTAGATGTTCAAGGAAAGACAGATACACAAGTTTTAGCTTTTGCAGGTGATGGTGGAACGTTTGATATTGGATTGCAAAGTTTATCTGGTGCAGCAGAAAGAAACGAAGATATTATTTATGTTTGTTACGATAACGAAGCTTATATGAATACGGGCATTCAGCGTTCTTCGGCTACTCCAGAAATGGCTTGGACAACCACAACACCAGAGACACATCCTAAGATTGGTCCTAAGAAAAACATGATGCAAATATTAGCGGCCCATAAATCTCCTTATTGTGCTACAGCTAATGTGGCCTGGCCTCAAGACCTGACCGAAAAAGTCAAAAAAGCAGCGAGCATCAAAGGCACAAAATTTCTCCACGTTCTTTCGCCTTGTCCTCCAGGGTGGAAAATTTCTTCTGAGAAAAGCATCGAAGTGGCAAGGCTTGCTACCCATGCAAATATTTTTCCGATTTACGAGATTTTTAATGGGGAACGTTATCATATTAACGTTCATCCAAAGAAAGTTTCCGTGAGCGACTATTTAAAAGCTCAAGGACGATTTAAACATCTCTCAGATGAAGAGATCGCACATATTCAGCAAAGAGCTGATTATGAGTGGAAGATCCTGTTGCAACGTGAAATGACAGATTCATATCATATGAATATGCCTGTGTAGTGGATCGTGGACAGTGGATTGTGGGTCGTGGGGTCGTGGGTTCCTTCGACTTCGCTCAGGACAGGCGTGAGTCGAAGAGATATTATCATTTGACAAAATTCCCAAATTTCAGTCGTTATCATTTTTCGTTTGTTGTATTTGAGTTGTGCGACATTCGACCTTTGACTTTTGACATTAGACTTTAAAAGAGAGGTATACATGAAGATCAGAAATCTAATTTTAGTAATCATTCTTTTTATTACTGTTGCTATAGCGCTTCCTGCTTATGCATCATCTTTGAGTGTTGGGGACACTGTTCAGGTTCAGTGGAAGGGTAAATGGTATCCTTCTACAATTAAACAGGTAAAAGATGGAAAGTACTACATTCATTATAAGGGATGGGGAAATAATTGGGATGAGTGGGTTGGTTTAGATAGAATCAGAACAAAATCATTTTCAGTCGGAGAAAAGGTCCGCGTTAAATGGAAAAACAAATGGTGGTCTGCAGATATTCTGAAAATCAGTAACGGTAAATATTACATTCATTATGATGGTTATGCCAGTAGTTGGGATGAATGGGTAGGGCCTGCAAGAATTAGGAAGAAATAAAGAAAACTGTAGCTAGTAGTTTGTAGCTAGTAGCTAGATTAGGGCGTCAGTTTCAGATTCTGTAAAATATACTTAAAATCTTCTTTTATTTTTGGAAAATTCTCTTCTTTGGCCTGAAAGATCAGTTCATAGGTCATCCCTTTATGGATAAAGAAAATTTCTCGTATAATCTTCAGATCACTGGGATTTTTGTAGGTTGTTGATACAGCAGAAATATTCCCAGACAAAGTCACAGCCTCATTTTCTTTAACAAAAATAGCTCCTGGCAAATAAGATTTAAGACTAGCTTTTCGTTTATCGTAGGCTTCTTTGGCTGTTGAATCGCTGTACCAACTTTTTTTCATGGTGACATGAGCATCAAAGTGAGTGTTGTGGTTGAGACTGATAGAAAATTTACTAGTATTAATTTCCCAAAACTTATTGGGTGTAGAAAACTCTATATTACGAGTTGAATCAATGAGCTTCATGCCTGTTTTTTCTACTGGTGTTGGGACTGGAGCTGGAGCTGTTTGGGCAAAAGCAAGATGAGTAACGATAAATGAAGCCATGATGATGAATAACGATAATTTTCTCATAAAGAGTTCTCCTCAATAGGAATTTTAATGGAGGGAGACTAAGAAAGAGGGGCTGAAATGTCGAGAAAAATATGGGGGGGGGGAGGGCACTGCCACATAGCTATATTTTTTCGCACGGGCCCCCAGTCAGCCTGTGCTGACAGCCCCAGTGCCAAAAAACATAACTATGTGCCAGTGCCTAATAGTAAAGCTTAGGATGCAAATATTTGATCTTCGGGTAATGAATGTAATAGGGAAAGGTTAAACATGAATAAGTTTCAGAAAAACCTATTACTCATCATCGTTTCATTTTTTATCCTTTCCTGTTTTGTTTCGGGTGTTTCTTTTGCCAAAGAAAAAAAATATGTTGGCAAATATTCTACACTTCTCAAAGCCAAAGGCAGGACAATGAAGCACTTTGATATTGATGATGATGGTTATCTGAATAGGTATGAAAATTCCCTGTATAACACGCATAAAATCTTTGGTTATCCTTTAGCCAAAAAAAAGAAGCAAAAGCCTTACGACTTTAATGGGGATCTCATGCTCCAGCCGTTTGAAATGACAATGTATCTTAAAGATAAGAAGAATGGGACTCTCAAGAGATATTCCAAGAAAAAGAAACGTGATTCTGGAGTGCGACAAAGTCTGGGGCTATAGCTTTTCGGGCTCTAATTTTGCTTTTATCAATACAAATTCACCAATCTTAACATTTTGTTTTGTTTTGTAAGTTTTATAACCAGTTTTTTCGATTTGAATGCGGTAGTTTGCCAAACCTAAATCTGAAAGGATGACGGGTGTTTCTTGTTCTAAGATTTTGTCATTGATAAAAACACGTGCTCCTGCAGGTTCAGTAAAGATATACACTACTGACTTAACAGGTGAAATAAGCTTAAACACTGAATTTGCTTCGTTTCGGATGGCGGCTGGTGTTTTTGCATCTATGTTGGCAAGGATTTCAACTACGAGTTTTAAAGCAGAAACGTCTTGTTTTAATCCATGATGTGATCTCACGAGAGCTAATGAAGCCTTTTGGTAAAAATCTTTATTTTCTTTAGCTCTCTTTAAATAGGGTATAGCCTGGTCGAATTTTTTTTGTGTGTTATACACATTTCCTAATAGATAATATACCTCTGCCTTTTCTCGAGCTGAACCACCATACTTTAAAGCGTTAATGAGGATGTCGACAACATTCTTGTATTGCTCAGTACGGATCTGTTCTTTGGCGTCATTGATGAGTTCGCCCATTTTTGATGTTTTAAGATGGACTGTTGTTTCGAAAACAGAGTTCATGCGCATATCAATATCTATCACTGTGGCAAAAAAGCCTTCTTTGCTTACTTTTAATTGATTGGCACCTAAGGGGAGAGCTCCATTGTAAGGTGTTGTGCCTACCTTTTCTCCTCCGTAATAAACGGTAGCATTAGGAGGGACAGACTTGATGATGGCTGGAAAAAACTGGAGATCACGGTCAGAGACATTAATTTTTATTAAACGATTTTCGTCAGTAATATGGTATTCACGTTGAAAGCGAATTTCTGTGATGGTGCTTTCTGAACCGGCGATTTTTGTTTTTTCTCTTAGTTCAACAAAGTATTTTCCATATGGTAAGTAAATAGGCTTGCCATAAACAACATCATTGATTTTTGCTGGATTGGCTTTGAGTTTATCGTAATCGTAATACCCTTCAAGATAAAATTCGATTCTGCGAGGCAGTCGTAAAACCTTTAGGGTTCCTATTTTTGCATTGATGTCCATCTCGATAACATCGGTATTAGGTTTTACTTTAAACTCAACCTTCTTACGATAAATGTCATTAAGCTCGCGGAGATCATAGTCTGCGTACAGCGTATAAATTGTGTTGGCTTTTGCCGAAATGTTTTGTCTGCAGGGGGTTATGCAAAGGCGTTCATCTTGAAGATATATGGTAGCAGGTAAAGGCTCAGCCTTGATGTCGAGAATAACTGTGAACTCCCTCATGGGTTGTGTTTTGTCGCTTTTTTCTTTGTCCAAAAAGACCGGTGTGACAGTAACTTCTTCTTTGATGGGGGGCTTGTCTTCTTTTTGTTCTGGTTTTTCAGTTTTAACCGTTGTTGCGGCTTCTTCTGTAGGAGGTGTGACCTCGGTTTTTGATTCTTCTTCTTTTTTTGGGTCTGGGGTCTCTTCTGTCTTCTCTATTTCTTCTGTGATAGCTTCATCGCTAAATGTGTCGATTTCTTCATCTTTGGCGCTATTCAAATGCTCATAAGTGAAAAAGATAATTAGTCCTAGTATACAAAAGAACAAAGCTATGATTGTAAAAATCATTAAACTCTTACCTGTTTTTTGTTTTGTATAGTGCGAGTCTTCAGGCGTTATTTGTTTATTGTCTTTATTGAGCTCCTCATGGTCGGTTTCCATTGGCTGTTCTAATTCTTTGCTAAGCTCGTCAGAAAATTCTCCAGTTGGTTCCTTTGTGTCTACTTTTGAAGCGATGTCTGTTTCGGAGGGGTCAGAAAATAGAGTCTGTTTATCAATGGGGGGAAGGTCTTTGATGTCGTCTTCGGTGAATTCTTGAGTGGCGAATCGTAACTCATAGATTCCAATTCTTATTAAATCGAGGTTGTTAAGTGGTGTTGTGATGGCAGGGTCTAGTTTTGCCTCATTAAGAAACGTGCCATTTCTAGATCCTTCATCTCGGATTGTCCAAGCATCGTTTTGATACTGTAGGGTGACATGGTGTCGAGATAAAGATGTGTCATCTAAGATGATATTATTATCGTCAGAACGACCAATAAGAAAGGTTTCTTGGCCAGTGAGCTCGAATTCTTTTCCTTCTTCGGGGCCTGACAAAACGATTAGTTTTGGAAAGTGGTTAGCCATGTTTTTGTAATAATCTAACTATGAGAAATCACAAAGACTTTTTCTAAATTGTGATTGACCAGCAAGCCGACAAATAGTTAATACAAAATAGTGCGTCATCATGTCATGAAAATAATAGCTTTTTCCGTCTTTTTTCTTCTTTTATACCCTCAAACTATTTTGGCAAATAAGTGTCAATCAAAACCCAGTTTAGCTGCTATGGATAGCAGTTTCTTATCGTATCTTGGCCAACAAACCCAATCTAGAAAAGGTAAAATCGCCATTATGCCTTTTTTTGACAATCATGTGGGTAATCCTGATGATATCATCTATTACGGAGTACCTTTTCTTATCTACGAGATTTTTTCTCCTGCAAATCCTCACATTATTCATCCTTATTTAAGTTTTGCTACTATTTCAAAACTTGGCATTTCAAAAGAAAAGTTGATTGATAAAGAGGCTGTTAAACAAGTGGCCGAAAAGCTTAACGCTAACTATGTGGTTTTTGGCAACTATCAGCATTCTTTTGCTAAAACTGTTCGTGTGATGATCAATGTTTATGATAAATCAAAAAATAAATTTTTAGCCCCTGCTGTAGAGTATAGCACTGATGTTGATGATTCTTTTTTTGATCTCATGAAAATCAATGTTGTTCTTGCTTTTAAAAAACTCACAAAACATAAAGTGCTTAAATCACCATCATACACAGCACCAACCATGAAGGCTTTTCGTTTTTATAGCAAAGGATTGCCATTAGCAGATAGCTATAATAAATCAGATTTGGAGTTAGCTGCCCTTTGGTTTGAAAAGGGCTTGAAAGAAAATTACCATAAATATGATGACGCAGCACTCGCTTTAGCACGAGTTCATTTTATGATAGCTTTGATTCAAAAATTGAATGGCAATGATTACTCGCAACACTGGACGAATGGACAGAAGACTTTGAGTTACGCCAAATACAGATACAATAAAATGCCAATTAAGTACAAGATATCACATAGATACATCGAAAACCAGAGTTTTGCAGTGCAGGCGCTAGCGGCTTATGTGGTAAAAAATTATTCTCGAGCTAACCAACACGCTGCTTCCGGATTAAAGGCCGTGCCCGAAGATGGTGTTTTGCAGACTATCTACCGGGTAACTCTCGGGAAGAATAAGCCGATAAATAATATAGGGATTAATAATCCCATTTGTTTCTAATGTTCAAAGGTCTACTTTTGAGTAGTGAATTTATGAAAATATTAAAGTACATTACAGTGCTCATTATCGTCATTTTAATTGTAAGCCCTGTCCAAGCTAAAAAGGGAAAAAAACCTTCTGAACGTGCGGTTATGCATAATAATAAAGGTGTGACAGCTTTGTTTCAAGAGGGAGATGTTGATCGCGCTATTTTTGAGTTTAAACTAGCTACTGAATTGAATACTAAATATGTAGAAGGGTGGAGCAATTTGGGGTTGGCTTACAAGCATAAAGGCCGTTTGAATGATGCGGCAAGATGCTTAAGGAGAGCTATTAGCCTAGATAAAAAGTATGCCACTCCTTATAATTCATTAGGAACAGTTTATCTTACGCAAGATAACTACAAGGAAGCTTTAAAATATTTTAAATTAGCTCTTAAGTATAATAGAAAATATTCAGATGCTCATTATAATTCAGGGTTAGTGTACATTGAGCTATACAAACGAGGCAAAAACAGAGAGCATCTTGAGAGCGCAAGAAACTATTTTAGAAATGCCACCGAAATCAATAGCGATCATCCCTACGCTCATTATAGGTTGGCCAATGTTTATCAAGAGCTAGGAAGCTTCGAAAACGCGATTCTTCGCTACAAGCTTGCTTTAGAGATAGATCCTAAACTGAGTGAGGCTTGGAATAAATTGGCGCAACTTTACACACGTACTGGCCAGACGCTTAAAGCACAACAAGCTCTAAACCAAGCTTTGGCCACTAATCCCGATTCTCCAGAATCTCACCTAAAACTGGGCCTTAATTACCTAAAAGACGATAACATAACCATGGCTATCAATGAGTTTAATACCGTTATTAGGCGCGATCCGACAAATGAGTTGGCTTATTTTAATGTGGGTTATGCGTATTATAAAAAAGCATCAAGTTTAGTGGAACAAGGAAAGAGTTCTCAAGCCATACAGTTTTTTAAAGAATCTAATCGTGGCTTTTTATCAGCTTATAAATTAAAACCAGTTTATCCAGAAGCAACCTATAACCTAGGTTATAATTATCAGCAGATGAAAGATTATAACAGTGCAGTAAAATGGTATGAGAAAACAATTGGTATTAATGCACAGTTTCATCGTGCTTATTATTCGTTAGGTATGGTTTATCAATTAATGGGAAAAAGAAGTGAGGCAGCAAAAGCTCTTTGTAAGTTTGTTAAGGCAAAACCTAAAGGTATGGCTGTCGATGTCAAGACAGCTTCAGATTTGGTAGGGTCTTTAGGGGGATGTAAGAAATAGTTGGTCTAAGGTCTAAGGTCGAAAGTCAAAAGTCGGGGATAATTGATTGAAGTATGTTAAATATTATCGTTACAAATAGGGAGACGGGAAAAAAGCAGCGTTATAAGTTTGTGCAGCATGCGATTCTCATTGGCAGGCAACAAAACTGTGATGTGATGCTTGAATCTACGCGTGTTTCTCGTCGTCATGCCAAAGTAACAGTCAATAAAGACCTCGTAGAGGTCGAAGACCTAGGCAGTGGAAATGGAACTGTTATCAACCACAGGCGGATTCTTGAGCACAAAAAGGTGCCGATCAAGGCAGGTGATAAATTACGCATCGAAGAATTTGAGATTGAACTCACACATGAAAGTTCGTCAAATCCTCTTGATAAAAAAGTGCAACCAGATGTGACAGATCCTGATATTATCGAAATTAAAATGATAAAAAAGGTGCTGGGGGCCCTTGATCAAGACAAGCTCCCTAGTATTGTTGTTGTTAGCGAAGAATTTTCTGACAAAAAAGCTGTTTTAGATGAAGGAGATGATGAACTCGTTATTGGCAGAGAAGAAACCTGTGATTTAAGCATTGATTCTAATGTGATCAGTCGTAAACACGCGGTTATTACTGTGAAATGGGGCCAGTTTGTTGTTATTGATAACGGAAGTAAAAATGGCACCTATGTTAATGGAGAAAAAATTGAAGAAAAGTCTATTAAAGATGGCGATGAAATAGTTTTTGGGACAATTAAAACTTTGTTTAAAAATCCGCAGGAATTTAATATTGACGCTATTACAAAATCAATTACAGAAGACAAAAAACAAGAAAAACAAAAACCAAAACCAAGTGTAAAAGAAGAGGCGCCAGTAAAAGAAGGTGTTTCTGAGGCTGCAAAATCTTCAGTCGCTCTCACCAAAGAAGGCAAGGGTGAAGACGAAAAACCAGAAGACCAAGGCAGTAAAGCTATTGAAGCAATGGAGAAGGGTCAGGCTGCTTTAGATGAGCAAGCAAAAGAGGGAGATAAAAAAGAAGGTCAAGCTAAAGAAGCTGTTGCGTCTAAGGCAAAACAAATAAAAGAAGACATGGCAGATAATAAGGGCGCTTTCTCTGCAGAGCTTAAGAAAAAAGCAAGCAAGATGGATCTGTCAGAACTTATTCTCTTTGGTTTTGGTGCGTTAGTTGTGCTAATTGTAATCATTGTTTTGATAATGATTTTTTTATAATGATAAAGATTCTAGTTACAAATGATGACGGGGTGAATGCTAAAGGTATTAAGGCTCTTGCTCAGGCCCTCAAAAAAGTAAAAGGTGTTAAGGTCACTGTTGTGGCGCCTGGCACAGAACAGTCTTCTACATCACATTCCATTACTCTCCATAGACCACTCAGAATAAAAAAAATCAGTACAGACGTATTTTCTGTTGATGGGACTCCCATTGATGCTGTTTTTGTCGGTGTTTGGGTCATTCTTAAAGAGAAACCTGATTTTATTTTTTCGGGAATCAATCGAGGTGGAAATCTCGGAGAAGATGTGCATTATTCAGGTACTGTTTCGGCTGCTGTCGAAGGGGGAATCATGGGAGTGCCTTCAGTCGCTATTTCGCAATTAGGGATTGAAAAGGTTGATTTTTCTGTAGCAGCTAAATTTAGTGTTAAATTACTTCGCATTTTAAAGAAGCACCCTTTGCCAAAGGGTATGGTTCTCAATGTCAATCTTCCCGAAAAGGCAAAATTGAGTCAATTCGAAGTTACAAAGGTTGGCCAACGTAATTATGGAGGAAAGTTTTCAAAACAAAAAGATCCAAGAGGAGGAGATTATTATTGGATCGGTGGAGATCAATATAAGTTTTTAGATATTAAAGGCTCTGACTGTAATGCTATTATGGCAAATAAAATTTCTGTTTCACCTATCCAGGTGGACATGACAAGTCATCAATATATTAAGACGATTCAAAATTGGCTGAAAAAAAAATAACAAAATGATAAAAAAGAAAGACGACATATTTTCTGTGGCTAGAAAGCGTATGATTCATGAGCAAATTATTAGGAGAGGAATTTCTGCTGAGAACGTTCTCAAAACCATGAGTTGCGTTCGTCGGCATGATTTTGTTGATGAGGCGCTTGTTAATCAAGCTTACACAGATGCTCCTTTAAGTATTGGCGAAGGGCAAACGATTTCACAACCTTATATTGTAGCCTTAATGTCACAGTCTCTCTTGCTCACAGGTTCAGAAAAGGTTTTAGAAATCGGAACGGGATGTGGTTATCAAACAGTTATTTTAGCACAGATGTGCAAGAAGGTTCATACTATTGAGAGGTTTAAATCTCTTGCCATGATGGCTCGTCAACGTTTTAAGGAGTATAGTCTGAAGAACATTGTGATGAGGGTGGGTGATGGTTCTTTAGGATGGAAAGAAGCAGCTCCCTTTGACCGTATTTTGATATCTTGCGTTTCACCAGAAATACCGAAAAATCTCGTGAATCAATTGGCTCCCAATGGCATATTGGTTATGCCGTGCAGCAAAAAGGGAGAACAGCACCTTTTGCGCATTACAAAACAAGGGAATCAATATCAGACAGAAGATTTAGGTGAATGCTGTTTTGTAAGGATGGTTGGGAAGTATGGGTATCGTAGATCGTGAATAGTGGGCAGAGGATATGAAGAAACGAAGAACAGGATGCTAGATGGAGAAAGAAACTATTTATGGTTAGAAAATTTGTAATAATAATATCTATCGCATTATTTTTCACGCAATGTTCTCAGTTTACCTCTATTTTTTCTGGTGGGGGAACGAGTTCACATAAAAAGGCTTCAACATCTTCAACAAAGGTAGCTTCTGTTGAAAATACGCCTATTGTTCTCAATTCCGAAAGAGATCCCATTACTACAAAAAAAGGAATTTATTACTTTGTAGGACCTGGAGACACGCTGGCTCAAATCGCAGAAGTTTATAAAATCAATTCTGAGGATTTGGCCCAAATCAATAATCTCTTTGATTCTGATCTTGCTGTTGGGAGAAGGCTGTTTATTCCCCATAGAAGGAATAGGCGAGACTACCTCACGGTCACCAAAGTTATTAAGGACAAGAAGATTGCTAGGGACCGTTCCAAAGGCACGGTGCATTTTGTATGGCCAGTGAAGAAATTTGTTATGACAAGTCCGTTTGGCATGAGGCGTGGGCGTCCACACGATGGCGTTGATCTCTCTGCAAAAACAGGAACACCTATTTATGCTGCTGCTGAGGGTAAAGTCATCTACACTAAAAGATTTTCTGGCTATGGCAACCTCATTGTTATCAAACACGCGCATGATTATTTTACGGCTTATGCCCATTGTCATAGAATCAAAACAAAGACTGGTAAGGTTGTAAAGAGGGGCCAACAAATTGGAACTGTCGGAAAAACAGGCCGTTCAACCGGGCCCCATTTGCATTTTGAGGTTCATAAGGGTGTGACTGCCATCAACCCTGTTAAGGTTTTGCCAAAGAAAAAATATAAGAAATGGTAACCCGGCTTCGTCGGCCTAGGCCAACTACGCCGCGGCAAGGGAGGTAAAATGGATTTAGGAAAAACAATAAGAGATATTCCTGATTTTCCAAAAGAGGGAATTTTATTCAAAGACATCACAACTTTGCTCAAAGACCCCGTGGCGTTTAAGGAATCCATTCGCCAGATGAAAGAGGCTTTTCAAGGCAAAGGTATCACAAAAGTGGTCGGAGCAGAATCGCGAGGTTTTATTTTTGGTACCCCGCTTGCTCTTGAATTGGGTGCAGGTTTTGTGCCTATTCGCAAGCCTGGCAAGCTTCCTGCAGAAACTTTGTCAGAAGAATACACTTTGGAGTACGGCACAGACAAAATCGAAATCCACATAGATGCGATTGAAAAGGGCGAGAAGGTTCTCTTTGTTGACGATCTATTAGCCACAGGCGGCACAGCTGAAGCGAGTGCAAAGCTCTTAGAAAAAATGGGTGCTGATGTTGTGGGATACCTCTTTCTCATCGAGCTCGATTTCTTAAAAGGTCGTGAGAAACTTAGCGGAAAGAATGTGGTGTCGTTGGTGCATTATTAGGATGAGAATGAGAAAATGGCATGGGAAAATAGAGGAAAATTTGGCTGAAGCCAAATTTTATGCCCTTGTAACTCAGTGGATAGAGTGACGGCTTCCTAAGCCGTGAGTCCCAGGTTCGAATCCTGGCAAGGGCGCACAGTTCCGACCGAGCGCGCAAAACCAAAAAGTGACCGTCACTTTTTGGTTTGTCTGTCCACAAATATGGACAGTTTTCTGAAGAAAACGTACCCCACCAATTTCTAACGCACTAATAAACAATAAGAATTCAATTGTTTTCCACAGTGCGGTTTAAATGACGGCTTTGTATGCTGAGTATCTAAAAGTATTAGTAAAAAACTTATCTTTCTGATTTACAAAGAAAAAAATACATTCTAAAACGCCTCTTTGCTTTTGTAAGACAGAATCCAGAATATTGTTAATTCTAAAATTGTTATTGCTAAGGAGGTAATCAAACAATGAACACAAAACTCAAACACCCAAAGGGAATTTATCTCTTATTCACAGTCGAAATGTGGGAGAGGTTTAGTTATTATGGTATGCGTGCTATTTTAGTTTTGTACATGATTAAGTATCTCATGTTCTCAACTGAAGAAGCAGGCTCGGTTTATGGTTGGTACACAGGTCTTGTTTACTTAGGTCCTGTTTTTGGTGGTTATTTAGCAGATCGCTATTTGGGGCAAAGATTTACTATTATATTAGGAGCTCTTATTATGGCTCTGGGCCACTTTACTCTCGCTTTTGAACAACTTACTTTCTTCTATGCCGGCCTTGTTTTATTAATCATCGGAAATGGTTTCTTTAAACCAAATGCTTCTGCAATGGTTGGGCAGCTTTATGAAACAAATGATCCAAGGCGTGATGGTGGTTACACCATATTTTATATGGGTGTAAATCTTGGTGCTTTTTTCTCTCCCTTTGTTTGCGGTACATTGGGCGAAAAAGTAGGTTGGCATTATGGTTTTGGCGCTGCTGGTATTGGAATGGTCATTGGTCTTCTGATTTTTATGATCTTTCAAAATAAATACCTAGGAGATATTGGTAAAAAACCAATGCGAAAAGACCCTGCTCATAAAGCAGATAACGAAAAACCACTCACTAAAGAAGAATGGCAACGTATTTTCGTGATTTTTCTCATGGCTTTCTTTGTGATCTTCTTTTGGGTGTCTTTTGAGCAGGCAGGTACTTCTCTTACATTATTTGCCGAACGTGAAACTGATCGATTCATCCCATTTCTTAACTGGGAATTCCCAACAAGTTGGTTTCAATCCGTGAATCCATTATTCATCGTTATCTTGGCACCAATTATGTCAAGCATGTGGATTCATCTTGGCAACAAAGATAGAGATCCTTCAACCCCTGCAAAGTTTATCTGGGGACTTATGCTTTTAGCATTCGGTTTTGTACTCATGGCTTTTGCAGCTTATGTTTATAAAACATCAGGACCCGTAAATGTTTTATGGTTGTTGGGTTGCTACTTCTTCTTGACCCTAGGTGAGTTGTGCTTGTCACCTATTGGTCTTTCTTTAGTTTCCAAGTTAGCACCAGCAAAGTTCCTCTCACTTCTTATGGGAACCTGGTTCTTATCAAATGTTGTCGCCAACTGGTGTTCAGGCCTGTTTGGTGGTCAATACGATAGCATGGATCACTCATTCTTCTTCTCGATCCCAGTGATGATGGCTGTTGGAGCTTCAATAGTTCTTTTCATCATGAAGCCATTTATCAAGAAAATGATGCATGGGGTTAAGTAGAGATGATGGAAGGTAAAAATTAGATAATAAATAGGGGCGGCATCGAGCCGCCCTTGTTGTATCAGCAAGGAGAAAAATATGGCAGAATTAAAAGGATCACAAACCGAAAAAAATCTTTTAGCCGCGTTTGCAGGTGAATCTCAGGCCAGAAACAAATACACTTACTTTGCCAAACAGGCTCGCAAAGAAGGCTATCATTACATTGCAGACCTTTTTGAAGAGACAGCGATGAATGAGATGCAACATGCTAAAGATGAATTTAAACACTTAGGTGGACTTGGCGATACAAAAGCAAATTTAAAAGCTGCCATGGATGGTGAAGATTACGAAACAACAACCATGTATCCTGATTTTGCCAAGATGGCAAAAGAGGAGGGCTTTTCTGAAATAGCTGTTCTCTTTAATCAAATTGGCAAAGTAGAGGCAGAGCATCGTGAGCGCTACAAAAAACTTCTCGATATGGTTGAGAGCGACACAGTGTATGTTCGCGAAACAGCTATTAGATGGAAGTGCAGTAAGTGCGGACATATTCACGAAGCCAAAACGCCTCCAGGAAAGTGTCCTGTTTGCAAGCATGCACGGGAGTATTTTATTCCAAGCGATATTTAATAATTGGGTCACAGGGTCGCTGGTTCGAAGGATCGTAGGGTACGGGATGCTAGATGCTAGATGCTAGATGCTAGATGCTAGATGCTAGATGCTAGATGCT
>CAZSTS010000030.1:0-20589 GCA_964609965.1 uncultured Nitrospirales bacterium
ATAGTGTTACCCATGTTCCCGGTTCAAACTGTAACCTATGTATCCGATTCAGGCCTCACACTAGTCCCACTTTTTGTCCCAGTCCCACTTTTCAGTCCCAAAAATGAGACTACTGGGACTACGGATTAGACTAAGTTTTTATAAGCAATTGATTATTAATGCTATTTTTTTGTCCCTATTTTGGCATGAATCTTGATAATCTAAAGAATATGTCAAGAGCACCAACACCAAAACATGGCCAAACAGTTCACTTAACCGTTAGATGTGTGAATGGACAATTTCTATTTGATCTTAAAAATAATTATAAGCACATCGGATCTTGGATAAATTCTCTACCATCCTTCTTTGAAGTAATTATCCATCATCTTCTCATTATGTCTAATCATATTCATATACTAGCAACACCGAAACAAGATAACCTTGGTGCTGGGATGAAATATTTTGTGTCGAATCTCTCAAAATTCCTAAATTACAGAAACGGCCGTAGGAACCACATGTTCATAAGTCCTTATAGACCAACCGTAATAAAGGATTACCGACATCTCATTAATGCCATTCGATACATCTACCAAAACCCTGTTAGAGCCGGCATTGTAAAAACGCCTTTTGAATACCCCTATTCTACATTACCCTTTTATGCGGGCACTGGAAATCCTCGAATATTTGTTCAGCCGGATGAACAAACCTCTAATCTTTTTAGTTGTGGGTTAGAAGGAAGATCAGAATGGCTAAGACATATTTCTGAAATTTTGACTGAAGATGACTTGCAAATAATGAGAGGCTCTCTACAAAAAGGGGTATACAAGTTTTCAGTGAAACAAATGCGTTTAATGAAAAATACAGGAACCACGCTGGTTATCTAGGAAAGTGTCTGTACCTTTTTGTACGAAAGTAGAGGCTCACCTTATGGGGTGAAGCTCGATTTAAAATGAATTGTTGGGGGTGTGAGAAAATAGGTCTTATGAGTCCTATAGGACCCATAAATCATGACAAAATTAGGGCCACACCTTACGAAATAACAGCGTATCATAGATAGTGAGTGAATTTACCTTTTTTGAAATTGTAGTTGATTGTTTTCCATTTTTTCATCTGTCTTTGATTTTCCTACACCTTTGCTTTTTTGTGGGATACTCATTAAATTACGTGTTCTACGAATTAAGGCTTCAAACTCTTTTAATGCTAAATCATATGCTACTTGTGCCTCTATTATAGATTGTTCAAGTGCTCCTCTTCCTGAATTATTTGATTGGAAATCTGTTTGGGAGCAAGTGTTAGCAATTATATCGATAGCAGCTGGAAAAACCCATGGAATAAATGGATTAGGTGGTGCTATAGAACATTCCCTAACAACATCATTGACGACACTTAGAGAACAGTTTTGCCATGGTTGTAAACACTCTTGATATATGTTGACAGCTCTACAACATTCCTCGTTAATAGTTTGTGCTTTGGCGATTTGGCAAAAAGATAAAGCCAAAACAATCACAAAAAAAGTAAATAAAGTTTTCATATCAAGCTCCCTTGTAAGTTCTTTGATATGCTTAAAATAAGCAAAAAGGGTGCCAAAAGAGTGTTTTTTTAGGGTTCATACTGCCATGATATTATTAATAGAAAAAGCGATTTATTTGATAGGCTGTTTGGAAGAGCAAAGTAAATGACTCTTATTTTGACAAAACTCTCATTTTGGTAAAAGTAGGGACGCACCTTACGAAAGAAAATCAGTCATTCCGTGCTAACAACTCTTCTAGTTCTGCTATACTAATAAATTGTGTAGCATTGGCTTCATACTCTGTTGGTTTCTTGAGGAAAGTATGAAAATCAGGATCTTCAGCTATAAGCTCAAGAATTGTATCAATAACAACTCCTGGGTTCCCATTTGCTATGTCACTATCAATGCTTCTACGTACACTTGGAGCTGCATGTTCACGCACAGCACGGAAAAGATCTCTTGTTCGCAAAAATCTCATCAACTCAAATAAGCGACCATCAAGATCTTTTTTATAAGCTGTATCTAGCATCAAATTTCTAGCTACAACTCGATACACTTTAGAAGCAGGGTCGTCTTCTTGATGCTGTTCTTGAGCTACTGGTGCTGCTTGGGCTTGCTCTATAGGCGCTTCAGCAGCTCGAGGTGCTGGGCCCTCTATTTGATGTGATTGAGGTGCTGTCGTTGACGAACCAAAGAGCATAGTTCCAACTCTTGTTCTATATAAAGCCATCTCTTCTCTAAAAATCTTCCACTCTGATCTGAGCATTGCACCTAAAGCCTGCCAATATGAAGGACCTCCCATCACTGGCCCTAATTGAAGCTTGCTTGCCTCTCTATGCGCAGCTGCTTGTTGAGGACTCATCACAACGCCTGATGGAGGTGACGCAACATCTGGAAGCTGTATTTCAGCTACACCAGAAGAAGGCTGAGCTACTTGTGGCACTAATTCTTGTCTCACTTGTTCTACAAAATTAAATCCTGGTGAAAAAGTGCCGTACATTTCTATCCCACGAGGGAGTGTAAAATTGAGCACTATCTGTTGTCTCAGAGCCTCAGGCATTCCTTCGAAGAGCAGTCCTTCTGTGTGAAATAGCTGTTCTAATTGTCCATAGGCTATTCTTCGATTGCCTGCTTCACTAGTATTAATTGTAACTCTTCCAGCTTCTACGGCAGCATCAATTTTTCTAAAAGCTCTATCAACGTGAAAAACAAACAAAGTACCTCGATAACCAGAAAATTGTTCATGCGTAAAGTGATTGATTAGATTTGCCACATTCTCAGAAGCAAGATTTCGATCATATTCAACAGCTTTTTGTTGAACTGGAGGACCTTGTATCACTGGTGGTTGGACAGGTCTTTGACCAGGACTCTGATCAGGTCTTGAGGCATGTCCATTACCTCTAAAAGGTGGTTCTGGTGCGGCGGTTGACCATGAGTCTGTCCATGTACCTGACCCACGAAGAGCTCTTCTCTTAAATCCACCACTATCACCTTTATCTGCGCTCACTGTCATATAAGTTGATGTTGAAGTAGTACCTGCACTCGTCGCCATAGCGAATTGATGTGGTGATGCCATAGCAGCCATTTCAGCAAATGTTGCTGCTGCACTCTTTGCTAAAGTTCCTAAACCAGGTATTTGTTGCATTACTTTCATGTAAAATCTTTATCTTATTTTTATTATTATCCCCTTCGGAATAAAGCACCAAGTCTACCCCAGAAACCTCCTGGTGCTGCTGCTTCAGCAAAATCATTTTCACTCATCAACCTTTCAGGACTGCCTTCTGTATGGGATGCGGTTCTCTGTCTTGGTGCTAACTCGGGAACTGGTAATGCTGGCGAAGCTTGCAACGATCTTTGCTGGCCAGGTTTCACAATGAGAGTGCTTCTCACGCTTTCTCGCAAGGCATTGTGTGGAGCTAAAGGACCATAGATCCCATAACCACGTGGTATAGCATAATTAAGAATAATCCGTGCCTGAGCCTCTTGAGACATACTCTCCTCAATCAATCCAATCCTTTGAAATAATCTTAATAAATCTTCATAAAGAAATTTTGTTTCACCATCTGAAGACATAATAAAGGTATGATTGGCCCTGACCATTTCTTCATCTACTTGTGCAATTCTCTGTTCTATTATTTGTGGTGTACACATGACCACCCGTTGATTGCCCCTCATACCTTCAGTACGATGATTGTTTATGATTCCCCATATGTTTTCTTCTGCTGCTCTTCGATCATATTCAACAGGTTTTGCCTGCACAGGAGCACCTTGTTGAACTGATCTTTGAATTAATTCTTTTAAATGAGCTTCAGCAGCACTTTGTGGTTGAGGATGCTGTGAAGGAGGTAAAGGTGCAGTCACTAATGGACGCCATAATTTAGGCCCAGGAGCAACACTTTTCTCAAGCCTTAGTGCACAGCCAGCCGTACCAACAGGTGTCCTTTCCAACACATAAGCTGTTGATGAATCAGCAGGAGCAGACAAGTTTATCATTCCATCTAGAGCTTTCAAAGATACAGCTGCATCAGCTGCCATAACAGCCAACCTCGATGTTGCTAATAACTGTGTTGTAGCCATAGTAATTCCTTTTTACCAATTCTCAGAAAAATATTATCTCTATTATATATTATCGGCAAATAGGGTGATATGTTGTCAGTTAGGAGATGTTTTTGGACACAATTGTGTCCACCTTATTTTTAGGTTAGCGATCCTACGCGCCTACGAGCCTATGCTCCTACGGAAGAAGCAATTTGAGGAATGACAGAAAGTCTTTTAAGAATCTTTTCTACTTGAATCTTAATCTCATCCCATTTTTCTTGAATTTGGGGGGAGAATTCATTGCTAAAAACAAGGTCTTCGACGATCTCAATGGCAATGATATTGATTCTTTTTGGAATGGACATTTTGAGCTGTTGCCCTAGTTTCAAGGCTTGGAGGAAGGATACATCGTGCATGTGAGAAAGATGATGTGTTTCTTTAAAATCCTCTGGTGTAAATTCATAAACTGTGCCTGGCACACCATTTTTTGTTTTGATAGCATCGATAAAAATCACATGCTCATAGCCCTGTATGAGTTCCAGAAGCTCGAGCCCACCTAGTGCGGCTGTTTGGAATTCAAGACTCGTTTTTTCGTTTCTTCGTTTTTTCGCATCCTCTTTCAAAAACCAGACTAATTTCGGTCCAATCCCATCATCTGTGAGGATATCGTTGCCAACGCCGAGGATTAAAACTTTCTTGAACATAAAAAAAGACCCCCTCCACATGTAGAGAGAGGGCTTTCCTAAAAAAATACCCCCTCCCCTTTGTAAGGGGAGGGCTGGGGTGGGGTAGCTATTTGACATCCTACTCTACCTCCCCCTAGCCCCCTCCTTACAAAGGAGGGGGGATTACGTTTTACAAACTATAATATTCAATCCCTCTTCACACTCTGCACAACCTCACCAGAAGAATTCCTTAAATTGACAATCATAGGCATGGTGCCTGGAAGCCGATGTGTGGCACAGGAAAAACAAGGATCGTAGGCCCTAAAAGCCATTTCGATCATATTGCAAATACCTTGATCGACTTCGACACCTTTTTTGATCAAACCTTGCGCGGCTTTTTTAAGAGACATGCAAATTGCCGCATTATTATTTGTAGTACCAACAATGATGTTTGCCTTTGTCACAATCGCATTTTTATCTGTCCAATAATGATGCGTGAGTGTGCCGCGTTGTGCCTCAACAATGCCCACACCTTCTGTTGGTGTGTTTGTAATCTTAGCTCTGAGATCTGGGCTTGTAATATCTTTGTCTTCGGCAAGTTCTAGACAACGTTCTGCCGAGTAGACAAGTTCAACCAGGCGCGCCCAATGCATAGCCAAAGTTGCGTGAACTGGTTTTCCGCCTAACGTCTCGTACATGCGTTCATATTCCTGTTGAGCCACTGGAGTGGCCATGCCATCAGCGGCATTCAAGCGAGATAAAGGTGTCGCGTGATACACGCCAGAATCTTGGCCATCAACTAAACCCTTCCAACCAATCTTTTTGAGAAAGGGGAATTTTAGATAAGTCCAAGGCTCAACACGCTCTTCTACCCAATTTTGATACTCATTTGGCGCGTACTTGCAATGCTCTTTACCAGTGGTGTCGACAACTCTTACCTTGCCATCATAAAAATTAACTTTGTTGTTCTCATCCACAAGCCCCATGGAATGGAGGTTGAGCGAATAAGGACCGTTCAGAATGATGTCGACGTATTCTTTATTAGCCAAAACAACATCATTAAAAATCTGCATGGAGAATTTTGAAAATTCTACAAAGCCTTTTGCTTTTTCGACAATGTCTTTACGCTGATCTTCGGTCAGACCTTTTTTCACGCCACCAGGTGTGTTCATCACACAATGAGTTTGATGACCAGCGAGCAGCGCTTGAATTTCTTGAGCAATGCGCCGCTGCTTGAGAACCTCGGTACCAACCTCAACACCGACTTTGCCAATCACGCCAAGAACATTACGCTCAGCAGGATCTGCTGTGGGACCCACAACAAAATCTGGAGCAGCCAACGCATAGAAATGAGCAATGTGAGAATGAACATAATGCGCCATGTAAAAAAGTTCGCGAATCTTTTTAGCTGTTGGTGTTGGTTCAACACCAAACACAGCATCCACTGCCTTGCCCGATGCCATGTGATGGCAGCCTGGGCAAACGCCACAAATTTTGGTCACAATCGCAGGGAGTTCTTCGACAGGTCGTCCTTCGCAGAACTTTTCGAATCCTCTGAGTTCAGGAACTTGAAAATACACATTCTCGACCTCACCATCATCAGTGAGAAAGATTTCGATCTTTCCATGTCCTTCGAGACGAGTGATAGGATCAATTGTTACACGTTTGCTCATACTCTCCTCCTTAAAATCGAAGCAGGCACACTCACACGATAAAAGGTTCCTGCAGGATCAGCGATCTGATCTACAATTTTTTGAATTTCTTCGGGATCATCAGAATCAATCATAGTGCCAATACCCGACATCATTTTAGCACCTGGATCTATAACATCTTTAGTTGGCCCATAACACCCTCGACAGGGTGAGTTTCCGTTAATGCAACGAGTACCGCAACCTCCCCTTGTGGCAGGACCACAACAAATAAGACCTTGTTCAAGAAAACAAGTCTCTCCGTCATCCTGAACTTCCCAGGGCCTGTAAAACTTTTTGACTAATTTATTATCTGATTTTTTTCTTTCACATTCATCACAAAGAGGTTTTTCAAGAGCCCCAACCACAGAACCTGGAGGTGGTAATTCTGCCCCTGTAACAATAGCTGTAAACACTTCAACCAGGCGGTCTGTTGTAGGAGGACAACCTGGGAGATAGTAGTCCACATCCACAACTTGATTGAGGGTTTTCACTTCTTCGTAAAATTCAGGCAATGTGAGTGTTCCCTCAGGCATTTCATAAGATGTTTGAGGGACAATACCTTCGGGATTTTCTGTTGATTCACTCTCTTTGTAAGCGCGGTCAAAAATTTCTTTCTTGGATTTAAGATTAGCCAGACCTGGGATGCCTCCTAAATAAGCGCAAGCCCCGTAAGCAACCAAGACCTTAGATTTTTTTCTTAAGAGTTTTGCAAGATGTTCGTTCTCAGAATTTCGCACAGCTCCATTAAAAAGAGTGAGATCAATGGATTTATCTTCCATGGCCTCAACATCTTTGTATTTAATATCGAGAGCTATTGGCCAAAAAACAAGGTCAGCATGTTCAACGACAGTAAAGAGTTTTTCGTGCACATCTAAAACAGACACGCAACAACCGCCACAAGCTGCTCCCCAATACACTGCCATTTTAATTTTTTTCTTTTCTGACATGTGCTTCTCCTTTATTCTATTAAGCTGTCTTTTCGAGTCCTTCTTTAACCGTACAAGGTCCTAAATCACGAATCGTATCAGTCATGTTATTTACAAGTTCTGCAAATTGTTTGCCCTCGCTAGCACTGATCCAATCAAGCCTTAAGCGATCGGGGTTAATGCCTAATTGCTCGATGTATTTCTTTAAAAGATGGTAACGTCTGAGACATTTGTAGTTTCCTTCTTGATAATGACAATCACCAGGATGACAACCACAAATCAAAACACCATCAGCCCCTTCTTTAAACGCTTTTAATACAAAAGTGGGATCCACCCTGCCTGAACACATGAGGCGAATGATTCGAATATTATGCGCGTACTTCATGCGAGATGTACCCGCAAGATCAGCGCCTGTGTAGGAACACCAGTTACATAAAAATCCAACAATCTTTGGCTCAAAACTCATGCAACCTCCTGTACGTTTAAGGACATCAAACCTTCAATTTGTGAATAAATCTGTTCGTCAGTGAAATGCCTGCTACGGATAGACCCACTGGGGCATGCAGAACCGCAGGTACCACAACCCTTGCACAGTATTTCGTTCACAACAGAAACCTTCTTTTCTTCGTCAAAGGTAATGGCCGTGTAAGGACAAACTTTGACACATGTTTGACAACCACAACATGTATCCTCGTCAACAGAAGCTGTTGTGACTTCGACACTCACCTCGCCTTGTGTGATCACACTTAAAACCCTTGCTGCAGCTGCTGCTGCTTGTACCACTGATTCGGCAATGTTCTTAGGCGCCTGACAATTTCCGATAATGTATACACCATCAGTCGTGGTAGCCACTGGATCAAGCTTAGGGTGTTTTTCGATGAAAAAAGCATTGCCACACATACTCACACCCACTTTATGTGACAACTCTTTGGCGTCTTCACGAGCTTCTTTGCCTACCATGAGAATTACCATATCGGCAGGCACTTCGATGTTTTCACCAGATAGTTTTTCGTCAACTTCGATGAGCATTTCACAATCATCACCTTCCCCGGCTTTTTTAATTGTGGGCATGCCGTCTTGTTGATCAAACATGAGGAACATAACATTTTTCTTAGATGTGCTTGCGTAAAGTTCTTCGCAAGCTTTACCAAAGGCTCTCATATCTGCGTAGAGATCGTAGATATTGGAATTAGGCAGTGCTGAACGAATTTGATTCTCAAACTTAAGCGCTTTCATACAGCAAACACGAGAACAATATTCATGATAATTTGTGTTACGACTCCCCACACAATGAACAAGAGCAATATTTTTTGGTTCCTCTCCATTTTTTTTGAGAATTTTGCCTTTTTTGAGCATAGCCTCAAACTCAATAGAAGTGTAAACATCTGGGAGTTTGCCATATTGATAATTAGGAATACCTGAAGGGTCAAAATACTTAAGACCAGTAGCTACAATGATATTTCCAAACTCGATTTCGAATTCTTTACCGTCCTTTCCAATCATTTGCCCCTGAAAATTCCCCACATATCCATAGATCTCTTTTATTTCAGTATTCAGAAGAAGCTCCACTTGCTTGTGCTTGCTCAGTCGCGCCTTCATTATCTTCAAAACATCTTGAGCGCTGTAAAAATAAGGATAAGTGAGATCAAGACCTTTAAGATTACCACCTAGTTCTTTATCTCTATCTACGATAAATACTTTATGCCCTGCTTTTGCGATTTCTAATGCTGCAGACATTCCCGACATGCCACCACCGATCACTAAAGTAGCTTCGTTTATTTTGACAGTACGGCTATCAAGTGCATCATGATAAACCACACGATGAACAGCTCCTTTTACTAAGGCAATAGCCTTAGCTGTAGCTCTGGCGCGGTCAGTATGAACCCACGAAACATGCTCACGAATATTAGCCATCTCGAACATGTAAGGATTAAGACCTGCGTTCTGCAAAGCTTTGCGGAATGTGAGTTCGTGAATCCGAGGAGAACACGCTGACACAACAACACGATTGAGTTTGTGTTTTTTAATGTCTTCGATAATCATGGCCTGCCCTGGATCAGAACACATGTATTTATAATCTTTGGAGACAATGACTTCTGGAATTTTGTCGATTTCTTCAGCCACAGCTTCAACATCAACCATTTTAGCGATGTTTGAACCACACCAACAAACATAAACTCCCACTCTTTGGTTTTCCATATTGTACCTCTTTAAGTCTAATTTGTCTTAAGCGCCATTGCTGACTGTTTCAAATTGGCAAAATAAATCGCCAAAGGTCGGTAAATAAGATGCGACCACTTTGAAAAAGCAACAAAGGTTACCACTAAAGGTAATTCAACAGCTAGGTGAATGACGTACATAACATAGGTTGGCATTGCCATTCCATAAATCCTAAAAATATGAACCAGAATGCCTGTCACAGCAACGAGAAACAATAAAATGATAAAGATCCAATCACTGTGATGCGTGAATTTAAAAATCTCTTCTTTTTTAAGAAGACGTCCAATAATAAAATACAGAGTTGAGAAGAGAAAACCTGCTGTAATGACATAACCAAGCCATCTTTGAGGATGTGACAGAGGATAAATCTCGTCTGTTTGAAACCAGCCTAAAAAGACAATAATCAAAGCAAACATGGTCACGTAACTGACCATCAAAAAAAGATGGCTAAACCAATAAAGCCCCTTTTGTTCGCACTTTGAAAAACGCCATTGGGTCACACCATAAAAAACAAACTTCCAAAACTCTTTGATATAGAGCCAAGCAGGAATGTGGACCTTTTTGTCATTGAGAATCACTTTTTTGTACATATTAAAAACATTGGATAGAAGAAAAAATGACAGAAGAATGAGTGTGATGTGATCGTAAAGACTAATTACGCTCACAGGGGCGAAAGTGTTTAACTGAACATTTGTGGGATCTGTCAAAACAGGAACTTTTGCAAACATGAAAAATGCTGCGATAACACCAAAAAACAAGACAATCATAAGAAGCATATGACTAGCAAATGATTGATAGAGCTTCCCGGACAATCCCGTCCAATCATATACTGACGTGAGATAACGTCTTAACGTCATCATCAGTTCACCTGGATTAGCTTCGCGTGGACATTTTTCGCTGCACTCTCCACAATAGTAACACAACCAAGGCTCAGTACTCGCTTCTAGAGAGTCTTTAAGGCCCATTTGCATCGCCCGAATACTTTTTCGGGGAAACATCAGGCCTTGCTCTGTGAGAGAACAAGTCGCCGTACAGTTGCCACAGTGGAAACAGTCGTTCCAATCACTTTGTCTACCATACTTTGCTAATTTTTTTGCTAAGCTTGGATCAACTCGATAGCTCATAATAGTCTCCCTTAAACTTTCAGTTAAAAAAATCTGTCACAGCGTAGAAAGTTCTTTGGCACGAGATTCAACATCGGAAAAAACAACGTCACTTGAGCTTGTATTAATTTTTCCTTTGTTAAGACTCTGAATCACTCGCGAAGCAGCTGCTGATCCCTGAACAACTGAATCAGGAATATCTTTTGGACCCTGGCACACACCAGCAATGGTGATGCCGCTCACACGTGTGTTCACAGGGTGTGTGTGGCTACTAACGCCTCTAAACCACCCTGATTTTCCAATAGAAATACCAAGGATCTCGCTCAATTCCTTAGCATCATCTTGAGGCTCTAAACCAACTGCTAACACTGCCATATCAATAGGTTGCTCAATAATCTCATTCTTCAAAACATCTTCACTTCTTAAGATTAGCTGTCCCTCTTTCTCTTCGATTTTTGCTGTGCGACCTCGAATAATGCGCACACCTTCTTTTTTAATGCGATTGTAAAATTCCTCATAACCTTTACCGTAGGCTCGCATGTCTATATAATATTCGTAAACTTCTGCATCTGGCATTTTTTCTTTAACAAGATGAGCAAGCTTAAGTGAATACATACAACAAACCCGAGAACAATATTTGTTATGATTAACGTCGCGACTTCCTACACAATGAATAAGAGCTACAGACTTTGGTTTTTCGCTGTCTGGTGAAAAAATCCAATTGCCAAATTTATTTTTACTACGTTCAACAATCTCACCTGCTGTGGGGCCTGAGGCATTAATAAGTCGCTCTAATTCAATCGACGTGAGAACATTGGGGTATTTTCCATAACCAAATTGCTCAGTCTTCTTGGCATCAAAGGTATTAAAACCAGTTGCCACAACAATATTACCAACAGTAATCTCAATTTCTTTGTCCTTTTCATCGAGGTCGATACATTTAGCTACAGGACAGACTTTAACACAGACGCCACATTTTCCTTTTTGCACGTAGACACAAGATTCAGGATCGATAAGGTATTTATTGGGGACAGCCTGTGGGAAAGGAATGTAAATAGCTTTGCGCTCTGTTGTGTTCGAATCAAACTCACTCAAAGCATGACCAGGACACTTTTCGGCACACGAACCACAGCCAATACAAGTTTTTTCATTAACACGCCTGGCTTTTTTAAGAATTTTGACTTTAAAATTTCCTGGTTCACCTGAAATGCCTGTTACTGTAGAATAGGTAATGAGATTAATATTTGGGTGCTGCCCTACTTCGACCATTTTAGGTGTGAGAATACAAGCGGCACAATCTAAAGTAGGAAAAGTCTTGTCAAACATGGCCATGTGACCACCAATAGTGCCTTTACGCTCTAAGAGGTGAACTTTATAACCTGCGTTGGCGATTTCGAGCGATGACTGAATGCCAGCAATCCCTGCCCCTATCACAAGTGTGTCTTTGTGAACAGGACGCGTGCCTATTTCGACAGCAGCCTCAACATGAACCCCATGGTACACACTAACGAGAATTGATTTAGCAAGGTCAGTTGTTTGTGCGTCGTATTCTTGAAAACTCGCTAAAATAATACCTTGTGGATCTAGACCCTCTTTGGCCATGGCTCTGGCAAAAATACCTTTATGCTCGCCAGGCTCTTGGCCTGCAATAATGATACGATTTAATTTATGATCCTTAATTTGCTGAACAACAGCATCACAATCAGAAATATCTAAAGACTCAGGGTTCCAAGTCACAACAACTTTGGGCAGTTTTTGAGCATAAGATTCGAGTTCAGAAGAGTTGATGTTTGAATTTAGGCTATTGGTAGGATCACTGAAATAAATTCCAGTTAATTTGTTATCTGCCATAAATTAATCTCCATTTATTTGAGATAATAATTTGTAATTATGCATTATATGTAATTTTTACTAACTTTTTTCTCAATAGATATCCATGAGTAATTTTCTTCTTTTCTGCTCTAATTCTTGTTCATATTGCTTGAAATAATCAAACGATTCACACTATGATGGTTTCTTAATGAGCAAATCACAAATCCAGCAATTAAAAACCCTCAAAGATAAATTTTATGAATTACCTTCAAAAAAAAGGGAGAGCCTTGGAATTTGTTTTTTGAAAGTAAAATTGGGCGTCAACACATCCAGTGAACTGAAAACACTCACTACCTTTCTTCAGGATTTTAAAATGGATCTTGTGCCCGAAAACCTGGAAAGCATGATCAATTATCTCCACTCAGAAGAGCATAGTTTACCAGAATTCATAGCCTTAGAAGACTCTCTCAACAACATCGAGGCCCATATCAAAACAAATAAAGCCAACATTCCCCCTTACAATCCTGATGAAGTAGAGACCTTAAGAGAAGGTGTAAAACCCTTTAAAAGTGGAAAATGAAGATCGAACGAAACATAAACACTTTTGTTAAAAATGTCTAAATCAGATACAGTATTAAACGAAATTTACAAACTCTTGTATTCGCACTTTGGCCCCCAGCATTGGTGGCCTGGTGACAGTCCTTTTGAAATTTGCCTAGGCGCTATTCTGACACAAAACACAAACTGGACTAATGTAGAAAAAGCCATTGAAAATCTAAAAAAAGCAGACCTTCTTGATTACAAAAAACTCTACAACGCAAGTGATGAAGACATTGCTCAGCTTATCAAACCTGCTGGCTATTTTAATAGCAAAACTAAGAGAATTCGGAATTTTCTCAATGCTATTTATGAAGAAGTTGTCTCTTTTGACGGTTTGTTTGAATTGAAGAAGGAAGATTTGAGACTTTTCCTACTTCATATAAAAGGAGTTGGACCTGAGACCGCTGATAGCATGCTCCTATATGCGTTTAACCACCCTATTTTTGTCGTGGATGCCTACACAAAACGCATCCTCATGCGTCATTCACTGATTGATGAAGAAGCAGATTACTTTAGAACTCAGGAATTATTTGAAAATAATTTAGATACTGATGAAAAGTTTTTTAATGAATACCATGCCCTGATCGTAAAAACAGGAAAAGAATATTGCCTCAAATCAAATCCAAAGTGTCATCAGTGTCCTTTAAAAGAAGTGAATGGAGGACCTGTGTTGTAGTTTGAAGTAGAGACTTCTCCCTCCAAACCCATCACTCATCACTCATTACTATCGATCCCCATTCTTCAAAACACGATAAAATTCAGAGTCTGTTCCAATGACAATAGTAGAATTTTTATCAATAGCCTTTCCATACGCCTCAAGGCTGCGTTGAAAATGATAAAACTCAGCTCCGCGAGTCAAGGCATCTGCATAGATCTTTGCAGCGTCGGCATCGCCCTGCCCTCTAATAGTTTGCGCCTGTTTATAGGCCTCAGATTGAATCTTTTTGATTTCGAGCTCCATCTTTCCTCGAATCTGTGACTTCTTTTTGTCGCCCTCAGAACGCAAGTTTTGAGATTTGATTTCGTATTGTGAAATCATACGATTATAGACGTTTTCTAGAACTGTTTGGGAATAAATGAGTCCCTTAATGCGTACGTCGATAAGCTGGATGCCGTACTTTTCGATAATAGGGAGTGATTTTTTTAAAATGTCGCGCGTGATGCTGTCTCGACCTACCTGAATCTTATTGATGACTGTTTCTAAGTCTTGAGCAACAGCAAAGCTCTCTGTTTCGTATTCTTTTTGAATCACCTTGAGAACACGATCAGAATTTCGCACAATATCAATCAATTCATGCTTACTGATAATATCGCGAATATTTGAATCAATAATATCATCAAGCCGTGATTGTGCTGCATCTTCATTGCCCACTGTTTGTAAAAACATGAGAGCATCAACGATTTTCCACCTGGCTGTTGTATCTACAATAAGATTCTTCTTATCTTTAGTTGGAATAGGTTTGTCGACAGCCACATGGCCATCCCATTCTAAAATTCTTTTTTCAAAGTAGTTAGCCTTGTCAATGATAGGAATTTTAAAATAAATGCCAGCCTTTGTGAGCGTGTGTCTCACGGGCTTTCCAAACCTTGTTAAAACGACTTGTTCTGTTTCTTTAACAATAAAGTAACTTGAGAACAAAACAACAACTATGAGTAAAATGATTATGCCTATAAAAGGAATCTTTTTTGACTTCATTGACCACCTCCACCCAGCGCTGATCTATTGCCACCAAGGTTTAAAAGAGGAACCACACTTTTTACAGCAGGATCCACAATAATAACACGCTCAGCATTACTCATCGCTTCTATGACTTGATCAAAATAAAGACGTTTTTTTGTAATGGACGGAGCTTTTTTATATTCCTCGAACAAAGAAAGGAACCTTTTTGCATCACCTTTGGAATTATTAACAAGATTGACTTTGTAGGCTTGTGCCGTTTTTACGAGCTGTTCAGCCTTACCTTGTTCTTCCTGAAGTTGTTTTTTACGCACTTTTTCGGCCATGTTTGCAATTTGATTTGCGTCTTGCACAGCCGCATTCACAGCATCGAATGATGGCTTAACTTTTTCTGGAGGAAAAACATCTTGAAGCTTTAATGCTACGAGGCGGATACCCATTTTGTATTCATCGATGATTTTTTGCATCTTCATCAAAGATTGATTGGCAATCTCATCTCTAGCCTCAGTGATAGTTTCAGTCACAGTGTGATCTCCCACCACTTCACGCACAACAGCTTGTGAAATGTCGAAAAGATTTTTTCTGACATCTTTCACATTGAATAGAAAGTTCTTGGCATCTTTGATTTGAAACTGGATAACCCATTCTACGTCGACAACATTAAGATCTCCGGTCAGCATGATCGACTCATCATTAAATTTTCGAGGATCGTAAACAGTGCGCACGCCCGGTTTACGAGTGCGAAAACCAAATTCCATTTTATGGATCTTTCTGACCCCCACTTTAATAGCGTCTTCTAGATTCCAAGGAAGCTTGAGATGAAGCCCAGGTCCTTCGGTCCTATTATATTTTCCAAAACGAAGTATCACAGCATCCTGATCTGCTTCTACAGTATAGATCATAGTGGGAAGAGTGATAATCAGGAGAAAAACTATAATAGGGATGAAACTGAGCTTTTTGAGAAAGTTTAAAAATTTGTCAGTGCCCTGTCCGGGTCTTAAATTTATTATATTATCGTTACTCATGGTGCGATAAAATAGAGCATTAGTTGCGAAAGTCAATTGTTGATTAGAAGGGCCGATGGGTCGCAGGGTCAAAGGGTCAAGGGATTGCAGGTTCACGGGTTCACGGGTTCGTGGGGTCTTACCTATGACCCTTCGAACCTTCGATCCTGCGAACAAAAAAAGTCGAAAAAAGCTTTTTGACTGTTGACAGAAATTATTTCTAGTTTTTCAAAACTACTTTAACAGCCGCTAAGCTTTATGAATTAAAGATTAACGCCGGATAGACAGTAAATTCATTTTCGAACTTTTAAAATCGACCACTTTCCTGTTGATAACCCCCTATTCAATTTCTATTTATTTTTCATGCACATCTTAAAACTTATCCACAGAAACAATTTTGCTTTGAACTTAATCTCTAGTAATGCCCTAATATCGCGGACTTACAAGGCGGTTCGTCACAGCGTAGTTTTTCCACACCTGTGGATAACTTTTTCTCAAAAAAAAACTCCAATAATTTCAGATAGGAAAAAATTTATTTTTTTTTTAGTTGTACCAGACACATGAGATGGGTTTTATACTGAGGGGTAGCCTTGGGCTACTAGCTCTTTCAAAACTTAATCAACTGTTAAAGGAATTCTGCTTGAAAAAGTAGAAGCCCGAACTAAATCTTAGCTGGCGTTAGCAAAAAAGATTTAATCAGCTCCAAATCTGCGGACAATAAAAGCTGGGCTTATCGTGAGATGAGCTCCCCGTGGAGGGACCGGAACCAGAGTTGACAGTCTTTTTGAACAACTAAGAAAAAAGCGGGCACAAAGATCAGAATGGGTGTAGAAGCCAAAAGCAACTACTAGCTCGATCTTTAAAAACTCTAAAGGCCACGCGGCACCAACCTTCTTCGGAGGGATGAGGCCAAGGTCACAAGAGACAAAGCCAGGAAGCTGGCTTTTAGAAGATAAGTGAATACCACAGAGATCAAATGGAAATCCTATAAGAGGACAGATAACCAAAGCCTTGGAATCCAACGAGGCAAAAGTTATCGATTTTCATGGGAGGCATAAATCCTTGAAGCTGAGGCGGCCGTGTTAGAACTTGATTTCCGATCAAGCCGCGCGGAGTAACCAACAGCAAGAAGGAATGGGAGTATGACAAATGCCACCGCCCTCCATGTGGGTTTAGATACTCTAAAAGGACGCATCGTCTTTTAACAGTTGATTAAGTTTTTTAAGGGTTTACGCTCTTTTAAAACTTAATCAATCGTTTAAGGAATTCTCTGCCCTAGGTAGAGAAACCCGAACTCAATCTTAGCTAGCGTTAGTAAAAAAGATTTAATTAGTTCGAATCTGCGGACAATAAAAGCAGGGCTTATCGTGAGATGAGCTCCCCGCGGAGGGACCGGAACCAGAACTGACAGTCTTTTTAAATAGCTAAGAAAAAAGCGGGTACAAAGATCACAGTGGGAGTAGAAGCCAAAAACAACTACTAGCAAGATCTTCAAAACACTCTAAAGGCCACACGGCCCCAACCTTCTTCGGAGGGATGAGGTCAAGGTCACAAGAGGAGAAGCCAGGAAGCTGGCTTTAAGAAGATCAAACGAATACCACAAAGATCAAATGGAAATCCTACAAGAGGACAGATAACCAAAGCCTTGGAATCCAACGAGGCAAAAGTTATCGATTTTCATGGGAGGCATAAATCCTTGAAGCTGAGGCGGCCGTGTTAGAACTTGATTTCCGATCAAGCCGCGCGGAGTAACCAACAGCAAGAAGGAATGGGAGTATGACAAATGCCACCGCCCTCCATGTGAGTTTTGACACTCTAAAAGGACGTATGTCCTTGAACGGTTGATTAAGTTTTTTAAGAGTTCGCTCTTTTAAAACTTAATAGTTGTTTAAGGAATCTTCACCGCCCTAGGCGGAGAAGAGACCGAACTTCATCTTAGTGCCGTCAGGAAAAAAGATTGAATCAGCTCAAATCTGCGGACAATAAAAGCAGGGCTTATCGTGAGACGAGCTCCCCGCGGAGGGACCGGAACCAGAGTTGGCAATCCTTTTGAACAATAAGATGCAAGCGGTCACAAAGATCAGAATGGGAGAACAAGCCAAAAGCGAGTTCTAGTGATTTTTTCAACAAACTCTAAAGGCCACACGAACTTACCCTTCCTCGGAGGGATAAGATCAAGGTCATAAGAGGAGAAGCCGGGAAGCTGGCTTTAAGAAAAATGAGCAAACACCACAGAGATCAAATGGAAATCCTACAAGAGGACAGATAACCAAAGCCTTGGAATCCAACGAGGCAAAAGTTATCGATTTTCATGGGAGGCATAAATCCTTGAAGCTGAGGCGGCCGTGTTAGAACTTGATTTCCGATCAAGCCGCGCGGAGTAACCAACAGCAAGAAGGAATGGGAGTATGACAAATGCCACCGCCCTCCATGTGAGTTTTGACACTCTAAAAGGACAAATCTTCCTTAGACAACTGTTAAATTGCTCTTTTAAAATTTGATCAATCGTTTAAAGAATTCTCTGCCCTAGGTAGAGAAGCCCGAACTCAATCTTAGTTAGCGTTAGTAAAAAAGATTTAATTAGTTCGAATCTGCGGACAATAAAAGCAGGGCTTATCGTGAGATGAGCTCCCCGCGGAGGATCCGGAACCAGAACTGACAGTCTTTTTAAATAACTAAGAAAAAAGCGGGCACAAAGATCACAGTTGGGAGTAGAAGCCAAAAGCAACTACTAGTGAGATCTTCAACAAACTCTAGAGGCCACACGGTCCTACCCTTCTTCGGAGGGATAAGATCAAGGCCATAAGAGGAGAAGCCAGGAAGCTGGCTTTAAGAAGATCAAACGAATACCACAAAGGTCAAATGGAAATCCTATAAGAGGACAGATAACCAAAGCCTTGGAATCCAACGAGGCAAAAGTTATCGATTTTCATGGGAGGCATAAATCCTTGAAGCTGAGGCGGCCGTGTTAGAACTTGATTTCCGATCAAGCCGCGCGGAGTAACCAACAGCAAGAAGGAATGGGAGTATGACAAGTGCCACCGCCCTCCATGTGGGTTTAGATACTCTAAAAGGATGTTTTTCTTTGAATGATTGACAAGCAAAAAAGCCCGAATTCGCAAGAATCCGGGCTTTTTTGTTTTTAAAACAACATCTAATATATTAGAAAAATAGTCCTGAGCCTGTCGAAGGGCTTTTTTGTTATCTAAAATCCATTCTTATTTAACAAATCTCTAATATATTAGATCAAATTCCTCCTTCAGATCATGTTTGAAGAATAAAAAGATGTGGTATATGGCTTTGGGCCAAAGGGCCTGTGGTCCGATGGGCTTTCGAAAAGGAAATAATATGACAATCACACTAAACAAACCAGAACTAAAAGAACAAATCGTAGATCTTATTAGGCGTGCTTCAACAGATCTGCCCGAAGATATTGTGGCAGCTATAAAAAAAGCACGTGATGTGGAAGATAAAGGGTCTCGCGCTCAAAACGTCTTTGAAATGATTCTTAAGAATATTGAACTCGCTAAAGAAAAATCCACACCCATTTGCCAAGACACAGGCACAAATATCTACTACGTGCACTACCCTGTTGGCATTTCCACACGAGAAATCACAAAGCTCATTGAAGAAGCCACTGTCATTGCCACAAATAAAGCTTATTTAAGACCAAATAGCGTTGATTCACTCACAGGGAAAAATACAGGAAACAACCTAGGCACCCTCGCCCCATATATTCACTTTGAAGAATGGGAAAAAGATGAGATCGAAATCAAGCTAATGCTCAAAGGTGGCGGCTGTGAAAACGTCTCTGGTCAGTATAAGCTGCCAGATACAAAACTCAAAGCAGGACGTGATCTCAATGGCGTTTATAAAGTGATTATTGATGCGGTCAACAATGCCCAAGGCCTTGGTTGTGCCCCTGGTGTGATTGGCATTGGTATTGGTGGCGACAGAATGACGTCTATGATGACTGCCAAAGAACAGTTATTTAGAAGGCTCGATGACCACAATGAGATTAGCGAGCTAGATAAACTTGAAACAAAACTTTGTGAAGATTTGAATACACTCGGTATTGGTCCCATGGGTTTTGGTGGAAAAACTACTGTGCTGTCTGTTAAAATGGGCCATTTGCACCGCTTACCTGCTTCGTTCTTTGTTTCAATCGCCTATATGTGCTGGGCTCACAGGCGTGCCACTTTGAATGTGAAATAAATGGAGATATAAAATGATTAAATTACAACTACCCATAACCGAAGAAAAAATCCGTGAACTCAAAATGGGAGACGAAGTCCTCATCAGCGGCGTGATGGTTACTGCACGCGATGCCGCCCATAAATTTCTGATCGACAAAAATCCTCCCGAATACAAAGAAATTCTCGGTGATACATTTATCTATCATTGCGGTCCTGTTGTAAGCAAAGATGGTGATAAATGGAAATTCGTAGCAGCTGGCCCTACCACAAGTATTCGAGAAGAGCCCTACGAAGCTGATGTTATCAAAAACTTTGGTGTAAAAGGTGTGATTGGCAAAGGCGGAATGGGCGATAAAACCTTAGCAGCCCTTAAAGAACACGGCGCTGTTTATCTACATGCTATTGGAGGCCTAGCCACAGTCCTTGCTGAATCGGTTGTCGAAGTAAAAACAGTTCATATGCTGGATGAGCTCGGTGTACCCGAAGCCTTTTGGGTGATCGATGTCAAAGACTTCCCTGCTGTAGTCACCATGGACTCTCATGGTGGTTCCCTTCATAAAACTATGAAATCTGAATCTGATGCTAAAATGAAAACGTTGCTAGGTCTTTGATGCATCTAGCATCTAGCATCTAGCATCTAGCATCTAGCATCTAGCATCTAGCATCT
>CAZSTS010000031.1:0-14607 GCA_964609965.1 uncultured Nitrospirales bacterium
GAATTAGGAACCCATAAAGAAGAGCCTACGTACGGGGTTTCCTGGAATGTAAAAACCCGGTACCAAATGGTACCGGGTAAACTGTTGCGGGGGCTGGATTTGAACCAGCGACCTACGGGTTATGCATACCACTATAGCTTCCGCTACCCCGACAATTTATGTCGAGTTTGTAGTCTGGACTTTCCCTTCACCATATCTATAAACTAGACTTAGGTGTCTGCCATCAAGTCTCTACACCTTCCTCAAACACTTTTTTGTTTGAGGCTTGGCTCGGGATTACCCTGCTAACGGCTTCCCCGAATTTGACAGAAGATCGCACAAAAGTTTCCTTTTGTGCAGCCCATTGGTTAATTAGATCCCAAGCATCACGATAGGTAGCAGATTTAGGTTTTCGTTGACGCTTGTCAGCTTCGACAAGATTAATTTCACTGCCATAGCTGATAAAGACACTAACAGGCATAACATAGAAGAGATCAATATCTTCGATATAAATTAAAGCAAAGTCGAAATCTTTTTTAGCGTAAGATTCTCTCAGCATTGTTCGACGATTCGTTTTTGTCCGTCGATTATCAACCACATAGTTTTGTGATGATTGGCTAAGCCAAGCTGATTTTACTTGTACTTTAGTTAATACACCTTTGATATCAAAGACCAAGTCATATGGAAGTCTATCACCTAGAGGTTTCAAAACTCCCCAACCATGCTTTAAACCTTTAAGCACAGCTGCTTGTTCTGCTATGTCGCCACGTTGTTTAGTATCCATAATTCTAATTGACCGAGTCGAGCCCGTCGAGCTACCAGACTGCTCCACCCCGCGGCAATTGGATTAACCCTATACTGGTCAGCATAGGGCCTGTCAATGAGGCGTTATAATATTTTGCAGACTACCTTCTCGCCAAATACAGCTCAAAATTACTCATAGCTGCTGGCGTGATCCCTGGGATCCGCATGGCCTGGCCAAGGGTTTGGGGTTGGTGGTGGGTGAGTTTTTCGCGCACCTCATTTGAAAGGCAAGGAACGCCCTCATAAGAAAAGTTTTTTGGAATTTTGATTCTATCATACACAGCCATGCGTTTGATGTCTCTTTCATACCTCTCAACATAACCCTGATACCGCGTTTCACTAAACAAGAGACTCATGACTTCGCGATCAAATTCAATAGAAGAATTTAACATCGGCCAATGTTTTTCAAACTGCTCGATTGAGACCTCTGGCCATTTAATCATTTGCTCCAAAGATGAACTTTCTGGAAACTTGCGATCTGTTTTAGGCACAATCAGTTTATAAAACTCACTATTATTTTCCCTGAGCCACGTTTTTCTTACAAACTTTTGAACCGCTTTTAAACTTTCACATTTTTTGCAAAAACATTGATAGTCTTTTTCAGATACCAAGCCTAATCGGTAACCCAATTCTCGCAGTCGAATATCTGCATTATCTTCACGGAGAATGAGGCGATACTCAGCTCTCGATGTAAACATGCGATAGGGCTCACCTCCAACACCTTTTGTGATAAGGTCATCTGTCATCACACCAATGTAACCTTGGTCACGGCGAATCACCACAGGTTCTTGATTGAGAATCTCTTGGCCTGCGTTGATTCCTGCCATCAACCCCTGAGCTGCAGCTTCTTCATAGCCAGACGTTCCATTGACCTGCCCTGCCATAAAAAGGCCTTTGATCTTTTTTGTCTCGTAGGTAGCTTTTAATTGCAAAGGATTGATCGCATCGTATTCAACAGCGTAACCAGGTTTTAAGATCTCCGCCTTTTCAAAACCTTTGATGCTTCTGATAAACTTAATTTGTGTCTCAAGAGGAAGACTTGTGGGAAGCCCGTTTGGATAAACTTCATCTGTATCCAGGCCTTCGGGTTCTACAAATATTTGATGTTTGTCTTTATGTTTAAACCGAACAACCTTGTCTTCGATGCTGGGGCAATAACGTGGACCTGTTCCTTGAATCACACCTCGATACAAAGGTGATTTGTCGAGATTGCCACGAATGATGTCATGCGTTTTCTCGTTTGTGTAGGTGATATAACAACTGACCTGCTTGAGTTCATTCTTTGTTTGCGAAAACGAAAACAAAGGAGCTGGCTCATCGCCCTTTTGTTCTTCAAGACCTTCGTAATTAATGGTTTTAGCATCGAGGCGAGGCACGGTTCCTGTTTTGAGTCGCATGAGCTCAAGACCACAATCTTTTTCAAGAGAATCACTCAACTCATTGGCAGGAGGATCATCAGCTCTACCAGCTTCAAAACTTTTGAGTCCAATGTGACAGAGACCTTTGAGAAAAGTGCCCGCTGTAATGATAACTTTATTCGAAGAATAGACTTCATCAGTCGTGAGTTCGACTCCTTGGACAGAAGAATCTTGAATAATAACTCTTTTGACCAGGCCTTCTTTGACGCATAAATTATTTTGTGCTTCCACGACATGCTTCATCCGCGTCGCATAACGATCCATGTCTGCTTGGGCGCGAGAACCTTGAACTGCTGTGCCTTTTGTCAGGTTGAGACGACGAAATTGAATGCCTGTGGCATCGATGCTCTTTCCCATCTCACCACCCAATGCATCAATTTCTTTAACTAAATGTCCTTTACCCAACCCCCCAATCGCAGGGTTACAACTCATAGCCGCAATCTTATTCACATTCCCCGTAATGAGGAGCGTACGAATACCTCTACGAGCACACGATAACGCTGCTTCGCAACCAGCGTGTCCTCCCCCAACAACTATCACATCGAAATTATTGTCCGAAATTTGTTTCATTGAACTTTTGTTACAACACACCACTTCAGGGTGATCTTTTTATGTAAAATACCCAGGGTGGCGTCCCGTTTCACGGGCCTTACCCTGGGCTGTAATATTTTTGCCCTTTCAGGGCAAATTTCCCCTGCCCCAAAGGGGCTTAATAATTTAGCCCGGGGTTACTTCGTTTTTGCGAAGTTACCCTGGGTAAAGAAATAAATTAAAAAATTCTAAAAAGGTGGAATTATTTTATTCCACGACATTAATCTGTACAGAATTCATTACATTTCAGCTAATATCCCTATCTTTCTCAATTACCATGTCAAAAAACTTATGCTAACTCCTCGGATATAACCCCAAGAAGTTTCGTATTTTTTCCCCAAACCTTCATGAATTACTTTCCAATACAGAACCGTTTGAAGATATCCGTCAAAACATCATCACTTGTAACCATTCCAATCATCTCTTCAAGGTGCTTTATGACAGATCTAAGGTTGTCTGCTACTATTTCTTCACAAGAATTAGATTCCCCTAGTTTAATCCCTATCTTTGATAGCAAATCCAGACTTGAATTGATCTGAATTACTTGGCGCTCATTAACATGTAATCTATTATCTTTGTTGGTGTTTTTCTCAACATAGGCCTTTAATAACGCCTCTATTTCTCCCAGGCCAAAGCCTGTCTTTGCAGAGAATATTGTATGAAATGAGTGTTCTTTTCTTATATTATTTAAAATATCACTTGAAAGCTTGTCTAATTTCTCGTTGTTGAAGCTGAGAATGTCTGCTTTATTTAAGACGCATAACGTTTTTTTCTGAATTTTAATGTCGGATAACGTCTTTAGGCTCTCGCGGCCCTGAATTTTGTCACAAACATGAATAATGATGTCTGCCTTTTGAATCCATTCAGAGGTTTTTCCTATGCCTGTAGTCTCGATTTGATCTTCAGAGTCTCTTAGCCCTGCGGTATCCTTAAAGAAAAAACGAACACCAGAAATGATCTTACTCCCTTCAACCACATCCCTGGTTGTACCAGGAACATCTGTGACAATCGCCCTGTCTTCTACAAGAATAGCGTTTAGAAATGATGATTTTCCGACGTTTGGCTCACCAACTATGGCAACAGACACACCATTATCGTATAACTTTGAAGTCTTGTAGGCCTCTTTTAATTCGCATAATTTCTTTTGGACATTGTCAACTAACTGAAATGTTTTTGATTTATCATAGGTTTGAATGTCTTCCTCAGGAAACTCAAAACTTGCCTCAATATCAGCTAACGTTCTTGTAAGCTTATCTCTAATGCCTTCTACAATCCGTCGAAGAGCGCCATCCATATTTGAAAGCGATGCTTGCAAGGCAGCCTCTGAATTAGCTGTAATAAGCTCGTGAACAGATTCCGCCTGAGTGAGATCAATTCGACCATTTAAATAAGCCCGCTTTGTAAATTCACCTGCCTCAGCACCTCTTATCTCGAATTCACCATTAAGAAGAAGAATCTCTTTCACAGCTTTTTTTAAAAGAATCAGGTTTCCATGGCAGTGAATTTCGACAATGTCTTCACCTGTATAATTCTTTGGCCCTGGCATGTAGACAGCCAGACAATGATCAATGGGCGCACTCTCTTTTGAAACTAGCTTTCCATAATGCATGTGCCAAGGCTTCATGTCGACATTCTTTTCACTATCTTTTACAAAAACAGCCTCTAGGACCTTTTTTGCGTCCTTGCCTGAAATGCGAAGAATCCCAATGGCCCCGTTTTGTTCAGCCGTAGCAATAGCGACTATGTTGTCTTGATAATACCGTTCTGTCATGTTCAACGCTCATAGCCTATGTTTGAGGCTTAAATCAAACTGTATGCTCCGTATACCACAATACGAATTACTCTGCCCTACCTGTATTGACTAATCCTCTTGGTATATTAATCTCTTATTTCTTAATAACCATGAAAGGATAAATATGACTAAAAGACTCATCATCATCGTTGTGATTGCCCTTAGCCTCACCACCCTATCTGCTTTAAGCTGGGCCAGGACTGCCATTGACGTTAAAACAGAGGCCTATAACTATGTTAATGCCGGCCCTTATGTTAAAAGTGGTGATCTTAGTGGGCTTATCAGTCACGTTTCTACAAAATATGGAAAAGTGACTCAAAAAAATGCCAAATGGGCTGAATGGTTGCTTAAAGCTGATTCGCCACCAAATAAATGTGTTCACATTAAATATTTTCGATCCTCATCAACAGCAAAATATTTGAATGGTGGCGTTACTGTGGCAAGATGTGATGGATCTCAGGTAAGACATTTGTCAGCCAAGTAATGATCAAGCCCCTGTTTTCAATAAATTGATTTGATCCTTACTAAAACCTGCGAGCCTTCGGTATTCTTCATTAATGGGGATATCTGATTTTATATCCTTTCCCATGACGCGTGTAATGATGGACTTGAAAAGTTTGTCAGGATCTTTTTCAAGCTCAACGGCCTTTTGAGTAAGGTACTTCATCCCCATTTTTATGTGCTTGAGTTCTTCGGCCAAAATAACCTTCATAAGACGAGTTGTTTTTTCGTCTTTGGCTTTGATCATTTTTTTTAGAAATTTTGGAGAAAGGTCTAGTCTACGCGCTTCAAGATAACAGGCAACAAACACTTGTTGTTCAAGCTCAGATTTACACGTCCAAGCATGTTCCCATAAATCAAGATTAACAGGAAGCATTCCAAAACTCATGCCAAAGTCTTGTAGTCGTGCATCGAGCATTTGAAAATGCGCTGCTTTTTCTGCAAGTGTGAGGAGTTGCCTTCTAATAAAATCCTGGTTCTCGCTACCAAACTTTATAAGCCCCATAGCTGTTATCTCAACAGCAAGCAGCTCAATATTAGCGATCGCGTGTAAGTACTCTACTTGCGAGCGGTATTCAGAAAACTTTTCATGACTCAGCTCATCCTCTGTTATAATTTTGATTTTTTTTGATCTACCCGGATGACGGAGTTCTTTTAGCTCATCTTTATCCATAGCTGTAATCGGAGACGGAAAATAAAGACGCAAAGTTTTTGCTAATTCGATTTTAAGATGGAAATCATCTGTATGAATGAGTTTACACAAAACTGATGCTGTTGCATGAGTTTGTTCTTCGGTTCCTGCGTTGCTTAACATATTTTTATCCTCATGGCTTCTTAACAGGATCAATACTGATCCTTATTAAGCTAACCAATCATGGATTTATCTTCTTACCCTAGCCCTCCTGGCTTTTAAATAATACCGCCAAGGCGCCTCATACCCTTCAACTGTTAAGTCGGGATTTTTGGGATCAATCCCATCAACAAGGCTATCAACGGGACAAAGACCTGTTTTTCTTTGCTCGTTATTAGCTAATGATGTTTCAAAAAATGTTTCGATGTACTGAAAGCCTGCTCTTCTAATCATATTCTCTAATGCTTCACGCGTAGGAATAAACCAATGCCCAGGCATTTTTAGATAGCGCGTTTTAGGCATCAAAAAATAAGACCCTGGTTTGTTTATGCCTAAAGATTCAACAACCAAAAGCCCACCAGGTCTCAGTGATTGAAAAAGGGTTCTCAAAATATTGATGGGGTCAGGGTGGTGGTAGAGAATCCCCATGCAAAAAATTACATCAAATGTTTTTGGCATGTGTTCTAAGTCGTGAACTCCCATGAGCAAAAAATCGGTATTAGGCAATGGACAAAACTGATGAAGCAACTGGTATTGTAAATAGTAAGGAATAACGGGATCAATGCCTAAAAGGTATTTTGGATTTTGTTTGGCTATTTGATAGAGATAATAACCATTGTTACATCCGATGTCTAAAATCACCTTGCCTTGTAAGCTCCCACAAACTTTTTTAACTCTCTCCCATTTAAAATCACTGCGCCATTCAGAATCAATGGGTTGTCCAAAGACTTCAAAAGGGCCTTTGCGCCAAGGAACCATGGCTTTGACAGACTTATTAAGTGTGTTCCTATCTTTGTGCGTCAAGACTGTATCGTCTCCTAAACAAACCTTGCCATCTTTGATACGAATAAATCCATTATCCCAATCAGGCTCAATCTCTTCTTTGATTTTTTTTAAGACAGGACGACTTTTTTTGATAGCATCTTGATACCTTGCATAACGAGGATCTGATGCCGCCTTAAGATTCTTTTTATGAATCTTACAAATTGCAGACGTATTGATTTGGTCATTATGGTGTATGAAATCTTGAAGCATTTATTTTGCGTCTAATAGTTCTACCTCAAAAATAAGATCGGAATTTGGTGGAATAGCTCGTCCAGCTCCTCTGCTGCCATAACCTAAAACAGCAGGGATGTAGAGAGTTCGTTTTCCGCCAACCTTCATCCCTGTCACACCTTCGTCCCAGCCCTTGATCACACTACCTATACCTAGCATAAAAACAAAGGGTTTGCCCCGATCTACTGAACTATCAAACTTATTTCCTTTTTGGTCACTTTTATTGAGCCAACCAGTGTAATGAACCGTCACGTGTTTGCCATAAGTAGCCTCAACACCATCACCTACTTTTTGATCTTGGTATTTAAGACCAGAATCTGTTGTCACCGTATTTGTTGCCGCTATAACAAGTGTTGTTGGGAAAAGTACCATTAATGTAAAAATCGCTAATTTTTTAAACATGAAAACGCCTCCTATTGTTAAATAAACCTTCGCCTAAAGCCGCCGTATATTATCTATTTTAATCAAAGTTTGCAAATGGAACGCCCCCCTGTGCAGGCTTATTTTGCTTGTGATATTAATGGTTTGGCGACATGAAAAAAACAATCTTTTTTTTCTTCCACTAGGTAAAGACTTGAAAAAAACAGTGGGGAAAAAGATGACATGCAAAAGGCTTGATGATATAATAAACATTCGCGCTTTTTTTGTTTAATTTTTTTTGAGTGATTTCAATGGTTCTTAGAAAATATTCGCTTGTCTTGCTAAGGATTAATTGTCATTAATAATAAAACTTTAACCTGAGGGGGAAAAATGAAACTTATTCAATACACATTAGCAATTTTTTGCTTATGTCTTGTGGTTGCCTGTGGCAGCACATCAGATTCTTCGACTTCAACAACAGGAACCGTTACCTTAACTGGTGGATCTGCTGCCATTTCAACAAGCTTGTCATCACCTATGTATGCAACTACAACAGGGGCAATTAATCACATCTATGTCAGACCCTATGTTGTTTCTTTAGGAGCAGAAGATGATTGTACCGAAGTTGATACTTGGTATCCCGTTATTAATGATGGTGTAGCTGACATTTCTGATTGTACAACAGCCCTTACAAGCGCTGCTGCTTCTGCTGACTCTTCCGGCTTTTTTGACATGACAGGCTCACCCGAGATGGGATCTGCTAGCGTTCCAGGTGACACTTCTTATGCCTGTATAAAAGTCACCATGTGTGATCAGCTTGTATGGACAACGGCTGACGAAGACCTTTCTGTTAATTGTAGTGGCGACAATGTTGAAGATGTATACAACGCCCATAGTGGTGGCACTGATGACACTGCAGAGATCACTACTTATTATTGGAGCTCGGGCGATACAGCAACAACGGGTGATGATTCAGGTAGCGCTGCCACACCAATGGTACTCGCTGACGCTGTAACAGTTACAGGCGGAGGAACCACAGCTCTTCTTTTTACATTCACCAACGTCCCTACAACTGGTGGCTGGGTTGGCACTTATCTTCCTGAAGGAGAAGCAGAAGAAGGCAGTGAAATACCAGAAGGTTGTGGCATCTCTGCCCCAACAATGTCTATTACAGAAGTCACAGAATAAAATTCTTTATCTTTAATAATAAAAAAGGGAGCTGAATTTCAGCTCCCTTTTTTTGTACATGACCACCCCATTACACCCTAAACTTAACCTACAGCCCTAATCTGAGCTAAAGTTATCGTTCCACCATGTTCTTCAATCCATGTTTTTTGTTCTTGAGTCACAAGAACATTTGTGAACACAATTCCAAAGCAATTTTCTGGCAATTGCGCTCCAAGCAAATTAGACCCGATAAATTTGGCTCCAACTAAACAAGCCCTACTTAAATCTGCCTCACGTAAATCAGCTTCAAGAAAGTCAGCCCCTGTAAAATCAGCATTTTGTAAATTAGCACCTTGCAATTTTGTTGAAACAAGCCTTGTAAAACTAAATTTAGCTTCTTGGAATAAATCACTGCCTTGCAAAAATGCATCTTCCAAAATAACACCTCTCAAGGAAACACCTCTCAAATCAGCTCCTCGCAGATCAGCCTTTTCTAAGATTAGATCACTGCTTTTGACACCTCTTAAACTTGCCCCTTGTAAATTTGCTGCAACAAGAGAAGCCCTAAAAAGGTCAGCCTGTTCCAAATTTGCCAATTCCAAATCAGCATCTCTTAAATTAGCATTTCTAAAATCACCAACTAAGCGAACACCATTAAGGTTACCGCCCCTTTGAAGGATGGTTTCGGCAACACCCTTGTCTACAATAGCCCCGTCAAAAGGAATGCCACTGCAATCCTTGGGGAGAAGCCTTGCCTGCCCTTGTAAATCATCTCCACAAAAATCTGCTTTGCTCCTATCAGCAAATCGAGAATACCAGATTTCTTCATCTCGCACGGGAATCTTCAAAGATTGTAAACGAGCTACTTTACGATTATACATAGCTGTTGCTACCCGAGTTGCGATTCTATAACCACCAACCCCTGCCAAAACGACAGCCCCAGCCCCTAAACCTATCAATGCAGTAGTAGGATGAATAAAAGCGACTTCTCTTGCTTCTTGTGCCACAGCCAATCCAGGAACTGATAATGTTGCACCCGCAGCAACAGCCTCTCTCGTCAATAAAGGAGACAAAACGCGTGGCACTGCCTTTACCAAACCAAATCCTTTGTTAAATAAAAAACTGAAATCCTGTCCCGCTGTTGTCACAACAGAAGATGTCCCTGCACCCATAACATTAGACATCGCTCCGTTAACAGAAGCTGTCCCTGCAACACACTCAACACCCATATGCCCTCCTTGTCCGTCGAAGCTTTTGCGACTCGCGGTGAGCGTAGTCGAACCAAGACGGACCTGCCCCCTAAAACTAGAATCTAAATTTATTATTTATAGGAATGTTTCCCTATATACCCAAACCTTGTATCGTCTTACCCTAAACAAAGTTGCTAAAAAAAACAGACAAAACAACACCCTTTAAAACCCAACAATCTAGACAGGTTACAACTACTTTTCTGTCTACATAGATCTGCTAGAAGGATTTTTGAACGCGTGCCCATTGATCATATAAGTCGCGCAAGTCACATAATTTAAGGCGCTGTTTAACAAGCTTTCTGCATTCGTTACATCACCTTGGTGTGTAATCGTAATATCTGTACAATCATTAGCATCGGCCTGAATCAACATGGCCCCACCAAGATCATAAACCTGCAAACTATAATCCCCTGCTTCATCAGTAACCCTTAAGTAAAACTTTCCTCGAGATATTAAGACTGTTTTTTGAATAGCGATTGTTTGATTGCCTTCTGAATCCGTGTACCAAGACCTGTACCATCCATCTGACCCAAGAAGAGCTCCTGTTTCAGTGTTTTTTTCATGAACCTCTCCAGAACAATAATCTGGATTTGTTTCACAAAACTCTCTATCAAATTCTTGAAAAAGAAGACGTCCCTCAGATCTGCATTCGCTTACGATGCCCATTCTATCCTCCAACATGTTGCCCATCACCCCTTAGTAGCAAGCCTGTACAGCAAAAGACGGTTTTATTTCAAGGCGCTAAATACAAAACCAAAGGAAAATAGCTGGTTACCCTGTTCTCTATTAAATCCATTGTATTGACGAATTTATTGTTCTGGACACCTATGTGTCCATATTTACCCTTTCTCCTATTCGCAATATTGACATCCCTTTCCCAAATCCCCTAAAGCCTCTATTAGGGTGGGGTTATAAATTCTATACCGGGAGAATATTATGACCGCTGTACGACCAATAGTTAATGTATTAGGCGCAGGTCTTGTTGGGGGAACAATGGCAGCTGATCTTGCTGCTCATTTTAATGTCAGAGTCGCTGACAGGGATCAAGGCGCTTTGGATAGGCTTGCGGGAATTCCAAACGTCAAAACACATAAAGCGGATCTCACTGACCCAGCTGCTGTAGCTCGCCTTACACAAGGTGCTGATTGTGTTATCAGTGCAGTTCCAGGCAGATTTGGAACCCAGGTTTTACGAAGCATCATTGAAGGCAGGGGCACTAGCCGAGTTGTGGACATTGCCTTTTCCGAAGAAGACCCCAGAGACCTAGATGGATTAGCAAGGAAACATGGCGTGACAGTTGTTCCTGATATGGGAGTTGCCCCAGGTATGTGTCATGCCTTGGTTGGGTATGGACATCAACTCTTAGGCATGAAGGCCTCAAGTGCCGAAATTCTTGTAGCTGGTTTACCAAAAAACAGACATCGCCCTTATCAATATGCATTGGTTTTTTCTTTAGAAGATGCCCTTGATGAATACATGAGAGGTGCACGTTATCTCCGTAATGGCGAAATTGTCACCCATGAAGATCCTCTTCAAGGAACAATCCCCGTAGATTTTCCTGGCGTTGGTCAATTAGAAGGCTTTTTAAGCGATGGTCTGAGAACTCTTTTAAACAGCCTAAGCATCCCTAGCATTGTTGAGAGAACACTCCGCTACCCCGGACACATTGATGAAATGCGCGCTATGAAAGCAGCCGGTGATTTTGATAAAACACTTGTTGATGCTGGTGGCGGCAATATGAGAACACGTGTTTCAATCACCGCAGAAAAACTAGAACCCGAACTCCGATTAAAGTCCGGCGAAAAAGACATCACAATCATGCGAGTTTCTGTAACAGGACAATTAGACGGCCAAGAAGTTACTTTCGCCTGGGATCTCTACGATGAACACGATGGCACAAATCATTCCATGGCAAGAACAACTGGTTATTCAGCTACCATGGCAGCACGCATGCTTCTCCAAGGAGGCTTTGATATTGGTCCTGGAGTTGTTTTGCCCGAAATCCTCGGCGCCAATCATCCAGCAGCAATTGATTTTATGTTAAGAGGCCTTGCAACAAGAGGCGTCGTGTATAAACCTACTGGACCTGGACTTGGGTAAAAGATTTCCTTCGAATTCTTAACCCTACAAGAAGCATAACAAATGAAAAGGCAAACAATAAGTTCGTGTTCGATGTTTTTGTATGCGAATAAGGGTTTAGAGAACAACTGCCACCTGCTTCCCCAGCACTAGGATCTGGATCTGGATCTAGCTCTTCATCAACATCTAAAATCCCATCACCATCATCGTCATCATCAGCATTATCACCAATACCATCTCCATCTGTGTCTAGCCATTCTGTAGGATCATCAGGAAACGCATCTTCGTCATCCATAATAAGATCGCCATCACGATCAGATTCAATCTCATCTGCTGGCTCATCATCATCAGTGTCTGGATCTGGGTCTGTGATTGGATCTGGATCTGGGTCAGCCTCATCTGAAGGACAGGTGTCGCTAGTTGCAGCATCACAATCATTGTTAATCCCATCACCACAGATTTCAGTGGCATCAGGGTAAACAGAGGCATTGTCATCATCACAATCCTCCGAAAAGATTGCCCCATCACCATCTGCATCTAAATCAGTTTCTGGATTATATTCAAAGGCACCAATATCACATACAGCTAACTCATCACCATTACCATCAATAGGTCTTTCATAACCTCTTTGATCAGTTGTGAGAACATCCCCATTTTCATCAACACAATCACCACCAGCATCAATTGCCACACTCTCTGCACTCAAGGCATGTGTTTCTGTGACCCCTCCATTATCTGCCAAAGTTAAAATACCAGGGTCCTCACCTAAAATATTACCTATTGTGCTACCTAATATACTCCCTACGACATGTGCCTCTACAAGATTATATCCTTCAGACACTACAGTGCCATACAAATCATCAGCAGCTCCTGCATAATAATTATTCGCTATCAACGTATTTCTTAATACAATTACGGGATCATCCGAGACACCCAAGATTTCAACAAACATTCCTCCGCCTGATTGCGAACCAACATCACCTTCATCTATGCTATTTTCTGCTAATGTTGTATTATATAAATACGCCTCACTAAGACTTCCAAAATAAATACCCCCACCCTTCCCCGTTGTTAAGGAGTTGTTACTAATGGTTGTGTTAACAAGATAGATTACAGCATCAGTTAAAAAAGAACTCACTCCCCCACCAAAAGCATCAGCAGAGTTATAAGAAATGTTTGAGCTAGCTACCAAAACCTGGTTGCCCGATGTGGAATTCAAAAGGGAAATGCCTCCACCATATGGCGCTTCATTATTATTGATATTGCTCTCATTAATATTCAGGTTAGCGTGATAAACACAGACCCCTCCTCCAAACCCAGCAGCCGTATTGTTAATAACACTTACATTATCAAGAGATATTGTAATTCCTGTGTATGAAGATGAGGAATAAATGCCGCCACCATTATCTGCTACATTACCACCTTGTATGGTCACTTGTGACAATGTAAAGTCTAAATTGTCATGCCCTATTTCAAAAATACGATCTGATAAATCTGAAGCATCAATAATAGTCAGAGCCTTGCCAGCGCCAATAATATTAACATTCCCCTCGATATCTAAATCACCCACTCGGTCTTCGTCACTACCAGAGCTTGTTATTGAAAGAGAATATGTTCCTTCTACAAGATTAATCGTGTCTGTTTCTACCGCGTCATCATCTCCAACCACGCACTCGCCCTCACTGTTGTAATATGTTGTATTGTGATTAGAAACATAGACGGCCTCTCTGAGTGTGCACAGCCCATCATCCGCCATAATATCTTCGAAACTATTAACATTAATAGTCGCTGCCTGAAGATCAAACGACAACAATATTACAAAAACTAAAACACAAAAACTTGAAATATATTTTTTTAACCTTATTGTGATACAATTCATAAAATTCTCCTTTTAAACATTAAAGGTTTTCTCTCCATAAAATACATATCGTCTAATCACATTAAAAGGTGCTTCATTTTAACCCCAAACAACAAAGTTTCGCGCACAATTGTGCTCAAGAAAAATGGAAAAAAAGCCCAACATTGTTTAGAGATAAATTTTTGAAATGAAAAATGCCAAAGATGTCACTTGCTAAAGACATTTTCACAAGCTGGAACTTCTGGATAATAAAAAATATTTTCCACGCCCTCGAAATCTGGATCATATTCAGGATCCCAGGCAGAAATGGCATAGCTTGTGTTACAATCTAACGATGCAATTTCATCTGTACAGGCCTTTAATGAATTCACATTAACTGTCAGCTCACCTGCCTGCAACAGGGCACTTACTGTGATGTAAAATCCTACTTCATCACCGTCTGTCGAAGGACCACCTATCTCTCCTAAGACATTATCAGACTCTAAAACCCCTTGCATGCAGGTTCTGTCATCTAAAAAATCAGCGTAACATTCAGTTAATTTTGAACACATGGAATCTGCAATAATAAAAGCTGGATTAGCCTTAGCCGCCAAAGCCTGCCTGGCAAACAGAGCTAGAACAACAAAGACAGCACACAGAAATAATTTAGTAATAGTGTTTTTCATAATTTTCCTTATCTTTCTCTCTTAGCTTTTAATTTTCAACCCGTCGCAATCTAACAAGGCCTACTAGCATAATAAATGTCATGATTAACATTAAACTTGAATTCTTGGAATACACGCTTGTGCTTAAAGAACAACCACTACTTGATGAGGCTTCGCCATCAACGCTTGGACTAGGCTCTTCGTCAACATCTAAAATCCCATCACCATCATCGTCATCATCAGCATTATCACCAATAC
>CAZSTS010000031.1:14707-17254 GCA_964609965.1 uncultured Nitrospirales bacterium
GGATCATCAGGAAACGCATCTTCGTCATCCATAATAAGATCGCCATCACGATCAGGCTCGATTTCATCTGCTGGCTCATCATCATCAGCGTCTGGATCTGGGTCTGTGATCGGATCTGCATCTAGGTCTGTGATTGAATCTGGATCTGGGTCAGTCTCATCTGAAGGACAAGTGTCGCTAGTTGTGGCATCACAATCATTATCAATCCCATCTCCGCAGATTTCTGTGGCACCAGGATATACAGAGGCATTGTTATCATCACAGTCAGTACTAACATAGCCATCTTCATCAAAATCTATTTCAAATAAATGAATTTCACCATCGGAATTGCCAAGAATGATGTCATTTTTTCCATTACCAGTTACATCTGCAACAAAAGGAACGGACCAGTCTATTATGTCAACAGATGCAAAGGTCTCTGTGTCTTCTGAATAACCGCCTTCTCCGTCACCTAAAAACAGCTTCAACTCACCTGAATCATTACCAACAACAATATCTGCTTTTCCATCACCATTGATGTCTGCAACAAAAGGTATGGCTGAGCCACCCACATCAATAGACGCAAAAGTGCTTGTGTCTTCTGAATAGCCCCCAAACCCATCTCCTAAAAACAATTTAAGCTCTCCTGCTCCGTTGCCTACAGTAACATCATTTTTCCCATCAATATTAATATCTGCTACAAAAGGTGCTCCATTACCACCAAAATCGATGGATGAAAAAACGCTCGTATCTTCCAAGTATACCCCAGCCCCATCGCCTAGAAACAATCTAAGACTTCCATCGTAACCGGCCACAAGAATATCATTGCTTCCATCACTATTAATATCAGCCACAAAAGGCACTGCATTATCTACTGTAGCAAAAGATGATAAAATGTCTGTATTCTGATAATATTCTCCCGTTCCATTACCCAAAAACAATTGAAAACCCACTTCATCAATCACCAAGACGTCACTTATTCCATCGCAATTTATATCTGCCACAAATGGCCTACTATAAGAATATACAGACGCCGACTCAAATATACTTGTGTTTTCTACATAGCTGCCTGAGCCATTGCCTAAAAATAACCGTAAAGTTACCACTTCGTTTCCCACAACAATATCAAGGTTATCATCTAGATCAATATCAGCCACAAAAGGAAATGCAAAAGGTTCTTCAATGACCAAAGGCCAGGGATCAATTGCATTTTGAACAAAACTCATTGCCCATGCCTTCTGAGCAAACAAAACCAAAGAAACAAACAAACAACAAACAACAAATTTCATAATATTCTTTTTCATAATATCTCCTATATTTTCTATCTCTCTCATAGATTTCATTATTCTAAATATTACTTATATTATCGCATACGCTCCACCCATAGTTTCTTACTTCTTTCAGATAACGCGCACAGTTGTGCGCAGTGTTTTTCCAAATCAAACAACCCTTGGTCCTTCCTGCCGATAACTATTATTGAGAGAACCAGTGTTAACTCAATTAATATGAGGTAATATGACATATTCTATCCGCTCACCCTGGCACCCTAAAGCGGCCAATGCCTTCGCCAATAAGAACAATAACGCGCACTATTGTGCACACTTAATCATTGTTATTTATGCGAAATCATGGTACTTTTTAAGATAACCAGGAGATTAATATGCTCAACCTATTTACCTATGTTGATTATCGTCAGTATTTAAAGGATTATTACGAAAAACGCTGTGCTGAATCACCAGGCTTTTCTATTAGGAATTTCTCACGCATGGCAGGCTTTGGCGGCCAAAGTTATTTGAAAATGATCATGAATGGTCAACGAAACCTAAGCCCAAATTCACTAGCCAAATTCCTAAGGGTACTAAAGCTCAATCGCAAAGAATCAAAATACTTCGAAGCATTAGTTTACTTTAACCAGGCCAAGATCGAACGCGATAAGGACTTTTATTTTGAACGCTTATTAGCCCTCAGGCCAAAGAAAGGCTACTTTCAGCTCGAAAAAGACAGTTTAGAGCTATATTCTAACAGATTTTTAGCTATTATCCGTGAAATGGTTGTCTTGCCTCAGTTTATTGAAAATGCCCGCTGGATTGCCAGAAGCCTTAACAATAGAATCACGCCACAGAAAGTAAAAGAAGGCATTAACATCTTATTAAGATTGGGTTTTTTGACAAAAAACAAAAAAGGAAGGCTCAAACAACACCGTGGTACATTGGCCACAAAGCCCTATGAGGCCTCATTAGAATTATGTAATTTTCATCGTACTGTACTCAATGATGCTAAAGATGCTATAATAGGAGGATCACAGGAATCAAAGGAGTTCATTACCGTAACAATACCAGTAGCTAATGAAACAATTCCTGAAATTAAAGAAGTATTGACTCGCTGCCGAGATGAGATTGTTGACATTGTTAACAAAGACAAAAGGAAATATAGTGAGGTTTATCAAATCAACTTACTGTTATTTCCTGTAACACAAACAAAGAACCAAAAAAGTTTAACATGAGAAACTCAATTTTTGAGAGCGTAAAATATTTTGTGTAAACTGAACCATGTTGTTAAACGACCACA
>CAZSTS010000032.1:0-16008 GCA_964609965.1 uncultured Nitrospirales bacterium
ATCACTGGCCACTTTCCACCGTCATGAGTGGCCACTTTGGTCCGCGATATGCACAACATGTATCTTGCTGAAGAACTCAAAAAGAAAAAGCTTATTAGGCTTACAGATTTTGAGATTAGCAGACCTGCCAATCTCATTTCACGAAATGAAAAATACGAATCACCCTTGGTAGCGGCTTTTAAGAAGGAGTTGGTGGCGTATTGTGCTACGCTGAAATACTAGCGTACTACGTACAGCGTACAGCGAATGTCAAATAACGGAAAAAACCCATTAGCCAAGTAATAATAAATAGTTAGACTGATTTTATTCCACCTGTCTTGCAAAAAAAAATCCACAACTTCATTGAAGAAATGACGATAATAATACAGTAGGGAGTTTGGAGTAATGAGCGGAGAGAAATTACAAAATATGTTTAAAAGAATGAGAAATATAGCTCCTCTTTTTATTATCGTATTAGCAATTATGGTGTGTGCATGTAGTGGTTCAGATCAAGATTACTTAGATGATGATGGGGAGAATATTATTATTTCTGAACTTGTCTGCTCTGTTGATAATGATTGTGATGGTGATGGTTTGTATACAAGTTGTGATGATGATGATGGTGATGCAGACAATGTCACAATAAAAGATGGTTGTGATGATGATGGAGATGGTTTTGTTGACACAAATTGTTATTCTTATGCAGATGAAAACGGAGATGGTTTTGTCACTGCAGATGAACGAGACGTAAATTGCGATGTCTGTGTTGGCACGTATGATCCTGAACAAATCGATTCTAACGATGATGGTATTGGTGATGAATGCGAGTTTTCTCCAAATATAAATGAGTCAGTCATTCCTGATGAAGAAGATGGAGACGAAGAAAGCGAAGACGTTTCAAATTCATTAGCGCTTACTATTACAGATCATCCCACTGCTGTGAGTAAAGGTGGAGAATTTGATATTGATTTCACGATTGATAACCAATCAGACATTGAGGCTTATTTTGTAGAAGTCCTGTTCATGAAAGATGGCAATAGAATCATGAGTTTTAGTATTCAAGGTGGTCTTGAATATAAAATTAACACAATGGACATCTGCTATTCTCTCTACAGCACTTGTGTTTTTCTTGATGAACAAACAATCGAAGCCCTCACAGGTCAAACAACAGACTATGAACTTTCTTTTGCTGTGCCTTCAACTATGGAAATGGGCACTTACCGTATAGCCTTAAGACTTACCTATCTTGATGAAAATGGAGATTCCCAATACGCGGCTCGCCTAGCAGGGCTCAATGAAGTGAATGTGCTTCTTATGAAGACCAGGGTTGTTACCTTTTGGTGATTCGAAAAGTCTGGTGTCTAGTGTCTAGAGTCTAGCGTGAAAACCCTATCAGTTATCGTGTTTATCTTGTAACAATCGAATAACCAATATACCCAATATAAAGACATATGAACAAAATCCCATGCCCTCTTTTGAGAGTGTGTTTTTTATTCATGACCATGAGGAGGAAAAAGAGAAGTACGCTAGAGAGGATGTTGATTGAAAGATCAAAATTGCTTTTTAGGTTATAAGAAAGAGGTTTTACCAGGGCGCTGCAACCTAGCACCCATAAGAGATTAAAAATATTTGAGCCTACAGCATTTCCAATGGCCATATCGGTTTTGCCCTTGTAGGCTGCCATAACGCAGGTGACAATTTCGGGAAAAGAAGTGCCAATAGCCACAACAGTGAGTCCAATCAGGGCCTCTGTCATGCCCATGTCGCGAGCGATTTTAATTGCCCCATCCACAATCCATTCTCCACCAAAACCCAAGCCTAATAAGCCGAGCACTATAAAAAGGACCGAGAGTCCCATTGATCTTACTTGATCAGGGATTTCAATTCTTTCTCTATGAGTTTTGGCCAGACGATAGGTGTAAATCATAAAACCAAGGAAGAGGATAAGAAGAATCAGGCCATCAAACCTGGCTAATTGAGGAATGTGTAATTTGTTTAAAAGTTGATCGTTGGCAAAGAAAAACACGATGATAGCAGCTAGGATACTGATAGGAATTTCTTTAGTAACAGAAGCTCGTTTGACAATGAGGTTAGCGATGATAGCCGCAAGACCTAAGGCAAGAAAGGTGTTGGCGATATTGCTTCCAATAATATTTGATATAGCTAGATCAGCCTTGCCTTGAAAGCTGGCAATCACGTTAACGACAAACTCTGGCGCTGATGTGCCCAAGGCAACAATGGTCAATCCTATTACAATATCACTTACACGGAGTTTTTTAGCTATCGAAGAGGCTCCTTCAATCAAAAGATCAGCTCCTTTGATGAGGATAATAAAGCCGATGATGAATAAGATATAGGTTAGCATTTTTCTCTTTCATGTTCCAAAAGCCATTTTTTGCGCCAAACACCAGAGGCGTAACCCACTAGCTTTCCATCGCTGCCAATCACACGGTGGCAGGGGAGTAGTATGGCTATCTTGTTTTTGTTATTGGCCATTCCCACAGCACGTGAAGCTTTTGGATTTTTGATTTTACTAGCAATTTCACCGTAAGAAAGCGTTTTACCATAGGGGATTTTTTTGAGCTTTGACCAAACGCTCTTTTGAAAAACTGTTCCTTGGGTATCTAATGGCAAAGTGAAGGTTTTGAGAGTGCCTTTAAAGTATTTATCTAACTGTTTTTTACACTCTGCTAAAATGGCATGATTTGAAGATATTGTTTTTCTTTTTTTTACGAAATCTAGCCTTGTAATGCCTTTGTCTGAGGCGCATATTTCTAAAACCCCAATAGGTGAGGAGTAGTATGTCTTGTATTCTTTCATAAGCGTATTTCTCATCTCTTTTTTTGCCAAAGGGGTCAATTAACCCCGTTGTTGCATAAATTGATAGCACAATAATTAATAATGCATGAGACTTTGTATATCAACTTGAGTTTTTTGTTTATTATTGAGTTGAACGCAACAACGGGGTTAATATTCTTTTGGTAGTCGCTCTGCACGGAGTGCGCAGCTGGGGTTTAATTTATCTCCCGTAATAAACACATCCTTCTTATCATTTACTGTGAGAATACAGATAGGGTCTTTCATTTTTGGTTTTCGGCTAATAGTGAGCTTACATCTCTTGGCTGAATATTCAATTATCTCTTTTGAAAAGGAGCGAACCTTACCTTTTTCAGCTGTACAGTGATTATTATAGTAAACTTTTTTAGAAGAAAAATTAAATATCATTGATTCTTCTGCTAGGGCTTTTGTTGGGTTAAGACTTGTTAAGCTAAGGAATAAAATGAGGAAGCAGCAGGTATTTTTCATGATCGTATAAACCATTATAGATGTCCTCTATGTCTTAAATTTTTTACACCTGCAATAAGAAAGTCTCACAGTCCCACTTGAGTCCCAAAAATGGGACTGTGGTGGGACTCATAAAAAATACATTTCAAAGAAAAAACTAATCTTATCAACAATAAAATATTTTTCTCAAATTGGCATGATGGTTGCTTTGCATAAGAATATCATTTTGATTGTCCTCTCAGAGATAGTCAAAGTGGTATTTATTAAATGGAGTGAATAATGACTGTAAAAATAAAAGACGTTTTTGCCATACCCGAGTCTGAACCAGGTGAAAAGAAACTTTGGTCTAAAGTCGGTGTGGCATTTATTAATAAGGATGATTCAATAAACGTTATTCTGGATGCTTTGCCTACAACAGGGAAACTCAATATTCGGGATCGACGTCAAAATAATCAAAAACAACAAAAGGAGATATTATGAAAAAAACAATTATAGCCCTCATTGTATTTAGCATCTTGGTTTTTAGCTTAAACAGCTTTGCTGGAAATAGCTATAAAGTCACTGGTGTTGCCAACATCAACACTGCCTCTAAAGTAGAACTGATGATGGTGCCAGGTCTTGGTGAGGCAAAAGCTGCTTCTATCTTAAAACAAAGAGGACAGAAGGGTTTTTCAGCTCTCGAGGACTTGCTTGTTGTCAGAGGGATTGGAGAAAAGCTTCTCCATAAGATTTCGCCCTATCTTGTGACAAAAGGGGTAAATACCATCAAGAAAACAAAGCTAGATGCAAAAACAAAGGGATAAAACCAAAAAAAAAGAGCCATCCCACATATGTGGGAAGGCTCTTTTCTAAGGAGAGAATCAGGATTGTAACAATTAGTGCTACAATCACTGTTATTATAAGCAAGAATAGTGCCAACGCAGACCTGTCTAATCCTGTTAAGTCACGATTATTAAAGTCATATTATAAAGTTGTAGGATTGATTTTAGGTAGGTAAAAACTGCCTAGAAAATGATTAGTTTTTGCCGCCCTTGATAACTTTGAGTTTTTTCTTTTTTCTAGGATTTTCAAGGGTTTCCATGATGGCACGGTCATCATAGTAAGAATGATTGATTTTTTGAGCCTCGCCATCAACGACTTCGGAAGTCATAGTAATTCCATAACTATTTAATATTTTTTCCACTTTATCATAGTCCTTGTTTATGGCCTCTTTCACAGAATCAAACCCAAGCTTAGCTGCCTTAGCCCTTGTCCAATGGAAGAGAGGATTCATCATGAAGTGATCATCATCGTTTTCATCAGGTTCTATGACAATAAGGTCTTTTGTAAAGTCTGGGTCTTTTGCCAAAAATTCCAGACTATTTTGGAGGCGTGAATGGAACAGCGTTCTTAAGACCTGATTAAGAACACTGCCAAGACCGAGATCAGAAATTCGTTCGTTTTTGGTTATGTATTTATTATCTTCGCGCAAATATTCTAAAAACAATTCATTGTTATAGGGCTTAAAGGGATTATAACAAATAACAAGATCAGCGCCTTTGTTAAAGGCAAGGTCAATATTTACAGTTTTTCTAACTCCACCATCAACATAGTCTATGCCTTTTACGCAGGCAGGCTTATAGAAAATAGGTGTAGCGCTCGAAGCTTGAACAGCTTTGGATATGGGGACATCGTTTTTTTCATCTGGACCAAAAACAACGCGTTTAGCAGCATCAAGATCCATGGCTGAAATATAAAGAGATTTGCCTGTCATGCGTTTAAGAACACGAAAATTATTTGGCATTTGATTCTCTCGCATGTTTTTGCGCAAGAATTTTTCGATTTGTTTGTTATCAAAGATACCTGATGGCAGAAGCTCGCCGAGCATTGGTATGCGACGATTAGCTGTGGCGATTCTTAGAATAGGATTAGTGAGTATTTCGTAATTTGAATAAGTGGGATTTTTTAGAAAATTGATGCTGTTTTCCAAGAAATTTTCTTTGATGCGGGGTGTGGCTTTGAGCACATCGAACAACATACCAGGGAGAAAACTGATGTTTTTATAAAGGAACCTTAAAGGCCTTTTAAGGAACTCGGATAAATTTAGATGGTAGATATCAAAAGGAGAAAGTTGCGAAAACGCTTTTGATTGACCATCGAGGCTTGCCAACATTTCTTCGGGAGTAATGCCCCCGCAAATAGGCACAGCCAGCATAGCGCCTGCTGAGAGGCCAACATAAATATCAAAGTCAGTGATTTTTTTGTTTACAAGAAAATCATTTAAAGCCTTGAGACCACCAATTTTGAAGGCCGCACCAGAAACAGTTCCGCCTGATAACACAAGGGCGATTTTAGAGTTTTCTTTTTTTACGGTTAGATCAGATTTTTGAATAATGGTGATTCCCATTTAAGCGCTTTCGGCTTCGTCTTTTTCGTATACAATGATTGGATCTGTTTTACCCTCTACCACATCTTCGTTGATGATGACTTCTTCGATGTTATCTTGTGATGGGATCTCATACATAATATCGAGCATAAGGCTTTCGGTAATTGATCTTAAGCCCCTGGCTCCGGATTTACGTTTAATAGAGGATTTGGCAATGGCTTTTAAGGCCTCGTCAGAAAACGTGAGTTTAACATTTTCGAATTCAAAAAGTCGTTGGTACTGCTTGACCAAAGCATTTTTTGGCTTTTTGAGAATATCGACTAAGGCTGATTCGTCAAGTTCTCCTAAAGTAGCTACTACAGGAAGCCTGCCAATGAATTCTGGAATGAGTCCAAATTTGAGAAGATCTTCTGTTTCATTTTTTGCGAGAATTTCACCAAGATTGTCTTTGTCTTTTTCGATGAGTTTTGAACCAAAACCCATTTGTTTTTCTGAAATACGTTTGCTGATGAGTTGGTCTAGTCCAAAAAAGGCGCCACCACAGATAAAAAGAATATTTGTGGTATCAATTTGAATAAAATCTTGTTGTGGGTGTTTGCGTCCGCCTTTAGGAGGAACGTTGGCAATTGTACCTTCGATGATCTTTAAGAGGGCTTGCTGAACACCCTCACCAGAGACGTCACGTGTGATGGAAGGGTTTTCGGATTTTCGGGAGATTTTGTCGATTTCGTCAATGTAGACAATCCCTCGCTCAGCTTTGGCTTTATCAAAGTCAGCATTTTGCAATAAATTAAGAATAATATTTTCGACATCTTCACCGACATAACCTGCTTCGGTGAGTGTTGTGGCATCTACAATTGTGAAGGGAACATTGAGAATACGTGCCAATGTTTGGGCGAGCAACGTTTTACCTGTGCCTGTTGGTCCAATCAGCAAAATATTGCTTTTTTGGAGCTCAATGTCCTTTGAGAGGACCTTGGATTCAATTCTTTTGTAATGATTATGGACAGCTACAGAAAGAATTCTTTTAGCTCTTTCTTGTCCAATGACGTATTCATCTAGGATTTTGTTAATGTCCTTGGGTTTTGGAACAAGGGTTTTGGCACGCTGTTGTTCTTGCTTAAGAGTCTCTTCAGCGATGATATCATTACATAAGTCGATACATTCATCACAGATATAAACAGTAGGACCTGCAATGAGCTTTTTGACCTCTCGCTGGGACTTTCCGCAAAATGAACAACATAGGTTTAATGGATCATCGAAGTTTTTTGTCACTGACTAACCCCTATTTCTTTTTATTTCCCTTATCTTTTGTCTTTTCCTTTTGTTCTGTATCTGCACGATATTCAACCACACTATCTATTAGACCATATTCCTTGGCCTCCAGTCCAGACATAAAATTGTCTCGTTCTGTGTCTTCTTCTATTTTTTTGACGGGTTGCTTGGTGTGGCCTGCCAAAACCTTGTTCAAATCGTCTTTTAATCTAAGGATTTCGCGGGCATGGATCTCAATATCTGTTGCTTGTCCTTGGGTTCCGCCTAAGGGTTGGTGGATCATGATACGTGAATGAGGTAGCGCGTATCGTTTTCCTGGAGGGCCTGAGGCCAGGAGTAAAGCTGCCATAGAAGCTGCTTGTCCCATACAAATTGTTGATACATCGGGTTTTACATATTGCATGGTATCATAAATAGCCATTCCAGCTGTGATGGAACCACCTGGCGAATTTATATAAAGTTGAATGTCTTTTTCGTGGTCTTCTGATTCTAAGAAGAGCATTTGAGCAATAATAACATTAGCCACAGTGTCGTCAATAGCAGAACCCATGAAAATGATTCTGTCTTTTAAAAGTCGTGAATAAATATCGTAAGCTCTCTCACCACGATGAGTGTTTTCTACAACCATAGGGACTAGTGTGGATTGTAAAATATTTGTCATAAGATTTCCTTGTTATGTCAGGGCGTCGGGACGTCAGGACGTCAGGACGTCTTAACTTAGGTCATGTTTGCATTATCGATGATGAGTTCCATTGTTTTATCTAAAACAATTTGAGTTGCTAGAGAAGACATCATGTTGTTCTTTTTATAGAGGTTTCGGATTTCATCAACAGGTTGTCTGTAAATTTGAGATAATGTCATTAATCGGAATTCAACGTCTTGCTGTGTAGCTTGAATTTTTTCTTTTTGGGCAATGGCATCTAAGATGAGTTCGATTTTAAAGCGATCAATCACCTCGTCTTTGTCTTGTTTTGTTCTTTTAACTTCTTCGTCAACGAGGGTTTGTGGTGCATCGAACTTATGCTCTTTAAGCAATGTCTTTCTTATGCTTTTAGCGTATTCTTGCCGAAACTCTCCTTCTTTGCGTTTGATAAGAGAAGCTTTGAGCTCTGTTTTGACTTGTTCTAGATTTTCCTTTCCTATGTCTTTAGCAAGGTCATCATCGATGGCAGGGAGAGTTTTTGTATGAATGTTTTTGAGCGTAATTTTGTATGAGGCCTTTTTTCCTGCAAGGTCTTTTTCAAAATAATCTTTAGGGAAAGTCATTTCAATATCGCGTGTTTCATCTTTGGCCATGCCGTCAATGTTGCTTTCAAATTCTGGCAAGAGCTGTCCTTTGCCATATTCAAAAACATAATCTTTTGCTGTTCCCCCTTTGAAAACTTTTCCATCAATTTTTCCTGTAAAATCTATAGTAGCCACCAACCCTTTTGCTAGGTTTGTTTTACCTTCTATGGGAGCAAGTTGAGCCATGCTTTCTTGTAGACGTGTCAGTTCTGCTTTGATCTCATCATCGGTGATTTTTGCAGTTTGTTTCTTAACTTTTAATCCTTTGTATTCTTTGAGATCGAATTTAGGTTTGATTTCGAATTCGATGGTATACGTGTAATCTTTGTCTTTTTGTATGGGCTGTGTATCAAACTTTGGTTCAGTAATAGGAGTTAGTTGGTGTTCGGTAAGGGCTTTGATGTAGGATTCGGTAACCGTAAAATTAAGACACTCATAATCAATTTCGGCTCCATAATTACGATCAAGTATATGGGTTGGTATTTTACCGGGCCTGAATCCCGAAACTTTGGCCTTCTGACTGACTTTTTGATAGGCCTTTTTTCGGAATTCATTAATTTGTTCTGTTGGCACTGTGACAGTAATTTTCTTTTTAGTGCTGGTAATATCTTTAATCTTTGTTGTAACCATTAGTGTTCCTTTAAATTGAGTGAAATAATGTGCGAGCGGGGGGACTCGAACCCCCAAGCCTTGCGGCGCTAGGTCCTAAGCCTAGTGCGTCTGCCAATTCCGCCACGCTCGCACAAAGAAGATTTAGCACGGTTTGCTGCTAAATTCGAGCGCCACACATCTAAATGACTGGATATGCTTGTGTCAAGTTGTCTTAAATAAATCAATGGTTTGGCTTGGATTTCAGTAATTTTGAGGTGTGGTTTCAATCCATTTACCATTGTGAAAAAAAAAGGGGGGGGTGTTGGATGCCGGGTGTTGAAAAATTCACTTTATTTGACATTAATTAACAGCCAAAACAACAGCCATTATTAGTAGTAAATTGCCCTGATGTAGTAAAATCAAGCTGTTACCGACTATAATGACGCATAATGCTGTAAACACATCGCAATAAGGGAGATAATGCTGTATAATATAAGTATGGAGCGGGCTTGCGCCTGTCGCTAATTATGCATGTGTTTAAGATAGCCATTATCTTCCTCACGATGTTTCTCGCCGTTTTTTTCATCTCTTGCGGGGGAGGACATCACGCTTCTCACTCACCTAATGCTGTAGATCAGCAATTAGATTTTGAAAGTCTTGGTGATGATTGGAGTGAAAGTGGTGATAAAGCTGAGGATGAGATTGATCTTGAAGATGGGGTGCCGTCTGTTACGGTGTAAGGCGCTTCTAAAAACTAACCATCTGCGGCGTTGAATTAAAATTGCGCTCAGTTACGTACCTATATGCACGCTCCTTCGCTCAATTTTTAATTCGCCTTGCATCTGGGCAGTTTTTAGAAGCGCCTTATACTTTTTTCTTTCTGTCATAAAGCTCCACGTATTCGCTTTATGTTTTCATGTTCTAGCGCGTTTATTCGTCCTCTCCGCCTTTGGCCGATCGGACGCACTTTTCTTATATATATTCTCAAAAATCTTTCTAACTTCTTCTTTCATGTTTTCAACAAGGTCTTTTAACGATTTGCTATTCGAATAGCCCAACCTCTCGCTAATTTTTTCATATGCATCTGAGTTATATTCTAGAAAAGATTCCGAACGTTTTTTGTTTAGGTGTAATAAAGACTCTACTGTACGAAAGGTGAGGTGGGCTTCAGTAAGATTTTTGAGATCATTTTGAGATAAGCAGTCATGATCTTTTAGAGTGTTCAAAACATCAAACAAGGGGCGCTGTTTAATGGCTGGAAAAAGCCGGCCGTTTTTTAATTGAAAGTAGTGCAAGATAAACTCAATATCCATCAAACAACCAGATCCTAGTTTAATATCGATGCCATTATCCGAGGTTTTTGCACGCTCGCGAATGACTCTTTGTCGAATTTGATACATGTAGGGGATGAAGTGTTTTGAAAGAGGTCTGTCGAATGCCAGTTTTTCAATTTGATTTTGCAAGAGATCTTGAAAATCCCATTCTGTTGACATGGCCCTTGCCCTAATAAGCGCTTGGCGTTCCCAGGGTTCGGCTCTGTTCATTTGGTGGTCAATAAAATGGTCGTACGAGATCACTAAGGTCCCCGCGTTTCCAGAGGGTCTAAGCTCAGTATCTATTTGATAGCAGCGGCCTGCAGCTGTCATGACAGAAAGAGTGTTAATATATTTTTGTGCGAGCTTTACAAAGTATTGATGATTATTGATGGAAACATTGCCTATTGTATCGCCACGGTGTGAGAAGACAAAAATGATATCAAGGTCTGAATAGTAATTGATTTCTTGTCCGCCTAATTTTCCCATAGCAACAATGGCAAGATGAGCCTCTAGGTTTTGCTTATATGAGTTCAAATAAGAAGGCATGCCATACTTCTCTTGCATGCTTTGATTGAGTCGATTGTAGGCAACAAACAATATATTGTCTGCAATATCTGATAAGTTTCTTAATATGTGTTTGCGGTTATCTAATGGTTTGTCTTCGAATGAAGTGATGATTTTTTGATGTTCTTTGGTTTTGTATTTACGAAGAGCGTCAAAAAAAGATTCATCATCTTTGAATATTTTAAATTGTTTTTCCAAGTCTAAACGAAGTTCTAATGATTTTTTGCGTGTTGTATTTTGATAAACGCTGGTGTTTAAACGAGGGTCCTTTTTGAAGCTAGAAAAAGAATCTTCATTAGGTTCGTTAATGACAGGAAATTGGGGGGCGTTTGTGGGCGGTTGTTTATTTTTCATAAACTTCATCAAAGATTCTTTTTACCGCTGATTGTACGTTTAACAGGTTTTCTTCTAATATCTCTACAGCTTCATTAGTGTTATTTGTAAAGCCCATTCGTCTTGCAATTTTAAACTTATGTCCAGCATCAGATTTAAATACATGTGTTTGTTGCTCATTCTCCATTTGAATGCAAGATTCCATGCGCCTCAAAAACAGGTAGCTTTGTTTTAATACGTTGACTGTTTGAGCTGTGATAAACTTTTGAGTCTCGATGGCTTTGAGTGCCATGAGTGTGTTTTGTTCTTGAATGGCTGGAAATTTTCCACCGTAGAGGAGCTGAAAACCCTGAATAAAAAACTCAATGTCACGAATTCCACCATGATCACATTTAAGATTTATACCATCATATTCTTTGTCTTGGGACTCTTGGGAAATACGTGATTTAATATCCCAAATATTATGGATTGTTTTTTCATCAAAGTATTTTCGATAAACAAATGGTTTTAGCATAGAAAGAAAACGATCGCCAAGGTTTGTGTTTTGAAACAAAGGGGATCCTTTAATATAGGCTTGTCGTTCCCATTCTTCTCCAAATGTTTGGTAGTAACGTTCCATGGCGCCGAGAGAGTTTGCTAGAACACCTGTTTTGCCCTCTGGTCTCAGGTCCCAATCGACTCTAAAGAAAAAACCATCTTGATCGTTTTGGCTTAAATCAAAACCTGTTTGGGTAAAAAGGTTTGAGAAAAATTCATGGTTTGTGATTTTCTCGCTTGTACCGTCTTTTTCATAAAGGCCTACAATGTCGATATCAGAACTGTAGTTAAGCTCACAGCCACCAAGCTTTCCTAAAGCGATGACGGCATAATCCCCAATGGCTTCTTTATCGAGCTTGTTTTTTGTAATGAGTTTATCAAAGTTGGTTGTTAAGTAATGTGACGTAATGGCAGTAGCCAAAAAAGAGAATTCTCGGTATGTGACTTCTTGATCAAGGCCCAAAAGTTCCCTGATTGTTAGTCTTAAGTATTCTTGGTATTTATATTTCTTTAATGTGGAAGTAGGGTTTTGATGGGTATTAACAATTGATTTCACCTCATTGGTAAATTGGGACAGAGGTTTTTCCTTGGTGAGATAAGATGAGTTTTGATACTGTTCATAGACCCATGTATTTGTAATAATAAATCGGCACAAAAAGGGAGAATTGCCAAAAATCTTTAAAAAGCTGTGATTGTCTTTATTTGTCTGAAAGGCTTTGTGATGGTTTTTTTTAAATTCGCTGGAAAATTCTTTATAGAAGTTTTCTGCTTCGTTTGGGTTAGCGCTGTTTTTGAAAATGTCTTTAGCCATCTATGAGGGGACTAGTATAAATTTAAAATAAATTCATGCTTATTTACGGTTCATAGTTCAGAGTTCGTTGTTCGTAGTGGGGGATCTCCTTCTACGAATTACCAACCACGAACTAATTCAATTTTGGATAGTCAGCTCTGTAAGAAAAAGGCTTTTTATTAAGGACGATTTCCATTTTGACTGGGACGACGCCGTCTCCAACCATTCCAAGATGTTTGGCGGCCAGAAAGGAAAGATCAATATTACGTCCACGAATATAAGGGCCTCTGTCATTGATTCTAACAACAACAGATTCTCCATTAATAAGATTGGTCACCTTAACGATTGAATCAAAGGCCAATTTTTTATGGGCTGCACTTAGGGTGTGCATGTTATAATACTCACCATTGGCAGTGCGACGACCATGAAAACGATCCCCGTACCAGCTTGCCTTGCCATAAACAATTTTATCAAAGATTTTTGCTTTTTGAGAGATCTTTTTTGTCGATTCCTGGATTGGAGGTTCATCGATTTTAGATGATTCGCTAGATCCAGTATTATATGGCATAGCAGCTACAATAAAGAGGAAAGCTACTATTAACATGATTTTGTGTTCGATCTTAGTTGGAAACATGCGGCCATTATCGATCTTAGCCTACAGAAGTTGCTATGTTTATTGTTTTAGTGAAAAATTGCCAAACTTGCGTTATGTTAATAAGATATGAGAGCCACCCCTTTAATATTATTAGCTTTTTTCATCACTGCAGGGCTTTTGTTTTCTGCAACAGGTCTTTGTTCTGATCTACCCAAGTTCTATAAAGAACGTGAGTTTGGGCGCATTATTACGCTTTTAGAGGGCCTTCCTGATACAGCTCAAAACGAAGAATCTTACACCTATCTTGCTCTGAGTTATACTCAGAAGAGAGATTATGAAAAGGCAAAGGGTGTTTTGCTAAAACTCTTGGCTTTAGATCCAGATTACCATGTGTATCGAATTAAGTATGATTTAGATTTTTCAATTGTGCTTGAAAAAACAGATTTAAGGAAAAAATTAGACTCATTTCAATCAGGCACAGTACTAGCTAGGCATTTTATTCAAGGACATGAGGTTGTCCAAACTTCTCATGGAACTTATTTTTATTGGAATGGAGTTAGGATTTTTTTGACAAATGAATTATCAGTAGCGCAAGCAGGTTTTGTTGATAGTGATACCATCTACTATCTTGGTCATTCTCTGAAAAAGAAAAATCGTAAGGCATCGCAAACCTTGTATTTCTATTCAGGAAAAGAAAGGCGTCTTCTTAAAGAAATTCCCTTAGAGGGAAGCTTGGAAGCCATTCGTATTGAAGGAGATTCACAGATTCTTGTGCAGACGACGAAGGGATATTGGGTAGTGGATACAGGGTCTTGGGACCGGACGAGATTGAAAAATGAAAAGTGAAAAATGAAAAATGAACAATAGTTTTTTATTGTTCATTTATGTATTATTCACTTTTCAATGTTCCTAGGAACTAGGAACGAAATCTTCTTCTCACAATTGGAAATAAGAAAAGTATAAACCATATTAATGAGGTTGCGCCTGAAGTTGTGCCTGCAATGCTGATACAACCGCTCCCTGCTAGAACGCCCATGATAGGAACAGGAACAGGTTCATCCGTATCGCCTATAACATCTGGGGTGTCATCAATCACTCCATCAGCTTCGATAGGCAAAGCTGATGCTGGGTCTGTGACAGTGGGTTCTGGGGTTTCGTCAATGCAGTCTTCTGCAGCTAATGCTTCTAAACCATTAGAACAGATGAATTTAGTTACGGTAACAGTTTCTACGACAACAACAGGACACTCATCTTTTGAGGCTACCCTGGTGCCATCGGAGCACTCGATTTCTGTTTCACAATCATCGCAACAATTATCACATTTGCAAACCTCTTCTTGTGGGCAAATATCAACCCATACCATACCTTTAGGAGGTACTTTAATAGAATGGAGTTCTAAATATTCTTCCTGAGGAGGTTTTGTTAATACTTCTCCTTCGATTTTCTGGCTCTCTTCTTTAATAAAGTCTGCATCAACGATTCTGATTCCAGCGCTGTCAGGAGCGAGGAACATGAACTCTTTTTTCTGATCATCATAGACCAGGCCTTCAAACTCAACATTTTTCATTTGAACGGCTTTCACCTCTTGTGTTGCCAAATCAATTGTAAAGATCACGCTTGGATAAAAGGCGTGTAAAATGTCTTTTTCGACAAGAAAGAGTTTTCCAGGCTCTGAAAAATCAAAGAGAGCAAGTTCTTTTTCTGAGAGGCTTTGAGTGAGGTCAATTTTTCTCGTTGCTTGATCTTCTGGATGATATTTATAAATAGCTGCTCCCGCCAAGACATAATAAGCAGGGTCCTCAACGTTTTTCACAACACCTGAAATCTGTTCTTTAATATTGAGTGTAAACTCAGTTGTTTTGTCATTGTCATTGTTTACGACTTTTACAGTTTGATTTTCCCACAAAAGCAATTTTCCATCAGGTAATGGGTTGACGCCTTTGGTTTGTGCCATCTGATCACCCACAGCAACACGCGCGAGGTTATTGCTGTTTGTAGTAAATTTCATTTTCAGCAGTTCATTGTCCGCTGTAACTAGATAAAGTTCATCATTTCGAGCAGCCATTTGCTCTCTTACTTCAACATTGGCTAATGTAAAATTGGTTATGATGTTTTCAAAATCATCAATACAAATAATGCTATTTGATCCGCTTACATTTTGAATTTGCATGCATAGGGCGTGAAGAGGGGGGCTGCCATCAGGACAGAGTTCTTTTTCTTCTCTACAAGAACCATCAACAGGTGGTTTTCTTGTGTCTTTGCAAATCAGTTTACAATCTTGGGTGCAGGCAAATTTTCGTTGATCATAATCAGGAGCAGAGGAATCACATTCTTCATCATTGTCTAATGCTTTATTACCGCATGTGACGACTTCTCCGTCTGCGATTTGACAGTTTGCAGGACAACGATCACCATCAAGGATATTCCCATCATCACAGACTTCACCAGGTTGTACAAAACCATCGCCGCATTTTGGTGGTTGGCAATCATTTCTGCAGGTATCAGTATTATCGTCGTTACCATCGTCACAGATTTCTCCCATAGCTGCTTGTACAGCACCATCACCGCATTTTTCTTCTGATTCACATCTTCCGCTGCAACCATCGTTAGATACTATATTGCCATCATCACAGACTTCACCTTCTTCTACTATGCCATTTCCGCAAACCGAACAGGAATCATTTATAGAAGGTGCCTTTGTGCTTTTACAAAAAGGTTCACATTTGACGGGGTCGCAGTATTCAATGGTTGTGTTCCAGGTTGGTGAAGCCATGTCAGGATCACAGAGTTCTCCTTCGTCAACATTGCCATCGCCACATCTTGGTTCTTCAACAATAAAGGTACAGTTTCCAGAACAAGTTTTTCCTGCAGGTGTGTCCGTACCATCACAGTCTTCGCCTTCTTCTTTTTCATTGTTGCCACAAGTAGAAGTAGCGGCGGTATTAAGTCCTCCGCCAGCGCTGGTGCCTTGGTTAGGATCAGCTGTACCAGTAACTACATCATCTTTTATCTGTGCTCCATCAAGTGGTCTTGTAGCATCATCTTTTATCTGTGCTCCATCAAGTGGTCTTGTAGCATCATCTTTTATCTG
>CAZSTS010000033.1:0-15657 GCA_964609965.1 uncultured Nitrospirales bacterium
GTGGTCGTTTAACAACATGGTTCAGTTTACACAAAATATTTTACGCTCTCAAAAGGCGTCTCATTTGAGACGCCTTTTTTGTTCTATTTATCGTCCATAGTTCCTTGTATGACCCTGCAAAGGCACACTTGGTCGTGCCAATAAAATCTTCCATTCATTATTTTGCTTTATTAGTACTTGTGTATAAATTCCCCTAGTGGGGTAGCCTTTAGGCAAAGACTCACCTATGACCTCCCATGAACCATCGACAACAGCTACATCTGGTTTTATATTTCTAATAGAATTAATATTCATTTTGAATGTACTGCCCTTATAGTTTTTTGAAAATGCTTTTACAAAGAAACCTTCAATTTCTTCTTTCCCGCGAAAAACACCACCAGACAATGAGAAAAGATCACCGTTTTCTAGCCAAAGATTGGCCAATAATTTTCCATCAGCATTATTATATATCTGTTCAAATTGTTTCCATAAGCTTTGAATTTTTTCTTTGTCTCGTTCAATTGGATTATCACTATAAACTTGATTAAACAAAAGAACTCCCAATACTGTTGTAATAATTAAACCTACTATTATTTTTTTCATTTTGTCTCCTGTAAAACAGGTTCTAACCTTAAGACCGACACTCCTTGTATTCTAAAACAGATTCCCTAATTGGAAGCCTTAAATCACCTATAAAAACCGAGCGAATTTTACCTTCTCTCATCATCTTATACACAGCCTGACGCGTAACTCGGAGAATTTTGCAGGCCTCCTTAACAAGCATGAGAGCAGAAACCTTTGTGGTATCGGCATCAAGACGAGCCCTATGTTCTGCTAATTTTATATTAATAAGTCGCTCTGACTTTATTGTAAAAATCCCATCTTTACATAATTTGCAAAAATAGCCACTTAAAGGACCAATTTTGATTTTGGGTCCATTCTTATGTTGGAATGTTTCAAATAGTTTTTTTTTAAAATGCATTGAATTAATTGCTCCACAACTCGGACAATCAACCCACTTTTTATCTTTCATAGTTCACCTCTTCTTAAATGAAATAATAACAGTGTTTTCATCAAGAATATTAAGCTTGATATAGGCACCTGTGCTCTGAATTTTTGGTCTATAAACATCTTGCCATAACTTGAAATTATCATAAGAAGTCATCGATTTATAAAAATCTTTTGGAGCCAATCCCAAAATAACCTTAAGAATATCCTCATCAACAAACTCAAAATCTTTATAAGCAGTTATGTATGCCTGTCTTGTTATCCTCCATTGATCTTGCGAAATTAATTCCTTAATCAAATCAAGCGAATAATGTGGTTTTTTCTTTTCCATTATATCTTATTTAGTTTAATTTGTAAACCTTTTAAATTTTCAATTAACAAACCCACCCAATGAACCTTCACCCTGAATCCACATCCCATCTGAATCTCTATAATACGCTTCATCTTCAATCCCTGATGCATTGGCATCTTTAACATCGACAAAATCAACAATCTCTCCTGCTTCGTCGAGTAATTCGATTGAGATTGAATTATTCATCGAACCATCTGGATTGCCGAGGACAAGAAATTCACCAGATGAAATGTTATCGATATCTCCTCCCAGACTAAAATACGTATCCCAACCCTCACTGAGCATCTGTGATTCATCAGTTCCATCTGCCATATTCAAAGACCAAGCACTGATGTTTAAACTCTCTTCAGTTCCGTTAAAAATCTCTATGTATTCATCTGTGCTGCCTATTGTTCCTGTTCCAGGTGTGGAGTCGAAAAGGATGCCATTGCCTTCGCCCGATTCACTGTGATCTTGTTGTGGGTCTGTGACGAGTTCTGTGATCAAGACACGCGCCCAATCAAAAGGATCTGATTCAGATTCAGTCTCAATCTCAGGCTCAACAACTTCATCAAAACTAGGCACTTCTGGATAGGAACCCTCAGTAATGCTTTCATCAACGAGGACCTCCTTATCTTTGACTAGAAACGAGCTACTGAAACTCTTTTTTTCTTCTCCAATAGCTGTTTGATCCAAGGGATAATGATCTTCTGACTGAATCATGGGAAGTGCCACAGCAATGTATTCCTCTTCACTCAAATCTTCCTTTTGAAATGAGATCGTGACTATTTGCTTGCCTGGATCGACATCAAAAGAACTCGAAACAACCTCCACATCACCATCCACGACATCATCATAGAGATCATCCCAATCACTTAAATCATATTCATCATAAACACTTTTCTTGAGAATAAATAACGATTGAATCGTCACACTCTCTTCCAAAACCGGTTTAGAAAAACCAAGTGTGATATTTGAATCAGTCCCAATCTCAGATCCAGATTCTGGTAACACACTGAGCACATAAAATGATTCATTAGTCACATCTGTTACCTGGATACCTTTTAAGCCACAGGCAGTGAGTGCGAATAAAATTATTATATATATAGATATTATTTTCATGAGAACTCCTTTTGATTGTCAGTTGAAATAAACCCAATTTGTTTTTTCTTTGTTTTCGGTGGTTCCATCAGTTCTCGAATAGCATCAAAAACAACTTTGAATTGATAATCATATCTCTTCTCTAACTTGGTTATTTTGTTATTCAATTCTTTATGCGATTCGATCATTTGACGTATTTTCACAAAGGCCCTCATAATTTCTACGTTCACAAGTACAGCCCTCTCACTATTGAGAACACTTGAAAGCATAGCAACACCTTGCTCTGTGAAAACAAATGGAAGTGCATGAGAATACTTAAGTTTTCCGAGGTGGTCACAAATTGTGACCACCTCTTTCTTCTCTTCTCTAAATAGTTGAAACATAAAATCTGCTGGAAAACGTTTTAAATTTCTCTTAACAGCTTGAACCAAAACTTTTGTCTTCACATGATATAAATCTGCTAAATCAGCATCGATCATTACTCTGTGCCCCCTAATAAGTAATATTTTGCCTTCAACATTAACTAAACCTACTTTATTCATATTTTCTCCTTTCATCCTCCTTCCCTCCACCATTTCTTCCTAAACACCCCACCTGTCATGGCATCGAGCTTACCTGTCAGGCTCAAATATTTTCCATAAAACAGTGAAGCTTGTCTGGATGATGCTCTTTTATATTGCAGATATTTTATAAGACAGAGGGTTCGTTCCTCATAGATCTTATACAAAGCATCAGCTAGCATGGTCTCCAGTTTGATATGTTCCCTTTTTACATTTTCGATCAGGAAATGATTACGATTAAAAATAATCTCATCAAGCTTCCACACTGCGCGAACATGTATTGTCTGCCCCAGGTAGTCATAGTAGTTGTAATCATTATCGTCGGGCCCCATGGTGACAGCACCACCCGAAATCGAAATATTGTCTGTCACACTCAAGCCTTCTCGCTCTCGAAATGAATGGTCATACCCTACAGAGAGTGTGGGAAAATAGGGAGCTGCTTTTATCTTTTTTCTTAATCTATTAATCGTATTTTTTGATAGGCCCTGCTCTTTTAAATAAACAGATAAGACTTGGGAATAGGATGGTTCTTGTTTGTTAATTTCAGTGAATTTTCGCACGTACCGCGGAATCCCTGCAAAGCAATCAAATCCCAAAAAAAATAACACTAAAAAACCTATCAATGTTTTCATTGTTCTTGTTTTCATGAAAATCTGAATAGCAATGAGTATGCCAACTCTTTTTTTATTTACCAAAATCAGAAAAGCTCTATTTTTATAATAGGATGTGATTTATTGATTGTCTTTTTCTTCGAAAAAATGAGTCCCATTTCAGTCCCACCCAGTCCCAATCAGTCCCAAATTTGGGACTCTTCACAAAAAACTTGCAATTTCCTCTAACTTCGCATAATTTCCTCAGCCATGGAAAACAATAAAGAAAACAATATAAACGAATTCTTAAATTACCTCAAAAACCAAAAAAATGCCTCTAGTAACACGATATCTAGCTATGGAAGAGATTTAAACGAGTTCTATCAATATCTTGTTCAACATCAGAACGAAGCGGTAAATAATAGCGGCTTACTTTTAGAACGTATTAATCCTTTGATGATCCGCTCTTACCTCTCTCTCCTCTTTCAAAAAAATGGAGCCACAAGTATTGCCCGAAAGCTCTCTGCACTGCGTTCCATGTTTAAATACTATGTTAAAAAAGGCACTATTGATCAAAACCCTGCTAAGGTTATTAATTCTCCCAAACTCCCTAAAAAATTACCAAAATTCTTAAATGTAGACGAAATTAATGCCTTGCTAGAAGCAAAGCTCGTTGGGTGCAAGTATGCCCATAGAGATAAAGCCATCCTAGAATTACTCTATTCAAGTGGTTTGCGAGTAAGCGAATTAGTTAGCCTTGATATTGATCAAATCAATTTAGATGATGGTTTGATAAAAATACACGGAAAAGGAAACAAGGAACGCATTGTTCCCATTGGCCAAAAAGCAAGTGTTTCGTTGGAACAACACCTGACTAATCGAAATAAAATACGTAGTATCCGTGACACTGATGCTGTTTTTCTTAATAAGAATGGAACAAGACTCACGGTCAGATCTGTCCAACGCCTTGTGGCTCGAATGACACAAGAAATTGGATTGTCAAAATCTGCTACACCACACATGATCCGCCACAGCTTTGCCACCCACATGCTAGGATCTGGTGCTGATCTCAGATCAATCCAAGAATTATTAGGGCATAAAAGCCTCTCCACAACACAAAGATATACTCACGTAGGGGTTGAAGAGTTATCAAAAGTGTATGATAAAACCCACCCTAAAAGCTGATTCGTTAATCGTAAATGGTGGATCGTGAATAGTGGATCGTGAATCGATAAAATAATTGAAATCAATTCACGGCACACAATCCACTACCCACAAATAAATATGTTTCATGCCACAACAATTATTGCGGTCAAGAAAGGCAAAAAAGTTACCATTGCTGGTGATGGCCAAGTGAGTTTAGGTAACACCGTTCTAAAAAGCAAAGCTAAAAAAGTTCGTAGAATGAATGAAGATCGCGTTATTGCTGGTTTTGCTGGTTCAACAGCCGATGCCTTTACTCTTTTCGAAAAATTTGAAGCCAAACTCAAAGAATATTCTGGCAACCTAAAACGAGCTGCTGTTGAGTTAGCCAAAGATTGGCGAACCGATAAAATTTTAAGACGACTCGAAGCCCTACTCATCGTAGCCGACAAAGAAAGCTTATTTACCATCTCTGGTAATGGAGACGTGATAGAACCAGATGATGGCATCACAGCTATCGGTTCAGGCGGCATGTATGCCTTAGCTGCGGCGAGAGCTCTCTCTAAACACACTAAACTAAACACAAAACAAATTGCTGAAGAAGCTATGAACATGGCCGCAGAAATTTGTATTTATACTAATCATAATATTACAATAGAAAGCATTGAATAACTATGGAAGAAATGAAAAATTACACTCCTCGAGAAATTGTTAAAGAACTAGATCGCTACATTATTGGTCAAAATGATGCTAAACGTTCCGTGTCTATTGCTCTACGCAACAGATGGAGACGCCTTCAAGTTCAAGGTGAAATGCAAGATGACATTATCCCAAAGAATATTATCATGATAGGCCCTACTGGCGTTGGCAAAACAGAGATTTCTAGACGTCTTGCAAAACTGGCAGAATCCCCCTTCTATAAAGTCGAAGCCTCTAAGTTTACTGAGGTGGGTTATGTAGGAAAAGACGTTGAATCTATGATCCGTGACCTTACAGAAACTGGTATAAACATTGTTAGAAAAAGAGAACAAGAACGTGTACAAACTAAGGCACGTGATTTAGCCGAAGAACGACTTCTCGATCTTTTGCTTCCTCCAAAGAAAAAAGAGCCAAATAAACCGCTCCCTTTTGGTATGCAGCCCACTGATTCACCCGAACCTCAAAAGCAAGAGAATGAAGAAGCTGATGCAAAAAAGACCCGTGAAAAACTTCGTAAAATGCTTCGTGAAGGCAAACTCGACAAACGAAAAGTAGATCTCGACATAGGCCCCAAGCTTCCACAGCATGGCCCTGGCATGCCAATGGTCGAAATCATTTCTGCAGGTGGCACCTTAGATGACCTATCGAATAACTTAAAAGACATGTTTGGTGGCATGTTTCCACAAGGAAAAAAACGACAACAAGTTGAGGTCCCCGAAGCCCTAGAAATTCTCACAAATGATGAAGCAGCCAATCTCATCGACATGGAAGCAGTGACAAAGATGGCCATTAATTTTGTTGAAAATAACGGCATCATCTTTCTTGATGAAATTGACAAAATCGCTTCCAGGTCTGATGGTCGTTCTGGACCTGATGTGAGCCGCGAAGGTGTCCAAAGAGATATTTTACCAATTGTAGAAGGTTCTACTGTTTCTACAAAATATGGTTTTGTAAAAACTGACCACATCCTTTTCATTGCTTCTGGGGCGTTTCATCAATCTAAGCCAAGTGATCTCATTCCAGAACTCCAAGGCAGATTCCCCATCCGTGTTGAACTAAACTCATTAACTAAAAGTGACTTTTTAAAAATCTTAACAGAACCTAAAAACTCGCTAACTAAGCAATACAAAGCGCTCATGGAGACTGAAAAGGTCGATCTCAAATTCAGCAAAGATTCTCTAGAAGAAATAGCGAGCTTTGCAGCCAAAGCCAATGACCAGATGGAGAATATCGGAGCTAGAAGATTGCACACAATTTTAGAAAAGGTTATGGATGAAATTTCGTTTGATGCTTCAGAAAAAAACAATACCACATTCGAAATCGACAAAAAATATGTCAAAAAATGCTTGAGCAAGGTCATTGATGACCAAGATTTGAGCAAATACATACTTTAAGACAAACAAAAAACTAAAACCAGGTGTCGAAATAATAAACAGGAGAAAAAATGACCGATAAAATTAATAAAGTAGTCCTTGCCTATTCAGGAGGTCTCGATACCTCTATCATAGTACGATGGTTGATCGAAACTTATGGCTGCGAAGTGATTTGTTTTGCTGCAGACCTAGGTCAAGGTGATGAACTTGCCCCTTTAGAAGAAAAAGCGCTTAAAACAGGAGCCAGCAAAATTTATATCGATAATTTACAAGAAGAGTTTATCAAAGATTACGTTTTTCCAATGTTTCGGGCTAACACTATCTATGAAGGCACCTATCTCTTAGGCACAGCCATTGCTCGACCTATCATAGCCAAGCGCCAAATAGAAATTGCAGCCCAAGAAGGAGCCCATGCAGTGAGCCATGGAGCCACTGGCAAAGGAAATGACCAAGTTCGTTTTGAAATGTCTTATTACGCCCTTAATCCCAACATAAAAGTCATTGCTCCTTGGCGAGAATGGGATTTGATCAGCCGCGACAAGCTTCTTGGGTATGCCGAAAAATATGACATCTCCACTACAGTGACAAAATCAAAACCCTATAGTTGTGATCGTAATCTTCTCCACTTAAGTTTTGAAGGCGGCGTTCTTGAAGACCCTTGGACAGAACCCCCTGCTGATATTTATGAATTGACTAAGTCACCTGACGAAGCCCCTGACAAGCCCACATACATTGAAATCGATTTTGAAAAGGGAGACCCAACACATATCGATGGGCAGCCCATGACTCCAGCAACGCTACTTACTTACTTAAATAAAGTTGGTGGCGAAAATGGAATTGGTCGGGTTGATCTTGTCGAAAATCGTTTTGTAGGCATGAAATCACGTGGCGTTTATGAAACACCAGGTGGCACTATCCTTCTCGAAGCTCACAGAGCCATGGAATCTATCACAATGGACCGAGATGTTATGCATATCCGAGATAGCCTCGTGCCAAAATACGCTCAAATTATTTACAATGGTTTTTGGTTCACCCCCGAAAGAGAGCTTATGCAAAAACTCATTGATGAATCACAAGTCAGAGTCAACGGAACAGTAAGACTAAGGCTCTACAAAGGCAATGTCATGGTTGTTGGTCGAAAATCACCCGATTCTCTGTATAACCCTGAATTTGCCACCTTTGACGAAGACTCTGTCTACAACCACGCTGAAGCCGAAGGTTTTATTAAACTCAATGCTTTACGAATGAGAATACGGGAGTTAATGAGAAACCCATAATGTTATGAATAGACCTTTAATTTCTATCATATTCTCCCTCCTGCTCATAACTTCTTTTGTTACAACAAGCTTAGCTAATATCAGCAAACCCGTTTACAGATTAAATCTTCAAGAATGCGTTGAAATGGCTCTAAGAAATAACGAAGAAATTAAAGCCGCGGGCTACGATGTCTACACATACATAGCCCGAAAAATAGAGGCCACAAAACGTTATGTGCCTGTAGTAAAATATAAATATCGAATCGCGCCAGTCCCCAGAGACTTAGACAACCCATCTGAATCCTTTTTTTCGGGTGATATTTCCGTATTTGATTCAATAAAAATCGAAGCAGGGATTCCTGTTGCTCATTTTGGACGGCTAGAGATGAACAAACAATTAGCCGATATTGGCATCGATGCAGCAAGACTCCAAAAAAAGAAGAAGGCAGATGAAGTTGTTTTGGATATTTACAAACTCTACAACGGAATTCTTCTCGCCCGAGAACTAAAAGTATTAGCTCACAAAGGCCTAGACGCTGTTAAAGGAAAAATAGTAGAACTCGAAAAAGAGGAATATACTGACCAGCTTCAAATTTTAAAACTTAAAGCCATTTTTTACGAAGTCGAAAAACGACTTGATGAAGCCAATAAAAAAGAAACCATCGCTAAAGCCATGTTAAAAGTGAGAATGGGCATAGAAGATGATGTTAACTTTGATCTTAAAGACACCTATCTCAAAAAAGTCCATTTTAAAGTAAAATCGTATGATGAATTATTAAGCCAATCCAAAGAAAACAGGCCTGAATTTCAACTTCTCCATCATCAAGTAAATGCTAAAAGAAAACAAATTATCCTAGAAAAAAAGGAATATTACCCTAAGCTAAACTTTGGAGCTTTTTTTGAGTATGGGTATAGCCCAGGTATCATTGGTGACGAAGATGACAACACGTTTAACAACCCCTTTAATTTTACCAGAGCAGGATTAGGGCTCGAACTAACAAGTGAACTTGATTTTCGCAAAATCAAATCAAGAGTTGAACTTGCTAAAGCAGAACACCTCAAAGCCATTGCCGAAAAAAGATCAAACTATCGACTATTAGAAATTGACCTCAAAAACGCTTATTTAGATTATTTGCAAAAACAAAAGCTTTTTTGGAGAGCCGAAAAAGAAAAACGCTCAGCCAGACAAATTGTATTTCTTACAAAAAGCAATCTCGACATTGGCCTTGGAGAAAAAAAGGATTATTTAGAAGCCCTTCAGTCTTATCTGCTCATCCAAGCAGCATGCTATGAAAATATGTATAGATATAATTTAACTGTAGCTACTTTAAAATATAAATTAGGCATTATTACAAAACCCTATATCAGTAATCTTCAATCACGCTAGGAGGCTCTCTTGTCATATCTCAAAACGCTCTTCTCTGTACTTCTTTGTATCTGCATTCTTAGTTGTGCTTCCTCAAAGGATCCAAATAAATCTGATCAAGAAACCGCATTATCTAAAGAAGGTCAAAAGACCCAAACATTGGGATCTTCCTCTGATAAAACTAAAAAAACCGACCCTATTTACGAAGAATATAAACCTACTGTTTTGGATCCCAAGGACATTATCCCTCCTATGAAATCCATAAAGAATCTTGATAAAATGATAGAAAGCTATCACCTGGGACAAGACCTAACTCCAGAGCAAGTTAATGAAAACAAAAGGTTAAAACAGAGGATTATCCGCGGCACATTCGACATCAAAGAACTTTGCCGTCTTTCTTTGGGAAAACATTGGCATGAGATTTCTAAAAAACAACAAAAACACTTTGTTGGTCTTATGACAACACTTCTTGAAACTAAGGCTATCTTTTCTAAAGAACAACTCAAAGGCTCAAACAAGTACTATACACTCCGGTATAAAAAAGAAGTTTTTGATGATCCAGAAAAAAAGAAAGCCACTGTGTACACAAATATGAATATCCCTAAAGAAAAAATGACATTAGATATTACATATAAAATGCTACTCACTCCTTATGGCTGGAAAATATTTGATATCATAGTTGATGATGCCTCTTTATTGACCAACTATAAATCTCAATTTCACCGAATCATAATCAAAGACAATTACAAGGAATTGATTGCTCGAATGGAAAAAAAATTAAAAGAAATACAAGGAACTCCAGAAAATAAATCTGCAACAAATTCTAAGCAATAATGAGCCAACTAGACTCTCATAAATTCAAACGCGCCATTCTCATCCTCATTGATGGTGCTAGACCTGATGCCCTTATGAAAGAAATCATGAAGGGCAAAATGCCTCACATCCAAGAACACTTTGTCAATAAAGGCACGAACAAAACCATGTTGACGTGCTTTCCCTCAACCACAGGACCAGCCTACCTTCCCTACCTCACAGGCTGTTTCCCTGGGACCTGCAATATCCCAGGAGTCAGGTGGTTTGATAAACCCATGTACGCAAAAAAAGGATGGGGGTTTAAAAGTTTTCGGAGCTATTGCGGTCCAGAAACAGTGCTTTTTGATCGAGACCTAAATCCTAACATTAAAACTGCTTGGGATATTTTTGAAAATGGAAAAAATATTATTGGTGGCGTGACAAAGGGCATCAAGAAAGAAAATAATATCACGCGTTTTGGGCGTAATCTATTTTACTACTACTCTCATTTAACAGACCGCTGGTCATTTATTGACCAAATTGCAAAAGACAGGCTTTCGACAACAATTGATAAAGGTGATTTCGATTTTATTTTTGCCGTATTCCCAGCAGTTGATGAATATTCTCATAGAAGTTCTGTTTTTCATGACAGAACAAGGCAAACGTACGCCGAAGTGGATCAATACATTGGTGAAACAATTCAACAGCTCAAAAAACAAAATCTGTACGACGAAACTCTTCTTATTATTGTCAGTGATCATGGTCTATCAGACACACACTCGCATTTTGATATTGGTCCCTGGCTCGAACAAGAAAAGAACATCAAAACTCTCTACTACACAAATATCTTCAAGTTTAGATTTAAAGCCTCTACCATGGTATCTGGTAATGGCATGTGCCACATATACCTAAAGGGTGAAAACGGTTGGGGCTATCGAAAAACCTTTGAAGAAATATCTCACACTTCGCTTCTCCTTGATGAACTCAGACAAAGACCCGAAATTAATTTAGTTGTTTCCGAAGGAGCCAATAGAGCAATTCATTTTCAAAACCATAAGGGACATAGTTTTTTCATGTACGATAAAGAAAAAGACCTTATCTGGTACCAGTTTGACAGAGAGGATCCTCTAGAGATTTTTACACAAGATAGTCCAGAACTCAAAACTGGATTTACATTTGATCAAAGTCTAAAACTGACTTGGGAGTCACAGTACCCAGATGTCTTTATGCAAATGCACCAACTATTTCTTTCGCCACGCACAGGCGACATTGTTGTATCAGCACGTGAAGGCTATGATCTAAGAGTCAAGTTTGAACACCCTGTTCATAAAGCAAGTCATGGCTCCATTTTACCAGCACATATGCAAGTCCCTTTTTTGATGAACCATCCTATCGAATCAGAACACGTCCGCTCTGTTGATGTTTTTCCAACAATGCTTAAGCTTTTGGGAAAAGAAATACCCACAGGTATTGATGGAAGATGTCTTGTATGAAATAGGGGACTTAGAAAGGTTCTACTGTCAACATGCCATTACCCTGCAATAAGTAGTCTTCGTGCGTATCCCCATCTTCTATAATGAGAGGCTCAGCAATAATATCAACAGATGAAGAAAAGCCTCTATAATAATCTTCAATCATCAAACCAGTAAGGTCAGGCGTGGCCGTCTCGAGAGTGGTCAAAAGATATTTTTCTTTGTCACCCTGTGTATTGAAAATACTCCCATCCAATCCCAGACAATTAGAGAACCAATCTTCAAGCATGCTATCTTTATCAAACTTAACTTGAACTGCTAGTTGATTAATCTCTGGATCTTCTTCTGTTTCTTCTGCATATTTGTAACGCACTAAGATATCGGCCTCGACGTTTTCTAACTGAATATCTAACTTGCATGTAAACAATTCATTTCCTGCTAAAAAACCTACAATATCTGTCATAATTTCTGCATTACCAGTTGTGCGATATCGTTTATCAATAACTTCAATCTCTTGTTCTAATTTTAATGTATAACTGATTTCCAAAAAAGGAATATCCGTTAAAGTATCTGTAACAACTACCTGCGATTCAAAATCAAATTTTAAAAGATGAGTGGGACCTTCGGATTCAACTTCAAAATCTTCTTCTTCAGCATCATCCGGACCAAACAGGATACTTGTTTTACCCTCATCACTATCAGGATCATCCTCTGCAAGTGTGCCCGAAAAATCTTTAGGCATAGAATAGTAGTCATCATTTGAGGGGGTTTCTTCGGCAATATCTAGGTCGACATTATAAATCTGTGTCCCGTCATCTGCTGATTGAGCAAAGAGGGGCATTGGAATGAAGAAGAAAATCAGTAATATTGGGATAATATATTTCATCATAACTTACTTAAGGGCACCTCTAAAAACTGCCCAGATGCAAGGCGAATTAAAAATTGAGCGAAGGAGCGTGCATTTAGGTACGTAACTAAGCGCAATTTTTAATTCAACGCCGCAAATGGTTAGTTTTTAGAGGTACCCTTAAATACCATTGTATCAAAAGACATACATCCTTACAATTAAGCAGAATGAATAACTCGTAACAAATGAATTTAACTGCCTTTTTTCAATATTATCGCTTCAACATATTATGCCATTATGATAATACAAACGCAATTATAGAATATTACTATCTATTTTATTTGCAAATACTTCGCAGCTAAAAGCGACAATCCAGGTCCCACAATTTGCTCATATTTCTCTTTACACACCTTGAATTTTTACTTTATGGAACTTCCGACATACAACATTTTATGGAGGCAAACAAATGAGAAAAAACACCCTACTCATCTTAATACTTTCTTTAATCCTTGTTCTAAGTCAAAGCATCACTGCCTTTGCTGAAGAAGAAGAGTGGATTGAAATCGAAGAAAAGACCAAAATCCATGGTTCTGTAGACGGAAATTATACTTACGATACCCGTGATATGAACCGTTTGACATTGAATACTCTTATATTTTTTCCATACGGAATTAGTTATTACAATGTTTTTCACCTTAATTCCCTGATGGCCGTTGATGGGGGAAATTTTGATCTCGACAATTATTACCATGAACAAGATATTTGGTGGAACGTTTATCGCAAAGTTCCTGTTGATCTTGTTTTCCAATGGCAAAGCATGTCAGGAGCAAATAATGATCAAGCCCGTTTTGGTTTTAGGTGGAGAATTTCAGACACCCCTTGGATCAAACCCTTTTGTGAAAAAATCCACCTCTTTCTCACAACACAAGTTCATGCCTTTCAAACAGATTTTAATCCATCTGCTGGTTGGGGATTCTCATTTGAGCATTTTTGGCGCATGCAAGTCTTGCCATCAATCTTTAATGATCGCGTCTATATAGCTGGTTATATGGATCATAACTTAGATTATGGCGGAGCCACAGCAGGCAATAATAGCGCCATAGTCACCGAAACACAGATTGGTGTTAAGGTTTATGGCAATTTGAACGTGATCGCCGAATACCGTTACAGTGACTACGATGCCAGACAGCATGGTGTAGGATTTGGTCTAGAATATATTGTGAATTTCTAGATTTAACTAAGTCTCTATTGAAAAAATATATCAATCAATGTTACTCACTCAATCAGATGCTAAAAAGTAAGAAATTCAGCATTTTTCTTGTCTCACTCACTTGTATTTTATTATCTTTTTCCCAGATACATTGTGGAGGTTCTTCACCAGAGAACGTTGAAGAAAATACTGGCGTTACAATGGACCCTGGCACAGGAACAGAGGTTCCACTCTGCTCAACTGATGGCAGTGACCTAGTTGCTTATGGGACTTATATAAACACACTTGATAGTGACAGAGTTCAAGTCAGGATTTTTAGATCAGATTGTACCTATTGTTCAGAAACTTTGGATGAAGGCGAATTAAACGCACTCGAGGACGGTCTATGGACATCTGAGTATGATGATGATGAATCAACCACTGGTGAGGAAATCGAAATAGCTACTGGTGATATTGATTATGAACTCTCAGGAGACGGGAGCACCCTCACCGTCTTTGAATTTGATTTGACCTTTACCAAAGATGATTCTCTAACCTTCACATGTGCTGGAGAATCTATCTCTGATTGATTTCTCAAATAAATCATTAAAACTTAGTAATATCAGTTTCTTATATAAATATCATTGTAGTATAGATATTTATACGCATGTTATTTACAATTATAACAATTAGTTAAAAGGTTATTGCTATTATAAAATGGCCTTTTAGCTCTATTTTTGATAATATGCGTATATATGAATGTACGCTATAAAAACAAATTCACCCTACCTCAAGAACTCGGTGACGGCAGATTAGACACGGTTATTGCCATATTTGATTATCTAAAAAAACATTCCGGCCAAAAGAAAGAACTTATTTTAGATTGGAAAAAAGTCCAAAGAATCACACCAGCAGGTTGCGCTATTTTAGCTTGTTTATTTGATAGTATTTTTGAGCAAAATTTTCAGGTTAAAATGATAAATTACTCTCAAAATCGAAATAAAATTAACCTTTCATTAATACTAAATAATCTTTTGCTGTACAAAAGAAATTTCAAAGCTTTTCCAAAACCAACAATTCATAACAACATAAGTGATACTTATATATTGTGTGGTGGTGAAACCTCAATAAACCTTAGTTTTATAGAATTAGTTAAAACACAATACAGTCATATTCTCTCTGATGATCTTTTGTTTTCATGTAGTTTAATTACTAATGAACTCATGCAGAATTGTGTCGATCATTCTACATCTGAAAGATATTACCTATACGCAGGCCCTTATAATAACGAGTTCCATTTTGGGATACTCGATATGGGTGTAACTATTCCTGCTAAATTGGAACAAAAATACCCATGTAAAAACGATGTTGAATTTTTAGCATTAGCTTTAAAAAAAGGAACTAGTACACGCAGAAAAACAATTGGGGGATTTGGTCTTCATTATACTTTTGATATTCTAAAACAAGATAATGGTCGCCTAACAGTTATTAGTCGACAAGCTCAAATCAGACGTTACTTTAAAAGCAAGCAAGTACACAGACGACTGCTTAAAAACCCACTCAATGGTACCTGGTGTTTTACCAGACTGCCTATAATGAAATAAAAACTATGAATAAAATTACTATTAAAACAAACTTCAAAAATGATTACATTACAAGAAAAGCAGGTGAAAAACTACGTCTTTCGATAGAAGAATCCCTTCAAAAAAAAGCACAACTAGAGCTCGACTTTTCTGATCTTGTCATCGCCAGCACATCATTCTTTGATGAAGGCATTGCTAAACTAGCACTTAGCGGCTGGACTAAGAAAGACTTCGACAACTATATTACAATCACAAATCTTAACAATAGAGACCAAGTTGTGCTAGAAAAAATGTGCAAAGAAAGAAAATTTAAATAATGACGTCCTCCCCGGACTGCGCTACGCTGGTCCGGGGTTTCCCTGGGTCTC
>CAZSTS010000034.1:0-15455 GCA_964609965.1 uncultured Nitrospirales bacterium
AATTAGGAACCCATAAAGAAGAGCCTACGTACGGGGTTTCCTGGAATGTAAAAAGGGCGGGTTTGAAACCCGCCCCTACTACGAACTCCGAACTACAAACTATTATTACGCAGCACTCACCTCTTCTTTAGTCTCATTGGTGTTTGCCGATATATCATCATCAAGCTCATGAGTTTGAGCGAGTTCTTTTGCACGTTTCTTTTCAGCTCTTGTGAGAAACATAATAGCGATAATGATGAGGCCAAGAGAAATCCATGCTGACGATCTTGGAAAACGACCACCAAAAAATCCCCAGAAAAGAAGCGTGGCAGTTGTACCAGCAACAAGAGATGTCAGTCGATTAACCAGACCAGCAAATGTGGCAGTTCGTCCTTTGAACATGAAAATGAAAACCGAGAAGAACGAAACAAGACCAAAGGCACAACCAGCTAATATGGCCCAGCCCCACATTGTGTGTGGCAAGGTGATAGCATTATGAAAAGCTGTTACCTGAGGAGCTGTCCAACCAAACCATGCTGAAGAGTTGAAGATGAAATAGGAAACAACAAGGATGGTCGAAACCGCAGCATACTGCTCCCATGAAAAGAAAGCCTTGTTATCACGCTTTACACCTTTGCCTGCTGTATTCTTATAATAATTCATGATGTAAATCCTGATTGAATAGGCTCCGATGTAACTCAAAAGAGTTGCCATGGCCACAACAGATCCCACAAAATCAAAACTCCCAGATTTGGCAAACAAGACATGCATACCAATAGCACCTACAGCAAAAAGCACTGCTACATTTTCCTCCCAATAAACACTCTTTTTGAGAAGCCCTTGTTTGATTTGAATGGCATCAACAACGCGACTGATGATAATTACTGCCCCTCGCATAATGATCATAGCGACCATCACCGAGATGGGAAGTGAATACATGATAGTTGTTGTGGGGATAATAATACCAGTACAAACACCAGAAGGTACAATGTAGAGAAGTTCTCTAGGAATCTTAATCCCTGCAAAACTAGTTAAGTTTTGTGATTGTAGGCGATACCACCTAAAAATCAATGTGATTGGCGTCACAATTGCGATTCCACCTAGTGTAGAATAAACCAAGAACTCAAAACCCTTCATCCCTGGCAACCCTGCTTCAGTAGATCCCAAAAAATACTTAACAGTTAAACCCGTAATGACGTAAAAAGTAAAGTAGGCTATACATAGTTGAATTAGCCGACCCGTTGACCCTTCTTTAGTATGTGACATGTTTTATCCTTTCTTAAGAATGATTACTTATAGGCTTTAAAAAAATTTATTGGACAGCCAATCCTGAAGAAACAATTTCTTTGTTATAGAAAGAAACGCCTCCTTTGGTGAGCTGCTCACTAGATTTTCCTAAAGTCTTTAGTACATTTTGCACAGCGTTGTAATCAGTGTCTTTCACCAACGCAAAACCATTAATATTATACAAATTGTACAATGTCTGTTTCCCCTCATCTGTACGCGCAAACTCCATAAGTGCCCCTATCAACTTAACTCGAACCTCGGCTGAGATTTTATTGCTAATAGCAACAGGGCCATTTGGAATCTCTGTTGTGTAGCCTATGATGCCTAATTTTTGAAGGGCATCTGGGTGTTTGTTGAGAATTGAAATTCGAGCATCTTCAGGCTGCCCTTTTTTATTGGGCTTTGAATAATAAGAAGCTGCTACATCTGCTTTTCCGTTATACACCATTTCAACAGCATTGCGGTGTCCCTCAGCAAATACCACCTTGCTTGGCTTGATGCTATTTTCTTCTATGGTTTTTAAAGGATAAAGATAGCCTGCTGATGAAAAGGGGTCTGCAAAGGCAATTGCCTTGCCATTAACATCTTTTATTGAAGTGAGACCACTGTCTTTACGAGCAATAAATGCTCCTTTATAAGACTTTTCACCTTCATAGAGATATTGGAGATAGGCATGGGCATCTGACCAATCCCTGGCCATGAGATAACCTAAAGTATTCATAAAGGCGATATCGGCCTTGCTCATATTAAAAGCCTCTATGATAGAGATAAAATTATCTGCATAAACAGTTTCCACAGCAAGATCTGTGTTTGCTTCAATGAATTTTTCAATACGTGGCGCGTATTTGTCAAAAACAGCCTTGTCCTTTTTGGGCATGAAATAAAAACGAATCGGGTTATCTAAAGATCCCACATCCTTTGACTGACGAGAACAATTTGTAAGTGTGAAAATTAAAGGAATTATAATAAGAATAGCTAAGAATAGATTTAATTTAGTTTTCATGTTTTTCTCCTGTTAAAAGATGTAAACAATTGAAATACTTCTTGGCCTGACCTTACTCTAGCAAGGCCTAGGACCTTACTCTTGATATGTGATAATGGGGCTAGCACTTTTGCCTAGACGAGTCTACCTATTGAAGGTTTTTTTTGATTTTCTTAACCATTACAATGTGTTATGCGAAAAAAAACAGGTTCTTTAACCCCTTTCACCCCTTAGAAGGAGCTCTATCTATGAACATGTCCGAAACCAAAAATCTCTTTAATATGCTCGCAAAAATCCTCATCCGTTGTTTTTTGTATGGAATGATTTTGCTCGTCTTTGTTTTTGTATTTTTTCTTCTGGTTGATGACTGGGCATACAGCATCCATTCAAAATGGTATCAGATAACAAAAGATCAATTTGATCTTATCATGTACGTCAGCATGTCTTTTATCAAACTCAGTCTCTTTGTCTGGTTTTTGTTGCCGTATATTGCGATCAAGATGGTTTTGAGAAAGAAGTGATTTCCAACGGACGGGTTTCAAACCCGCCCCTACTCCGAACCACGAACCATCAACAAGTACTCCACATTCCCATCCGCCCCTTTGATGGGGGACTCGGTGATTTGAATGGTTGCGGACGACCACAGGGGATCGTCCCTACAAAAATCGACGATAAATTTTTTCACATCTTCAACAACCTGCTTGCGAAGGCCTTCATCGCGAACAATCCCACCCTTGCCGACTTTCTCAGGGCCAACTTCGAATTGAGGTTTGATGAGAATAATGAGGACCTTGGGCTCTTGGGTCCTTGGGTCCTTGGTTTCTTCCTGAGGCCCTAAGGCCCTAAGGTCCAAAGGCCCAGATAATATTTCCAATATTTTTGGAATAAGTTTCTTCACCGAAATAAAAGAAACATCCATCACACATACATCAATAGGATCTTGGATTTTTGAAATGTCGAAATGGCGAAAATTTTCACGTTCGAAATTGATAACACGTTCATCGTTTCTCAATTTCCAATGGAGTTGTCCATAACCGACGTCAACACAGTAGACCTTTGAAGCCCCATTTTGCAAAAGACAATCTGTAAAACCTCCAGTAGAAGCCCCCACATCTAGACAGATCTTATTTCCCACATCGATATTAAATTCCTTGAGTGCTTTTTCGAGCTTAAGCCCTCCACGCCCAACATACGGCATGTCTTCTTTGAGTTTGATGTCAACATCGGAGACGAAAGATGTCCCTGCCTTATCCACAACTTCACCTTCGACCAAAACACTGCCTGCCATAATAAGCGCCTGGGCCTTTGAGCGAGTTTCTACAAGATCTTTTTGAACGAGAAGTTGATCAAGACGAGTTTTGGTTTTTTTACCCTTCATTTCCACCCCTTTCTCCATCATATTGGTAAAACGAGTCAATTGATTAATAGGAAAGCCATAAACTTCGAAAATAGTTGCGCCCTTGCCTTGCGTTAAACTAGAAATTCATTATGGCTAAAGAATACATCCTTGTTGTCGAAGATGACACTGATATTTTAGAGATGATTCTGTATAATCTGAAAAACGAAGGATACAAAACCACACCAGCACTTAGTGGAGAAAAAGCCCTCGAACAGATAAAAATAAGTTTTCCAGATCTTATTATTCTCGACATCATGTTGCCAGGTATTGATGGGCTAGATGTATGCAAAAAACTCAAAACAAAAGAAGAAACTGCTAACATCCCTGTTATTATGCTCACGGCAAAATCCCAAGAGGCCGACAAAGTCCTTGGCCTGGAATTGGGCGCAGATGATTATATGACAAAACCTTTTAGCCCAAAAGAACTCATGGCCCGCATAAAGGCTGTTTTAAGAAGAGGAAAAAAGGCTCCTTCGTCCACACAAAGAATCGTAACAGGCAATCTTGTTATCGACAACCAGCAACACAAGGTCTTGGTTTCTGAAAAAGAAATTGCCCTGACATTAACTGAATTCAAACTTCTTTCCTGTCTAGCTCAAAACCCCGGCATTTTGCTTACAAGAGATAAAATACTTTCCCTTGTTTTTGGTTATGACTCAAAAAGCTACAGTCGAACCATTGATTCTCATATCAAATCTCTCAGAAAAAAATTAGGCCCTGCTCAAAGCAAGATTGAGACCATCAGAGGGCTTGGATACAGGTTTAAAAATGTATAGTCTCAAAAATAAAATTTTTTGGAAATTTCTTAGTGCTTATATTCTACTGATTGTTGCCGCTATCTTTGTATTCAATTTCTTTGTAGGCCTAAAGCTTGAAAGTTATTATGAGCAAAAAATCTCAGATAAACTAAAAAGCAACGCCCTCCTCGTGGGCGAGCTCTTGGCTAGTGATATTCTAGATAATGACGTAGAGTCTATTAAGAAAAAAACCCTCTCACTAGGAAAAAAACTTAATTACCGCATCACTGTGATTAAACCAAATGGAAAGGTAATTGGAGATTCGAAACATAACCCAGAAACAATGGAAAACCACAGCGATAGACCAGAAATTACCAAAGCCCTCAAATTTGAAGTAACTGAAAGCAAAAGATTTAGCGATACCTTAGGCTATCATATGAAATATGTAGCTCTGCCCTTAATAAGAGACAAAAAAGTCATTGTCGTTATCAGGATTGCTCTTTCATTAGAAAAAATTGAACAACAAATGAGGTTTATTTACGGAATTGTTTTGCTTGGTGGTCTTGTCACGTTTTTCTTTGCAATGATTTTTGGCTATCTTACATCCAAGAAAATCACTAACCCTATCCGCGAAATGAAGGAAATTGCCAAAAGCATTTCAATAGGAAATTTCAGCAAAAGAATTGCTATAAAAAACAAGGATGAGCTTGGTGACCTAGGGAGATCACTCAATATAATGGCTGATGACCTAGAAACCCAAATTAGCCACTTAAAAAAAGCTGACCAAATAAGAACAGATTTTGTTGCCAATGTTTCTCATGAGCTCAAAACCCCCCTCACATCTATCAAAGGTTTTGTAGAAACACTGGAACACGGTGCTTTGGAGGACAAAGAAAATGCCCAGCGCTTTCTAGCTATTATAAAAAAGCACGCTAACAATTTAAACCATATAGTTGATGATCTTTTAAAGCTGTCCGAATTAGAATCCAACAAGGATGTGCTCGACAGAACCAACTGTGACCTCAAAGCTTGTATTGATGAAGCTCTATTGGGCTTTGACCACATGATAAAAACAAAAAAACACGATGTAAAACTTGAGTTTCAGGGCTCTGATTTTTCACTCATCGCAGACAAAACAAAGATTGAGCAGGTCTTTGTCAACATCATCGAAAATGCCATAAAATATACGGAGTCAGGAGGCCTAATCTCAATAAAACTCGCTAGCGAGAATAAACATCTTAAAATTGCCATTGAAGACAATGGTATTGGCATTCCAAAAGAGCACCTGAACAGGGTTTTTGAAAGATTTTACCGAGTGGATAAAGCTCGCTCGCGCAAACAAGGAGGCACAGGCCTGGGTCTTTCAATCGTAAAGCACATAGTCCTTTTACACAACGGTACAGTCAAAATAGACAGCCTCCCAAACCAAGGCACAAAAGTCATAATATCCCTTCCCACCAACGTTTAGCCCCTCAAATTTTCACAGAATCTTCACAAAACCTCCGTCAAGTATCCACACAAAAAATGTATAGTCTGATCATCTATGAATAATAAAACATACATCAGTTTACTTAAAATAGGTCTTGTTCTCTTGGCACTCTATTTTTTTCTTGTAAGCATTGGCCTTATGGGAACAGCCTTTAAAGGTTTTGGCAAGGGCTTTGCCGAAAGCCTTCTCAACACAACAGCAAATCCTTTTGTGGGTCTCTTTATAGGTATTTTAGCAACGAGTCTTGTTCAAAGCTCATCAACGACAACCTCGATTGTTGTTGGCATGGTCGCTTCAGGTGTTATTTCAATTAGCAATGCTATCCCCATTATGATGGGTGCCAATATTGGAACAACTGTCACAAACACGATTGTTTCTTTAGGCCACATCACACGCAAAGAAGAATTTAAACGCGCGGTAGCTGGGGCAACCGTTCATGATTTTTTTAATCTAATCTGTGTAGCCATTATGTTTCCATTAGAACTCGCCACTGGATTTTTGCAAAAAATGGCTACAAACCTAGCTACTATCTTTTCTTCTGTTGGCGGCATTAAGTTTACAAGCCCTATCAAGGCCATTACAAAGCCAACCATTAATCTGATCAAGGATGTTTTTACGAGTGACCTCTCTTTACAAAAAAACTTAGCATATATTTTGATTCTTAGCCTTTCTGTAATTTTTCTCTTTTCTTCTCTGTATTTCATTGTCAAACTCATGAGATCCCTTGTCATGCAAACAACAGGCACAGCCCTTCACAGAGCCACAGAAAAAGGGGGCGCCATTGCCATTCTTGTAGGCCTAGGTTTTACTATATTTGTTCAAAGCAGCTCCATCACAACCTCATTGCTCATCCCTTTGATTGGTGCTGGCATTCTCACAGTAGAACTGGTTTTCCCAATAACTATTGGAGCCAATATTGGCACAACGACCACAGCCATCTTAGCTTCTTTTGCTACAGGGAATATCGCTGCCATCACCATTGCTTTTGTCCATTTGTTGTTTAATATTATTGGCACTTGTGTCATTTACCCTATTAGGAGAATCAGAGAAGTACCCATCAAGCTCTCTAAAGGACTTGGAGAGCTTGCTTTTAATAAAAGAAGGTGGGCCATTTTTTATGTTATAGGGGTCTTTTTTATTATCCCTGTTATTTTAATCACAGTTTCTAATTTTTTTAGTTAAGGAGGAAAAATGTTTAGCAATCTTTTACAACTCTGGAGAGGCAAGGATTTTTTGAACGAAGTTCTCAAAGATTTTGAAGGCATGCTCAACAATGCAGAAAACATGTTCATTCCTGTTGTTCAAAAACTTGTCCACGACCAAGACACACCCAATCTGAAAGAAAAAATATACGCGATTGATAAAAAAATTAATGAAGAGCAAAGAAACATCAGAAAACGCGTCACAGCACACCTGGCTTTGCAGCCGCTTATCGATACGTCAACATGCCTTCTTCTCATGAGCGTTGTAAAAGATGCAGAACGTCTTGGAGATTTTTGCAAAAACCTATTTGAGGTAACAGCCTTTTTGAACAAGCCAATCGATAAAGCAAAACATAAATCCCTTTTTCACAACATAGAAAAGGACATCACAAACCTATTTCAGCAGGCTAAAATGGCTTTTATTGAATCAGATACTGACGAAGCAAAAGAGTCATGGGAACAGAAAAAAATAATTGTTAACCGCTGTGAAATAATTATAGAAAAACTGGCAAAGAGTGACCTGCCTGCAAATGAGGTTGTCTGTTTTGTTTTGATGGCAAGATATTACAAACGCATTGCCGCACATCTCACAAATATATCAACTGCTTTTATCCTGCCTTTAACAGATATAGATTATTTTGATGAAAGAATGTTGGAGGAATAATCGTTATAGTCTATGCAATATTTGATTTAATATAATTCAACACTACCTCTTGTGCGTTATCAGAGTATTGTTCCAATTGCTCTTGTGTTGAAGTCACCTGGTCACCATTGAGGCGATTGAGAAGCGAGACACAAACAATGGCGCCACGGATCCCAGCACGCAGGCAAAAAGAGGCAAACTGAGGGGCTTCCATTTCAAAGTTGCGTACACCTTTTTCATGAATTTTTTTAATAAAGTTCATTTTTGCCTTTAGATCATAACCAGGATACAAGGCTCCATCGAGACGTGCTTGTTCTTCATAAAAACAATCCACGCCAACGGTTTTACCAAAAACAACGTCTACGTCCCCACGAGTGTCATACAAGGCCTGATTGAGTTTTGTATCGAGCTTTGTGGGGTGCCTTACCGTCTCGCCTAAAACAGCTAACTCATAATAAGGTTCGATGTTCCCATTCAAAGCTTCTTCGGTAATAATAACAGTGCCCCCTTCTACGCCAAGGCCACCAGACGTGCCAATACGGATAAAATCTGGATCATCACATCCTGAATAATACATGAGCTTGGTAATCTCATGCATGAGAATCGAAATTGAGGGCATGCCCATGCCGTGCGAAACCGAAACAACAGGCCCCACTTTATAAAGAGCAAACCGTTCTGTTTTTCCTATAGGCATGATGGCTTCGTCTTTGATGGGAATGCCAAGTCCTTGGGCTGCTTTCTTGGCGAAAGTATAGGCTCTTTCTGGACTCCCTCCCATGCACACAACCTTTGTATCGCCAAACATAGCCTTAAGATTCATACTAGAATCCAAACCAAGGTGATAGAGGTAATCGATTTCCATTTTGGCCATTTCGGGATTAATATTTTTTATTTTCATAAAAGACTCTCCGCTTGGGATTCATAATTTAAGCCTAGAAAGTTTGAAACCGTGGCAGCCACATCTGCAAATGATTTTCTCGTGCCCAAATCTCTCGATTCACGCCCTTTTTGATAGACAAGAACTGGCACATATTCGCGCGTGTGGTTAAATCCTGCAAAAGTGGGGTCACAACCATGATCAGCCGCCATGATGAGAAGATCTTCTTCTTTGAGCGAGCTTAGTAACGCTGGAATTTGTCTGTCCAGATCTTCAAGGGCCTTTCGGTATCCTTGTGGATTTCGGCGATGACCATAAAGTGTGTCGAATTCCGAAAGATTCACAAACGCTATGCCCTGCCAATCCTCTTGTTTGGCCAAAGCTGTTATTTCTTCCATGCCCTGTGTGTTTGATTTTGAAATGACTTTTTCCGTGATTCCCTCGTTGGCAAAGATATCCGCAATTTTTCCAATGCTGATGACATCGAAACCTGCGACTTTGGCAGCATCAAGCACTGTAGGTTTAAGGGGCTTGACAGAATAATCGCGGCGATGTGGTGTGCGCGTAAACGTTTGTGAGTTATCACCCACAAAAGGTCTTGCAATCACGCGACCAATTTTGTCTTCGTACTCATTCAACATCTCTCGAGCAATTACACAGATTTCATAAAGTTTTTCTAGGCCAAAGACTTCTTCATGCGCTGCTATCTGAAAAACTGAGTCACCACTTGTGTAGATAATTGGCTTGCCTGTTTGAAGAGATTCTTCACCAAGCTCTTTAATGATTTCGGTTCCCGACGCTGGTTGCCCCCCAATCACGCCAGGAAGATCAATGCCTTTGCTTCTAACACAAGAAACAAATTTATCTAGCATCTCTTGTGGAAGGCCTTGGGGATAAACACACATTTGATAAGGCACCACACAACCAGCCATTTCCCAATGACCCGAAGGCGTGTCTTTGCCAACAGACATCTCTGCCATACGTCCAAAAGAAGCGAGTGGAGAGTCTATTGGTTTCCATTGAAGATTTCCTTCAGGGTGATCTTTAGAAACTAGCGTATTAGCAAGACCTAGTCTTTGAAGATAAGGCGCCTCTAGACCTCCCGTGATCTCAATTATATGATACAAAGTATTGGCCCCTACATCACCACCTGGAACTTGTGTAAATTTTTGAGCGTCAGGCATATACCCCACACCAACCGAATCAATCATGACCCAAAACACACGCTTTTTTGGCAGCTTTGACATGACAGGTCTTATTGTTTCCTGCCCAAACAAAGTCAAGATTTTCCCACGATTGGACCTATGGGCCTAGGGTCCTAAGGACCTAAGAAATATTCAATAAAACCATAGGCCCAGGGGCCCACAGGCCCACAGGCCCATAATATTGGACAAATGAAGATCTCCCCTATATACAAATCGAACTCAAAGGAGCAATAAATGGCAGATAATTTACAAGGTATGGACCGACAAATTCTAAAACAGTTACCCAAAACAGATCTTCATGTTCATCTTGATGGCTCTGTCACACCAGAAACTTATATCCAGCTCGCCAAAGAACAAAAAATCGATATTGTTGAGGTTTCAAAAAAACTTGGCATTGGCAATCTCAAAACTGGCGATGTCAAAGAGCTTGAATCAAAAATTTTTAAAGAAAAGTATAACTCCCTAGCAGAATACCTTGTGCCTTTTGAATTCATCAATGTTGTCTTAAGATGTTACGATGGGCTCAAAAAGGCTTCTTACAATCTAGCCTGCGATAATTTTAAAGAAGGCGTTCGTTATTTTGAATGCCGCTTTGCCCCTCAGAAACACTGGGTAGCAAACTTTGATTGGATGGACATTATCAACGCGGTCAATGATGGGCTTAAACAAGCTTCTGATGAATTTAACAATAAGCCTGAAATCAAAGCAGGCAAAGAGCCTGAATTTAAATACGGGATTATTCTCTGTGCCATGCGCATGATCAATCAGAACATGGGTGATTATTATCGATACCTGTACAACCTCCATGTAGGAACGGATCTTCAAAACTTGGCTGCCATGGCCTCTTTCGAAACAGCAAAGCTAATCAAAATGTGCCAAGAAAAGGGCCTCCCTGTTGTAGGCTTTGATCTAGCTGGACGTGAAGATGGATTTCCTGCTGAGGTCCATCGAAAATCTTTCTTGTATTGTTATGATCATGGTTTTGGCATCACCTGTCACGCTGGTGAGGCTTACGGTCCCGAGAGCATTAAGTCCGCGGTAAAAGACTGTCATGCAAGGAGAATAGGACACGGCACACAGCTTTTTAGATTAGAATCACTTGAAAATAAAAAACACGATGACGGAACCCTCTTTACACAAGAAGAACGTGAGATCTACATTAGAGACATCGCTGAATGGTTGGCGGAGAATCGTATTGCTCTAGAGGTTTGTCTTAAGTCAAACTCACAAACACTGCCTGAGCTTCGCAACCTTACAAAGCACCCTTTTCCACACTTATTAAAATACAGATTCCGTATAGCTTTAGGAACAGACAATCGCGCTATTTCACGCGTGAGCGTGACCGATGAATATGAGCGCGTTATTAAGCTGTACCAAATCAACAAAAAGCAATTAAAGAATCTTTGTATTGATGGCTTTAAAGCAGCCTTTTTTCCTGGAATGTACAATGAAAAACGTAAATACATTTCCACTGTGATTGATTATTCTAAGAAAATTTTAGAGAAAATTTAACCTAAGAAAGACAAAACAAAATGAGCAACAACACTTTCGATATCATTATTCTCACTGGCCGTGCTGGCGCTGGCAAATCGGAATTTATAGACTTTCTTAAAAAAGTCCCCCTAGAAGATCGTATACAAAAATATCACTTAGGAGATTTTGACGAACTCGACGACTTTGTTTGGGTTTGGAATATGGGCGTTGACGATGACATTTGGGAATCTCTGGGTCAAGGCCGTTACCACACGGTAAATGTTGGTCATGGCTACACAGAGACCCATGACAAGACATTGATTTATACGGACTTCATGTCCAAAAAAATTAATCACGAACTTGTTTCTCATTATCTAAACAAAGAAGATTATTTTGAGAACAAAACTCTTTTTGTTGAATTTGCTCGTGGCGGCAAAGAAGGGTTTAAAAAAACTTTCGAACATTTTGATGAGAGCGTCCTCAAAAGAGCTGCTATTTTCTTTATCGATAACACAGCAGAAGAAAGCGAGCGGCGCAATCAAGCGCGTTACGATGCTCAATCCACACGTTCGATCCTGGCCCACAAAACACCAGACAGTGTTATGAAGTTTTATAGAACCAATGATTGGAAAGAACTGACTAAAGGTGATATTTCTGGCTACCTTAATGTCAAAGGGGTGAATGTCCCTTATATTTCCGCCTGGAATATACCTGAACTTGACGATCACAAATTAATTGAAGAACGATTTGCCCCTCACGTGATAAAACTGTGGGAACTTTACAATAATCGCTAGTGCTGAGTGACAAATTAACTTATTAGTTAATTTGGAATCGAAGTACTAATTTGAGGAGTTTTACATGACAAAACTATCTTTTGACAACCTCATGCTCATTGGCCGTGCCGCAGCAGGAAAATCAGAGCTCATTGATTTCCTCAAAAAAATCCCAAAAGAAGAACGCATCCAAAAATACCACATTGGTGCTTTTGAAGAAATGGATGACTTTCCTTGGCTATATCAAATGTGGAAAGATGAGGACATTTGGGAAAAACTCGGCCGCCCTCGCAAGCTCGCGAAAAAAAGAGACAATGTTTATCTCACAGAGGATTATTTGATTTATGATTTCACCATTTTTAAATTTAACGAAGAGATTGAAAAGAAGATAAATGAAAATCCTACATTTTATGAAAAGAATACTCTTTTTGTTGAATATGCCAGAGGAAGAGAAGACGCCTACAAAAGAGCGCTTGGTTATTTTGACAGAAAAGTCCTCGAGAAAACTGCCATCTTTTACCTCGACAACACGTTCGAAGAAAGCATGCGCCGCAACACCATCCGAGCAACAGACAAAGACACCCAACAAACCATCCTTAATCACCGCACGCCTTTGGAGGTCATGGAATATTTTTACAAAATAAATGACTGGCATGAGCTTACCGACAAAAAACCGCATGGCTATCTTGATGTTCAGGGAATTAAAGTTCCCTTTGTGACTGTTTGGAACATGCCCGAAACTCTTGATTTTAAACTTTTGGAAAAACGCTATGGACCAGCACTAACCCAGTTATGGAGTTTATATGACAACAAATCACTTTGAAATCCTTTTTGTCTTTGGCCGTCCTGCAGCCGGTAAATCAGAACTTTTTGATTATCTAGGCAAGCTAGATGATGAAGATCGTCGATCACGTCTTCATATTGCCCCTTTTGAGTCTATTGACGACTGGTTTGTTCTGGCTGACAAATTTCGTGAAGACAAATTATGGGAAAAGCTTACTGGAAAACGCAAATACAGCAAACTCGAGAACAACGTAGAAGTTGTGACTGATATGCAGCTTTATGATTATGCTATTCTTTGTTTAAATGAACTAGCTCTTGAAAAATCAGAAAAAAATCCCGGTTTTTACAAAGAAAAATCTTTGCTCATTGAATTTTCACGTGGTGGCGAAAAAAATTATGCGCACACTTTATCTTTTGTTGACCCTGCGGTCCTCAAAAGAGCTGCCATCATTTATGTGAAGGCTGACTTTGAAAAAAGCTGGGAACGAAACGTTGCCCGTTTTGAAGAAAAGAAAAAGTACAGCAGCTTGGCGCACATGATCCCTAGGTCGCAATTGGAACGTCTCTATTTACATGATGATTGGCCACAGCTCACAGAAGACAAAGAGTCTGGTTTAATCTCAATTAATGGCGCTGAAATTCCTTTTGTAACCATGGACAATAACGACACACCACTGGCTGACCTAAGAAATCCAGCTGTGATGGGTCCAAAATATGAGAGAGCGCTTCAGCTTCTCATTAAAGAATATCAATCAAGGGTATAGGAATTAATTTTTCGAACATACTATTCTATTTAAGAAAGGTTTTTTTATGAAAGATCACTTTAATAATCTTTTAGTTTTTGGTCGCCCTGCTTCAGGCAAGTCTGAGTTTATTAGTTTTATGGAAAATGCTGAGCCAGACAAACGCCTGAAACAAATGCACATCTCCCCTTTTGAAATGTATGATGAGTATTTTTTCATCGTCGAAGTAGCAAAAATGGAAGCTATTTTCGAAAAATTTGGTGTGCCTCGACGAATTACAAAACACACAGAAGACGGTATTGTTGTCACTGACCCTGTTTGTTTTGAGTATAATAGCGAGAAGGCCCGACTCCTGACCGAAGAAAGACACAAACAAGAACCTAATTATTTTGATGCCAAAACAAGGCTTATTGAATTTGCACGAAGCACCTCCCCTACATCTTACGAGCGCGGCCTCTCTTTATTAGGCAACCCTCTCTTAGAAAACGCTTCAATCATTTACATCAAGGCCTCATATGCAGAATCTGTTCGTCGTAACGAAGCTCGCTATCAAGAAAAGAAAAAACATTCTTTCTTAGCACACAAAGTGCCCGATGAGGCATTGGAAAGATATTTTCAAGATGATGATTGGGCAACGTTAACAAAAAGTGAATCTCATGGTTATATCACCATCAATGATACGAAAATCCCTTTTGTTACCATGGACAACGAAAACGAAAGCAAGGATCCTGTTGTTTTGGAAGAACGTTATGAAACAGCTCTTAATAAGTTATTTGAGCTGTGGAACTCTAAATAATTTTCTTACAATCTTTCAGCAAGTTTTTTGCCATAGCAACATAATCTTCTTCTGGCACTTCAAAATAATCATGAACACCATCATTACGTGCGTTTATAAAACCAATCCATTGTTTAGCGTCCTCAATAAGCCCAATCCTTGCAGCAACTCGAACAGCCTCTTTAGGAGATGGTGCTTCTAAGCCATCATCTTCAACACGTCTCTTAAGCTCTTTCCATGCGTATTCCACTGTAACTTCAAACGCCTTGGCCAAAGCATAGAACCTTATCTCAGAAGGGGCTTCGGCCTCCCTTAAATAATAATTAATTGATTGCTTTAATTGTTTTAAGCTTTTTTTTAATTTTTCATTCTTTTTTGATTCCATTTAAAACTCCTAAGAAAAATTCAAAAGCACCTTGCTTTCCACCTAAGTAAATTGGATCATAATCTATACCTTCTAAAAACCACAAGGGCGCATTATCAAGGTTAACCACATCGACCGATCTGGGCAGATCATCAACTATATCTTCTACAAAGCTTTTTACTGCAAAATACTCTTTTGTTGTTAATCCTTTTGAGCCTTTTGTAACCCCTAAATCCCAATCGGAGTATTTTTTTTCTTTCCCCTTTGCACGAGAACCTAAAAGCATAACTGCAACATCAGGATATTTGTTTGCAATATCTTGTACAATAGGAATTATTTCATCTGTGAATTCAATTTTTAAATCTACTCGATAGGGCGTCAGTAATTGCAAAGGGTCTTTATCCAAAAGCGAGCAAAGCTCGTAGTAAGGTTCGCTCAAAGGCCCCCTGCCTTTTAAATAACTATTTAATGTTGCTCGATTGAAACCTGTTACCTTTGCTAGTTCAGAAATGGCATGAAATCCTTTTTTCTTTAAAGCTAATTTTAGACCTTCTTCCTTCAATTTGTAACGAAGCATGCTTATATTATAGCAAAAAACAAGCTTTTTGTATAATTTATTATACTTTTATATATTTATTTATACTTTTATCAAAAAAACTACTTACAGACAAGTGCCATTTGCTATAGGTATGCGCAACCTGAATCATAGGTAACATTTTGAACCGGGAACATAGGTAACACAAA
>CAZSTS010000035.1:0-10162 GCA_964609965.1 uncultured Nitrospirales bacterium
CCAGATCCAGAACCAGTTCCTGAGCCTGAACCAGATCCAGAACCAGTTCCTGAACCAGAGCCCGAGCCTGAACCAGTTCCTGAACCAGAGCCCGAGCCTGAACCAGTTCCTGAACCAGAGCCAGAAGGTATCCCATATGGTTTTTGGGGATTGAATGGGTATCATACTGCAGAGGGTTTTCTAGATGTGCAAACAAGGTTTGGTGCAAATGTCTTTGTTATAAGATCATCTGGCCCTTCTTGGACAGTAAGAACTTTCTTGCCTCTTATCAGGGATGCAGGAATGAAGGTCGTTTTACAAATGACCCCTTCTCCAAATTACTCAACAGATTTTGATAAAGAGACCTGGAAAGCCGAGCTTGATAACTGGATAGGTTCTGGTGTTGAAGAATTTATTGAAGATGGCACATTGATCGGCCACATAGTTCTAGATGATATTTATAACTTTGCTGGTCGAGATCCCTCAGCAGCAGATCTTGAAGATATAGCACGGCACAGTAAAACATTGTTTCCTCATCTTATGACACTTGTTCGCGAACGCGCGAGCAATGTGCCCATCCCTTCTTCCGGCACTTATGAATATGTGGACGCGTTTATAAATCAATTCACAACTGTTAGAATTGATAATGGCGAAGTTTCTGATTTTGATGGAGATGGTGATGTTGATGTAAATGATTACGCTCAAGAAAATGCCGCTGCTGCAGAAAACTTAGGTGTTGGTATTGTCATGGGGCTTAATATTTGTGATGGCGGTAATGGCGAAAGTGGACAAACAGGGTGGCGCTCAGCAACCCACAGAACATTTTATGCCATGTCTGCTAATGAGATCTTAACCTATGGTGCAGCGCTTTTAGAAGTGCCAAATGTTTCAATGTTTCTTAATTGGGAATATGATGGTGTAGAAAGATGGTATAGCGATGGGACGACAATAGGCAGTGTTTATTTCGATGAGAGTGATAAGCAAGAAGCTTTGTATGAACTAGGGCAAATCGCTGCAGAGTATAGTTACTGACCATTTACAACTGTCGCTTGTCATCCCTGTGAAGACAGGGATCCAGTCTTAAGAGGGTTTCTTTTTGTCTCCTCCTTTCAAACGGAAAAAAATGAAGGCAGGTATATCAAGTAGTGCCATTTTTGAAGGCCAGCTTCAGCCAGAGGCTGATCCGTCCTTCGGCGGACGCTGGCGGACAAAAATGACGACAGATATTTTCTAGTTGCTCCATTTTTTAATCGTTTTCAAGGAGGAGACAGGGTGTTTTTTTTATTGAGCAAATCTTACAAATCGTTGCGTCCTTTCGGACGCAAGGGTAAAGCCTGAAACTTTAGTTTCAGGAGAATTTTTTTATTTAAGAAATATCTACTCAAGAATCGCAGTGACCTCACTTGTCCCAGTGCAGCTAAGCGACCCATCTGTCCAGCTCCAGATCGAAGTTCCACTTGCTGAAGAGGAGGAGGCTAGTTTAACCACTGATGAGGTCACTGTTGTGGTGCCGCCATCTTCGGGGTAACTGCCATTGTAGTTAACAGCGTTAGCACACAATGTGCCTGTGAATTCCGTGCCGTCAATCGATGTCCCCGTGCCACTAATAACTGCAGTTATGTCTGTGCCAGATTGTGAGAAGGTCAGTGTATAGGTAAGAATATCTCCATCGCAATAAGAGGTCGATGACGAGGCTGTTTCAGTAATATACCAACTTGTATCATCAATATTAACAGAAGACGAAGCGCAAGTCCCAGCCACTCCACTACTGAGAACTGTTGTGCTTAGATCTTCACTTTCTTCACAAGATGATGAGTCAAAGTAAGTGATTGCGATTTGTGAACTCGCACTGGCAGTCAAAAAAGTAGAAAAATACCCATTTGTGTCAGAAAGGGTTCGACACTTGTTGTCGGTGGTTAATGTAGGGCAAACAGTCACTGTGGTTGGACATACGCTGCTAAATAAAACTGCCTGATTTGGAAGAATTAAAGAGGTCGAAGCATCAGTAACTTGCATGATCACATCGGAACTTGCAGGCACAGAATCTTCTCCCCCGGTAATGACAACGTAGCCATTTGAATCTGGTGCTGTGATGGCAATGGAATCGACTGAGGGCAGTGGCAAAGAAGCAGAAGGGGCTTCGGTATTTGTAGTGCTACATGAGGACAGAAATGTCATAGCTATGATAAATACAAAGAGGCTCATGTGAGAAATGCGAATTCCTGAAATAACTTTTAAATAACTTATTTTCATAATCAATCTCCTTTATATGTCTTTATGATTTATTGTAGCCCAGTCGTCAATGAATTGTGTGATGTTTTAGGAGAGGGCTTAGGACAAGGCAGGGATGCGGTCTTGAGTTGCCCTGAAAGGGCGCAATAATTTAGCCCAGGGTAAGGCCCGTTTTTAGACGGGGTGCCACCCTGGGTCTCATAAATAAAAAAACAACCCTAACCCTGACGGGGTTAAATAATTACCTGTGAGATGTTTGATTATGTATCCCTTTCAGGGAATGAATTGAATTGGTAATGGAAATTGATTTATTTTTTTTACCCAGGGTAGAAAAACCCTTTCAGGCTTTTTCAACCCCGGGCTAATTTATGCAACCCCGTAGGGGTTTAAGGCATGTAGTCCGGAGACTTTAGTCTCCGGAAGATATTTATGATCAAGATATTGGGCTTTTGGTGTCGGGGTGTTTTCCTTTAAAGAAAGCTTTTGCGGTCAAAGTGTGTGTACCTTTTTCGGCGAAAGTAGGGACGCACCTTATGATAAAAATAGAGGCTCACCTTATGAAGACTTCATCCTCCACAAAATTCAGATCATAAATGTACCATCGACCATCTGTGAGTGTGACTTTGAGTTGGCGTGGACCACGTGGAAATTGTTTTTCTGGATATCGGCTTGAATTCTGATTTGGCATCAAAGTTAATTGACCATCTATTTCATTTTCGGAATAATGAATCCTTGGAGTTGTCAGATCCTCAATGTCTTCAATATCATCGACGCGCACATTTTTCGGCAAAGGCAGATTATCGATACTGTAAAACGCTGATTGATTACACAATTCATAGGTTTTTGAAATCGTGTAAGGCTCATCACGCGTGAACGTGATATCATATGACTGAACAAGTATTTCACCTAACCCCACTCGCTCATAAACATCGAGCTCAAGAAAGGCTTCATCGAGAACATCTTTTGGTTTTAGAACACCATGTGTATCCACAAATAATTGAAGACCAGAACCCCCGTCCGTATTTTCCACTTTGCCTGTCCAATTACTAAATACTCGATTTGTGCTTCTGTCCTTTAATATAATTTCTCTTTGTGGCACATTACCTTGCCATGCCAATGGTAAAATACTTGCATTCATTGCTGTGGCTGTCCAATCAGCCTCAATATTTACTACGAGGTCTTGAATCTCAACTTCTGGTTCTACCACTTCAAATGTAATGTGATATTCCTGAACAAGCTGTTCGCCTGATCCTGTTTGTTCGTAAACAAAAAATGAGTGATTCGGGTCCGCGGCAACATCCTGCTGCCGAAGGCCTCCTGCCGTGTCCAAATTTAGCATATAGCCCATGATTCCTCCGCCCAACGGAGTCACTGTTCCTGTCCAGCCGGTGAGAGGATCGTTAAAAGCATTCCTAAAAATCAAATTCCCTGTGGGCACATCGCCGTTCCACTTAAACACCCATCGACCATGATTTTCTCGATACTCAGTTGAGGTTATTAAAATTTTTCTTTGAACATTATTTCTTATAACCGCTGCTTCGGATCGCTGTGGTAACGTAAAAACTGATTTAAGCGACTCACTTTGCCACTCATATCGCATGGTTATTTGATACTGCCCGCTTGTCCCTTCAGGTAATGGAAGGGGAACGACCTGTCTCTCACTCTCAATAGTAACTGTTTTGAGAAGAAAGCCATCAGCACCCAAAATCTCTATTCTTGAACCCACTTGGGCAGTAAGAATCCAGAGATCAATCTCTCCTTCTGCCTCCCAGCGATCAGCAACAGGTAAAAAACTAACATCACCAATGTTTGGTTGCGGCTGCTCATCCTCTGGTTCTGGCACAGGCAGTGCATTTGGTAATACATCCAATTCTATCCCCGGATTTGACCCAGCAACAACAATTCCCTTCATCACATGCTTGCAGTACACATTGTAGAAATTAAAAACATCGATGCCAAGTTTTTCTTTTGCTTTTACAGGATCAAATTCATTGCCCGTCTGAAATTGAGGGGCAGTTTCAATCCATTGAACGAATGGTGTAACTTCTGAGGCCGTGTTGGTGACAGAAACAAGAAGTATTTCTCCTGCATATTCACCCGATGTACTAAAACCAGCTGATGTGTGGTCTATATCTCCTTCTGTAAGCACTCTTTTCATAGAAGTCTCTTGCCCACCCTTTACTCTAAGCTCGAAATACAAGAATCCATCTCCTCCGGATACACCCAACGCTTCAAGCGTTTCCCTTAAAAGCAAAATGTCATTTTGTGAATCAGGCTCATAGTTGTCATTGTTTCGAATGTAATCATCGATTGCAGCATGAAATTTCCGAAACGCACGCATAGCACCAGGTTTATCCAACATGCGTTGACTCAAATCGATTGTGCATTCGTATTGATCACCTATCTGCGTTTCTGTTTTTTCGAAGAAACCCAGTTCCCGCGTATCAAACTTTTCCTCAAAAGTCCTTGCAGCTCCAGGACCAACTGTGATTACAAGTGTATTTTCTGGAATGGTTGTCATAATCTATTCCTTACAAATTAATCTCCCATGTCAAAGTCTGGTGATAAACTACTTCCCCCCAGCTCTATCCTTGATCCAAGTTCAAACGAAAGTTTAGCAGACAGAATGGTTACACCCTTGGCAACTAATAAATCACCACCAAGAAAAAGTCTGTCATTCAGCTTTTTATCAAGCCTAACTTCTCCAGCAAAACGATTTTGTCCGTGGGCCCTCAAATAACCAGCATCAACTCCAAAGCGTATATCAAAAGGTCTTGCAGACCATCCCACCATTACGCGCGCAGGAATGGCAAAATCAATATCCGACTCCTCGGTTGTTGTTTCAGGCAAACAATTTGGATCAATGATTTCTGGAGGACACTCTTGCTCTATGGTCACATCCTGAAGCGCACCTACCCCACCAGGTGTTGCTCCCACCGTAAGATGTATGTTGGCCCAGTCATTTAAATCAAGACCAGGTGTGAATGAAAGGTCAACGCCTCCACCATTAAAATCAGCTTGATGAGTATAACTAGCTCCTACTCCGCCTTGTAGATAAAGTTCAGACATAAAATTCTCCTATTCCCAAGTCAGTCAGATGACACTTAGTTTCATCAACTTACCTTTAGGTTATGTTTTAGTATCGGATTTTTCTTTAAAAGGGTGCTTAAATATGAAAAAAACGGACACAAATGTGTCCGGGGAGAAGGGCAGTCCCATGATTTTTTTGTATCTTAAGGATTATTTTTCTTACTGCTCTGATTACTCTTCCGCAAAGATATATGGTATGCTTTCAAGCTTTAAAGCAAAATGTATACTGAAATTTCCTTGATCCTTGAGAAACTGAATCGAAACAGCAGTTTTTTTACCTATCCCAAGGCTAACATCAGCACCGTAAAGAAGACTGGACTCATCTTTATTAAAGCGTCCTCCTACAACACCTCCCAAATCAAGAGAAACAGAAGAATCCTCGATCAACCAATCCGATACAGGGAGTTGGAGCGCAACACTGGGCTGATAATAGAGCTGTCGCACCCGGCCTTCTTCAAAGGAACTCATCCCGGCATAGGGCTTGCAATTTGGATCGATAATCTCGGGAGGGCATTCCTGCTGATTAGCTACTGTTTCTGAATATCGAAAAGTATAGAATCCCAGCGGATTGAGATCGAACCTTGGCCCTGTTTTATGAGTTCTTATACCCAAACCCAATGATCCTTGCATGGCAGGATGCAAACTGTATTGACTATCCCACTCAATGCCTCCACCAAATTGACCAATACCTTGAAACTCAACAGCGCACATACACATCTCCCTTGTTTGGTTATTCACAGTATCGGTGGACACATTGATAAGTTGTGTATTTTGCCCCCATTTTTTTCATGATTTTATAAATATGGACACATTTGTGTCCATTAAATTTATAATTAAGCACCCTTTTGAAGGAAAAGCCGATACAAAGGAATGACCTAAATGTAAGCTGACGAAACTAAGCGTCATCTGACGGATTTAGACAATAATGATCATATATATTAACGGAGTTTTCTATGAAAAAAACTATTCTCTTTATTTTTTCTATCTTTTTCATTTGTTCGTTCGTAAATTTCACTTATGCAGGATCTTCTCCCTGCTACGTGAACACTGCGGATGACGACAATTATAGCACCCAACAAGACGCTCATGATGGTTATTCAACTCTTGGTTCTTTGCGTGGGGTAGCACAAACAGACGTAACAACTGACTGTGCCATCAATGCAGAGCAACATGCCGATGGAAATACAGCAGATGCGTGGATTCTGTTTTTCACACCTGAACTTTGCTCCATGAGTGGAAATAATACAAACTGTGAAAATACCGTTCGCAAAATCAAACTTGATTATAGCGAAAACGATGAAGTTCAGCCTATCTCCTTTAATGTACCAAACGGCAAAACAGTCATCGTTGGTAACTACACTCAAAAAATGATCGAGGATTCTGATTTCCAATATGAAACGGAAGGAATTGTAGGAACCGAAACAGGGAATTATGCTGACTTTGATGATGATGGGGAAATCGACGAAACTGGCCATGTTGTTATTGATGGTTCAGCCCTTCCTGAAGGCGTTTCTCCCTTTGTTGATCCAGAAGGACTTGCTGTCATTCGCGACACGGCTGTTATCACCAATGGCGTGAATAGCATTTTTACAGATCACATTATAAACGGTGGTGCTGTTTATGTTTGTAATGGAGAGATTAAAGAAGGTTTTGAAAGTGGCGAGTTTGATCTCGAAAATGACGATTGGTGCAATGGCACTCTGAATGGCTCAACAGCTTCGATAACACCAACACTTGAAATCGCAGGAGTGATGCCCATCAAGATCTATTGTAAAGATTCTGATGGTGATAGTTACTATAAATCAAGCATTCCTTTCATGTCTTATCTGTCCAGTCCGGAAGACCAAGGTTATGTGCTCTGTACTGAGAGTATGAAAAAAGGTGATTGTGATGACAACGATGCCTTTGTTAACCCTGGCATGTCCGAATCCTGTAATGGTCTGGACGACAACTGTAATGACGAAATTGATGAAGGCTTATCAATAATCATTAGTGTTGATGCTGATGGTGACGGGTATTGTGGTGACGAAACAGAAGAAGTTGCTTGTGACGCACAAACCACAGCTAATGAATGTATTTCCGGTGATTGCGATGATACGAATGCAAGTGCATACCCAGGCGCCACTGAAGACTCTAGCATGTGCGAAGATGGCATAGACCAAGACTGTGATGGATCAGATTTAGCTTGTGATGATGATGGTGGAGACGATGATGATGATCCAACAACCGATGACGATGGCGATGGCTATACAGAAAACGATGGCGATTGTGATGATGCTGATGCGACAATCTATCCGGGCGCAGAAGAACTCTGTGATGGGATTGATAATGATTGTGATGGTATCAGTGAAGGTATTCAAGGCGTAGATGCCGATGGTAATGATACCTGGGTATTGCTGACAGATACCGATGGCGACGGTCTCTCTGATGTGGCAGAAATAACTTTTTGGTACACAGATGAACAAGTCGCAGACACAGATGGAGACGATGTTTCTGATGGTGACGAAATCATGCAAATCATGGAGCAGTGCATGAGTGTTAACGAAACACTTGCAGGTCAGTTTCCAATTACAGTTGTTAACGATGACAACTCTTGCGGCACCCCGAACTTAGACATCGCCTATTTCGATGGGTCTGATGCGGTACAATGCACAGCAACCACCGAAAGCTGCACTGATACGCTTGATAATGACCACGATGGCTTTGTCGATTGTGCTGATGTTGATTGCTACGGCGTTGTTCTCGACGAAGAAACCGGCGATTTCTGTCCAGACTTAAACTTAAGCACAAGTGATTCTTACAATGAAGCCAGTAGTGGTTGTGGGTGTAATATTTATGCAGCCGCGCCAGCATCAGGCATGCTTGGCCAAATGATCATGATTTTATTTAGTATCGGTTTGGTTGGAATCATACGATTTAAGAAATAACACATTGCACAGCCCATCCTTTGTAAGGAGTTACTCCCGAAGGGTGGGGTGGTGTAGATAGCGAAAGTCCTTCGACATGCTCAGTATAAGTCCTTCGACAGGCTCAGGGTAAATAGTCTGACACTTTTTATTAATTTTTCAGAATCAAGAGGTGGTTTTAACTGCAGATATGATGAATTTATCAATGAGTCAGCTTGGTTTGAGTTCCGCTATTTCGTATTCATCGAATGCAAGTGAGTTAGTAGTTAGTTTCGGAAACGGAACTATGGAAACAGTCTGTGAAACTATACAATCAATGAGTTATGATGGAGAAACAGGTTTATTATTCGAGGCTGTGTCTCCAAATAGGCAACTATCAAAGCAAGCAATTCGTTTTTGTGAGAGCGCAAAGGTTTTACCTAGAGCTATTGCAGTGCCTCTAGTAAGAAAAGATCCTCATACTGCTAAGGCCATAGAAGCTTATCGAGAAATGCCAATAGAGCGTGCTTCTGATCCTATGGATACAATTGGGTATGGTCGTGTCAATAAAGTTATTCATCTGACATTAGGAAAAAGAGCGCCTTGTCCAGAGGACAAGCCTTTAGGCAAAGGCACAGATTTGATTATACATGCTTATGGTCAATTCGTTGGTATTGATCATGTGTATGGAATGGGTTTAAAAATGGAGGATGAATTATTTGATCTGGCCATTGTCGAGGGATTGAAATTGGCTGCTAAAGATGGAGTTGACAGGTTGTTCATTGCGAATTCTGAAGGTTTGGCTTGTGAAAGAACATCACGTATCATGATAAGAGCTCTTTTGAGAATTCTGAGCCATCCAACTGAAATCACTGCTAATCCAGAAAGTTTGCCTAGACACGTGATCTTTTTTGGAAGAAATCTTCTTCAACCATATGGCAGAGGACATCGAAAAGGCGGTCCTGTATTCCGAGTGATTAGGGAAGAAAAATTATTAGATGAAGAAGCTCCTTTTGCTGTCACTGTGTGGCCAGCGAGAAATACTGATGTTCCAACGAATATGGGGGAACTTAAAAAGTGGGTATTGGCAGGCAATAATTGACACTCAGGCTCTAGATTTCGAAAGTAGCGGTTCATCTTATGGATTGAGATATTAATATCTTTTTCCCTTCACCTTTTGTCTCATATTATAAAGTCTCTCCGTAAACCCCGTTAGAAGTAAGTCACCAAAGGTGTCTGACAAACTTTTGTTGAGGACTTCTAACGGGGTAAACCCACCTTCATTTAGAAACTGTTTATCTAATGCACGTAATTGTCTATCTAGTAGGAAGTTGGTTTGGTGAATGAGACAAATCATGGTGTTTGCGGCGATTTCACCTCCCCGTTCTTCAATATAGGTCTTATAAGTCCTATAGGACCTATTAGACGTATAACACAGTTGTCTGATTTCTTGCACAAAGCTGTCTTCTTTTTGCCACAGTTTTAAACCGTGTTGTCTGAGATAATCTTCATAATCTACTAGCAATTCTTCTAGGCTAGCTCTAGCCACGCCAATGAGTTTTAGCTCAGTTTTCTTAGAAGTGCCAGAGGCCATGGATCCCTCGGCTATGTTCTGTTTGCCGCTACGCGCCGCTTGGTTCATCTGGTCGCAGGTTCGCGAAAATCTGTTAATATATTTGCTCACAAAAACTACTGTAGCGTCGTAAACAATTTCTGAGTTTTGGTATGACTTTAATTTTTTATAACCACCATGTGGTGTGATGAGATTTTTTTTCATGTTTTAATAACATGCAAGCATAGTGCCAATGTAGTTAAATAATATTTTATTATGATTACCAGAGGTTAAAGTTCAAAATAAATTTCTTACAGTCCCAATTTCAGTCTCAGTCTCTCTTTTGGGATTGATAATGGGCTTTTGGGGTGGCCTGAATCGGATACATAGGTTACAGTTTGAACCGGGAACATGGGTAACACTA
>CAZSTS010000036.1:0-9902 GCA_964609965.1 uncultured Nitrospirales bacterium
CTAGGGACTCTCATCCCTCATTTTGGCCAATTACACAAAATTATTTACACTCCCTCACTTTTCTGAGTATATTTCTCTGAGGGATTTTTGGCTTCTTCAATTTGTTTGCTATATTCTTTGCAAAAGTCTTCCCAGTCATATTTGAAAACATTTTCAATATAGATTTCATGAAAACGTTCTTTTGTATCAACTGCTACTGGAAAAAAAAGAGGTAGGTTTTTGAGATGATACCATCTGCCATCTATTTTGCGATAGGACAGGCACGGAAATTCTTTTATAGCTTGGAACAAAGACCAAACTAAGTATGCTGTGAAAGAAGCCTCTTTTGTTTTGCAATATTGATTATCATACTTTGATCTAAGGCCTGTGATATCTAATTGTAAGGTAAAATCAAGAAAGGGATTTGAAACAAACTCTTTTTTGTGAAAATAATTTAGTGCCCATTTCTCGTAATCTGAACATTTGGACATATCGAGTTCTGTAGCTTCGAAAATCTCTAATACTTTGCTTTCGTCCATAAACACTCCTTAGTTTATCTTTTTCACCAAATACTCTAAATGCTCTGCACTTGTCCCACAGCAACCACCTAATATTTTGAGCCCGTGTTCTTTATGCAGCTTAATCATCTCATTCCCCCATTCCTCTATGCTTTCTGCTTTTAGTTCTTTCGAGTTATCTAAATCAGCATGATCTAAGGATGATGAGTTGGCTTGACAACCTATGAGCCTATTAAAAAGTTTGGTTGGTTGATTTTTGGCGCAAATGAATGTGGGATATACGCAGTTTACCATATATCCTATTGGCTTTGGATTAGTGTTAGCATCAATTTCATTTATAGCTTGCAGTAGAGGCGTTTTATCTAAAATCTCCCCTTGGCGATTAATGACAAAGCTGATGATGTATGGCAGGTCTGTCTTGCTCATAGCTTTTGCTATACCTAAAGCTTCTGAAAAACTTGGTACAGTTTCCACGATTAAATAATCGACACCTGCTTCAACATGTTGATTAATTTGCCAGGAATGAAAATCTTCAGCTTCTTCTGTGGATAAGGTTTCAGAGGGTTTGTAGGCATCGCCTTTAGTGCCAATTAAGCCGCCAATCTTTATCATGCTCTTTTTTTCACCATAGCCTTCAGATATTTCATGCATGAATCTTACCGCATCTTTATTAATGCTCATCATCTCTGGTGATTCACTCACTCTTTCATGATTAGCTTTCCAAGTTGGGGTCATAAGTATTATGGGCAAGTTTGCTTCTAAAGCTATATCAATATATCTTTGATAAATCTTTTTCAGAGATTCCCTGTGAGTTTTGTCAAAAATCAAAGGGGTGTTTAATAATCTTGGATGCAACTCGATCTTTGAGGTTCTCTTTAAAGTTTCAAGAACAGCTGCTTCCATAAGAATTAATTTATTGTTTTGAATAAGTTGTTTCATAATGACTTCCAAACTCCTTTAGCTTTAGGATTAACTTGTAGATTGATAGGAATCAAATGAATTAGAATAGTTCTTTTTCATTTCCATTATTTCGCGGACATAAGGTTTCTTTTCCTGTTCTAGGGTAAGGTTTCTTTTTATCCCTATTATGCCGCTGACCGCTTCATCCATAGGATTTCGCTCAAAAAATGTGAAAAGTAGAAGCATTTATTGTCAGTTTTTGTAGGCTGCCTTTGGCAGCTGGACAAAATCTGACGAACACAAATTCAAATCATCAACATTTTTTCAGTCAGCTCTATAATAGGGATGGTTTTGTTTTGCCTGACGGCAAATTAGGTTTTTGAGGATTCAGCTTATAAAGTGAATATTGAAAAGTTTCTTAAGGATGACAGTATTCGCAGGCAGCAGAGAATTCTAAATTACCATTATAATTCCCATCAAAATGACAGTTTGAGGCAGAGCCTCCGCAGGTGTTTTCAACCGCAGGGATGACTTGGGGATCTTCGAGATCCCAAATATTAAGAGGATTGTAACCGTTTTCATCAACCAAAAGATCAGAAGTCATGATGAAAAAGTCGTGCCCGTTATCTGGCGTATCCCAGCTATAATAAACCGGGAGAGTCATGGCATAAGAAACATGAGGGTAAGCCCAGTGACAGTCATGGCAATCAGAAGCGGTTTGAAGTTGGTTCAGCGTTTGTGTCTCGAAAAAATCCGTGGGATCACCATGGCAATTCCAACAACTCACATCAGCCGAAAATGAATTGTGAGCAGGATAAAACGTACTTCCATGCCCAGAACCCTCTGCCCAATCTTCTACAGTGTGTGGAAAGTCCGCGTGACACTCAAAACAACTCTGTTCTGTGTTGCCTCCAAGATAATCTTCACCATGACAACCAGAACAATAAGAAATATCAACAGAGCCATGTTGTTCCTGAGCTTCCCAGTTAGACCAGTCTGAATACTCTGGATCGTGTGGGTAAGTGGCATGACAAGATGTGCAGCCAATATTAGAAAGGCCACCTCTTAAGTCTGTGCCATGACAGTTGGTTGTGCAGTCGTCTACATCATATTCAAGAACATGGGTTCCGTGAAGAACATCATCTGTCCAAGTGTCCTCATGAGGGTAGAGTTCATGACAGCTGTAACAACTGACCTCACTATTGCCACCTGTAAAATCTGTGCCATGGCATTCTTGGCAAGAAGATTTATTAAATTCTGCGATAGATCCATGCCAGTCAGGATCAGCAGTAGGGTCTGCCCAATTCACACCATGAGGATAGCTCTGGTGACAAGTAAGACAAGACACACCAGAATCGCCACCATCAAGATTTGGGCTGTGGCACTGGGTTTGGCAAGATGTAGGGTCACTCAAGTAGGCCTGAGAATGGTCCGTGTCTGCAATCCAGTTATGAGGGTATGTGGCGTGACATGATTGGCAGGTGACTATATCTTCGGCCTGTTCATCGTTATGACAAGAGAGGCATTCTGAGTAGCCGTTTTCGATTGAGTAAAGGCCGTGTGATGTGGATGCTTCCCAACCGTCATCGTGAGGGAATATGGATTCGGTGATGGACGGATCAGTGGGGAGTTCCTCTCTGTCCTCATCAGTGTAAACCGTGCCTGAGCTTGAACAAGCGTAGAAAAAACAAAGAAGCGTAATCATTAAAATTGCAATTAAGGTGTGGGAGCGACTGAATTCTTCACGAGATTTTGTGAGCATAGAAAGTAAATCAAACAATTAATAATAAACACCCTTTAAACGATTTTACATCAAAAAGCACTGAAAATTTAATAAAAAGAAAGGGTTAGTGGATCGTGGATCGTGGATTGTTCTATTTAAGAACAATTACGGATCAATTCTATTTTTTCTTCTCGAGTGAGTTGTTTGATGGCGTGTTCGCGTTTGAGCGCTTCTGATTGGGATTCTTTTTCTTCGTGATACACGAGCTCAAAAGGGGAGCGTGCTCTCATATACTTTGCCCCTTTGCCTTCTGCATGTTCTTTGAGACGTTTATCTAAATCAAGGGCAATGCCTGTGTAGAGGGTTTCATCAGAGCATTTTAATATATAGACGTGGTACATTTATCTAGTATTTATAAGAAATTACGAAAATAGGCACTGATTTTTTCGGATGAAATAGGCCTGAATATTGACGGGCCTGGTACCGTTTGGTAACCGAATTTACACCCTTTAGAGAGGATACTATGTTAAAAAAATATCGAATACATATAGGCGTTGCTCTTGTATTGGCAGTCATCACAGGCTTTTTTATCAATCACTATTCAGACCCTTATCAGTCTGTATTTTTGGATATTGATAAAAGAGAACTCTACGACAAGCGTGAGTACAAAGAACTTCAACTTCCCAACAAACTCAATGTCCTTCTCATTTCAGATCCCGAGGCTAATCGTTCTTCGGCTGCCATGAATGTTATGGTGGGCTCCATGGCAGATCCTGCTGGGCACTCAGGACTCACTCATTTTTTAGAACATATTGTGATTCAAGGTAAAACAAGAAACTACCCCGAAGTCAGGTCACTTCAAGATTACCTGTCAAAAAATGGGGGCTATTATAACGCAGTAACATACCCTGATTACACCCTGTATTCTGTTTCTATTGATCATGATGAATATGAAAATGCCTTAGATCGTTTTGCCGAAAAATTTACACAGCTTTCATTTGATCCAAAATTTGTTGAATCAGAAAAGAAAATTATTGAATCAGAGCACAAACAAAATTTTAATAAAGATAGCAGACGGATTAGGCAAGTCATCAAGTCCACAGCAAAAAAAGGGCATGCTTACGGAGGTTTTTCTACAGGGAACTTTAAGACAATTAAAGATGTCACACCTAAAATGGTTCATGACCATTTTTACAAGTATTATTCGGCCAATCAAATGTACTTGGTTCTCTACGGTAAGAATGATCTCAAAACTCAAGAAAAGCTTGTAAGAGAAAAGTTTGCCACTGTCCATAACAATGATAGAGCACGCTTAACATACGAACCGAATGTGTTTCCAAAAGAAAATCTTCCTCAACTCCTTTACATAAAACCACTTAAGGATTTTAAAGAACTTCAACTGCTTTTTGAAGTTCCTCGATTTTATGATTATGTTATCACAAGTCCATATGGCTTTATTAAGCACTATATGACGAGAGCTGATGAGGGGTCTTTGTACGATGTCCTCAAAGAAAAGGGGCTTATTAATGACATGTATTATAGTCCCAATTGGCTTGATTACACAGGTTTTATAAAAGTGAGTTTTAATCTTACGGACAAGGGAGTTGAGGCTCTTGATGATATTACCCAGATGTTTTTTTCTTATGTTGATTTTTTAAAAACCCAAGGTCTTCCTAAAGAGTTTTTTTTAGAAAAAAAGAAAATGGCTGAAGCATCTTATGTGTTCAGGGACCCAAGAGATGGAGCCAGTGCAGCCGAGTATTATGCTGACCGCATGGCTTATTGGCCTGCTCTCAAAGTCGATAAAATGGTTCAGTTATATAATAAGTATTCTAACGAGGACTACCTCCTCTTTCTGAATAAGCTTAATCCTGCAAATATGACGACTGTTTTTCTTCACCCAGATGTCAAAACAGATCAAAAGGAAAAGTACTATCAAACCCCTTATGCAATTAAGAGCTATACAAAAGAGCAGATAGAAAAAATAGCTGCTGTTGATCCTCAGCTTAAGTTTTTGGGATTTAAACCCAATCCTTACCTTCCAGATGATTTAGCCCAGCTAAACAATGATAAAAATAAAATACCTTACAAGCTCATAGATGATGACCGTGGTATTTTTTGGTTTATGCAAGATAAAGCGATTAACAAACCAAAAGCAAAAATTGAATTAAAGATTCTGACCGATAAAGTAAATGAAACACCATTGTCTTATGTTTTAACAGCGCTTTATCTTTCTACCAAAGGAAAGGAACTAGAGCGTTGGGGCGACGCAATTAGCAATGCAGGCCTGTATTACAAGTTAGGCAATGAAAATCGAGGCCTTTATATCTATGGTTCAGGTTATTCAGACAAGCTTATCGATCTAATGAAAGATGTGATCACGGAAATTAGAAAACCACTGACAGATAAGAAAAAATTCGAAAAAATAAAAAAAGAATACCAAAGAAGCCTTCGAAATTATGATTACAATGTTTCTTACAGCCAAGCTGGTTATCAATTAAACAATATTCTTTCATTTAGTTCGTATCATCTAGATCAGATACTGCCTGTGATCGATGACGTACAATTTGAGGATGTGAATGAGTTTGCAAAAACATTGTTTGATGAACTGGGTATTGAAGGCACCGCCTATGGTAATTTAGATCCCAAGAAAGTTGTTCAAGTTGTCGATCATCTTTACAAGGTCAATCAAGCAAAGGTTTTGCCAAAAGAAAGGCGATTTGAAAACAAAGAGGTTCGTATTCCAAAAGGCAAGTCTTATGCCTATGTCCGTCAAACAAATGCCAGCAACCACTCTTGGAAGAGTGTGTTCCAATTAGGTCCTAGAACCTATAAATTAAATGCCCTGGTGAGCATGGGAAGGGCTTATTTTAAAGATAAATTTTATAAGGAGATGCGCACAAATAGGCAACTTGGATACGTTGTGGGATCTCATAGTGTCTTTTTTAGGGATTTTTTGGGGATTTCTTTTCTCATACAATCAGCTACCAATGATAGTGTGAATTTATCAAACCAGGCTTTGTCGTGGATAAAGTCTTCTTTGCCTCAGATGGCTGAAATGACAGATGAGGAGCTTTTGTCCATGCAAAACACTGTGGTTAAAAAAATGGAAACAGAGCGTCGCACAATGTCTAGTTGGTACAATTATGTGTATCACGGAGGCATAGATTTAAAGGGCGATTTTGATTATCGCGAGAAAATCAAGGCTGCAGCAAAGGCTATTACAAGAGAAGAGCTGGTGCAGTTTTTGCAAGAATCCTTGGATCCAGAAAAGGCCTCTTCTCTTTCAGTGTACATTGCACCTAAAAAGGCGTCATTCCCAAAACCAAAAGAAACTGTGATTGAGAATATTGCTGCTTTTAAGAAGGGGCAGGAGACGTATTAGTTCGTGGATAGTGGGTCGAGGGCGTCTAGGGTCTAGCGTATCCGGTATCTGGCATCCAGTAACATGTCTTCCTAGATTTCTACATCTTCTTTACATTTTCTGTAATCTCACCTAAAAACCGCGGTCTATGAAGATAAAAAAAATACTACCTTATATATTAGTTGTTGGTTTTGGATTGGGTTTGGTGCTTTGGCATTCAAATTGGGATTTTACAACCAAACTTAAACCTATCGCTAAAAAAGAAGCGCCTCCTATTGAAGAACCTAAACCAAAAGATGATTTTAAATATGTTGCTGAGCAATTTGCTGATATCATGATGCTTCGTTACAATGTCCCAGGTTTTGAGGATCTCAATCTAGAACAAAAAAAGTATCTTTATTATCTTCAAGAGGCAGGATTGTCTGGCAGAGATATTATTTACGATCAAATGTACAAGCATGGTCTTCTTATTCGAAAAACATTAGAACAGGTCGTGAAATATTATGAGGGAGAGAGAGGTACTGACGAATTCAAGAGCTTTCTCACCTATGTTAAGCGTGTTTGGGTGGCCAGTGGTATTCATCATCACAGGACAGGTGACAAGCTAAAGGCAGGTTTTTCAAAAAAATTCTTTTCTCAATTGATTAACCAGTCTCCCAAGGCTGTTTTTCCCATGACCAATAAGGAGCTTATTAAAAAACTCACTCCTATTATTTTTAATCCATGGGTTGCTGCTAAAGGGACAAGTCGAAACTCAAAAAAAGATCTTATCAAATCTTCGGCCGTGAATTTTTATGAAGGTGTGACTCAATGGCAAGTAGAGAATTATTACAAAAAAATGATTGATCCAAAAGATGAAGAACCTGTGCTGTATGGGCTTAATACTAAGGTTGTAAAAGAAAAGTGGAAAATCAAAGAGCTTCCTTGGAAAGTTGGTGGGCTCTACACGGAAGCCATAGAGAAGATCGTGTTCTGGCTTGAACAGGCTATGCCTCTTGCAGAAAACAAAACACAGAAAAAGGCACTTGGTAAGTTGATCGAATTTTATAAAACTGGAGATCTCAAAACTTTTGATGAGTACAGCATATTATGGGTGAAGGATGCCGATCCTTTTATAGATGTTGTGAATGGGTTTATTGAAAACTATGATGACCCTTTAGGCCAAAAGGGCACTTATGAATCTTTTACTTCAATTAAAGATGTCGAGAACACCAAGTTGGTAAAAATTGTTAGTGGTAATGCGCAGTGGTTTGAAGACAATGCCCCTATTCATGATGAATACAAAAAGAAAGATGTGAAGGGGATTTCGGCCAAGGCAATTTACATGGTTTCGGGCGCTGGTGAAACCATACCTGTTTCTGGCATTGGTGTTAATCTTCCTAATTCAACTTGGATCAGAAAAGCGCATGGTTCTAAATCAGTGTCTATAAGCAATCTGACACATGCTTGGCTAGAGGGATACAAAGAAAGTGGTGTGCTCGAAGAATTTGCTTATTCTCAAGAAGAAGTTTCTCTCGAAAGAGAATACGGGGCTCTTGCTGATAGTCTTCATACAGCTTTGCACGAGGTTATTGGTCATGCTTCGGGTAAGGTAAAACCAGAGGTAGGAAACCCTAACACTGTATTTAAGAGTTATTATTTTTCATTCGAAGAAGCTAGGTCAGATTTATTTGGTCTTTATTATATCATGGATCCTAAGCTTGTTGAGCTAGGTTTGATGCCTAACCTAGATGTCGGAAAGGCAGCGTATAACTATACTATTATCAAAGGTCTTATGACTCAGTTGGCACGTGTGAAATTAGGGGATGATATTGAAGACTCTCATACACGCAATCGTTACCTGATAGCCAGGTGGGTTCTCGAGAAGGGAAAGGCTGATAACGTCATTGAGAGAAAAATAAGAAAGGGCAAAACATTCTACGTCATTAATGATTATCAAAAGTTGCGTGAACTTTTTGGCCAACTGCTCAAAGAGATTCAACACATAAAATCAGAGGGTAATTATAAAGCCGGTAAGGCGTTGGTCGAAAACTATGGTGTTAAACCAGATCCTGCTATTCACAAAGAAGTCAAAGAGCGCTGGGCTAAGCTTGGTGTGGCACCTCATGAAGCCTTTATTGCTGCATATCTAATTCCAGAAGTTGTTGAGAATGAGATTGTGGATGTGAAGATTGAATATCCTACAGACTTTACTGATCAGATGTTGTTTTTTGGAGAGAAGTATTCGTATTTGCCAGTTAATTAATCGTCAATCGGTATCGGTTACGAAGCCCGTATCGTTTAGCGGTTACGGTGACGTGGAATAATAAATATCGAAAGAGATGGGCTATTGAAGATTGTAGCCCAGAAAGGCGAGAGGAACGACATAGGCTGAAATGGTGATGTTTCCTTCCTTGCCCCTTGGTTTTGACTTTACCGAGACCTTAATGCGTCGGACATTTGGTAAATTACTTGAGTTGGGTGTTAAGGGATTGCCAAGGCTGTCATAATAATCAAACCACATATTACTAACGTGTTTTAACAAAACATCGTTGTTTCTAACAACCGTGTCTGAAACGTGTTGTTTATAGGTGACTGGTCCGGTAGCTGAATCAGTGAAAGTAATACGTGATGTTTGGATGTCTGTGATATCCCCAGCATTAATTTTTTCCATTTCAGTCGTCATTTTATTTAGTGCAAATCTTAAGTCAGCAACAGTCGATTTTCGGTTTGTGATGAAAGAAAATGCATCAGTGTGAGTAGCTATTGTTTCTGCTGAAGCTATCATGACTATACTCATGATCAGAATAGTCAAAATGAGTTCCATTGAAGTAAAGCCTTTACGAGAGTTTATTATATTTTTCATAAGCATTAATATTTTCCTACCAAACCAGTTACTACAACATTTTCTGAAGGATCTGGTCCATAGCCTACCTTGACTTCTACTTTTTTTAATATTTGTCCTGGTGCAGCTGGGGTTTTTAAATCTCCAGGTGTGACGTCAACAATATGTACCTTTCTTTTGTAGCCGGTAAAGGGACCTGATAATATTTCATCAGGGTAGTTTGAAGGAACGACGTGGTTATAACCTAGAGCCATTTTATCGGCGACAATGTTTTCGAGTTTTTCAGAAGCGAGTTGTGTGGCAATGATTTCTTTGTCCGAAAAATTAAGATTAGAAACAACTCCTTGGATAGCTTGCATGCTGCTAACGAGAGCTAAGCTTAAAATACATATTGTAAGGACAGCTTCTACGAGGGAGATGCCTTTGTTATCAGTTGTAAACAAAATCTTTTTCATAAGTACTTCCATCTAAAAAGTGATATTGCACAGTGAATGTAGTGGGTATTTGTGGTGCGCTACCAAAAGGATACATGAATTTAAGAGAGCGTAAAATATTTTGTGTAAACTGAACCATGTTGTTAAACGACCACATTTG
>CAZSTS010000037.1:0-8681 GCA_964609965.1 uncultured Nitrospirales bacterium
AATGTGGTCGTTTAACAACATGGTTCAGTTTACACAAAATATTTTACGCTCTCGATACTAGCCTTAACCCCTTTACTCATCTTCAAATGGATCAATTTCTATCTCAGTAGATACATCGCAAAACACCAATCCAGAGTATGTACCACTACTTCCTTCATATGAAGAATCTTCAGGACCAGTACCTGCAAGAGCAATGACACCTACATGTGTTGTAGGACCAAGATTATAAAGACCTTCTTCCATATAAGCTGCGTGATGACCCTCGCTGTTTTTATAGGCATTGTAATGATCTGTTGCTGATGAGCCTGACCACCACGCTGTAATTTCTGAGCAGCGCGCTGAATCCTGATCTGTATAATACCTAACTCGTTCCTCAGCGCGTCTGTCATTAATGTCCACATGTCCTATATGATTATAGCTCACCATATCTGTGCCATACCAGAGCATGACTCTGTCCAATCCCGTATCACGCACTAGAGTTGGAAGACCATCATCTTCGCGTTCGTCATTTATAAGTTCTAAAATCTGATTTTCCATAGTTGTCAGACGCGCAGCCTCTTCCACGGTGCCATCTGATTCACTATCACCCACAGAACTTCCATCAGTGCCACCTGATGAACCGCAATTTATAAATATAACTAAAACCAGTACAGTATTTAGAATACGTAATAACTTCATCATAACTTCCTTTGTATTCATTGTACTACTTATTGGCTATAAAGAAAAGACTACTAAAGGTGTGACCAAAAGGTGCCAGCCCGACACCTTTTGGAAATACCATGAATCTACTTTTTGAATAAATCAGTTAAAATTTTACTGATCAATTTCCTCGTAAACCTGTAAAGCTGCTTTATATAATCCTGGAAACATTGATAGATCATCTGTTCGATAATGAACTATTGTATTATGGTACGCTAATCTTGGAGCTTTGTCTGTGTACTCACCTTCTTGCACCCTTTCACTGTAAGCATGCCTGATAGACACGTACATACTTTGACTAAACCAATTGTATCCAATGTACGTTTCAAAAAATGTATCATCATTAGATTCAATATGAAGCAAGATTTGCCCATACTCATTGACCGAGTAATTGCCTTGTCTTATCTCTCTGGTAAAACGTCTTGCATATTGCCTGAATTGCCTTTGATCCCTTTGATATAACCTATCAGCTTTTTTTATTTTTGCAGGATCTGTTATCTCTTGTGCATCGAGCTCATTAGCAGGCTTCAATGAATCAATATGTCCATCATTATCTGAATCTCTATAGGTACAGTATCGAGATCTACCACTACCCTCAAGATCCTCTCTAAAATCACCTCTTGCACCACTTTCTCTAATATCCATTTCTTTATAATATACTGGTCGCAACATAGTGCCCATAGTCACTCCTTTTCAAAAAGTAATATTAATTTTACCATTTCTTTATGAATACATTTTTTTGTTAGGTATTATTTGTACACCCGTACTAAATTCTATCGTTGCAATAGAATTTATTCTTATTTAGCTTATCGGCCAAAATTACATAATGTTGCTTGTTTTTTTAGTGTTTTTTTTCTGTAATTACAACAGGCTATCTCTCTTCTCACTTTTTCATTCGTTTTTGGGAATATGACCAAAAGGTGCCAGTCAACAAGCGGCATTAAAACCTTTCGAACCCATTCAATTTTCACCTCTTAAATCATTTGGAATAACAATTAACTACAGTTGTGAGTTCTAAAGAGTACTAACATGTACTGCCTACTTCTTACTGGTGCACATAGTTCTTGAGTAGAGACCATTTAGATGGACTCTACGATTAGAAATATGGGTGCTCTGGAGGGTGCACCCTGAAAATGAGTTTAGTTGACTGATTTGGAGATATTTGATTACTTGATTCTTATCCATTACAAGGAGGGATTATGAAGAAGATTCTATTTATCATTAGCATTCTAGTTGCTGTTACAATTACAAATAATGTTTTTGCATGGTCAGGTGATGATATGAATTGGTGTCATCCAGGGTATGCTACTAAAGAGGTTTTTCATATGGACAAAGAGGTCTTGCCTTTGCCAGATGGTTATTGCGCTAATATGATAAGTACAAGTGGTAAAAATATCATGTTAAAAGTTAAAGCCACAACTGACTCAGTTAAAGGATTTGTTTTAGATGATTTAGAGGGCAAGGGTTGGGGAGTTCAAAAGCAGTTTACAAATAAACAGGGCAAAACAGTTATTGAGGCAACAAATAGCAATATTGAAGATCTCAAATTCCTCAAGGTAGTCATCCTTCAATCACCAACAGCTGATTTTAAAGGGTTGGATCCAGATCACGTGTCACTAAGTTTTACGATTTATAAGAAAATTAAGTAGAGTTGTTTTTCTTATTGTTATTATAACCAAAAGGTGTCTGACACCTTTTGGAATTCACTAACAATTTCGATCTGTTATAAAATCAAAAAAATGCTCGCTTTTTTTGTGACTAACATATAAAAACAGCGCTCCTTGATGAGGAAACGCTCTTTTATAAAAGAAATTGCATTGTTAGATAAGTGAAGGTAAAATCCTTCGCATTCGAAAATGGGGAAAGATTCTCTCGCATTAGAAAATAGCATGAGTTGATGGAGGGAATTTTACTTCGTAAAATCCGGGGGTGTAGTTCAGTTGGTTAGAACGTCTGCCTGTCACGCAGAAGGTCGCGAGTTCGAGTCTCGTCACTCCCGCCATAGTCCAGAGAAATCTGGGCTTTGGCGCGGCACAGCCCGCCACAAACCTCGTTAAGAATACTTATTCATATTCATTGTATTCTTAATTAGGATAGAGAAATGAAAATTAACCCGCATAAGCGGGTTAATTTTTGGGCGATTAACTCAGCTGGCTAGAGTGTCAGCCTTACAAGCTGAAAGTCACTGGTTCGAGTCCAGTATCGCCCACACAAGAAAAAACGGTGTATCCGAAAGGATATGCCGTTTTTTTTCTTTCTACCCTTTTTCATTATGATAATCTCACACCTAAATTCTAAGCATTTTTTGCCTATCAAATCATGAAAGCATTTTTCTAAACAAGTGCGCGCTCACGAAACATTAATCCATTCAAACAGTTATAATATACTAGAAAACAAAGGGGTTTGGCAGACTTTTTGCACTCATATTTAGAAATGCATCATTATTTTATTAAGGCTATCTTGTTGTTTGTAATTATTCTACCCCTGGGTTGCAATGATGTGCCATCTGAATGCGTAAGTTTAACTGATCAAAATACCACATTGAGTTTTCTAACTCAGGTACAAACGCAACAGGTATCTAGCGAAATCTGGCAACCCGCTCTTCGTAATAAACTCCTCACAGAACTAAATCTAACCGAAGCCCTAGATTCAGAAAGAACAATCTCATTTCAGATTTTTGAGAGCGAATATCTTTTTGATAACATAATAAAAACTTCTGTAATAATTGAATCCCTTCTTGATCGACAACAGATTCCAGCTGACCTGTATTATTATGAAGGCAGCGAAATTTCTTCCGATGCTCATTTGCTAACACTCATTCATGGGCACTTAACATCGGTTAATGATGCAATAGATATCTTTTCACCTCTCAATGGAGCAGTTCTAACAGCTCTAGATAACGGTTACATTGTTTTAGTGCCCGAGATTCGTAGTTTTGGAGAATATAAAATCAATGATCTTGGTCATCATTCTTATGTACACACGAAGGCTGACTCGGAATATCTGAGAGAGGTTGTAGCTGACTTTTATACCTCTATAGAATTCCTAAGACAGTATTTTCCAGTTGCAACCGATGTTACCCTGGCTGGATTGTCGCTTGGTGGATACATTAGCTTGCATGTTGGAGCGCTTAATACCAACATTGATCACACGGTTGTTGCCGGAAGCTTTTTTCCGTATTCATGTATAAATACATCTTACCACGATAGTTGCCAGAATTTTAATAACATGAATGGTGTAGCAGAATTATATGATATAGCAGGTCTTATTGCACCTCGTAACTTAACAATACAATTTGGAGCCTACGACACCGCATTTACACCAGTGGTAGATGAAATGTTCAATAAAACAAAAGAAATTTTCATAGAATTTCAAGCTGAGGATAGTTTTCAATTCAATACTATCGAAGATGGTTCGCATGAACTAGATCTAAGTACCTTAGTTACAAATTAGGTGTCAAAAGGTGTCCGTCACTTTTTGTACAAAAACGGAACACACATTAGTAATATGACTGTACCGATCTGAACCAAAAAGTGACGGACACCTTTTGGCACACTCCAGAGCACTCCTATCTCTATCATTTCTAACTTCTTGATAATTACTCCTAATTCAGCAAATAGACTAATATAACTATCTAGGGGGATTTATGAATCAAAAACATCTTTTTAAATTATTAAGTAATATTTTTCTTATTTGTTTTTTAGTGCTCACTGTTTCTTGTGGAGCTTCAACAGGCGATGATGATTCTTCAGACGATACCACAACAGGAACCTCAACTAATGCAGAAGAAGGGGCATCAGCTGCTGTAACAGCTACCATGACAGTTCTTACAACTATACTAGGTGGTGATGAATCGGTGAGCGTGATTCCACCTAGTTTGTTTTACAACCTCAAAGAAATCCCACGAACACTCACAGTCTCCGAAACAAGTGCTTGTGCTGGTGCAGCAGCCTCAAACACTGGAGGATCATCACTTATTCTGTATGGAAGTGATTTAGATGCTAATGGGAGTGGAAGCTGTACGTTAACATCATATATGATTGATTCTGAGATTGGTGAAGGTTCTACAGGGTATCTTTATTGTGACAGCTTTAATGGTGCAGAAGCAACGAATAATGTGACCCTTGATGGCAACCTTGGCATCCTTGTCAGCAATGTACTTTCATCAGATGAAAACGCTATTTCTATGACAGTTGGTGTCGGCACACAAAATCTCACAATGGGATTTATTCAAGATGGTTCTACAAAGCTTTGTGATATAAAACTCAGCCTGTATGAAACAGCGGTTATTGACATACAAGATACCTACGCCATAATGACAACAGAAACATCTGGCTGCATCTCTGTTTGTGATGCGGCTTTTACCATTACTGGTTCAGAATCAGAAACGATTTATTTTGATAGTGAGTAAATTGGATTTCCAGCGTCTGCCCAGTTACCAGACAGTACTGGGCCAGGCACATTAAGTTTTCCATCCCATTCTCCCCTTCCCTCCATTTTCTAATGCCATTTCCGAATGCGAATTCGTGTACACCCAGAACACGAAAACATCACATCACACGAAACATATCTTTTTAGAACCCGATAAACATAATAGCCCTTCAATACTAAAATAATGAAAGAGGCATTAAATTTAGGAGAACTGTATGGGACACGTCATTCAATGCGATAACGGAACAAAATTAAATATATCTGATATTTGCTGGGAAGACCGTAATGAAAACGGCAAAATTGACTTTACTGATTCTGCTAAAGAAGTCAGACACAAGGATTCTTACTTAGAAGGTGATGATTTAGCCTGTATTAGAGATGTGATTGCAGGATTGCCACCAACAACTCCTGATAGTTCTAGTTCAGCCCTCACCTACTATTCACCATCAATGCTTGATATGAGAGGAGCTGAAAATCTCTCGTATGGTACACCAGAGGCATTTGAAGACAGCCCCGAAGAAGAGGACCTTTATACGAATCGTATTTACGTTTTGGATTCCACTACAGCACCGCCTATATTTACTATTACCACAAAAGGCAAAGATGTTATTGATCCAACCGATTCTACACAACTGGATCAAACACATTGGCAAGCTATGCAGGCCACTGTAGAATCAGTTGCAGATTTATTCGTACCAGGCACACTCCATGTAACCGTAAAGAACGTTCAAAGAGATTATGGAACCATGGTTGTCTATTCACCAAAGATCACAATCAAGGGAACCTTAGCTGAAACAATGACATTCTATAATAATACATTTTCATGCAGCTTGGAAATGGCAACTAAATTTGAAGCAAGCAGATTCTTGGCCAATGAACTTCGAATTTCTTTAGAAACAAATGTGCGCGATGCAATTGCAATGGCTAAAGCAACTGGCATGCCAATCGAATAAATAATACTTAGTAACATCACCCTCAAATAGGCCCAATCTCTCTAGCATCATCATCAGCATTTATCACAGGAGGTGTGACTTGAGTCGGCACAACTTCCCTTTCCTCCAACACTTCCTCACAACCACAAAAGACTTCTTCGGGATACCAGAGTTCATCAAAAGGAAAAGCTTCTTCAAACCAGTTTTGCTCACAGGCTTGAGTCACTTGGTAGTGATTATTGTTTGCAGCAAATTCAGGATAATCCATTGCCATACTATCATGCGTACAAAGACAATTAGCTGTATCCTCCAGAGCTAAAATAGCTTTTGCACCAAGAAGCGCCAGAACAGTATATTGAGCAGCTTCATCATACAATTTTCTTTCATGAAATCTTTTCCACAAAATTGAAACACGAGAATTTGGCACTGAAAAATCTGGAAGAACAAAGGCATCAATGCCTCCATCATCTAAAGCTCTTGTCAGCTCAACACTATCTTCACAATCCTTAAGAACCTTTTGAGATTTATAACCATTATCAACAGCCCCATCCATTAAAGCTACCAAAATACAATGCTGCATATGGGTATTATGAATCTGTTCATCCCATATTTGGTCAAATTCAACCTGAAGACCTTCATGCCTTCTCTCAAGTCCCTCGTGCATCCTCAACTGGGCATCTGTAAACCCTTCTAAGGACACAGAGACATAACAATCTCTCTGTCTTGCAGATTCATCTACACACATTTTCTGATGTGGATCAGCACTCTCATCTTTTAAAGGATAGGGAAAATCACGATTTTCAGTTTCAACAGGCGTAAAAGCCCTACATTCATATATGCCCATAATAACTCCATTTTTTAAGGTGGGATAGAGTTTCTTCACTCTCTATTATCCTATATCGCCAAACATTTTCAAATGTTGCTAAGAAATTTTGGAAAGTGGGTTACCCCTTTTTGACCGATTGTTGACTGGCACCTTTTGATTAACGCTCATCAGGCAAAAATCCCTCTGCTGGAGATTTCAATGCTGATGGTTATGATGACCTGTTGGTGGGATCTATTGTTTCTGGAAATGCCTTCATCTACTATGGCGCGGAAAGGGGGAGCATGAGCTCAACGCCCAACATCACTTACACCAGCGATGCCGCTGATGAGATAACGACAGCCACTGGTGATTTTAACAATGATGGTTATTCAGATATTCTTATGGGTGTATATACTGATGCTGAGGCTGGGAAAGGGTATATTGTATTTGGAAGAGATTCTATGAGCAGCGGAGACTTAGACGCCACAGGAACTGCCGACCTTACCTACACCGGTGCTGCTGGCTCTCAACTGGGTTACACTGTTTCTGGCGGATCAAAATAGATAGGATTGTAAAAAGGTGACTGGCCCGATACCATCTGGTATCTGGGCTGGCCCGGTACCGTCTGGTACGCGGGTTGGCGCCTTTTATCTCACCTTCTCACCCTAATCTTTTTCCTCACTTCTGCCACAACCTCACCCTCTCTAATGAGTTGATACTCACCAACGTATCTCCCTCTTGGCCAATGATCAGTGCGTAAACGTTTTCCCGTATAGATGAAAGATGTCACCTTGTCTTTTGGCGCAGGTTCAGTTCTTCTTTCTGACAACACCTCACCATTTCTAGGAGATATGATCCTCATTACCTGAACATCACCTTGTTGAAGACCATACACAGAAGTCCAAAAAATAATCATTTGAGCATCTTGATGAAGATGTGAATTGCTATGATACCCCTCTCTTATCTCAAGAAATTCAGGTGTTGTATTTGTAAATCCTGATGAGATTATTCCAGATGAACGATATGCTAAGGCTGACGCTACATCCTCCGCCCACAAGGGATTTGTTTGAGAAGAATCTCCCTGACTAGTCAATCCAACATAAGGATCAACAGTTTCTCCTTGATAACGAACAGTTAAATGCAAATGTGCAAACTCAGTATGTCCTGACAAACCAACCAAACCTAAATCTTGTCCCTGATTAACTTCGTCACCAGGCTCAACAACAATACTACCCCGTTGCATATGACAATACTGTGTCTCCCAACCATCTCCATGATCAATCACGACCCCGTTACCACATTCACGATCTTCAATTGAATAGGGAGCCGGTCGAAATAAATCTACATCTCTCATATTATTTCGTACTGATTGCACTTCACCATCTGCTGCTGCTACGACTGAAACACCTTCACGCATTGCCTTGCTACTTTCTAAAGCAAAATCTACTCCACTGTGATCATCGTACGTTAAGAATCCACCTGTGAAATCTCTATCACCAGGACCAGGATCACCATCTACATAGTTTTGAATATAACAATCCTCACCAACCTTACACTCGATTGGTTGATATAATTCCAAAGAAAGACGTTGAACTACTTCTATAGCCCGTGCTTCTGGCATGATCTATCCTCGTTAATTTTCTGTATTAGAAACCTTTCACCATAAACTTATTCTCCTTATCGTTCATGACTAGGTATAGGTTGCTAAAAAAATAGCCTGCGAAATCAAGAGCTTGTACAAGATACAAAACACCCTCCCCCTGAGTTCAAAAAGGAAGTGCCCCAAAGCGAGCACTAAAAGCTTGGTATGAAGA
>CAZSTS010000038.1:0-8140 GCA_964609965.1 uncultured Nitrospirales bacterium
GTGGTCGTTTAACAACATGGTTCAGTTTACACAAAATATTTTACGCTCTCAAAAGTGAGTTTGTTTTTCATCTTTCATTCCTTGTAGGCAACTTGCCATACATGAGATTCACTTCCTTTAATCTACATAAACCAACACATCCTACAGGAAAATGTGGATTTTACTTTGGCCAAAGATATGAAGAAAACGGTAAAATATTCACTCCTCTTTCCATCTTTTGCGATCACAGCAACGCTGATCCTGATATTATTAGTAGGTTAATGGACAGGTTTGTGGGAAGGTAGCCACCAGTTGATTGGCTACTAGACTTGCTGGATACAGGGTACCCCCTACATCAAAATTGATTTTTTACATAGAAAAAGGAGGTTGTGATAATTGTGCCTTTAGGGCTGCTTCTATCTCACCTGAATTCAAAAAATCGAAATTTCTTCCGATGAGAGAGTCCCTCAAGTCCTCCCTTTGCATAGCTTCAAGACCATAAACACCAATACCTGCTTGTACGAAATATTCCATCTTAATCTGTTTTAGACGGATTCGATAATAATTCCCCTCCAAAATATCCTCTAGAGTTAAATTAGGAATACTGGGGTCCCGTTGATAAGCATAAACTTCTTCAACAACCTTGCTAACAGTTTCTTCAAGGATCAATCCTCTAAAATCTTGCTCACTAGATCTTATAAATTGTTTAGGATCTATTGCAATAGCCCTCAGCTCCTCAACCCCATCAGCTACAGGTGTGAATGTCCAAGGTCTGACAACATGAGCTCCTTCGTGGACAAAAAGCATTTCTAAACTTCTTTCTGGAGTTACCCCAAGTATGTCTGCTGTAGTGATAAGACTGTTATAATCGATATAAACTTTTTTATCCTCTTTAACAGTGAGAGCTGGAATCATTCCGTTACTGGATTCAAAACGGCTAACGATATCTGCGGGAACTTCTGAACTGCCAGGAGTGTACAGCACAAATTGATAATTTTGTTTTGTAAAAGCCTCTAGAGCCCAAGCCATAATTGCATTCTCTGAGGCCACACCAGTCATGAAAGCTTTTACATTGGCATCAAAATCTCCCTCAAATATTTTTTCGAGAGGATTGTCTGTGTCAGTTTTAACTTCTTTAGTTTGCAAACTTGCTAAGAGAACATCTTGAGTTTGACTGTTTGGATAGACAAGAGGACTTCGATCTGAAAGACTTTCTTCTATTTGATATTTACGCCAACTTGAATCAGAATCTCCGATAGAAAAGTGGAGAGTGGAATCTGTTAGAGTGATTTCTGTTGGCTCTAATCCCTCTGCAAAATCATCGAACGCAGCATTATCCCTATCATTCACTGAACTTGCGTCTAAATTGATATTATGAGTAAAAGTCATCTCTATTTTATTATCGGATCATTAAAGAAAATGTTTCCATGGATATGGTTTTTTCGTGTCCTGAAGGACACTAGGTAGATAGAAAATTAGTACTAATCACATGATCCTAAAAAGAAATAATGAGCTGCTTTCCCCTTAACTCTTCATCCCAGACACCTTCTTCTTCTTTTCCTCTTTTTTCATTCTCTTCAAAATTTCTTCTTTCTTAAGTTCTTCCTGCTTTTTCTTATTATAATAGTATTTATTATAATCAGTGCGTGTTTTGTGATCGAGCCACCAGTTGATTGGACTTCCAGGCTTGCTGGGATGGTTAAAGGGATCTGCGTGGGCGATAAGAGGAAAAAGAAAGGAAATGAGACAGGTAATAAGGATAAATTTGATAAAAAACCCCATTGGTTTTTGTAACGAATGAGGGAAAGGCTTTGGTCTGATCAAAAGGCCTCTGCCTACTTTTCCTGAGCCTGATCCAATAACTTTTACCATAGCCTACTCAATCAGAAACAACCTCAAACAACCTAGGCTTAGGAACATCAAATCCTGTATCAAGAACTTCGGCAAGTTTGAGTTCTGGAAACACAACCTCATCACCTGTACGTCTCACAGTAAAACGAAGAAAATGTCGGTCATTATATTTATCTCTAGTATGTAAAGGCACTTCTGGATTCCACTCATCCCAAAACTCTGTTCCTCTAAAAGCCCTTCCTCGAATTTGCTCAGTATTTGAACTAACAACTTCCAATCCATCAATACCTTCTAACCATTTATCAAGAGTAACAATGTTCCCACCTTCTAATCGTACACGTGTATCACCATAAGCCACAACTAAATCCACTCCTCTTGGGATAGAATTAAGAATACCTGCTATTTCTCGAGCAGGATTTCCATAGGCAACAGCAGCAAAAGAATCTATAATAACAGCATTCGCCCAATCAACATCAGCTGGTAGAATTTCTCCAAGATTTCTAGCTTCTCCTCGCACAAACTCTAATGAATATGGTTCTGGTACATTATCTGTTTCTTGAGCAGGCCTTGGTTTGCGATCTACCGCAATCATGCGTACCGCAGGATTGGGAGCGTCACTTTTTCTATTTGGAAGTGTTGCCCAACGGGCTCGCGTTTGAGCATATTCAGCTTGGGCTTCGCCAAATGATCCCAAATGAATCCAAACACCATGACCTGTTTCTTGAAACCTTCCATTAATGTCTACAATAACACCTTCACCGCCTGTTCTATAGTTAAGAGGTGGAAAACCAACACCAGCTTCGTAATCACTCAAACCCTGTGGATCAGTAATGGCTGGAAATCTTTGTTCTGTGCGAAAAACAGGTCTTTCTCTTCTTGCTGCTTGTGGTCGACGTGGCCCTCTTGTGCTCTCTCCAGCACTAATAATTCTTATACCATCATCGTTAGTCTCTCTTGGTTCTTTTGGGGAATTAATAATTTTAGGCTGAGAAAAAGATAAAAAGCCTTCAGGCTGCGTTCTTTCTGCATTTTTTTGGTCTCCAAAAGGAGTAAATCTAAAACGTCGTCTTGTCCATCTGCCTATTGCGGAAACATTCCTTTCTTGTGGACCGTGGTGTTCTTCATTAAACGCTCTCAGTTCAGGAGATTTTGTTATTGGTTCAAATACTTCTGTTTCTGGTCTGGGATTAGATGCAAGAGTGTTTGTCAATTGAGCAGGAACTTCGCTTTGAAGGTTGTCTGAAGTTATGCTTAAATTAATACCATCAATCACAGCTTGTGCTCCGGCTGGAACAGGCTCAATTACACGAAGAGGTGCTCTTCTGAGCCCATCATAAGGGAGAGTTGCTCTAGCAAGAGGCGCTGTTTTTTCTTCAGGGGAAAATTCTGCTTCAGCTAATCTCAAATAATCTGCATCAAGTCGTTCTTCAACAACATCAAATTTTGCTTCAAGTTCAGCCATGCCCTCTTCTCTCGAATCATTGTACTCATGTAAATCACTTCTAAGTTCACGCATACTCAAACGTAATTCACGGTTGGCTTCGAGTAAATCAGGATTCCCTTCTCCTAAAGCAGTTATTTGATCTACGTAGTCATATAAACGTGTCCTTAACTCTGATCTGGTTTGTGATACACTGCGCCCTCGTCCTTGAGGTCTTTCATTAGGAAGATAGAGGTCTGTAGCTTCTAAATTAATATCTGCTTCTGATTCAATATTATCATGCGCTTGTTCTTCAACACGTGCTTCGAGTTCAGAAAGGTTTCTTGTTGATTCAACTGTATGACTACTCTCACGTGGAGCTTCGGGAGCAGGCGTTGCTTTAGCTTTTCTTGAAGGAACTGGAATTGTAACATCCGCAGAGGTTGCTGGCGCATCAAAAGATGAATCAGGAGTTAATGGAATGTCCCTAAGTGTCCCAGGACCAATGTCGACTGGAATTTCATCGTAGCGACCTCGATTATCATGTGAACGTAAAACAACATCTTCACCCAGACTCAATTGATATAAAAGTTCATTTAGTTGATCACATTCATATTTTGTTAGCTGGTGATTTGTATAGAGATCATCAATTCTTCTTCCCGTTTCCCCAATAAATTTTGCATCATGTTGCGTTGGATCTGAAAAACGCTCAAGCCACGCGTCCACACGTTGTATGAAGATCACAACATCATTAAAAGTTTGAAGTGAGGGTATCTCTGCTACTTCAGGGATTGTATTTTGTCGACTTTCACGATTTGCTTCTAAGGCAGCATGATAGTCAGTTCTTGCTACATCACTATCAACAGGTGTACTTTCTTGAGCAAAATGACGGTCTGTTCGTCTAGGGATTTTTTCTGTTGTTTCTCGTTCTGCTGCACGCGAACGACCTCCTGTTGCTGTTTGAGGTTGAGCAAATGCAGGAACAGCTGCTTGTCTTTGTCCTTCGCCTGCAAACCAGCTAAACGTGAAAACGTTTCGTGCCATATCCCAACCTGTTACTAATCCATGTTGTCCTTCAGTCACACTGGCACGGTCTGTTGAGGAGGCTTCTACACCAACTGTCACGTGGTTATGGGCAGAACGTAAGTTTTCACCAGAGCTAGTACTTGCTTGAGCGCGACGTGTGAATCTGGGCATAATAAAGGCTACATCAGCACCTGTGAGAGCTTCGGCATTTACAAGGTTTTCTATAACTTCTGGTGTTGCCCTACCATCAAAACAATCTTGAATAGCCCTTTCAACATTTCCTCGAGAGATATCACCATTTTGATACTGTGCTATTGCCTTTGCCATTGTAGCTGTTTTTGGCCCACCCGAAACAATGACTGTTCTACCAGCTTCAGGGGTTACAATGCGCCTAACTGTAGGTTGTCCTCCTTGAGTGGTTTCAACCGCATAATAAGGAATCTCACCGCCCTGAACCATTCCCTGTTGTGCTATGCTAGCCATATTTTGGAGGGCATCTTTATGAACAGCTACGGGTTTTCCATCTCTCGTAAAAACATACATATCGCCGCGAGGCTCAGCTGTCATTTCAAAAGCATGCTCACCGATCAAAAGAGCTGGGGCTTTATCTGGGTCCAATCTAAGTGAAACAGCATCGAGTCCCCTTTCTGCACGAGCGAGTACATCTTCGATTGAGCGTGCTTTAGCCCAAGCTGCACCAACAGTATCTTTGTCAGTGCCTGATAGATGTGGGAGCAAGCGTTCATAGAGACTTGCTTCACGCGCAGCAAGTTTTCGTTCTAAACCAATTCTTTCGCCTACATCTGTTGTTTGTTTCATTTGTTCAACGAGACTTGCACGCTGTTTTTCAAAGATATTAAGTTCTCTTGTTGCCTGCGAGCTTTGAATAGACCTAGTTAAACGCTGGGTAACAGGTTTGGCCAAAAAGCTACCCACACGGTACGTCACTGCAGTTGAAAAAGAACCCTGGATTGTTGCTCCCAAATTTTCAGCGCTTAGTATATCATTTAAACATTTTACTTTTACGGGCTCTCCATTACGCATGATGTAAGCATCATGTCCCACACCATATTGTAATGTCTGGACTGTAAGGCCCCCTGCACTCATACCCATAACTTCTGATGCAAAAGCAATACCATGACCAACAGCGTTTTGTGGAATCAAACCTCTCTGCATGGCAACACGTGAGGCCCCAGTAAAACTCTTTAATACACCAAGTGAAACAAATGTTTCAGCATAAGCCCATCCAAATTCGCCAGCAGACTGAAAAGCCATCTGTTGTCTGGCTGTTGTCATGGCGGTTGTCATAGAGCGACCACGCAAACCAGCTTCAGCAATCACCGTGCCACTATGAATAATTCTTTCACCACTAAGGAAAAGCAAGCTCTCAACACCAAGACCAATAATAGCACCAGAAATACTTGCTCCGACCGTACCTACACCAAATGCAGCTCCACCCAAATAGGTTCCAGCAGCAGCTCCAGCAGGTCCTGCCACAGAGAAGAGAGCAACCATAAGTGCTGTTGTTGCTGTAAACGTAGCAGCTTTCCAGGCAAAATCACTTTGAGCTTTAGCTGTTAAAATATGATTCCAACCAACGCTTTTAATCACACCATCAGGGCCTTGTTTTAGAGAACCAATAGCTGTTGTGTAGACTTGTTGTGATTTAGTAAGTACTGCTTCTAATGTTTGATTGTCGCTATTACCTTGTGCTGCTCGCATGAGTTGATTGTAGGCATTGGCTAGTTGTGGTCTGGCTGCTAAAATTTGTTGATGTGCAACAGTGGCTTCTGGAGAAACATCTTTGAATTGTTCAGCCAAATCTAAAAATACAGTGGCTTCTACGAGTTGTTGCATCACACCTAAAGATGAGGCGCCTAAACCAAGCATGGCTTGAGCTTCTTCAAAGTTTTCTTGTTGATAAAGGTCTTTGGCTTGATCGAAATAATCAAAGCAAAAATCCATAGAGGGGATATAACTTCTGAGCATTTTTTGAGTATCTTCTGAATAATCACCACTATTAGCTAAAGCCCTAAGCTCAGTCATACTATCAAATTTATTACTGCGCATAGACTCAATGCTGTAGTTAAGCATGAGTGTTTGCCCCTCTTCTTGGAGGCGTGTGATGTCTTGCCCATAAGCGTCACCAGATGCTAGTTCAGCAAAGATTTCTTGCAAGCGTGTTTCATGGGCTCTGTGTTCTTCTCTAACCTTATTTGGAATAACATCTAAATACGCAGTAAGCCTGGCTTGTGAACGCTCTATGTCTACGACCTTTAGTAATTCGGTTTCTTCTGCAGAAACTTGACCAGCCATGTTTCTTAATTGAGCTGTAGCCAGATCTTGTTCGGACGTGTGGACTGAGACCTCTTGCATAGGCATGATCATAGCTTGAGTCGTAGGATCTAAGTGATTGTAGAGATTTTCAAAAAAAGCCTGATCACCAATAATGATTTTACTGTGTTTGGCTACAAGCCTTAACACGCCAGGGTCTTGGCAAAGATCAGCCCATGTTTCTAAAAGTTTTACTGCTGTACCTGAATCGATCAGACTCATCTTGCCTAAAATAGCAGCAGCAATACAGTAATTTTCTTGAGCTACATTATCAAGAAGACTGGCTGCGTTTTGATATTGAGTGTAACAAAAATTAGTAGGCCCAGAAAGCATGAGCTCGCGTGTAATAGAAGCAGCAACTTCAAAAGAACGTTCACGAGCCTGTGTAGGAGATTCGTGAGATTGTAATGAATAAGCCCACTCTAAAAGACTTTTATTTCTTGGGGCCTGAATATAATCAATTATATCTCGAGTTTGAAAAATATATGTGTTGTCGTCATCTATTCTATGGCTAGCTATTCTTTCTACGCGTAGCCATTCTTCTGCAAAATTAGCCCTGGGTGTGTTAATGATTTGAAACTCACCAGTAGCTAGAGAGCGTTTGTAGTCTCTGTCATCTTGCTGCGTTCTGATTTGAACAGCTAAAGCGATTTTTTCGTAAGCCCCTGCATCAATTTCTTCTATGCGATCTGTAAGAGAAATAAACAGGTTTGGATCTTCTTGGCTTATTCGGTAGGATAAATTTCCAGCAATGAGAGTGCCATGTTCATCTTCTAAGAGCGCTAGCAAGATTTGAATAGAACGAATGGGTTCTTGTGTGGTCATTTCAACAAAGAGAGACTCTGTGAACCCAGAATCTCTGTAAAAAAGTTCTGGGATTCTATCTGCGATTTCTTTTGCTGTAGACTGTAATAAAATCTCTTGTGCTGTTTGCCCTAGATTTTCTGGCGTCTTATTGCCTTCAATAAGGCCATCTAAAATGTTTTGAGTTGTAGTAGGTTTATTTTGTGGAGTTAAAAGTTGATCAGTATAATGTGCTGCTGAGCCGTGCACATTGTAATTTGCAAGGCCAAAATCTACTGACATGCTATGAGATTCACTTAAGACTTCTAAAAAAAGATAATCATCAGGCTTTTCAAAATAACCAGCAAAGGCACTTTGTGTTTCTGAGTCAGCTGTAGCAAGCCAGTCTTGAAAGTCTTGATCAGACCAATCTTCATATTCAGCTCTAGAGGGCAGGTTTGATATATTAAATGTCATAGTTTCTATATATATTATCGGCTGGCTGGATATGATAAGTGCCTGTAATGATTAAAAATGGACACAAATGTGTCCTCAAATATTGCATAGTTAGGGCGGTGAATGGTGCATTTTTACTTATTCTGAGCGTCCTGACATGAGCCTTGTCGAAGGTGTCGAAGGATTTATCCTGAGCCTGTAGAAGGACTAGGGCATGTGATTGGGCATAGTGATGGATAAAATGACGTCCTCCCCGGACTGCGCTACGCTGGTCCGGGGTTTCCCTGGGTC
>CAZSTS010000039.1:0-7464 GCA_964609965.1 uncultured Nitrospirales bacterium
AGACCCAGGGAAACCCCGGACCAGCGTAGCGCAGTCCGGGGAGGACGTCATTTTTGGCAAATTGTCTGGATTTGAACCCAAACGAACGCCGAGCAATGCGAGGATTAGCGAACGTATGTGAGCGACAGTGAGTGAGGGCGGCTCTGAGCGAATAGGTGTACGCCGTTAAATGAGCGAAGAGAAATCCAGCCCCCGCAACCAAATAAGCGGGCAAACTTGTGCTGTGAATAGCACAAGGCAAACCGCACGTTAGAAAATTTATGGCCAGACCTTTCAGGTTTGGCCATTTTTTTTGGCTTGCCCCCATACCTCATCCATCTTAAAAACACACTGTGAACAAATGGATAGTATCAGCCGCTCTTGGACTTCTCCTTTTTGTCTTGCTCATGATGGGGCTTCTCTCTTTTGCAAACTGCTACATTGATAAATCTCTTGTTTGGCAGGCCCAAGGTATCAGACCATGTTTTTCAGAAGGCATGGCCTTAGCCTTTGCCAAGCTTATCAGAGAACATATCTATTTTATTGTTCCTATGTTCCTGGCTTTTAGCTTAGGGATCTTTGCTATTGCCTTTCACGTTTTTAAAAACAAGTAACGAAAATGAAATTGAGAATGAGAAGAGAGTCTTTTTCATGGTTTCGCGCCTTTTTAGTCATAGGCATTATTGCTGTTTTTTGCTTTGGGAGCTCTATGATACGCAATCTTATTTATTTTCCGGAAAAAACTATTACACAATCAGAACAAGAGTTATTAAAGACTCAAGGTTTTGTGTCTTGGGTTGACAATGAAAACTCTGATGAGTTTCGCGGCTATATTCGACAACATGCCAAGCCAGAAAAAATCATTGTTTTCTTTCACGGTAATGCTGGAAACGCGGCCCACCGTATTTACATGACAAAAGGGTTTTTAAATTCATCATCAGTGTTATTATTGGCTGAATACCCGGGCTATGGGGAGCGCAAAGGCAGGCCAACAGAAGATGCTCTCTATGAAACAGCTCTTAAGGATATAAAAATTCTCGAAAACGAAAATCCAGAGGTTCCTCTTTATCTCGTGGGTGAGTCATTGGGAACAGGCGTAGCAACCTGGCTTGCTACACAAGTCAAGATTCAAGGTCTTGTTCTTGTTTCCCCTTTCACATCGTTAATTGATGTAGGAAAAATCCATTATCCTATTTTACCTGTCAAAACACTTCTAGCAGATCGGTATGAGTCAATGGAGAATTTATCTGATGTAGCGGAGCACCGTGCTGTTCCCCTACTGGTCATCCACGGGACAGCTGATGAGATTGTTCCGTTCAAATTAGGCAAGGAATTGTATAATTCTTACACAGGTTCAAAGAAGCTAATACCGTTAGAAGGCTATAATCACAACAACTTACCATGGGATGATTTGGATGGGGCGCTGTGGAAAGGGGTTTGGGATTGGATTGACAGCTAAGTCAATAAAGACTAGTTCGCTCGGCTTATATATGTGGTCTAAGTTTAAACATGCCTACGAGAATTTTTGTCAAAGAAAACAGGGTTTCTCAGGCAAGGAAACAAGGAATAATGTTATGCAAAAAGAATATATTTTTACTTCAGAATCTGTCACCGAAGGGCACCCAGATAAAGTGGCCGATAAGATTTCAGACGGTGTTTTAGATGCCATGCTAGAGCAAGACCCTAAATCACGCGTTGCTTGTGAAACCATGGTGACAACAGGCGTTGCCGTTGTGGCCGGTGAGGTTACCACTAAAGCCTATGTAGATATTGCTAAACTCACACGAAAAACGCTTCGCGAAATTGGTTACATTGATTCTGATATTGGTTTTGATGCTGATTCTTGTGCGGTCATGGTTGCTTTAGATGAACAATCACCAGATATTTCACAAGGTGTTTCTGAAGGTGAAGGGTTGTTTAAAGAGCAAGGCGCTGGCGACCAAGGTCTTATGTTTGGTTATGCATGCACAGAAACTCCAGAGCTCATGCCTGCGCCAATTCAATATGCCCACGCACTTACAATGGCATTAACAAATGTACGAAAAGAAGGTAAGGTAACTCATCTCAGACCAGATGGTAAGTCACAAGTATCTGTGCACTATGTTAATGGTAAGCCTTCGCACATTGATACCGTTGTTGTTTCAACACAGCATGATGACAAGGTTGCTTACGAACAACTTAAAGAAGATGTGATTAACCATGTTATCAAACCCACATTGCCTGCTGATATGCTCACTGACAAAACAAATTATCTCGTGAATCCAACAGGACGATTTGTTGTTGGTGGTCCTCTTGGTGATTGTGGTCTTACTGGACGTAAAATTATCGTAGACACCTATGGTGGCATGGGTCGTCATGGTGGCGGTGCTTTTTCTGGAAAAGATCCCTCTAAAGTAGACCGTTCTGCTTGTTACATGGCTCGCTATGTTGCAAAAAATATTGTTGCCGCAGGCTTAGCTGATCGTTGCGAGCTCCAACTGGCCTATGCCATTGGGTACCCAGATCCTGTCTCGTTATTGGTTAATTCCTTTGGCACAAACAAAGTTGATGAAGCTAAGATCGAAACGGCTGTAAAAGAGGTTTTTTGCTTCAAACCAGCAAGCATTATCAAGCAACTAGATCTCTTAAGACCTATTTATCATAATACAGCAGCTTATGGGCATTTTGGTCGTTCAGAGTTTCCTTGGGAAAAAACAGATAAGGCAGAAGATCTTAAGAAACAATGTTCATAATAAAGTCTCTGGTCGCTGGTCGTAGCTAGACCCTGAGCTTGTCGAAGGGCTAGTCTCTGGTTTTGGAGATTGGTGACTAGTGACTCAATCATGCATCTTTTTACAATTATCGCCATACTGCTCACCCTTGCAGCTGTTTTAAGTTACATCAATCACAGGTATATTAAATTACCCACAACCATTGGCTTGATGCTTTCAGCCCTTGTCTTGTCGCTGCTTGTTATATTGGCAGGACATATTGTGCCAGGGTTCCACGCTCAGGCAAAGAACTTATTAGCCAATATTGATTTTGATAAAGCCCTTCTAGAAGGTATGTTAAGCTTTCTCTTGTTTGCAGGGGCCCTCCACATCAATCTTGCAGATCTTGCAAAACAAAAATGGATAATAACTTTCTTGGCTACCATTGGTGTTGTTATTTCAACATTCCTTATTGGCACGATTTCTTTTTATCTTTTAGCCTGGTTTGGCATTTCCATTAAATACATCTATTGTCTTTTGTTTGGGGCTTTGATTTCACCCACAGACCCCATCGCTGTTTTAGGTATTCTTAAGCAAGCCAGAGTTCCCAAATCACTCGAAACCAAAATAGCAGGTGAGGCTCTTTTTAATGATGGTGTGGGTGTAGTCGTTTTCCTTATCATATTTTCTTTGGCCACAGGAGCCCATGATATTACCTTGTCCCATGTTGGTTTCTTGCTTCTCACAGAAACAGTGGGCGGGATAGTGCTAGGCCTCATTCTCGGTTGGGTGACATATAAATTACTCAAGTCAGTTAATAATTATCAGGTAGAAATTCTTCTCACCTTAGCTCTCACAAGCGGGGGTTATGCCTTGGCATCTTTTCTTCATACGTCTGGCCCCATTGCCATTGTTGTGGCAGGGCTCTTGATTGGAAATCATGGCCGTTTGTTTGCTATGTCTGAAGAAACGCGCAATCACATAGATACATTTTGGGAATTGATTGATGAAGTCCTTAATGCTGTATTGTTTGTGCTCATTGGTTTAGAGGTTCTTGTTTTGTCGTTTAATACTACGTATTTTATCATAGGCCTCATTGTGATTCCTCTTGTTCTTTTGGTTCGTCTCTTTGCTATTAGCTTAGCTGTTTCTTTCCTAAAGCTATTTAGAACATTTACAAAAGGGGTTATACGGATTCTCACATGGGCAGGTATTCGCGGAGGCATTTCAATTGCTCTGGCCCTTTCTTTGCCAAAAGAAGGGGGAAGGGACTTGTTTTTGACAGCCACATACATGGTAGTTGTTTTTTCTATTCTCGTTCAGGGCCTCTCAATGAAAAAACTGGTTGTAAAAACACTGGCTAAAGCAGAAAGAAATTCAAAATGAAAAAATCAAAGCTTATTTTATGTTCTATTTTATTCGTGGCTCTTGCTAGCTCTGCACTAGTTTTTGGTCAAAAAAACACAAACCTAAAGCGATCTTCCAGAAAGCCGCCTAGACAAGTGTCTTTTGTAGATGAAAAAATAGAACTGCAAGAAAAAGTTTCTGAGCATGTGGGATCAAAAGAAGCTCCTTTGCTTTTTACGATAGGGGTTCATATTGAGCCCGTAGGAAAAAGAGCCAAAGATAAAAGAAACAGGTCATCTAAACGGGGAACAAAAAATTACGAAACAAATAAATTTCTCTTTAATCGTGATTTAAAGAACATTCAGACCCTTGCTGGCATTGTTGAAAAACAGGGTGGCAAGATTGTTGTTCAGTCACAAACACCTTTTACGAATGCTTTAATCAGTTCAAAAAGTTCTTTATTTAAGAGTTTAGAATCAAAGGGACATGAGATTGGGTTGCACTTTCACGAAAATGTTCAGATCAATAATAGTGATTCCCAGCCTGTTGAAACATGGACCACGAAGATGAAGGAAGAGATTGCTCTTTTAAAGAAGGCCGGAGCGACAAAGGTTAATTATTGGAGTGGCGGTAATCTTTATCCAGGCCTCCTTAAAGCGGCTAGTTCTGCCGGGTTATCGGTAATGAGTGATTACAAAAACAGAAACACACAACAATCAGACAAGCTTCTCAATACCGTCAACCCATGGCGTCCTCAGGCAGGGCCCAAAGAAGGTGATATGGCAGGGTTTGCAAAACATGATTCTGGGGCCCCAATTGTCTATTTACCAGATGGAATGTTTCCAGACACAAGTGCGAGTGCAAATATCAGAGCAAAAAAACAAGGAGGCAGTTCAGCTTATTTTGATTATCTTACAAAGGCGTTGGTGTTATCACTTCAAAATGCAAAATCAGATAAGGTGAATGTGTTTCATATAACAGTTCATCCAGGTGAGTTTCATGGTTCTCCCAAAACAGATAAGCCTTTTGAGGTTATTGATAAATGGCTAACGCAGATTGTTTCTCCGCTTGTTCAACAAGGAAAGGTGAAATGGGCTACGTTTTCTGAAATGGCTAAAACCTATCAATCATGGGAGGCAAAAAATCCTGGCGTTTCTCCACGTGCCGCTGTTGTTGCTGTAGCTTCTCAAGAAAAAGAAGTTGAGAAAAGAACTTTTCATAAGAACAAAGGTTATATAAGTTTTATTATCAATGTTCACGATATCAAACATGTTGATGAAAGCGCAAACACACTTATTCGATTAGTAAAGTTATTTCAAAAGCATGGTGTAAAAGGAGATTTTTATCTCACAGCTCCCATGGTTCATCTTTATCAAGAAAAGCGTCCAGACATCATTGCGCTCCTCAAAAACACTCATATGACGATTAGTTATCATGCAAGGCCTCCTCATCCGATAAACAGGGGCTTTGATGGGCGATTGAAAAATCTAAGCGATGAAGAACTTAAAAAAACATTATTGGATTATGAGACGTACCGACTTGATATGAGAACAGGAGAATTAAATAAAAAAGAAGTTGGTGGCTATAAATATGTTAAAGAAGTTTTTGGGCGCGCGCCTGTTGTGGCAGGTTCTCCAGCAAAGGATTCTAGAATTAAGAAGGCTCATTTGAAGGTTCTCAAGGAGCTTGGAGCCAAGATGACGATTTTATATCACGAGTCAGGAACAAATCTACATAATCCGTATCAATATATTGAGAGTCTCCTTGTTAGGCCTAGTGATTTTTCTGTGACTCGTTGGAGGATGAAAGACACGCCACAAAAAGCGTTTTGGTGGAATATGCTGGATAAGCCATTTAAGGATCAATACAATCCGCTTACGTATTTTAAAAAAATGGTTGCAGAGTGGACTGGTTCTCGCCCACCTTTTGTGACGGCTATTATACATGAGAACAACTTTTTTCGTCGTTTAGCTACGCCTTGGGCTTATATGTATTATCATGACAGGCAAAAACAGCAGCCAAAAAAACCACCGTACGATATCTATGCTCGAGACGCGTCACAGTCTAGGACAGAGGCAAATACAGAAGCGATTTACAAAGCCTATGAAGAACTTATCGAATACACGACTAAGTATTATAATGTAGTGACATCTGAAGGTATTGTGAAGATGGCTGTTAGTGAGTAAGTTGAGCGAGCATTTTCCTTTCTTCTTCATTTCTTTCAAGTCTTGCATGATCTATTAGCGCAACAACTTGAGGTATGGGCGTAACTTTTTTATTTGTCACACCATGCATTCGTTCATAAAATCGCGCAGCCTTTTCTCTAGCAGCTCTTTTTTCTTGTGGTCTGAAAGCTCCTGCGGAGCGAAGGAGACTTTCTTGAGCGAGTTGAACGGCTTCGTCAAAATCAGAGATGCTTTGTTCTTCGTCAACATCCATTGTAAAACTACCGCCAATATAACTCATTCCTCTATAAGCTGAAGTGAAAAGAGAACATGATTGGTCAATGTTTCCGTTTGATGCGGCTTGAAGAGCTGATCTGATAAGTCCATGGCTGCCTTGAACAGAGGCTTCGCGGATTTCATGAGGAATTTGATAGGCTTTTAGCCCTGCCCATTTTGCTCTTTGCATGGCATCAACAGCAAGTACTCCTTGTGTAGTTCGAATGGAATAAAGTTGGTTTCCACTAGTCATTCTTTCTAGTGGTGGAAAAGTGTTGTATTGATCTACAAAATCTAAATATTGAGCAAGGTGGGCTGCTTTTAATCCCAAAAGGTGGCCAGCATGTGTAATTGTTCCTTCGGCAAAATATTGGCTTGCCCCTTCAAGAGCCCAATCCTCTGAAAGGTTATTAGCGGATACTATTTCTCGATCGACAAGGAAGGGCCGTGTTCTTTTTATGGTTCCATCTGCCCCATAAACAGGTCTATCTTCATAAATATTTCTTGAAAGAAGATCGATGCGCCCATCAGAAATATGAAGGGCCTTTTTTTGAGTCGTATCATATCGATTAAAATCACGGGTAATTAAATCAAATTGTTCAAGTGTGGTTGCTCTATTGGCCACAGCCCTATTGGGCTCATAAGGGATATCCATTTTAGCTAGTTCTTCTCTATAGGCTTGTGCATGCGTATAAGCAGGGGAGCAGCTTCCACATGGCTCTTCAGCACAAGGATTAACTCTTTGTTGTGTTGCGTTTGTTGTAACCATTGGCACCTCCATACCGGATAACCCATAAATCCGGCTCTTGCCCTTTGTTTATGCAAGGTTGATGCCAAAAAGGTGTTATTTATATATACATGATATTACATTGTTTTACAGAGATTAACAGATTGTGACAGGGATTAACTGTGGGTTACAGACACCAACAACAGGGTAAATTGGTGACAGAATACGGCCTGAATCGGATACATAGGTTACAGTTTGAACCGGGAACATGGGTAACACT
>CAZSTS010000040.1:0-7081 GCA_964609965.1 uncultured Nitrospirales bacterium
GACTCTCATCCCTCATTTTGGCCAATTACACAAAATTATTTACACTCCCAAAATAAGAGATAAAATAACTCTTTCGACGATAGATGGGATAAAAAATGAGTCGAATAATAATAAAAATGACAATGAGATCAAATCCAAACCTTAAAAGGATTTCACCTACACCTCTAAAATCAATCAAAGAGTTACCAAATAATTTAATAGCCTCTAGGTTTTCTAATAACATTTTAGTACCCTCCACTGAGTTTTTCTAAATTCATTATGCGCCTTTTGAAACGACCAACCTTAGAAGGTTTTTCTAGCAATGCAATACCCGTACAATATTTACTAAAGGTCTTTGGGTATATTCCTTCTTCTTTAGCTGCCCTAATAAAAGGAGAGCACAACGAAAAATCAGCCTGTTTGACTTCTGCCACGACTATACCTTCAAGAGTCTTCTCATGACCAGAAATATTTCTATACATGATATCAGTATCAACAGTGATACGTTCCTTTAATATATTACTCGAAAAAGTGATGCGCGAAAACATGACCCAGAGCTTAGGTTTTATGAGATCTAAATTAATGCCAGCTCTTTTAGAAAGCGCTGCCCTTGTCGTATTTTTAATCTCCTGGGTCATCTCAGTCACCAAAGATTCTTGCTTAAAACGATCTTTTAGGGTTTTTCGTTTATTATTCTTAAACTTAACTTCCCAGTAATTTAATTCTGAATCAACGTATTGGCGACACCTTAATTTATGCCTGTTTAATTTACGATTATGATGTTGTTGATAGAAAAGAAACTCGTCAGTATCAAAATAGAGATTTTTGTATGAGAATACCCTCTTACCTTCAATTTCTAATATTTTATATACAGGCTGAATTCGTTCTAATAAGGAGTTGAGTTTTTCTTTTTGTAAAACGAATTTAGTGTCATGCCTTTTTAACAGTTTGACCAAACTCTTTAAGGAGCTAAGATCTTCTAAAGCAGTGGGTTCAAAGTTTTCGATTATATCTTTTGATTTCGTCATCATTTTTCTGTATTATTCTGCATTCTTATTTCAAAATATATATGAAAACCATAGCAAAACTAATACTATTTGTCTTTTTATTTTCTCTCTACACTGGATTGGATGCAAAAGCTTCTGAATTCAAGCTTTGGACTGAGTCTGGCATTAGATACAAAATCAATAAAAAGTTTACTGTGGGTTTTGATCAAAAATTTAGGTTAGACAATGACGCACAAGGTATCGAATCTATTGGCGAAGAATTCTTCCTTAGATTTAGATTGTCTCGTGTTGTACGCCTCAGTGGCGGTTACCGATTTACTATCGAACCTCTTACTTCACACAAAAATTATTGGCATAGATTCTATGTAGATTCTCGTTTTCGTCTGAGGTTAAAACGCTTAAGATTGGACTACCGTATTCGCTATCATGAAGAATTCGGGAGTGAGCTTAAAACAGGTGGTAGAGAGTTTACGATGGAGCACACTCTGAGAAACAAGATTACTGCCAGCTTAAATTTAAAAAAAGGTTTCAGCCCTTTTGTCTCGGCTGAGTTGCATGGCAGGTTTGCTGATAATGATGGATTTCTCCATAAGTGGCGCTTTTCAGCAGGCCTTGATTATTCTTTCAAAAGAAACACCTTTAGCCTTTATTACATTGGAGAAGACATGCTCAATGGAGACACCACCACTCCCTTTGCAAACATCCTAGGTCTCAGTTATAATTACTCTTTTTAATAATCAAAATAACCTCCAACCACACTTATCCTTTAATCATTTTTTTGCTAATTATTTACTATACGAAAGCATCGAATTAGCATAATGAGTCACTCCAACTTTTAAAAAGGAGTTTTCATATGGTAAATGGAGTAGAACAAGATATCGATATTTATGTCAGGAAGTATAAAAAATATCTTCCCTTAATTGTAGCCGGACTAATCGCTTTGGTTGTCATTACTAATGGATTTTTTACTATCCAACCCGGAGAAGTGGGTCTTAAGGTTCGACTAGGAAAAATAGTCGATTCCTATTCAGAAGGACTTTATTTTAAAATTCCTTTTATTGAAAAAATTGATCGATTCAGCATTCGAATTCAACGTGCCGACATCAAAACATCGGCATTCAGTAATGATATGCAAACGATCGTTGTTGATATGGCGATCAACCATAGAATCGAAAAAGGCACTGTGGTATCCATTTATCGAAACCTCGGACCAGCCTATGTAAAAACTGTAATTGACCCAATCACTCAAGAATCTGTTAAATCTATTACTTCTAAATACTCAGCAGAAAAAATCATTTCAAACCGAGCTGAAGTAACTCGTGAGATGGATCAGATCGTTAAATCGCGTTTAGATAAAAAACAAATTATCGTAACCGATCTTTCCATTACAAATTTTGAGTTTACACCTGATTTCCTAAAATCAGTTGAGGACAAACAAATTGCAGAGCAAATGGCTAAAAAAGCCGAAAAGGACGTTGAACGAGTCAAAAAAGAAGCTTTGCAGGTGATTGAACGTGCACGAGCCGAAGCAGAATCATTAAAGCTCCAACGTGAAGCGGTTTCAGCACAACTTATTGAACTCAGAAAAGTCGAAGCTCAAATCAAAGCAATCGACAAGTGGGACGGTAACTTGCCCCAATACACGGGTGGTGGCGCTGTACCATTTATCAATGTGAAGTAGATCTTCCGGATCTCTTTATAACAAGCTAGCCTCTTTTACCATTCGATCAAACAACTCTTTCACTGTTGGGATGTCATGGATCATGCCTACGCCCTGCCCGCAGGAAATGATGCCGATATCTAGATTCCCTGTTTCATACATTTCTCTGGCCTTTGAACCAGCTGCTGCCTCGTAAATCTCTAAAGGATTTTCCGGCTGACTGGCTTCGATCTCTAAAACCTTTTTTGCTGCCACATTATCCCAAACACGGTGCGTGCTACCAAGAGATCTCATAATAAGCACAGTATCGATCTCACTCGCATTCACAAGCACTTGTTTGAGATTATCGTGAATGGGACATTCTTTTGTTGCCATGATTCGTGTTCCCACAACCACCCCTTGTGCCCCTAAGGCTAAAAGAGCAGCCAGGCCACGACCATCAGATACACCCCCACCAGCAATCACTGGCACATCAACTGCATCTACGGCTGTTGGCGTCATCACAAAAGTGCCAATATCGAGTTTTCCTGTGGCTCCACCATTTTCGTAACCCACTACTTCGATCATGTCAGCACCCAGGCTTGCTGCTTTTTTGGCATAGCGAATGCCAGCGCATTTATGAATCCATGTGACTCCTGCTTCTTTAAAAATGGGAACATATTCTTTAGGAGCAGCGTGACCAGAGGTCTCGATAATTTTCACACCTTCATCTAACATCACTTTAATATATTCTTCTTGGTCAGTGGGCATGAGAGCAGGAAAAAGGTTAACATTCACAGCAAAGGGTTTATCTGTGAGTTTCCTTGTTTTTTGAATCGCTTTTTTGAGCTCCTCTTTTGTTTTATAAATAGCACTCGCCAAAATCCCCAACCCCCCTGCCTCAGAGCAGGCTGCAACAAACTCTGGCGTAGTAATATTCATCATAGTACCCGCAAAAATCGGGTATTTGATTTTCAATTTTTCAGTTACGATGGTTTTTAGCATAGAAATACCTATATTGACCCCAAAAGCACCAGTCAATATATCCTGAGTCAGGTACAAATTGACAGCCTATTATTTCTTGTCGTAATAGGGTTTCCACTATTCGGGGATCGTCTAATGGTAGGACTGCGGACTCTGACTCCGCCAATCTAGGTTCGAATCCTAGTTCCCGAACTCTTCGACTCGCGTTGCTCGCTCAGAGCAAGCGAGTTTATTTTGTTATTTGAGAGGATTCGAACAGATTTTGGCGCCGAGCAAGCGAGGATAAGTGAGCGTATGCGAACGAAAGCCAAAATTTGCGGCTTCGAGCGAATAGGTGTATGCCGTAAAATGAGCGAGAAGGAATCCTAGTTCCCGAACTCTTCGACTCGCGTTGCTCGCTCAGAGCAAGCGAGTTTATTTTGTTATTTGAGAGGATTCGAATGAACGAGAAGGAATCCCATTCCCGAGCAAAGATTCCTGTGGTTTAACTTTTGATCTTTCTCTGGATGGAGTTATCTCATTTTTCATGGAATAGTTTCATGTATTCTAAAAAAACATAAATGCGATTGCGTTGAAAGCCTGTAACTTCATAAAGTACTTTTTTCTCTACAAAGATTGTAACAAGATCATTTGCAGCTTTGGTTGAAAGACCTGTAAATTTTTGAGCATCCTTCACAGATATATATGGCTTTGAAAAAAGGTTGTGCAATAAGGCTATTGCTTGCTTAGATCTTCTACCCATTTTTATCATACAAAGCTGTTCTAGACGTTGTTTTAAACAGGTAATTTCTTTTAGTGTACGAACAGTATTTTCAGCTGTTTGAATGATGCCTGTCAAAAAAAATCGAATCCATTGTTTTAAATCATTTTTAGTACGAACAAAGGTCAAATTGTCATAGTATAGGGTTTTGTTTTTTTCTAAGAATTCTGACAAGTATAATAAAGGTTTTTCTAAAAGATTATTAGATACTAAGTATAACGTGATCAGCAATCGTCCAATTCTTCCATTTCCATCTTGAAAAGGATGAATTGTTTCAAACTGATAGTGAGCAATTGCTATTCTCACTAAATGAGGAATATTGATTTTAGAATTATGTAGAAAGAACTCAAAATCAGATAACAATTCAGCTAACTCAGGATGGTCAGGAGGAATAAATACAGCATCTTTTAACGTTGCACCTCCAATCCAATTCTGAGAAGTTCTGAATTCTCCTGGTGTTTTATGTTTACCACGAACACTAGAAAGTAAAATTTGATGGGTTTCTCTGATCAGTCGATTTGAAAGTGGTAATTGTTTGAGTTTTTCAATTGCCACGTTCATTGCTGTAACGTAGTTGATGACTTCTTTACGATCATCTCTTTTTTCAGGTTGAATATCCTCCTCTTCAATCAAAGCATCTTCAATATTAGTTTGTGTTCCTTCAATACGACTTGAAACAACAGCTTCTTTGTAAATATGCATCATTATAAACATGTCTATATCAGGTATGAATCGAGAAAAGGCATTAAGTTCACCAAGTTTCAAAGAAGCTTTTTCCAGAAGTTCATTGATAACTTCATCAGTCCAAAAAAAGGAATGATTGATTTTTTCAGGTAAAAAATACTCATATTCATAGGCCTTCTTGTAAGTTCCAGACTTAAAATCTTTAATATCCATATTTGCCCCTAGGTAAAATATTAGCTTTTGTATTTTAGTTTAGCATAACTAAATAAATTATATGCTATTTAAGTTTACTTTTCAATATTAATGTAAACTATAAATTACTATAATTTACTTTATTGCTATCAGCTAATAAACTATATTTTCAATAGGTTACAAGTATTAGATACATATAATGATGTAATTACAGATAGTTAGTAATAATATATTGCTGCCTATTATGTCATTAGTTAATGAGTTACAATTATATTTGTTGGAAAGGTAATTACTCTAGTTCAAACTTCGTCCCCTTCGATGCGCTTTGCTTACTCAGGACAAGCACGACAGTGAGCAGAAAAGAAGAACCGTAAATCAACTAACCCTTACGCAAAATGCCTTCTTGGCAGCTCCACAACAAACTTACTTCCCCTCTTCTCAACACTCTCTACCCATATTTTACCATGATGGAGATCGACGATTTTTTTAGCAATGTTTAAACCTAATCCAGCACCCTCTTTGATATCACTATGAATTCTTTCAAACTTCTCGAAAACCTTTTCAATTTTATTTTTTGGAATACCAATACCCGTATCCATGACCTCTAAACGAATTTTCTTGTCATTGCCAGATAACGAAAAGGTAATACTACCCTTCTCAGGAGTATACTTAATAGCATTATTAAACAGATTAATAACAAGCTGACTCAACATGTCTTTATCTGCCCATATTATTCCCAAATCATCTGGAATATTTGTCATCAAATTAATGTTTTTATGCTCAGCATGTTGTTTATAATCCACTAAAATGTCTTTAATAAAAAGCTTCAGCTCAATCTTAATAACACTGAGTTTCATACTATCTGCTTCGATTCGAGAAATATCCAAAACATCTGTAACAAGTCTGTTCAAACGATTTATGGATCTATCACCTCTTTCTAAAAGAGTTCTTTGTTCTGCTGATATATCTCCCGCCACATTGTCTAATATAACCTCAACTGTTTCTTTGATAATAGTGAGTGGGGTTCTAAACTCGTGTGCCACATTAGCCACAAATTCAGACTTTAATTGATTTGTTTTTCTGAGCTCATCTTCAACATTTTTTCTCTCGATAATTTCGCGATTAAGTTCATCGCGTGATGCCATGGTTTCCTGAAGTGCTTTTGTCATTTTATCAAAACCTTGAGACAGTTTGCCTATCTCATCATTTCGTTCAATCCCTACCCTATGATTTAAATTACCTTGACTGATAACCTCTACCCCTCTTTGTAAGGCATCAATTGGCCTTGTAAAGGAATACGAGACTAAAAACACAAGAACAGCCACAACAAGCAAAACAATGAGCAAAGTAAATATAATGACGTTTTGGAGAAGTTTTTCTGCTGCAAAGGCTTCACTTACATCTTGCTTAGCCACAATACCCCATTGAAGAAGAGGGATATAACGCCATGCCGCAATGATCTCTTTTCCTCTGTAGTCTATTGAAATGCCAGAACCAGGTTTGTTTTGAGCAGCATTTTGAATAGGAATGGCTTCGGTACTCCCAATAACAACTTTTCTTTTTAAAACCGCGCCTGGGTCAAATCTCAGTTTATTTAAAAAAACAACATCATTCCCAATCTTCTTTCCAATAAGAGTTTCACCAGTATCGCCCATGCCTGTTATGTCTTGGATAAACGTGTAAATGGGTTCCATATCAACTTCTATTGCGATAAACCCTATAACATTGTTGCTTAATCCAAGCACTGGCGAAATAACAAGCATTTCATAATGACTCTTATCTTGCATATCGCGGACCAAAGTGGCCACTCATGACGGTGGAAAGTGGCCAGTGATA
>CAZSTS010000041.1:0-6928 GCA_964609965.1 uncultured Nitrospirales bacterium
ATTAGGAACCCATAAAGAAGAGCCTACGTACGGGGTTTCCTGGAATGTAAAAAAGCGGCCTAAGCCGCTTTAAATAAATATATTTTAAATTGATTAAGAATTCAGCCTTAGGCAGCCCTATCCTGACGTCCATTCTGTGAAGACCTCGAACCTCTGTTCCCTCGGCCTGATCTATTAAAACGACCGCCTCTTCCTGAAAAACGTCTTGGGTTATTGCGCCCGCCACGACCTCTTCGTTGAGCAGGATCTGCTTTGAAAGCAAATTTTGATTCGTAGCCTTTTTCGCATATTCTGGGAATGCTCATTTTAAGCATTCTCTCGATATTTCTCAAAAAGCTCATTTCGTTAGATGACACCAATGATAGTGCCTGACCTTCATTTCCCGCTCTACCAGTTCGCCCAATGCGATGGACATAATCCTCTGGCACGTTAGGGAGATCAAAATTTACGACATGGGGTAATTGTTGAATATCAAGCCCACGAGCCGCAATATCTGTTGCCACTAAAACACGTACGGATTCCTTTTTGAATTTCTCCAACGCCTTAGTTCTCGCTGCCTGGGTTTTGTTCCCATGAATCGCTGTTGAGGTAATCCCATCTCGATGAAGCTGCTCAGCAAGACGATTCGCACCATGCTTTGTTCGTGTAAAAACAAGAACGCGCTGCCACTTTTTTGAATCAATGATATGTGAGAGCAATTTTTGTTTGCTTCCACGATCAACGTGATGCACGACCTGGTTTACAAGCTCAGATGCCGTGTTTTGTGGGGCAACTTCGATAGTTGTAGGGTTATTGAGAAACCCTCTTGCTAGTCTTTGGATTTCTTTTGAAAGAGTTGCCGTAAACAAAAGATTTTGTCTTTGCTTTGGCATCAAAGCGATGATTTTTTTGATGTCTGGAATAAATCCCATGTCGAGCATGCGATCAGCTTCATCAAGAATAAACACATCCACTTTGGATAGATTAACTGTTCTTCTCCCAACATGGTCAAGTAAACGACCTGGGGTAGCCACAAGTATATCCACTCCTGAATTTAATTTGTGAATCTGTGCACCCATATTAACACCGCCAAAAACGACTGTTGAACGCAAAGGCAAATGCTTTGAATAAGTTTCGACACTTTTGCAAACTTGAGCTGCAAGCTCGCGAGTTGGTGTTAATATAAGAGCTCTGATAGGACGTCTTCTGCCCTGATATTTTTTGTCGAGCATAAGACGTTGTAACAAAGGCAGTGTAAAACCAGCGGTTTTACCTGTTCCTGTTTGTGCGCTTCCCATAATATCTTGTTTACTTAAAATAGCGGGAATAGCTTTTTTTTGTATCGGTGTAGGAATGCTGTAGCCTTGTTCTTTAACGGCACGTAGCAATTCACCCGATAGACCTAGATTTTCGAATGACATAATGTATGTTTCTCCTGATCAAGACGGCATCAAGCCACCTGAATCATATTAATTGTTTGTAAACTGCACAACACTCCAAAAGTTTACAAAACAGTTCCAACAGTTTGACTGTGAAAAAGATTGTCTGGTTTAAGCCTCGGCAGAATTTAAAAGGCTGCAAACTCTACTCTAACGAGCCCAGTTCGCATTTTATAGGAAGGACTAGTAAGATTTTTGGGTATAAGGCTCAGATCCTTATAGAATGTGAGCGTGGCGGGATCATAGTCGAGAAACCCTTTATTAACAAGAAGTTTCTCTTATCTCCGTGTTAAGGTTGAGGTTTTTGCCTACTCCCCCACCCTTTTAAAACTCAGCACATTTTTTTGAACTAGAAGGTTGAAAAACCTCTCATTTCCATCTGCGTATTTGAGTACGGGATTGGCAACAGATACTTTAGTAGCTTTAAAAAATAATGGCGGCGTACAAAGCAGGATGAGGAATCCCAGCCACCATACTACAAAGAGTGTCATGAAAATGCCTATTGGAATGACAAAAAGCCATCCCACTGACCAAAAATAATGAGTAAATCTCTCTTTCTTGGGAAGAAATTTCAGTACTTTTTTTGCATCCTCCTCATCAATCCCCAAGATCACGCCACTCTCCTTTTTTTGTTCTACGTATTCTGTGTATTGCATGACTCATCCTTTATTAAGACCTGGTTGATATGTAAAGCGGTGGTTAATTAGAAAATACGGAACCGTCTGAAAGCTATAAAGGTTTGATTTAGTGGTGATGGCTGTTTATAAGAATATACTTTATCCTAGCTGCCTACAGTTTTAAGGCGGCATTCAAAATTATCCGTCGTACTACCAATATTCTCATAGTCAAAAGTTGCATACCAGTCATACGTAAATGTTATTGCTGAATTTAAGACATTAACAATAAAACCAAACTGGATCTTGTCCGAATTGTACATTGCCAGTTTTGCCATGTCTATACACTCTTTCATAACAGTATACTGAGTCGTGTCTGACTTTGTCATACCTTTTATTCTAAAATACTCTGAATTCGAACTACATCTTTGATCATCAATATCACCAACTATATCAACTGAAAACGAAGCACCATCAGTTTTCATATTTATTGCATCAATATTAGAAAAGTATAATTCTCTGTCCTCAACTAAACAAGAGTTACTCGCTGTTTCTGAAGCTCCTTCTCGTACCATCGGAAACTCTGGACCCGCATCAGCGTCTGAAGCTTCGCTCTTACGAATCACCTGCCCATAATCTCCATCCTCACTTAAAGCGAACGCCATAGGAGTAAGAATTAATAAAACTAGCAAAACTATAAATGCACTTTTATAAAATTTCATATTTCCTCCCTAATAGTTGCCGTACGCCTTCCCTCAAAAAATGAGTAATATTTAATTGTGCAATTTTCGTTCCAAAGTAATAATAATATAACTGAATAATTAAGAAAGGTTAGCCCTATTGTAATAAGGTTAATTTCGCATGATTATCATTTTGAATTCATATTTTTATCGGAATGATATGTTTGAGAAAAAATGGCACTCACTCACCCTCAGTAACAGTTAGCGTTGCGGGTTGGGCTTTTCCTGGATCCAGAGCTTGGTTTACATCTGGTATCGGAGGATAATCCATGCCTGGGCAGATACTCTGTCTTTCCAAATCTTTTAGTGCACCCGTACCCAATACATCTTCGAGCCTCTTCGAACTCATAGCATCGAAATAAGCTAGATCGAGACTCAACCAACTCACAGACACACAAGGATAAGTCGAGTCTGGTTGGCAATTATCATAATCGTGCATCTCTTGAGTTTGCGGTGAAACTAAAACCCTAAGACCCATATCAATCCCTTTTACTCCATATATAGCAGATTGTGCTATTGATCCCTCTGGCTCAACACCATCAAAATCATACACATCTATGTTGCCATCTTGCGTTTTGTTTTCGAGCCAGCCACAGTGTATATTTTGACCCTTCTCATAATAATATTCCGGTGACTGTTGCAAGACACGTTGACCAGCAGGAGTTCTCCCAAATCGTGTTTCTCTCTCGGTCATTTGTAGATCATCTAATGTTTTCCCAGTTGATAAAGTGACCGCCACTGGTTCACTCTCCCATCCTGTCCAGGTTAAATCAGTTAAAAGGACAGAACCTGTATCAGTATGTCGAAAACAGTTAGGGTATTTTTGAACAGCGACTGGGTCAACTTCACCACAGCTCACCTGAACATTTCGAACCGTGACCTTATCATCAATAAGATCTCCATCAATGTCAGGAATGGTAAACTCCTGTTCTTTCAAAACAGTTACGCCAGGGATTGTAGTTGGCTCTGTCATAAACATCTCCCTCATTTCTTTTCTACGAATATATATTATCTACTATTTTATTATCGATTGTTTTCAAGGGAGGTTGTGTAGAACACCAAATATCTACCCACAATTGTGGGCTCTAATCAGAGAGACAAAAGCTATATATACCTTGCCCAGTACCGTATGGTAACTGGCCTGGCCCGGTACCGCATGGTAACCGGGCTAGCACCAAAAACCGCGTATTCCTACTGCACTTCCAAAGCAATATTACTAGCACTCGCTGAACCAGTTCCACCTGAATACGATATTGATAAATCCACCACACCACTATCAATCAAGTATTCACCATTTGTAAATGCCCCAGTCCAGGTACCGTAACCTAAATCACTGCTCCACGAATAATTTGCAGTCGTTCCAGTAACCGAATCTGTGTCATCAAAGCTTGTTGATCCACTGGTACAGTTAAAACTGGCAGAAGTACTAGATCCTGTTGGCCAAGAAGTTGTGCCATAAACACGAGCAGACGCTCCTGAGATCTCTGAACTGTCATCATATTTTAATGTGATGTCTATTGTTCCTTGAAATCTAATATTCCATGTACAAGTTGCTGATGAAAATACTCGCTTAAAGGAGCCCGTCACATCAAATGTGCCCTGAAAGTCTGTTTGTGAATACTCTACTTCGTCTTCATCATCTCCTCCTCCACCGCCGCCTGATGATGTTGTACAGTATTCCACACAGTCTGGAACATCACCTGCCAGCCAAGTGGGCATCTCACCACCTGTTGCTTCTATTAATTCTCTTTGTGACTTAAAGGGATTTGTTGTGTTTATGTTCTGCAATTCATTTGCCTTCGTTACATCAATCTGTCCTGAGCCTAGCGCATTAATAATATTCTTCCTAGATTGAAGCTGTGCTAATGTTATAAAAGTCCCTGGCGTGGCTAACGAAGTCAGAGTGCCTGTTACAGGATCTACAACAAGAGATGGAATGCTTTGTACAAAAGCCTTAAGCATGATCCATGTTTCAGAAGAATCGATATTATCTGAAGTACTATATTTTATTGCGCTGGAAGCCAAAACCTCATCTGCTGAATAGGTAAAGGTATATCCTGAAATATTTTCTTCGAGATAGGTTTTGAGATTTGCAACCCCATCTTCTGTGTTATCGATCTCGTCTAATAATTCATAAAGTTGTTCAAGAAATTCGTCATCAGTAATCATTTCGTATTCTGCATCAGATTGTAAGCTGCCTAGTTCGAGCAAAAAAGCAGCGCTCACAATATCAGTTCCTTCTGTACTACTACCGCCTGATGACGAACCACCGTCTGTGCCAGTTGATCCACCAGTACTACCACCACAATTAATTATAAGTATGATTGAGAAAAGAATAATGAATAAAGTGATGCACTTTTTATATAGATTCATTCTTTTCACCCCCTTTATTCTTTAACGTATTATTGTAACAAAATTACTTGTATTTGACGATAGGGAATAAATTACATGTACAATATTAAGTGGTTAGAAGGGATTTTTTAAATGGGGGCATCCCTGGTTTTGACCTAAGGTGAGCCCTTAGCGACCAAAAGGTGCCAACAAGCGGTCAAAAGGGCTCAGTCACTTTTGTGTTGCCAGCTTTGACTTTGCAACGGACTTAACTGCAAAACTAGTCATATCAATATAAATATGGGTGCGACATTTTGACCGCTTGTTGACTGGCACCTTTTGGAATTAAAACGTATAGGTTAACGTTGTTTTTACACCAGAACCAGCCTCAGTCACTTCAACAACATCAAATACATCTGAGGCGCCACCAGGGATTGTAAATGTAATTTGACCAGCGCTGTCAGTTGTAGGATTCCCAGATGCTGCATAACCATCTGTACCAACAATGGAATAAGTGATTGAGCATTCACTAACGGCAGGAACAACTGTAGCTGTGACACTCACAGCTTGATATGGACTAGGATCAGATGGTGAATTTGAAGCCACAATACTAACAACGTCATCACACGAGTCTGCTTCGGACGCTGCAGAAGTTGTTGACGCACCATCACTCGCATCATTAATATCACCACTGCTGTCATCATCAACATCTGATAATGCTACTGGGGTTACAGTGATGGTTGTTGTTTGACCAGAAGTGACCGTTACACCTTCTACAATGACAGGAGCATAACCATCGACAAAATATTGAAATGTTCCTGTTCCTCCAGTGACATTCATGGCCATTGAGCCATCGGTTGTACTTTGAGCAGATGCGACAGTACAATAATTGCCAGCACTCACAAACTTGGTTCTGAGTTCAGCATCGCTACTACTTGTACAAAAACTATAAATGGCCGAAGCGACTTTGCTGCCAATGACACCACCAACCACAACGACTAGGATTCCAGGCGCGCTAACAAGTGTTGCTCCTGCACCAGCAACATAAAGAAACACAGCACCTGCTGTGGCTCCACCAGTGACTGACCCACCTCCTTGAACCACAACAACCTCAAAACCTAGTCGGACGGCATCAGAACGCAGTTCAGCATCACAAATATCATAAAGATCCTTTGCCGCATCAAAGGCAGCTACCGTATAGCCTGCATCATTTGGACCGGGGATAGCGTCTTCCAATGCATCACATTCTGCTTTTTTTGCTACTAAGGCATCATGCATTTCCTGAAGGCTTGACCCAGCGTCTATGCCAACAGTCCCAACAGAATACAAAAATCTTGAGAAAGGGGTATTCAAACTCGATGAAGATGTTGTCACATCAAATGTTGTGGCTGCGTATGTTTCAACAGTATTCAAATGAGTGAGGTAAGTGTCAAAATCATCAATAAAAGAAGTCATTATTACTCTAGAATCATCTGCATCAGACGAAGTTGGGTCATTGGCAATCATGGCTGCATAAGAATCTCCCAAAGATTTAGCTTTAGTGTATGTTGTGAGTCCTTCTGTGGTAAGTGCCGAAACCGTTTGTGAATAAGTGAGAGCAGTATCTGCATCAGAGTCCGAACTCGATGAGTTACAACCTAATGATAAATTGGCAATGAGAATAATTGAAATAGAAAATCTTAAATAATTATACATAAACAATACCTCTACTTAAAAATTTTAAAGATCTCTAAAGAATGTGGTTTTACTTGATGTCGATTATAGTAGTCTTTGGGGGAGTGTAAATAATTTTGTGTAATTGGCCAAAATGAGGGATGAGAGTCCC
>CAZSTS010000042.1:0-6490 GCA_964609965.1 uncultured Nitrospirales bacterium
ATCTAGCATCTAGCATCTAGCATCTAGCATCTAGCATCTAGCATCTAGCATCTAGTACCCCTCTCATCACTCATTTCTCATGACTCATTACTATCCTGTATCTAGCATCCAACGCAGTAGATGCGCATTTATCAACAATCCCGTCAGGATCTGTTCAAAAATGTGCAGATACAAGGCGGATGATAAATTTAATGAAAGCGCGTATTGAAATACGTAATTGAATTAAATTTATCATTCAACACAGTAGCTGCTCATTCTTGGGCAGATCAAAAAAAATCCCCTGCTGGAAAAACCAACAGGGGATCTTCTAAAAGCTTAATGCTTTTTCAAAACAACATACTAATTATAGATTGGCTTCCATAATCAACAATGCTGTGTTGTTACCTTGATCTTGTAATGCTGCAGCACCATAATTTGAATGGTCATAAGCAGCGATGAACTTGAAGTATTCGTTGTAAGTGTAAGCTAATCCACCCATCATTCTGTAATGGAATGTGCTAGCTGTGTCATTGTCAGATCGGAGGTAGTCACCACGTAATACGAGTGAAAACTTAGAACCAACATCTCCCCACCAGTAGAACTTAAGTTCACTGTAGAGAGCTCCACCATATGCTAAAGGAGAAGCACCAACTGATGGTTGCGTACCAATGATAGTAGCAGCCTGTTGGTCACTTGCAAATAGACCTTCGATAGCAAATGTGAACTTATCAACGTCTTTGTAACCAAGTAACAATCCTGCACGATAAAAGTAGTTTCCAGTTCCACTTAAGAAACCAAAATTACCCATTAACGTACCGAAGAAGTTCTTGTTCTCGAAAGGCTTCAAAGTTAACTTAAGTTCCATATTTTTGAAGTTGTCATTGTCAACACCAGCTAGGAAACCATTTCCATTGAATAATGAAAATTGTAGGTCACCCCACTCTGATGGGAACATATACTTAACTGTAAGACCAAGGTCTGCTTCATTAAGGTATCCTTCATAGTGAAAGAATACTTGAGATAATGATCTCCAACCCCAAACGTCTTCTACATGAGAAACGTAAGGTGAAGCTTGTTGACCAACGATGAAGCTCAAACCAGGAGCTGCATCATAGTCTTTGAAAACTAAGTAACCGTACTTCAAGAATACACCAGCGCCTGCTACTGTTGTAGTGGCATCAAAGGTAAAGTTAAAACCGATATGATCAGTTATGTCACCTTCGAGTCCAAAGTAGAAACGAGGAATATCGAATGAGTTATCATATTGAAGATTAGCTGCACACCAAGTGTTATTGGTGAGAGTACAATTCTTCAACTGAAGGTTATAAGTAATGTGAGTTTCAAGTACGGGTGTTATATTATGTTTTTCAATCCAAGACTCAGCATGTGGAGTTTCTTCTATCACCATTTCGCCATCGGCGAAAGATGCAGGAGCATATAAAACCACAGTCATCGCTAGGATCAAAAACATGATAAAGGTTTTTTTCATTTTTCTCTCCTTTTATTTTTAATTTAGCAATTGCCAAACAATAGGCTCTCTTACAACGCATTGTAAAAAGAGCTTAGGCCTAATACACTTGTTTGCATTTTTCATAATGAATTTAGCTAGGGAATATGCAAATTCTAGCTAAAATTAATCTCCTTAGTGCTTATCTTTGGTGTGTAAATTATGAGGCATGCACAAGTGTAGGGAGATTATAATGCGTTTTTTCATATAAGGTCAATGATTCCGTGCATGTTTTTCGGCCCTGTGTTGCGTTAATTGACATGCGGTTAGCAGTAGTCATAATATTGTCCATTTGATAATTTTAGCTTTTTTTCCACTTGATCTTTCTAAATACGCCCTAAAAAAAATACATTTACCCAAATACTGTCTAATTTTTTTTTGAAAAAAACCAAAAAAAAATCAAAAGACGTCACTTTTTTCTTGAATTATTGGTGAAAGTTTTTGGGAAGATTTTTTTGCTATTTTTGGACGAAAAAAAATTTATTTTTTTTTCAGGAATTGACTCCTAAATGACTTTTTTTGAGACTATTTGTGACTTGATGACGGTTTTGTCAATTCACGATTCACTACCTACAATCCACAAACTAGTACCGATAATACTCTGGCTTGTAAGGTCCGTCTTCAGAAATACCTGTGTAGTCAGATTGTTTTTTTGTCATCTTGGTAAGCTTAGCACCAACATGATCTAAGTGTAATCTAGCCACTTCTTCGTCCAAGTGTTTTGATAATGTGAATACACCAACTTGATGTTTGTTCTCCCACAGGTCTAGCTGCGCTAAAACTTGATTTGTAAAAGAGTTGCTCATTACAAAACTTGGATGGCCTGTAGCGCAACCTAGGTTTACTAATCGACCAGCAGCGAGAAGAATAATAGAATGCCCATCTTTAAAAAAGTACTGATCAACTTGTGCTTTGACGTTTACACTTTTTATGCCAGGCCATTTCTCTAATTCACCAACTTGAATCTCATTATCAAAGTGACCAATGTTACAAACAATGGCTCCGTCTTTCATCTTTGACATATGTTCAGCAGTGATCACATCACAGTTACCAGTTGTTGTAACATAAATCTGCCCAACACCTAACACATCTTCTACTGTTTTTACTTCAAAACCTTCCATGGTTGCTTGAAGAGCACAAATAGGATCAATCTCAGTGACAATCACACGGGCGCCATAAGCTGCCATTGATCTTGCACAACCTTTGCCCACATCACCATAACCACAAACCACAACGACCTTACCCGCGATCATGACATCAGTAGCGCGCTTAATCCCGTCAGCCAAAGATTCACGACAACCATAAAGATTATCAAATTTAGATTTAGTCACAGAGTCATTTACGTTAATAGCTGGAAATAACAACGTTCCCTTTTCGTGCATTTGGTACAGGCGATGAACCCCTGTTGTGGTTTCTTCGGAAACACCTTTGATCTCTTTAACAATACCTTGCCATTTACCAGGAGCTTTTTTGAGGATCTCTTTGAGAGCTACATTAAGAGCTTGTTCATCTTCTGTTTCTGCTTGGATGTCGAGAATAGAAGGATCTTTTTCAGCATCACATCCACGATGAATCATAATAGTGGCATCACCACCATCGTCTACAATAATAGTTGGTCCCTTGCCTCCTGGAAATGTGAGCGCTTGCTCAGTACACCACCAATATTCTTCTAATGTTTCACCCTTCCAGGCAAAAACTGGAGTACCTGTTTCTGCAATAGCTGCTGCTGCGTGATCTTGAGTTGAATAAATATTACAACTTGCCCACCTAACATCTGCACCTAAGGCAACCAATGTTTCGATAAGCACTGCGGTTTGAATGGTCATGTGGAGAGACCCCATGATACGAGCACCTTTTAAAGGCTTTTTAGATCCGTATTTTTTGCGCAAGGCCATGAGACCTGGCATTTCTGATTCGGCAATATTGATTTCTTTACGTCCAAATTCAGCCAAACCCATATCAGCAACTTTATAATCCTTTTTTGGTAATTCGTGAATACTCGCGGTCATGATATCTCCTTAAATGTTAGTATGTTAACGGGCGAATCCTATATCTGAAACCTCTTATAAATGGCAATATATTAAATCTCCCCCACATCCTTAGCCATTACCCACCCTTTTTGACCCTCAGGAAGGGCAATTTTAAGCCATTTTTTGGCCTCACCAAAGCTTTGTTCGTCAATAATCCTGACTTTTGTGCCGTGGTGAAGTTGAAATAAAGGTTCATCCTTTTCGAGGTAACTAGCCTTAATATCTACTTGTTTTTGCAATATCACCCCATATTGACCAGGGCTCTCTTGGTCAGTTTTTAAGTAATAGCCAGATATTATATAAGTAAAGATGAGCAACAGTATAATTGTACTCGTTGAGAGGACTCTCTTTTTGCGAAAATACTTTTGAAAACACCATGCCCAAAAACAAAGCGAGAAAAGGATAACAAGCAATCTATACTCAGAAACCGTAGATGATGATGACCAAAAATAAAAGGTACCTACCAAATAATCCGAAAACGAACGCCCAGCTGTGTCCACAAGTTTAGTTTTGAGAAGAGTGAGATTGATTTTTAGTTCCGCATCTCGCGGAATAAGGAGTTTTGCCTTCTCGTAATAGAGCCTCGCATACCCAAACTTACCTGCTTTAAAATACGAGTTTCCTAAATTATAATAGAGATAACCACTCTCTGGATATTCATTTAGCAATGATTCGAAATCCTTGATCGCCTTCTCATAATCATTTTCATAATAAAGCTTCTTTGCCTGCTCGTATTTTTGAACCTGTTCATCAGTAATACGAGCATCAGTCACATGCGAAATAGTTACTAATGCGATAATGAGAATCGGAATCATGAGGAATAATATGTATTTTATATGTTTCATCCAACAATCTCCCCTATCACCGCCCTCACTTCCTGAGCCGTTTGAGTGATAACCGATTGTTTTTCAAAACCATACTGTGTTGCCTCTAGGTTAGTCATGATCTTTTCGAGTTTTGCAGCGACTGGAGAAGAAACACGATTTTTTATACAGACTTCTTTCATTTCTTTTGCTGTAAGGGCCTGGCCTGCTACTCCAAAATAATCCTCCATAAAGCCCTGAACCGCTTCTATCACATCATCACCAGTCACAGCCCTTTTATTTAATTGTGCTGAAAGCTTTTTGTAAGCACCTTTCTTTCGCTGCTTATGATTAACGCCCTTTTTTCCATTTTTAATTTTATGCATCCCTAAAACAAGAAAAAATAAACCTGGCAGTCCCCAAAATATAACTAAAAATAAAAAGTTATTTATTGAAAATACCGATGCATTAAGAGCTCGGGTTGCATTAGAATATAAGGGAGCTAAATCTTTATAAGCGATTTCTTGTGAGCCCTGAGCGCCTGTATTTTCAGTGATAAGAGCATGAGTGGTCTGATCATTTTCTGATGCCTGAACAGCAAATTTTAAACCAAACGCTGTCATAGGAACATAATCACCTTTTTTGGGATCAAAATACGTAAAGTCTAACGTCGAAATGTTTACCTCTCCTGATTTTTGAGGCACCAGCACTACATTAAATGTTTTTCTTCCCGAAATCCCTTGCGAGGATTGGTATGTTTCCAGACTAGGTTTGTCGCGATAAGTTTTGATACCTTCTAATGGCAAGTTTGGCAAAACAGCAGCTCTGATATTGCCAAAACCATTAAAACTCACATTAAGAGATACTGAATCACCTACCTTAACCTGAGAATCGCTTAGCGTGGCTTTCATACCAAACTCTCCTACAAGATGTGTAAAGTTTTTGGGAATAGGCTGAGGCAGGTCTTTGACCTCGATCTCTATGGGTTTGGATTTGAGAACTTTTGTCTTGGCAACACGGCGACCACCAAAGCCATAGTAAAAAGGATCCCAACGCTTTTTAGACTGAGGATTATCCATGACCTCATAGGTGAGTTCAAGCTTGGCTGGATCAATGGTCAGCTTGCCTTTTTTTGTTGGAAAAAGAGCAATGACTTTTTCATAAGTTGAATATTTAATCCCATTAACTACCTCTGTTCCTTGTTTTTGGGGAAGAACAACCTCTGTCATAAAGTTTTTAAAATCTGGAAGCTGAAGATTGTTGTTAATAGGATTAATTCGAGAATAATATTTAAAATAAAATAATATCTGCTCTGATACATAAGCCTTCTTTTTGTGAACACTGGTTGTGATCCAAAACAAGGGATCTTCATTTGAAGGGACTTGCGTTTGATTATTTCCAGAGGACTGATTTTGTTGTTGAGAATAATTGGGATTTTGAATGACCTGAGGTGGCTGAGCTGTATAGGATGAACCCGTCACAGTTAACTTGAGAGAATTTGATTTGTATTCCTTTCCCCCTGCTCTTACTATAAAAGGTCCGATAGAAATCTTCCCTTCTTCTGTAGGAATAACTTTATAAATAAAAACCGCTGAAATCGATGTGCTCCCATTGACGATTTGAAACTGTGAGGAGCGTCCTGTTTGAATCAATTTTGCTCCTTGAACAGAGGGAGGTGTAGGAGCATCAATATTTAATTTGCCTGTCACCTCAACAGTAATCTGTGTAACATCCTCTGATGTGATAGAATTATCATCAAGGCTTGCTGTAATGGATATTTTTGCGTGTGCGATTATTGGAATAAATAAAAGAGGGACTAATATGGCTAACAATTTCTTCATAAATTCTTTACTAAGGCCCCAAGGTCCATAGGCCCTTAGGCCCAATCCCCAATCACCATGGTTTTTCGATGTCTTTATCCTGATCTGATTTTTTATTAATCATATACCGCAACGCATCGCCTGGTTCGTCAGAAACAGAGTTCAACCATTTTTGTGGATTTTTATCAAACTCCCTTTCCTGGTCTGACTGGTCTGACTGGTCTGACTGGTCCGACTGGTCTGACTGGTCCGACTGGTCTGACTGGTCTGACTGGTCCGACTGGTCTGACTGGTCCGACTGGTCTGACTGGTCTGACTGGTCCGACTGGTCTGACTGGTCCGACTGGTCTG
>CAZSTS010000043.1:0-5943 GCA_964609965.1 uncultured Nitrospirales bacterium
ATGTGGTCGTTTAACAACATGGTTCAGTTTACACAAAATATTTTACGCTCTCCATATTGGTTACTACCAGTTGCTATTTGCGTGCCATTTGAGTTGTTTTGGTGATCATTTGCTAATCCGCCAATAAAAATATAATCAACATTTTCATTTGTTCCTGCTGTGCTTCTGATAATTCCACTTACATCTTCTACCCCGAGTTCTCTTTTTTTAACTTTTACTGTTCGGCCACTAATATTTCCCTCTAATGTCCAAACATAGTGTTTGTCAGCTTCAGTATCATATTCATAAGCTAAAAACATGGCGCTATGATCATAGATACCATCTCCTTCAGGATAAGAACTGCTAGTCCACTCAATGGCCAGGTAGTCACCCATCTGAGCTGCTTCCTTCATGTATTTTATTTGATAACCCTTATCATAGAAATCCCAGACTGTGTAATCATTAGCACGAAAGTCAGCAAGCAATTGATCTACTGAATAATTACCAAATGAAAAACCAAATAAACGTGATTCGTTTTGAACCCATCCAAAGTACTCACTACACCACGCCTGATGAGGATCATCTTCTTCGTTTGGCAAATACTTTGTGCCAAAAGGATGAAGCCTTCCCCCATGACCTACATAGCCCGATTTTGCTAACTGGTATTCATAAAAACCTTTAGTGATTGTGAGGTGGCGTTTTGTAAATCCGCTTTTTGAATCAGATGTTACTGAATAAAACCAATCGCTGTCAGCTGTGTGTGCTGTAAATTCGCCAGAGATAATTGATTTTGGACTGCTAAACGTTCCCAGTTCAACTTCAGCACGGTATACTTTATTTGCTTCAAGGTCTGTTAATTCAATTTCAGTAGAGTATCGCACAATACTATCATTCTCGGCTATGAGAGTATAAGCTGTTAAATGAGTTATTTTTCTATAGGCGACTAATAATTCATTTGAATTTTCTAATTTATGGTAGGTGATTTTTGCATAAAGGTCTTGTTTTATGCTGTTGTAAACATTTAATGATTTAGTATCATTGATTGTAATGTTGATCTTGAAACTATTGGCAGTCACACCCGAACCAGAATCAATGTATCTAAAATCAGATTCATCCACATCATCATCACAATTTTCGTCAACGCCGTTAAAAGGGATTTCGGGAATATAGGGACGAATCTCTGGATTGAAGATATCACAATCATCTTTTGTCACATCTTGGGCAAAAGGAAAGATAGCATAATCGGGGTGCTGATCTTCAATAAGCGTCGTATCAAGGCAGGGATAACGTTCATTATCATCAGCAAGAATGGTCACAGAAAATGCTAGATCATGTTCTTTATCAACAAAGAGATCTCCATCATAGTCTAAATGACATGTGACTTTTTTATAACCCTCTGGAATATTATCACCAATATTATCAATGTCCGGTGCATATTCTTCATCTTCAGATAGGGAGCTGTCATAGTAGTACTCAACATTACCAAAGGGTGGGTCTTGATCACCATTAGTTGTCATAGGATTGCTTGTGACATCTGATGAGTTATAAATGGCAGAGGTTGTTTTATTTGATTGGGAAGCCTCAGATTCAACATAAGCCTGTGCTAGATTAACATAAGAAGAGCATATACATATAATAAGTAGAATAAAGGTGGTTTTGTTAAATTGTGTGCCCATAAACACATTATTAGAATGCAATTTCTGTGCCGTGAATTTGAGAGAAAATATCGCGTTCAGAAGGGTTCAATGTTTAACAGGGCTTGACAATAGTAACAGGGCAAACGAGGTGTGAAATACTCTGAAATGCAGATGAATAGGGCGTTTGAACCTAAAGAGCTTCCTCAAAGGTTTCGCCAGGTATGCCTTCACCAGCTGTGTACGTTGTATCAGGACAGTCTTCTGTAGCTGCCTCATAATATTCAGTAGTAGTGAATCTATCTTCTAATCCAGAGCAAGAGTTGTAGGATTCCTGCGTGTATGTTGCCGTATCTCCATTTGAACATGTGTAGGAACAAGATATATTTGAGTAGGTAGTGCAATCGCACATAAGGGCACAATCATCATCAGCTGTACAATCAACTGTACAAGTGTACTCTCCGCTTGAAACTGCGATGTAGGCAAAGCTGTAAGTAAAGTCGCCGCTTATTGTCCTGGTAGCGCCTTCTGTACTTGTAAGCACTATGATTGGGTCATAGGCGTAAGCAGTGCCTGCATCATTCCAGGCTACGGCAAAGGTTTCGTAGCTGGTTACAGACCAGTCAGTGGTAGTCGTTGTGGGGGTTATCGATGAACCATATTGTGTTAGGGTGATTTGAAAATCAGTTGTTCCTTCTTGCCATGCAAGGGTTGTGATATAGGTTATGCCACCTCCAGAATAGGTAGCAGTAACAGTTAGCTTATTATCTGTGACAGCAACATCATTTTCATCAGCGTCCTTTAGACTTAAATCTACAATATCAGAAAAAACATAAACAGCTGATGAAGAATCACTGCATAATGTGTATGTTTCATCTGTGTTGTTTGAACCAGTACAAGTCATCATTGGCCAGGTAATGATGAGTAGGAAAATAAATAAAAGAACATGTCTTTGTTTATATTTTTCTTGCATGTTTATGTATTGAAGTTATTTGAAGATAAAATCAATTAATAAAGTCAAAAGTGTAAATAAAGGAGCCTATATGGAAAATATACGAGGTAGGTGTTTTTGCAAAGCCATTCAATTCGAGATCACGCCTCCAACAGATTTTTGTTCACATTGTCACTGTAAGTCGTGTCGAATGTCACATGGATCAGCTCTTGTGACATGGACATCGGTTGGTCAAACCAAATTTAAGCTTTTACAAGGTGAAGAAAGTATTGGGACGTATGAATCAAGCCCAGGGATAGTTTGGAAGTTCTGTAAAGCTTGTGGAACCTCTCTTTTTTACACATGGCCCAAAAAGCCCGAAAAAATATATATGACTGTGGCCAATCTCGAAGCGATGGATAGAAAACCAGATTGCCACGTTAATTATAACGAACACGCTGATTGGATGCTTTTTAAAGATGTTCTCCCAAAAATTCAGGGAATCACAGGCAAAAGGTGTGTGATAGATGATAATGGTTACGGTTTCATAAGATACGCAATTTATCTCAAGAATGTCTCTGATGAAAAATCAGATCCTGCTTTAATCAAAGCCCATGTGGCTCATATAGAGACTTTGGAGAAGCAGGGCAGGTTAGAGTTTGCAGGCCCATTTATGGATGAGAAGGGTGGTGGCATGTTGGTTATTAAGGCGAAGAACTTAGCAGAGGTCGAAGATTTTGTTAAATCTGACCCTTTTGTCAGAGAAAACAAAAAAACATATCAAATTCGTCCCATGGAAATATCCTGCGTTGATAATGGGCACCTAGGCGTGGCTAATGAGGATGTAGAATTATAATTCTGTCCAAAATATTTAACAAAATGTCTCAAAAATAGATCACAAAGTCTATTTGCAAAAGCATCTAGTCTTTAATCCACTGTTATTCTTAACATATTAATTTATCTTTCTCGGCATGGAAAGTGCATCCTTTAATAATATTGAATGATTTCGAAGGAGTAATAATGATATAAAATCAATTGAAAAAATATATAAAAAAGGTATAATAATATGCATAATGAAAGAGGATTTGAGTTTGATCTTAGAAAGAGTCGGTTAAATAAAATTAAACATGGGCTAGATTTTCATGAGGCACAGCTCATTTGGGAAGGACCCAATATTGAATATGTTGCAAGAGATTTTAGGGAAAAACGTAAAGCAATTATTGGTCAGATTAACAAGAAACTCTATACCTGTGTTTTTACCATGAGAGGTGACAAAATAAGAATAATTAGTTGTCGGCGTTCTCGTCGAGAAGAAGGGGCTCTATATGAAGAAGAAAAAGAAAACACCTGATCCTAAAACAGTAGAAGAGTTTGATGAGTATTTTGAGGACAATGATATAGCTCATCTTCTAGATACTTCTACAAAAAGAGTTAATGTTGATTTCCCGTCCCTTATGCTCAAACGACTTGATGCCAAAGCTGATTCAATGGGCCTCACAAGACAAGCTCTTATCAAATACTGGCTCGCTGAACGTTTAAAGATGGTGGATTGAGAAGGGGAAAGCTATTCACCACATGTTGTTTCACATAATGAAGACTTTGTATAGACGCCGCTTACGCTTATCCACGATCCTTCTGTCATGTGATCATCACAGGAAAGAGTTACGTCCTCACAAGCTACGGTGGGTGAGCCTTGAGACAAATCATACATCACCTCGATAAGCCAGTGAGCTCCATCAACTGATAAATCAAAATCATCCGCGTTATAGATAAATGTGGCTTCACAAGGATTAGAATCCCAGTTAGAGATAGTTACACTCCAGAAACCTTCAAAATCATGTGTCTCATCTTCACCATTACAACTATATGTATCAATACAATTATCATACGTATAGGTCATGACAAGTGGCTCCATATTAACTGATGAAATGCTATTGCCTGTAATAGTGTATAAAGGTGATTCATATGAGTTTTGCATAAGCACCGAGTAAGATCCTTTATAGAGGCAGGATTCAGAACAGTAAATAGCTGTGATATTAGATAAACCAGATACATTACCTGACCCTATGACTTCTGATAACGTCTGTCCTGTTGTGTCAGAATCAGTTCGATATTCACAAGATGATGAGTCTAGTGTCATAAATTTAGATTTAGAATTTGCTTTTGTCTGTTTTGTGAGGCTTGGATTTATACTTGTGTTTGGTGTGGCGACAAAGGTGTTTGCGTTTGTCATTGAAGATGAAAAGAAAAAGCTGGCTGTTTTTTTGTTTTCTTCACTGCCTGAAGACGTGCCAGGGATTTGATCATCGTTAGAAGTACTACCTGAACAGCTTAGAAAAGAAACAGAAAAAAATAATATCAAAAAAAGATTAAAAACATAGATGAGACTCTTAATATTTGTTTGGGCTGGGTTGTTGTAAGGATGCATAAAATCTCCTTTAAAAAAGTTTTCATATAGCACCCTTATTTATATTGAGAATATCTCAAGATAAAAAGCAAATATTAAATAAAAAAACCCTGAATACCGGGCATGGTATTCAGGGTCTCAAAAAGGAGAGGAGTTTATGAAACTTATTCGCCGCTAATTGTCCATTCAGCAGCATTTAGGAGTAGGTACTTAACATCATCAAGAGGGGGATCTTGATTCTGATAGTCTGGGTACGAGTATTCTGGGTGTGTTGAAAAAAGCACGACTCTGCCTTTTCCATGTGTGCCAGCCACGATAGCTGGTTGACCAGAAATATTTGGTTTTGTGACAGAAGAATCTAAGTCTTCTGTAAAAGTGGCAACTACTTCAATGTTTGGGTCATTTGATGACAAAAGTTTTAAAATAGGTCCAGCGCGATAGGCCATAACGAGTTCTTCATTTTGATGTGGTGTTACTATGGGATGATCACCCATGAGTATGGGTGTGTTAAAAGGATACAATGAGCCAGAGCTGTTCATGTATTCTTCCATCCAATCATAATTGTCTAACCCCTTTACATCCAAAAGGCCGAGCATATTGTATCCAGGCACAGCAAATTCCATTCCAAAATAATTTACATAAAGGGCTTTTGCCCCAGCAATAGCCCCCCCACAGACACCAATGTAGTGTCCGCCTCCAGAAACAAAGGCTTGAATTGCTGTTCGGATTGCTGCATCTCTTCCCATATCAAGAGGTGTTGTGCCTCCTGGCATTACAATGAGATCTGCTGTGATTTCTCCCAGGAGTTCGCTCTCATTAACATAATAAACCACATCGTAGCCTTCGGTTTTTAAATAGCTCGCAATATTTGCTTTTCCAACAGGGCTGCTAGTGTCTACCACCCAAACTTCATATTCGCTTGGATCAAATATAGGTTCAGGTTCAGGTTCGGGCACTGGTTCTGGATCAGGTTCAGGTTCGGGCACTGGTTC
>CAZSTS010000044.1:0-4324 GCA_964609965.1 uncultured Nitrospirales bacterium
TGAGACCCAGGGAAACCCCGGACCAGCGTAGCGCAGTCCGGGGAGGACGTCATTGTTGTCCATTTAATTAACAGAAAATATTAGGACCTTTTGGTCGTATACGTCCTATATTAGAATTGATGTGTCACATCAGGCAAATTGATCTTTTCTTGGATAAAATGTAAATCTTTGCTCTTAAATCTCGTTTAAAATAATGTAGTATTAAGGGGAGGGAATTATGCATTACATCGTTCAAATTCTATTTTGGTTAAAAATAGTAATTTCACCAGTTCTCATTAGTGCTTTATTAGGAGGTGTAGTTACTCTTATTCTTGGCAAGTTTAATGTGTATATCTTTAGCGCGTTTCTGTGTGCTGGTGTGATTGTTGGAGCTTTATGGGCTGAAAGGACAAGAAGGAAATATGGGCTTACTCGTTTTCATAGCAAATTAATTGCTACCCCAGATATCGATGGATATGAAGAGGGAGAAGACAATTGATCAGAACTGATGTGTCACATCAGGCAAATTAATCCATAGATCTAAATATAGCTCATATACGTTCTAGCAAAAAAATGTCTTACATTAGGATAAAGTATTGGTGAATGGGGTGGTGGACTGCCGGTAAACACGACTTCAATTTCTTCTGGTTCTGTTTCCCAAACTAGATTGCATTGTCTTGGATCATTATCCATAAATAGGACTAATCGTGCATTGTTATTTTCATCAAAGAAGATTCTCCAAAGATTGGCCTTGTTGGGTTCAGCGTTTCGTTTGTACACACTACCTGTTGAAATGGCTTCGGACTGCCCGGGTTTAAGAATGAGATGATCTCCTTCTTGCATAACGCCTAGAAGTCTCAACATGTTTTCTGTTACAGCTCTATCTTCTTCGCCACGCAGACTGACAAAAAGAACATTAACTTTATGTTTTCTTGCTTCAGCGACAAAGCGATCCATACCATCTCTCACACGCATTTCACGCCAATTATCAAATGTTAGAAATCTCTGTTTATACATTTCTTGTGCCTGAACCACCCAGTCTGTCTGAGGATCAATGTTGAAATAGCTGATAAACTCTAAAAAATCCCATGGCTTTCTAAGCTGAGTTGGCAATAAGTCTTCATCTGTAGAGGCATAAGGATCAGGAAGCACAGAAGCAGAATGAGGATGTGATTGAATGTGGTTCCACACACTTAGGGCTCCTAAATGTTCAGCCCTCATTTCATCAATGATTTGCATACAAATATCATGTCCCCGCCCCCTATCATCAATGCATGTACCATCAATATCAAGGGCTACGAAACCTTGTAGGCCCTCTTGGTTTAAGTCTTCACATCTTTTCCAGGTTCGTTGTAACCAAAAAGGTTCTCCTTTTAAATGCTGATGAATACTTGTAAGAGCTTGCAAGCCTGAACTGGCAAAACGATTCCATCTAGATGGAGATAGAACCTGTGTTGTGAAGCGTTTTAAAGAATCAGGAACAAGACCAAATCTTGTTGTAGGATCTTGATCATCATGGACTGATAACAGCCTTTGAGCAGAGTTGGTCCAAAGACAATTAGGAAGGACTCTCAATAGAGTTTGAAGTGAATTAAAATATGCTGACATACTCGAAATCCCTTTTTTAACTCATGAATTTATATCAAAATTATCGACAAAAAGCTTTTGTTGGTGCTTAAGTTTGTATATTATTGGGCACAACTGTGCCCACATTTTTAGAATCTAAATTCAACTCTTGGTGTTTAATAACACTAACTGTATATATCAATATCGTCATTTTTATTAGAATGTTGATCAAGAAGATTGTTTTATTGAGGGATGGCAAGATACTGAGTATACTTTTTAGTTTCCTAAATTGCTTATTAAGGTGAATAAACTTACAGAAGCCGAAGATTTTGTGAGATCTGGCCCCTTTGTCAAAGAAAACAAAAAAACATATCAAATTCGTCCTATGGAAATATCATGTATTGATAATAGGCATTTGGGTGTGGCTGGTGATGATGTAGAAATATAGCTTTCAGATGAATGATTTCATTGTCTCATGTCCAGTCCTGTCCCCTTGGGTTAAGTCTACGAATTTTCCATTTTAAGTATCCTAAGACTTTAATTCGCGTTATAATTGACTATTTCATATATATTACTCTTCCAACTTTCATTGAATATTCAAACAAATCTAAGAAATACCTATTAAAAACAACAAACTATAAATATTGGTATTTTGGTATGTGAATTGCGTTATCTAATTAATGGGTAACAAAATGTGGGGGGATAACATGGTTAGACATTTCTTAACATCAATTAACATCATTATTTTCGTTTGTTTCTTTGCGGTTTTATTAGCGCCAGTGAATGAGATACAAGCAAGGAATCCAGCTAAATATCGGTTTCAAAACCCAGCTTCATATAGAAATCAGGAACCAATTTCAAAAAATAGGCATATTAATGCAAAAAAACTAATAACAAGAAAATATTCACAAAGAAACAACCATTGTCTCGCTACGCCTACTTATTTAAAATATTATCAGCTTCTGAAAAACAAAAAAATCAAAACAGCCATTGCGCCTATTTTCGAAAAATCAAACAATATTTCCTATGAAAATAAATTATGGCAAACACTCTGCGAAATTGAATCAGGAAAAACTGTGAGTGCTGTTAAAGATCTTTCCTTTGCTAATAAAACAATTGTAGGAATAACAGCTGAACAAATGAAGACAATGTGGGTGGTTCAAGTTGCCTATGTTCTTTACTCAGAAGTTCACAAAATCTATCCTTGGAGCATCAAAACATTATCAGAAGAAAATACCTATACTTTATTGGGACTTTGTTCACGTTATTGGTATGAAAATTCATTAGAAGATGTTTTTTCAAATGAAGAGGGAGAATATTGCGGGTCGCAGTTCTGGCATGCCCAAGCAGAGGGTTATTATACAATGAAGAGAACATGGATTCATGATCCTACTAAAATATTTGAATTGGCTCAGGAGTATGTTGCTAGTATCAACCCCACAACAAGAGACGAGGCTATTACAAATTTATCTGATTATCTCTTAGAGAATAACTGGCATCATCCAATAAAAATTCAGAATGAACTCCAAAAGTACCTCAAGGAAGCTAATTCTTATTTTGCTGATGAACTAGATCCCTTCTTTTTGAACAATGCTTATCAAAGCCTTAATTATGTTAAAGTAAAAGGAGAAGTGGGAAGTGAGCATCTTCCCCTCGGTGAAGAAATTCTGGAGATCAATCAAGTTGGTTGTCAAGAAGGAACATTTTTGTTTCAAATGATTTATCGGATGATGGGTATTCCTATCATTCCTATAGCTTCGGGAGGGCATTGGGGAATGTATTTTCCAAGTGTTGAAAACAGCTATGAAGGTTTATACATGGCACACACAGATGATTACTATTTGCCAATAGCTGGCATGGCATACCCCACCTTTGAACCTTTGTTCTTTTATGTCACTGAAGACAGTCCTTTTCATCAACAAGAGAATTCTTGCACGCAACACTACAAGAACCAAAAGGCATTTACTGATAATTTATTTTATTATTGGAGCAATGGTACTCTTGAAGAGCAGGAGGTTATACAACGTTTTTATTGTGAGGAGAGCTGGAAGACAGATTTAGGAGAGAAGCTTGAGTCGTTTTTCTATTTTATAGCGCCGCCTGTTAATAGTTATGATGGTTGTCCGGTAGATCCAGGGGCTCTTTTGGTCAGCGAAGAAATCTATGAAGAGTTTATGGCTTCAGTTGTTGAAGAAACAGATTGTTCTGGACCAAATATGAGTAATAAGGCTCTTTTCAAGGAAATTGCAGAAAGCCAATATGAATGTAAAAATGTTAATGATGTTTATGATCAAGAAAATCGTGAATCAGTTGTTTTATATCAGAACAATGAACCTGTTAAAACCTATCAACGGTATTGTACACCTGGAGGCGTGTTGGAAGTTCCTGCCTGTTTAAATAATTACAATCCTGATGCTGTTTATGGAGAGAGTATGTACAATGCTTACACAAGCTCTAGCTGGGTTTATAAGACAGAGGTGCTATGTGAAAATGGCTGTAAGGTTGGGTGGTGCAAATAGAATGCTTAATCTACGGATTCTATGCTAGATCGCAAAACGTTTAAAGATGGTAGATAGATTAGAATTGGTGTTGTCCTACATTAGGTAAATTGATCTTAGGATCTGACTTAATCATATTATCTTGATTGATCTGGGAATAAGTTTCGATTTCGTGCATGAGATTAGCATGGTTTTCTGTCTGGTGTACATGTTGTTCACCCGCATATTGGGGGAGTGTAAATAATTTTGTGTAATTGGCCAAAATGAGGGATGAGAGTCCC
>CAZSTS010000045.1:0-3330 GCA_964609965.1 uncultured Nitrospirales bacterium
AAATGTGGTCGTTTAACAACATGGTTCAGTTTACACAAAATATTTTACGCTCTCATACAAGGCGGTTCAAATGGTATTGGTGCAAGCGTGACATTCAAGCTCGACCACACACAACCTAAAAAGAAACCCGCCACCACAACGACAACGACACCAGCATCTACAACAACTCCAACCGACAAACCAAAGCCAGAGACCAGTGAGCCAACTGACAAAGACTATCATGAAGGCCATGACAGTGAGTAGGTTACAATTTGTCAAAGAACTTGACTACTCAATACCATGAGTACAAGGACACAATCTATGAATTCATCTATAGACAGCAACCAGGGCCCTCACATGGGCCCTTGGTTTTCAGAAAAAGACTCTCCCCAAAAACAGTTTTTCAAAAAATGGTGTTATGTAATTATTTTATGTCTTGTCCCTATTCTCATATTCTTTCTCGTTCACCAGGAGCTTTTTCGTCTTTTAATGGCCTTAACTAGTCACGGTCATGATTTATCTAACACTAATCCTTTTATTGATTCCTTTGGAATCTTTGAAATGAACATAAAGATTTTAGAAGGTGTTTTATCGATTACATTTAGCAAAGCACTCTACCTTGCCATTATATTAGAAATTCTGACCTTATCTTTAATTGTGATTTTTTTTCAGTGGTCAGAAAAAATGAAGCCCCATGAATTTGGTCTAAAATGGTCTTTAAGCCATAGGGGCCTCTTTCAAGCCTTGTTGACAGCTACGCTAGCAGCAATGTACTCCATTTGTCTTTTCATAGTTTCAATTAACGCATTAGATTTTTTTGATATTCTGAAGTCAATGATACCAACAAAAGCCGAAACCTTTGATTTAAGTGGCCTTATTATCCCTATATCAGAAGAATATATTTATAGAGGAGTTCTTTGCACTTTACTTGTAAAATACGGCCTTAGATGGTGTTATGTGATCCCTTTAACTAGTTTATTCTTTATTTGGCATCATTGCATTTATGAAGCTCAAAGTTATGATGTTGTAGTTTATATTTTTCTTACAGGCTGTATTCTGGGTTGGGTTTTTTATAAAACAAGGACCCTTATCATTCCCATCATATTACATATTTTAGTCAATTTTATCACAGAATGGTTAAGAACCGATTTGGATTTACTGCATAGTGTTCTTTCATTTTTAATAATAAACTAACATCTTTCCCTTTCTTATACCCCATACCTCCCCCTCACACCCCTTCCCAAAGAAACACACCAGGATCGTCTTCCTTCAACTACACCCTGTCCAAAAACCATTACACCTCTAACCTGTAATATCTTCACAAGAACATAACCCCCTAATTTCTAGTATAATTTTATAACATCAAACTGGCATATGATATGATTTGCTTTACATTGATGTCATAAAAGCACTAATCGAGTTAAACCATGACCTATTTACCAAAAGACGACATGACCACATTAGCTACTGTTTTTGAATATATCTACGCTTTCATGAATGATGATGTAGAAGTAGTCAGTGAATACGTAAAAAAGATTGGTGGTCCTATATGTGATTTGGGCTGTGCTACAGGACGTATCATGAAAGCGGCTTTGGATCAGGGAATAAGGGCTTATGGCGTTGAATATTATCCCGAAATCATAAAAATTGCAGAAGAAAAACTAAAACCAAAATATGGTGAGCTCGCTCAAATCATACAAGGCGATTATACTCAAATCGAGCTTCCCAAAAATCTAGGGTTAATCACCAGCATGATGAATACTCTTACTCAGGTTCTAGATATCAACGACAGAAAAAGACTTTTGAAAAACTGCCATGACAGTCTAAAACCTGGTGGCTATATGATTGCATCCTTCTTAAACGTTACCTCATTAGATACCGATACAACACAAAGAGAAGCTGATTCACCTTTTGGAAAAATATATATAACTTTAACAAGAAAGTCTGACTTAGAAAAAGAAATCTTAACCTGGTTTATGAAGCTAGTAATTGGAGAAAAAGAAACAAATTATGAATTTCCAACTTCCATCATTCCACATGATGTTTTTTGTGACGAAGTAAAAGAAGCAGGTTTTGAAATTGAATCGCTTTGGGGAGATTTCGACAAATCTACTTATAATAACAAAGAATCTTTTTTACAGATTTATGTTTTAAAAAAAGAAATTAAGTAACAATAAAACTATCCCTATTTTTACTTTTATTATGGCCTATCTCTTCTTCCCCTATACTTCTCTTCAGAATGCTTCTTATAACTATCAACGACTTTTTCCTAGAGGGAGAGCTAATTTATCTACTGTAGTCATGTTTTATTTTGTAGCCACTAGCTATCTATCCCCCTTCTCATACTCTTCCCTACTCAACTCATAATATCTCTGATCCGTATATTTGACTCCATCCAGCTCATAATCAATATCTTTAATATATTTATAGCCAAACTTTTCAACTAAATGAACAACAGGTTTGTTATTGGGATGAATGGCTGTGGCAATTTTGTCCTTTTTGAGCTTTGTAAATACTATTTTAATAAACACAGGAAAAGCTTCAACAGCATAGCCCTGGCTTTGATACTCTTTTTTTGCAATTGCGCCAATATCTATCACTTGCTCGTCTTGAAAAGATACATGCTTTGGACCACCAAAACCAACAATCTCACCAGTTGATTTTAATTTAGCCACGCAAGTACCATAACCATGGTCTTCCCAATGTTTTCTTGTGCGATTAACAGCAGAATCTATTTGCTCAAGTGTGAAGGGATCCTTTTTATTAGCACTTGGAAGCTCATCGATTATAAGGTTTCTCATAGCATCAAAATCTTCTTCAGAAGGCTTATAATAATTTAATCTCTCAGATTCTGCATATATTTCTGTCATTTTAATCTCCTTTAGATTTTCTCCCAAAACTCCTCATCAGGATGTTTGCACTCTTTATCAATCCTTGTATCATGCCAAATAAAATCACAACACGAATCACCTTGCATTAGTGTGCATTTGCGAGTGAGGACAAAATTTTCATTCGCAAGCTCTGCTGCCTTAAAGTCGTAATGGCAACATGTAGCATAGCAAAATTCAGGATCATTTAACTCTTTTAACACCTCATGCCAGCGACATTTTGTGATTTTCATTCCAGCCATACCCTCAGCATACTTAAATTCAGTTAAGTTAAAACTCTCCTGAAAAAGGGGTGGCCATTCATCTTGCTGACCAATAATGTCATTGACAGATTCTTGTTTGTCACCAGCTCTTTTCTTTTCGGCATGATAATCAATATAATTTTTTGTAAATTCCATTGCTTCATCTTTATGCATATGACGGCCAAAGTGGCCAGCAGGAACGGAGCAAAGTGGCCAGTTAG
>CAZSTS010000046.1:0-2587 GCA_964609965.1 uncultured Nitrospirales bacterium
CAATGTTTTTATTCAATTATTACAAACGGTTAAATATTATTTTAAAAGACTTCCTTCCCCCCCCCTTTTCAACCAATGACTAATTTAGACATTTGAGATATTTTTGTCTAAATACTACTTAACAGTGCTTGCCCTGTACTACTTAGATTAAGCCTGGGGCTGTCCGAAGGACTGGGGGCCCGGCTAAAGATGAGTAGTACAGGGCAAGCGCCCCCCACAAATGCTAAATTCAAAAATCACGCACTCTGGCCCTGTTTCTGGATTATTCAAATACTGGATAGGCCGGTTCTGTTTCTGGTTATTTGGCTGGGATGTTGAAGGCCAAGTTCCCAAAGGAGAAAAGTTTATTCTTATTGGCGCACCTCACACAAGTAACTGGGATTTTATTTTTGGATTAGCTGCCCTATTTATTTTTCGTCTAAAATTTTCTTGGTTAGGTAAAGACACTCTTTTCAAACATCCTTTGAAATGGATCATGAAATCTTTGGGCGGAATCCCTGTTGATCGTAATAACAAACACGGTGTGGTCAAAGAAATTATTAATCAATTCAAAAACTCCCAAAAACTTGTGATTACTATTGCCCCTTCTGGCACACGAAAAAAAAGAGACTATTGGAGATCTGGTTTTTACTGGATTGCCAATACAGCCCAGGTTCCCATCTTCTGTGGTTATCTAGATTACAGACGTAAAAAAGCCTGCCTTGGACTTTCTTTTATGCCAACAGGCGATGCCAAAAAAGATATGGATAGAATTCGTGAGTTTTACAAGGGAGTTCAAGGCAAATCCCCTGAGCTAACAACAGACATCAGACTTACTCATGAAGATAATTCAGAGTGAGAGAAAAAACTATGCCGTTGAACAAGACTTTCGTATTTTCAAGAGTGCAAAGAGTGCCGAAAAACCAAGCAGAAAAGCAATAGTCAAGGTAAGCATGGCGTAGATGAAATGAAAGTTTGGTGTTAGTGTCTCTATTTTTTGATAGATTGTCTCCGAAAACAAATCAGAGAGTACTGATAAGCCCATGATGAAATAAAGATAAATCGCGAATTTATTTCTTTTAAAATACCTCAGCAACCTTTCTAATAGAAACAAACCAGCTAGCGCAGACAAGCTATAAGCAATAAATGCTCCCCATCGAATATAATCAACATTCTCAAATTTAAAGTATTTGCTTACAACAATAGCCAACTGACCAATAAGAAATACAATCACCAAAACCGCTAGCAATGGCTTTAACCATTTGAATTGAGGAATCATAGTTCTATTCGGCATAAGATAAAATACAGATATAATATAGGGTAAGAAAAAAACCGGAATAAACAATTGTCCAATGTACAAGATATCATAAGAATGTAAATTAGCTTCTTGGCCATAAAACAAATGAGCAATAATAGGACTAAAAAAACCTAATATGTTTAAAAATAAGGGATAGAAAAACAACCCTAGCATGGCATACATTGTGCCCCTTTTGATTGATTGATTCACTTCCATAATGCCCACCTCTCATTTTTTTGAATTGATTTTAACCAATTTCAGACTAGCAACGTAATACAAAACAGGCTTGAAATCACTAGTATTTTTCTCTTTTTTCTTTTCTCACCATTATTCAACTATTACAACAAATTACAAAAAGCTCAAATTTTCCAGTAACAAAAAATGACGATTTATAGATCATATCTACCTATCTTGTACCTAAGTATTTTTGGGCTCTCGATTTTCCTAAACATTATCCGGCAATTAAAATTTAATAAGTTTTGGCATTAAACGTGCATCATAATTTACTGAAAATACCTTACCGTCATGTGAGGCATACAACAATACTTGGTCGTTTCAAGAATGATTCATCGATCAGAAGGGAGATCCATGTACCCTTTCAACAAGAGAAGTTTATCTATCGTATTCTTTATTATTGTTTCTCTATTACTCATTCTAAATTCTAATAAGGCATTTGCAAACGAGTCCTGTGTAACACAAACAGATCCACCCTTTGAATCTGAGTTTTCTAGCAAGAGACTTAAAGTAACAGTTTACTCTAACTATGATTTAGAGTGTTTGAGTGATGATATTAAGAATGTCGCTTTATCTCTTTATATTACAAATCGGGGAGTGGATTTAGATTATGATGAAGTTGTAAGTGAGAGCATAGAAAACAGTGAATTTCTGACTGATGAAACACTCGTTCTTTACGCACAATATGAAGTTCGAAGCGAATACTTGTGTAAAAAAATCCTTAAAAGAAAACGATCTCGCCTTAAAAGATTATTAACTTCTCGTGGTTTTTCTTTACTTGATGAACTTGTTAATGATGCTGCTGATTCTGAAATTCTCCCTTACCTCGAAGAAGTTGCCATTACCGGCCACGGCTGTGGGGAAAAGTTTGTCGAGCTTTATGAAACAGGCAATAACATAGAAGATATTTTTGAAGACTATGATGTTGCCCTTACCTTTGGACCACTCGTTCTCGAGGAACCAGAACCTGAGCCTGAACCTGATCCTGATCCAGAACCAGTACCCGAGCCTGAACCTGATCCGGAACCAGTGCCCGAACCTGAACCTGAACCTATATTTGATCCAAGCGAATATGAA
>CAZSTS010000047.1:0-2553 GCA_964609965.1 uncultured Nitrospirales bacterium
AAATGTGGTCGTTTAACAACATGGTTCAGTTTACACAAAATATTTTACGCTCTCACTATTTTATGACAAAAATGCCAGCGTCGCTTCGCTCCGACTAACTGGCCACTTTGCTCCGTTCCTGCTGGCCACTTTGGCCGTCATATGCATATCTTGATAAATGTTTGTAAAACAGGTTCCTTCTTTTGCTTTGTTGATTATATTTTTTTCATAAGAAACAAGTTTATTACCTACTTCATTTTGCTTATGAACTCTGTTAGAAGAATAAAGAACAACACCTATTTCATCTAAAATTAATACATCATGATAGTTATAGGCCTTCTGAAAAGGGAGAAGATGTAAATCGATATGCTTAACTGCTTTTATATACTCCTTAGATTTATTTGAATATCCTTGTTTAAGAATAGGAAGCTCTCTTGTAAGTAAATGATCAGTTCTGGCTACATCAACATTACCAAGCCTTTCTTTGAAAAAAGCCTCGATCTTATCGACTTTTAATTCAACAACCGTTTCAAGCTTATTTCGTGCAGATTCTTCTAAATAATCCTGAGCGTGAAAATAACTCCAATAGCCTACAAAGAGAAAAGGAAGTACTGAAATCAAAAGAAATGTTAGAGCCAGTTTGTATCGGATAGACATGATATTTTATACTACAATATTAAGTGATATTTATAAATGAATTTCTGTGATAAGTAGTCGTTATTTCTTCTCGATTCAAAACACTTGTCTTCGTGAACAAAAACAAATAAAAGCACCTATAAATTAATAACTTAACAACTAATTTCTATTAGTTTCCCTCAAATGTTAGGAAAATAATGTTTGTAAGAAAGCTCAACACAAATGCACAAAGGGGCACATTACTTTATATCCATGGCTTAGGTGAATCACGGCTCTGTTTTGAACATTTACCTAAAACCCCTGAGCTCTCAGGTTACAGCCATTTACTTGTCGACCTACCTGGTTATGGACGAAGTCCATGGCAAAACCAGCCTCTTTCCTTGCAGGAACAATCTGACCATTTAGCTACTTGGTTAAAAGAAAATAATGAAAAAGATATTACTCTCATTGGACATTCAATGGGCGGCGTGATTGGTCTTCTTTTTGCTGAAAAATATCCAGAACTTCTTAGAGCATTCATCAATGTAGATGGAAACCTCTCACTCGAAGATTGCACTTATAGCAAACAAGCTATTGAAATGGGATTCGAAAAATTCATTTCAGGTGGTTTTGACGAGATGAGAAACGGTTTTTTCAAACAAGGACTACAAGATCGAGCTCTCCGAGGTTATTATACAAGCACAAAACTATGTGATCCTCGGGCTTATTTTAAAAACAGTGAAGAATTAGTGGAAATATCTAAAACCGAACAAATAGCCGTTCGCATGTCTAAATTAGATATTCCTGTACATTTTATTGCGGGTGTTCCTGGAGGAATCTCCAAAATATCTCACGAATTATTACAACGAGCAAAAATTCAAACAACAAACATCGAGCCTTCAGGACATTGGCCTTTTATTGATAGGCCACAAGACTTTGTTGCCGCGTTGTCTGGGATTTTGAATAAAATTTGATTCATTCCTACTCACTAATCTGAAAACAATACAATCGTAAAGTCTCGTCGCAATCAGGAAAACTGCCAGTTGTGTCTGTCCATGAGCCTGTTGTGGCATTGCTCGAACCCACAATAGAGTCCTGACCTGCTGCGCCCCACGTATAAGAATCACAAGTATCTGTTTCCCAAACAGTGCCATTTGATGCTGTGCCAGTCCAAACATTTTCTGCTGCACTGATCTGGTTTCCAGATTCATCTCTATCAATAGCAGTTTGAAGCGTCCCAGAAAGAAGTTCAGTTAAATTATCCGCGATTGTTTGGCGACAATAATTCTTAACATATTTTGCATCTACTATTCGGTCTTTTGCATTTGTAGGTGCATCAGTTGATAGCCAGGCTGCATAAGTTCCAGAAAGCCCACCAGCCACAGCTCTCGCATTGCAAATAGTATCAGCACCAGTCAGTCCACCTAAATCGCCAGTAGAGGTCGTAGAAGTGACAAAAACCATATAACCAGCTGTTGCTGTTGTAAAAGTCGTGGTGCTATCTACAACATTAGTTAAATCTGAAAGTGAAACCGTGTACTCTGTGTTGCTCGAAAGATCATCATGCAGACAGGTAACAATGCCTCCGGTCTCGTCCCAACTATAGCCTGTATCGTCACCAGATGTTGCTGTACAAAGATTCGTCGTGCTCTCTGCCGCTGTGACAGTAAAGACTGTGCTCCAGTCAGTGGGCTCTGTAATCGTATCAGTAAACGTAGCCGTAATTGTAGCACATATTGATTGATCATCACCCTCATCAGTAGGTGAAATCGTTGCTGTAACACCTGTTCCTGTTGTAAACGTTGAAGAACTATCTGTCACATCAGATAAGCCTGATAGGGAGGCCGTGTATTCTGTGTCATCTGCAAGGTCATCATGTAAACACGTCACAACACCGGTTGTCGCGGGAGTGTAAATAATTTTGTGTAATTGGCCAAAATGAGGGATGAGAGTCCCTAG